>NZ_FNAG01000039.1 GCF_900101825.1 Aquimonas voraii
TCTGGCGCCTAACTATGTGCTCAACCGGACCTGCGGGGAGAGGCCACGTTTTCATCAACCACTTCCGGCCCGCGGCCGGTTAGCACGGCGTTAGGTATTGCCATGCTGCCTTTCGCGATCCTTGGGGCGTTCGTACTAATTCCAGTCCTGCTGGCACATGGCGCGCTTGTGGTTTTTTGGGCGTTCCGTCTCAAGCGCGCGGGGCGCCACAACTCTCTACGGCTCTCTGTGTTTGGCGGCCTGTCAGGAGCATTTGTGTTTGCACTTCTCACAGCCTGGAGTCTTTCTGGCTATCAGGAGCTGCAGTCCTCGGGCCGGACCCTAATTTTTTCAGGTTCTTTCAGAACTGCAGCTTATGCGTCAATCTTGCTAGCGTGTGGTAGCGGTGCTGTCTGGGGCGTTCTTGCGTCGATTGGTTTCCATCGTCTCTCGCTATTTCGCAACGGTGCTGCGAGTAACAAAACCTAACTGTGTGTGTATGGACTCCCCTGTCAACCGCTGACGAGTCGGCTGTACTTTGCTTCCTGCTGACCCGCTCTTCTTGCGCCTGGGCAAGCGGCTGCATTCGTGTATTCGGCTTTGTTGGACGGTTTTCGTCCGAGCCATGATGGAATCCGCGAAGCAGGGCCATTCGTTCAAGCCTCAATCGCTGTGCCAGCACTATCGGCTTGGCTGCTTCGGGGACCGTCGCACAGGCATCAGGTTGAAGCGTTGCAGCGCGTGAAGTGGTGGGCTCGTTTGTCTGGGGTGTGGATTCAGTGCGCGCGATGCGCGCTGAGGTGGTTCGGGTCAAAGGCCTGGCCGTGGCGATCCGCGGCCCAGAGCCGTCGGACGGTCTTGTTGGCCAGCGCCACCGCGGCTTTGTTGTGGCCGGCGCGTTCGGCCAGTGCCAAGGCCCACTCCTGGGTTCGATCGAGCGGTTTTCCCTGCTTCTGGGCGAGCTTCGCCGCCAGCAGTGCCGATCGGGCGCCGTGGATCAGCAGGGTGCGCAGGTAGCTGTGACGTGCCCCCAGCAGCCATACCACCCGTTACTGGGAAAGTCCGGGGTTGAAGGGTACTTCGTTCTTCTGGTTGTTGATCCGGTGTTGGGCTG
>NZ_FNAG01000038.1 GCF_900101825.1 Aquimonas voraii
CAGTCAGGTCGTTCACCGACATCGAAGCGGTCTGCCCTGGGCCGAGATCCGCGAACGGCCCGCCAATGTTCGTGAGATCAACCAGTAGGCTGGCCCAGAACGTATTGGTGATTGTCAGCACGCCCGTGGTCGCGTTGTAGGTCGCGAAGCTGGCGGTGCCTGACCACTGCGCGGCGATGGCGGCAAAGAACGCGTCCTGCGCCAGCCTCACGCTTGCCGCGTTGCGGTTGTAGAGCAGCGTGGAAACGTCCATGCCAGCGCCGTCGGTGGCGCCGATGTTCGTGCCAGGCGCCGCTACGGTCGCGAAACCACCGAAGCCGAAGCTCAGCGTATCCATGTCGACGTCGGACGCCTGCACTGTGCCAACCACCGTGAGCGCGGGCGAGTTCTCGTCCACGCTGAAGGTGTCGTCCTGTGCCACCGGCGCGTCGTTCACCGGGTCGACCGTGAGCAAGAAGGTGTCGATCACGGTCGCGTCGCCGTCGGTCACCGTCAGCGTGATCGTGGCGAAGCCATTCGCATCCTGCTCCGGCGTCGCCACCAGCGTGCGATTCGCACCCGATCCAGCCAGCACCAGGTTGGCGTTCGTCACCAGCGTCTGGTTGTCAGAGGTCGCGGTAACCGTCAGATCCGCAGCGGCGGTTTCGACGTCATTGACGGTGAACACGATCGTACCGGTGTTGGTGTCCTCGTCGATGGTCCGGTCGGTAACGTCGCTGATGGTCGGCGGATCGTTCTCGGCGGTGATCTCGAAGCTCACCGTCGCGGTGTCGGTCAGGACGTCAGGTGCGCCGTTGGTCGTACCGTTGTCGGTGATGGTGTAGGTGAAGCTCGCCGCGCCGTTGAAGTTAGCAGCCGGCACGAACACCACGTCGTTCGAACCATTCAGGCTCACCGAACCACCCACGGCAGCACCCACGCTGTCGATCGTGATCGTCTGGCTACCCTCTTCCGGGCCCGCGTTGTCGTTCGCCAGCAGCGAGGCCTCGGTGAAGACGTACTGCGCCGCGTCCTCCAGGTACGTGCCCGCCGGCGTGTCGTCCACCGCCACCGGCGCGTCGTTGACCTCGGTCACCACCACGTCGAACGTCCGCGTCACCGTGTCCACGCCCATGTTGGCGGTGCCGCCGTC
>NZ_FNAG01000034.1 GCF_900101825.1 Aquimonas voraii
CCCGGGCCGGCATTGAAGCTGGCCCAGCCGCTGACCGTTTGCGCACCCGCGTCCTCCAGCACCGTCGCCGGGTCCGCCGCGGTGAAGCTCGGCGCGTCATTCACGCCGGTCACGGTGATGGTGAAGGTCTGGGTGCTGGAGTCGACGCCGCCGTTGGCCGTGCCGCCGTCATCGCTGACGGTGACCGTGACCAGGGCCGAGCCGAAGGCATCGGCGGCAGGCGAGAAGCTCAGCGTGCCGGTGCCCAGGTCGATGCTCGGCTGCACGGCGAACAGCGCGGTGTTGTCATTGCTGACCGCGATTCCAAGCACCTGCATGGACTCGTTGGGCGGACCGGCCAAGGCGTCGGTCAGGAAGGCGTTGACCGTCGCCGCACCGGAATCCTCGAGCACAGTCTGATCGCCCGCCAGGGTGAAGCTCGGTGCGTCATTGACCGACGTCACCGTGATCGTCACCGTGCCGACATCACTCAGGTCACCATCGCTCACCGTGTAAGTGAAGCTGTCGGAACCGAAGAAATCGCCGTCCGGCGTATAGCTCACGCCCGATGCGGTGAAGCTCACCGTGCCGTTGGCCGGCTGGGTCACCGCAACCACGCTCAGCAGATCGTTCTCGACGTCTGTGTCGTTCGCCAGCACGTCGATCAGGGTCGCCGTGGCGTCCTCCAGCACGGTCGCAGCGTCGTCAAAGGCCACCGGCGGATCGTTGACCGCCTGCACGTTGACGAACAGGGTCTGCGGCGCCGACTGGTTGGTGTTCGGCGCAACGCCGCTACCCGTATCGACCACGCGCACCTCGAAGGCGGCATTGCCGAAGTCGTTCTCCGCCGTCTGGTAGGTCAGCACGCCCGCGTTGCTGATGCTGGGGCCGCTCACGAAGTTGACCGTGGCACCCGGCAACGGGGTCACCGTGTAGGCCGCCACCGTCTGCGTGGACTCATCGGTCGCCGTGTTCGGACCCGGGCGGAAGTTGCTCGCCCAGTTCACCGTCTGCAGGCCCGCATCCTCGAGCACGTTCTGCGCGCCGCCCGCCGTGAAGGTGGGGGCGTCGTTGACCGCGGTCACCGACTGGATGATGAAGTCCTCGGCGGCACTCAGGCCCTGCGGATCGAAGGCGATCACGGTCACCGTGATGCTGCCGTTCTGGAAATCCTGCGCCGCGGTCACCGAGTTCTTGTCGGTGGCCAGGGTGAAGGAGATGGTGCGGTCATTGCCCGAACCACCGATACCCAGGTTGGCATTGGGCAGCAGGTACTGGTTGCCCGAGGTGATCGAGAAGCTCAGCACGCCACCTTCCGGATCCACCGCACGCAGCGCGTAGGCCTCGGCACCGGCGATGACCGCGTCTTCCGGCAGGGCGGCGATGTCGGCGGGGAAGATCTCGAAGCGCGGGGGGTCGTTCACCGGAGTCACCGTGAGCACGAAGCTGTCGCTGCTGCTCGAGCTGCCGTCGTTGACCGTGACCGTGATCGTCGTGACGCCAAAGGCGTCGGCCAGCGGCGTCGCTACGATCGTGCGATTCGCGCCCATGCCTGCGATCAACAGGTTGGCGTCTGGCACCAGCGCCTGGTTGGACGAAGTTGCCGACACGGTCAAGTCATTGACGTCGGTGTCCTGATCACCGATCACGAAGGCCAGCGGACCGGTGCTGGTGTCTTCGTCGATGGTCTGGTCGGCGATGTCACTGATGGTCGGGGCTTCGTTGACGTCATTGATGTTGATCGTGATGGTGGCCGCATCGCCCAGCCTCGGGCTGCCGCTGTCCGTGACCGCGACCACCCGGGTGTACGTGGGGGTTGTCTCGAAGTCGAGGGCACCGACGACGGTAATGACGCCTGTAGATGCATTGATGGCGAAGACACCGTCATCGTTGCTCAGGCTCCCGGTGGTCGGC
>NZ_FNAG01000033.1 GCF_900101825.1 Aquimonas voraii
GGATCGCGGCCAGGTCTTCGTCGCTGATCGCCTCGGAGAGCAGGGCGCGATAGTGGTCTGCACCGATCGCTTGCTGGACGGGGTGCGGGGTCAGCCGAAAAGGGGGTCAGGTTCACTTTCTACTCGAAAAGGGGGTCAGGTTCACTTACCTGCTTTCAAAAGTAAGTCTCACCCCAATCTTCTCCAATTCTTCTCGGAAAGCTACTGCCGAACTCATCGAGTGCCAAAAGCCTGTCAGGGCGGATACGGGTGCTCTGACTTGAAGGTGAGACCTAGCTCTTCCATGGAGGGGATGGCTAACGGTTTACGCTGCTCGTGCAACCCTCGCATCAAACGGTAAACTGTCATGGCGATGTCGGAGCTTCTCGCGTACAGACCACCAAAGTCAGCGGGCTTTGGTCACAAGTCAAATGCTCGTGACGCGGCTGACGCGTGGCAGGAGACGCAGAGCTTTCTCTCACTTCACTGCATCGTCGACGCTCCCAGTATCATCGAGGTCCTTTGCTGGGCCCCGAGCAAACGGACTGAGAGACAAATCGCCGAGCAGGCCTTGAGAGAAGCGCGAGCGAGGTTAGGACCTGAATCAGGTGCAGGTGCTCAGTGGTTCCTTGAACCCGATAAGCTTGCTGCCGCTCTCGAGCTTTTCTTCTTCTGCGAGCAATGGCCGCGGCAACAGCTGGGGCCAATAGAGGTCTCATTCTTACTCAAGCTTCGATGGCGTGAGTTCCCCGACTTGAATAAGCCGCAGTCAACTCTCGGTCTTCATTTCGGAGCTCAGGGCCTCTTTCTGCAGCCTACTTTCGTTTTTCCGTTCAGCTGGGACAGTCTGGATCAGAGGGCTTGGCTTGAGGGCGCAGCAATGACGGCGCCTTTCAGGTTTCGCGAGGAGTACTTCAAGCGAGGCGTTCCGACCAAGTCTGGGGGGTATCGATCGGCAAAGATCCCTGAGGGATGGTGGAAAGCGGCCGAAAAGGAGGTCAGGTTCAACCAAGAACGGGGTCAGGTTCACTTACCCCCCTTTCGAAAGTGAAGTTGAGCCCACCCTTCTCGATCTCACTCTCATCGAAACTGCCGGGAGTTACGCATGAGCGCAAAGACTGTAGAGCAGAGACTCGAATTGATTGAACGGGTTTTTTGGGTCTTGGGAGTTCTCGCGGTTGTGTTCGGAATCCGGGGTCAGGTCTTGTTTTGACACATCCTCACGCTCAGTCCCGCCACGGATCCATCAGCACCACGCCCAAGAAATGGGGTCAGGTTCATTTTCAATGGCGGGGAGAACTCAAAGGCGAACCGTCCAACGCGACCCGGTGGGCCCAGCTTCCGGCTCGGGGCACCGCAACGACCAGTTGCTCAGCGCCGACGCGTCACCAGTCCGGGAGCGATGTCCTCGTGCGTCGACATCGCGTTATCGCAGGCCATCCAGGTGCGGTCGCCCGCGTAGTCGCGGACCCAGGCTTCCGCAGCAGCCTGGTCTTGGTAGCTCTCATGGGCGGTGAGCGCTGTGCGGTCCAATCCGGTCGAGGCGATCAGGCGTGACTCGACGCCGTCGTCCACCTTCAGCGTCGGACAGTGCTCGCGTACGGCGTCCGCCGTGGCCAATGCCGACGCCACCGCCCAGATCCGGTCCTCGCGCGCGTCCTCGTCCTCGGCAGCGCTGGCCAGCGCCGCAGACAGGTTGAGTGAGTTCAGGGCGAGTACGGCCAGGGCGAGTGTTCGCAGGCGCGCGGGCCGGCAGGGATTGGCGATCGGAAGGGTGGGCGCTGTCATGGTCAAGTTGAGGGGCCGCGAGAGTGCGACGCTGCCGTGTCCGTTGCGGTGGGCGAGCGGGAGAGCCCGGGGCGGGCATAGAAAAGTAGCAGCGTGGCGCCTCAGGCCTCAAGAACGGGGTCAGGTTCACTTACCCGGTCGCGTTCTTTGATTTGGCCGGCCGATGTGCCGGCCGCACGCTGGCGAAGCGCTGGGTCTTGGCTTCGACCATCGCACGAAAAAAACGGGGTCAGGTTCACTTACCCGCTCGCGTTCTTTGATCTGGCCGGCCGATGTGCCGGCCGAACGCTGGCGAAGCGCTGGGTCTTGGCTTTGACCATCGCACGAAAGTCGTCGCGGCCGTAGGCGCGC
>NZ_FNAG01000032.1 GCF_900101825.1 Aquimonas voraii
AGCGGCACATCATCCCGACGGGATAGTCGCTGCGGCAGCGATCAATCACCGCGTACCGTTCGGTGATTGCTTCGCGAAGTACGCTGCCGCGTCTCTTAAAAAATCCCGTTCCTTGGCGATCCGCGACAGCTCGCGCTTGAGGCGGGCCAACTCCTCATCGCGCGGCGTTCCGGCACCGGGAAAAGCCTTCCCGCCAGCCGACTCAGCCTCCCGAACCCAGCGGGTGAGCATGTTCGGGTTGACCCCAACCTCCAGAGCCACCTGGCGGCAGCTCGACTTCGATCGCCGCACCAGCTCGACGATCTCCCGCTTGTACTCCGCTGTGTAACGCTTCCGCTTCGACATGGACACTCCTTCAGCTCACCATGAGCCTTCCTGAAAGTGTCCGCAGAGACGGGGTAGAACCCCCGGAAGGCAAAGGAGGACTAGTGAGCTGGGGAATTCGATCGAATTCAGACGTGCTGCTTGAGTTCGCAGACGCACTTGAGACCATGGGGCAAGGCGTGCTTGCTCAAGAGCTCAAGAGCCGCGCTGCCGATGGCGATTTGGGCTTCCGCGCTGATCGCTACTTCTACGCGGATGACTTCGCGACCAAGGAGTGGATGCTGCGCCGGGAGATCGATGGCGAGCCTCTTCTGGCGCACTGGCGTCGATTCCTGGCGAGGCGTCGGCAGGCCGCCAGACGCGAGTCGGCGCCCGTGGAGGCGACTTCGATCAGCGTCGACCTGCGGACGAAGAAGCGTCTCTCCCGGCTGAAGCAGCCGGGCGAGACGTGGAGCGAATTGCTCAATCGCTTGGCGGCAACTGCGAAGCCGAAAAGCCCTGCCAGGAAGCGTTAGCGTGCGGCAGCTCGTCTCCCTCACGCTTCTGAACGCTGATCACGCGATGAAAGGCGTCATTGCCCAGACCACGAATCAAGGCCTCGAGCTCTCTGCGGCGCTTGGCGCGCGCCTTTCGGTCGATGGCCTGACTGACGGGCTCGTGAGCGCTCCATCGCCGCATGCACGGCATCCTCCGCAGTTGCGGCCAGCAGCGCCTCGATTACGCGGTAGTGCGTCGCGCGATATCGATGACGGATGGATTCGATCGCGGCATGCACCCCAGCCGAAACCATGACTGCATGCCGACGTGCCGTATCCATCACGCAAAAGCGGCTGTGGAGGGCGCGATGCGTGCACCCTTGACCCAGTCATGGAGATCGGGACGCAGCCAATAGCGGGGCGCAGATCGCTTGCCGAGCGAGATCGCCGACGGCGGAGCACGCTCGTCGGTGTCAGGCTTGCAGCGAACCGACATTCCACGGAGCACCACGGCTTCGACGACAGCGCGCGGATCCAAGGTGATGGTGGCTGAACTGACGTCGTTGCCCTTGCCGGGAGGCATGACGTGGTAGCCGCGCTCCCCACATTTTCGGCTTGTGATGACGCATGGGACCAAGCGCTCTCCTGCGTTGCCGATGAGGTAGAAGATCTCGTCGAAATTCTCGTGGTTCATGGTGGGCGCCTTGACGTTGCGGTTGGTAGCGGTGCCGTCTGATACAGAGCGCACCTCAAAGCAATGGAACTGCAGGTCGTCCAGTTCCCGATCCAACTCGCCCCAAAGATCGGTTCGAAGACGGGGATTGAGGACGAAAAGCCGCGTGTCGGCGGCAAGCTGCACCCGCCGCCGGGCGACCGGAACAGGCATCTGCAAAGCCCTGGACATGTGGTCGGCGACTTCAGGTCGTCCAACCGCAGAGGCCCAGAGTCCGGCCCTGAGTGCTTTGCGAATTTCGGAGAGGGAGAGACGCTCGAAGGCCACGCCAAAGGACGAGCCTTCCCGGGGGAGCATGGAAGGCGAGAAGGTGGAAGCGAGGATCATCGTTGGCGCGTTGAGCATGGTCGTTCTCCGGTTTGCGGTGCGGTCTGAAGGGGCCGCCGGGAACCGTAGATGCTCGGTGTCCGCTGCTGGGAAATCTGCATTCAGTTCCAGCGGCCGACATGAACTGTATGCGCAGGAATTCCAAGGTCAACAAGAATTGCATGGCACTCTGCGTGACAGATGTCACGCAGAGTGCCATCGGACTGACTCTAGGTCTTGCCATGTCGCCGGCAACAACGATCGTTATTTCGAAAAGCAAATTCCACCCCAAGGGGTGGCGACACGTATCGGTTGTAGTCGAATCCATCCTCGGGCGAGGTCAGCACCAGCGCCTCCGGCTCACGAAAGAGGGCTGGCCAGAGCGCTCAATGGTCACCGTCTAATACTGCTCAGCTTGACCTTGACGTGCCCCCAGCAGCCATACCACCCGTTACTGGGAAAGTCCGGGGTTGAAGGGTACTTCGTTCTTCTGGTTGTTGATCCGGTGTTGGGCTGC
>NZ_FNAG01000030.1 GCF_900101825.1 Aquimonas voraii
GCGTGGCCGGAACCACCGCATCGATCATCGTCGCCGTGGAGGCCTGGACCGTGGTGTGCTCGGCGTCGTCGTCCGAACCCACGAAATCGTCGTTGCTCAGGAAGAAGGCGTAGTAGATCTCGCTACCGACCGGACGCGCCGGGGCGATGAATTCCGCGGTCGCCGTGTTGCCTGCCGCCGCGCTCACCGTGACCGTGCCCAGCACCGTGCTGTCGCGGGTGAAGCGCACGCGGCCGCGCGGCGGGATCACGCTCGGCGCGAGCGCGGTGACCGTAGCGCTCAGGCGCACGCCCTCGCCCGCCACACTGTTCGGATTGCCCGACTCGGACTCAGCGAGAAGCACGGTGGCCGTCGGCGCCGAGCTGACGGTGACCGGATCCGCAGCCGTGGGACCGGAGGCATTGAAGTCCACAGTCTGCGCGTAGCTGACCGTGAGGGTCTTCAGCAGCGCGGCCTTGGCCGCCGCAGCGAGCTTGGGATCAGCGTCGTCGAGCCCACGCAGGAGCTGCGAGGTGTTGCTGACGCCGGTGAACACGAAGCTGCAGCTGGTCGCCATGTCCCAATCGATGCTGCAGCCCGTGCCGCTCTCGCTGGTGGCAATGGTGACGTCGGGCGCACCGATGCCGTCGCCGGTCACCGGCCCGAGCGCCGGGCCCACCGCGGCCAGGCTCACTGTGACCGTGATCGGTTCGCCCGACACGGCATCACGATCGCCCGAGGTGTCCACCACAACGCTGGAGATCGCGACATCGCCGCGGGCGACGTTGAAGGCGAAGCTGGAGGAGGTGCTGGATGCATCCGTAAGGTCACCGGGGTAGCTGGCCACCAGCTGGGTGACCAGATCGCGCGGCTTGAGCGTCGAGGGCGGGAAGCTGCAGCTGCCGCTCGCAATGCCTGCGCTGTGCGCGCCCAGCGTGGCGACACAGCTGGCGACCGTGCCGTTGTCCGCGCGGCGAGCGTAGACGGTCACATCGCCTGTGGGATCGGCGCCTGCAACCTGCACATCCACGCTGAAGCCCTGGTTGGTCAGCGCTTCAGCGCCGACGCTGGTCGACAGCACGGTGGTCACCGTCGGCGCCGGGTTGATGGTGACCCCAAGGCTCGCCTGCGGTGCGGCGTTGTAGCTGCCGTTGCCGCCCTGGTTCGCATTGAGCGTGCAGGTGCCCGCCCCCACGATCATGACAGTGGCCGGGCTGGTCGCATTGACCGTGCAGGTGCCGGTGGTCGCCGAGGTGATGGTCACCGGCAGACCGGAGCTGGCGGTCGCGCTCGCGGTGAAGCTGCCACCCACGCTGTAGGTCTGGACGCCCGGGTCGCTGAAGCTGATCGTCTGATCGAACTTCAGCGTGGTGAAGCTGATCTGGTTGCCGTAGCTGGTGCCGACCGCGTTGGTGGCGAAAGCGCGGGCGTAGTAGGTCGTGTTCGGCGACAGGCCGGTGAGGCTGCTGCTGAAGGCGCCCGTGGTGCCGGCGGCCGTCACCACGCTGTTCGAGGTGGTGGGGTTGGTGGTCGTGGCATAGGCCACGCCGCGCTGGGTGATGGCGGCACCGCCGTCCGAGCTGACGTTGCCGCCGCTGCTGGCCGAGTCGGCCGCGATCGCGCTGGCGGCGGTGGTGCTGCTGACGGTGGGCGCGGTCTGGCTGAGCGTGGTGAACTGGACCTGCGGGCCGTAGCCGGTGCCGATCGCGTTGATCGCGTAGGCGCGCGCGTAGTAGGTCGTGCCCGGGCTGAGGCCGGTCAGGGTCACCGAGAAGCTGCCGGTGGTGCCCGAAGTGGTGGCCTTGGAGTTCGCCGTGGTCGGCGACGGCGAGGTGCTGTAGACCACGCCGCGCTCGGTGACCGTAGAAGCGCCGTCACTGCTGACATTGCCGCCGCTGTTCGCGGTCGAGCCGGTGATGCCGCTGGCCGCCGTGGTCTGGTTGACGGTGGGCTGCGACTGCACCACGCCGCCGGTCACGTCCCAACTGAACACGCCTGGCTGGCCAATGTTCGATTGATTGACCGAGTTCAGGAAGCTGGACGTGCCAGATGACGGGGTTTCACCAAACGCAGTGCCGTTGCCGGATGACCAGCCGGCGGTGGGAAAGGCGCCGCCGTTGTTGCCGGAGCCCGCCCATTGAAGGGTGCCGTAGCGCAGTTCGATCGAGAAATCGGTCGAGCCGGCAGCTCCAATCCGTCGCAGCACGATCTGCATCGTGTTCGCGCCGGCACCGGCCGAGGTCGGCGTCGAGAACGGACACACTGCGTCGAACGTCACCACCACGTAGTTCTCGGCGACGTTCTGGTTGTAGTAGATGTCGCCGCAGGTCCCCGGGTGCAGATCATCGAACTGGACCGCGACGATGGGGCCCAAGCTGTAGCCGGCGATGCCCAGCGGGCTGTAGGTATTGTTGTCGTGACCGAAGGTGACGTAGCCGTTGCTGCCGACACTCATCGAAGTGTAGTTGGTCCCGCCGAAGTTGATGCCATTGGAAAACACACCCGTCAACGACACGGATTCGAAGCTGTCGTCCGTATCGGTGATGTTGCCCAAGGTGGCCCCATACGGACTGAGCATCGCCGCCGCCCAAGCGCCCTGCGCCAGCATCAGCTGCAGGAGGACCAGGAGCACCAGGGCTCCGAAAGATCGCGATCCGGAAACGCTTCTGCGTGCCGGAGCTGTGCCGGTGTCGGCGTCAGCGCGAGAGAGTGCGGTGTTGGGTGAGCTCATGGCCTGCTTTCCGTCTGCTTGGGCATTCCGCGCGCGGGGCGCACGGCTGGCCTCACCCGGCAAGTTCCGTGCCTGCGTCACATTCGCCCGCGGCGACGGAAGAGCCGCATTCGCGGCCCCGGTGGCCCGGCTCTGGCGTGAGCTCAGCGGCCAGCAGCGACAGTTCTTTGACTTTCGCGCCGCGCTCCCACGCTGACTTCCCCGGTCAATCGCGGGGGTGCCAGCACTTGATGGGCGCCGGGTCCGAGCGGCCCCATCCGCGATGGGCCCCAAAACAGACGGGCCCGCTTGCGCGGGCCCGTCCGTGTGTCGCTGACGCTTGCGGGTGGGCTTACATGCCCACCGCCAGGTGGGTCTGCAGGGCGTTGCCGGCCTTGCTGTAGTCGAGGCGCACGCTGTCGCCCGGCCACAGCTCCATCCAGCGCGTGCCGCTCCACAGGTTCTTGCCCTCGCGCTGCAGCAGGCGGATTTCGACCAGGCCGTTGACCTCGCGGGCCAGCAGGACCAGTGCGTCGTCCCCCAGGCTGTAGCGCGCCACCGGCACGGCCTTGGCACCCTGCAGCTGGGCCTCGATGGCGGCGCCATCGATGCTCAGGGTCTGCAGGCTCGGCAGGGCCTTGAGGCTGCCCGCCAGGTTGGGCGGGCCCTCGAAGCCGTCGGCGAACAGCGCCACCTGCAGGTCCAGCGTGCTGCTGTTGTTGGCCATGTCAGGGTCGGTGTTGTTGGCCGGGGCCATCACCATCGCCGTGTTCACCACGGTCGGCGCGTTCGGGTTGACCAGGGTCGCGGTGATGGTGATCAGCACGCGGCCACCGTTCGGCAGGTCGACCAGCGTATCCACGTCACCGCTGCCGCTGGCCTGCGAGCACACGCCGCCCAGGCTGCCGGTGCAGGTCCAGGAGGCACCGCTGACCGAGGTCGGCAGAGCGTCCAGCACCTCCGCACCGAAGGCCGGGCTCGGGCCGGCGTTGCGCACGTCGAGCTCCCACACCACCAGGTTGCCGGCGACATAGCGGCCCGTCTTGACCACGGACAGATCGGCGCGCGGATCCTGCGCGGTGATGGTGAAGGTCTGCGCGGCCGAGGTGTCGATGCCGCCGTTGGCGGTACCGCCGTTGTCGCGCGCCTGCACGCTCACTGTCACCACGCCGCCGTTGCCGGTCAGGGTGTAGCTCAGGGTGCCGTTGCAGGCGATCGCCAGCGAGCTGACCACGCCATTCGGATCGGTGTCATCGACCAGGAAGCAGACCTCCTGACCCGCCTCGTTGGCCGGGCCCGGGCTGATACCGGTGATGAAGTCCGGCACCGTGACCAAGCCCACCGCACCGATGGCCGGAGTCTGGTTCGGGCCCACCGTGAAGCTGGGCGCGTCGTTGACCGCCGTCACCGTCACGTTGACCGTCGCCGTGTCCGTACCGCCATTGCCATCCGACACCGTGTAGGTGAAGGAGTCGCTGCCAAAGAAATTGGCATCCGGCTGGTAGCTGACCACGCCCGCCGCCAGTGTCGCCGTGCCGTTGGCCGGGTCGCTGACCGCGGTCACCGTCAGATCGTCACCGTCGATGTCGGTGTCGTTGGCGAGCACGTCAACCACCGTGGCCGGCGCATCTTCCAGCACGGTCAGCAGATCGTTGACGGCGGTCGGATCGTCATTCAGGCCGTCCACCGTGATGGTGAAGGTCTGCGGCTGCGAGGTGTCGTCGCCGCCGTTGTCCACGCCGCCGTTGTCCTGCACCTGCAGGGTGAAGGTCGAGGTGCCCGAGGCGTTGGCGGCCGGCGTGTAGCTGAGGTCACCGGCGGCGTCCACGCTCGGCTGCACGGCAAACAGGCTCGGGTTGCCGACCAGGGTCACGCTGTAGGCCTGCACCGACTGGCCGGACTCGTTCGGGCCCGGGTTGAAGCTGGCCCAGGCGGGCACCGTCTGCGCGCCGCTGTCCTCGTCGACCGCCGGCGGGTTGACCGCGGTGAAGCTCGGCTCGTCGTTCACGCCGGTCACCGTGATGGTGAAGGTCTGGGTGGCCGAGGTGTCGACGCCGCCGTTGTCGGTACCACCGTTGTCCTGCACCGCCACGGT
>NZ_FNAG01000037.1 GCF_900101825.1 Aquimonas voraii
TGACGTGCCCCCAGCAGCCATACCACCCGTTACTGGGAAAGTCCGGGGTTGAAGGGTACTTCGTTCTTCTGGTTGTTGATCCGGTGTTGGGCTGCGAACTCAGCGGGCGGGATGCGCCCGCAGCTGCTGTGGGGTCTGACCTGGTTGTAGTCACGGCGCCACTCGGCGATGACCTGCCGGGCTTGGGCGAGCGAGCTGAACCAGTGCTCGTTTAGGCACTCGTCCCGGAACTTGCCGTTGAAGCTCTCGATGTAGCCGTTCTGCATCGGCTTGCCCGGCTCGATCAGCTGGTGGTCGACGCCGTGCTGCTGCACCCACGCGATGAAGGCACGACTGGTGAACTCCGGGCCGTTGTCGGTGCGAACCGCCTTCGGGTAGCCCCGGAAGCGCGCCGCCTGATCGAGGATGCGCACCACGTAGGCGCCGCTGATGCCGTGATCGACGGTGATGTCGACGCACTCGCGAGTGAAATCGTCGACCACGGTCAGGCACTTCAGCCGTCGGCCGTTGGCCAAGGCGTCGCTGACGAAGTCCATGCTCCAGACCGCATTCGGGGAACTGGCGGCGCACAACGATTGACGCTCGCTGGCGGGCCTTCGGACCTTCTTGCGGCGACGCACGGCGAGGTTGGCCTCGCGGTACAGGCGATAGACCTTCTTGTGGTTCACGGTCGGAAACTCCGGGCGCAGCAGGTCGTGCAGACGGCGGTAGCCGAACCTGCGGCGCGCCTGCGCCAGTTCGATGATCCGTGCGGACAGCGCCTGCGTGTGCGACGTCTGCGTCGGCGGGTGGCGGAAGGCATCGCGAGAAAGCCCCGCAAGGCGGCAGGCCCGGCGTTCGCTCACCAAACCGGCAGCGAGCATTCGACGGACCGCCTCGCGCTTGCGTTGCGGGGCTAGCGTTTTACCCCGAAGCCGACCTTCAGCGCCTCGATGTCCAGGTGTGCTTCGGCGAGCAGGCGCTTCAGCCGGCTGTTCTCCAACTCAAGTTCCTTGAGGCGCTTGGCGTCCTCCGCCTCCATCCCGCCGTACTTGGCTCGCCAGGCGTAGAAGCTGGCGGGGCTGAAGCCGTGCTGGCGACCCAACTCGGTCACGGCCATCCCCGCTTCGGCCTGCTTGATGAACCCGATGATCTGCTCGGTGGTGAATCGACTCTTGCGCATGTCCGTCCTCTCAGGGTGACGGACTCTACCTAGCTTCGAGTGGTACGGCTGGGTGGGGGCAGGTCA
>NZ_FNAG01000029.1 GCF_900101825.1 Aquimonas voraii
TACTCCGCGGTGTAACGCTTGCGCTTCGACATGGACACTCCTTCAGCTCACTATGAGCCTTCCTGAAAGTGTCCGCAGAATCGGGGTAGAACCCACCCGCGATCCAGCGGACTCCGCACCGCCATCCCACCGCGATTCAACACGTGGGTGTAGATCTGCGTGGTGCTGACGTCGCTGTGCCCCAGCAGCTCCTGCACCGTCCGGATGTCGTAGCCGTCCTCGATCAGGTGGGTCGCGAAGCTGTGGCGGAAGGTGTGGCAGCTGGCGGGCTCGGTCAGCCCCGCGCGACGCACGGCCAGATGCACCGCGCGCTGCAGGCGACGCTCGTCGATGTGGTGTCGCCCCTCCCGGCCACTGCGCGGATCGACGCTGCGCGAGGGCGCAGGGAACACCCATTGCCAGCCTGGCTCACGCGGCGCATTGGGGTACTTGCGGGCCAAGGCATCCGGTAACCAGACAGCGCCAAAGCCTTGCGCAAGATCGCCCCGGTGCAGGCGAAGCGCCTCCTCCACCTGCGCACGCAAGGGCTCGACCAGGGCCGCGGGCAGTACGGTTCGCCGATCCTTGCCGCCCTTGCCCTGTCGCACCAGCAGCTCGCGGCGCTCGAAGTCGACATCCTTGACGCGCAAGCGCACGCACTCCATCAGGCGCAGACCGCCGCCATACAGCAGCGAAGCCATCAACCAGGCCGTGCCCACCAACTCCCCCAGCACGGATGACACCTGGGCACGCGTGAGCACCACCGGAAGCCGCTGCGGCTTGCTGGCGCGCTGAATGCCGTTCAGCCAGTCCAAAGGCTGCTGCAACACTTCGCGATACAGAAACAGCAGGGCTGACAGCGCCTGGTTCTGTGTCGAGGCCGAGACCCCGCCTTCCACTGCCAGACGCGTAAGGAACGCCTCGATCTCGGGCTCACCCATCTCACGCGGGTGGCGCTTGCCATTTTCAAGGATGAATCGACGGATCCACCCCACATAGACCTGCTCGGTCCGCTTGGCCCGCCCAAGCCGGCGCAGGCGAGCCCGAACCTGATCGAGAAGACGCGGCGGCTGCCCTGCCGCAGTCTTCTGAGTCAGCTGATCCGGCGTCGCTGAATCGCGACCGGGAATTGAAGAGGGCTGAGGCTTGCTGTAGGTTGCCATGGGGCTTGCGCGGGAGCGATCGTGAACGGCCAGATTAGGCGGCAGATCGAGCGCACTGGATCGGAGCAAACCCATGATTTGGGTAGGAAATTGCTTAGGGCGGGCGGCGTGACGCCCGAGTTATACGACAGATTAGACGTCACTTTGACGTCTACATTGAGTTAGGCCGCATGACAGATTTCGCAGACAACTATCTCCAAGATCTCGGGTTACTGCTTCGTGAGCGTCTGGCGGACGCAGAGAGCGCCTATAACGCCGCGGCACCGGAGCAAAAGCAGTACGAGGCGGGCCGCTATCGGGCGTACCGTGAGGTACTAAATCTCATGATTCTCCAAGCGGAAGCTTTCGACCTGCCGTTGTCGGCTGTCCGTCTCGAGGGGATAGATAGAGAGAAGGACCTTGGCTGCTAAGCTGCGGCCTAACATTTCATTCAAGCCGACGTGCCTCCGGCACGCGGCTTAACTCAGGCGTTAGCCTTCTGTGCGGAACTTCGATACGATTGGATCGGGCGATGGTGTAAGGGGAAACACGCTCCGCAAGGAGAGTATTTGTGGGGTTCGAATCCCCACCGCCAAAGGCCATTCAAGGAGTGACCTTTGGCGGTGACGATTCCGGCTAGGCTGCCTAGCAAGATATACAGGCATCACGTAGAGAATCTACGTGAGCTCGAACGTGCGATCACGCAAGTGGCTCGGCTCGCGAAAGCCGAGATAGCGCGCGAAGATCCACAGCAAAGTCTCCGGTCACTAACTCGGCTATATGCGTTCCTGCTGGGCGCGTGGGCGGAATGCCGCCTACGCAAGTTGTTGCACGAGCAGTGCGGCTTCACAGAAGCCGAACGAGAGCTCATCACCTCTGCTAAGACCCAGTTGGATCAATGGCAGCAGACGGTAGATCTTGCGTTCCGTAAGCACCATAAGGTTCCGAAAGCCGAACTAACAAGTCGGGTGCTCGGGGTCTCGCACGCTGCGCGCCGCGAAGCGTTGCATAGTGTCTTGGCAGGTGAGCTTAGGATCATCATCGAGATTCGTAACAAACTGGCCCATGGCCAGTGGGTCTATCCGTTCAACAATCTCGAAACGGAAGTCGAGCCGGACAAGTACAAGCTCATCAACAAAGAGAACTTGCTGTCCTTGCAGCTAAAGTATTCATTGCTGGGGCACCTAGCAGATGCCGTACACGATCTTGTTGTTAGCCCCGCTACTTTCGCACGGGATTTCGATCGTCACTTCAAGAATCTAGAACAGGTGCGCGTAAATCTCGCGGTGAAGAGTTACGAGAAGTATCGGTCGTCGCTCATTGAAAGCCGCAAGAAACGGCGTGCGTTGTCGTCAGAAGGCTAACAATTCGTCCAAGCCGACGCCGCTTCGCGGCGCGGCTTAACTCAGGTGTTAGACGCACGCTGAGCTAAAGATGAAGGTTGCTGGTCGGCATGCCGCGCAGGTTGTGGCAGCGTTTCGCGCGCGCGAAGCGCGTGCTTCTGCCTGCGTGAGTTCATCTCCGCACGCGGGGTCACGTTGCTGGCGTGCGAGTGGCCGAGCGGTGCGTGGCTTCATGCACAGGCGCCGGAGGTCGGTTTGTCTTCCGGCCGGCTCTCCAAAAGTTGAGGCATGCGCGGGTAAGCTTCGGGTTCCACCCCAGCGGCCGGCCCATGCTGCCTGCCAAGCAGCTTGGCGCCCATGTTTCGGCGGCTGCCGGCAATCGTTGTGCGTTCCGCGGTGGGCCTCGTCTAACCAGTCGTTCGAGCGGACATCTTTTAGCTGGCTGCACCAGGCAGTGGTCCATGATGCCTCGCGCAGCCAGCTAAAAGCTGCCGCTCAACTCCAACGTTAGGCAGCACTCCCAACTTCTCACAACCTGCACCATGGAGACAGACATGAATACTCGTGGCTTTGGTTCTTGGCTCGGCCCGGCTCTCGGGATCATCGGCGTCGTAGCCGGTTTATCGTCTAGCGGCGCTGTTCATGGCGGTGCCTTTACAGGCTTGCTCTTCGGCTCCCTCTGCGCTGTATGGGGCATTGCCTTCTGGCGGCCATCCCGGCGTGCCGCCTAACAGTTCATTCAATCCGACGTCGCTCCGCGACGCGGATTAACTCAGGTGTTAGGTGGTCGGCATGGATGCAGCTTTTTTGGTTCTCGGAACATCTTTCGCGCTGCACCTCGTGGCGGTCGCAATCCTGCGTGGCCAGGCATCGGGCGACGAGCAACTTTCATCGGAGCTATTCACGCTTCCTATCGCAGCTCACCATACGCAACAGGCCATTCGACTGCTTTCGCTTTCGCACTGCATCCCTTGGAGACCTGTCCCGGCGTCAGTCATCGCTGCGCCGATCTCTGTGTGGGCAACTTTCATGGTTGCACGCTGGTCTGCCGTCTTTCTCTTCCTCGGCGCTTGCAGCTTCTTCGCAATCCCGTTCTTCAATGTGTAGGGCCGCGCCGGCGCTAGAGTTCCACCTAACTACTCGCTCAAGCGGACAGATCAATCGCTTCGCGATTGATGCTGCCGCTTAGCTCGATCGTTAGAGCCCTCAAGCTGTGTCATGGAGAGTGCGGTGAAGGAGATCACAGTCACGCGGGAGTCTGTCTGCGCCGCAGACGACCAAACAATGCCGCTTGAGCTGGTGCTCCAGGTGGCTGAGACGGAGGCCTTTAGCTCATTTATCCAGCGCGTCATTGGAGCTGACTTCCTGCAGTTCTCGTCCACCTACACCTGCGCCACTGGGTTCGTGGGCAGCGATCCGGTCGCTCGTGTCCTAGCCAATTTCGTCACCGGGCCCGTGGCTGAGTTCGTTGCGCCAGCAGCAGCTCTTGCGTCAGCCGTAGTCCCTAGCGGGCTCTTGGAGTTCCGCTGGTCGGGCTCTAACAATTCGTCCAAGCCGACGCCGCTTCGCGGCGCGGCTTAACTCAGGTGTTAGCTTTCACATCTATGGTCTCTCGTCGGTTCTTTGCGCCTCTCGTCCTCGCTGTCTTCGCCTGTGCGGGGTGTGAGGGAGCTCGGCCATTTGAACAGACGGTGCGTGTTTCTTTGTTTCGAGGAGGGGCGCCGGTTTCTGGTGTGGTCGTGCGCTACCACTCCGAGCCCGATTGCGCAGGTGCCTATGTCGAGGGTACGACCGACGCTGCCGGCCTCGCTCTGATGAGTCGAACTACTCTCAAGGGCACTTATGCTGTAGTTCTGGAGCTGCCGTCTGTCTGCTTCGAGAGCGAAGGCCGCTGGCGCTCCGCTTGGCAAGAGTACGTCGACCCTGACGCAATGGAGGTCTTCTCCTGCACTCTCAATGAGGGCTCAATCCCTGTTTGCGAAAGTGAGGTCGGCGGTGAAAGCTAACTATGCATTAGAGCGGACCGATGGGACAGGCTTCGATGTTTCCTGATACTTTCCCGGCCATCGGCCGCTCAATGCGGCGTTGGGCGGTCTCAAAGGAGGTTATGTGAAACGTGCGGCATTTGCATTTATCGCTGGAATGTTGTTTTGGTCATTTTTGGCCGGCGAGATGGCGGCGGCAGCCTCAGCCGAGCGCTTCAAGCAGAGCGGCATGAACAAGTACATGCGCAAGAATTACACTGGTGCAGTGGCTGATTTTGACAAGTATTTGGCTGAGAGGCCAGCCGATGAGTCGGTTATTTTGCTCAGAGGGCTCGCGAAGAGCTTGCAGAAGCCCGAGGACGTCACCGGTGCATGTGCCGACTTCTTGCTCGTCAAGGCAGGGCTACAAGAAATGAACTTGGAAACTTACTGTGCCGGGCAGCCTGGGTGGTGAGCCACAACAACACCGGGCCCAACAGTTCGTCCAAGCCGACGCCGCTTCGCGGCGCGGCTCAACTCAGGCGTTAGGCCTCACATCGACCATGGCCGCAATTGAAACCGACACCGTGCTCTCCAACCTGACTGATGCGTTGCGCAACCTGGCAGCTGCGACTTCAGATTCAACAACCATAAGCGCAGCGGGCCATTACGCCAGGCTGCTACAAACAACTCCGCCATCGCGCTGCGAGGATTTGGTGCGTCGTATTAGCGATGAACTGAATTCCCCGAAAACTTTTTTCACTGACTCACTGGACAACAGCGATTCATTTCGTTCGGCAAGAGATGCGGCCTATGTCGCAGCAAAAGCAGCAGTCAATCACTACGTATGTCTTCGCCGCCCAGATCTTGCCGCCGTTGTGAGGGCGGGGCGTGAGGCCTAACATTTCGCTCAAGCGGACCAATCAATCGCTTCGCGATTGATGTGGCCGCTTAGCTCAGACGTTAGGTGACATGGATATTCCCCCGCAACCCGAAGGCTTCAGCGAGCTTTGCGAGCGCGTCGGCTTGGCTATGATGCTGGGGCAGAAGGTCCAGTATGCTCTCGCTGGATACTTCGCCACCCACTCGCGCGTCCGCAAGCAGGTAAACCTTGAAGACGCCAAGGCGCAGATGGAGAAGCATCTCTCAAAGGCAATGGGGCATGTCATTGGAGCCATAGAAGAATCGGATTCGCTTCCTGAAGTTGTTTGGGAGAAGGTCAAGGCGTTTCAAGATGAGCGCAACTGGTTGGTCCACGATTTCGACGAGGAGGCGACCCCGTTCCTCTCACGCGGTGAGAGGATTCCGGAGTACCTCGCCAGAATGGAGGAAATTGCGCGCTCTGCAGTTGAGCTCATGGAGCTTCTCGACGCAGAAGGCAGCAAGCTTGTCCCAGGTGTTGTCACCTAACTATGTGTTCAACCGGACCTGCGGGGACATGCTTCGAATGAACCGATTGCTTCCGGCCGCAGGCCGCTTAACACGGCGTTAGGTGGCACTCCTCGTGTACACGATTGCGGAAAGACATCTCGAGCTCCGGACACCAAAGGGCAGCATGGCCGTCGTCGCTGCGCTCGGCCGGCCTACTGAGGTTGGAGCAGAGGAGTGGACCTGCGCTTGCGTCACGGTTTTTGGCGGAGAAGCCCGCACTCATCAGATCCACGGGGGCGATAGCATGCAGGCTCTCCAGCTGGCAATGGTTACCCTAGATGTGGAGCTGTCCCATGGGGCCAAGATGCGTGGCGGAACACTCTTTCAGTTCGATGAGCCGTTCACTTCTGTTCTGGAAGATAGTGGCATGCAGCCCAGGAGCACCAGCGCTAGTCCCGGCGCAGGTGCCATCTAACTATGCGTTCAAGCGGGCCGCGGGGAGAGAGTTCGATGTTTCCTGATATATCATCGGCCCGCGGCCGCTTCACGCGGCGTTAGGTGCCATATGAGAGATCCAGCGCGAATTGACCCGATACTTGGTGAGCTTGGCGCAATCTGGCGCTCTAACCCCGATCTTCGTCTTGGGCAGCTTCTGGTCATTGCCTCCCAACCCAAAGAACCCTGCCCCGAATTGTTCTACGTCGAGGATCACGTTTTGCTCGAAGGCCTTCGTCACTACAAAGCTCTGTTACACCGCGGGGCATCTGGCGCCTAACTATGTGCTCAACCGGACCTGCGGGGAGAGGCCAC
>NZ_FNAG01000028.1 GCF_900101825.1 Aquimonas voraii
GGGCTAGCGTTTTACCCCGAAGCCGACCTTCAGCGCCTCGATGTCCAGGTGTGCTTCGGCGAGCAGGCGCTTCAGCCGGCTGTTCTCCAACTCAAGTTCCTTGAGGCGCTTGGCGTCCTCCGCCTCCATCCCGCCGTACTTGGCTCGCCAGGCGTAGAAGCTGGCGGGGCTGAAGCCGTGCTGGCGACCCAACTCGGTCACGGCCATCCCCGCTTCGGCCTGCTTGATGAACCCGATGATCTGCTCGGTGGTGAATCGACTCTTGCGCATGTCCGTCCTCTCAGGGTGACGGACTCTACCTAGCTTCGAGTGGTACGGCTGGGTGGGGGCAGGTCAACCTGCCTTTGATGACCGGACCATTTCGATGTACGCCCGCGGCATGTCGGTGCGCGAGATCCAAGGGCATCTGGCCGAAATGTATGCCGTCGAGGTGTCACCGGAGTTCATCAGCGCGGTCACCGACGAGGTGATGGCCGAGGTGGGCGCGTGGCAGGCCCGGCCGCTGGAACCGATGTACCCGGTGGTGTTCTGCGACGCCCTGCGAGTGAAGATCCGCGAGGACGGGGCGGTACGGCTGGGTAGGGGCAGGTCAGGGACCCGAAACCTTGCCTACCAGCGAATCCATCGATTATCAGTTCATGTTGGTAATAAATACTGAAACTACGACGCCGTCTTCAATGTGCGCGCGCCCGGAGCATCCTCCGAGATTGTCCCAACTCTCTGGTGAGGTTTCGAACTCCCAACCGCCCTCTCCATCCGGGGTCAGCGTGATGAGCTGGCCTAGATTGCGCGCCACTGCGAACGTTACTGGGATCAGCTGTCCGTCACCCATAGTCGCAAGCAAGACTTGATGCCCCTGTTTCTCCATGGCCTCCCGAATGTGGTACGCGTCCGAGGCCGAGAGGCCATCTCCGATGGATCGGAACTCTTCGATGGACATCCGCTTCGTCGGCTCTTCCGCAGCGCGCGCGATGTAGGCGGCAGCTCGGCGAGAGGGTTCGGTTGGGGGCTCCCAGTCCGCTTTGCCTGAAGAATGTGCGTTCTCGCTTCTGAAGGTCGCGACAAGCAGCAATGGCCACGCGATCAGGATAATCGCAGTGAGCAAGGCTGTGAAAAACCACTTCCGCCATGGCAGAGGCGCAGAGTTCTTATCTGAGGTCTGACTGCCACCCTCGTCCACAGACTCCTCCAGCCAGTACACAGACGGCGATTCATCACGGACGAACTGCCGTAATGCTCTCCGCAGCCATCGCGCAGCCGGACCTAGGAAGCAACTGGCGGCACCGATCGCGAGGTACACAGCAAGTGCGGCGATGACGGCTAGCAACATTTCCACCTCCGATGCAGTCTGTGAACTTTCGCCCCGGTTGGCGCAGCGCTGTAAGGACGCAAGATCGCGATCGCTTGTCCGATCTTTCAACTATTGCGCCACCATGCGCCCAATTCCAGCGGTGAAGAAGCCACGCACGGCGCGACTCGGCTAGCGTGGGCCAAAACGGAGCGTGTAGCACTGCAACCGCCGTGGTCGGTGCGGACGATCGCCGGCGGCGAGCTAGGTGTCGGGTCCCGGACGATCCTGCACTTTCCTGGCGAAGAGTTCCTGGTGGGTGGATTGCCAACGCTTTAGCGCTTGAATCGGACTTTCGTAGTTCAGCGCTTTCTGCGGCAAGTGGTTGTTGTACAGCCGCACGTAGCACGCCAGTGTTCGCGTCAGAAAGGCTGCGAGAGCACCTTGGCCTGACGGGGATTGAAGGGTGTAGCCGCCCAACGCTGCCTCGAATGGGCTTGGCGGGCGTAGTCGACAGCTTGCGTGAAGCGCTCGGTCAGATGGGTCATTAGGGGCCTTGGTCAAGCATTCACGCGGGGGAAGCGGCTTGGCAGCCAAAGATGGGCAGATCCGTCGACTCATCCCGACACGATCTGCAGCGAAAACACGATCTCGGCGTCATCGAGACGCACTGAGACTCTGACGGGCAGAGGATCCCGGGAACGCTTGTGCTCGATCTCCACGTAGGTTCCATGGCTCGCACCGGGGACGAGCGTGTGGGGGCGCAGCGCTTCTCCAATCTGCTGGCTGCGAAGGGCGTTCTGGGCTTCGATCGAGCTGAAGAGCCGCGCGTTCTCCGCGTTTGCTTGGGCCTGCGCTGCAAAGGCGGCCCCGGCGTTGTAGGTCGTCCCACTGAACCGGGTCGTTGCGTTCGCGCTGGCGAATCCGCCTGACCCGTAGGCCGATGCATTGGTGTAGGACGTGCCCGAATAGCTCGAATAGCCGGCCTGCGAGGCCGCCATGTTGTTACCCGCAGCCGCCAAGCCTGCGGCGACGGCGGCCCAAGCTTGACGTCGCCTCTCCTCGGCCGTGAGCGCGGTGAAGGCCAAGACCTCGACCTGCGCTCCCGACACCTCGGCGGCCACTGTGCTCTCGTCAAGGTGGATGCTGGCAGCCGCGTTGCTCACGAACCGGAGGTCCAAGGACGCTCGGTTCGACGCCTTCGCCACAGCGCAGACCGATACCCAGACAGGCCCCTTCGAGGTCGCAGCCTCGGTCTCGATGCAGGGGTCACCCCGGTAGTAGACAAGTTCCTGACCCAAGGACGGGATCAGGCGAGCGGAAGGGGGCGTCGTTGCGCACCCTACGACAAGCGCTGTGAGACTTAGGGCGACGGTGCCACGGAGGAGAGGTGTCTTCATGGTCATACCTGCGGAAGTGCGTTGTCGGGCAGTCGATCGATGCCCGCCGGACGGATTGCCTCCTTCACGCACGCAGCCAAGCCGCCGATGCGTCAACAGGGGCAGGCGTGATCGTTGCGAAGGCTGGTCTCACCGACTGAGAAAGCAGAGACGACGACGCGCCGCAGAGTCGAAGGCGCAGGGCTGCACGCCTGCAGCAGTCAGGGCGATGGGGCTTCTGTCGGGGGTACGGTCCAGGCCGCAAACAGGCCGGCACGAATGCACACCGAAGACCTCCTGCCCCCGACCTCGCTCCCACACATCTGCCTCAGTGGCCGCGAAGCAAAACGCCTCGGGATCAGGCAAGTCGTCATGACCCAGGTATCGGACTAGGCAAGCCCCCCCCCTTCAGGGAGCACAGCAGCAAGGTCTAGACGCGGCGCGGGACACCGCGAGGCTGGTGACGCAAGAACCGGGCAAATGACTTCCCCTCGCGCAGCAACGCTCGCAATTACCGCACGCTGCATCGGTACGATTGCAGCATCGCGGACCTCCCACCTCCCACCTCCTGGCTCCTCGTCCCGGCTATCGGGAGAGGCATTTCATTGTCAGGAGAACGCGATGTCCATCATTCACACCGAATCCCTCAACCCCGAGCTGCTCGGGGTCATCTGCGATCGTTGCCATGTGCAGCTCTTCGACTCTGTCGAGCTGGACGAGGTCCTCCACATTCGCCTGCACGCCGGGTACGGCTCCGAGTGGGGCGATGGCAACATCGTCGAGCTCGACCTCTGCGACGCCTGCGCTCATGGTCTGCTGTCGCCACATGCCCGCGTGAGCCCGAGCGCGGACGAACTCCTCGGACACTTCGGGGTTGGCCTGGGTCTACGCCATCGCATCCCGTGCCGTACCCAACAAGCCTTGGCCGCGCTCCTTGCCCAGCAGCCTTCGACCTTGCGCGAGCAAGGTCCTCGAGGTGCGTGGGCATGGCTGCGTTACCAGATTGGGCGGAGCTGCATTCCGCTGCTGCTCTGCCTGCGCCCCCTGCGGCGCCTCCACGCCGAACTGAAGGAGCGCTGGGCTTTCGAGGAGTGGACCCTTCGCACGGCATACTTGGAACGCCTTTCAAACGCCCAAGCTCCCGACCGCACCGCTCACCCTGATGACTCCGATCCCCACCGACGCTGAGCAGCGCCACGAGACGGACGGAAGGGGGTTTGCCCCCTTCCCTTCCGTGGCCGAGGCCCTCCTGGCTCAGGCCCGTATCGCGATCGAGCGGGCGCGTGCCGGCCGAAGCCCTCAGAGCGTCATCGTGGTCGGCCAGCCGGCATGGGTGTCCGACACCCTTCAGGGGATCACCGCACTGGCGGGTGAACTGGGTGGCGTGGTGGTGCGCTCAGACGCAAGCACCGGAGCCTCGCTGCCCGCTCTGCTCTCGCCTGCCCTTGCAGCCGCGCTCCACTCGCTGAAAGGCCACGACAAAGCCCTGGCCCTGGTAGAGCGGACCGAGCGCGGACTGGCGGGCTTCACAATGGCCCTGCAGGCAAAGTTTCCCGACCTCGTCCGCCTCGATGGCCCCACCGAGGCGGGTCTGGCGGACAACGGCGATCTGGAGTTCGACCTCGCGGCCTTGCTGGAAAGCGCGGGCCAGGCGGCACGTGCGGCAGGAAGCATGCTGGTGCTGGTGGTCGATGGCCTGCACCACCTCGAGCTCGCGGAGCTTGGCGCCCTGATCGCGGGACTGCACCGATGTGCTCAATCCACGCTGCCGGTGCTGCTCATCGGGGGCGGCGAGCCCGCGCTACGCGCTCGCGCGGCCATGGCGAAGTCCTATGCCGAACGGTCGCTGGTGTTCATCGAGTGCGAGGCGCCAGCGCCAACACAGCCGCGCTGAGTGCGGCGCCATCGCACGCCGCGCCCCGGGCACGTTCCGTCCAAGTCACTTTTTCGGGTGTAGGTACCCGCTGGTGTAGGTTCGGGAGGACCCCGAGACGCTTGGCCTACGGCGGACCCGCCGGACCGAAGCAGACCCCATGCGACCCCACTACCTCACCGTGATTCCCGGCGGACTGCGCCGCGGCGAAACCGTGCGATCCAAGCTGATCTCACGGCCCTTCGATTTTCCCGACGAAGTCTTCCAACGCCTCTACCTGGAGGCCGAATCGACGCTCCCACTCACGAAGGTGGTTGAGCTTCTGAAGCTCAGGAAGCGGGTCTTGAAGGAACGCAGGATGGCCGAGGCACCAGATGGCCTACAGGCAAGCGAGCTGGGCTACGAGGAGATCCCGCTGTTCCTGCTGAGCCCGGAAGCGGAGGGCGAGGCACCTTCGAAGCCATAGGCCCATGCGCACCGTGCGCGCATGGGCCCAGGCAAGCGGCTGCGTTACAGCGATGCCTTCAGCGCCGTCGCCGGCTTGAAGCCAACGGTCTTCGAGGCCTTGATCTTGACGGTCGCGCCCGTCTGCGGATTGCGCCCCGTGCGCGCCGCGCGCTTCTTCAGCTTGAAGCTGCCGAAGCCAAACAGCGACACCTCGCCATCCTTCTTGATGGCCTTAGCGATGGTCGCAAACACCGTGCCCACGATGCGCTCGGCTTCCGCCTTGGAGATCTCGTGCGTGTCGGCCACGATCTCGATCAGGTCCTTCTTGTTCATCTGCTGCTTTCCCTTGTGCTGTCTGGCGAACGCCGCCGACGCATATGACAGCGGGCCCGCTCGGGACGGTCAAGCGTGTTAACAGGGATCTGACCCTCGCATGGTCCGCCACCACGAAGACGGGTTGCGACTGGCAGAGCCGGGGACTGTTGCGTCCTGTCGACTGGCCGCCAAGCCGATTCGCGACTGTCCGGGCTCCGCCAACGAGACCTTCGCGGCCGGCCCATCAGTTTCGCCTCATCCTTCTGGCGAGACTCGCCTACCCTCAAAGTCTTCCGGCCGGTGTGGCTCTGTCCCAGCTCGATCCCTGGACGTTTGCAGCGGCGCATCCTGGGCCTGCGCCGGGGATCCAGTCTGAACGGCGGCAGTGTTCGCAAGACCGAACGGGATGCGCGCAGCAAGCGTCTGTGTCGTCTTGACGCCTCCATATCGGGCCGGCGGCACCAGATGGTCTTCAGCAAGCGATCCGGGCTACGAGGAGATCCCACTGTTCCTGCTGAGCCCGGAAGCGGAGGTCGAGGCACCTTCGAAGCCGCAGGCCCATACCGACCGCGCGCGCATGGGCCCAGGCGAGCGGCAGGGTTACGGCGAAGCCTTCAGCGCCGAGGAGCGCTCCCGAGCCGAGGCGTCCAGCACTCGACACTGGCACCGCGGTCTTTCGGGCGTGAGCTTGGGCAGCATCCGGCTCCTTAATCCGGGAGAGCCGCCAGCTCGTAGCTGGTGCTACGCCCGCCTGCATCGGACTTCCGAAGGACGCCGCGAGAAAGCAGCTCGTTGATGTCGCGCAAGGCCGTGTCCGGCGAGCACTTGGCGATGGCCGCCCACTTGGAAGTGGTGAGCTTGCCTTCAAAGCCCTCAAGCAGCCGGCTGAGCAGCTTTACCTGGCGCGGGTTCAGGGGCACGGCAGCCCAACGCTGCCAGAATCGTGCCCGCCCCATCACGCCGTCCAGCGTGTGCTGCGCCTCATCCACTGCGCGCTGCAGGGTGCCGAGGAACCAGCCGAGCCATTCGGTGACGTCCATCGTCCGCTTCTGGGTCCGCTCCAGGATGTCGTAGTAGCCCTTTCGGTCGCGCTGGATCTGCGCCGACAGGCTGTAAAAGCGCTGCGGGCTGCCCTCGGCACGCGCCAACAGCAGGTCGCCGATGGCCCGGGCAATCCGGCCGTTGCCGTCGTCGAACGGATGCAGGGTCACGAACCAGAGATGCCCGAGAGCCGCCTTGAGCAGCGGGGGCTCGCTGGATGCGCCATTCAGCCAACTGAGGAATCGATCCGTTTCCGCCTCCAGCCGATCCGCAGGGGGTGCCTCGAAGTGGACGCGCTCACGCCCCATGGGACCGGAGACCACCTGCATCGGTCCGCTGTCGTCGTCGCGCCAGCCACCAACCTTGACCCGGGAAAGGCCCGAGTAGCCGGTTGGAAACAGCGCGGCGTGCCAAGCGAACAGCCGCTCCCGGGTCACGGGCGCGGAAAAATTTGTGGTGGCATCGAGCACCATCTCGACCACGCCCTCCACGTGCCGATCCACCGGCGCCAATCCGCCGATGTCGACACCGAGACGTCGCGCGAGGCTCGAACGAACAGACTGGACGTTGAGCTGCTCGCCCTCGATCTCGCTGGTCTTGAGCACGTCCTCGGTCAGGACTGCAAGGCTCGCCTCGTCGCGGAGAGCCATCCCTACATCGGCCAAACGGCCCATCAACCTGCCTTGGGCATGGCTGACCTCAGCGATCGGCTGCGCCAGCGCCGCCAAATCGAAACGCCAGTTCGGCCAGTCGCCGCGCTGCCAGATGTAGACAGATTCACCGCTTTGCATGCGGTGATTGTGGTCTGGCACCACCGCAGGCGCAAGCCATTCGCCGCATCCTGCGCGGCGATAAGGCGGGCATTCTCCGCAGCTCACCCGCAACCTACCGGTGCGCTATCGGGCGCAGTCAGGTACTGGGCCAGCCCAGTCGACTGAACCCCCGGCCCCCCGGACCCTTGCCCATGCTCAAGGCCCACTTCCGTAGGGCTCGACGCTCCTTCTCGACCGGCACGACAACAGCGCCCTGGATCGAACTGCCGAGGGACACCGTTGAGCCGATTCCCGATCATCCGCGCCCCACCCGCGAGGCCTTCGCGACTGGACCATGGCCGTCGCCTCACCTTTCAAACAAGACTCACCTAACCTCGAAACCCGCACCGCAATCTGCCTCGGCTCAGGCCCGACACCGAGCCTATCCAGCGCCGATCGTCGGGCTCGGCAGAGGGGCCCCAAGCCGCGGGATGGCCATGTTTGCGAGGCTAAACAAGGTGCTCGCGACCAGCGTCCACTACTCAAAAACCTGTGCCAAACTGACAAAAGAGGTTGAGCGATCTGTGTCGACGCTGATCGAGCTCAGAGCCCAACAGAAGCTTGGGCAAAATCTGTTTTCTTACAACGCTTTATGTCACGATAAGCCAGTCTTGGCAGCGTGCCATCGACGCACTCTTAAGTCTTCCGAAGCCATTGGTCGGGGGTTCGAATCCCTCCAGGCGCGCCATCGCTTCGCGATGACTTCCCTGTCGTGATTCCCGGCCCG
>NZ_FNAG01000027.1 GCF_900101825.1 Aquimonas voraii
CGCCGCCGTCAGCGTCGTCTTGCCGTGGTCAACGTGACCGATCGTGCCCACGTTCACGTGCGGCTTGGTGCGCTCGAACTTACCCTTGGCCATGGTGCAAACCTCTTTGTGTATGTCTGGGAATCTTGGCTGGAGCGATACGCTCAATCAGCCCTTCTTGGTGACCGCGTCGGCGATGTTGGCCGGCGCTTCGGCGTAATGGTCGAATTCCATCGTGTAGGTCGCGCGGCCCTGACTCATCGAGCGCAGGGTGGTGGCGTAGCCGAACATCTCGCCCAGCGGCACCATCGCGTTGATGACCTTGCCCGAAGGGCTGTCATCGGAACCCTGCAAGATGCCGCGACGACGACTCACGTCGCCCATCACGTCGCCGAGGTAGTCCTCGGGGGTGACGATTTCGACCTTCATGATCGGCTCGAGAAGAACCGGATTCGCCTTGGCAAACGCCTCCTTGAAGGCCATCGAGCCGGCGACCTTGAACGCCATTTCGTTCGAGTCGACGTCGTGGTAGCTGCCGTCCACCGCGCGGATCTTGATGTCGACAACCGGGTAGCCAGCCAGCGGACCCGTAGTCATCGCGTCCTGGATGCCCTTGTCGGACGCCGCAACGTATTCCTTCGGGACAACGCCACCGACAATGGCGCTCTCGAACGAATAGCCGGCGCCGCGCTCCTGCGGCTCCATTTCGATCACGATGTGACCGTACTGGCCGCGACCACCGGACTGGCGAACGAACTTGCCTTCCTGCTTGACCGCCTTGCGGATGGTCTCGCGGTAGGCCACCTGCGGCTTGCCGGTGTTGGCCTCGACGTTGAACTCGCGCTTCATGCGGTCGACGAGAATTTCGAGGTGCAGCTCGCCCATGCCGGAGATGATCGTCTGGCCAGACTCCTCGTCGGTGCGAACGCGGAAAGAAGGATCTTCCTGAGCCAGGCGGCCCAGCGCGATGCCCATCTTTTCCTGGTCGGCCTTGGTCTTCGGCTCAACCGCCATCGAGATGACGGGCTCCGGGAAGATCATCCGCTCAAGCGTGATGATGTTGTTCAGGTCGCACAGCGTGTCGCCGGTGGTGACGTCCTTCAGACCCACGGCTGCGGCAATGTCGCCCGCCAGAACTTCCTTGATTTCGTCACGCTGATTGGCGTGCATCTGCAGGATGCGGCCCACGCGCTCCTTCTTCGACTTGACCGGGTTGTAGACCTGATCGCCGCTGTTCAGAGTGCCGGAATAGACACGGAAGAAGGTCAGGGAGCCGACGAAGGGGTCGGTCATGATCTTGAATGCCAGCGCCGAGAACGGTTCCGAGTCGCCAGCCTTGCGGAAGGCCTCCCCTTCGTTCTCGTCGATACCCTTGACCGGCGGACGATCTGCCGGCGACGGCAGGAACTGCACCACCGCGTCGAGCATCGCCTGCACGCCCTTGTTCTTGAAGGCCGTACCACAGAAGGCGGGGATGATTTCGCACTTGATGGTGCGCTCGCGAATGCCGTTGATGATCTCGGCTTCCGACAGCTCACCCTCTTCCAGGTACTTGTTCATCAGCTCTTCGCTGGCCTCGGCGGCAGCCTCGACCATGAAGGAGCGCGCAGCCTGCGCCTGCTCCTTCAGGTGCGCCGGAATCTCGCCGTAGGTGAAAGTCGTACCGTTCGTGGACATGTCCCACTGGATCGCCTTCATCTTCAGAAGGTCGACCACGCCTTCGAACGTATCCTCGGCGCCAATTGCGAGCTGCATCGGCACCGGGTAAGCGCCCAGACGGGTGCGCAGCTGATCGATGACCTTGGCAAAGTTCGCGCCGGTGCGGTCCATCTTGTTGACGAACGCCAGGCGGGGAACGTTGTACTTGTTGGCCTGACGCCAGACGGTTTCCGACTGCGGCTGCACGCCACCCACCGCACAGAGCACGAACACGGCACCGTCAAGCACGCGCAAGGAACGCTCGACCTCAATGGTGAAGTCAACGTGACCCGGGGTGTCGATGATATTGAAGCGATGCTCCGGCAGCGCACCGTCCATGCCCTTCCAGAAGCAGGTGGTCGCGGCCGAGGTGATGGTGATACCGCGCTCCTGTTCCTGCTCCATCCAGTCCATGGTGGCAGCACCATCGTGCACTTCACCGATCTTGTGGTTCACACCGGTGTAGAACAGGATGCGCTCGGTCGTGGTGGTCTTGCCGGCATCGATGTGAGCCATGATGCCGAAGTTGCGATAGCGCTCGATTGGGGTCTTGCGAGCCACGGGAATTCCTTTCAGATCTGCAGACAGCAAAGCGCGAGGGCCACGCCCCGGAGGACGCGGCCCGTCAGCAGGCTTTACCAGCGATAGTGCGAGAAGGCCTTGTTGGCCTCGGCCATGCGGTGCGTCTCTTCGCGCTTCTTGACCGCGCCACCGCGACTCTCGGCTGCGTCGAGCAGCTCGCCGGCGAGCTTGCGCGGCATCGAGGTTTCACCGCGCTTGCGCGCCGACTCGATGACCCAGCGCATGGCCAGGGCGTTGCGGCGCGAGCTGCGCACTTCAACCGGCACCTGATAGGTTGCACCACCCACGCGGCGGGACTTCACCTCAACCGCCGGGGCAACGTTGCCCAGCGCCTTCTCGACGAGCTCCAGCGGGTTGCCGGCCTTCTCGCCAATGACGTCCATCGCGCCGTAGACGATGCTTTCAGCGACGGACTTCTTGCCGCTCTTCATCACCATATTGATGAAACGGGCGACCAATTCGCTGCCGTGCTTGGGATCGGGCAGGACAGAGCGGGTACCGGGCGAACCTTTACGGGACATGATGCGAACCTGATTTGAAAAGATCGGGTGGAACGCGCACCGCCAGCGCGGCGCGCTTGCCTGGAATTACTTCTTGGGACGCTTGGCGCCGTACTTGGAGCGACCCTGGCGACGCTTGGCGACACCAACGGAGTCGAGCGAACCACGCACGGTGTGGTAACGCACACCCGGCAGGTCCTTGACGCGACCGCCGCGGATCAGGACCACCGAGTGCTCCTGCAGGTTGTGGCCTTCACCGCCAATGTAGCTGATGACTTCGAAGCCATTGGTCAGGCGCACCTTGGCCACCTTGCGAAGCGCGGAGTTCGGCTTCTTCGGGGTGGTGGTGTAGACGCGGGTGCAGACGCCACGCTTCTGCGGGCAGCTGGCCAGCGCCGGCGAGGCGCTCTTGTAGGTTTTCGGATGCCGGGGCTTGCGCACCAGCTGGTTGATGGTTGCCATTGCAGAAAGCCTCTAGAAAACAAAGACGAGCCAACCCGGGCCCGCCAAGACCGAGAAGTTTAGCGTGTGCGCACACAGGCCGTCAACGAATGACAACCTCTGAGCTCGGACTGCCTGTCCGCGAACACGAGGCGCATCCTGCGCCTCATTTCGTTGGTTCTGGGCCTTGGGCCCGTTGCAGCCCGCCACGTTCCGGCGGGCTCGGGATGACCGCCGAGTGAACGGCGGACATCGATCATCAGGCGCTTTCGCCGGTGTCGGCGACGTCCTCAACCGCGCCAAGCGCGGAGCTGCGGAGGATATCGAGCTCGGCGTCGGTGAGTTCCGTGTCGCGGCGGCGGCGCTTGCTGTGGTAAGCAAGGCCCGTACCGGCCGGAATCAAGCGGCCCACAATAACATTCTCCTTCAGGCCCCGCAAGGTGTCGCGGGTGCCACGCACCGCCGCTTCGGTCAGCACGCGCGTGGTTTCCTGGAAGGACGCTGCCGAAATGAAGCTCTCGGTGGCCAGCGAGGCCTTGGTGATGCCCAAGAGCACCGGGTCGTACTTGGCCGGAATGCCGTTGCGCGCGTTGATCTTCTGGTTCTCCTCGATCACGCGCACGCGGTCGAGCTGCTCGCCGCGCAGGAAACGGCTGTCGCCGGTGTCAGTGATTTCGACCTTGCGCAGCATCTGACGGATGATCGTTTCGATGTGCTTGTCGTTGATCTTCACGCCCTGCAGGCGGTAGACGTCCTGGATTTCCTTGACCAGGTAGGCCGCCAGCGGCTCAACGCCGAGCAGGCGCAGGATGTCCTGCGGATTCGGTTCGCCGTCCACCACGGTCTCGCCCTTCTCCACGTGCTCGCCTTCGAACACGATGATCTGGCGGTACTTGGGAATCAGCTCCTCGTGCTCGCCGCCGTCCGCATCCTTGATGATGAGGCGCTGCTTGCCCTTGGTGTCCTTGCCGAAGCTGACCACGCCCGAACGCTCCGCCAGGATCGCCGGATCCTTCGGCTTGCGCGCTTCGAACAGGTCCGCCACGCGCGGCAGACCACCGGTGATGTCGCGGGTCTTGGACGCTTCCTGCGGGATCTTGGCGACCACGTCACCCACGCCCACCGGCGCGCCGTCCTGCAGGTTGACCACCGAGCGCGGCGGCAACAGGTACTGCGCCGGGAGGTCCGTGCCCGGGATCGAGAGATCCTTGCCGTTGCCATCAACGATGCGGATGATCGGACGCAGGTCCTTGCCGGCCGAGCCGCGACGCTTCGGATCGGTGATCTCGATGCTGGCCAGACCGGTCAGCTCGTCGGTCTTCTCGATGGCGGTGACGCCTTCGACCAGATCCACGTAGCGGACGAAGCCGGCCACTTCCGAAACAATCGGGTGGTTGTGCGGATCCCAGTTGGCGGCCACTTCGCCGGCCTTGATCGCAGCGCCATCCTTGAAATTCAGCACCGCGCCGTAGGGCAGCTTGTAGCGCTCGCGCTCGCGGCCGTGGCCGTCCATCACCGAGATTTCGCCCGAACGCGAGACGGCCACGAGATGGCCCGCCGCGTGCTGGACGGTCTTCAGGTTGTTGAACTTGACCGTACCGCTGGTGCGCACCGAGACGTTGTCCACCGCCGCCGCACGCGAGGCCGCGCCGCCGATGTGGAAGGTACGCATGGTCAGCTGGGTGCCGGGCTCGCCGATCGACTGGGCGGCGATCACGCCAACCGCTTCACCGATATTAACCACGTGGCCACGCGCAAGGTCACGGCCGTAGCAGTGTGCGCAGACGCCGAAGCTGGATTCGCAGGTGATGGTCGAGCGGACCTGGATGGTCTGCACGCCCGCATCCTCGAGCTTCTGCACCCACTTCTCATCGAGCAGGGTGTTGCGGGTAACGAAGGGGTCCTCGTCATTGCCCGGCAGGTAGACGTCCTCAGCCACCATGCGGCCCAGCACGCGCTCACGCAGCGGCTCCACGACGTCGCCGCCTTCGACGATCGGCGTCATGGTCAGGCCATTGCGGGTGCCGCAATCGACCTCGGTGATCACGACGTCCTGGGCGACGTCGACCAAGCGACGGGTCAGGTAACCCGAGTTCGCGGTCTTGAGCGCGGTGTCGGCCAGGCCCTTGCGCGCGCCGTGGGTCGAGATGAAGTACTGCAGGACATCGAGGCCTTCGCGGAAGTTGGCCTTGATCGGCGTCTCGATGATCGAGCCGTCCGGCTTCGCCATCAGGCCGCGCATACCGGCAAGCTGGCGAATCTGCGCCGCGGAACCACGCGCGCCCGAGTCGGCCATGATGTAGATCGAGTTCATCGACTTCTGGTCGATGGTCTCGCCCTTGGCGTTCTGCACCTTCTCGGTGCCGATGCCCTCCATCATCGCCTTGGCGACCTGTTCGTTGGTGCGCGACCAGATGTCGACAACCTTGTTGTAGCGTTCGCCAGCGGTGACGAGACCGCCCTGGTACTGCTCCTGGATCTCCAGCACTTCGCGCTCGGCGCCGGCGAGGATCTCGCGCTTGGCGTCCGGAATGACCATGTCGTCGATGCCGATCGACACGCCCGCGCGGGTGGCGTTGCGGAAGCCGGTGTACATCAGCTGGTCGGCGAAGATCACCGTTTCCTTGAGGCCCAGCTGGCGGTAGCAGGCGTTGATCAGGCGGCTGATCGACTTCTTGTTGAGCTCGGTGTTGACCAGCTCGAAGGACAGGCCTTCGGGCAGGATCTCCGCGAGCAGCGCGCGACCGACAGTGGTGTCGACGATCGAAGTTTTGCTGCTGCGGGTGCCGTCCTCGGCGATGCTGGTCAGCTTGAGGCGCACCTTGACCTTGGCGTGCAGTTCAACGACGCGGTTGTCGTACGCGCGCTGGACCTCGCCGAGGTTGGCGAAGACCATGCCCTCGCCCTTCTTGTTCTCGAGCGCGCGGGTCATGTAGTACAGACCGAGGACGACGTCCTGGGTCGGCACGATGATCGGCTCGCCGTTGGCGGGGCTCAGGATGTTGTTGGTCGACATCATCAGCGCGCGCGCTTCCAGCTGGGCTTCCAGCGAAAGCGGCACGTGCACGGCCATCTGGTCGCCGTCGAAGTCGGCGTTGAACGCGGTACAGACCAGCGGGTGCAGCTGGATCGCCTTGCCTTCGACCAGCACCGGCTCGAAAGCCTGGATGCCGAGACGGTGCAGGGTCGGCGCCCGGTTCAGCATCACCGGATGCTCGCGGATCACCTCTTCGAGGATATCCCAGACCTCCGCCGACTCACGCTCGACCAGCTTCTTGGCCGCCTTGATGGTAGTGGCCAACCCGCGTCGCTGCAGCTTGGAGAAGATGAAGGGCTTGAACAGCTCCAGCGCCATCTTCTTCGGCAGTCCGCACTCGTGCAGGCGCAGGGTCGGACCAACCACGATGACCGAACGGCCGGAGTAGTCGACGCGCTTGCCGAGCAGGTTCTGGCGGAAGCGGCCCTGCTTGCCCTTGATCATGTCGGCCAGCGACTTCAACGGGCGCTTGTTGGTGCCGGTGATGGCGCGGCCGCGGCGGCCGTTGTCCATCAGCGCGTCCACGGACTCCTGCAGCATGCGCTTTTCGTTGCGCACGATGATGTCCGGCGCGGCGAGCTCAAGCAGGCGCTTCAGGCGGTTGTTGCGGTTGATGACGCGGCGATACAGGTCGTTCAGATCCGAGGTAGCGAAGCGTCCGCCGTCCAGCGGCACCAGCGGACGCAGATCCGGCGGCAGCACGGGCAGCACGGTCATGACCATCCACTCGGGACGGTTTCCGGACTCGATGAAGGCCTCCATCAGCTTGATGCGTTTGGACAGGCGCTTCAGCTTGGTTTCGCTGTTGGTGGAGGCGATCTCCTCCTTCAGCTGCGCCAGCTCGGCGTTCAAGTCGATCGACTTCAGCAACTCGTAGACGGCTTCCGCGCCCATGCGCGCGTCGAAGTCATCGCCATGCTCGGTGACCGCCTGCAGGTACTGCTCTTCGGTCAGCAGCTGGCCACGCTCCAGCGGGGTCATGCCCGGCTCAATCACGCAGTAGGCTTCGAAGTACAGGATGCGCTCGATGTCGCGCAGGGTCATGTCCAGCATCAGGCCGATGCGCGAGGGCAGCGACTTCAGGAACCAGATGTGGGCGACCGGGCTGGCCAGGTCGATGTGGCCCATGCGCTCGCGGCGCACCTTGGCCAGCGTCACTTCCGTGCCGCACTTCTCGCAGACCACGCCGCGGTGCTTCATGCGCTTGTACTTGCCGCACAGGCACTCGTAGTCCTTGATCGGTCCGAAGATGGCCGCGCAGAACAGACCGTCCCGCTCCGGCTTGAAGGTGCGGTAGTTGATCGTCTCGGGCTTCTTCACCTCGCCATAGGACCAGGAACGGATCAGGTCCGGCGAAGCCAGCGCGATCTTGATGGCGTCGAAATCGAGCGTCTGGCGCTGCTGGTTGAAGAGGTTAAGCAGGTCTTTCATGGGATGCTCCGGGAATCGGGAATCGGGAGTTGGGAATCGATCAGAGCGGGGAACCGGGCCTGGCGGGAGTCGATTCCGGCGGCGGACGCCGCTTCATCGATTCCCGATTCCCGATTCCCCATTCCCAGCTCCTCAGTGCTCTTCCAGCTCGATGTTGATCGCCAGCGAACGGATTTCCTTGACCAGCACGTTGAAGGACTCGGGCATGCCCGCGGCCATCTCGTGGTTGCCGTCGACGATGTTCTTGTACATCTGGTTGCGGCCCTGCACGTCGTCGGACTTCACCGTCAGCATTTCCTGCAGGGTGTAGGCCGCGCCGTAGGCTTCCAGCGCCCAGACTTCCATTTCTCCGAAGCGCTGGCCGCCGAACTGCGCCTTGCCGCCCAGCGGCTGCTGGGTGACCAGCGAGTACGGGCCGGTCGAGCGGGCGTGCATCTTGTCGTCCACCAGGTGGTTCAGCTTCAGCATGTACATGTAGCCGACGGTGACCGGGCGATCAAAGGCTTCACCCGTGCGGCCGTCGAACAGCGTTGTCTGGCCGGACTCAGGCAGGTCCGCCAGCTTCAGCATCGCCTTCAGTTCGGCCTCGTCCGCACCGTCGAACACCGGCGTCGCCATCGGAACGCCCGCGGTCAGGTTCTTCGAGAGCGCGAGGATCTCCTCGTCGCTCAGCTGCGAGAGGTCTTCACGCAGCGAACCGCGGATGGCCTTGTCGTGGTTGTAGATCTGGTCGAGGAAGTCACGCAGTTCCTTGACCTTGCGCTGCTCGTCGAGCATGCGCTGGATCTTCTCGCCGAGTCCCTTGGCGGCCCATCCCAAATGGGTCTCCAGCACCTGCCCGATGTTCATGCGCGAGGGCACGCCCAGCGGGTTCAGGACGATGTCCACCGGACGGCCATCGGCCATATAGGGCATGTCCTCGACCGGCTGGATCATCGAGATCACGCCCTTGTTGCCGTGACGACCCGCCATCTTGTCGCCCGGCTGGATGCGACGCTTCACCGCCAGGAAGACCTTTACCATCTTCAGCACGCCCGGTGCGAGGTCGTCGCCGGCCGTGATCTTGGCGCGCTTGTCGGCGAAGCGCTTCTCGAATTCCTTCTTGTGGGCTTCGATCTGCTTCTGCGCGCGCTCAATGAAGTCGGCGGCATCCTCGTCCTTCATGCGCAGCGAGAACCACTCGTCCTTCTTCAGGCCGCTCAGGTACTCGTCGGTGATCTCGGCGCCCTTCTTCAAGCCGGCCGGACCGCCGTTGGCAACGCGACCGACAATCTGCGTACGCAGGCGGGCGAAAATCGCACCCTCGAGGATGCGGAACTGGTCATCGAAGTCCTTCTTGACCCGACGGATCTCCATCTCCTCGATCTGCTTGGCGCGCTTGTCCTTCTCGATGCCGTCGCGGGTGAAGACCTGCACGTCGATGACGGTGCCGTCCATGCCGGGCGGCACGCGCAGAGAGCTGTCCTTCACGTCGGAAGCCTTCTCACCGAAGATCGCGCGCAGCAGCTTCTCTTCCGGAGTCAGCTGGCTTTCGCCCTTCGGCGTGACCTTGCCGACCAGGATGTCTCCTGCCTGCACCTCGGCGCCGATGTAGACCACGCCCGACTCGTCCAGACGGCCAAGCGCCTGCTCGGAGACGTTGGGGATGTCAGCGGTGATTTCCTCCGGGCCCAGCTTGGTGTCGCGGGCGACGCAGGTCAGCTCCTCGATGTGGATCGTCGTGTAGCGGTCCTGCTTGACCACCTGCTCCGAGATCAGGATCGAGTCCTCGAAGTTGTAACCGTTCCACGGCATGAAGGCGATCAGCATGTTCTGGCCGAGCGCCAGTTCGCCGATGTCGGTCGAGGGACCGTCGGCCAGCACGTCGCCGCGCTCGACCCGGTCACCGACATGCACCAGCGGGCGCTGGTTGATGCAGGTGTTCTGGTTGGAGCGGGTGTACTTGGTCAGGGTGTAGATGTCGACGCCCGGATCGTTCTCGCCGATCTCAGCTTCGTTCACCCGCACGACGATACGAGCCGCATCGACCTGATCGATCACGCCACCGCGCTTGGCCACGGCATTGACGCCCGAGTCGCGCGCCACGTCCTTCTCGATGCCGGTACCCACCAGCGGAGTCTGCGCACGCAAGGTCGGGACGGCCTGGCGCTGCATGTTCGCGCCCATCAGCGCGCGGTTGGCGTCATCGTGCTCGATGAACGGAACCAGCGCAGCCGCGACCGAGACCGTCTGCATCGGCGAGACGTCCATGTACTGGATCTCAGCCGGCGCCATCAGCAGCGACTCACCCTGGTAACGGCAGGGCACGAACTGCTCGATGAACTTGCCTTCCTCGGTCAGGTTGGCATTCGCCTGCGCCACCGCGAACTCGGCCTCCTCGATCGCCGACAGGAAGTCGATCTGATCGGTGACCTTGCCGTCGACCACACGGCGATACGGCGTTTCAAGGAAACCGTAACGGTTGGTGCGGGCATAGACGGCCAAGGAGTTGATCAGGCCGATGTTCGGGCCTTCCGGCGTTTCGATGGTGCAGACGCGGCCGTAGTGGGTCGGATGCACGTCGCGCACTTCGAAGCCGGCTCGCTCGCGGGTCAGACCACCCGGGCCCAAGGCCGAAACGCGGCGCTTGTGGGTCACTTCCGACAGCGGGTTGTTCTGGTCCATGAACTGCGAGAGCTGCGAGGAGCCAAAGAACTCCTTGATTGCAGCCGCCACAGGCTTGGCGTTGATCAGCTCCTGCGGGGTCAGGCCTTCGCTTTCCGCCAGCGACAGGCGCTCCTTGACGGCGCGTTCCACGCGCACCAGGCCCACGCGGAAGGTGTTCTCCGCCATCTCACCGACCGAGCGCACGCGGCGATTGCCGAGGTGGTCGATGTCGTCGACCGTGCCCTTGCCGTTGCGGATGTCGATCAACACCTTCATCACCGACAGGATGTCGTCGTTGCTCAGCACGCCCGAGCCTTCGACCTCCTTGCGGCCGACGCGACGGTTGAACTTCATGCGGCCGACGCCGGAGAGGTCGTAGCGCTCGGACGAGAAGAACAGGTTCTGGAACAGGTTCTGCGCGGCTTCCTTCGTCGGCGGCTCGCCCGGACGCATCATCCGGTAAATCTCGACAAGGGCTTCCAGCTGGGTGCGGGTCGGATCGATGCGCAGGGTGTTCGAAATGTAGGCGCCGCGGTCCAGGTCGTTGACCCAGATCGTGCCGAGGCTCTGCACGCCGGCCTTGCGGAACTTGGCCAGGTGATCCTCGTGCAGTTCGTCGTTGGCGGTGGCCAGCAGCTCACCCGACTTGGGGTCGATCACATCGTGCGCCAGAATGCGGCCGAGCAGATACTCGTCCGGCACTTCCAGCGCGCTGATCTTGGCTTGCTCAAGCTGCTTCACGTGACGGGCCGTGATGCGCTTGCCGGCCTCGACGATGACCTTGCCGTCGGCGACCAGGTCGAAGTTCAGGGTCTCGCCACGCAGGCGCTCGGCGACCAGTTCGAGCTCCACGCCTTCCGGCAGCAGGCTGAAGCGGTTGATCTCGAAGAAGGTCTCAAGGATCTCCGGGTTCGAGAAGCCGAGGGCGCGCAGCAGCACGGTGACCGGCAGCTTGCGGCGGCGGTCGATGCGGGTGAACAGCGCGTCCTTCGGGTCGAACTCGAAATCCAGCCAGGAGCCGCGATAGGGAATGATGCGGGCGCTGTACAGCAGCTTGCCCGAGCTGTGGGTCTTACCGCGGTCGTGGTCGAAGAACACGCCCGGCGAGCGGTGCAGCTGGGAGACGATGACGCGCTCGGTGCCGTTGATGATGAAGGTGCCGTTGTCGGTCATGAGCGGCAGTTCGCCCATGTAGACCTCTTGCTCCTTCACGTACTTCACCGCCTTGTTCGAGGCCGGGCTGTCCTTGTCGTAGATGACCAGGCGCACGGTGACTCGCAGCGGCGCGCCGTAGCTCATGCCGCGGTTGCGGCACTCGCGCTCGTCGAAGGCAGGCTCGCCCAGCTTGTAGCTGACGTACTCGAGCGCGGCGTTTCCGCTGTAGCTGCTGATCGGGAAGACCGACTTCAGGGCGCCGTGCAGGCCCTGCTCGCTCCGCTGCGCAGGCGCGATGTGCTCCTGCAGGAACTCACGGTAGGAGTCCACTTGGATCGCCAGCAGGAACGGAACCTCGAGGATAGAGGAACGCTTGCCGAAATCCTTGCGGATGCGCTTCTTTTCGGTGAAGGAGTAGGTCATGGCCGAAGTACCACCCTGGTTGTGCTGGAGCGGCCGCGTCGAGGCACCGATCCGGGAAAGTAAGCGTGCGTTGCAGCCCTTGCGGGCCGTGATTGGAGCTGGGTCCTGGGTCAGGGCGCAGGTCCAATCAAGGCCGGTCAATCAGTGAAGCGCACCACGAATGCCGCAGAGACGGACGAAAGCCCGGGGGCTTTCGCCCCCAGGCTCGTTCGCGCGAAGTTCAAGCGCGCGACGCAAAGCGTCGCTTACTTGATTTCGACCTTGGCGCCGGCGTCTTCCAGTTCCTTCTTGAACTTGGCAGCGTCGTCCTTGCTGACGCCTTCCTTGACCACGGCCGGGGCGCTCTCGACCAGGTCCTTGGCTTCCTTCAGGCCCAGGCCGGTGATGGTGCGGATGGCCTTGATCGCGTTGACCTTGTTGGCGCCCGCGTCGGCCAGGATCACGTTGAACTCGGTCTGCTCTTCGACCGGGGCAGCGGCGGCGGCCGGACCGGCGGCCATCATGACCGGGGCGGCGGCGGTGACGCCGAACTTCTCTTCAGCAGCCTTGACCAGGTCCATGACCTCGAGAAGGGTCATGCCGGCGATCGCTTCGAGGATCTGCTCGTGGGTGAGGGACATCGTTTTCTACCTCTGGAATGGATTCTGGAAACTGTGGATTCGATACGGCCCGCGCGCGGGCCGCGGGCGGTCAGGCCGCCTGCTCCTGCTGCTTGTCGCCAATCGCCTTGACCACGCGCGCGAAGCGGGTGGCGGGCTCGACGAGCACGCTCAAGAACATGGCAATCGCCTGGTCGCGGGTCGGCAGCGAGGCCAGCACATCGACATGCGTGCCCGGCAGCAGCTTGCCGCCCATCGAGACCACCTTGGGCTGGAGCTTGTCGTTGCCCTTGGCGAACTCCTTGATCAAGCGCCCGGCAGCGCCGGGTTCTTCCAGCGAGAACGCATACAGCAGCGGCCCGACCAGCGCGTCCTTGACGCACTCGAATTCGGTTCCCGCCACGGCGCGCGCAGCCAGCGTGTTCTTGACAACCTTCAAGTACACGCCGGACTCGCGGGCCTTCTTGCGCATTTCCGTCATCTTGCTGACGGTCGTGCCCGCGTACTCGGCTGCGACCAAGGAGTGGGCCTTGGCGGCGATTTCCGCCAGCTCGGCGACCACTTCTTGCTTCTGAGTCAGATTGAGAGCCATTGCACTCCTCCGTATGAACTTCCGCAGACGCCCTGTCGGCCGAATGCGGTCCCTGGCGGTGGCCTTCCCTGGTCACCGGGGGCGTCAGCGACACCCCGTTGGTAGCCGGCTTCGAGAATTCCAGAAGGTCGGCACCATCTACGCAGGCCTGTCGACACTGAGTCGACGGTTTAAGCCACGCAACAAGGAGGGCTACCGCGGCTTGCGCCCCGGACGACCCTCCTCCCTGAGTGACACCTGCGGTCTTTGACGGCGGCCACTCGCGTGGCTGCCTCCAAATAAGCCCCCCGCGCGGTCATGCACGGGGGTTTCAAGCGTGGATCAGACCTTGAGCGAGAGGCTCGACTGGTCGACCGTGATACCGATGCCCATGGTGGTGGACAGCGAGATCTTCTGCAGATACTGGCCCTTCGAGGCAGACGGCTTGGCCTTCAGCAGGTCGCCCAGCAGCGCGTGCAGGTTGCCCTTCAGCGCTTCGGCATCGAAGCTGGCCTTGCCGATCGTGCAGTGGATGATGCCGGCCTTGTCAGTGCGGTAGCGCACCTGACCGGCCTTGGCGTTGCGCACCGCTTCTGCCGGGTTGGCGCTGACGGTGCCGACCTTCGGGTTCGGCATCAGGCCGCGCGGGCCCAGCACCTGGCCGAGCTTGCCAACCACGCGCATAGCGTCCGGAGTGGCGATGACGACGTCGTAGTTCAGATCACCGGCCTGCATCTTCTCGGCCAGATCGTCCATGCCGATCGCCTCCGCTCCGGCGGCGACAGCCTCATCGGCCTTCGCGCCCGGGGGGCAGAACACGGCAACGCGAACCGACTTGCCAGTGCCGTTGGGCAGCACGGTGGAGCCGCGGACCTGCTGGTCCGACTTGCGCGCGTCCACGCCGAGGCGCACGGCCACGTCGACGGACTCGACGAACTTGACCTTGCTGTTGTCCTTGAGGATCCGCAGGACATCGTCGATGGCGTAGGTCTTGCCCGGCTCGACCAGGCTCTGCATCGCCTTGAAACGCTTGGAAATCTTTGCCATGACTTAGCCCTCCACCACCAGACCCATGCTGCGGGCGGAACCCGCGATCGTACGCACGCCCGCCTCGATGTCGGCAGCCGTCAGGTCGGCCTGCTTGGCCTTGACGATCTCCTCGAGCTGGGCACGCGTGACCTTGCCTACCTTGTCGGTGTTCGGGCGCTTGGAGCCCGAGCTGATGCCGGCAGCCTTCTTCAGCAGCACCGTCGCCGGCGTGCTCTTGGTGACGAAGGTGAAGGTACGGTCGGAGTAGGCGGTGATGATGACCGGCGTCGGCAGGCCGGGCTCAAGCTTGGAGGTCGCGGCGTTGAAGGCCTTGCAGAACTCCATGATGTTGAGGCCGCGCTGACCCAGGGCGGGGCCGACGGGCGGGCTGGGGTTGGCCTGGCCGGCCTTCACCTGCAGCTTGATGTAACCAACGACTTTCTTTGCCATGACTTGGACTCCTCGGGTTCAAGCGCTCTGCCGCTCACACGGCTCGGCTCCCCGTCTGGTTGCTTTTTTCGGGAAACGGGAATCGGGAATCGGGAACCGGAGAGCAGCTTGCTCCTGACGATTCCCGATTCCCGATTCCCGATTCCCGGCCTCTCAGGCCTTCTCCACCTGGGTGAACTCGAGTTCCACCGGGGTCGAGCGACCGAAAATCAGCACCGCCACACGCAGGCGGCTCTTCTCGTAGTTGACTTCCTCGACCGTGCCGTTGAAGTCGTTGAACGGGCCATCGATCACCCGGACCATCTCGCCCGGCTCGAACAGCACCTTGGGACGCGGCTTCTCGACCCCATCCTGGACGCGCTGGAGGATGCGATCGGCTTCGCTGTCCTTGATCGGCAGCGGCTTGTCGGCCGTACCGCCGATGAAACCGAGCACCTTCGGGGTGGTCTTGACCAGGTGCCAGCACTCGTCGTCGATGCGCAGGCCACCGCCCTCGCCGTGCGTCTCGATCTGCACCAGCACGTAGCCAGGAAAGAACTTGCGCTCGCTGCGGCGCTTCTGGCCACCGCGCATCTCGATCACTTCCTCGGTAGGCACCAGGACGTCGCCGAAGCGCTCCTCGATGCCCGAGCGGGCGATGCGATCAATCAGCGCCTTCTTCACCTGCTGTTCGAAGCCCGAATAGGCCTGCACCACGTACCAACGCTTGCTCATGACCGACCTCACGCACCCAGCAGGGCGCGAACGCCGGTGGAAATGACCAGATCAAACAGCGCCAGAATCAGGCTGATGACGATCACGACGACGATGATGAGACCCGTGGTGCGGGTGGTTTCCTGACGGGTGGGCCAGACCACCTTGCGCAGCTCGAAGCGGGTCTCCGCGAAGAACTCGCGCGTATCCCGCCCCTTGGCGCTCAGCATGAAGACAGCGATGGCCAAGCCGAACCCAACCAGCATGCCGACTACGCGCAGGGCGGTCGGAGCGGTTGAGAACCAGTAGAAACCAGCCAACGCGGCGACGGCCAGCAGGCCGGCGATGACGTATTTGACGATGTCGCTGGTGGACACCGCTTCGTTCTGTGCGACCTTTGCGTTCATCCGGGTCTTCTGAGATGGCACGCCAGGAGGGACTCGAACCCCCAACCTGCGGTTTTGGAGACCGCTGCTCTGCCAATTGAGCTACTGGCGTACACGAGGTTACGAAGCGTCAAACTCCGAAAAGGCCGAAGGCGAGCCTGGATGGGGCTCGCCTTGGCCAGCCTTCCCTCAAGAGGAAGGCGCTATCTTACTGGATGATCTTGGCGACAACACCGGCGCCGACGGTACGACCGCCTTCGCGGATCGCGAAGCGCAGGCCTTCTTCCATCGCGATCGGGGCGATC
>NZ_FNAG01000023.1 GCF_900101825.1 Aquimonas voraii
TGCGGGTTGCATGGCCGCATTCCCGCGCTAGTCATGGGGTGCGGCATGGGGCTGTGTGCGGTGCGAGGGGGGTTGTATGCCCCTGAGTTCTGGCTTCCTGGCTGGCTTCGACCTGGGCAAGCCGGCGCCGAGTCAAGCCGACTTCGGCCTGCTGGTCGGCCTGTCGCAGCAGCACGTCTCGCGTCTGATCGCTGCTGGTGTGCTGGTCGAGGGCGCATCGCTGCGCGAGTGGGTCCGCGCCTACACGCAGCGTCTCCGCGACACCGCCGCAGACCGCGCGCGCCAATCCTCGCCCGAGCTGCAGCGCGAGCGCCTGGGCCTGTTGCGCGCCCGCGCCGAAGGCCTGCGCATGCGAAACGCCGAGCGCATGGCCGAGCTCGCGCCGGTTGCGGTGATGGATGCGCTACTGGTCAAGACCGGCGCGCGCATCGCTCCGATCCTCGCAGCAATCGCCCCGCGGCTTCGCGCTGAGCTGCCGCACCTGCAGCACAACCCCGCCGCCTATGCGGCCATCGCGCAGACCGTCGCAAAGGCTGTGGCGGTGGCGCGCGACATGCGCCGGGAGGCCGTGGACAGCGGCGACGACGACAACGAGCCCGCGGGCTCTGACCTGGAGTTCCCCCGAGATGAACCCTGATTCCGATGCGTCCGGCGAGACGCGCATCCCCGCGCCGCCGCAAGTGTTCGACGTGGAGAGCCTGACCCGTGGCGTTCGCTGCATCGCCGCCACGCATGCCGGGCAGCTCGCGGTTCTGTACTACGAGCCCGCCAGCCTGACGGCGGCGCTGTTCCACCGCGCCAGTGCACTGTGGACGTTGCTCGGGCCGCTCACCTTCGGCGAGCTGGTGAAGTCGCTGCCGGCGCGGGAGATCCAGCTCGATCCGTCGCGCCTGGCTGACTGGATCGAGGCTTGCACGGCGCACAGCGGCGAGGCCCTGCACTGATGGCGCCCTGGCCCGATACAGACCTGCCCGAAGAAGACCGCGAGGGCGAGTGGGACCGATGAGCGCAGCGCAGCACCTGGCCCGCGCGCGCGCCCTGGTGCATGCAGGGTTGCCGCTGCCCGCCGACCTTGGCGCCGAGCTGCTGCGGCTCGCGGATGATTCGATGCCGGCTGCCCTGGTGCGGATCGAGCGCGACAGGCACCTATGCGCCGCGGGGCAGTGCGTCGGCGGCAGCGTCTACGCGCAGGCGAAGGCAATCCAGACCGAGGCCAGTGTCCTGCTGCGCGTCTGGCCGCGCCTAGTAGCCGACCCGCCGCCGCCAGCTGATCTGCGCGGGCATACCTTCGCCGCCCTGCTGGCGAGCCCGCAGCGGCGCATCCCGCGACAGCGCCGGCTGTTGGAGATCCTGCAGCGCGCGGCGTAGGTGGTGCAGTTCATGGGCTGGTGATTGCACTACCTGCGGCCCGAAGGTAGGCGCATGCCAAACCCGACCCCCTACGCGCTACTTCAGACCGAAACCGGCGCACAGCTGGTGATCTACGGCGACATCGGCGCTGATGACTGGTCCGCGCCGACTTCGGTCACCGCTCGCAGCGTCATCGACCAGCTGGCCGCGATGCCTGATGCTGAATTGATCGAAGTCAGAATCAACAGCTACGGCGGCTACGTCTCCGACGGACTCGCGATCTACAACGCGCTGAAGCAGCACCCGGCGCGCATCGTGGTGCATATCGACGGCCTGGCCGCGAGCATCGCCAGCGTCATTGCCATGGCCGGCGACGAGGTGCGCATGCCGGTGGCCTCGCTGCTGATGGTTCACGCTCCGTGGGGCGCTGCCGTGGGCAACTCTCGCGAGATGCAGCAGCAGATGACCTCGCTGCAGAAGCATGCCGAGGTGATGGCCGCCGCCTACGCCGCCAAGACCGGCCGCCCCGTGGCCGAGATGCTGGCGCTGCTGGAAGACGGCGCCGACCACTGGTTCACGGCCGAAGAGGCCATCGCCGAAGGATTCGCCGATGTGCTGGTGACGTCGGTCGACTCCGATCCCGCAGCGCTGCCCGCGGAAGCCGCAAGCGGCCTGCAGCGCTATCACTCCCGCGCGCCGGCCCGCATCGCCGCCGCGCTTCGCAACTTCGAGGCCCACGCTATGCCCACCCCCAACAGCTCCGAGACCGTGGCCGCCGCCCTGGCGGCCGACCGTGCCCGCCGCGCGGCCATCCGCGACCGCTTCGCCCGCTTCGTCGATCGCGAGCCGGCCCTGCGCGAACTGCAGCAGAGCTGCGAGGATGATCCGCAGTGCACGGCCGATATCGCCGGCAATCGCCTGCTGGCCAAGATGGCCGAGGGAAGCGATCCGCTCGGCGCCCTGGCGCGCGGCCAGTCGCCGTGCGGCACGTTCACCGGCGGTGGCGCCCCCAAGGTCTCCGACTTCGTGGAGGCGGCGTCCGATGCCCTGCTGCTGCGCGCAGGCCTGCGGCTGTCGAACGTGCATCCCGCCGCGCGTGACCTGGCCGGGATGAGCGTCACGGAGATGGCCGCCACGGTCCTGAGCCGCGCCGGCCGCACGGCACCCGGCTTCCGCTCGCAGGAAGCCTTGCGCGCGGCCCTGTCCACGTCCGACTTCCCTGCACTGCTGGCCAACAGCGCGACGAAGGCGCTCCGCAGCGGCTACGAGGTCGAGGCGCAGTCGCACCGCGCATGGGTCGCCCCCACGACGGTGGCCGACTTCAAGCAGCAGCACCGTCCCATCCTCGGTAGCGCTCCCGAGCTGAAGCAGGTTCTGGAGGGCGGCGAATACGAGTTCGGCGCCATGGACGAAGATCAGGCGCAGTACGCGGTGACCAAGTGGGGCCGCATCGTGAAGCTCACGTTCGAGGCCCTGGTGAACGACGATCTGCAGGCCTTCGCCCGCGCGCAGCAGGCCATGGGGCAGGCTGCCGCACGCCGTGAGGCCGACGAGGTGTACGCCCTTGTCGGTGCCAACTCTGGCGCGGGGCAGACCATGCAGGACGGCAAGGCCCTGTTCCACTCCGACCACGGCAACCTGGCCGCTGCTGCAACTGCCTTCGATGTGGCCGCGCTGAGTTCGGCGCGCACCCTGCTGCGCAAGCAGACTGCCCTCGGCGGTGGCCTGCTGAACCTGCAGCCGCGGTTCCTGCTGGTCCCTGCTGAGCTGGAGTCCGAGGCCGAAATGCTGCTGGCTGCCAGCACGCGCCACCTGCAGCAGTCGGGCGCGGTCGAGGCGAACACGCCCACCTGGATCAGCTCGCTGCAGTTGGTGGTGGAACCGCGCCTTGCGGACGATGCGGTGTTCGTCATGGCGGCCCCGCCGCAGGTGGACACGTTCGAGCTGGCGTTCCTGGAGCGCGACGGCGGCCCGGTGGTGTTCGAGGAGCCGCTCACCGGCTCGGATGACCTGCAGTACCGCATCCGCCATGTCTTCGGCGGCCGGTTCCTGGACTGGCGCGGCGTGGTCAAGATCCCGATCAGCGGCGACTGATACCTCGGGCCTCGCTTTTCCCGGCATGGTTTTGCGAGGCCTAGGCGCCGCCGGTCGCCAGTGGAACAACCGGAAGAAGGCCCCGCCGTGAGGTGGGGTCTTCGTCTTTCTGGCGATGCGTTGCGCCGCGTGGCAGCCTCTGTGCGTGGATCGGTGGGGCGTCACGGCATACCATGGGGGCCTCACGGAATCGCAGAGGCTCGTCTGCATCCCCGCAGAGGCCCCCCGCCTGGAGCCGCCCATGCGTCGCGCCCTGATTCTCTCCCTCGCGTTGCTGCTGCCTGCGCTGGCCAGCGCCAGCCCGTCGCACTCCGAGCGCTGCGGACAGTCCGTCATCACCGTGGGTGCGCCCATGACGAAGCTGCGCGCCTGCGGCACGCCCTGGCGCATCGTGACCCTGGTCAATGAGCATGGCGCGGCCGTCGCCGAGCGCTGGGAGTTCGAGCGCGACACCGGCCTGGCGCTGATCACTGTGCAGGGCGGGCGCGTGGTGCGCATCGAGCGGGTGTGAGCCGCTCACCCTCTTGGGGGAGCAAAGGCGCCCGTGCCCGGGAGGTTTTCGCCCTTGTGGGGGAAAACCCCTGCGGCGAGCCCGGCGCCGGCGCCGGATCGGTCATCGAACCCGAGTATCGATTCGGCCCGGGGGCATAATCCGGGAAGTTGGGGGCATCTCAAAACGCCGAAATCAAGCAGGCAAGGCCCTTCCGACGTTCCGCGGGTCCCTCCTTCGGCACCAATCTGAAAAGTTGCGCTCCGCATGCACGGGGCGCCCTCCCAAGCCCCGCCAGCCGGGGCTTGCGCGTTTGCGGGCGTCGTCAAGGCGGGGCCGACCGCGGCGATCGAGATCTCCAGACCGGCGTCGACGCTGTTTCCCGCCTGCAGCGACCGACAGGTTGTCGCGGCAGTCACCGCCGCAGGCGCGGCGCGCGCAGGCAGCAAGGCTCAGCGTTCGAGCGCCACCAGCACCTCCGGCGCTGCGTTCGGCGTGTGCTCGGGCGCATCCACCGACAGCGTCTCGGGCACAGCCACACCCGCGAGGAAATGCAGCAGGGCCGAATTGGTGGCAGCAATGGCGTCGAAGGGCGTGCCGTGGCGCGAGCCGCGCACCACCCGCAGCTCGGCGCCGAGTTGGCGCGCCCACGCCTGCTTTTCCTCCAACGGCGTGTAGTCATGCTCGGCCGACAGCATCAACATGGGCTGCGCGAAGCCTGACAGGCGATCGCGGGCGCACCACGCGGCCAGCGCGCGCGCCTGACCGACGTAGGTGGACTTTGGATACGCCGCCAACACCTGCTGCACGCGCTCGCGCATGGCCTGCTGGTGCGGATGCGGAAACAGCCGTCGCCCGACCAGCGCAGCGCTGCGACGCAGCCCCAACAGGCGCACGAGACCCAGTTGCCCGTGCAGTTCCAGACGCTTGCGCAGGGTGTCCGGGCGGTAGCTCGGCAGGCTGTTGATGGTGGCCAGACGCGAAACACGCCGCGGCGCCTGCAGGGCCAACTCCAGCGCCACCGCCCCGCCCATCGAGAAACCCACGCAGTGCGTGCACTCCACCCCGAGCGCATCCAGCAGGGCGCGCAGCTGCGCGGCGTAGTCGACGATCGCATGGCGCGCCGGCGCGGGGCTCGCCCCGGCCCCCGGCAGGTCCGGCACCAGCACGCGGAAGCGCTCCGCCAGCGGCTCGATCTGGAAAGCCCAGTCGGCGCCGCTCGACCCCATGCCGTGCACGAGCAGTACGGGCTCGGCGCCGGGATCTCCAAAACTCCGGCAGTGCAGCAGCGACTGCACGGAGCGCTGGCGCATCAGGCCGGCAGCAACATGCCGCGGATGGTGAAGTAGATGATCGCCGAGAGCACGGCGGTGGCCGGCACCGTGATGATCCAGGCGGCGATGACCCGCATCATCACCGCGCGCTTCACCAGATCCTTGCGGTACACGCGCCGCAGACCCTTGCGCTCGGCCTTCGAGATCGCCGCCTCACCGCGCTTGCCGGCGGCCTTGAGCTCCTTGAGCATGCGGTCCTTGTCGGCGCGCGAGGCCGCTTCGAAGGCCTTCAGGAAGGCCTCCACCTCGTGCTGCTCAGCGCCCTTGTCGCGGTGGTGCGCCTCGATCTCGGCCGTGATCCGCGCGTAGTTGGCCTTCAGGTACTCGCGCAGGAAGCCAACGCCGAACACCGCGCCAATGGTCACATGGGTGGTACTGATCGGCAGTCCGAGCTGGGAGGCGATGATCACCGTTACCGCCGCCGCCATCGCAATGCAGTACGCACGCATATGGTCCATGTCGGTGATCTCGGTGCCGACGGTCTTGATCAGCTTCGGCCCGTAGGTGGCCAAGCCCACCGCCAGGCCGAGCGCGCCGACCAGCATCACCCACAGCGGAATCGCCGCCTTGCCGTGGATGCCCTGGGTCAGCAGGGTGTCGTAGATCGCCGCCAGCGGGCCGATGGCGTTGGCGACGTCGTTCGAACCGTGGGCAAAGCTGAGCAGTGCAGCCGCGAAGATCAGCGGCATGCCGAACAGCTTGTTGACGCCGTCCTTGTCGTTGCTGAGCTGCACCGAGCGCTGGCGCACCCGCAGCCGCGTCCAGACATAGGTCAGGATCGCCACCACGACGCCGGCGGCCAAGGCCTGCGGCAAGCTCACCTTGACCAGTTGGTTCAGGCCCTTGAGGGCGAGGTAGGTGGCAAACGCCAGCCCCATCAGTGCAAGCAGCACCGGCACCATCCGCCGCGAGGCCTCCAGCAGGTCGGCCTGGTAGGTGATGGTGCGCTTGATGAGGTAAAGGAAGATCGCGGCCACCACGCCGCCGAACACCGGCGAGATCACCCAGCTCGCGGCGATGCTGCCCATGGTGTTCCAGTTGGCCAGGTCCCAACCGGCCGCGGCGATGCCCGAACCCAGCACGGCGCCGACGATCGAGTGGGTGGTCGAGACCGGCGCCCCCAGCGCGGTTGCGAGGTTCAGCCAGAGCGCCGCCGCCAGCAGGGCGGCCATCATCAGCCAGATGAAGACTTGCGGATCCTCGATCCTGGAGGGATCGATGATGCCGTTCTTGATCGTGCCGACCACTTCGCCACCGGCAATGATCGCGCCGCCGGCCTCGAACACGGCGGCGATCGCGATCGCCGTGGTCAGGCTCATCGCCTTGGCGCCCACCGCCGGGCCGACATTGTTGGCGACATCGTTGGCGCCGATGTTCATCGCCATGTAGGCACCGAAGGCCGCCGCCACCACGAGGCTGAGGCTCAGATGGCCATGGGCCATCCAGGTGTAGGCGATGACGCCGAGCGTGAAGGCGATGGCGATGCCAAGGCGCAGCAGCTCGGCGCCGCGCGAGCCCGAGGGCGCGGTCTGGACGGGAGAAGTCGATTGGGTCATGGTTGCCGGACGTCGATGAGTAGCCCGCTCGCGCGCGGGCAGAGGGCCTATGATGCCGGATCGCTCATGTCAGGTCTGCCCTTGAGCAGCGTGGCTCGCCCGCGGTCGACCGGCGCCGCCCCTCGCGTCGCCGACTCCGCCCTGCGTCGTGCAGCAACGACGGGAGCCGGCGGGTGATGCCGCCGCGTGGCTTTGTGCGCCTACCCCTGCTGGCGCTGGCGCTGGGGGGCCTGGCCCTCGCGCTGTGGATAGCGCGCCCGAACGGCTCGGATATCGCGCATCGCCTTTCGCAGGGCCAGCCGCTGAGAGTGGGCTATGCCCTTGAGGCGCCCTACGCCTTCCTCGATGCCGCCGGCGCGCCGCGCGGCGAATCGATCGAGGTGCTGCAAGCCGCGCTGTCGAAGATGTCCATCACGCAGGTGCAGTTCATCCGCCTCGACTTCGCCAGCCTGCTGACCGAGCTCGAGCAGGGCCGCATCGACCTCATCGCCAGCGGCCTGTTCATCACCCCGGAGCGCACCCGGCGGGTGCGTTTCACCCGCCCCACGGCCGCCGTGCGGCCCGCCCTGCTGCTGCGCGCCACGGCACCGACGGCCGGCCAACCCGTGCGGGTGGTGGCCATCGAGGGTTCGGTCGAGGCCGTCGAGCCCGGGCGCTACATCGTCGGTGAGCACCGCGCCCTGGTGCTGCCGGACGCGCGCTCGGCGATGGCGGCGCTTCGTCTTGGCGAAGCGGACGCCATCGCACTGTCGGCGCCGAGCCTGCGCTGGATGGCGCAGAACGAAGGCGCCGATCTGGCGCTGCGCCTGCAGCCCATCGACATTCCGGCGCGCGGCTACCCGGCCTTCGCCCTGCGGCCAGAGGAAGCCAGCTTCGCGGCGCGACTGGACGCGGCACTCGCCGACTACCTCGGCAGTCCGGATCACTTGCGCACCGTCGAGCCCTACGGCTTCCTTGCCGAGGACGTGCAGGCCGCTCTCGACTGGAGGCCGCCCGAGTGAATGCCGTCCGCCGCAAGCGCCGCCTGCTGCAGGCCTGGAGTGTGAGTGCGCTCGTCCTCACCGCCATGCTGCTGCTCGTGCTCAGCAACCAGGCGAGCCTGCGTGCACACGCGATCCTGCTGGTCCGGCAGGACCAGATCGCCACCATTCGCCAGGCCACGCTGCATGCCCAACTGCATGCCGAGCGCGCGGACGGAGGGGATCCGTCGAGCGGGCTTGACCTCGTGCGGACGAGCCTGTCGCGTGCCCAGCTCAACGCGGACGCCCTGGCCCGCGGGGAGGGCGCGCTTCGCGGGCTGTCGATCCATGCGCCACCCGAGTCGCAGGCGCGCGCCGCCATCGCTTCATTGCAGCAGGCGCTCGGTGCCCTGGAGGCGCTGCTCGCTCGCGAGGACCGGACCGGAACGCCGCAGGTGCGGCTGGCCACCCGCGGCACTCAGAGGAGCATCGAAGCCGCGCTCTCCGAGGTCGAGATCGCGACCTTGAACGCCATGGACGCCGCGCGCACGCAGCTCAAGCGCACGAGCGCGCTGCTGGTGCTGCTGCTCGCGGGCGGCGGCGGCGCGCTCTTGCTCTGGCAGGCAAGGCAATGGCGGCGAACGGATGAAGAGACCGCGGCCCGCGAGGCGCGTGAGGCGGAGCTGGACGCTTTCGTAGCGGCCGTGCCCGACCTGTCTTTCCTGATCGATGCCGAGGGCCGGTTCCTGCGGGTACACGCCAGCCGTCCGGATCTGCTGCTCAAGCCGGCGAGTGCCGTCGTCGGACGCCAGCTTCATGAGCTGTTTCCTCCCGCCCAGGCCGAGGCCTTCATGAGGCTTGTCAGCGAAACACTCTCCCGGGGCCGGGGCCGCGCCGAGTACCCCTTGGCGCTGAGCGATGGCGAACACATCTTCGAAGCCCGCACCACTGCGGTGGCGGGCAGCGATCGTGTCGTGTGGGTGAGCTGGGACGTCACCGAGCGGGTCCGCCACAGCGAGCGCGTCGCCCAGCTTGGCCGGCTCTACGGCATGCTCAGCGCCTGCAACCAGGCGCTGGTGTTCAGCCGTGACGAGGCCGAGCTGTATGGGCGGATCACCCGCGCCGCGGTGACTACCGGCGGCTATGCCGCGGCCTGGATCGCTTCCGCGCCGCCGCCGCAGGTCGAGACGGGCCCCGAATGCGGCGCACTCTCGGGCGCGGAGGTATCGGCTGTCGTCGATCAACTCCTCGGGGGCGCGGACTCCCCGCTGCGCGAGCTGCTCGACCACGAGCCGCCCGCCCTGCGCGTGCACAGCCGACGGGTCAGCCCGCGCCCGGGCCTCGCCTGGGCCGAAGCCTGCGCCCAAGCCGGGCTGCAGGGACTCAGCCTCGTCTGTCTCGGCGAGCATGAAGGTCGGCGCCTGGTCCTGGTGCTGCACGCGAGCACGCCCTTCGACCTCGACAACGAGCAGCAGGGCCTGCTCGCCGAAGTGGCCGGCGACATCGAGTACGCCCTGCAGCTGATGCGACAGCGCCGCCAGCGTGAACAGATGCAGGGACGGCTGGCGCAGCAGGCCCTGGCCCTGCGCAGCAGTCGCGACGGCATCCTGCTGATCGACTCAGCTGGCCGCGTGCTGTCCGCCAACCCGGCGGCCTGCGAGTTCCTCGGCCGTGAGCAGGAACAGCTGCTCGGGCAGCCGGCCTCGCTGCTCGCCGATATTGCCCGCGATCCCGACTACGCGCGCGACATGCAGGCGGCCATGGCCAGCGAGGGCCACTGGCAGGGCGAGGTGCTGGCCAGACGCAGCAGCGGCCAGCTGCACACGCTGCTGATCTCGCTCGCCCGCGTCGTTGATTCCGCCGATACGCAGGCCAGCCAGGTGCTGCTGTTCACCGACATCACCCGCCAGCGCGAATCGGACGCGCGCCTGAGCCGCATCGCCCACTTCGATGCGCTGACCGGACTGCCCAACCGCGATCTGCTGCGCATCCGCCTCGAAAGCATCCTCGAAGAGCACCTGCGCGCCGGATGCCTGGGCGCGGCGCTGATGCTCGACCTCGACAACTTCCGCGCGATCAACGAGAACGCCGGCTGGGCCCACGGCGACGAGCTGCTGCGCGAGGTGGCCCTGCGCCTCGGCGGCCTGCTGCGTCCGGGCGACACCCTGGCCCGCCTGGGCGGCGACGAATTCGTGTTCGTGCTTGAAAGGCTACCCACCGTCGAGGAGGCCGAGCGCTTCGTGCTGGCCGTACAGGCCAGCCTGCGCCCGCCGGTGCGCCTGCCGCAGGGCGAGCAGGTCTACGCGCAAGCCAGCCTGGGTCTGATCAGCTTCGACGATGCCGAGGCCAGCGCCGAGCTGCTCCTGCGCAAGCTCGAGGTCGCGCTGTTCGAGGCCAAGCGCGGCGGCGGCAACACCTGGCGCCGCTACGTGCCGGCCATGGGTGAGCAGGCGCGGCAGCGCATGCAGCTGGAGCAGCGCCTGCGGCTCGCCCTGCAGGAGCAGCAGTTCCGCCTGCTCTACCAGCCGCTGGTCGATCTCAAGACCGGGCAGCTGGCGGGGCTGGAGGCGCTGGTGCGTCTCGATCAGCCCGATCTGCCAGCGGTCGGCCCCGACCAGTTCATCCCGGTGCTGGAGCAGGTCGGACTGATCCACCAGCTCGGTGACTGGGTCACGCTCGAGGCCTGCCTGCAAGGCCGACGCTGGCTGGATGCGGGCTGGGATTTCGGCGCCATCGCGATCAACCTGTCGCCGGCCGAGGTCAGCCGCTACCCGGTCGAGGCGCGCGTGCGGCGCGCGCTGGAGCACAGCGGCCTGCCGCCCGAGCGGCTGGAGCTGGAAATCACCGAAACCGGCCTGATGGAGCAGGGCGAGCGCGCCGAATCCTTCCTGCGCGAGCTGCACGGCCTCGGCGTCAAGCTCGCCATCGACGACTTCGGCACCGGCTATTCCTCGCTGGCCGCGCTGAAGCGCTTCCCGGTGCAAAAGCTCAAGATCGACCGCAGCTTCATCGCCGACCTCGCCACCGACCCCAGCAGCGCCTTCCTGGTCGAGGCCATCGTCGAGCTCGGCCGCAAGCTGCGCATCGCGGTGCTGGCCGAGGGCGTGGAGACCGCGCAGCAGCGCGACTTCCTGCGCCAGCGCGGCTGCGACCTGGCCCAGGGCTATCTGTTCGATCGCCCGCTCACCCCGGACGCACTGCTCAAGCGCTACAACGGCGCTGGCCGCTGAGGCCCGCCGCCTCGCGGCTTGCGAAATCCTGACCCGTCTGACGTCCCCCGCGTCGCTTGCACCGCGGCGTGTGCGACTGCAGCATGCGCGGGCCCCGTAGAGGGCTCCCAACCCCGAACCGCTTTGCTCAAGGACATCGACATGCCGCGTTGCTACCGTCCGGCCACTCTGGCCCTGGCGCTGGCCGCCGCCCTGCCCGCTTTCGCGCAGGACGAAGCCGCCACGCCCTCGCAGCTCGACGCCATCACCGTCACCGCCCAGCGCCGCGCCGAAGACCCGCAGAAGATCCCGCTGGCGATCACCACGGTCAGCGCCGAGAAGCTCGACGTTCTGGGTTCGGGCGGTGAGGACATCCGCTTCCTGGCCGGGCGCCTGCCCAGCCTCAATATCGAATCCAGCTTCGGCCGCGCCTTCCCGCGCTTCTACATCCGCGGTCTCGGCAACGGCGACTTCGATCTCAACGCGTCGCAGCCCGTGTCCCTGATCTACGACGAAGTCGTGCTGGAGAACCCGCTGCTCAAGGGCTTCCCCGTGTTCGACCTCGACCGTCTGGAGCTGCTGCGCGGCCCGCAGGGCAGTCTGTTCGGGCGCAATACGCCGGCCGGCGTGCTGAAGTTCGAATCGGTGCAGCCCTCGCAGGAGCGCAGCGGCTACGGCCAGTTCGCCTATGGGCGCTTCGACACCCTGAATGCGGAAGGCGCCATCGGTGGCGGCCTCGGCGAGGACTGGTCCGCGCGCGTTTCCGGTTTGTACCAGCGCCGCGGCGACTGGGTCGACAACCTGGCCAGCGGGCGCAGCGACGAGTACGAGGGCTACCGCGAGTTCGCCGGCCGCGCGCAGTTCCTGTACGAGCCCAGCGACAGCAGCCGCGCCCTGTTCAACGTGCACCTGCGCGATCTGGACGGCACCGCGCGCCTGTTCCGCGCCAATATCTTCAAGCCCGGCACCAACGAGCTGGTCGACGACTTCCGTCGCGGTTTCATCGCCATCGATGGCGTGAACCAGCAGGACCTCCGCAATGTCGGCGGCAGCGCACGCCTGTCCTTCGACCTCGGTCGCGTCACCCTGTACTCGGTGACCGGCTACGAGACGGTTGACAGCTACTCACGTGGCGATATCGACGGTGGCTTCGGCGCCAGCTACGCGCCGCCCTTCGGCCCCGGCTTCATTCCCTTTGATGCGCAGAGTGCCGACGGCCTGCCCGACCACCGCCAGATCACCCAGGAGTTACGCCTCGCGTCCAACGAGTGGGGCGCCTTCGACTGGCAGGCGGGACTGTTCCTGTTCGATGAAGACATCACCATCGACAGCTTCAACTTCAACACCTTCAGCGGCCAGCAGAATGGCTACGCCGTGCAGAACCAGCGCAACAAGGCCTATGCGCTGTTCACCTCCGGCGAGTACGACCTCTCCGACAGTCTGCGGCTGGCCGGTGGCCTGCGCTTCACGCGTGACGAGAAGGACTTCAGCGCCCAGCGCCTGGTCAGCCCCATCGGCGGCGGCGCCACCGGCGTTCTGACCGCCAAGCCCAGCGACAGCAACGTGTCGGGCGATCTTTCCGCGAGCTGGTTCATCGACGCTGACCGGACCGTCTATGCGCGCTACGCCCGCGGCTTCCGCGCACCGAGCATCCAGGGCCGCCTGCTGTTCGGCGACTCGATTTCAGTGGCCGATTCGGAAACCGTCGACTCGGTCGAACTCGGCTTCAAGTCGAACCTGTGGGACGGCCGCGCGCGCTTCAACATCGCCGCCTTCGCCTATGAGGTGAAGGATCAGCAGCTCACGGCCGTGGGCGGCAGCACCAACTTCAACACCCTCATCAACGCCGAGAAGTCGATCGGCCGCGGCATCGAAGTCGATCTCGATGCCTATGTCACCGACAACCTCCTGCTGACCTTCGGCTACAGCCACAACAAGACCGAGATCCGCGACCGCGGCCTCGCGATCGCGCCCTGCGGCGGCGGCTGCACCGTGCTCGATCCCGCCGGCCCGACGGCAGGAACCGTCTCCATCTACGGCAACCCGCTGCCGCAGGCGCCGAAGAACGTCGCCAACGTGACCGCGCGCTACAGCATCCCGGTCGGTGAGAACGAGATCTTCATCTACACCGACTGGGCCTACCGCAGCGAGATCAACTTCTTCCTCTACGAGGCCGCCGAGTTCCGCGGCAAGGCCCTGATGGAAGGCGGCCTGCGCACCGGCTACAGCTGGAACTACGGCAAGCACGAACTGGCTCTGTTCGGCCGCAACATCACCGACAAGCTGGTCGCCGTGGGCGGTATCGACTTCAACAACCTCACCGGCTTCGTCAACGAGCCGCGGGTCTGGGGCATCGAGTTCACCACCACGTTCTGAGCTGCTCAGCAAGGACCGGCGAGCCCCCCCAAGCTCGCCGGATCCGCGAATGCGGTACACCTGCCCCCGCGAAAGCGGGGGCAGTCGTTTCCGGCATCCGCCGTGGCGATTCGTCGAGGCGTGCTGTCGATTCGGCCTGCACTGCTTCGACCATCTGCCGACAGCCGCCCTCGCCCGGGCGGCAAGGCCGCTGCCATGCCCTATCTCGCCCTGCTCTACGAAGCCGTTCCCGAGCCCGCGCCCGAAGGCCGCGGCGCGCGCTGGCGTCTGGCCGGCGAAGCCCTGCGCCAGGGGCCAGGGTCCACGCCGCCCCGCCCCTGCGCGCTCGCCGACAGCCGCGCCGCCACGGTTGCTGCCGTGCAGTGGATCGAGGCGCGCGACCTCAACGAAGCCCTGCGCCTGGCCACCCGCGAACCGCTGCCGCCCGGCTGCCTGCTCGAACTGCACTCGCTCGAACGCTCGGCCCGGTAGCAGACTCCGCCGGAGCGAGCTCTACGAATCCCGAATCCCGAATCCCGAATCCCGAATCCCCAATCCCCAATCCCGGCCTCCAGATGAAATACCTCTGCCTCGTCTACTACAACGAATCCCACCAGGCCGAACTGCCGGATGCCTACTGCCTGCACTACGCCGGTGGTCTGGTCGAACGCGGCGTCATGCTCGCCGGCAATGCCCTGCAGCCGGTGGCCACCGCCACCACGGTGCGCGTGCGCGACGGCCAGGTGCAGGTCACCGACGGACCCTTCGCCGAAACCCGCGAGCAGCTCGCCGGCTTCTATCTGATCGACGCCAAAGACCTCGACCAGGCCATCGAGGTCGCTGCAGGCATTCCCCCAGCGCGGGTCGGCAGCATCGAGATCCGCCCGATCCGCGAACTCAAGCCCTGAGCCACTGCCAAGGAGAAACCCATGTCCTACATCGACGGCTTCCTGCTGCCCTGCCCCGCCGACCGCATCGACGACTACCGCAAGATCGCCGCCACCGCCTGCGAGGTCTGGCTGGAACACGGCGCCCTGGAATACTGGGAATTCGTGGCGGAAGACCTGCGCAACGACTTCTCGCGCCCCTTCCCGGAGGTCATCGGCGCGGCTGAGGGCGAGACCGTGATCTTCGCCTGGATCCGCTACGCCTCGCGTGCCGAGCGCGACGCCATCAATGCCAAGGTCATGGAGGACCCCCGCATCGCCAGCATGCCGCCCGAGGCCATGCCCTTCGACTGCAAGCGCATGGGCTACGGCGGCTTCGAGCGGCTGGTGGGCGCGCGTGCCGGTGGCTGAAGCCCCTGCCGCACTCGCCGCGCAGATCGACGCGCTCTACCGCAGCGACTCGCGGCGCGTGCTGGCGACGCTCATCCGCCTGCTGGGCGACTTCGAGTTGGCCGAAGACGGCGTCTCCGATGCCTTCGCGGCCGCCGTCGAGCAGTGGCCCAAGGAAGGCGTGCCCGCCAATCCGGTCGCCTGGCTGGTCTCGGCCGGCCGCTTCAAGGCCATCGACCGCGTGCGCCGGCGCGCGCGCTTCGACGAGATCGCCCGCGGCATCGCCATCGAAGAGGAAGTGCTGCGCGACGCCCCCCAGCTCGATGACATCGAGCCCGTCGAAGACGACCGCCTGCGCCTGGTCTTCACCTGCTGCCACCCGGCACTCGCTTTCGAAGCGCAGGTGGCGCTGACCCTGCGCGAAGTCTGCGGGCTCACCACCGAAGAAATCGCGCGCAGCTTTCTGACCTCGCCAGCCACGCTGGCCCAGCGCATTGTTCGCGCCAAGGCCAAGATCCGCGACGCGAAGATCCCCTACATCGTGCCGGCGCCGAACGAACTGGCGCCGCGGCTGGATGCGGTGCTCAAGGTGGTCTATCTCGTCTTCACCGAGGGCTACGCACCCACGCTCGGCGAAGAGCTGACCCGTGGCGATCTGTCAGGGGAGGCGATACGCCTCGGCCGCCTGCTGGTCGAGCTGCTGCCCGAGCCTGAGGTGCAGGGCCTGCTGGCCCTGATGCTGCTCACCGAAGCGCGCCGCGCCGCGCGCAGCGACGAGGCCGGCGAACTGGTGCTGCTGGAGCACCAGGAACGCACGCGTTGGAACCGCACACTCATCGAAGAGGGCTGCGCCCGCGTGCAGCAGGCCCTGCGCGCGCGCCGCATCGGCCCCTACCAGCTGCAGGCCGCGATCGCCGCCGTCCACGCCGAAGCGGCCACTGCCGCCGACACCGACTGGCGCCAGATCGTCGGCCTCTACGAGGTCCTGCTGCGCATCGAACACACGCCGGTGGTGGCACTCAACCGCGCCGTCGCCATCGCCATGGCGGCCGGCCCCGAACACGGCCTGCCGCTGATCGAACAGCTGATCGACTCCGGCGCGCTCAAGGACTACTGCCCGGCGCATGCGGCACGGGCGGAGCTGCTGCGGCGATTGGGCCGCGATGACGAGTCCACCGAAGCCTATCGACGCGCGCTTGCGCTCAGCCGTCACGGCCCGCAGCGTCGCCATTTCGAACGGCAGCTCGCGAACCTCGGCGCCCGCGACTAGAACCTGCGGGACAGGGCCGGAAAGACCGGCGTGCGAGGCGCGCAGAGCGCCCTCGCGAACCGGATCCGTCGTCCGAGCCCTTGCGCTGAATCAGGGCGTCAGTGCGCTCCAGCCCCGCGAGGGCCACGGACACGTCCGCTTGAGCGGATTTTCGTTCGGGTGTATAGGCACGGTTTTCCTGGGAGTTGCTCTGCCATGACCCGATATCTCGCCTTGATCCTGATGCTTGGATTCACCTTGCCGGCCAGCGGCGTCGAGCGCAGCGACGATGGCTACGGACAGGTCCTGCTGGTGCCTTACGTGGCCGCGCGTGAGCAGTTGTCGACCCTGGTGTCGATCACGCCCACGGTGGCCGATTACGACCTTTGGGTCATGCCTCGTGTGCTCAGCGTCAGCGTGTACCTGCTGTCCGACGAAACCGGCGGCGCGCCATCGCGGACGGATCTCACCGTGGTGCTGCCGGCCAATGCGAGCTGGAACTTCGCGCTGTCGCGAGCGGACGGGGGCACCGTCCTGCTCGGTGGAGGCCGTGCCTGCGTGTTCACCGACAGCGGTCTGATCGATGCCTCCTCGATCCCTCTGCAGGGCGGCAGCGAGGGCTGGACCGAGGTCTATGCCCTGGGCGAAGTCACCCTGAGCGCCCTGCGTCAGCCGATGGGGCCGAACCAGTGCAGCGTCATCGCGAACACCATCGCGTCGCTCGATGCCACGGACTGGCTCGCAGCACCGCGCAACGAACTTCGCGGTGCCGCCCATCTGGTCGATGTGCCGAGCGGCAGCAGCTTCAGCATGCCGCTGGTGGCCCTGCGGGATTTCCGCGATGCACCGTTCTGGGCGGGTTTCGGCCAGTCGCCCGAACTTGACGATGTTCAGCCTGCGACCGCGGTGGTGCGCACCGCCGATGGCACGCCGAGAGTCTCCACCTTCGCCACGCATCCCGTCGACGCGGTGAGCGCAGTGCTGACCGATGCGCAGTGGGAGGTCGACTTCACGATCGAGCCCGGCCTTTCCGCCCAGACCGACCTGGTCATCCTGGCCCCCACACGGCGCTGGTATGTGCAGGGCGAGAGCCAGCGCGCGCCCTTCATCGACAACCATCAGTTTTCCTACGAAGCCCCCGGTGTGGTGACCTCCGGCCGACTGCATGATCGCGACGGCGCGGTGAACCACGAGCCGGACAGTGCGAAGTGCTCGCCGCCGCTCACGCTCATTCACCAACGCGGTCCGAGCATTGCCGATTCGCTGACCGTGGCGCAGTTCGGCCAGACCGGCCTGCTCGACAGCACACGCGCAGTCGCCCTGGTCCACCAGGGCCTCGGCGGCAGCCTCTGTGTCACCGAGGAAGCCCCCCTGTGGCAGCGCATGGCCTCCGGGCGGCTCGCACTTTCGTTCGCGTCCCGTCCCGCCGGGGGCAGCGCCCGCCTGGTCTCCGATGAAGGCCACGAATTCATCGGCCTGCCCCTGATCGGCGCCGCCTTCAGCAAGGCGGTCAGCGGCGACACACCGCTGCTGCGGGCAAGCTTCGGACTGCTGCAGCCGATCGCACGGAAGACGGACTATCGCTGACTCCGGGAGAGGCGGACCGGCCAAAGCTGGTAACAGCGTCTGTTGGGACCGGCGCTTACCGATTCAAGCCGTCAATGTCCAGGCGCCCGATCCCGGTGCCTGCCTCTCGCAGTATCGGGATCCGCTCTCTCGCAGCGCTCTGAAGGCATTGGATGCAGGGCGGGGTGCGGCGTGAAGCGCGGCTCCGCCCACAGTTCTCCAGCTGGTTTGGCTAGACTTTGAACGACGCGCCCGTTCGGCGCGTCGATGAAAGGGGATCCTTCAGCATGTTTAGTGTCTTCCGGGCCCAGTTCGCGGCCGTTCTGTGTGGGCTTCTTTGCATCCCTCTTTTCGCCGCAGCCGCAGATGTCCAGCGCTTCGAGCGCGGCGAGTTCGCCTTCGAGTATGGCCCGCCCGAGACCTTCGTCGAGCGCGTTGAAATCGCTGGCGAGTGGCCGGCGGAGGCGCCCGGCGCGCAGGGCGCGAGCTGGCGCAATTGGCTGATCGACGAGCAGGTGGATTTCCGCGGGTCGGAGCCGGTGCGCTTTCACGAGCACGTCATCGAAACCCGCAGCGAAACCCTGCTGGCGAACGCGGCGCGATTCGAGATCTCGTTCAACCCCGCTTTCGAGCGCTTGCGCCTGCACGCCGTGGAGGTGCGCCGCGACGGCACCTGGAGCGACCGTTTCAATCCCGAATCGGTCACCCTGGCGCGTCGCGAGGGCGAGTTCGAGAGCGACATGGCAACCGGCCGGGTCTCGGCGCTGGTGCTGGTGGCCGACGTCCGCCTCGGAGACCAGATCCGCTATGCCTACAGTGTGACCGGCGAGAACCCCATCCTGCGTGGGATGACCCACCGCGCCGCCAACCTGAGCTGGATCGATCCCATTCTGCATCGCCAGGTACGCCTGCATTTCCCTTCGGACATGGAGCTGGACCACCGCATGTTCGGCGAAGCTGCCGCGCCGGAGATCAGCCGCACATCGCAAGGCGTCAGCCTGCGCTGGGTGGGCAGCGCGCTGGCCGCCAACCCGATGGAAGAGGACGCACCGAGCTGGCACAACCAGCAGCCCTTGATGGAAGTCGCAGGGCGACGCGATTGGCAGACGGTCTCCGCTTGGGCCCGGGGTCTCTACCCGATGGATCAGGCCTTGCCTGGGGAACTCGAAGCGCTGGTCGAGGAATGGCAGCAGTTGCCCGATGCGCAGAGCCGTGCGGCCGCGGCCCTGCGTGCGGTACAGGAGGACGTGCGCTACTTCAGCGTGTTGATGGGCGAGAGCAGCCATCGCCCCACGCCGCCCGCGGAGACCTGGCAGCGTCGCTACGGCGACTGCAAGGACAAGGCCTGGCTGCTGTCGGTGCTCCTGACGAGGATGAGCATGGAGGCCGAGCCGGCGCTGGTGTCCTCCTCACACGGCCGCGCGCTGGACCGCTCCTTGCCCGCCGCCAGCCAGTTCGACCACGTCATCGTCCGCGCCAAGGTCGAGGGTCGGGTGTTCTGGCTGGATGCCACCCGCAGCCTGCAGCGCGGGCCCTTGGCGACGCGACAGTCCAGCGACTTCGGTTTCGCATTGCCCGTGCATTCGACCGACGAAGGCCTCGTTGACATGGCCTCTTTGCGCGACCAGCGGGCTCTGCAGCATGTCGTGGAACGGTTTCTGCCGGCCGCCGATGGCAGGTCGATCCGCCTTGAAATCGAAACCACCCTGCGCGGCACCGAGGCCGAGCGACGCCGTCACGAATTCCGCAGCCGCGAGCTGTCGGAAATCTCGCGCAGCTACGTCGACTACTACAGCCGTCTGCACGGCGAGCTCGCGAGCGCCGAGGCGATCCGCTTCGAGGACGCCCCCGCTAGCGGCGAAATCAAGGTGTTCGAAGCCTACAACCTGGAGAGTCCATGGACAGGCAGCGGCACCGGCAGTCGGATCCTGGAGGTCTACGCAGACCTCCTGTCGCCCTTCGTGAGCCTCAGCGGTCCCCAACAGCGCCGCCATCCGCTGTGGCGGCCCCACCCGATCGAACTCCGCCAGACCACCGAGGTGATCGTGCCTGAGGGCTGGACCTTGCTGAGCATCCCCCACAACAGCGAGGCCAGCGACGAGAGCTTCCGCTACGCGCGTCGGGCGCGTCGCGAGGCCGATCGCGTGGTGCTGGAACACAGTTTCGATTCACTTGCCGAGCAGGTCGCTGCCGACCAGGCCCGCCGCCATTTCGACGCCCGTCGCCGCGCGATGGAAGCCATGGGCGCGCGCCTGCAGTTCAACCTGCCGACGGCGTCTGCCAACAGCGAGCGCAATCAGCGGCTGCGTGCCCTGCTTGGCAAGCCGGGCAGCTGATCGCGGCAGTCGCGCACCATCACCGGGACCCGCCGGCGAGGTATCGCTCGATTGCTCGGAATCCCAGCGCTCTTGCGTGATCGCCCGTGACCCGCGCTTTGGCGCGTCACGGCCGAGGGCGCATCCACCACTTCTTCCTGGGCCGTTCTTGACGAGGCTTGACCATGACCCTGAAACCGCCTGCATTTCCGATTGCCCTTGCGCTTGCCCTTGTCCTCGCTCCGCTCGGCGTATCGGCTCAGCGTGCGCCCGTACCACTGCCGCAGGAGGTCGGAGCCGAAGCCGCCTGGGCGGCCTTCAAGGCACGCCCCATGACGGAAGAGCTTGGCGCGCAGTTCGAACGCCTCGCGAATCTGTTGGACGAGAACGGCGAGGTGGGCGATGAGGTCTGTCTGTCGAACACCTTGCGGGAACTGGAGGCCGAGATTCCCGTCAGCATCGCGCTCTGGTGGATGCAGAGCGATTGCGCCGAGCGCCTTGGCGACGCAGCGGCCGCGGAGCGCAGCCTGGAGGGATTCGCCAGCCTCGCCAGGTACGCGCTGGAGAACGCTCCGGACCGGAACTCGGGCGCTGCGCCGACTCCCATCGCCAGCGAGCTCGACCTCTGGTTCCTGCTGCGCGGCCTGGAGATGGAGCTGGGCTACGTCTACATCGACACGCTGAGCGGCGGTCCCTACTCGCCCTTCCAGGTCTCGCTGTGGGATCCCTTGGAGAAGCGCGAGCACCTGCTTTCGCTCGATTTCATTGACATCCTGATGCAGATGGTTGGCGCTGCCGGGGAGCTGCGCTCACCGTCCACGCGCATCGCCCTGCGCACGACCTATCTGCAGTCCTCCGCCGAGTTCTCGGCCGCGCTGCCGAGCGCCCAGGCCCTTCGCCTCGTCGATGCCATTCGCGCGCCGGAAAAAGAGCGCTCCGCCCGTCTCTCAGCGCTGGCCGGTGAAGGCGACTTCCACGCCGCAGAGCGCCTTTTCAGGATCTGCGCCATCGTCCGTCGCACCGGTTGCGGCACCCAGCTGGTGGATGCCCTGCTGCCCTACGCCGAGGCGGGCATCGCCGAGGCCACCACCATGCTGGGCACGGTTCAGGCACTCGGGCTTGGCGTCAGGCGCGACGCGCGCGCAGCCGAGCGCCTTTACGCGCGGGCGGATGAACGCCTGGGAGACTTCGGATCAAGCCTCGCCGCGGCGCGACTGTGGCTGCAGCCGCCCGCCTTCGGCGAGCTGCCCAAGCCCCTGGCCGAGCGCATCGAGCGGGCGGCGCGCGAGGGCTACGCGGAAGCTCACGACTTGCTCCTGCTGAACGCGATCGCCGAGGAAATCAGGCGCGGCGCATCGCCTCGCCGGCTGCGCAAGCTGGAGCATGCCGACCGCTCGGACTCCGCGTGGGTGCGCACCGGCTACGGCATGGCCCTGTTGGAATCGGATCCCGACGCGGGCCTGGTCCACCTGATCGAGGGCGCCCGGCGCGGCGGCTTTGGCAACGTCAACGCACTGCTGGTGGCGATGTCGCGCACCGGCAAGCAGCCGCTCGACGAAGCGGAGCTGATGTCCTTCCACAGCACGGCAGGCTATGGCGGACGCACTGACTCGGCGCTCTGGGTCGGCCGACACTATCGGAAGCAAAACAGAACGCTGGAAGCTCGGAGCTGGCTCATCGGAGCGGCCCAGCTCGGCAGTAGCGATGGCGCCTATGAAGCCGCGGAACTGCTGGTCGACACTTGGCCTGGCGACGATTCGCTGGCCAGCGCTGCAGCCTTGCTCGAAGCGCTGCTGGAGCGTGGTCCGCGCGCCGACGCCGAGCGCCTGCTGGCCGACCTGTTGATCCAGGGCGTGGGCGGGGTGCAGGCCGACCGGCCGCGCGCCGCAAAGCTTCTGCGTGCGCTGCACGCAAGGGGCGATGCACAGGCCTCCAGCCTGCTCGCCTCGAACCTCCTGCTGGGGACGCTGGAAGCCGAAGCTGGCGAGAACCCTCGTCAGATGTTGGAGGCGATCGCGGCCAAGGGCGGATCCCAAGCCATGGCGGCACTGGCGCAGTTCATCTACACAGGCGACATTCCGGGCGAGGCCGCCGACGCCTGGGCCTGGTGGCGCAAGGCCATCGAAGCGGGAGACCCCAGCGCCCGCAATAATCTCGCCTGGACCCAGTGCGTATCCGCTGACCCACGCTTCCGCAAGGTCGACGAAGGCCTCGCCGAGGCAAATCGCATGGGTGACCCGGCCGCTCTGCCTACGGCCTATCGCGACACGGTGGCGACCTGCTTCGCAGCCAATGGCGACTTCGACCGGGCCATCGAACTGGAGCAGAGCATCCTCGATGAACTGCAGGCCGCCGGTGCTCCCGAGGCGGGGCTCGGCTATTTCCGCGACAAGCTGGCGCTGTTTCAGCGCGGCGAGGTCTTCCTGGAAGAGCGCGCTCACTTCGGGGGCGCCGCGCCGGAAAGCGACGCCGCGCCGGAGGCTTCCGCGGCGTCGGAGTCACGATGACAATCACGGGCTCGCAAAGCCCGAAGGCGCGGGTCATCCTTGCCCTGCTTGTCGTCGTACTGAGCCTACCCTCGTGCATGCGTACCTCAGGCGTATGGCGCGAAACCAGCCCGCGGATCAACACTGAGCAGGTCTCACTCGAGGCAGCAAAACGGCTGATCCACTCTGGAGAGGTGAAGTGGGGTTCTACCCCGATTCTGCGGACACTTTCAGGAAGGCTCATAGTGAGCTGAAGGAGTGTCCATGTCGAAGCGCAAGCGTTACACCGCGGAGTACAAGCGGGAGATCGTCGAGCTGGTGCGGCGATCGAAGTCGAGTTGCCGCCAGGTGGCTCTGGAGGTCGGGGTCAACCCGAACATGCTGACCCGCTGGGTTCGGGAGGCTGAGTCGGCTGGCGGCAAGGCTTTTCCCGGGGCTGGAACACCGCGCGATGAGGAGGTGGCCCGCCTCAAGCGCGAGCTGTCGCGGATCACCAAGGAACGGGATTTTTTAAGAGACGCGGCAGCGTACTTCGCGAAGCAATCACCGAACGGTAC
>NZ_FNAG01000035.1 GCF_900101825.1 Aquimonas voraii
AGCGAGGACAGCGAGACGCTCGGCATCGCCAAGCGTGCGACGGCGACCACGCTGGCATCGACGCCGGCGGACGACCAGCAGGCGGGCCAGACGGTGACCTGGACGGTGGGCGTGAGCGCGGTCGGCGGCGCGGCGACCACGCCGCTCGGCGGCGAGGTCTTCGTCTGCCCGAGCTCGGCACCGAGCTGCGATGCGCTGAGCGCGGTCTGCACGATCACGCTGCCGGCCACGAGCTGCGAGCTGAGCTACGACCTGCCGCAGACGGTGGAGCTGGTGGCGCGCTATGCGGGCGACGACAACTACGCGACGAGCTCTTCGGGCGCCGACAGCATCAGCATCGAAAAGCGTGACAGCACGATCGCCATCACCAGCGATCTGTCGGCGCAGACGCCGGCGGGCGCGCCGGTGACGGTGGCCTTCGATGTCGACGGCGGTCATCAGACCTACGACGGCACGGTGACGGTGACGGCGACGCTGGCGAGCCCGGCGGCGAGCGCGAGCTGCGGCCCGGTGAGCGTGGACCCGGCGACCGGCGTGGGCAGCTGCGTGATCGAAGGTGCGGCGGGCTTCGTGCGCGCCGGCAGCTGGAGCGTGGTGGCGGAGTACGCGGGTGACGACAACGACGCGGCTTCGAGCTCGGCGGCGGTGACGCATCCGGTGGGTCCTGCGACGACCGAAATCGTGCTGGTGTCCAACCCGGATCCCAGCCGCTACGGCGAACCCTTTGCCCTCACTGCCACGGTGACCAGCAGCACCGGCATCGTGCCGACCGGCCAGGTGGAGTTCTTCAACCACCTGGGCGTGTCGATGGGCTTCCTGCCGCTGGATGCCAGTGGGCAGGCGACAATGAACGCACCGGCCAATCTGCCGGCGGGCCTCTACAGCGGCAGCAGCTCGCCCTTCCGCGCCTTCAAGGCGGTGTTCATCGAGAACGCCGACTTCGATACCAGCGTGGATCCGAGCGAGACCCACACCATCGGCGCGGCGGACGTTGCTCTGACGATCAGCAGCGACAGCCCGACCCTTGCGGCAGGCGCGGCGAACTTCAGTGTCGAGGTGTCGACGCAGTCGCCGGCACAGGGTGCACCTACGGGCACCGTCAGCCTGAGCATCGTCGGCCCCGCGCCCTCCACCGATGTTGCGGCGACCTGCAGCGGCCTCGCCCTGTCGGCCAGCGGCGCCAACAGCAGCAGCGCAAGCTGTAGCCGCGTGCTGGCTGCGAAGGGCAGCTATGCGGTGAGTGCGACCTACGACAACGTCGATGGCAACTACGCCGATACCGGCAGCGCCAGTGGCCAGATCACCCACGTGGTCGAGGGTGTGCCGACCAGCCTGTCGCTCGCTGCGACCGTGCCTCCGGCGCCGGTCTATGGTCAGAGCGTGGATATCCCGTTCACCGTCGGCGGTGGTGTGACGCCCTTCCTCGGTACGGTTTCGGTGTCGATCAACGGCGCCGAGATTTGTGCGGCCGTGGGCGTCGACCCGAGTACGGGTGCCGGCGCGTGTTCGGCCTATCTGCCGGTGACCGCCGGCAGCTACAGCGTGTCGGCCGCCTACAGCGGTGATATCGATGAAGCCAGCAGCACCGCCACTTCCAGTTTCACCGTGGCCAAGCAGACGCCGACGGTGGGTCTGAGCCTGGGCCCGGATCCGGTGAGCGCGGGCTCGAC
>NZ_FNAG01000010.1 GCF_900101825.1 Aquimonas voraii
TCCGAGCGCTTCAGCACCCAGATCCGCGGCCTGAACGTCGCCACCCGCAATGCCAATGACGGCATCTCGCTTGCACAGACCGCCGAAGGTGCGATGGCCGAGATCGGTAACAACCTGCAGCGCATCCGCGAGCTGGCCGTGCAGTCGTCGAACGCCACCAACAGCGCCACCGACCGCGAAGCCCTGCAGAAGGAAGTCGCCCAGCTGCAGTCGGAAATCCAGCGCGTCGCCACCCAGACCGAGTTCAACGGCACCAAGCTGCTCGACGGCAGCTTCACCGGCCAGGCCTTCCAGGTCGGCGCCAATGCCGGTCAGCTGATCACGGTCAGCGCCGTCACCAATGCGCAGACCGACAGCCTGGGCTCGACCCTGTTCGCGACCGGCGATATCGCCCTGGCAGTCACCGATCCCACCGCGGACTTCGAGCTTGAGGACGTGACCATCAACGGCGTCAACATCGGCAGCTTCACGGTCGCGGCCGCAGGCGCCGGCCAGAGTGCGGCCATGGTGACCGCCATGCAAACGGCCCTTGTCAGCGCCATCAATGAGCGTGCGCCGGAACTCGGCGTGCTGGCGACGGCCGACGGTGCTGCCGGAATCGAACTGAACGGCATCACCAACCGCTCCACGGCGATTACCACCACGGCAACCGCCACCAACGGCTCGGCGACGCTCACCGCCGCCGCACCGACCACGGCGAGTTTCGTCGCCGATGTGGACATCTCGGACTTTCTGGGCGCCCAGCAGGCGATCGCGGTGATGGACGCCTCGCTGACCACCATCAATTCGGCGCGCGCCGACATGGGCGCGATCCAGAACCGCTTCAGCTCGGTGATCCAGAACCTGCAGACCGCCAGCGAAAACCTCTCGGCCAGCCGCTCGCGCATCCGCGATGCCGACTACGCCAAGGAAACCGCCGAGCTCACCCGCACCCAGATCCTGCAGCAGGCCGGCACCGCCATGCTCGCCCAGGCCAACCAGCTGCCGCAGAACGTCCTGAGCCTGCTCCGTTAAGGTAGGGTTCCGGGCTCCACCGGGGGGCAGGGTCGCACCCTGCCCCCTCCGGTCCGAGGTAGTCCGCCATGAACACCATCAATCCGCTGTCCACCCTGATGAGCCCGGCGGCTGCGCTACGCAGCAGCGGGGCTTCCGCGCTTTCGGCGCCGGTACCGGTGCCGTCCGCCGCCGCCGTGGCTGCGTCCGACAGCCCGCAGGCCCAAGCCTTGCAAGCGCCCCCGGGCAAGGGCGAAGCCGGCGACAGGCCGCGTGGGCGCGACCAGGCTGAAAGCCTGCAGCGCGAGCTCGACGAGGTCATGAAGGATGTGCAGACCGCGCTGCGCTTCCGCGTCGATGATGATGCCGACCAGGTCGTGGTCAGCATCGTCGACCGTGAATCGGGCGACGTGATCCAGCAGATACCGTCCGAGGTTTCGCTGCGCATCGCCAAGCGCATGGCCGAGCTGGGCTCGGGCATGATCAACGAAAGCGCCTAGCGCGAACGGAGCACGGCAGCCATGTCCAGCATCGGCAGCGTCGGTTCGGGTCTCGACATCCAGGGTCTGGTCAGCCAGCTCGTGGCAGCCGAGCGTGCGCCGCAGGCGCAGCGGCTGTCGCGGATCGAAACCAGCGCGCGCGCCCAGCTGAGTTCACTCGGCAACATCAGCAGCGTGCTCGCCCAGCTGAAGTCCGCTGCCACTGCCTTCAGCACCTCCAGCGGCTTCGGCGCACGCACGGTCAGCCTGAGCAATGGCAACTATCTGAGCGCAACCGCGGGGCCACAGGCCCAGCAGGGCAGCTATGAGATCGAGGTGGTCGACCTGGCACGAGCGGGCAAGATCAGCTCGGCCCCCCAGGCCACGGCCTCGACTTCGCTCGGCAGCGGCAGCCTGACGCTCAACGTCGGCAGTGCAAGCTTCACGGTCAACGGCGGCGGCGGTCCGATCACCCTCGAGGGCCTGCGTGACGCCATCAACAACGCCAGCGACAACGCTGGCGTCTCTGCCAGCCTGGTCACCACGGACGACGGTGTGCGGCTGGTGCTCACGGGGCGCGAAACCGGCGCGTCCAAGACCTTGTCGATCAGCGGCAGCGGCGATCTGACCGCCTTCGCAGCGGCCGTCACCGTCAACACGACCGCCGCCAACGCCCAGGTGCGCGTCGATGGCAACCTGGCGTCGTCCAGCACCAATACCTTCGCTTCGGTGATCCCGGGGGTCAGCTTCACGGCGACCAAGTCGGAGACCGACCCCGCAAGCACGCGCACCACGCTCACCGTGGGCCGCGACGATGGCGCCGCACGCAAGCAGGCCGAAGCCTTCGTCACCTCCGTCAACAGCGTGCTGAGCACGGTCAAGGTGGCGACGCTCGCCAATCCGCAGACCGGGGTGACCTCGCCGCTGACCGGCGATGCCTTGCCGCGCTCACTGGTCAGCCAGCTGCGTAACGCCATCGGCGCCAACGTGGCCGGTCAGCCGGCCGGGTTCGAGTCACTGAACTCGGTGGGGATCACCTTCCAGGCCGACGGCAGCCTCAAGCTCGACGCCACCCGCTTCGATGCGGCGATGAATGCCAATCCGCAGGCGGTGGCCAAGCTGTTCAGTGGCGACGGCAGCACAGGAAAGCGGGTGGTCGACCTCGTCGACAGCTTCACCGGCGCGAATGGCGCCATCACCAGCCGCAGCAAGGCAATCAACGAGCGTCTGAGCGACGTCACCGTCCAGCGCGAGGCGCTGGATCGGCGGATGGAGCGCGTCCAGGCCACCTACCTCGCCCAGTTCACGGCGATGGAGAAGATCGTCACCCAGCTGCAGGGCACCAGCAGTTTCCTGGCCGGCCAGCTGGCCCAGCTGCCCTCCGCCGCCCGTTAAACCACGAGGACACTCCCATGCACGGCGCACAGGCCTATCTCAAGCAGTACCGCAGCACCGGCCTCGAAGGCTCGGTGATCGATGCCAGCCCGCACAAGCTGATCAGCCTGCTGCTGAGCGGCGCACGCGAACGCATCGCGCTGGCGATGGCCGCCATGGCCGAGGGTCGGGTGGCCGCGAAAGGTGAGGCCATCAGCCGCGCCTGCGCCATCATCGACAGCCTGCGCGGCTCGCTCGATCATGGCGCCGGCGGCGACGTGGCCGGCAGCCTCGAAGCCCTCTACGATTACGCCACCCGCCGGCTGGTCGAAGGCAATGCCAGCAACGACCCGGCCGCCTTTGGTGAAGTCGACGCCCTGCTCGCCGAGGTTCAATCGGCTTGGGCCGCCATTCCACCGGAGTTGCAGCAGAAAGCTGGCTGATCCCCTGGCCCCGGAGCCCACAGCATGCGCGAGATCCTCGACCGCTTCGAAGCCCTCGCGGCGCGACTGGAGCGCGGTGAATTCGAGGGCGCCGCCGAGGCTTTGGCCGATCACGACCGTGCCGTGCGTGCCGCATTCGCCAGCCCGGGCCCGATCGATGAAGTGCTGGCGCGCAGCCTGCTCGCCCGCCAGCACCAGGTGCATTCGCTGATGCTCGCCCTCCGCGACCAGCTGGGCGAGCGCCTCGGCAGCGCGCGTCGCGGCCATAGCGCCGTCAGCCACTACCTCACGGATAGCGCCGAATGAGCCCGGGCGAAGCCGAGCGCAGGCTGTTCGGCGAAGCCCTGGTCTGCAGCGACGACCTGCCCTGGACGCTGACGCCGGGCCCCGAACGGGCGGATGAGATCCTGCGCCACCAGGCGATGGCCGAGCGCCTGTTGCGCAGCGCCGCCAGCGCCGAGACCGCCGGTCCCGAGGATGCCGAGCACAGCCCGCAGGACGTCGCTCTGCTGCGCATGGAGGCCAAGATCGACCTGGCCCTTGAGCTGCTTGGCCGGATGCTGGCCGCCGAGCAGCCGCAGCCGCCGCCGCGTCCGGCACGCTGGTCGCGATTGGGCGCGCAGGTGCTTGCCTCCTCGGAGCGCGCACCCGGCAGCCGCCATCTGCTCAGCCTGCAGCTGCCCACCGGGCTCAACCTGCCGCTGCGCCTGCCCGTCGAGGTACTCGCCAGCGAGCCGCGTGAAGATGGGCAGATCGCGCTCTGGTTGGCCTTCAGTCCTGTGTCAGCCGGTCTGGAGGCCGCGCTGGAGCGATTCCTGTTCCGCCAGCACCGCCGACAGATCGCCGCCCACCGCCGGGGCGGCAACTGATTTGTCCAACGTGAACTCCATCATGCTTCCGCCAACCCGTGCGCTGCGTTAAGTTTCGATTCCGAGTCCGCTTCCCCGGAAACCACGCATGCGCGTACTGATCGCCGACGACCACACCCTGGTGCGCGCCGGCATCCGCCGATTGCTGGAATCGCAGCCCGACATCGAAGTGGTTGCCGAGGCCCAGGACGGCCAGGAGGCGCTGGACCTCACGGCCATCCATCGACCGGATGTCGCCCTGATCGATCTCGCCATGCCGGGGCGCAACGGCCTTGACGTGCTGATCGACATGCGTCGCCTGTTCCCTGAAACGGTCATTGTGATGATGTCCATGCACGCGGACCCCGCCTACGTCAGGACGGCACTGGAGCGCGGCGCACTGGGTTTCGTCGTCAAGGAAGCCGCCCCCGCCGAGCTGGAGATCGCCCTTCGCGCAGCCCTTCGTGGCGATACCTTCCTGAGTCCCAAGATCTCCTCCCGCATGCTCGGCAACAGCCACCAGCGCGTGCCCGGCGCGCAGGATCTCGAATCCCTGCCGCCACGACAGCGCGAGATCTTGCGCCTGCTTGCCCAGGGCAAGGTGACCAAGGAGATCGCCGCTCTGTTGGGCATCAGCGTCAAGACGGTCGAGACCCACCGCGCGCGGATGATGGAGACGCTGGGAATCCGACGCTCCAGTGAGTTGCTGCGTTTCGCCGTGCAGCGCGCGCTCGACGCCTGACGTCGATCCACCGACGCCAAGCGAGTCTCCTCGGCGGCATCGCCCGGTTCCTGCCCGGATCAACCGTCAAAACCCGCTGCAAACCCGACGATCCAACGCCGGGTTTCCGTTTTTGTGGGGGATTTCCCGACGCGTGTAGGGTCCACCCTGATTAATTTTCCGACGTTCGCTGCCGAGAATGTTCAGTACATGCCCCTTGTGCGGGCGTCGCCGTAGTTCTGCGAGGGGTCCCCATGAAACAGGGCATGCGACAGCAGCTCAGCCAGACGCTCAGTCTGACCCCACAGCTGCTGCAGTCGATCCGGCTGCTGCACTTGAATGCGATCGAGCTCGAGGCCGAGGTCAACCGCGCGCTGGAGGACAACCCCCTGCTGGAGGCCGATGTCGACGACGAGTCCCCGGAGGACGCCGCCGAAGGCGCACAGGTCGAGTTGGAGGACAGCCTCGACGGGCCTCGCGAAGACCTGCCCAGCGAATTCATCGAAGCGGGCCTGAGCCGGGTCAACAGTGCCCCCAGCGACGATGACGATCCGCTGGCCCGCTGCGTGGCCCGCGAAACCGGCGGCATCCGCCAGCGCCTTCTGGAGCAGCTGAGCCTCGAACTGCATACCCGCGAGGAGCTCGAAGCGGCGGCCTGGCTGATCGACCAGGTCGACGATGCCGGCTACCTCGAACTGCCGCTGCAGGACCTCGCCGCCGCTGCGCGCGCGCGCGGCATCGACCCGCTGCGTCTGGCCGGCATCCGCCAGAAGCTCATGCGGCTGGAGCCCGCTGGTTTCGGCGCGGTCGACCTGCGCGAATGCCTGCTGGTGCAGCTGGAACAGCGCGACCACGACGAGCCCGGCCACGGGCTGGCCCTGCGCATCGTCTCCGAGCACCTGCAGCTGATGGCCGAGCACGACCACAACGCCATTGCCGACGCGCTCGACGTCAGCGCCGACGAGGTCATTTGCGCCGAGCGCCTGATCATGGCGCTCGACCCCAAGCCCGGCGCCTACTCGACGCCCGAGCCGCAGCAGTACGTCGTGCCCGACGTCATCGTGCGGAAGGGCCGCAACGGCAACTGGGTGGTGAGCCTGAACCCGCTGACCGCGCCCAAGGTGCGGATCAGCCCCGTCTGCGAAGCCCTGCTGGAGAATGCCTCGCAGGACGATGCGGGTGCAAAGAAGATGCGGGAGCTGCTGCAGGACGCGCGTTGGCTGACCCGCGGCCTGTCGATGCGCTATGACACTCTGCTCAAGACCACCCAGGCGATCGTCGAACGCCAGCTCGGCTTCTTCGAGCGCGGCGAGGAGGGCATGGGCCCGCTGACCCTGCGCGAGGTGGCCGACGCCATCGGCATGCACGAGTCATCGATCTCGCGCATCACCACCGGCAAGTACGTACAGACCCCGCGCGGCACCTTCGAACTCAAGTATTTCTTCGCCGTCCGCCTGGAGGGCGCCTCCGTTGCCGGCGTGGCCGTGCGCGCCATGGTCAAGCGGCTGATCGACTCGGAGAACCCCTCGGCGCCCTTGGCCGATGACACCATCGTCAGCCTGCTGGCTCGCCAGGGCGTGAGTATCGCCCGTCGCACGGTCGCCAAATACCGCGAGATGCTGGGCATCGGCTCGGCCAAGGAGCGCCGCCTGCACGCGATGGGCGATCATCGCGCTCCCCGCGTTCCCCACCTTACGAGAACTGCCCCATGAATCGCCTTACCGTCCTGCTGGTCGATGATCACGATGGCTTCCTCAACGCGGCGATGCGGCATTTCCGCAACGTCGGTTGGCTGGAAGTGGTCGGCCGCGCGATGAACGGCCTGGAGGCGATCGCCCAGACCGAGCAGCTGAAGCCGGCCGTGGTCCTGATGGACCTGGCCATGCCCGAGATGGGCGGCCTGCAGGCGACGCGCCTCATCAAGGCGCAGACCGCCCCGCCCTACATCGTGATCGCCAGCCACTTCGACGACGCCGAGCACCGCGAGCACGCCGCCCGCGCCGGCGCTGACGCCTTCATCAGCAAGCTCAACTACGTCCAGGAGGTCATGCCCATCCTGGCGCGGCTGGCGGGAGAGCGGGGCCATGTCTGAATCACGCGTGCTGGTGATCGATGCCGACCGCGGCCGCGGCGAGCGCATCGGCACCATCCTCGACTTCATGGATCTGACCCCGCGGGTGGTCACCGACGCCGACGAGCTGCACCTGTCGCGGCATGACCCGCAGGACTGGCTGGCCGTGGTGATGGGTGAGATCACCGACGCCAAGAGCTGGAAAGCCTTCCTCGACTGGATGAAGCGCGATCCGCTGCACCCGCCGATCCTGGCCCTGCCCGAGCATCATCTCGACGGCCCCGAGGCCTTCGGCCTGAACGATGCCAACTTCTGGCCGCTGGACTATCCGATCAAGCAGCCGCAGCTGGTTGAACATCTGCGCCGCGCCAGCATCAAGAAGATGGAGGACATCGCCGATGCCGGCGTGCCACGCGGCGGCCCGACCGGCAGCAGTGCGGCCGTGCAGAAACTGCGGCGGATGATTGAACAGGTGGCCAGCTTCGACACCACGGTGCTCATCCTCGGCGAGTCGGGCACCGGCAAGGAAGTCTGCGCGCGCGCGATCTACGAGCGCTCCGCCCGGCGCAACGGCCCCTTCGTTGCGGTGAACTGCGGCGCGATCCCCGCCGAGCTTCTCGAAAGCGAGCTGTTCGGCCATGAGAAGGGCTCGTTCACCGGGGCCATCACCTCACGCAAAGGGCGCTTCGAGCTCGCGGAGGGCGGGACGCTGTTCCTGGATGAGATCGGCGACATGAGCATGCCGATGCAGGTCAAGCTGCTGCGCGTCCTGCAGGAGCGCAGCTTCGAGCGTGTCGGTGGCAGTGACACCATCCGCTGCAACGTGCGCGTGATCGCCGCCACCCATCGCAACCTCGAAGAAGCGATCGTCAAGGGCAGCTTCCGCGAAGACCTGTTCTACCGGCTCAATGTCTTCCCGATCGAAATGCCGAGCCTGCGCGACCGCCGCGAGGACCTGCCGGAGCTGGTGAGCGCGCTGACCAAGCAGCTGGAAAAGTCGGGCCGCGGCAGCGTGCGACTCTCGCCCGAGGCCCTTCAGGTGCTGCAGGCCTATCCTTGGCCGGGCAACGTGCGCGAGCTCTCGAACCTGATCGAGCGCCTGGCGGTGCTGCACCCCGGCGGGATGGTGCGCGCCCGCGACCTGCCGGCGCGCTACCGCGACGGCATCGAGCTGCCGGAGGAGAACGAACTCGACGCGGTGATCGCCAACGAGTCACACGGCGCAGTCGACACCCTGCCGCCCGAGGGCATCGACCTCAAGGATCACATCGCCCGGATCGAGATGAGCCTGATCCGCGCGGCGCTGGAGCGCGCCGACGGCGTGGTCGCGCATGCCGCCCAGCTGCTGGGCCTGCGCCGCACCACCTTGGTCGAGAAGCTGCGCAAGTACGGTCTGGGTCGCGATGGCGACTTGAATTTGACGCCAGATTCCTGACATCACTGCGGCACAGCTCTTGCCTTGATTCGCCTGAACCCCGTCAGGACGGTCCAGGCCTTCCATGAGCGACGCCAGCATCAACGCCATCCTTTCGCAGATCCGCAGTCTGCAGGGACAGCTGCAGACCAACCGGCCCAGCCCGGTGGAAACCCCTGCGCCGGCAGCCGCCGAAACCGGCTTCGGCAACACGCTGAAACGCGCGGTCACCCAGGTCAATGCCGAGCAGAACGAGTCGGCCGCACTGGCGAAGGCCTTCGAGATGGGTGACCCCAATGTCGACCTGGTGCGGGTGATGCTTGCCTCGCAGCAGTCCTCGGTCAGCTTCCGCGCCACCGTCGAGGTGCGCAACCGGCTGGTCCAGGCCTACCAGGACGTCATGAACATGCCGCTGTAAGCGCAGGACGCCGGCGATGGACACCCAGATCACCCTTTCCCAGGTCAAGGACATTCCGGCCGTGCGTCAGGCCGGCCTGCTGCTGGCCCTGGCCGGCGCTATCACGCTCGGCATCGCCGGCTTCTTCTGGTCGCTGTCGCCGACCTACATCAACCTGTTCACCGGCCTGCCCGACCGCGATGCCGCCGAGGTGGTGACCGCCCTGCGCGCCGCGCAGATCCCGCATGAAGTCGACGCCATCACCGGCGCGATCCGCGTGCCCGAAGCGCGCGCCCGCGAGGCGCGCATGCAGCTGGCCACCCAGGGCCTGCCGCAGACCACCCGCCCGGGCATCGAATCGATCAACGAGAACCCCGGTTTCGGCACCAGCCAGTTCGTCGAAGGCGCGCGCTACCAGCACGCCCTGGAAATGGAGATCGCCCGCACCATCAGCGAACTGCGCCCGGTGCGCGAGGCGCGGGTGCATCTGGCCCTGCCCAAGCCCAGCGCGTTCACCCGCGCGCGCCAGCCCGCTTCGGCTTCGGTGATGTTGCAGCTCTACCCAGGGCGCCAGCTTGAGCGCGACCAGGTTGCGGCGATCGTGCATCTGGTGGCGAGCAGCATCCCGGATCTGGCCACCGAGCGGGTCACCGTCATCGACCAGGCCGGCCGCCTGCTGACCAACAACGACCCCAACGATCCCAATGTGCTGGCGGCCCTGCAGTTCGAGCAGCGCCGGCGTCTGGAGGACACCCTGGTCGCGCGCATCCAGCAGCTGTTGGAGCCCTTGGCCGGGCCGGGCCGGGTCAGCGCGCAGGTCAGCGTCGACATGGACTTCTCGGTGATCGAGGAAGCGCGCGAGCGCTTCGAACCCGACCCCGCCAAGCTGCGCTCCGAGCAGGTCGCCGAAAGCACCAGCAGCACCCCGCCGAACGAGGGTGTGCCCGGCGCCACCGCCAACACGCCGCCGGGCGCGGGTGCCGACGCGGCGGCCGCCGGCCCGCAGAGCGCCTCGCGCAGCGCCACCCGTAACTTCGAGATGGACCGCACGGTCAGCCACAGCCGCAACGACACCGGGCGCGTGCAGCGGATCACCGCGGCGGTGCTGATCGACCATGTGCTGTCGGTGCCCGACCCGGCCGCTGCGCCCGCCGCGGCCGATCCTGCCGCGGACCCTGCCGCCGATCCGGCGGCGGACCCCGCAGCGGATCCGGCCGCCGCAGCGACCGCCGCTCCGGCCCTCCCCGCCCTGCAGCCCCTGACTCCGGAACAACTCGCCCAGGTCGAAGAGCTGGTCAAGCAGGCCATCGGTTTCAGCGAGGCGCGCGGTGACGCGGTGAGCGTGATGAACGCGCCCTTCCTGCGCGAGGCACCGCTACCGGTCGACGAGGCGGTGCCGCTGATGGAGCAGCCCTGGTTCTGGCCGCTGTTGCAGTACGGCGGCGGCTTGCTGCTGGTGATGATGCTGATCCTGTTCGTGGTGCGCCCGGTGATCCGCAGCCTGCTGGCGCCAGCGCCGCGCCAGCGCGGGCAGGCGAACGAAGACGAAGAGGACGTGCCGCTGCTCAGCGGACGCACCGAAGGCGGTGACACTGACGAGGACGGCCTGCGCATGCTGCCCGGCCAGGTCACTAACACGCAGGAGCAGCGCGAGGCCATGGTGGCCGCCGCCAAGACGCTGGACGAGAAGCTGCAGCTCGCACGCAGCACCGTGGCGCAGGATCCGAAGATCGTCGCGCAGGTGGTGAAGAACTGGGTGGCCGCCGATGCCTGACAACAACGACAAACTCACCGGCACGCAGCGCGCTGCCGTTCTGCTGATGTCGCTTGGCGAGGCCGAGGCGGCCGAAGTGCTGCGCCAACTCAACGCCAAGGAGGTGCAGAAGCTGGGCGTGGCCATGGCGACCATCAGCAACGTCACCAAGGACCAGGTGATCGAGGTCGTCGATGAATTCGTCGAGGACCTGCAGAGCCAGACCGCCTTCGGACTGGGCGCCGACGACTACGTGCGCAAGGTGCTGGTGCAGGCGCTGGGCGAGGACAAGGCCGGCAACCTGATCGAACGCATTCTGCTGGGCCGCAACAGCAAGGGCCTGGAGACGCTGAAGTGGATGGACCCGCGCTCGATCGCCGACCTGATCCGCAACGAGCATCCGCAGATCATCGCGATCGTGCTGAGCTTCCTCGAAAGCGACCAGGCGGCCGACGTCATCAAGCTGCTGCCGGCGCGCACCCGCGTCGATGCCCTGATGCGCATCGCCACGCTGGAGGGCATTCCACCGAATGCGCTGAGCGAACTCAACGACATCATGGAAAAGCGCTTCGCCGGCAACCAGAGCATGAATCAGAGCCAGGTTGGCGGGGTCAAGGTGGCGGCGGACATCATCAACTTCCTCGACACCAACACCGAGCAGCAGATCAGCACGGGTATCCGCGAGATCGATCCCGAGCTCTGCAACCAGATCCAGGAGCTGATGTTCGTCTTCGACAACGTCGCCGACCTCGACGACCGCGCCATCCAGACCGTGCTGCGCGAGGTCCAGGGCGACAAGCTCGGCCTGGCGCTGCGCGGCGCCGATTCGAAGGTCAAGGACAAGGTCCTGAAAAACATGTCGCAGCGCGCCGCGGCGATGCTGGTCGAAGACATGGAAGCACGCGGGCCCGCGCGCCTGTCCGACGTCGAAGCCGCGCAGAAGGAGATCCTCGCCATCGTCCGCCGCATGGCCGATGCCGGCGAGATCCAGCTCGGCTCCAAGACTGAGGAGCTGCTGTGAGCGGCAGCCCGCAGGCGCCGGTGCGCATGCTGCCGGACAGCCCGGAGCTGCGCCGCTGGGAGGTGCCTGCGCTCGATGCGCCTCGCGGCGGCGGCGCGGACACCGAGCCCGAGGAGCCGCTGCCGCAGCCGCCCTCGCTGGAAGAGATCGAGGCCATCCAGCGCGCCGCCCACGAAGAAGGCTACGCTGCCGGACACGCCGAGGGTCTGGCCCAGGCCCAGGCCGAGATGCGCCGCTTGCAGGCGCGGCTCGAAGGCATCCTCGATGCGTTCTCGCGGCCGCTGTCCGAGCTCGAAGGCGAAGTCGAACGCGCGCTGTCCGAGCTCGCCGCGCGCATCGCCGGCGCCCTGGTGCGCCATGCCTATGCCGTGGAGCCCGCGCTGATCGCAAAGCTCACCCGCGAAGCGCTGGCCAGCCTCGGCGAGAAGCCGCGCAGCGTGGAGGTGCGTCTGCACCCTGAAGATCTTGAGGCGGTCGAGCCCCTGCTGCCTGCCGCCAGCGGCGTGCGGGTGATCGCCGATCCCGCGCTGGCCCGCGGCGATCTGCGTGTGCATGCCGAAGACGTCCGCCTCGATGCGCGACTGTCGACCCGGCTGGAGCAGATCCTGCCGCGTCTGCTGTCCGAGCCCTCCGGTGGAGACGAGGAGACTCGCGCGTGAGCGCGCGCCCGGAAATCAGCGCCCGCAATGCGCGGCTCGCCGCGCGCCTGCGCTCGCACACGGCACCGTCGCCGGGCGCGCGCGAATTCCTGCGCGAGGGGGTGCTGAAGCGCGTGGTCGGGCTCACCTTGGAAGCGGTGGGCTGCGAGGTGCCGCTCGGCGCCAACTGCCGCCTGCAGACCGCCAACGGCAGCTGGGTCGATGCCGAGGTGGTCGGCTTTTCCGGCGAGCGCACCTTCCTGATGCCCAGCACCGAGGTACAGGGGCTGCTGCCGAACGCCCGCGTGGTCCCGGTGCCGGGCGGCGCCGCCGGCGTCCGCGTCGGCGAAGCCCTGCTCGGCCGCGTCATCGACGGCGAAGGCGTGCCCCTGGACGGTCGCGGCGAGCCGCGCTGCGAGGCCACGGTCAGCCTGACCGGGCCGGTCATCAACCCGCTGCAGCGTGAACCCATCCACCAATCGCTGGACGTCGGCGTGCGCGCCATCAATGCGCTGATCCCGATCGGCCGCGGCCAGCGCGTCGGCCTGTTCGCCGGCTCCGGCGTCGGCAAGTCGACCCTGCTCGGGATGATGACCCGCTACACCTCGGCCGATGTGGTCGTGGTCGGCCTGATCGGCGAACGCGGTCGCGAAGTGCGCGACTTCGTCGAGAACACCCTGGGCCAGATGGGCCTGAACCGTGCGGTCGTGGTGGCCACGCCGGCTGACCGCCCACCGCTGGCGCGCCTGCACGGCGCCTGGCGGGCCACTGCGATCGCCGAATACTTCCGTGACCAGGGCCGCAACGTCCTGCTGCTGATGGATTCGCTGACCCGCTTCGCCCAGGCCCAGCGCGAGATCGGCCTGTCGGTGGGCGAACCGCCGACCACCCGCGGCTATCCGCCCAGCGTGTTCGCGCGCCTGCCGCAGCTGGTCGAGCGCGCCGGCAACGGCGCAGCAGGCCGCGGCTCGATCACCGCCTTCTACACCGTGCTGACCGAAGGCGACGACGTGCACGAACCGATCTCGGACGCCGCCCGCGCGATTCTCGACGGCCACATCGTGCTTTCGCGCGCGGTGGCCGAGGGCGGCCGCTATCCGGCCATCGACGTCGAGGCCTCGGTCAGCCGCGTAGTCAGCGAGATCGCCGACGCCGACTGGCGCGCGCAGATCAGCCAGGTGCGCCAGCTGATGTCCGCCTACTCCAGCCACAAGGATCTGATCTCGATCGGCGCCTACCAGCGCGGCTCGGATCCACGCGTCGACGACGCCCTGCGGCGCTGGCCGGCGTTGATGCGCTTCTTGAACCAGGATGTGGCCGACGCCGCAGACATCGCCAGCAGTCGCGCCGCACTCTCCCAGTTGATCCACGAAGGCAGCACCGGAGCCTGAGCATGGACAGCAAGCGTCTTCGCCCGATCCAGCAGATCGCGACCGACCGCGAGACCGAGCGCGCCCGCGCGCTCGCCGAGCGCAGCAAGCATCTGGCGACGCACCAGCAACGCCTCGATGAGCTCTCGAAGTACGCGCACGAGTACGCCCAGCCGCCCGCCCAGCTCACCAGCGCCGCCCAGCTGCTGAACCGCCGTGCCTTCCTCGACAGGCTCGACGACGCGCTCAAGCAACAGCAGCAGGCGGTGCGCCGCGCCGAGGAGAACTGCGAGATCGAGCGCACCCGGCTGCTGCTCGCCAGCCGCGAGAAAGCGGTGCTGGAGAAGCTCTCCGCCGCCTACCAGAAGCGCGAAGCCCACATCGACAACCAGCGCGCGCAGCGCGAGCTGGACGACCACGCCGCGCGACAGCACTTGCGCAGCGCTGGAGACGCCCCATGAACCCCAGCGCAGTCAGCGCCAGCGCCAGCGGACTCGGCGGCGCCCGTCAACCCGCTCCGCGCAGCGAGGGCGGAAGCAGCGGAAGCAGCGGAAGCGGCAGCTTCACCGAGCTGCTGGCCGGCGCCGAGGTATCGGCCGAGCCGACCCGACCGCTGCGCGCCGCCGAGACCGTCGCCGATCCGCAGACGGGCGGCGCCGACGAGAGTCCGCCCGCGGACGCCGACGCCAGCCTGCTGGCCGCACTGGGGCTGGGACTGGTGCCGCTGCCGCTGGCGCCGATTTCAGGGGGCGGCTGGAGCACGCTCTCGGACGCTGGCGAGAGCGGACTCGCCGCGGCACAGGGGCTGCCTGCCGCCAGCGCTCTGCCGCAGTTCGCCACCGCGACAGCCACAGCGACCCGCGTGGTCGGATCGCCGACGGCGGACACCACGCCGAGCCCGAGCGCAGGGAGCCTTTCGACTGCGGCGCTGGCGGCTGGACTACTCGCGCCGGCGAAGGCGGCCTCCGTGGCGGCGACCACCGAGGCGCAGCAGACCCTGCCCGCGGCGGCACAGTCAGCAGCCGCCACCGCCCAAGCCGGCTCCGCGCCACTGCCGGCGAACTTCGCGCAGAACCTCGCGGCGACCGCGGTCGCGCCACCCATGCAGGCGCCACGCGGAGCCGACACCTCGGCGCTGGAGCAGGCGCGGCTCGCCGCGCTGACGACGGACGCCACGTCGATCCGCCTCACGAACGTCGCCTTGCGGGCATCACCGCGCCCGGCCGCCGATTTCAGCCTGAGCCCCTTGCCCAGCCAGCCGCCTCTGGGCGCGGCCACGACGCTTGGCCTAGCGCCCTCGCCTGCCGCCATGCCCGATGCAATGGCACTGTCACTCGGCCGGGCCGACGCAGAACCCGCCTCCGGCCTGCGCCGCGTCGCCGGCGAAACGGGCTTCCTGCTGCCTACTGTCTCGTTCAGTCTGGAGCGCTCCGAGCTCGGCGCCGCCCCGCGCGAGAGCCTGGCCAGCCTGCCGCCCCTGCTCACGGGTGCGCGCCTCGACCCGACCACGCCACAGTTCAGCGTCGCCCTGGGCCAGCAGATGCAGTGGATGGCGAACCAGCAGGTCGGCCGCGCCGAACTGCGGCTCGACCCTGAGGAGCTTGGCCCGCTGGAGATCCGCCTGGAAATGAGCGGCGACGAGATCCGCGCCGAATTCAGCAGCCGCAGCGCCGAAGTGCGCAGCCTGCTGGAAACCCAGGTGCCGCGCCTGCGTGAGCTGCTCGCCGAACAGGGCTTCAGCCTGGCCGACGCCCAGGTCGGACAAGAGCGCGCGGCCTACCAGGACGGGCCGCAGCAGCGCGAGAACTTCGCCGCCCACGGGGACAGGGGCGACGCGCCGCAGGTCGACGCGATCGAAGCATCACCCGACGCGCCCGTCCGCACACGCCAAGGCCTGGTCGACGATTTCGCCTGAGTGTCGGGATTCGGGATTCGGGATTCGGGATTCGGGATTCGGGAGAAGCATAGGGTGGGCACTGGCCCACCGTGAACCGCACACTCGCCCCGGTCCCGACCCGCAAAGCATGCGCGAGCACGCCGACCGCTCCGCTGCTCCCCACATCCACGAAACGGAATGCCGGCATCGCACGCGGATGCATGACCGCAAGGAATCGCCTGCCCTCGTGGCGGATCCGAAGCGCGCGCGTGGATGCCCGAGCGCGACAGCGGGCTCGACCCGGGAAGCGACCAGGGACTACGCCAAGACGACGGTGGGCGGAGCTGATCCCTGGGTCTGCGCGATGCGGAGCGCACCCTTAGTCTCCCAAAGGCCCCACGCGATTCGACGCGCGCCGCAGCGCACTGACTCGCCCGCTACGCGCCGCGGATCTGGCTCTGCTGGTAGCGCTCCAGGCCGATCATCTTGATCAGGCGCAGCTGCTGCTCCAGCCAACGCGTGTGGTCTTCCTCGGTGTCCTTCATCTGCGCGACGAGGATGTCGCGGCTGACGTAGTCGCCGTGCTTCTCACACAGGGCGACGCCACGGGCCAGATGCCCGCGCACCGTGTATTCCAGCTGCAGGTCGCGCTCGAGCATTTCTTCGACCGTGCGGCCGGGCTCGAAGGCATCGGGCCGCATGTCGGGGTCGCCGCCGAGGAACAGGATGCGGCGCAGGAGGGCGTCGGCGTGCTGACCCTCCTCCTCCGCCTCATGGTTGATGCGCTCGTACAGCGCCGCAAGGCCGAGGTCGTCGTAGCGACGCGAGTGAATGAGGTACTGATCGCGAGCCGCCAGCTCACCGCGCAGCAGGAACTTCAGGTACTCGACAACTTCCGGATGCCCTTGCATGGCGACGCCTCCACAAAAACCGGAGGGCAGGATACCCAAGCCCGCGTGGACGCGATCAGATGAGAAGCGTTCTGAAGCTGGGAATCGGTCCACGGGAATCGGGAATCGCGCAGGGCACGCGGAGACAGCGGCGTCTTAGTACTTCGCGCTTCCATCGGCGCCAGACCGGGAAGCGTTCGAGACGCCACGCGTTTCGATTCCCGATTCCCGATTCCCAGCCTCTCATCCCCTCATCGCACTCCGCACCTGGGTTTCCACTGCCGCGATCGCACTCCTATTGACCGCGCGACGGCAAGTGGCCGACGGGGTCAGGACGCGCGACGAAGACGCGTCCCGTCGCTTTCCGACGCCCGTCACCTCTCCCTGCGCGACCGACACAGCCGGGCCGCCGCCAGCGAGATCCGTGCGCGTCTGACCCGGGCGATGCGGGTCACCATGCGCCGAGGCACTTCGGCGTGACCGGCCCGCACGACGTCGCGCGGACCGGCCGCCCGCGTCAGCGACCGGTGGTCACCGACCAGGTATCGCTGACCCCACCCACGTTGACGATGACGTTGACCGTGGCGGAGGACTGGCTTGAGGACGTCGTGCGCAGACGCAGGCTGTCGCCTGGATTCAGGACGCCGGGGACACTGGTGAATGCCCCGCCGTTGCGTGAGTACTGGCCGCCGCTGATGCTGATCGTCGCGGGCTCGGAGAAGCCCACCGGGCGGAGCGTGTTCGACGTGATCGATCGATTGCGCCTCGCCCCAGACACGTCCTGGAAGCTGAACGCGTCCGGCGTCGTGTCAGCCGCCTCGGTGATGCTGGTGAATTCCGCCGACACCACCCCCAGACGAAGGGTGCTGGAGACGGCGCTTGAGTACTGGCTGGAGGCCGTATGCCGAAGCCTGATCGTGCGTCCCGCCGATACTTCCACGCTCGCCTGCGTCCAAGGCCCATCGTCCAGGCTGTACTCGCCGCCGGCGATTGAGAGCGGCAGCACGCCATCGAAACCCTCGAGGCGGGCGATGGCGGAGTACTGGACCTCGCCACGGGGAACGCCCTCGTGCACCGGAAACGCGAACGCGTCGGGGATCAGATCCGGACGTACGATCGTGACGGCAGCCGCGTTGTTGGGCTCGAAATCATCGGTCTGGTGAGCGCTGACGGAAAGCTGCAGCGGCCATGCGGTTTCCGAGGCCGGGGAAGTGAAGCGCAGCCAGAGCGGCTCCACCGAGCCTGCCGGCAAATCGCGGTAAAGCACACATTCGGCACGGTCAGCATCCTGGCTGCACTCGAAGCCCAGGGGCAGCGAGCCGGGATCGAGCTGACCGCCCTGCAGACCCGTGATCGACAAGCGCACTCCCGTTGCCGCGTTCCGCCCGGAGCTCCAGGGATCCTGCGGCGCAAAGTTGTGCAGGCGAACATTCAGCCAGACATCCTCGCCCGCAGCCACCGGCGCAGAATGCGGGTCGGCCTGGAGATCCAGATCGACGATCGCAGGACCGCGCAGGACCTGCGCCCACACGTCCTGTGCACCGCCTTCGCGGGCTTGGCTGCTCCACGCCAGATGCAGGTCGCCGTCGGCATCGCTGTCGATGTCCAGCAGGCGCAGTGCGCGACCGGGCGCTTCCAGCACGCGGACGGGTGCCCCTGCCGGTTGGCCGAAGGCGTTGGTCCAGAAGGCCTCGATGACATCGGTCTCCGGCCATTCAAGCGACGCCGGGCCCGCCCACGCGATCGTGAACCCGTACTCGGCATCGGCGCTGATGCGAATCGAGCGGGGCGACGCTTCCGGCAGGCTCGGCGGCAGCGCATGCACGTCTTCCACCGGACCCAAGCCCCAGTCGTATCCGCGGATGCGCACCTGTCCGTAGGCGGCATAGGCGATTCTGATCGCCCCCAAGCCCGAACGGGCGATATCCGGCGCACCCAGCTCAGCAGCAGGCCCCTCTTCGACCAGGGTCGGCGGCTGCGGCGTATGCCCCCACACGTCGAAGCTCTGCAGCTGCAGCCTGCGCAGCCCGGGCTGGTGGGTGTCGTCCTCTGCCCAGACAAGCAGGAATTCGCCCGGTTGCGTTGAGACCAGGCGCGCCTGCACGGGCGTTGCACTGACCCCGCCGCCGAGCCTCACAGGGGCGCCCTGTGCGCCCCACGGCGCCAGCACCTGCGCATACAGCTCGAACCCTTCAACACCCTCGGCAGACCAGGCCAGAACCGCGAATTCACCGTTCTCGTCCGTGGCCAGCGTCGGGTTGGAGAGGGGGCCGCGCACGCCCGGGAGGACTTCGGCCCACGCGGACTCCGGCCAGCCCTCGAAACCGAAGCGCTGGAATCGCACTTCTCCCGTGGCATCCCAGTACACCAGGGTGGAGCGCGCGCTCTCGACCGTACCCGAGGCCAACAAGGGACCACTGCCGAGGTCAGTCGCAAAGGGATCTTCGACACGCTCACCGAAGTAGCCCGCAGGTCGCTCAAAGCTGCGGACCAGGATGGGGCTGCCGGGCCACGGCTCGCGAAGCCAGAAACGCTGCAGACGACCGCCGGGACTCACGCTTTGCGCCAATGGCGCGGAGGGATATTCGGACAGCCCGGCCGCGATCCGTGTCGGTTCGCTGGCCGGAGATCCCACCTGGGCAAAGGCGGTTGCGGAGCCCGCCGCAAGCAATGCACACAGCAGCTGCGACGCGCCATGCGTCGCGGAATAGAACCGTTTCATCGGTGGAAGCTCCCGGCGGCTGGCCGCCTGATCATGAAAGTAAGAGGAACGCCAAAACGGCAAAACGCCGCAGATCGCTTTCAGCCGCGTCCGCAGGTGCGCACGCCTGCTTCGCCGACATCACCCCGCCGATGCGGGGTGATGCTGCTGGCAAGACGCACGGGCGCGCTCAATCTATACGAACGGCCAGAAAGGATGAATGCCGTCCTTCCGGGGAGGGGATCCGGCCGCCCGCAGGGATCTTCAGCCCCGCATCGCACTCCGCACCTGGGCTTCCACTGCCGCGATCGCACTCATGTTGACCACGCGACGGACGGTGGCCGACGGGGTCAGCACGTGCGCGCTGTGCGAGACGCCCATCAGGATCGGCCCAAGGCCGACGCCATCGGTCATGCTGCGAACGAGGTTGTAGGCGGTGTTGGCCGCGTCGAGATTGGGGAACACGAACAGGTTGGCGCGGCCCTTCAGGCGCGAGTCGGGGAACAGGCGCTCGCGGATGTCCTCGTTGAGCGCGGCGTCCACGTGCATCTCGCCTTCCACTTCGAGTTTGGGCGCGCGCACGCGGATCTTCTTCAGCGCCTCGCGCAGCTTGATCGCACTGGGGCTGTCATGGGTGCCGAAATTGCTGTGGCTGATCAGCGCGATCTTCGGCTCGATGCCGAACATCTTGATGCGGTAGGCCGCCTGCAGGGCACTCTCGGCGATCTGATCGGCGGTCGGATCGACCTGCATGTGGGTGTCGGTGAAGAAGAACACGCCTTTGTCGTTCAGCACCGCCGACAGCGCGGCGACCTTGTCCTCGCCCTGGTCGGTGCCGAGCACGTCGAGCACGTGCTTGGCCTTCTTCTGGTAGCGGCCGACCAGGCCGCAGAGCAGGGCATCGGCCTCACCGCGGCGGACCATCAAGGACGCGATCACCGTGGCACGCGAGCGCACGATCGCCTTGGCGGCGGCCGGGGTGACGCCGCGGCGCTGCATGATCTGGTGGTAGAGCTGCCAGTACTCGTTGAAGCGCGGGTCGTCGTCGATGTTGGTGATGTCGACATCGACACCCGGCCGGATACGCAGGCCCAGGCGCTCGATGCGCGCCTCGATCACCGCCGGACGACCGATCAGGATGGGCCGCGCGATGCGCTCGTCGACCACGGTCTGCACCGCGCGCAGTGCCACTTCCTCTTCGCCTTCGGCGTAGACGACGCGCTGCAGGTTGGCGCGGGCGCGGTCGATCACCGGCTTCATCAGCAGACCGGTGCGGAACACGAAGGTATTGAGCCGCTCGCGATAGGCGTCGAGGTCGATCGTCCGCGTCGCCACGCCGGAGTCCATCGCCGCCTTCGCCACCGCCGGCGCCAGCGAAGCCAGAAGACGCGGATCGAAAGGCCGCGGGATCAGGTAGTCCGGACCGAAGCTCGGCGTCTCGCCCGCGTAGGCCGCACCCAGGTCCGAGGCCTCCTTGCGCGCCAGTTCGGCGATCGCATTGACGCAGGCCAGCTTCATCGCCTCGTTGATCGTGGTCGCGCCCACATCGAGCGCACCGCGGAAGATGTACGGGAAGCAGAGCGCGTTGTTGACCTGGTTGGGGTAGTCCGAGCGCCCCGTGGCGACGATGCAGTCCGGCCGCGTGGCGCGGGCCAGCCCGGGGTCGATCTCGGGCGTCGGATTGGCCAGCGCCAGCACCACCGGGCGCTCGCCCATGGTCGACAGCATCTCGGGCTTCAGGATGTTGCCGGCCGACAGACCGAGGAACACATCGGCGCCGACGAGGATGTCGGCCAGCGTGCGTGCCGGGGTGTCGCGGGCATAGCGGCGCTTGTCCGGATCCAGATCGGTTCGGCCGCTGTGCAGCACGCCGTCGCGATCGACGGCCAGGATGTTCTCCGGCTTGAGCCCCAGGGCCACCAGCATGTCGAGGCAGGCGATACCCGCGGCACCCGCGCCGGACGTGGCGAGCTTCACGTCTTCGATCTTCTTGCCGACGACATGCAGGGCATTCAGCACCGCCGCGCCGACGATGATGGCGGTGCCATGCTGGTCGTCATGGAACACCGGAATCTTCATGCGTTCGCGCAGCTTGCGCTCGACGATGAAGCACTCCGGCGCCTTGATGTCCTCGAGGTTCACGCCGCCGAAGGTGGGCTCGAGCGCGGCGATGATGTCGACCAGCTTGTCCGGATCGTTCTCGCTGACTTCGATATCGAAGACGTCGATGCCGGCGAACTTCTGGAACAGCACGCCCTTGCCCTCCATCACCGGCTTGGCCGCCAGCGGACCGATGTTGCCAAGGCCGAGGACCGCCGTACCGTTGGAGATCACGGCGACGAGATTGGCGCGCGCCGTGACCGTGGACGCTTCGTTCGGGTCTGCGACGATGGCCTCGCAAGCGGCAGCGACGCCCGGCGAATAGGCCAGCGCCAGATCCCGCTGGTTCACCAGCGCCTTGGTCGGGGTGACCTTGATCTTCCCGGGCGGGTGCTGACGGTGGTAGTCGAGGGCGGCTTGTTTGAAGGCGTCGTTGTCGGACATGTCGGGCGCAGGGCTCAGGTGACAGCGGGGCCGCCCATGGTAGCGCCCCACGCGCGCCGCAAAGGTCCATGCCCGTGCGTATGTCGCAGCGGCCTTGGGCCTGCGCTCAGCCGGCTTCGACCTGCACCAGCACCAGCACCGCCAGCACCGTGAACACCAGCGCCGCCGCGTAGTGCGCGGCTTTCAGCGGCAGGCGATGGGCGAACCTGGCCCCCAGCGCCACGACTGGCACGTTGGCCAGCAGCATGCCGATTGTGGTGCCGAGCACGACCATCAGCAGCTGCTCGTACTTGGCGGCCAGCAGCACGGTGGCGATCTGGGTCTTGTCGCCCATCTCGGCGATGAAGAACGCGAAGGTGGTGGCCAGGAAGGGCCCGAAGCGGTGCTTGGGCGCGTCCTCGTCATCCAGCTTGTCGGGGATCAGCACCCACACCGCCATGCCCAGCAGCGAGGCAAACAGGATCCAGCGCAGCGCGCCTTCGGGGATGTAATGCGCCGCCACCGAGCCCAGCCAGCCAGCCAGCGCATGGTTGAGCAGGGTGGCGACGAGGATGCCCCAGGCGATCGGCCAGAAGCGCCGGTAGCGGGCCGCGAGGATCAGGGACAGCAGTTGCGTCTTGTCGCCGATTTCAGCAATCGCAACGGCGAGCGTGGAGAACAGCAGGGCTTCCATGGGTGGGCTCTCACAGGGCCGGGTGACGGGTGGGACGCGCGGACGATCCGCCGCACCCGGCCCGGGTCGACGCATCGCCAGCGGTCTCGTCAGGCCCGATGCCGGAAGATTCCGGCCACCGACTCCACGCGCCAGGGCCGGCCGGCCCAGTGTGTTGACGCGCGGTCGCGCCGGTTCCGCGAGGAACTTGGGCGCGCGACTACTCCCCGATGGGGCCACGCAGTGTACGCCAGCGCGTTGGTGCGAACACGCGATCCGGATGCGAACAGGCCATAGGGTGGGCCCTGGCCCACCGTAGCCTCGACACGTCGCGACCCGTGGCGAACACGCCGCTCGGGCATCGACGCGTGGCGAGCGTCGAGCTCATGGTGGGCCAGGGCCACCCGATACGGCCCGGCTCTGGCAAATCCCGAATCCCTGCCCGGCCCTCGCATACCACGCGCGGGCGTTCTGGCGACCCGCGCGGCAGTGGCGCGCGGGTCGCCTGCCTCCGGCCCGGCCCCAAGGGCCCAATTCTTGTCACCCCGCCTGCACTGTCCTACCCTGCCCGGCCTGACCGCAGGGGCCGCCGGCCTGCCGTGGTAACGACCTGTTCCGGCCGCCGCGGTGGCCGCTCTTCGCGTATTCGAGCGGCCGCGCGCCGCGGGGGAAGTCCCGATGCTGCAGATCCTGTTCGGCCTGTTCGGCCTGGCCTGCCTGATTGCGATCGCCTGGCTGTTCTCGGAGGCCAAGCGCAGCGTCGACTGGCGGCTGGTCGGCACCGGCGTCGCCCTGCAGATCGTGTTCGCGATCTTCGTGTTGATGACGCCCTGGGGCGCCAGCATCTTCAACGCCCTCAGCAACGGCTTCGTTGGCCTGTTGAGCTTCACCTCCGAGGGCTCGCAGCTGATCTTCGGCGACCTCGCCAAGTCGGAGACGCTGGGCTTCATCTTCGCTTTCCAGGTGCTGCCGACGATCATCTTCTTCGCCGCCTTCATGGGCGTGCTCTACCACCTCGGCATCATGCAGATGATCGTCAAGGGCATGGCTTGGGTGATCACCAAGGCCATGCGGGTGTCGGGCGCAGAGACTCTGTCGGTCTGCGCCAACGCCTTCATCGGCCAGACCGAGGCCCCGCTGGTGGTGAAGCCCTATGTCGCCAGCATGACCCGCTCGGAGCTGCTCACGCTGATGGTCGGCGGCATGGCCACCATCGCCGGCGGCGTGCTCGGCGCCTACGTGCTGATGCTGGGCGGCAACGATCCGGCCCAGCAGGCGGAGTTCGCCAAGCATCTGCTCACCGCCAGCATCATGGCTGCGCCCGCGACCCTGGTGATCGCCAAGATCCTCTGCCCCGAAGCCGGCAAGCCGGTGACGCTCGGCAAGGTCGAGGTCGAAGTGGAGAAAACCACCGCCAACGTCATCGACGCCGCGGCGGCGGGCGCTTCCGAGGGCCTCAAGCTGGCGCTCAACGTCGGCGCCATGCTGCTGGCGTTCACTGCCCTGATCGCGCTCATCAATGCGCCGATCGGCTGGCTGGGCGACATCACTGGCCTCTCCGAGGCGATCGGCAAGCGTGCCGACCTGTCCGTGCTGCTCGGCTACGTGCTGGCGCCGATCGCCTGGATCATCGGCGTGCCCTGGGCGGACGCCAATGCCGTCGGCAGCCTGATCGGCACCAAGGTCGTGCTGAACGAGTTCTTCGCCTACAACCAGCTGTCGACGGTCAAGGAAAGCCTGAGCGAGAACTCGGTGATCATCGCCACCTACGCGCTCTGCGGCTTCGCCAACTTCAGCTCCATCGCGATCCAGATCGGCGGCATCGGCTCGCTGGCGCCCGAGCGTCGGGCGGATCTCGCGCGTTTCGGCCTGAAGGCCGTGCTGGGCGGCTCGCTGGCGACCTTCATGACGGCCACGATCGCCGGCGTGCTGACCCAGCTTGCAGGCTGAATCCATGCCTGCGCGCGTCGTCGTTGTCGGCAGCTACAACCAGGACATGGTCTGGCGCACGCCGCGCTTTCCGGTGCCGGGCGAGACGCGCTTGGGCGCCTTCGACACCGGCCCCGGCGGCAAGGGCTTCAACCAGGCGATCGCCTGCGCGCGCCAGGGCGTGGCCACCCACTTCATTGGTGCGCTGGGCGATGACGCGCTGGCTCGCGGCATGCGCGAGTTGGCGCTCGCCGAGGGCCTGGCCCTGCACTGCGAGACGCATGCCGAACTTGCCACCGGCACAGCCGCCATCCTGGTCGAGGACAGCGGGCAGAACCTTATCGTGGTCGGGCCCGGTGCGAACGCGGCGCTCAGCGTCGCCCACATCACCGCGCAAGCCGCGGTCATTCGCGCCGCGCGGGTGTTGGTAACCCAGCACGAAGTGAACTACGAGGCCTCGTTGGCCGCGCAGAAGATCGCCCGCGCGGCCGGCGTGCTCTGCCTGCACAATCCGGCGCCGCCGGTGGATGCACGCGATCTCGATCTGGTCGACGGCGCGGATCTGATCACCCCGAACGAGACCGAGTTCGTGCAGCTGCTGAAGCTGCGGGGGATCGAAGCGCCCGCGGCCGAGGCGCTGGCGGCGTGCGGCGATGAGGCACTGCATGCGCTCTGCCGAGCGCTGCCTGCGGGGACGGTGGTGGTGACCTTGGGCGGCCACGGCGCCTTTGTCTCGCATGCCGCCGAAGCCCTGCACGGGGATGCGCACCCCTACTACCGCAGCGCGCCTGAGCGCGTGCAGCCGGTCGATACCACCGGCGCCGGCGATGCCTTCAGCGGTGCGCTGGCAGCCGCCCTGGCCTCCGCGCCGGAAGCACCCTTTGCCAAGGCCGTGCATGCAGCCGGCCAAGTGGCGGCGCTGTCCACCGAACGCCGCGGCGCGGCGCTGGCGATTCCGCGTCAGAACGAGGTGGTGGAGCGCTTCGGGGGCTGAGCGGACGCCCTGATCCCTTGGGTGGGGGACTGTGGCGAGCGTGTGGCGCAGGGTGGGCCAGGCCCCACCCAATGCGCGCCTTGTTTCAGATCCGGGGCGAGCCTTGAGCGCCCGGTGGGCCGGGGCCCACCCCATGTTCGTTTTGTTTGAGATCGGGGCGAGCGCGGCGCGTGTGGTGGGTTTGCGTGCGACCGACAGATCCAGAGCCGAAGGCGGCACCGCACTGCGCCCGCATGGGGTGGGCCAGGGCCCACGGCAGCCTCAAACGCTGGCCCCCGTCGCTGCCAACAGCGCCGCTCTACGCCGCTGAACGGCGCTCCCACGCTGACCACCGCGCTTCGGCTCCCACACCTACCACCGCGCTTCGAAATACAGGGGGTGGGCCCCGGCCCACTGCGGCCTCGACCGCTTGCCGCTGTCGCTGCAAGCACCGCCGCTTCACGCCGCTGAATGCCGTCCCCACGCGCACCGCCCCACTTCCGGAAACATTCAGTTGCAATCACTAGGCTGCCGACGGTGCAGGGGGCTGCAAAACGACATTCCAAGGTGGATCCCATGAAGACCCCGATCATCGCTGCGATTTCCGTTCTGGCCCTGGGCGGCGTGGCCGTCGCCTCGTACGGCGGCTTTTCGCGTGCCAACCAGGCCGAGGTGCTGTCGGCCGAACCGATCCGCGTGACCGAGCCGGTGCTGGCCGACGTGCTTCGCGTGACCCCGGTCGAAGAGAACCGTCCGGTCAGTCGCCAGCAGTGCAGCGAACGCAGCGTGCAGCGACGCGCCCCCGAGCGCTTCGGCGACCGCGACGGCATGGTCGCGGGTGCGGTGATCGGCGGCCTGCTCGGCAACCAGATCGGTGACGGCAGCGGTCGCGCCGCCGCCACCGCCGCAGGAGTGCTGGCCGGCGGCGCGATCGGCAAGGAAATGGACCGACGCCACACCGGCGGTCGCCGCTACACGGAGACAGTGAGCGAATGCCGCGACATCCAGGACAGTGAGCGCGTGGTCGTGGCCTGGGACGTCGAGTACCGCGGCGAGACCGGCACCGGCACCCAGCGCGTGAGCACGGAGCCGGGCGCGCAGATCCAGATCGGCGAACGCGATCGCGTGATCGGCTACGACGTGCGCTGGCGCTACGGCGAGCTGGAAGGCGAGAGCCGTCTGCGTGAGAAGCCCGGCGAGACCCTGCCGGTCGAGAACGGCCGGATCGCGCCCTCATTGCTGATCGGCGAAGGCTGAGCACGGGTCCGAGCCGCACCGCGCGCTTCGCGACCCAGGCCTCGAACTCGCAGGTGAACACAGTCGAGGCACCACGGATCCCGCCCATCCCGGCCTCGAACAAAGGTCGCGCGTCCGGCACAGATCCGGACGCGTTCGACCGCTACGCGGCGAGGCCATCGCTGCGCGCGGTCACGCCGGATCGAGCCTCGCGTGCCTGATCCGCGGGCGCGCCCTCGGTGGCGCGACAACGCCGAATTCTTCAGCCTTGCCTTTGCGGAAACACACAGGGCGCCCGAAGGCGCCCTGTGTGTGATGCGAGATGTGGAAGCCGTTCAGGCCGCGACCGGCACTCCAGTCTTCTCGCGCAGCTCCTCCATGCTGACGCCCGGCGCCAGCTCGACCAGCTTCAGGCCTGCAGGCGTCACGTCGAGCACGGCCAGCTCGGTGATGATGCGGTTGACCACGCCGACGCCGGTCAGCGGCAGGGTGCAGGCGGGCAGGATCTTGTGCTCGCCGCCCTTGGCGGTGTGCTCCATCAGCACCACCACGCGCTTGACGCCAGCGACGAGATCCATCGCGCCGCCCATGCCCTTGACCATCTTGCCGGGCACCATCCAGTTGGCGAGGTCGCCTGTGGCGGTGACCTGCATGGCGCCGAGGATGGCGAGGTCGATGTGGCCGCCGCGGATCATCGCGAAGCTGTCGTGGCTGCCGAAGTAGCTGGCGCCGGCGCGGGCGGTGACGGTCTGCTTGCCGGCGTTGATGAGGTCGGCATCGACCTCGGCCTCGGTCGGAAACGGGCCGATGCCGAGCAAGCCGTTCTCGCTCTGCAGCCAGACATCCATGCCGTCGGGGATGTGGTTGGCCACCAGCGTCGGCAGGCCGATGCCGAGGTTGACGTAGGCGCCGTCGGTGAGTTCGCGGGCGGCGCGCTGCGCCATCTCGTCGCGGGTCCAGGGCATGTCGAGGGTTCCTTCGATGGAGCGGGCGCTGAGCCCGCGGTGTCGTGATGGATGGGGAACGGGGCCGTGTCGAACTCCGGTGGGCCAGGGCCCACCCGATGCGTATCGCGGCCTCAGGCGGCGCGCGTGGTGCGCTGCTCGATGCGCTTCTCGGGCGTGGCGTTCACCACGATGCGGTCGACGTAGATGCCCGGCAGGTGCACATGGTCGGGATCGATGTCGCCGATCTCGACCAGTTCCTCGACCTCGGCCACGCAGACCTTGCCCGCCATGGCGCAGGCCGGGTTGAAGTTGCGCGCGGTCTTGCGGAAGACCAGGTTGCCGGCGCGATCCGCCTTCCAGGCCTTTACCAGGGACACGTCGGCGTGCAGGGCGGTCTCCAGCACGTACCAGTGGCCGTCGGGGAACTGGCGGGTCTCCTTGCCCTCGGCGACGACGGTGCCGTAGCCGGTGCGGGTGAAGAAGGCCGGGATGCCGGCGCCGCCAGCGCGCAGGCGCTCGGCCAGCGTGCCCTGCGGATTGAACTCGAGTTCCAGTTCGCCGCCGAGGTACTGGCGCTCGAACTCCTTGTTTTCGCCGACGTAGCTGGAAATCATCTTGCGGATCTGCCGCGTGCTGAGCAGCTGGCCCAGGCCGAAGCCGTCGACGCCCGCATTGTTGCTGATCGCGGTCAGCCCCTTCACCCCGGAGTCGCGCAGGGCGGCGATCAGGGCTTCGGGAATGCCGCACAGGCCGAAGCCGCCCACCGCCAGGGTCTGGCCATCGGCCACCAGATCGCGCAGCGCGGCCTCGGCGCTGGGGTAAACCTTGTTCTTGCCGCCGCGGACGGCGGGTGCGGTGTCGCTCATGGGCGTGGCCTCGCAAGGGAGTGTGGCAAGGCCGCGGATTCTACCCGCCGGGCTCGGGCATCCGCTGCCGTACCTTTGACCGATGCTGCGAAGCAGCACGCGCATCGGGTGAGCCACGGCCCACCCTATTCCGGTTCGGTGAGAGATTTCGGCGAGCACGGCGCTCACGGCGGGCCTGGGCCCACCCCATGCGGCATGGCGGCAAGGTTGGGCGCTGGCCCACCGCAAGGGTCGACGCTTGCGACGGTGCCCGGGGCGCTCCGGCGCCCGCCCTGCTAGACTTCGCGGTCTTCCGCGCCCGTGCGACCGCCTGCTGCCCTTCCGGCATCGGGCCACGGCTCTGCGCGACCCACGCCCGAGGATCAGGACCCCGCCATGCAGTACATCTACACGATGATCGGCGTCAGCAAGATCGTGCCGCCGAAGCGCCAGATCATCAAAGACATCTCGCTGTCCTTCTACCCCGGCGCCAAGATCGGCCTGCTCGGCCTGAACGGCGCCGGCAAGTCGACGGTGCTGCGGATCATGGCCGGCGTCGACAAGGACTTCCAGGGCGAGGCCCGCCCGCAGCCGGGCATCAAGGTCGGCTACCTGGAGCAGGAGCCCAAGCTCAACCCCGAGCACACCGTGCGCGAGGCCGTGCAGGAAGGCCTGGGCGAGATCTTCACGGCGCAGGCCGAGCTGGACAAGGTCTACGCCGCCTATGCGGAGGAAGGTGCGGACTTCGACAAGCTCGCCGCCGAGCAGGCGCGCCTCGAAGCCATTCTCGAATCGGGCGATGCGCACACCCTCGAACAGCAGCTCGAAGTGGCCGCGGACGCCCTGCGCCTGCCGCCCTGGGACGCCAAGATCGGCCCGCTCTCGGGCGGCGAGAAGCGCCGCGTGGCGCTGTGCCGCCTGCTGCTGCAGAAGCCCGACATGCTGCTGCTCGACGAGCCGACCAACCATCTCGACGCCGAATCGGTCGAGTGGCTGGAGCAGTTCCTCGCGCGCTACACCGGCACCGTGGTGGCGGTGACCCATGACCGCTACTTCCTCGACAACGCCGCCGAGTGGATCCTCGAACTCGACCGCGGTCGCGGCATTCCCTGGAAGGGCAACTACAGCGAGTGGCTGGTCCAGAAGGAAGAGCGCCTCAAGCAGGAAGAGAACCAGGAGAAGGCCCGCCAGAAGGCGATCGCGCGCGAACTCGAATGGGCGCGGCAGAACGCCAAGGGCGGCCGCAGCAAGGGCAAGGCGCGTCTGGCCAAGCTCGACGAGCTGCAGTCGGTCGACTACCAGAAGCGTCAGGAGACGAACGAGATCTTCATCCCGCCGGGCGAGCGCCTGGGCAACTCGGTGATGGAGTTCAAGAACGTCACCAAGAGCTTCGGCGACCGCGTGCTGATCGAGAACCTCAGCTTCATCGTGCCGCCGGGCGCCATCGTCGGCATCATCGGCCCCAACGGCGCCGGCAAGTCGACCCTGTTCAAGATGATCACCGGCCAGGAGAAGCCCGACTCCGGCACGATCACCACCGGCCCGACCGTCAAGCTGGCCTACGTCGACCAGAGCCGCGACAAGCTGGACGGCGACCACAATGTGTTCCAGGAAGTCTCGGGCGGCTCGGACATCCTCAACATCAACGGCATCGAGATCCAGTCGCGCGCCTACATCGGCCGCTTCAACTTCAAGGGCCAGGACCAGCAGAAGCTGGTCGGCACCCTCTCGGGCGGTGAACGCGGTCGCCTGCACCTGGCCAAGACCCTGCTGCAGGGCGGCAACGTGCTGCTGCTCGACGAACCCTCGAACGACCTCGACATCGAGACCCTGCGCGCGCTCGAAGACGCGATCCTGGAGTTCCCGGGCAACGTCTTCGTGATCAGCCACGACCGCTGGTTCCTCGACCGCATCGCCACCCACATCCTGGCCTTCGAGGGCGACTCCCACGTCGAGTTCTTCCAGGGCAACTACCGCGAGTACGAGGAAGACAAAAAGCGTCGCCTCGGCGAGGAAGGTGCCAAGCCGAAGCGCGTGCGGTTCAAGAAGTTGGTGTGATGGCGGCCGGGAATCGAGATTCGGGATTCGGGATTCGTTAAAGCCGGTTCCCGCGAGAGTGAAGGCCCCCGCCCTGTGCGGGGGCTTTTCTTTTTGTGACCCACAGGTTGAAGCGGCCTGAGTTCTTGAAGCGCACTGCACCTCGCCGCCTGCGAATCCCGAATCCCAAATAACGAATCCCGGAGGAAGCGGCACGCTTCCTCCTAACGCCGCCAGGCGTTTCCCGCTAGTCTTGACGCCCCTTCCACGCTCCGCCCCACGCCCATGTCGCACCGTCCCGTTCCGACCAGCCAACGCCTTGAACAGGTCCGCTACGAAATTCGTGGTGAGCTGGCGCGGCGAGCCCGGGACCTCGAGCAGGCGGGACGCAAGCTGTACAAGCTCAACATCGGCAACCCCGGGGCCTTCGGTCTGCACGCGCCCGCGCACATCCAGCAGGCGATCGCCGAGCACATCGCCGACAGCGATCCCTACTGCCATCAGCAGGGCCTGCCGCAGGCCCGCGAAGCCGTGGCGGCACTGCATGTCGCACGCGGCAGCGCCGGCGTCACCCCGAACGACGTGTTCCTCGGCAACGGCGTCAGCGAGCTGATCGACATCGCGCTCCGCGCCCTGCTGAACCCCGGCGAGGAAGTGCTGCTGCCGAGCCCGGACTACCCGCTGTGGAGCGCGGCCACCCTGCTCAACGGTGGCAACCCGCGCTACTACCACTGCCGGCCCGAGCACGGCTTCCTGCCCGATCCCGAGCAGATCGAGGCGCTGATCACCGCGCGCACCCGCGCGCTGGTGCTGATCAATCCGAACAACCCGACCGGGGCGGTGTATCCGCGCGAGCTGCTGCAGCAGATCGTCGCGATCGCCGAGCGCCATCGACTGGTGCTGATGGTCGACGAGATCTACGACGGCCTGACCTACGAGGATGCGGAGTTCGTGCCGCTCGCACCGCTGTGCGGCGACGTCCCCTGCCTGTCCTTCGGCGGCCTCTCCAAGGTCTACCGCGGCTGCGGCTTCCGCGCCGGCTGGGTGGTGCTGTCCGGCCACCGTGGACGGCTGTCCGAGTACCACCACGCCTTCGATCTGCTCGGTGCGCTGCGCCTGTGCGCCAACGTGCCCGCGCAGTGGGCGATCCCGGCGGCGCTGAACGGCCCCGACACCGCCAGCGCTTTGACCGCGCCGGGCGGGCGCCTGCATGCGGCCCGGCAGGCGGTGATCGACGCCTGTGCGGTGAGCCCGCGGCTGTCGGTAGTGGCGCCCGGCGGCTCGATGTTCGCCTTTCCGGGGGTCGACACCCGCGACCTGCCCGGCTTTGACGATTACCAGTTCGCACTGGAGCTGCTGGAACAGGACGGCGTGCTGATCGTGCCGGGTTCGAGCTTCAACGTGGCCTACCGCAACCACTTCCGCGTGACCCTGCTGCCCGAGCCGGCCGACATCGCCGAGGTGTTCCGGCGCATCGACGGCGCGCTGGAGCGGCAGGCGCAGGCGATCAAGCGGGCGGTCGCATGATCCTAGATTCCGCAGTCGACCGTTTCCTACTTCGAGCAACTCTCTGATGCGGTTCGAGATCCCCACCACAACCGACCTCTTTGCGATGGGTGAGGGCCACTACGCACCCGATAGCACGCCTGGCCGGCCGTCTGGCTGCGTTGTTCGGCCGCTTCGCGGCTACGCCTTCGCGGAGCTCGGTCCTCCTTGCAGGTGGCCAACCTGCGCGTCGTCGCGCCTTGCCATCCGCACGGCCAAGCGCACTCTCGGGCACGTTCAACTGCGGAATCTAGGATGATGGGCCGCAAGTTCCTTGCGCTGGGCGACTCCTACACCATCGGCGAAGCGGTCGCCGCCGACCAGCGCTGGCCGGTGCAGCTGGTCGACCTGCTGAACCGCCGCGAATTCCGTTTCGACCCGCCCGAGATCATCGCCACCACCGGCTGGACTACGGACGAGCTGGCGGCGGCGATGGATGCCAAGTACCCGGTCGGCACCCGCGCCGACTTCGATCTGGTCAGCCTGCTGATTGGCGTCAACAACCAGTACCGCGGCCGCCCGCTCGACGAATACCGGGAGCAGTTCAGTGCGCTGCTGGAACGCGCGCTGGCGCTGGCCGGCGACGACCCGCAGAGAGTGCTGGTGCTGGCCATCCCCGACTGGGGCGTCACCCCCTTCGGCGCCAAGAGCGGCCGCGACACCGCGCAGACCGCGCGCGAGCTCGACGCTTTCAACGCCGCGGCGGCCGAGATTGCGCACGGGCGAGGCGTGCGCTTCGTCGACACCAGCGCTGTCTCGCGCGAACGCGGTGCCGAATGGGTGGCCGAAGACGGCCTGCATCCGAGCGCCGAGCTTTACGCCGCCTGGGCGAAGGCCGCCGAGATTGCGCTGCTCGGGCCATAGGGTCGCCCTGGCTCGGCGCAAACTCATCCCCACCGCGACCCTCGACTCGCACGGTGATCTGTCCGAGGGCTCCTTTGCGAGTGCGTCTAGACGCCCATGCGACTCTGCCGATGATGCGATCCGCCCTGCGCCCCACCCTGGTCTTTCTCGCCTGCTTCCTGCTGCTGGGCTACGGCTCGGCCTGGCGATGGGGCGAACGCACCACGACCGATCTTGTGATCATCCTGCCGCTGACGGCGCTGTTCGCCAGCCTGCTGTTCGGCGCCGCCTGCGCCAGCCTGATGCGCGAACAGCCGCGCAGCGAGAACCCGCAGGGCGGAGACAAATCGGACTAGACCGCGGCCGCGACGCCATCACTCAGCGCGCGCGCGGCATCCCCCGCAGATCGAGAGTGAACTCGACGCCGCTGCCATCGGCGAGGTTGGCGGCACGCGCGCTGCCGGCGTGGCGCTCGGCGACCAGGCGGACGATGTGCAGGCCAAGGCCGAGGTGCGGCGCGCTGCCGGCTGCCACGCCGCGCGGGCGCTGGCTGACCAGGGCGTCGAACAGTTTCTCGTGGCGGCCCGGCGCCAGGGTCGGGCCGGTGTTGGCGACGGCAATGCGCGGCCCCTGCGCGCTCGCGCCAAGCTCGATACGGACACTGCCTTCGTGTGGACAGAAGCTGCGGGCGTTGTCGACCAGTTTGTCGAGGGCCTGAACGATCAGGTCGGGGGCGCCGTGAAAAAGGATGGGCTGGGCCGGCACCCGCACCTCGAGAGCACGCGGTGCCAGCAGCTCGCGATAGCCCTCGCCGCAGGCGCGGACCAGAGCCGCCAGGTCGAAATCCTCGGGCTCGGCGCTGGCGATGGCGCGCTCGATGCGCGAGCTCTCGCCCATCGCGCGGACGATCGCCGCCAGCCGCTCGCTGCCGGCGCGGGCGCGGTCGAGATAGACGCGGCTCGCTGCAGGCAGGCCCTGGGCTTCGAGGTTGTCGAGCGAACCGCGCACCACTGCCAGCGGCGTGTGCAGCTCATGCGACAGCGTGCCCGCCAGGCTGCGCAGGTAGGCGGTGTAGCCGGCGACCTCGTCGAGCAGGGTGCCGAAGCTGCGCGAAAGCTCACCCAGCTCGTCGACCGCCGCGCTGCGCTCGAAGCCGCGCGCGGCATCGGCGCCACCGCGGGCCAGCGCGGCCTCGGCCTGCTGCGAGAGTCGTCGGATGCGCGCCGACAGGCGACCGGCGAACAGATAGAGCAGGCCCGCCAGCAGCAGGACGACAGCAAGGCTTACGCCCAGCACGCGCAGCAGAGCGCGGTCGGCCAGCAGCAGGGCTGCGCTGGCCTGGCGCAGCACCAACACCCCGCGAGTCTCGCCCTCGATCTCGATGCGAGCACGGTCGGACAGCTGCAGGCGGTTGCCGTCCTCGATCGCGCGCCAGCGCGGCGGCTCAACGCCATCGATGGCACTGGCGCCGGTCGGATCCGGGTTCGCCGGCTCGATGCCACCCAGCACGGCAGTGAACAGGCGCCGCCAGCCGGACACCTGGCCGGCATCGGCGGCCAGTTCGCCGACCTGCAGCAGCGGGTGGCCTTCGCCATCCTGCAGCTCGCAAATGTGCGCCTGCGGGCAGAGCGCTGCCAGCAGCTCCGACAGCGCCGGCTCGGGCTCGCGCAGCGGCCGCAGCAGGCCGTCGCCAAGGCGCTGCCCAGCCTCGCCGGGGCGCGCGTGGTCGATGGCCTGCAGGCCCAACGCCAGCGGGCGCAGGCCCGGCGGCAGGCGCAGCTCGATGCGGTAGCCGGCGGCATCCTCCTGCCAGTGGCCGCTGACCCGCGGTGCCGGGCCGCCCAGGGCCTGTACCGACAGCGCCCCCGGTGCCGCGTTGGCAAGACGCAGGCGTGCACGACCGTCGAGAGTATCGAGATCCAGCTCGACGCGATCGGCGTACTGCGCCTCGGGCTGCGCGGCTTCGGCACGCAAGCGGCTGGTGTCCGCGACATCGATCAGCAGGTGCAGGGCCTGCTCGCTGCGCGCGGCGCGCAGATGCAGGCGGCCAGAGCTGTCGAGCGCGCGCGCGGACCCCGCCGTCTGCGGCCAGTCGCTGTCATAGCCGTCGAGCTCGATGGGACCAGACGACTCTGGGACCGTGATGCCACCGGGAGCCAGCGGCAGCAGGCCGGGGTCGCGCAGCAGGGCGCGCTCCATCGCACGATTCATCACTTCAAGCGTGGCGCTCTGCTGGGCCTCCTGGCCGCGGCGCAGCTGGGCTTCCAGTTCACGCACCAGCACCCAGCCGGCGGCGGGCAGGGCCAGCGCCGCGGCGGCGAGCAGCACCAGCTGCTGGCGCAGGCGCATGCGTTCAGGTGTTGTGCGCGGAGGCCATCACGGCCGCCAGCGATAGCCGGCGCCGTGCACGGTGTCGACCTCGTCGAACTTGGCGTCGATGGCCTCGAACTTCTTGCGGATGCGCTTGATGTGCGAGGTGATCGTGGCCTCGTCGACCACCACTTCGGCCTCGCGCATCAGCTGCTCGCGCGAGCGCACATGGCCGGGGTGGCGGGCCAGCGCGTGCACGATCCAGAACTCGGTGACGGTGAGCGGCACCGACTCGCCGTTCCAGCTGACCTGCATGCGCTCCAGCTCCAGGCGCAGGCCGCGCAGGGTGAACACGGTGTCGCGCGCGGCCGGCGAGCGCATCGCATCGATGCGGCGGAACAGCGCGGCGACGCGAGCGGTGAGCTGCGGCAGCGAGATGTCCTTGCTGAGGTAATCGTCGGCGCCCAGGCGCAGGCCGGAGATCACGTCGATGTCGGCATCGCGCGCGGTCAGGAACAGGATCGGCAGCGTCGGCGCGCGGGTGCGCAGCTCGCGGCAGAGCTCGAAGCCGCCCTCGGGCTCGTCGCCCAGGCCGACGTCGATCAGCACCAGGTCCGGCAGCTTGAGCGCAAAGGCCGCGCGCGCCTCGGGACGGCTGGCGAAACCATGCACCTGGTAGCCGTAGCGGCTGAGCGCGTCGATATAGTTGGCGCGGATGGCCGGCTCGTCCTCGACGATGGCGATGGTGCGCGACATGGGCGGCGTCCTGACTCGGCCTTCAGTGCAGCGCTTCGGGCGCGCCGTGGCACTTCTTGTACTTCTTGCCGCTGCCGCAGGGGCAGGGATCGTTGCGGCCGACCTCAGACTCGCGCCGCGCCGGCTGCGGCTTCTGCTCGTCGAGCCGCGCGTAGTACAGGGCCTGCAGCACGGCCGGCAGCTCCATGATCAGCTGCACGCGCTCGGCGGCGCTGAGCGGCTCCATGTCCTCATCCCCCTCGAACTCGGACGCGTCAAAGCCCTCGTCGAGTTCGTCGGCCTCATCGCGGACCTCGCGCAGGGCTTCGTCCAGTGCGCCACGGGTGATCGGGCTGCCGGGCAGCGGCTCGCCGCCGCGCACCACGTTCATGATCTCGTCGAGCGCGGCGCGCACCTGGGTGTCCGGCACGCCGGCCTGCTCGATCAGTCTCGCGGTGCGGGCGAGTTCGGGGTCGGCCATGGCGGCGGCCACGTCCTCGGGCGTCAGCGCATCCTCCAGGGGGGCCTCTTCGTCCTGCTCGAAATCGTCGTCCTCGAGGTCGTCGTCGAGATCGCCCTGATCGTCCTCATCGGGATCGCTGAGCGCGAAGATCACGCTCACCGCCTCTTCAAGTTCGGGGTCGTCGTCCAGACGCTCATCCCAGGCGTCCTGCTGCAGGTACATGCCGTACTCGAAGCCGGCGGCCCAGTCGGCGCCATAGGGCGTGTCGTCCTCCAGCGCCTCCAGGCTGTTGGAGGTCACTGCTTGGAACACCTCCTCGCTGAGCTGGATCGCCGGCATGTGGGCGGTGAGATCCTCGGTGTCGGTCTGGGCGATGCGGCGCCCCACCGAACGCCAGAACGCCAGCAGCAGACGCCGCAGCTCCTCGTTGCGTTCGGCATCCTCGAAGGGCGCATCGCCACCGCCCCAGACTGCGGGCAGCAGGCTTTCGATATCGGCCGGTTCGGGCGCCACGAACATGGCGCTGAAGAAACCGTCGACGGCCTCCAGGTTCATGCCGTCGCGCGGGACCGCACCATCCCAGAGCAGGTCATCCAGACGTTGGAAATCGGCGTCGGAGAACGGCGCATTGGGCGGCGTGATCGAGGGCATGGAGTCGGCCTTTGGAATGCTGGGGTCGACATGGTAACGCCGCAGGCGCCTGGCGGCGCCTGCGGCGCAGGATTCGGGATTGGGGATTCGGGATTCGTCAGAAGCTCGCCGACCGAACGCACGTGGCACATTGTCCTCTCGACCTCGGCCTAATCGAACTGAACGCTTCGGGCCGAGTCGCGCCGTAGACACTGCGGCCGTCGCCGCCCCTGTCAGGATCGAGCCAGTACATAGAGCATCGACGCGGAATGGAATCCTCGGCTCTTACGAATCCCGAATCCCCAATCCCGAATCCCTGCTAGTACGCATACTCCCGGAACAGCGGATCGACCGAGCCGCCCCACTCGCCATGGAAGCGCTCCAGCTTGCGCTCGGCGGCGGTCTGGCCGCTGTCGACGATCTCGATCAGCGATTCGAGGTAGATCCGCTCGTCCACGCCGTTGCAGTTGAGGCGTGCGCGCCGCTGCAGGCCGAGCGCGGAAATCTTCAGGGCTTCACGCGCGAGTTCCTGCACCTTGGTGTGGCGGAAGGGCAGCTTGAGCGCCTGTCTCGGCACGCCATCGCGAAGTGCCGTACGTTCCTCCATGCTGAAATCACGCACCAGGTCCCAGGCCGCGTCGAGCGCGGCATCGTCGTACAGCAGACCGGTCCAGAAGGCCGGCAGCGCGCACAGGCGGCTCCAGGGGCCGGCATCGGCGCCGCGCATTTCCAGATAGCGCTTCAAACGCACCTCGGGGAAGGCCGTGGTGAGGTGATCGCCCCAGTCCGACAGCGTCGGCTTCTCGCCGGGCAGCACGCTGAGTTCGCCGCGCAGGAAATCGCGGAAGCTCAGCCCCGCGGCATCGATGTAGCGCCCTTCGCGATACACGAAGTACATCGGCACATCGAGGATGTAGTCGACGTAGCGCTCGAAGCCGAAGCCGTCCTCGAACACGAAGTCGAGCATGCCAGTACGGTCGGGGTCGGTGTCGGTCCAGATGTGCGAGCGGTAGCTCAGGAAACCGTTGGGCTGGCCCTCGCGGAAGGGCGAGTCGGCGAACAGCGCGGTGGCGATGGGCTGCAGCGCCAGCGAGACCCGGAACTTCTTGACCATGTCGGCTTCGGAGGCGAAGTCGAGGTTGACCTGCACGGTGCAGGTGCGGGTCATCATGTCGAGGCCGAGGCCGCCCACCTTCGGCATGTACTCGCGCATGATCTTGTAGCGGCCCTTGGGCATCCACGGCATGTCCTCGCGCGCCCACTTCGGCTGGAAGCCCATGCCCAGGAAGCCGATGCCGAGCCGGTCGGAGACGATCTTCAACTCACCCAGATGACCAGCGGTCTCGCGGCAGGTCTGGTGCAGGTTCTCCAGCGGCGCGCCTGAGAGCTCCAGCTGGCCGGCGGGTTCGAGCGTGACCGAGGCGCCGTCCTTCTTCAGCGCGATCAGGTGCCCGCCCTCCAACACCGGCGTCCAGCCGAACTGGGCCAGGCCTTCGAGCACGGCGCGGATGCCCTGCGGGCCGTCGTAGGTCGGCGGACGCAGGTCGGAGAGTCGGAAGCCGAACTTCTCGTGCTCGGTGCCGATGCGCCAGGCTTCGCGCGGCTTGTTGCCGGCGGCGAGGTCGTCGATGAGCTGCTGTTTGGATTCGATCCGTGAACCGGGCGCGCTGCTGGGGCTGGACACGCGGGACTCCTTGGGTGGCGATGGGCCCCGGCTCGCGGCCGAAGCGATGGCGCACGCGCTGCGTTTGCCGAGTGCTGGCAAGTGGGGCCGGGAGGGACGCCATACAAGCGGCGCGCACACTGCGCGCGGCCGCGTGAAGCGGCGGCGAGGCCGCCTGGCTTCAGCCGCCCAACTTCTGCCAGAGCTGACCCAGCGCCAGGCCGCCTGCACCGATCAGCACGCCGAAGTAGATCACGGTCGCGATCTGGGCGACATGGCCGATCAGGATGGCCAGGCCATCGCGCTGGATCAGGCCGACCGCGTAGAACAGCAGGGCCAGTGCCGGCAGGGTGTTGCTGAAGGGCACGAGGCCGAAGGGCGCCATCAGCAGCAGGGCCGCGCTGATGAAGGCGAGGTTGTTGACGAGGCCGATGCCACGACCATCGGCCAGCGACGGCAGGCGGTGCGGGCGGCTGATGCGCTCAAGCCGGTGTACCCAGACGAGACCCGAACTCAAACCCGAACGCACGCGCTCCGACGGCAGCTGGCGCTGCTTCAGCCGCGCCGGAATCCACAGCGGCCGACCCGACAGCCGGCTCAAACCCACCAGCAGGATGGCCGCGCCGAACACCGTGCTGACGCCGGGGATCGAAACCGGGATCAGGAACACCAGCACCAGCAGCAGGCTGAGCAGCAGCAGGCCTTCGTCGCCGACGGCGTCCAGCAGGGCGCCGAGCGCGAGACCGTCCGACGGCAGGCCCTCGATCAGACGCTGCAGCTGCTCGGCGAGGCTGGCCGAAGTGTCGGCGGTATGAGAAGGAGATGTCGGGCTCACGGGGATGCCATCATGCGCGGCGCGCGGCAGATCGCGCGGGGCCGCGAGCTTAGCAGCCCCTCATGGAAGCCTTTCGACCTTGCCGATGCGCCTGTCTATCGCCCGCCCCCGCATTCGCGCCCTGCTGCTGGCCTGCGCCCTGCCCTGTCTCGTCCCGCAGTCCAAGGCGGCGGAGACGCTGGAGCGCGGCAACGGACCCGAGCCGTCCACGCTGGACGCCCATCGCTGCCAGGAGATCGCCTGCGCCAACGTGCTGCGCGACCTGTACGAGGGCCTGGTCGCGGAAGACGCCCATGGCGATCTGATCCCCGGCCTGGCGGAGCGCTGGCAGCGCAGCGAGGACGGCCTCGAATGGACTTTCCATCTGCGCGAGGGGGCACGCTGGAGCGACGGCCAGACCATCGATGCCGCGCAGGTGGCTGCCAGCTTCCGCCGCGCCTTTGAACCGGCCACGGCCGCACCGCTGGCGCCGCTGCTGCATGCCATCGAGAACGCCGCCGAGGTGCAGGCGGGCCGCGCGCCGCCCGGCGCGCTCGGCGTAGCGGCGGTCAACGCGCGAACGCTGCGCATCCGCCTGCACGAACCCGTCGACCTGTTGCCGCGCCTGACCCTGCCGATCGCGTTTCCGCTGCGCATCGACGCCGTCGAGGCGCACGGCAGCGGCCACACCCAGCCCGGCCGGCTGATCGGCAACGGCGCCTACGTGCTCGAAGCCTGGCGGCCGCAGTCGATGATCACGCTGGCGCGCAATCCCCATTTCCACACGCCTGCGGCCATCGAGCGCGTGCGCTTCCACGTCACCGAAGACGCCGCCAGCGAGCTCAAGCGCTACGCGGCCGGCGACCTGCACATCACCGAGACGGTGCCGCCGGGCCGTCTGGATCGGCTGCGCGCGCGTTTCGGCGACGAGCTGCGCATCAGCCCCTATCTCGGCGTGTTCTTTCTGGGCCTGAACATCGAGCGCGCGCCGCTGGATTCCAGGCCGCTGCGCGAGGCGCTGAACCTGAGCATCGACCGCCAGCTGCTGGTGCGCGCGGTGACGGGCATGGGCGAAGCGCCGGCCTACACCCTCGTGCCGCCGGGCGTGCGCGGGCACAGCCCAGTCGAACCCGAGTGGGCGCGGTGGACGCCCGAACAGCGGCTTGAGCGCGCCCGTGCTGCCTATGCCGAGGCCGGCTATTCGAACGAGAACCCGGCGCGGCTCAGCCTGCGCTACAACACCTCGACCGTGCATCGCCGCGTTGCGCTGGCGGTGGCAGCGATGTGGCGCGAGCAGCTCGGGGTGATCACCGAGCTGCGCAACGAAGAGTGGAAGGTGTTCGTGGCCAATCGCCGGCAGCGCCGCGTGACCGAAGTGTTCCGCGGCGGCTGGATTGCCGACTACGACGATGCCGGCAGCTTTCTGGACCTGTTCGCCAGCGGCAGCCCGCTGAACTGGAGCGGCTTTGCCGACGCCGGGTACGAGCGTCTGCTCAGCGAGGCGCGCGCGGCCAGCGATCCGCATGCACGCGCACGTCTGCGCGGCGAAGCCGAGGCGCGTCTGCTCGAGGCCTTTCCGATCGTGCCGCTGTACTTCTACACCTCGAAGCATCTGGTCAGCCCGCGCCTGCGCGGCTTCGAGCCGAACCCGCTGGACCGCCACCCCAGCCGATTCCTGCACTTCGCCGAATGAAGCTGCCGAGCCTCGCCTCACGCGTTCTGGAAGCCGGACTGACCCTGTGGCTGCTGCTCAGCCTGTGCTTCGTGCTGCTGCGGCTGGCGCCGGGCGGGCCCTTCGACGGCGAGCGCGCCGCACCGCCCGAGATCGAAGCCGCACTGGCCCAGGCCTATCGGCTCGATGCGCAGCTGTGGCAGCAGTACCTCGACTGGTTCGGCGGCCTGCTGCGCGGCGATCTGGGCCCGAGCTTCACCTACCCCGACCAGCGGGTCGGCGACCTGATCCTGCAGGCGCTGCCGGTGACGCTCGTCAGCGGCGGCCTCGCCCTGCTGCTGGCGATCGCGCTGGCGCTGCCGCTGGGCTGGCTGGCGGCACGCGCGCGCGGACGCTGGCCGGATCGCCTGCTGATGGGCGTATCCGGTCTCGGGCTGGCACTGCCGAAGTACGTGGTCGCGCCGCTGCTGGTCCTGGTGTTCGCCGTGCTGTTGAAGCTGTTGCCGGCCGGCGGCTGGGGGCGCGTCGATCAGCTGGTGCTGCCAGTGCTGGCGCTCAGCCTGCCCAACCTCGCCTATGCGGCGCGGCTGGTGCGTGCGGGTCTGCTCGAGGCCTGGGAGTCGGACTGGTATCGCGCGGCGAAGGCGCGCGGGCTGTCATCTTCTGCGCTGCTGCTGCGACATGCCGCGCCGGTCGCCCTGCTGCCGCTGCTGGCCTGGATCGCGCCGGCGGCGATCAACCTGCTGAGCGGCTCGGCGGTGGTCGAGCAGATCTTCGGCCTGCCGGGTCTGGGGCGCTATTTCGTGCAGGGTGCGCTCAATCGCGACTACACCCTGGTGCTGGGCGTGGTGGCGACGGTCGGTGTCGGCATCGTGCTGGTCAACGCGGTGGTCGACGCCCTGCGCGCGCGATTTGAGCAGCGCGAATCATAGGGTGCGCCCTGGCCCACCCTAGCCCCGAGGTGTGCGGATGTGTGCGCGCACTCCGGCCAAACCTGCGATGCGGGTCGTAGCGGTGGTGGGCCAGAGCCCACCCTATGAGGGCGCGCAGACTCAGGGCGACGTGGGCGTGGGCCGATCCTGTTCCTGACCGGCAGGCGCCAGCGGCCAGCGCAGCAGGTGCTCCTCCTGCGGTCGGGCGAACAGGTAGCCCTGGCCGGCGTCGCAGCCGAGCGCGCGCAGCACCGCGGCTTCCTCGTGGGTTTCGACGCCCTCGGCGACGGTGGCGAGGCCGAACTCCTCGGCCAGCGCGAGGATCGCCTTGACCACGCCCTGGCTGGTCACCGATCGCCCCATGCCGCGCACGAAGCTCTGGTCGATCTTGAGGCGATCCGGCCGCAAGCGCCCGAGGTAGGACAGCGACGAGAAGCCGGTCCCGAAGTCGTCGATAGCGAGCTTCAATCCGCGCGCACGCAGGCGATCGAGCCTCCGCAGCACCGCTTCGGCGTGGTCCATCAGCACCGACTCGGTCAGCTCCAGTTCCAGGGCTTCCGCCGGCAGGCCGCTGTCGGCAAGCGAGGCCTCGACCGTGGCCTCGAAATCCTCACGCCTGAACTGCAGGGTCGAGACGTTGACCGACACCGGCACCGCCGGCAGGCCGCGTTCGCGCAGGCGCATGGCGGCGGCACAGGCCTCGCGCAGAACGAATTCGCCGAGCGGGACGATGAGGCCCGTCGCCTCGGCCAGCGGAATGAACTCGGCCGGCGAGACCAGTCCGCGCTGTGGATGCCGCCAGCGCACCAGGGCTTCGTAGCCGGCCAGCGCGTCGGAACGCAGGTCGATCTGCGGCTGGAACACCAGGAAGAACTCCTGCCGCTGCAGGCCCTGGCGCAACTGCGATTCCAGGGTCAGCGCTTCCAGACCACGGCTGGCGAGGTCCTCGCGGTAGGCCTGCACGGTGTTGCGCCCCGCCAGTTGGGCGGCACCCAGCGCCAGCTCCGCCGACTTGGCCAGGGCTTCCGCGGAAGCACCATCGGTCGGACCGATCGCCAGCCCGATGCTGATGCCGAGGCTGAGCTCGCGGGCATCGACCTCGATCGGCTCGCTGAGCGCACGCTGCAGGCGGCAGGCCAGCACCAAGGCCTGTTCGGCGCTCTGGGCCGGCACGGCCACCAGGAACTCGTCGGCGCTGATCCGCGACATCCAGGCTTCGGCCGGCAGCTCGCGCGCCATCCGCGTCGGCACCGCGCGCAGCACCAGGTCGCCGGTGGCATAGCCCAGCGATTCGTTGATCTGGCGGAAGCGGTCGATGTCGACATGCATCAGCGCCACCTTCGACAGCCCGGCCTGCAGCTCGGCGTCGAGCGCCTCGATCAGGCGCTCGCGGCGCGGCAGCCCGGTCAGCAGGTCATGCGCACCGAGGTATTCGATGCGCGACTCGAAGGCCTTGCGGTCGGAGGTCTCGACGAACTGGCCGATGTAGTGCAGGGGACGCCCCTCGGCATCGTCGATGCGGGTGATGGTGAGCCACTGGGGGTAGACGGTGCCGTCGCGACGCCGGTTCCAGACCTCGCCCTCCCAGCGGCCGCCGTCCAGCAGCGCGCCCCACATCGCTGCATAGAAATCGGGCGAGTGGTGGCCCGAAGCCAGCAGGCTGGGGCGTTGGCCCAGCACCTCCCCGCGGGGGAAGCCGGTGATGCTCTCGAAGGCCTGGTTGACGTCGATGATGCGACCTTCGGCATCGCAGATCAGGATGCCGAGCTGGCTGCTGGCGAACACCTCGCTGGCCAGCCGCAGGGCGGACTCGGCGCGCTTGCGGGCATCGATGTCGATCAGCACGCCGGCCAGCGCGCGCGGTGCGCCGGCGGCGTCGCGCTCGACCACGGTGCCGCGCCCCAGCAGCCAGGCCCAGCCCTCGCCGCGACGCACGCGGAACTCCTCATCCAGCAGGCTGGGACAGGGCATGCCGGGGCGCAGGCGTTCGCGCAGACGCTCGGCGTCCTCGGGATGCAGAAGCGCCAGCAGCAGCTCGGCGGGATGCAGGGAATCGCTGGCGCCGGGCTCGCCGGGCGCGTCGCCCTCGATCGGTCCGACCTCGCCCGGATCGGCGCCGAGCATCCGCGCGCCGCGCGTGGACAGGCGCAGCCGCGCCGGCGCGAGCTCCAGCTGCCAGGCACCGAGCTCGGCGGCCTCCATCGCCAGACGCTCGCGACGCTCGGCGCCGCGCCTGGCCTGCTCCGCGCGCTGGCGGGCGATCAGCATCTGCAGGTCGCGCACCAGCAGCTCCAGTGCCGACAGCCATTCAGCCTCGCCTTCGCCGGCATAGCCCCAGACTTCGAGCAGCGCCGGCACCGTCGAGCGTTCCTCCGTCTGCCCGCGCAGATCGAAGCGCCACGCGCGCAGATGCGCAGCTTCGCGCTCGCAGTGGCCCACGTCGCCGGCCTCGCACAGGCGCTGCGCAGGGGAGTCTGCGGCCAGCACGCGCGCGGCAGCGAAACCGCCGCTGTCGACCAGCAGGGTGCACAGCGCCTGCAGGCGTTCGATCAGGGGACGATCCTCGACCAGCAGACGGCTGCCGTGCAGGGCCAGGCGTTGAACGCATTCGTGGCGATTCAGGCGCTCCAGGCCGGCGTCGAGCGCGCGTCCGATCACGCCCAGCTCGTCGTCGCCATCGACCCGCGAAGCCTCGGGGCTGGCGCCGGCATAGAGCGAGTGCGCCGCCACCTGCAGGCGTGCGCTGCGCTCCAGCAGCTGCAGGCGCAGCAGCCACCAGATCAGGCCCGCTGCGAGCAGGAGGATCAAGGCCTCGCCGCGGAACAGACGCAGGGCATTCCAGCGCGCGCGGGCCTCTTCGAAGCCGCTGTCCGCCAGCACGATCACGCGCCCATAGGCGGGCGGTGCGCTGCGGGTCAGCACCGGCTCGACCTGCAGCCGCAGCGAGGCGTCCACCAGGCTGAGGGCCTCGTCGCTGGCCTGCCCGGCCAGCTGCCGCAGCAGCCCCCGCTCGGACGCCCCCAGCCGGGTCTCGATCACCGACAGCGCAAGGCCGGTGTCGGCGCGGCGCAGACTGGCCAGAGCCAGGCCCGCGTCGTCGAACAGCCAGGCCTCGCGCACCTCCGGGTAGAGGGCGAGACGGGTGATCATGGCGCGGCGGCCGTTGCCTTCCCCCAGCTCGGCGTAGCTTTCCAGCCGGCGTGCAGTCTGCCCCGTCAGCTCGCTGATCTCGACGAGGAGGTCCTCGCGCGCATCCCGCAGGGCCTGCGCGCTGCGCAGCTGGAACATCACCAGCAGCAGGGCCGCGCACACGCACACCATGAGCACCGGCAGGGTCAGCCGCGCCGGCCAGCGGATCAGCAGCGCGCGCAGACGCTGTTCAATGCCCATGGCCGGGGGCTCCGAGCACGGCGGCCTGTGGGCCTGGATCCAGCAGCTGGGCCGCGCTAGGCGCCTCGACCAGCTCCGCGCGCGCGGCCAACAGGGCGGCCAGCTCGGGCAGGATCCTCGCCAGCGGGGAATCGGGCGCGCCCAGCAGGCGATGGCTGTGCCGAGCGTCGAAGAACTCGATGCCGGCGAGGGCGGTGCGGTAGTCCTCGTCGGTCAGCCCGGTGCCCGGCAGCAGGCGGTCGAGGGGCAGCTCGCCGGGGGCGCGGAAGTGGTCGATCTCGCCTTCCCAGGCACGCAGCAGCGCGGAAAGAGCGTCGGCGCGCCGCTCGATCACCGGGCGACGCGCCACCAGTACGTCGTAGATGAGACCCGGCATCTCGCGCGTGCTGTGCAGCAGGGTGTGGCCCTCCGCGAGCAGGCGGCTCAACAGCGGTTCGTAGCAGACGACCACCTCGGCATCGCCATCCCGCCAACGTCGTTCCAGGTGGACGGCGCGCACCTGCATCACCGACACGGCATCGTCCGACAGGTCGGCCGCACGCAGGCTGGCGGCCAGCATCAGGCCGCCGACCGCACTGTCCTCCACCAGCACGCGACGCCCAGACAGTCCCTGGGCGCGGTCGAGGCCGGCGCGCAGCACCACGCCGTCGGCGCCGCGCGACTCCGACAACACGGCGATCACCCGCAAATCGGGCATGCGCCGCCACAGGCGCAAGGCTTCATCGAGGGTGACCGCGGCGGCATCCAGGCGACCGTCGCGCAGGGCATTCAGGGTGTCGGTCGCAGAAGGCAGTTCGACCAGGCGCAGCTCGGGCGGCAGCCGATCCTGCTCGCGCAGCAGCACCAGCGGGTCGTAGCCCAACCAGGGCCCCATCGCCACCGTCAGCGGCGGCTGCGGCGGGGGCGCCGCGGCGACAGCCAGCAGCAGCGCGACAACGGCAGCGACCAGCACTGCCGCGAGCGTGCGCGCGCGCCGCTCACGCGACGATGGGGTGGCTGGCGTAGGGGCGGCAACGGCCAAAGGATCGATATCCGGGCATGAGGCAGCACAAACTGCGCGCCGGATGCTGCAAACGACATGCCGCGCGCCTGCGCGGGCGGCGCCCGCCCGGACCGTCGCAGTTCCACGGTACGGGACTTGCTTGAGGCTCTCGAACCCCATCGACCGCAGACGGGCCGCAAGCGCCCGCCCCCACAGGAGCCCAGACATGAGCGACACCGCCGAGCCCCGAGGCACCCGCGTGCGGATCCCGGATCCGAACTGGGACAAGATGCGCGAGACGGTGCTGATGATGGAGCTCGCGGTCGGCCAGATCGAAGGCGCCATGCGCGACAGCGACAGTTCGGTGCAGGTGCTGACCGACACCTTCACGGTGATGGCGAGGCACATGGGCACCATCGCCGAGGATGCCGCACGCCTGCCCGACGAGGGCGAACTGGGCGAGATCAAGCGTCGGATGTCCGGCGCGGCCGCCCAGGTCACCGGCATGGTCCACCAGTCGATCATCGCCTTCCAGTTCTACGACCGCCTGGTGCAGCGCCTGAGCCACGTCAGCCATGGCTTGGAGTGGCTGGCCGAGGTGGTCAGCGACGAACAGCGGGCCACCACCCCCGACGAGTGGCTGGCTCTGCAGGAGAAGATCCGCGCCCGCTACTCGATGCCTGAGGAAGTGGAGATGTTCGAAGCCGTGCTGCTGCACGGCAAGACCGTCCAGCAGGCGCTGGCCGAGTTCATGGAGAAGATGAAGAACAAGGGCGACGACATCGAGCTGTTCTGAGCGCCGGGCCCGGCGCTCAGCGCCGCCGCAGGCGCAGCACCCGCCCGGGCAGCATGGCCTCGCGCTCGCGGCGCAGGTCGATCGGTGCGTCCAGCTCGACCTCGAAGCCGTGGGTCGCGGCCAGTGCGTGCAGGTAGGGGGTCGAGTGCGCGTAGCGGCCGCTGGGCTGCAGGCGGACGCCGGCAGCATCCGCCTCGTCGAGCAATTCGACCGAGAACAGCAGGCAGCCGCCGCTGCGCAGCGCGGCCGCGGCCAGCGCGAACACTTCGTCCAGCGCACCCACGTAGACGAACACATCGGCAGCCAGCAGCAGGTCCCAGGCCTGCGGCTGGCGCGCCAGCAGACTCTGCAGCGATTCCTCATGCAGGGCATCGTAGAGCCCGCGCGCTGCCGCCTTCTCCAGCATCTTCGCGGACAGGTCGGCGCCTTCCAGGCGTAGCGCCAGCGGCCGCAGGGCCGGCGCCGCCAGCCCGGTGCCGCAGCCGAGATCGAGCACGTTCAGACCTGTAGCGCTCGGCAGGTAGCGGCCGAGCTGCTCCGGCAGGCGATAGCCCAGGCGCTCCACCAGCCACTGGTCGAACTCGGCGGCCATGCCATCGAACAGGCCGCTGACGAAGGCATCCGGCGGGCGCGTCGGCTGCGCACCGCGCAGGGTATCGAGCTTGAAGGCGAGGCTCGGCGAGTCGGGATTGAGCGCCAGGGCCTGCGCGAAGGCCTCGGCGGCCTCGGCCGTCTGCCCATTCAACTGCAGGGCCTCGCCGAGATTCTCCCAGGCCGCGTCCTGGCCGGCGTCGAGCGCCAGCGAGCGGCGCAGGGCCTCGATCGCCGGACCGAGTCGACGCGCGCGGAACAGGCTGCGCCCGAGCGTGCACCAGCCGATCGCGAACTCGGGCGCGGCGGCCAGCGCGGACTGCATGAGCGCCACGGCCTCGTCCTGCGCACCGCGCTCGCAGAGCAGGTTGGCCAGGTTGTTGGCTGCCGGCGCCAGCCGCGGATTGGCGCGCAGGGCGGCCCGATAGCACTGCTCGGCCTCGGCAAAGGCACCCCGGGTGGCCTCGACCACCGCCAGGTTGTACCAGGCCTCGGCCCAAGCCGGCGCCGAACGGGTTGCCGCCGCGAAGCCCTGGCGCGCGCGCTCGAGATCGCCTGCCGCGAGAGCCAAGGCCGCGCGCTGGAAATGCCCACCCGGGTGCTGCGGCGAGAGCGCGAGACAGTGGGCGAGCGCCGCCTCGGCGCGGCCATGCTGCCCGCAGCGCGCGGCCGCCACCGCATGCAGGTAGGCGAGTTCGGCATCCTGCTGCTGCAGGGGCAGAACATCGAGCAGGTCCAGGGCCTGCCGCATCTGGCCAGCCCCCATCAGCTGCTGCAGGCGCGCGCGCAGCGCCGGATCCGCCGCGCTCATCCGCCCGTCGCGCCGAGCTGCAGCCAGTCGGCGAGCCGCGCACGCGCCTCATCCACACCCAGCCCGGTCTGCGCCGAGAACAGCTGCGCGCTCTGGCCCTCGCCCAGTTCGGCGCGGACTTCGCGCAGGGTCTGCGCCTGGGCGCCGCGGCCGAGCTTGTCCGCCTTGGTCAGCAGGACGTGGCAAGGCAGGCCGCGGGCTTCGCCGAAGCCGAGCATCTGGCGGTCGAAATCACGCAGCGGATGGCGGATGTCCATCACCACCACCAGGCCCGCCAGCGAGCGGCGATTCTGGAAATAGCCCTCGATCAGGCCGCGCCAGTGCTCGCGCAGCTCCGGCGGCACCTTGGCAAAGCCGTAGCCTGGCAGGTCGACCAGGAAGCGCGCGGGCGCCAGCTGGAAATACACCAGCTGCTGGGTGCGGCCGGGCGTCTTGCTGGTCCGCGCCAGCGCGCCCTGGTCACAGATGCGGTTGATCGCGCTGGATTTTCCGGCATTGGAGCGGCCGGCAATCGCCACTTCGACGGCTTCGTCGGCCGGCAGCTGGCGCGGGGTATGCACGCTCAGCAGGTAGCTGGCGGCGCGGAACGGGTTCGGCTCTGACATGGAGGATCCAAGGCGGACGGGGCGGCGCGCGATGCGGCTTCGTTGACCCGTCATGGGCGGGCTGGAATAATCCCGCGATTCCCGCGCCTGCCGTAGCCTACGGTGGTGCCAGCGGTCGAGACAGCATTCCAGTTCGGAGCAAGTGTATGAGTTTTCGCCGCTTCCTTGGGCTGGCGGGCCTGCTGGCCGCCTCTTCCGTCCTCGCCCAGAACGCCGCGGAGGTGACCGCCGCGCCGGAACAGGCGCCCGCCGAGGTCGCCACCCTGGCCGATGACAGCGCCAAAGCCGTGCCGGGCGATGCCGCCACGGGCCAAGGCAAAGCTGCAGTCTGCGCCGCCTGCCATGGCATGGACGGCAATTCTGCCGATCCGCAGTATCCGAAGCTGGCCGGCCAGCACGAGCGCTACATCGCCCGCCATCTGGCCCTCTACAAGAGCGGCGAGCGCAACAACGCGATCATGCTCGGTTTCGCGGCCGGTCTGTCCCCGCAGGACATGCGGGACATCGGCGCCTACTTCGCCACCCAGAAGGTGCGCGCGGGTCTCGCCGACGAGAGCGTGATCGCCAGCGGCCCGAACGAAGGCAAGAAGTTCTACGAGGTCGGCGAGAAGCTGTACCGCGGTGGCGATCTGGAGCGCGGCATCCCGGCCTGCGCGGCCTGCCACGGCCCGGCCGGCAAGGGCAATCCGGGCCCGGCCTATCCGAACCTCGGCGGCCAGCACGCAACCTACACCGCCGCCCAGCTGAACCTTTTCCGCGACGGCACGGTGCACGGCCGTGACGCCAACGCCAATGCGGTGATGGCCGGCGTGGCGCGCTACCTGACCGACGAAGAGATCCAGGCGCTCGCCACCTACATTGAAGGCCTGCACCAGGCGGAGTAAGTGCGGGAACCCTCGCACGCCGCCCGCGGTCGCAGGCCCGGCCCGCGCGCCTGCGAGCCGTGACCTGATGTTCAGACAGGCCCGCCTACCCTCGGCGGGCCTTCACCTATCTGGAGACCCTCCATGCTGATGCGCCTGTTCGCTGCCGCTGCCCTGCTCGCCGCCACCGCCTGTTCGGCGCAGGCACCCGCCACCGCCGCGGCTCCTGTCGCCGGCACCGATTACGTGCTGATCAATCCGCCGGTGCCGACGAGCGCCGCGCCGGGCAAGATCGAGGTCGTGGAAGTGTTCGGCTACAGCTGCGTGCACTGCGCCACCTTCCAGCCCGTGGTCAACGTGTGGAAGAAGGCCCTGCCCGAGCACGTGCAGTTCAGCTACATGCCGGCCGTGTTCGGCGGTGCCTGGGAGATCTACGCCCGCGCCTACTACGCCGCCGAAACCATGGGCATCCTCGAGCAGTCGCATGACGCGGTCTTCAAGGCCATCCACACCGACCGCAAGCCGATCCAGAGCATCGAGGACGTCGCCGACCTGTACACCGCCTACGGCGTGACCCGCGAGGACTTCCTGGCCAGCATGCAGAGCTTTGCGGTCAACGCGAAGATCGCCCGCGCCCAGCAGACCGTGCAGCGCTACGGCGTCGAGGGCACGCCGTCGATGATCGTCAACGGCAAGTACCGCGTGATGTCCCCGCGTGAGGGCGGCTTCCAGCGCATGCTCGAAATCGTCGACGCCCTTGTGGCGCAGGAGCTGGCCGCCGCCAAGGGCGGCTGATCGCCCGCCCGCAGCCACCAAGATGTCCAAGCGTCCACCCTCGGCCCCGGTCGCGCCCGCGCCCGGGGCCGCTGCGTCTCCGGCCCCGGCCTCCACCAAGCTTTCGGTGCTGAGCGCGAACATCCAGGCCGGCGCGCGCACCGACCGCTACATGGACTACGTGTCGCGGCCCTGGACCCATGTGCTGCCGCATCGCGACAAGCGCGGCAACCTGGATGCGCTGGCCGGCATGGCCCGCGGCTTCGACCTGGTGGGCCTGCAGGAGACCGACCCCGGCTCGCTGCGCTCGGGATTCGTCAACCAGACCCACTACCTCGCCGAGCGCGGGCGTTTTCCGTTCTGGAGCCACCAGCCGAACCGGCGCATGGGCGGCATCGCCACCAGCGCCAACGCGCTGCTGAGCCGCCTGGAACCACAGGAAGTGATCGACCATCCCCTGCCCGGCCGCATTCCCGGCCGCGGCGCCCTGCTGGCGCGCTACGGGCAAGGCAGCGGGCAGCTGGTGGTGGTGGTGGCGCATCTCTCACTGGGCGTGAAGTCGCGGCTGGCCCAGCTCAGCTTCATCGCCGAACTCATCGAGAACGCGCCGCGCGCGCTCCTGATGGGCGACTTCAACTGCGAGCCGCTGGCCGCCGAGATGCAGGCCCTGTATCGCCGCACCCGACTGCTGCCACCGGATCGTCTGCTGCCCAGCTTCCCCAGCTGGCGCCCCAAGCGCGCGATCGACCACATCCTGGTCAGTGAAGGCATCCGCGTGCAGCGCCGTTGGCTGCTGGAGGGCGCGCCCGCGGACCATCTGCCGGTCGCGGCCGAGATCGAGGTTCCCGTGGCGCTGTAGCGGCAATCCGCATGTGCGCACTGGAGCTCTCGCTATACCGAATCCCGAATCCCGAATCCCGAGAAAGCATGAGCCCCGCGCGAAGCGGGGCTCATGCGTTTCAGCCTCGGATCGCACCCGTGCTCAGAAGCGCACGTCGATCTTGCCGTAGATGAAGCGCTCCGGCAAATCGTAGGTCGAGGCGTCGTAGCCGTTCAGCGAGCAGGACAGGCACAGCGGCGCCTGCTTCTCGAACAGGTTGTTCACGCCGAGGGTGAACTGGGTGCCTTCCAGCATCGGCGCCTGCCAGCCCAGCTGCAGGTCGTGATACGTGGTCGAACCCAGCGGGTTGGCGTTCGGTGCCGGGTTGCGGCAGACCGCGAAGGTACGGGCGTCGCCGCAGTCCTCGGTCACCCGGTCGATGAAGCGGGTCGTCCAGCGCGCGCTGAAGTCGCCGTAGGTCCAGTCGAGCGCCAGGTTCGAGGTCCACTCGGGGATGGTGCTGTTGTTGACTTCGATACCCACCCGGCGCGGCTGCTGCACGCCGTTGGCGCCGCGGGCCTCGTAATCGTCAACGAAGGTGTTCTGCCAATCGACGCGGAACTGGCCGAGGCCGGTTTCCGGCAGGGTCCAGCCGATGTCGAGGTCGAAGCCGCTGGTCTCGATGCTGCCGAGATTCTGCAGGCGGTTGTCGAAGCCGTTGATGCCGCCGGTCGACGCACGCGTGATGCCCTGGCAGAAGGGCGAGGACGGGCCGCCGGCCACGCACAGGTTCAGCTGGGTCTGCGCGTCGATGGCCTGGATGCCGCCTTCCAGTTCGTGCTTGTACCAGGCGAACTCGATGTCGAGGCGCTGCGACCAGCCGCTGTTCTCGGCGAAGCCCGGGCTCCAGACGAAGCCGGCCGAAGTGCTGTCGACCATCTCCGGCTGCAGCTCGGCGTTGCCGCCGGTGGTGACCGAGATCTGCGAGTTGGCCTGCTGGGCGCCAGCAGGCACGCCGAAGGCCGCGCAGTTGGCAGTGGGCGGCGCGCCCGACAGGCTGATCAGGCAGGGGTCGTCCAGCTGGGCGTCGAAGCGGCTGGCCGAACCGAACAGCTCACCGATCGAGGGCGCGCGGAAGCCTTCGGCGAAGGTGCCGCGCAGCAGGAACTGCTCGTTGAGCTGCCAGCGCAAGCCGAGCTTACCGGTGGTCTCGCCGCCGAAGGTGGAGTAGTCCGAGTAGCGACCGGCGACGCTCAGGTCGAGGCGCGAGCTGCCGGCCTCGTAGATCGGCGCGTTGAACTCGACGTAGTACTCGGTGACGTCGTACTCGCCCGAGGTCGGGCGCGAGGGCACGCCGTTGTACTCGCCGGCGACGGTCAGTGCATCCGGGCGGTAGAAGCCGTCGAGGCGGCGGTGCTCGAAGCCCGTCGCGAAAGACAGCGCGCCGGCGGGCAGGCTGAACAGGTCACCGGTCAGGTTGCCCGAGATCAGCTCGATGTTGTTCTCGCTGGAATCGCGGACCACCGGCTGGATGTAGTCCAGCATCTCGCGGGTGAGCGTGCCCGGGCCGCCGAAGATGTTGAGCGGCACGCACTGCGGATCGGCCTGGCAGGCGGCCAGCGGGCCGAGGCCTTGAGCGATGCGACGAATGTTGTAGCTGCCGAAGTTGGTCTGCTCGGCCTGGTTGCTGCTGCGCGCGTAGTTCAGGTCCCACAGCAGGCTGCGGCTGCCGAGGTCCCAGCTGCCCTCGAGGCCGGTGCCGAAGTACCAGGTGTCGACCACCTGCTCGAAGCGACGCGGCCCGCCCTCGACCGGACGCCGACCGATCAGGATCAGGTTGGCACCGGGACCGCTGGAGATCAGGTCGAAGCCGAAGGGGTTGAAGGGGTTGCTGGCGGAGATGCGGATGTCATCCGCATAGGGGTTGCCGGTGCCGGCATCGGGGCCCAGGAAGATCGGCTCGGGCGCGGCCTGGTTGGCCGACTCGCGGCGATTGAACAGGGCGCGCACATACGCGGTGGTGGACTCGCCCAGCTCGATCCGGCCCTGCGAGAACACCGACTTGCGGGTGCTCGGGGTGAGGATCAGGTTGTACTCGGCGAAGTTGAAGCGGTTCGCCGTGGTGAAGGGGATGAAGTCCTGCGGGTAGCTCGGATTGTTCGGGAAGGACTGGCCGTTCGGGGTGGTCAGGCTGACCGTCTGCCCGGTATTCGGGTCGGTGAAGATGAAGCGGCCGTTCGGCGTCGCCGAGCTGCCGAAGGTCAGGCCCGTGCCCGGACGCGGCACGCCCGAGAAATCGTAGGTCGAGGAGGCGATCTGCTTCTGCTCGGTGCGCGAGACGCCGAGGAAGAAGGCATGGCGCTCGCCGCTGCCGCCGAGGCTGGCATCGATCGAGCTGGTCTCGCCGCGATCACCGCCATAGCCGCCGTACTGGATGGACACCTGGGCACCATCGATTTCGCGGCGGGTGATGATGTTGACCACGCCGGCGATGGCGTCCGAGCCGTAGATCGAGGAGGCGCCGTCTTCGAGGATCTCGATGCGCTCGATGATGCCGACTGGGATGGTGTTGAGGTCGGTGGCCGAGCCCACGCCCGAGGCCGAGGATTCGTTCACCCAGCGCACGCCATCCACCAGCACCAGCACGCGCTGCGCGCCGAGGTGACGGAGGTCGACCGTGGCCGCACCCGCACCCACGCCGCTGCCGTCCGGCGGAAAGCCGAAGTTGCCGCTTGAGTTGAACTTGGTGTTGAGCGAGGAACCGCCGGCGGTCATCTGCTGCAGCAGGTCGGCGACGGCGGTGAGACCCGTGCGCTGGATCTGCTCGCGCGTGATCACCTGGATCGGCGACTGGCCTTCGATCTCGGCCTTCTTGATGCGCGATCCCGTGACCTCGACACGGTCGAGTTCACGCGGCTCATCCTGCGCCACGACGAGCGCGGGCAACAGCAGGACAGGCAAGGCGCAGCGGATCGCCGCCGACAGGCGGTGACGGATGGTATTCATGGTTCCCCTCATGCAAAGGGCGCCCTTGGGCGCGGATCGGTAGTCTGCCGGCTCCCCCGAGGCCGGCAGCGCGTGGAGTTTGACCGGGCGGCCAGCTGACTGACAAGACTTCAGCCGACGGGTCCGCTTTAGAAAGGCATGGTTCGGCCAGCGGCGTTCCGCTCACCGGACGAGGAGACTCAGGCCCACGAGATACAGGAAACCGGCGAACACCCGCTTCAAGGCCGGGCCACTGAGGCGATGCGCGAGTCGGGTGCCGAGCGGTGCCATCGTCACCGAAGCGAGCGCGATACCCAAGGCAGCCGGCAGGTAGACGTAGCCGATGGAGCCGGTCAGACCGGGGGCCGGGGGCGCCAGCCCGGCGTAGCTGATGGCGCTGGCGAGCGCGATGGCAACGCCGCAGGCGCTGGAGGTGCCGACAGCGCGTACCGGCGGCACGCCAAGCCAGACCAGCAGGGGCACGGTCATGCTGCCGCCACCGATACCGACCACCGCCGACAGCCCGCCGATGCCCAGCCCGGCCGCGGCCAGTGCCGGTGAGCGCGGTGCATCGCTGCGCTCGCGCGCGGCGCGCGGCGAGCCAAAGGCGAGCTGGCTGCCGGCCAGGAGACAGAACCCGGCCACGCACCAGCGCAGGGTGTCGCTGTCGAGTCTGCTGGCCAGCATGGCACCGAGCACGCCGCCCAGCACCAGTCCGGGCACGAGGGTCCAGACGCTGGGCCAGAGCACGCTGCCGCGGCGCGCATGCGCCCGCGCCGAGGACAGCCCGGTCAGTACGATGCTGGCCAGCGAGGTGGCCAGCGCCACGTGCATGACCTGGTCTGCGGGAACCCCCTGCAGGGGCAGCAGCCAAGCCAGGGCGGCGACGATCACCAGGCCACCGCCGACGCCGAGCAGGCCTGCCAAGAGGCCGGCCAAGGCTCCCAATGCGGGGTAGATCAGCCAGAGGGTCATCAGGAGACATCCAATCGCGACGGCAGGGCCGGAAGGGCTGTGGAAGAATCGGCGGCGAGCCCGCACTTGGCTGACTCAGATCGTGGGCGTGTGCGTGGCGCGCTTGAGGGCTGACGCCACGCGGTGTCGGATTCTCCCATGCCTGCCGCCCGCGACAGGCCCATCCCACCCTGCCATCGACGACACGGAATGTTGAAGCGCCTGCTCATCGCCCTGCCCTGCCTGCTCGCCCTCTCGGCGGCTCTGCCGGCGCGCGCGCAAACGCTGCCTGCCAGCGATGCGGAGCGGTTGTCCGAACTACGACGGGCGCTCGCGGATGCGCCCAAAACCAATGACCGCGAGTTCCTCGCCCTGGCCCGGCGGCTTGGCGGGGATCCTCTGTGGCCGTGGGTCGAACAACAGCACCTGCGTGGGCGCGACGTGCATCTGCACATCCCCGAGGCCATCGATTTCCTCGACCGTCACGGCGAGGCGCCGGTCGGCGCGGTCCTGCGCCGGGCGGTGCTGCTGGATCTGGCCAAGCGCCGGGACTGGTCGGGCTTCCAGCGCATCGGGCTCGGTCCGGGCGATGGCGACGATCCGGAGTTGCGCTGCCACGCGCTGACCGCGCGCTTCGCCCAGGGCGACGACGCAACGGTGGTGGACGACGCCCTGAGCCTGTGGGATCGGGGCGACAGCCTGCCGGCGGCCTGCGACCCGGCGATCGAGGCCCTGCGCCGCATCGGCCGGCTGGATGCCGCACGCCAGCTGCGCCGGATCGAGGCGGCCGCGACGCTCGGCAACGCCGGACTGATGCGCCATCTCGCAGCCTCGCTGGCACCTGACCTGCGCGGCCGGATCGAAGCGGAGGCGCGCTTCATCGAGTCACCCGCGGCCGGGCTGATCCCGGCCGCGTCCTCGACCCCGCGCACGCGCGCCGCGGTCGAGGCCGGGCTCAGCGCCCTGGCGCGGCGTGATCCTGCGGCTGCGGAATCCCTGCTCGACGCACTGGCAGCGCCGCTGACTCTCGAGGGGGATCGGGTCGCCCGCCTCCGCCACGCGATCGCGCTGTGGAGTGCCGCCAGCTATCTGCCGGAGGCCGACAACCGCTTCGCCCGCGTGCCCGCCGAGGCCTTCGACGATCGCCTGCACGAGTGGCGGGTGCGCGAGGCGATCGCGCGGCGCGATGGTGCGGCCGCGCTGGCCGCGCTGGCGGCGATGCCGGCGGCACTGCGCGAGCAGGCACGCTGGCGGCTGATCGAAGCCCGGCTGTTGGCCGCGCGCGGCGACAACGCGGCCGCACAGGTCAGGCTCAGCGAGGCCGCCACCGAGGCGAACTTCCACGGTTTCCTGGCTGCAGAGCTGGCCGGCCTCGACTACCCGCTGTGCCCCCTGCCCGCCGCCAGCGGGCGGTCCGCACTGCGCGCACTTGAGCGCGCCGGCGTGCGGGATGCGCTGGATCTGCATGCGCTCGGTCGCCCCGGCTGGGCGCATCGACAGTGGCAGCACGCGATGGCCGATCTGCCGCCCGACCAGCAGGCGCTGGCGGTGGCTGCAGCCCTGCGACATGGCTGGTACGACCGCGCCTCCCAGACCCTGGGCAGCGGTGAGGGCATGCGCTACTACCGCGAGCGTTTCCCCCGGCCGCACGCCACCACACTGCGACGGGAAGCGCGCCGCCACGGCCTGCAAGTTGCTTGGGTGGCCGGCCTGATCCGCGCCGAAAGCAGTTGGATGACGGCGGCGCGCTCAGCGGCGGACGCCCGCGGACTGATGCAGCTGCTGCCAGCCACGGGACGCGACACGGCGCGGCGCCAGGGCCTCGGCTTCAGCGGCCCGCAGTCGCTGCATCAGGCAGATCTGAACATCGCCTTGGGTACCGCCTACCTGCGGCAGATGCTCGATGCCCATGCGGGCAAACCGGGGCTGGCCACGGCCGCCTACAACGCCGGCCCGGCCGCGGTGGCGCGCTGGCTGGCGGCGCGCCCGCCCGTGGCACCCCTGCTGGACGACCCGCTGCTGTGGCTGGAAACGATTCCTTTCCAGGAGACCCGCGAGTACGTCGCCCGAGTCATGGCGTTCAGCCTGATCTACGACTGGCGAATGGAAGGGCGCGCACCCTCGTTGCTCGGGCGGCTGGAGGGCAGGGCTTCGAGGGGCTGGCGCGATTTCCGCTGCCCCGGCGCCCCGCCGTAGCGGCGCCGATCGGAGCAGGGTGTCGCTCAGAGCAGCGAATAGCCAACGCGGAAGCCGCCCCAGTGGCGCCCCTTGACCCGGATCGGCACCGACAGATCGAACATGATCTGGCCGGTGTCGCGGCGATAGACCTGCAGGCGGAAAGGGTCGGTATGGGCACCGACGGTGCGGCCGACGCGATCGCCGAAGATGCGCTTGGTCCGGTTGTGCACCAGATCGTGCTTGGGATCGCCGGTCAACGGCTGGCAGTAGCGGTCGTTGTGAGTCGGGACGTAGCCATCGCGGTTGGCGGTGATGGCGTAGACCACCCAGGCCTCGGCGCTCACCAGGGGCTCCTGCAGCGGCGGCAGCAGCTCGTCGCAGAGCGCGTCGAAGGCGGTCGAGTGCTTCTGTGGCTCGGTGCGGGGGATGGGCGTGTACTCGCGAGAGAACAGCGCGTCCTCGCGCAGGCGGCGCGCCGCCAGCGCCGACTCCAGCACGTGCCCGACCTGCTCGGCGCCCGATCGCGCAAGCTGCAGGGCGCGGGCATGGCGCGGTTCGGCCAGTGGGTCCGGGCTCAGCCGGAACAGGCCGACGCAGTCCTCCAGAGTACCGATGCCGGTGGCCATGTCGCCGCTGCGGGCCAGCATGGATTCGACCGAACTCAGGTTGTCGCGGGCGTGGCCGGCGACATCGCCGAGCACGGACTGCAGGCCGGCAACGGCCTCGATCTGCTCACCCACGCGGGCGCCGCTGTCGCGCATCGCCTGGCCGGCGCGCTGCATCAGGGTGATGGCGCGATCCAGCACGGCGCGCGTCTCGCCGGCCTGCCGCAGGCCGTCGCCCATCCGCGAATGGATGCCGTCCAGGGTGCCGCGCACATCGCGCGCGGCCCCGGCGGTCCGCTCGGACAGCGCGCGGATCTCGCGCGCCACCACCGCAAAGCCGCGCCCCGCGTCGCCGGCGCGGGCGGCCTCGATGCCGGCATTGATCGACAGGATGTTGGTCTGCAGGGCGACGCTGTCGATCATCTCGATGATCGAGTCGGCGCGGCGGGTGCTTTCCTCGACCGCCTTCATGGTCTGGTGGAAGGATTCGGCTGTGCTCGAACCGCTGCCGGCCAGCTGCGCGGCTTCGTCGGCCATGCTGCGCACCGCCGTCAGCGCCTCGCCGGCCTGCCGCAATCCCGAGGCCAGGGCCTCGGCCGAGGCCTGGGCATGGTCGATCTCGTCGACCTGCAGGCCGGAGGCTTCTCGCACATCGGCACTGCCGCGGTTGAGTGCCGGCACCGCGGCGGCCACCTCGCGGACCAGCTGCACGGCCTGCCGCAGCGCCTCGGACAGGTTGCCGAAGCCCGACCTCAACATGGCCAGACGCGGGTCCTCGGCCAAGTCCGCCGGCACCGAGGGCAGGCTGAGATCGCAGGCCTGCAGCTGCGAGGCCGCCATCGCCAAGAGATCGCCAGGTGCGGCCGGCGCCTGGGTCAGCAGCCAACCCTGCTGCCAGGGCCAGAGCCGAAGTCGCTGGCTCCGCACCAGCACATTCTCGGCCTCTTGGCGGAACTGCTCGGGAGCCAAGCCCAGGCCGTTGGCGCTGCCGGGGCTCGCGGGATCCAGTCCGAGCAGGCCCGCCATTGCGGGGTTGCACAGACGCAGGCCGAGGTCGGCATCGATCCATGCCATGGGCTGCGGCAACAGGTGCAGGACGGACAGGTCGATCGACTCGTTCATCGGGGATTTCCTTGGGCGGAATTGGCGCCTGGCCTGCTCCCTGCAAGCTCCGCGCCTGCCGCGAATGCCGGCTTCCGTCATCGCCCCGCCCCTTCGAGCTCGGTCGACTTTGTCTGCCGCACTGCAACAGCGCAGGACCGGGCCGCGTGGTCTCACCTCCCCAGAACGCGAAACGCCGGCCATGTCGGCCGGCGTTTCGGGTGCCCCAGGTGGAGGAGCGATCAGCCCTCGAACTCACCCAAGGCGGCGAGACCGTTGGCGCGGGCGCGCTCGAACACGGTGTTCTGCGCGGCCGCCAGGTTGCCGGCCATGTCCTGGGCCCAGATCTTCAGCGCGGCCTGCTGCATCGCGCGACCGTAGCTGAAGGACAGCGGCCATGGACGATGGCCGAGCTGGTTCATCGCGTTCAGGTGCAGGGTGGCGGCCTCGTCGCTCTGGCCACCGGACAGGAACACGATGCCCGGCAGGTTGGCCGGCACCGATGCGCGCAGGCAGCGCAGGGTGGCCAGCGCCACTTCCTCGACCGAGGCCTGCTCCGGGCAATCCTTGCCGGGCAGCACCATGCTGGCCTTGAGGATGGTGCCTTCGATCAGCACGTTCTGCTCGTAGAGCGCGCCGAACAGCGAACGCAGGGTCGCCTCGGTGACTTCGTAGCAGGTCTCGATGTCGTGGGCGCCGTCCATCAGCACCTCCGGCTCGACCATCGGCACGATGCCCTGCTCCTGGCACAGCGCGGCATAGCGGGCCAGGGCGTGGGTGTTGGCCTCGATGCAGCTGCCCGAGGGCGTGTCGTCGGAGATGGTGATCACCGCACGCCACTTGGCGAACTTGGCGCCGAGCTTCGCGTATTCCTTCAAGCGATCACGCAGGCCGTCGAGGCCCTCGGTGACGAGCTCGCCCGGAAAACCGGCCAGGGGCGTGGTGCCCTTGTCGACCTTGATGCCCGGCAGGATGCCGTTCTTCGCCATGTACTCGGCGAAGGGCACGCCGCTGCGCGTCGCCTGGCGCAGGGTTTCGTCGTACAGGATCGCGCCGGAGATGTGCTGCGAGAGGTTCGGCGTGGTCAGAAGCATCTCGCGGTAGGCGCGGCGGTGCTCCTCGGTGTTCTCGACGCCGACGGCCTCGAAGCGCTTCTTGATGGTGTTGGTGGACTCGTCGATGGCGATGATGCCCTTGCCCGGGGCCACCATGGCCTGGGCGATGTCTTCCAGCTGTTCGATGCTCATAGCGGCTCCATTGGCGGCGACTCGGCCAAGGCCGGTCGCTGTGGGGGAATCGGGGCGGACACACCGCAGACGGGCGTGCAGGCGAAGGGACACGGCTACGCCTCGCGGCGAAAGCCGTGGCGGCGGTCACGGAAGTATACCGGCAGCACGCCGCGGCCCGAAGACCGGGCTTGGCGCGGCAGCTGCTCCCGAAGCCCTGTGCTCAGCCCAATCGGAGCCGTTGCCGATCAGCCCCCACATGCCGGTAACCCCGTTCGGTCGGTCGCAGCGTACAGGGCTTGCGCCTGGCCCTTCCGCTGCCAGGGGGAGCGTGTTCGATGTCAGCCCATTCCAAATCACTGCAGGGATTCTCGGTCATGCGCTGCCTCGGCATGACGGCCACCCTGAGTCTCCATGTCGGCGCCGGTCTGATGCTGTTCGTCGGCGCTAAACCGATCGAGACCGCAGAGGCCGAGGCACGCGCTACCTCAGAACCTCTGGTCTGGATCGATGCGCCACCTCCGCCCCCACCCCCCCCACCGCCTCCGCCCCCGCCGCCACCTCCAAAGAGGCCGCCACCGCCGCGACCGATGCTGGCGGCCGTCGCGCCCCCGCCGCCGGTGGACATCCCCGAGCCGAACCCGATGGCGGTCTACACGCCACCCATCGAGCCCACACGCGAGCTGCCCAGCGCCTATGACGAGCCGGGGCCCGGCGCCGACGAAGGACCGTATGAGGTCAGCCAGCTCGCCTACGCGCGCCCGCCCGGCGCCCCGATCTATCCGGGCCCAGCGCTGCGGGCCCGCCAGGAAGGCCTGGTGCTGCTGCGCATCCACGTCGACGCGGAGGGCGTGCCCACCCATGTCGAAGTCGAGCGCTCCAGCGGACACCGCGTGCTCGACCGCGCCGCCGTCGACTACGCGCTGAAGCGCCTGCGCTTCAAGCCAGCCGAGCGCGATGGCCGGCCGGTGGCGGCGATTGCGCGGGTGCCGGTCGACTTCCGTCTGCCCGGTCGAGCCTGAGGCGCGGCGGGGCCGGCACCGGCGGCGAATCGGGTACCGGCCCCGCCCTGAATCCGGAAAGCGCCCTCAGAACGGAATATCTTCGTTCCGCATCCGCAGGGTGCCTCGCGCAAGGCTCCCCGTTCACGCGGGATGTATTCCCAGACCAGGCCCCTGCCAAGAGGCAGCCGGCCATTGGGCCCCGCCCAAGACGATGGGGAGCGCAGTTGCGCCCCGTGGCGTTCGCTGCCTACGCCGCATCGCCCGCGAAGAAGCCGCGGATGCCCGCCACGCCCTGCGCGCCGGCCGCGCGGGCCTCGGCAAGATCGCCGGGCCCGACGCCGCCCAGCGCGTACACAGGCAGCGAGGTGCAGGCGCGCAGGCGGCTGAAGCCGGACCAGCCGAGGGGCTGCGCGTCGGGGTGGCTGCGCGTGGGCAGCACCGGCGAGAGCAGGGCGAAGTCGCAGCCCAGCGACTCGGCCTGACGCAGTGAGACCGGGTCGTGGCAGGACGCGCCGACGCAGGCCAGCGCCGGCCGCCGGTCGAGGCGCATCAACAGGGTGCGGCTGAGCTGGGCGCCACAGCCCAATGCGTCGGCGAGTTCGAGATCCGCTGGGCTGCGCGCGTTCAGCAACAGTTCGAGGCCCAGCGCCTGCGCGCGCTCGGCGGCATGGCGCGCCAGCGCCGCTCGCGCCGCACTGCCAAGCGCCGGTACGCGCAGCTGCAGGCGTCTGGCGCCGGCCGCCTCGGCGGCGCCGAGCCAGGCCCCCAGCACCGCCGGCTGAGCGACGCTCTCCGGGCTGATCCAGTACTGCGCGGGCTGCCGCAGGCAGGCCAGGATCGGACGATCCGCCGCCGGCAGCGTGTGCGGATCGATGGCCTCGGGGGCAAGCCAGCGCAGGGCCTGCCCCTCTAGACCGCGCGGCTCGCCGCGCCAGTCGTCCACCGAGATCGCCGCGAGCCACAGCAGGCGCTGCGGCTGGCGCTGCGGCACCCGGATCAGCGGCCGACCGGAGGCGATATCGACACCCAGCTCTTCCAGCAGCTCGCGCTTGAGGGCCGCAAACGCCGACTCGCCCGCTTCGAGCTTGCCGCCGGGAAACTCCCACAGGCCTGCGTCCTCGCGGCCCGCGGGCCGCTGCGCCAGCAGCACCCGCCCGGCCGCATCGAACAGCAGGCCGGCAGCGACGCCCAGCGTGGGCAGGATCTCGGTCATATCGGACGCGCGATGGATCAGTGGAGTCCACACAGCAACGGGGCCGCTTGCGCGGCCCCGTTGTGTGAGCTCAGGCCAGCTGGCCGTGGCAGTGCTTGTACTTTTTGCCAGAGCCGCAGGGGCAGGGATCGTTGCGGCCGACCTTGGGATCGACTCGCACCGGCGCAGTCGCCTGCGCCTGCTGCACCTGCGCGGCCTCCTCGTCGGCGCCATAGCCGCCGGCGCTCTCGTGCTGGAACTGCATGCGCTTGGCTTCCAGTTCGGCGCGACGACGCTCCTCGGCTTCCAGGCGCTCGATCTCGTCGTCGCTGCGGATGCGCACGCGCGCCAGCATGGTGGTGACTTCGCGCTTGACCTTCTCCAGCATCTCGGAGAACAGCTCGAAGGCCTCGCGCTTGTACTCCTGCTTGGGCTGCTTCTGTGCGTAGCCGCGCAGGTGGATGCCCTGGCGCAGGTAGTCCATGCGCGCCAGATGCTCCTTCCAGCTGCCGTCGAGCACGGTAAGCATCACGTGCTTCTCCAGCGCACGCATCAGTTCGGCCCCGACCTGCGCCTCCTTCTCGGCGAAGAGCGCATCGGCGGCTTCGACGACGTGCTGGGCGACATCCTCGGCGGTCAGCTCCTCGCGTTCGCTGACCAGCTTCTTCAGGTCGACCTGCAGGCCGAAGTCCGCGGCGAGCACCTTCTCCAGGCCTTCGATATCCCACTGCGCATCGATCGAGTTGGCCGGCACGTGCTGCTGGGTGACCTCGGTGAACACGTCGGCGCGGATGCTGGCGACGGTGTCCTTGACGTCCTCCACTTCAAGCAGCTCGTTGCGCTGCTCGTAGATGACCTTGCGCTGGTCGTTGTTGACGTCGTCGAAGTCGAGCAGGTTCTTGCGGATGTCGAAGTTGTGCGCCTCGACCTTGCGCTGAGCCTTCTCGATCTGGCGGCTGACCAGGCGGTCCTCGATGGCGTCGTCTTCCTTCATGCCCAAGAAGGCCATCGCCTTCTGCACCCAGTCGGCGGCGAAGATGCGCATCAGGTTGTCTTCGAGCGACAGATAGAAGCGCGAGCTGCCCGGGTCACCCTGGCGACCGGAGCGGCCGCGCAGCTGGTTGTCGATACGGCGGCTCTCGTGGCGCTCGGTTCCGATGATGTGCAGGCCACCGGCTTCGAGCACCTGCTCGTGGCGCGCCTGCCATTCGCCGCGCACGCGCTCGCGATCGGCGTCCGAGGCGGCTTCGCCGAGTGCCTGCAGCTCGGCTTCCAGCGAGCCGCCGAGCACGATGTCGGTACCGCGGCCGGCCATGTTGGTGGCGATGGTGACGGCGCCCGGACGGCCGGCCTGGGCGACGATGTGGGCCTCGCGCTCGTGCTGCTTGGCGTTCAGCACCTCGTGCGGGATCTTCTGCTTCTTCAGCAGGTTCGACAGCAGCTCGGAAGTCTCGATCGAGGTGGTGCCGACCAGCACCGGCTGGCCACGCTCGTGGCAGGCCTTGATGTCCTCGCTGATCGCCTTGTACTTCGCTTCCTTCTTGAGGAAGACGAGATCCGGCATGTCCTTGCGGATCATCGGCCGGTGGGTCGGGATGACCGTGACCTCCAAGCCGTAGATGCTCTGGAATTCGTAGGCTTCCGTGTCGGCCGTGCCGGTCATGCCGGACAGCTTCTTGTACATGCGGAAGTAGTTCTGGAAGGTGATCGAGGCCAGCGTCTGGTTCTCGCGCTGGATCGGCACGCCTTCCTTGGCCTCGACCGCCTGATGCAGGCCGTCGGACCAGCGCCGGCCCGGCAGGGTGCGCCCGGTGAACTCGTCGACGATGATGACTTCGCCGTCGCGCACGATGTAGTCGACGTCGCGCTGGAACAGCGCATGCGCGCGCACGGCAGCGTTCAGGTGATGCACCACAGCGAGGTTGTGGGCGGCATAGAGGTCCTCGTCGTTCTTGAGGATGCCGGCCTCGCGCAGCAGCTGCTCGGCGTGCTCCATGCCGGCTTCCGACAGGTGCACCTGCTTGCCCTTCTCGTCGACCCAGTAGTCGCCCTCGCCCTTCTCGTCGGCCTGGCGCACCAGCTTCGGCACCAGCTTGTTGACGCGGATGTAGAGCTCGGGGGAATCGTCGGCCGGACCGGAAATGATCAGCGGGGTGCGCGCCTCGTCGATCAGGATCGAGTCGACCTCGTCGACGATGGCGTAGTGCAGGCCGCGCTGGAAGCGGTCCTCATGGCGCAGGGCCATGTTGTCGCGCAGGTAGTCGAAGCCGTATTCGTTGTTGGTGCCGTAGGTGATGTCGGCGGCGTAGGCGGCCTTCTTGTCGCCGTGCGGCATGCCCGGGTAGACCACGCCCACCGACAGACCCAGCCAGTTGTAGACGCGGCCCATCCAAGCGGCGTCGCGCTTGGCCAGGTAGTCGTTGACGGTGACCACGTGCACGCCCTTGCCTTCAAGCGCGTTGAGGTACACCGGCAGGGTCGCCATCAGGGTCTTGCCCTCGCCGGTGCGCATCTCGGCGATGCGGCCTGAATTGAGCACCATGCCGCCGATCATCTGCACGTCGTAGTGGCGCATGCCGAGGACGCGTCGCGAGGCCTCGCGCATCACCGCGAAAGCCTCCGGCAGCAGCTGATCGACGGTCTCGCCCTTGCCGAGGCGCTCGCGGAACTCGACGGTCTTGCCCTGCAGGGCGGCATCGTCGAGCGCCTGCATCGCGGGTTCCAGCGCATTGATGCGCGCGACCGACTTGGTGAACTGCCGCACCAGGCGCTCGTTGCGGCTGCCGAAGATGCGGGTCAGAAGAGCATTGAACATGGGCAGTTCCGGGTCGCGGCCGGCGGCCGCCTTGAAGGTGGAAGGAGGGGCTGCAACGCCGCCAACGAAAAAGGCCGCCTCGCAGCGGCCTTGTCGGGCGCTCGGGCGCCGCAGCGCCCGGCATTCTAACCTGTGGGTGAATTCGCGCGAATCAAGCCCGGATCGAATACACGTGCAGACGCACCGCTCAACCGCGCGCGGGCGCCTGTCGCGCCTGCCGCAGGAAGGGATGCGGGTTCACGGTGCGGCCGTTCTGAATCACTTCGATATGCACGTGCGAACCGGTCGAGCGTCCGGTCGAACCCATCTTGGCGATCAGATCGCCGGCGCGGACACGATCCCCCTCGCTCACCAGGTTCTCCTGGTTGTGGGCGTAGCGGGTCACGTAGCCGTTGCCGTGGTCGATGTCGATCATGTTGCCGTAGCCGGGATGGCGGCCGGAAAACACCACCACGCCATCAGCCACGGAGAGAATGTCGCTACCGCGAGGGCCATTGAAGTCCACGCCTGCATGGAAATGACTGCGACCAGTAAAGGGATCGATGCGGGTGCCGTAGTTGGAGGAGGCATAACCCGAGCGCACCGGGCTGCCGGTCGGCAGCATGGCCTGCTCCAGCTCGCGATCAAGCAGCAGGCTTTCCAGCACGTCGAGCTGTTCGCCTTGCTGGGCCAACTGCTGGGCAAGGCGATCCAGCGAGTCGACCAGTTCCTGCTTGCTGCGGTTGGCGACCGCGCCCATGTCTTCGGGGCCACCCAGCGCCGGCGGTTCGGAGAAGTCGAACTCGCCGTCCTCGAGCTGGCCGATCTGGGTCAGACGCTCGCCCAGCGCGTTGAGGCGATTGGCCTGCGCTTGAAGCTGACCGAGGCGCGCCGCCATCGCGTTCAGCTCTTCTTCGGCCTGGGTGCGCGCAGCCGCAATCGCATCGCGCTGCCCGGTCAGTTCTTCGTTGAGGGCTTCGAGCTGGGTCAGCGCGAGGGTTTCGCTCGAGCGCAGGGCCCAGCCCAAGCCAAATCCGCTGCCCACCAGCAGGGCGAGCGCGGCCAGGCCGCCGCCGATCAGGCGCACGTCGAGCAGGTTCAGCTTGCGCGGCGCCTTCAGGAAACTCGCTACGATGATGACGTTCATGGCACTCCGGTCGTTCGTTCGCCCATGCAGACCTTTTCCAAGAGCACCTTCCAACCGCTGTTGGCGGCGAAGGAAGGCTCGCCTCTCGTCAGCCTGATCGACCGCGCCCGTGCCCTGGCCGCGCTCGACAAGCGTCTGCGTCAGTCCCTGCCCGAGCCGCTCGCCAGCCAGTGTCGTCTGGCCAACGTGCGCGAAGGCAGGCTTGTCTTTCTGGCGAGCTCGCCGCTGTGGCGCACCAGGCTTCGACTGGAAGCGAGCAACCTCTTGGCTGCAGCCAGCGAAGCCGGCGTACCGGCCTTCGAACTCACCGTGAAAGTGGCGCCGATGCTGACCGTTCCCCCGGAGCAGGCATCGCACTCACCCGTCACGCCGGCAGCGGCAGCGGCGCTGCGGGAAGCGGCCCTCCAGGCCACCGATCCCGAACTCCGCCAGCAGCTGCTGGCTTTGGCCTCCCTGGCCGATTCCACTTCCTGAAGGGGCGAACGCCCCGAGGCCGCCAAACCGGGCAGCCAATCAAAAGGTTCCGATAGTCAGGCGATCGCCTGCGCCGGATGCGCGTAGGAGATCGGCGCCTTGGCCTCGTCCTCGAAGGTGACTTCTTCCCAGGCCGACGCGTCGGCCAGCATGGCGCGCAGCAGCTGGTTGTTCAGGCCGTGCCCCGACTTGTAGCCGTAGAAGGCGCCGATCAGGCTGTGGCCCAACAGGTAAAGATCGCCGATCGCGTCGAGGATCTTGTGCTTGACGAACTCGTCTTCGTAGCGCAAACCGTCCTCGTTGAGGATGCGGTAGTCGTCCAGGACGATCGCATTGTCCATCGAGCCACCGAGCACAAGGTTGCGCTCGCGCAGCATCTCGATGTCCTTCATGAATCCGAACGTGCGCGCGCGGCTCACTTCCTTGACGAAGCTGGTGGTCGAGAAGTCGATCTCGGCGCTGGACGTGTTCTTGGAGAACACCGGATGCTTGAAGTCGATGGTGAAGCCGACCTTGAAGCCCTCGAAGGGCTCGAAACGGGCCCACTTGTCGCCGTCCTTGACGGTGACGGTCTTCTTGATGCGGATGAACTTCTTGGGGGCGTTCTGCTCTTCGATGCCGGCGCTCTGCACCAGGAACACGAAGGGGCCGGCCGAGCCGTCCATGATCGGCACTTCCGGCGCCGACAGGTCGATGTAGCAGTTGTCGATGCCCAGGCCTGCGAGGGCCGACAGCAGATGCTCGACGGTGGAGACCTTGACGCCGTCCTTGTTCACCAGGGTACTGGCCATGCTGGTCTCGCCGACGCAGTGGGCGCAGGCCTTGATCTCGGCGGGCTCGACCAGATCGGTGCGACGGAACACGATGCCGGTGTTGACCGCGGCCGGACGCAGGGTCATGTAGACCTTCTCGCCCGAGTGGATGCCCACGCCGGTGGCGCGGATGGCATTGCGGAGCGTGCGTTGACGGATCATGCGTGGGCGGCGTCCCGAAGGAGTGCGTGACAAAACGGCGCCGAGGATCGCACGCGCTCCGCGGTCACGCAAGCGCAACAATCGGCGAAAACCCCACAATCTGTCGCCGAAAAACAACAGAACCAAGCTAAACCGTGACCGCGTTCCGGGAACGGTCGGAACGCGGTCGGCGGCGATTCAGCCCCACGGGTGGGGCGGAATCCGTTCGACTCGATCAGTCGGCTTGGCGGCGCAGGAAGGCCGGGATGTCGAGGTAGTCCATCGGCAGGTCAGCGGTGGCGACGCGGCCTTCGCTGCGCGCGGCAGCGCGCGGCGCGGGGGCGGCGACTGGATCGATGGCCATGCCGGTGGTGGCATCGCGCAGTCCGGCGACGGGGCGCAGCCGCGGCGTCTCCACCTTCTCGATGCGCTCGTTGCGCGGCGCCGGGCGAGCGGCCACGCCGCGATTCAGGCCGGTGGCGACCACGGTGACGCGGACTTCGTCCTGCATCTCATGATCGAGCACGGTGCCGATCACCACGGTGGCGTCCTCGGAAGCGAACTCCTCGATGGTGCGGCCGACCTCGTCGAACTCGCGCATGGTGAAGTCGGGGCCGGCGGTGATGTTGACCAGGATGCCGCAGGCGCCGGACAGGTTGATGTCGTCCAGCAGCGGATTGCTGATCGCCTTCTCGGCGGCCTCCATGGCGCGCTCTTCGCCGCGGGCGCAGCCCGAGCCCATCATCGCCATGCCCATCTCGCTCATGACCGTGCGCACATCGGCGAAGTCGACGTTGATCAGGCCGGGACGGACGATGAGGTCGGCGATGCCCTGCACCGCGCCCTGCAGCACGTCGTTGGCCGCGCGGAAGGCATGCACCATGGTGGCGTCGCGGCCAAGCACGGTGATCAGCTTCTCGTTGGGGATCGTGATCAGCGAGTCGCAGTGGCTGGACAGCTCTTCGATGCCCTTCAGGGCCACCTGCATGCGGCGGCGGCCCTCGAACGGAAAGGGCTTGGTGACCACGGCCACGGTCAGGATGCCCATCTCCTTGGCGAGCTGGGCGATCACCGGCGCCGCGCCGGTGCCGGTGCCGCCGCCCATGCCGGCGGTGATGAACACCATGTCGGCGCCCGAGATCGCCTCGACGATGCGCTCGCGATCCTCCAGCGCGGCCTGGCGGCCGACCTCGGGATTGGCCCCCGCGCCGAGCCCCTTGGTGACGCCCGAGCCCAGCTGCAGGATGTGCTTGGCGCCGGTGCCCCGGATCGCCTGCGCGTCGGTGTTGGCGCAGATGAATTCAACGCCGTCCAGGCTTGAATTCACCATGTGCGCGACCGCGTTGCCGCCGCCGCCGCCCACTCCGACCACCTTGATGACCGCATTCGGCGCGGCCCGCTCCACCAGTTCAAACATCGTGCTCTCCTTCCGTTCCTTGTGACGCAGCTGCTTGATGACCCCTGATTGATTCCACCGGCGCAGAGGCGCCGACGGCTCTAGAACTCGCCTCTGAACCAGTTGCGCAGGCGCCCGAAGGCGCTGCCGACCTTGCCCGGCACCACCGGCGCGCGGCGCGGGCGCTCCTGCTGGCTTCCCCACAGCAGCAATCCGACGCCCGTGGCGTGCACGGGATTGCCGACCACTTCGCCCAAGCCCCCCACGTATTGCGGAATGCCGATGCGCACCGGCATGTGCAGCATCTCCTCGGCCAGCTCGGCCACGCCCTCCATGCGCGAGGCCCCGCCGGTCAGCACCAGACCCGCGCGCACCAGCTCCTCGAAGCCGGAGCGACGCAGTTCGGCCTGCACCATCTCGAAGATTTCCTCGTAGCGGTTCTGCACCGCCTCGGCCAGGGCCTGCCGGGCCAGTCGCCGCGGCGGCCGGTCGCCCACGCTGGGCACCTGGATGCTCTCTTCCGCGGTCGCCAGCTGGGCCAGGGCGCAGGCATAGCGGACCTTGATCTCTTCGGCATGCGGCGTTGGCGTACGCAGCAGGTGGGCGATGTCGCTGGTGACCTGGTCGCCGGCGATCGGCAGCGAGGCGGTGTGGCGGATCGCGCCCTGGGCGAACACGGCGATGTCGGTGGTGCCGGCACCGATGTCGACCAGAGCAACGCCGAGCTCCTTTTCGTCGGAGGTCAGCACCGCCTGCGAGCTCGCGAGCCCGGCGAGGATGAGATCGTCGACCTGCAGGCCGCAGCGCTGCACGCACTTCATGATGTTCTGCGCCGCCGACTGCGCGCCGACCACCAGGTGCGCGCGCACTTCGAGGCGCACGCCCGACATGCCGACCGGATGGCGGATGCCCTCCTGCGAGTTGTCGACGATGTACTCCTGCGGGATCGCATGCAGGATCTTCTGGTCGGACGGGATCGCCACCGCCTTGGCGGCTTCGAGCACGCGCTCCATGTCGCCGTAGCTGACCTCGCCCTCGCGGATCGGCACGATGCCCGGCGAGTTCTTGCACTGGGTGTGGCTGCCCGAGATCGAGGCGTAGACCGAGCGGATCTCGCAGCCGGCCATGACCTCGGCCTCCTCGATCGCGCGCTGGATCGAGTGCACGGTCGACTCGATGTCGACCACCACGCCGCGGCGCAGGCCGGTCGAGCTGTGGCTGCCGATACCGATGACCTCCAGCGGCTCGTCGGGCGTGTACTCGCCGACCAGGGCCACCACTTTGGAGGTGCCGATGTCGAGGCCGACGATCAGGGATTTGTCGCCTTTGCGGTTCATGTGTTCTGTCTCGGTGCAGCGGGGGTGCCGGCCTCGACGGCCGGGGGCTCGGCCCACAGCAGGGCGAAGCCGTTGGCATAGCGCAGGTCGGCACGAAGCAGGGGGCGCGCGGCTGAGCGCGCGAGTTCCGGCAGCGCGGCGACAAAGCGCTGCAATCGGGGCAGCGGTTCGTTGCGACCCAACACGACCTCGGTGCCGCTGGTGAGGCCCAAGATCCAGCTGCCGCGCGGGCTCAGCTGCATGCGCTGGGGCGGATCGCCGACCAGGGTCAGCAGCGGCTGCACCGCGGCGTGCATCTCCATCATCCGGGCGACCTCGCGATCTTCCGCCTCGAAGCGCGGCAGGCCCTGAAGGGTTTCGAGATAGGGCACCTCGAAGAGCCGGCCCCGATCGGACAGCAGGCGCGACTCGCCCCAGCGCGCCAGCGGGCGATGCTCGACCAGCACGATCTCCAGTGTGTCGGGCCACAGCTTGCGCACCGCCACCTGCTCGACCCAAGGCAAGGCGGCCAGCGCCGCGCGCACCGCCTCGACATCGACCGCGAAGAAACCGCGGTCGAGATGCGGCCGCACGGCTGCCTGCACCTGCTCGGCACTGACCCGCTGGAACTCGGCCGACACCCGCAGCTGCTCCAGCCGCCAGCGGTCGGACGCGAACCAACCGTTCAGCACCGCCACCACCGGCAGGGTGATGACGGTGAGCGCGAACAGCCAGGCGAGCAGGCGGACCAGGGCGTTCATGCGCGCGCGTGGCCCCCGAGGGTCTGGGCGAGGATGGCGAGGCACAGGTCCTCGAAGCCGAGTCCGGTCTGCCGCGCTGCCTTCGGCACCAGCGAGTGGCTGGTCATGCCCGGCGCGGTGTTGACCTCCAGCAGCCAGTTGCGACCCTCGCGGTCGCGCATGACGTCGACACGCCCCCAGCCGCGGCAGCCCAGCGCCTGGAAGGCCGCCAACGCCAGTGCGCCGAGCTCCGCTTCCGCGTCGCCCTGCAGCCCCGGACAGAGATACTGGGTCTCGTCGGAGACGTACTTGGCCTCGTAGTCGTACCAGGCGCCCTTGGGCACGATCTGGATGCTCGGCAGGGCGCGACCGTCGAGAATGCCGACGGTGAATTCGCCGCCCTCGATCAACTGCTCCATCAGCAGTTCGCCGGGATAGCGCGCGGCCAGCTCGATCGCGGTGTCGAGATCGGCCTCGCTGAACACGCGGCTGACACCGACGCTGGAGCCCTCGCAGGCCGGCTTGACGATCACCGGCAGGCCGAGCGTGCGCGCCGCGGCCTGCACGTCCTCGCCCTTCTTGAGACGCACATAGCGCGGCGTCGGCAGGCCCAGCGCGATCCAGACCTGCTTGCTGCGGATCTTGTCCATCGACAGCGCCGAGCCCAGCACGTCCGAACCCGTGTAGGGCACGCCGTAGGCTTCGAGCAGGCCCTGCACGATGCCGTCCTCACCGCCGCCGTGGTGGCCGTGGAGGATGTTGAAGACGCGATCGACCGCGCCTTTCGCCAGCAACTCGCGCAAGGCGGGGATGCCGTCTACGGCGAAGGCATCGACGCCGCGCGCACGCAGCGCTTCCAGCACGTTGCGGCCGGAGTCGAGGCTGACTTCGCGCTCGCTGGAGCTGCCGCCGAGCAGCACCGCGACGCGGCCGAAGGTCTTGGGATCAGGCGTGCTCAGGCTCATGCGGCCCCGTCCGTGTGGGCAGTGAAGTCGAGTCCGGTGGCGGCCAGGGCCTGGCTGCTGCGGCCAATGTCGCCGGCGCCGGAGAGGATCAGAAAGTCGCCGTCCTGCAGCAGGTCCGGCAGGGTCGCGGCGAGGTCGCGCGGATGCCCGACCAGCACCGGATCGATGCGGCCGCGGGCGCGGATGGCGCGAGCGAGGGCGCGCGCATCCGCGCCTGGAATCGGTGCCTCGCCGGCGGGATAGACCTCGGTCAGGACCAGCACATCGACCTCGCTCAGCACCGCGGCGAAGTCGTCCAGCAGGTCGCGGGTGCGGCTGTAGCGGTGCGGCTGGAAGGCCAGCACCAGGCGCTTGTCGGGCCAGCCGCCGCGCGCGGCGGCGATGGTCGCGGCGAGCTCGCGCGGGTGGTGGCCGTAGTCGTCAACGAGTTCGGCGCTGCCCGCGCGCAGGTTGAGCGTGCCGAGGCGGTTGAAGCGCCGCCCCACGCCCTGGAAGGCGGCCAGCGCGCGCGCGATCGCCGCGCCGTCGACGCCCAGCTGCCAGCCCACGGCAGCCGCGGCCAGCGCGTTCTGCACGTTGTGGCGACCGGGCAGGTTGAGCAGCACGGGCAGCGGCGCCTCGCCGGGCAGGTGCAGGGTGAAATGCATCTGCGCGCCGCGCTGGCTGACCGCGGTAGCGCGCACGTCGGCATCCTCGGCGAAGCCGTAGGTCACCAGATGTCGCGGCATCTCGGCGGCGAGTGCGCGCACCTCCGGGTCGTCGATGCAGAGCACGCCCAACCCGTAGAACGGCAGGCGGTGCAGGAATTCGGAGAAGGCGGCGCGCACGCGCGCGAAGTCGCCACCGTAGTTCTCGAGGTGGTCGGCATCGATATTGGTGACCACCGCGATCAGCGGCGTCAGGCGCAGGAAGCTGCCGTCGCTTTCATCGGCCTCGGCGACCAACCAGTCGCCCTGCCCCAGCCCGGCATTGGCCCCGGCCGAGAGCAGTTTGCCGCCGATCACGAAAGTCGGGTCGAGCGCGCCTTCGGACAGCACGCTGGCGGTCAGGCTGGTGGTGGTCGTCTTGCCGTGGGTGCCGGCGATGGCGATGCCGCGGCGGAAGCGCATCAGCTCGGCCAGCATCTCGGCGCGCGGCACGATCGGAATGCGCTGGGCGCGGGCCTCGACCAGTTCCGGGTTGTCGGCGCGCACCGCGCTCGACACCACCACCACGTCGGCATCGCGCACGTTCTCGGCGCGGTGGCCGATGTCGACGCGCACGCCCTGTTCGCGCAGTCGCGCGGTCGCAGCCCCCTCGGCGAGGTCCGAGCCGGAGACGGTATAGCCCAGCGTGCACAGCACTTCAGCGATGCCGCTCATGCCGACACCGCCGACGCCGACGAAGTGGACACGACGGAAGGCGCTGGCGATGTCGCCGTGGTCTGACAGGCGCCTCATGCGCGGGACTCCTCGATACAGATGGCGGCCACGCGCTCGGCGGCATCGACGCGCGCCAGATGGCGCGCGGCCTCGGCCATGCCGGCGGCGCGCGCGGGGTCGGCGGCGAGCGCGGCCAAGGATTCGCCCAGGCGCTGGGCGAAGGCCTCGCCCTCGGCGACCTTCAGCGCAGCGCCCGCTTCGACCAGCCAGTCGGCATTGCGGCTCTGGTGGTCATCGGCCGCGGTCGGAAGGGGAACCAGCACGGCCGGCAGGCCGACCGCGCAGAGTTCGGCGAGCGTCGAAGCGCCGGCTCGGCAGACCACGAGATCCGCCCAGCGGTAGGCCGCCGGCATGTCCTCGATGAAGGCGGTGGTCTCGGCGCGCAGCCCGGCCTCGCGGTAGCGCTGGGCGGTGGCTTCAAGCGCCGCCGTGCCGGTCTGGTGGCGGATCTCGCAGCAGACGCCGGAGAGGCGCAGTGCCTCGGGCAGGTGCAGGTTGAGCGCGCGCGCGCCCTGGCTGCCGCCCACCACCAGCAGGCGCAGCGGGCCCGGCGCGCGTTCGCGCAGCTTGGGCTCGGGCAGCGCGGCGATCGCAGCGCGCACCGGGTTGCCGACGACCTCCTCGTTCGCGAAGGTGCCTGGCATGCCGACCAGACGGCGGCAGGCGAAGCGCGCCAGCAATCGGTTGGTCAGTCCCGGTGCCCGGTTCGATTCGTGCAGCAGCAGCGGACGCCGCAACAGCCAGGCGGCCAACCCACCGGGGCCGGCGGCGAAGCCGCCGAAGCTCAGCACGCAGCGCGGCTTGAGGCGATGCAGCAGGCGCATCGCACCCAGCAAGGCCCGCAGCAGCATGAAGGGCGCGGTGAGCTGCCGCACCAAGCCGCCGCCGCGCAGACCGCGCACCGGCAAAGTGTGCAGGGCGATGCCGGCGGGCGGCACCAGCCGGGTTTCCATCGCGCCCTCGGCACCCAGCCATTCGACCGGCACCGACTGCGCTGCCAGCGCGCGCGCCACGGCGAGGCCGGGGAAGATGTGTCCGCCAGTGCCGCCGGCAAGGATCAGCACGGGGCCGCTCATGGCAGGGCTCCGATACCGGGCTCGATGCGCGTGCGCGCCGGGCCGGGGCGGAACACCGGGCTCGGCGCTTCGATGCGAGCGCTGGCCGCCGAGGCCGGGCGCTGCAGCAGCTCGGCCGGATCCTGCAGGTCCTCGCTGCGCAGCTTGCCGGCCTGGCGGCGGGCACGCTCGGCTTCGTAGCTGACCCGCAGCAGCAGACCGAGCGCCATGCAGCTCAGGATCACGCTGGAGCCGCCGGAGGAGATCAGCGGCAGGGTCAAGCCCTTGGTCGGCAGCACGCCCATGTTGACGCCGATCGACACCAGCGCCTGCAGGCTCATCCACAGGGCCACACCGAAGGCGCAGTAGCCGGCGAAGGCGCGGCCCATCTCGATCGCCCGCAGACCCAGCCAGAAGGCGCGCGCGGCCAGCAGCACGAACAGGCCGATCAGCAGGCTGACGCCGATGAAGCCGGTTTCCTCGGCATAGACCGCGAAGATGAAGTCGGTGTGCGCCTCGGGCAGGTAGAAGAGTTTCTGCACGGAAGCACCAAGGCCGACGCCGGTGGCTTCGCCACGGCCGATCGCGATCAGCGAGTGGCTGAGCTGGTAGCCCGCGCCGTACGGGTCCTGGAAGGGATCGAGGAAAGACACCAGGCGCCGCATGCGGTAGGGCTCGAACACGGCCAGCGCAGCCAGACCCACCGCGCCCAGCGCCGCCGGCGCCAGCAGGAAGGGCGCACGCGCGCCCCCCAGCCAGAGCATGCCGCCGGTGATCGCGCACAGCAGCACGGTCGATCCGAAGTCGGGCTGCAGCAGCAGCAGCACGCCGAGCATGCCGACCACCGCCAGCGGCTTGAACACGCCCCAGAAGCGGTCCTGCAGCTGCTCGCGGTAGCGCACCATGTAGCTGGCCAACCACAGGATCAGCAGCAGCTTCACCGCCTCCACGGCCTGGAAGCCGAAGAAGCGCAGCTCGATCCAGCGGGTCGCGCCGTTGACCTCGCGCCCGAGGCCCGGCACCAGCACCGCGGCGAGCAGGGCAAAGGCGAGGATCAGAAGACTGCTGCCGCGGCGCTCAAGCGCACGCAGCTCGGTGCGCATCAGCATCAGTGCGCCGATCAGGCCCACCGCGAGGAAGAACAGATGCCGGTGCAGGTAGTGCAGCGGCTCAACGCCGTGGCCTTCCGAGATCGCCAGCGAACTGGAGGCCACCATCACCACGCCGATGCCGACCAGGGTCAGCACGACCGCCATCAGCACGCCATCGTAGGCGCCGGCGATCTCGTCGCGCTTCTGCGCTTGCGGCATCGGCAGGCCGAACATCAGCGCACCTTCAAGGTGGCGAGCCCGACCAGCACCAGCACCACGGTGATGATCCAGAAGCGGACGATCACGCGCGGCTCGGGCCAGCCCTTGAGCTCGAAGTGGTGGTGGATCGGCGCCATCCGGAACACCCGGCGGCCGGTCAACTTGAAGCTCGCGACCTGGATCATCACCGACAGGGTCTCGATGACGAAGATGCCGCCCATGATCACCAGCACCAGCTCCTGGCGGACGATCACCGCCAGGGTGCCGAGCACCGCACCCAATGCCAGCGCGCCGATGTCGCCCATGAACACCTGGGCCGGATAGGTGTTGAACCACAGGAAGCCCAGGCCCGCGCCGCCGATCGCCGCGCACAGGACCACCAGCTCGCCGGCGCCGGGGATCTGCGGGATCAGCAAGTACTGCGAGAACAGCGCATGGCCGGAGACGTAGGCGAACACACCGAGCGCACCGGCCACCAGCACGGTCGGCATGATGGCGAGGCCATCGAGTCCGTCGGTCAGGTTGACGGCATTGGAGAAGCCGACGATCCAGAAATAGGCGATGACGATGAAGCCCATGCCCAGCGGCAGGGCGAAGTCCTTGACCAGCGGGATGTGGAAGGCGGTGGCGGCCGGCACATCGGCGGTGGCGTAGAGGGCAATCGCGGCGATCAGGCCGAACACCGACTGCAGCAGGTACTTCCAGCGCGACTTCAGGCCCTTCGGATCGCGGCGGACGATCTTGAGGTAGTCGTCCAGCCAGCCGATGAAGCCGAAGGCCACCAGTACGCCCAGGAGGATCCAGATGTAGCGGTTCGACAGGTCCGCCCACAGCAGGGTCGAGGCCGCTACGGTCGAGAGGATCAGTGCGCCGCCCATGGTCGGCGTGCCGGCCTTGGAGAAGTGCGACTGCGGGCCGTCGCTGCGGATCGGCTGGCCGCCGGATTTCAGCGCCGCCAGCCGGCGGATGAAGGCCGGCCCCAGCCATAGCGACAGCGCGAGCGCGGTCAGTGCGCCCAGGATCGCCCGCAGGGTCAGGTAGTTGAAGACGGCGAAGAAGCGGTCGAAGCCCTCCAGCCAGCGCGCCAGTTCAAGCAGCATGCGGACCTCCGCTGTCGGCTTCATCGAACAGCGCGGCGACCACGCGCTCCATGCGGCTGCCGCGTGAGCCTTTCACCAGCACGCGCAGACCTGCGGCGAGGCGCGGGCGCAGGGCCTCGGCCAGTGCCTCCTGCGATTCGAAGTGCTGCGCACCCTCGCCGAAGGCGCGACTGGCGGCGGCAGCCAGCTCGCCCACCGTGAACAGGCCGGCCAGGCCCTGAGCGCGGGCATGCAGGCCGACCGCGGCGTGCAGGGCTTCGCCGTCCGGCCCGAGCTCGCGCATATCGCCCAGCACCAGCCAGGCCGGACCCGGCGAAGCCGCGAGCGTGTCAATGGCGGCGCGCACCGAGCCGGGGTTGGCGTTGTAGCTGTCGTCGATGACCTGCGCACCGCTGGCGTGCAGGCGCGCACTGAAGCGCCCGGCGACGCCCTGTGCCGCCTCCAGGCCCTGGCCGATCTGCACCAGATCGATGCCGGCCGCCAGCGCCATCGCCGCTGCGGCCAGCGCGTTCATCACGTTGTGCCGGCCCGGCAGCGGCAGGCGCAGGGCCAGCAGCCCGGCCGGCGAGCACAGGCGGAAGCGGCTGCCGGAAGCTTCCATCCGGACATCCTCGGCGAACACGTCGGCATCGTTCTCCACGCCGAAGCGCAGCTGCCGGCGCCCGTCAGCCATCTGCGCGAACAGCGGCGCAAACGCATCGTCGGCATTGATGATCGCCACGCCGTCCGGCGGCAGTTCGCGATAGATCGCGCCCTTGGTCTCGGCGATGCCGAGCAGGGAGCCCATGCGCTCCAGATGCGCCGGGCCGATGTTGTTGACCAGGCCATAGCGCGGCCGCGCGATCCGCGCCAGCCACTCGATGTCGCCGGGTGCACCGGCGCCCATCTCGTAGACCGCGTACTCGGCGTCCTCGGGTTGGTTCAGCACCGACAGCGGCAGGCCGATCTCGTTGTTGAAGTTGCCCGGGTTGGCATACGCGCGGCCGGCGCGCTCGACGATGCCGGCCAGCAGCGTCTTGACCGAGGTCTTGCCGTTGCTGCCGGTGAGCCCGAACACCCGGGTCGAACGGCTGCGCGCCATGCCGGCGGCGAGCCGCCCCAGCGCCAGGCGGGTGTCGTCGCAGCGCAGCTGCGGCAGAGGCAGGGCCAGCGGGCGTTCGACCAGCAGCGCGGCGGCGCCGGCGGCGAAGGCTGCATCGGCGAAGGCATGGCCATCGAAGCGCTCGCCGCGCAGGCAGACGAACAGGTCGCCCGGACAGAGCGCGCGCGAGTCGGTCTGCACGCGCAGCACCGGCTTGCCGGGCACGTGCGGACCCATCAGCAGTTCGGCATCGGCGAAGCGCGCGACCTCGACCAGGCTGAGCGGCCTCATGCGCGCCCCCTCAGTGCCAGCGCGGCCACCGCCAGGTCATCGAAGGGCAGCCGGCGGTCGCCGGTTTCCTGGTAGGTCTCGTGCCCCTTGCCGGCGACCAGCACGGTGTCGCCGGGTCCGGCCGCACGGACGGCGGCGGCGATCGCCGCCGCGCGGTCGCGCTCGACCTCAACGGCAGCACCGGGCGCGAAGCCGGCCAAGATGTCGGCAACGATGGCCTCGCCATCCTCGCTGCGCGGATTGTCGTCGGTGACGAACACGCGGTCGGCCAGACGGCCGGCGATCGCCGCCATCTGCGGACGCTTGCCGCGGTCGCGATCACCGCCGCAGCCGAACACGCAGAGCAGGCGGCCTGCGGTGTGCTGGCGCAAGCTGGCCAGGGCCTGTTCAAGGCCATCGGGCGTATGGGCGTAGTCGACCACCACCAGCGGCTGGCCGCTGGCGCCGCCCAGACGGTTCATGCGGCCGGGAATCGCCGACAAGCGGGGCAGCAGCGCGGCGACGCGGGCGAAGTCCACGCCGAGGGCGAGCAAGACGCCGGCGACGGCGAGCAGGTTCTCGATGTTGAAACGGCCGAGCAAGGGCGAGTCGATACGCACCGACTCGACGCCGTACTGCAGCTGGAAATGCAGGCCGGCGGCGTCGAGCACGAGGTCGCCCGCACGCAGCACGGCATTGCCCGCGCCCAGCGCGCTGAAGCCGATCAGATCGACGCGCTCGCGCAGGCCGGCAGCGATCAGCGCGCCCTGGGTGTCGTCCAGATTGATCACCGCCGCGCGCAGGCTGTCCCAGGCGAACAGGCTGGCCTTGGCGGCGGCGTAGGCTTCCATGGTGCCGTGGTAATCGAGGTGATCGCGGCTGAGATTGGTGAACACCGCGATATCGAACTGCAGGCCGGCCACGCGGCCCTGGTCGAGGGCGTGCGAGGACACTTCCATGGCCACCACCTGGGCACCCGACAGACTGAGCTGGGCCAGCAGACGATGCACTTCGAGGACGTCGGGCGTGGTGCGCTCGTGCGCCACCAGCTGGCCGTGCAGGCCGGCGCCGAGGGTGCCGATGCTGCCAGCCACGCGGCCCAGCAGCTGCAGCGCCTGGGCGGTGAGCTGCACGGTCGAGGTCTTGCCGTTGGTGCCGGTGACGCCGACCAGCTGCAGGCCCAGGGTTGGCGCGGCATAGAGTGCCTGCGCCAGCTGCGGCAGGCGCTCGCGCAGGCCGGGCACGACCACCAGCGGCACCGGCAGCAGCGGCGCCTCGCCTTCGAAGGGCTCGGCCAGCACGAGCACAGCGCCGCGGCGCACGGCTTCGGCGGCATGCAGCAGGCCATGCGTGCGCGCCCCGGCCAGTGCGACGAAGCCCTCGCCCGGCTCGATCGCACGGCTGTCCAGACGCAGTCCGGACACCGAGAGGTTCGGCAGGTCGGAGCGCTCGGGCAGCAGCTCCTGCAGGCTGAGCGCGGGCAGTCGGGGGTTCACTGGATCACCCCGGCGTCGGGCATGGGCTCGATCGCGCCCTCGGCCTCGGGCGGCAGTTCGCCGGGCGGCAGAGGCGTCGCCTGGATCGGCGTCGAGACGTACCACTGCTGGATGTCGTCCGGCGGCACATCAAGGATGCGCAGCGCGTCCGCCATCACGTGACCGAATACAGGGGCGGCCACCAGACCACCGAAGTGCTGCTGCGGATCGGGGTCGTTGATCACCACCACCATTGACAGACGCGGATTCGAGGCCGGCACGAGGCCGGCAAACATGCTGATGTAGCGCTTCTCGTAGCCGCCCGGTACCGAGCGCCGCGAGGTGCCGGTCTTGCCGGCCACGCGATAGCCCGAGACGCGCGCACGGGTCGCACTGCCTTCGGGGCCGGTCACCGTCTCCAGCATGTCCAGCAGGGTCCGTGCCAGCTGCGGGTCGATCACCGAGCGCCCCTCGCCGGCACCACCGCGGACGAAGGTCGGCGGCATCCACACCCCGCCGTTGCCGATCGCGGCGTAGGCCTGGGCGATCTGCAGGGCGTTGGTGGAGAGGCCGTAGCCGTAGGAGATCGTCGCCTTCTCCAGCACGCCCCAGCCGCTGGGTGCGGTCAGCACGCCGGCCTGCTCGCCGGGAAACCCCACCCCGGTCAACTCGCCGAAGCCGAAGCGGCGCAGCAGATCGTGGAAATGCTCGTTGGGCATGTCCAGCGCCAGCTTGACCGCGGCGATGTTGGAGGACTTGGTCAACAGGCGGGTCGGGCTGACCGTGCCGAAATTGCGGATGTCGCGGATGGTGTGGCGGGCCAGCGGCATGTAGCCGGGGCTGGTCTCGATCACGGTGTCGGGCTTCCAGCGCCCGGTCTCCAGCGCGGCCGCCACGGTGAACACCTTGATTACCGAGCCGGGCTCGAACACGTCGGTGAGCGCGCGGTTGCGGCGCGCCGAGGCGTCGGCGCCCTCGCGAGTGTTCGGGTTGTAGGTCGGCAGGTTGACCATCGCCAGCACTTCGCCGGTGGGCACGTCGGTGATCACCACCGAACCGGAAGCCGCGCGGTTTTCCTCCAGCGCGCGGCGCAGTTCGCGGTAGGCGACATGCTGCAGGCGGCGGTCGATCGAAAGCGCAAGGTCGCGGCCAGGCTCGGCCGGGCTGAGCAGGTCAACGTCGATCGGACGCAGCTTCTGGTCGCGCACCACCCGCTTGCTGCCGGGCTTGCCGCTCAACCAATCGTTGAAGGCCAGCTCCAGGCCCTCCTGGCCGACATCATCGACATTGGTGAAACCGATGACGTGGGCAGCGATCTCGCCCATCGGGTAGAAGCGGCGGAACTCGCGACGGTTGTGCACCCCCGGAATACCCAGCGCCAGCACGGCCTCGGCCTCGTCCGGGTTCATCTGCCGGCGCAGGAACAGGAACTCGCGGTCGGCGCGCTCCTCGACCCGACGCGCGAGCTCGGCAGGGTCGAGGCCCAGGGCCACAGCCAGCTCGGAGATGCGCTCCGGGTAGCGGGAGAGTTCCTTCGGATTCGCCCACAGCGAAGCGACCGGCGTCGACACCGCCAGCGGCTCGCCGTTGCGGTCGGTGATCATGCCGCGCGAGGTCGGCACCGGCAGCTCGCGCAGGTGGTACTGCTCGGCCTTGGCCTGGTAGAAGTCGGCGCGCAGCAGCTGCATGTCGGCCGCGCGCGCCACCAGCAGCGCGCCGCAGCAGGCCAGACCCGCGGCCAGCAGGTTCAGCCGCATGCGGAGGTTGACCGGGGGTCGACGCGATCTCTTCATTGGCGCACCACCTGCACCTCGGCCGGCTCGGGCGAGCGCATGCCGAGCTGCTCGCGAGCCACCCGTTCGATACGGAAAGTCTCGCCCCAGGTGGCCTGCTCCAGCTGCAGACGGCCGAACTCGATGTTGAGTTCGTCGCGCTGCGCTTCGAGACGATTGAGCTCAGCGAACAGCTGGCGATGCTCATGGCGCGACTGCACCAGGGCGATGCCGCTCATCACCACGCCGACGAGGAGCGGCAGCCCGAACAGCACGCGCAGGTTCATGCGAGCTTCTCCGCCACGCGCAGCACCGCGCTGCGGGCGCGCGGGTTGCTCGCCAACTCCTCGGCGTCGGCGCGGATGGCGCCGCCGATCAGGGCGAGCGTCGGCTTGAACTCGACGGCCACCGGCAGGCGCCGGTTGCCGGGCGCCGGCTTGGCCAGCGCCTGCATGAACTGCTTGACCTGGCGGTCTTCCAGCGAGTGGAAGCTGATAACGGCAAGCCGCCCCCCCGGTTTCAGCCGGGAAAGGGCGGCCGCCAGCCCTGTAACCAGATCGTCCAGCTCGCGGTTCAGATAGATCCGCAGGGCCTGGAACGTACGTGTGGCGGGATGCTTGCCGGGCTCGCCGCGACCGAGGGTCGCGCGCACCAGGTCAGCCAGCTCCGCGGTACGGCTCAACGGCGCCTCGGCCCGGCGCGCGACGACGGCCCGCGCGATGCGCCGGCTCATCCGCTCTTCGCCGTAGGCCCACAGCACATCCGCGATCTCCGTCTCGGTGGCCCGCGCCAGAAACTCTGCTGCGCTCTCCCCGGTATCCGGGTCCATGCGCATGTCGAGCGGCCCGTCCTGCATGAAGCTGAAGCCGCGCTCGGCCTGGTCCAACTGGGGCGAGGACACCCCGAGGTCCAGCAGCACGCCATCCAGCCCACCGGCCGTGGCCTCCCACTCCGCCAGACCCGCGAAGCTGCCGCGCCGGATCGCCACCCGCGGATCGCCCGCGAACTCGGCCTCGGCGCAGGCGATCGCCTGCGGGTCCTTGTCCATCAACAGCAGTCGGCCGGCCGGTCCGAGCTGGCTCAGCACCCCGCGCGCATGCCCGCCGCGGCCGAAGGTGCCGTCCAGATAGGTTCCGTCCTTGACCACCCGCAGCCCTTCCATGACCTGCGCATACAGCACCGGGATGTGGTCGGCCGGCGGCGCTTCGTGGCGCATCGCCCGAGTCCTCCCCGGCTACAGCGTGAGGTCGAGCATGGCATCGCTGATCTCGTCTTCCCCGATGGTCTGACGGATCTGCGCGAGGTGCGCCTGCTCGCTCCAGAGTTCGAACTTGCCGCCCATGCCCAGCAGGACGGCCTTCTTCTCGATGCCGGCGGCGTTGCGATGGCTGGCCGGCAACAGCAGGCGCCCGTTCGCGTCGACGTCGACGAAGGTCGCCGCGCCCACCAGCTTCAGCTGCAGGGCGCGGTGCACCTTCTTGGCATTCGGCAGGGCGTTGACCTGGTCGCGCACCTGTTCCCAGGCAGCCACCGGATACAGCCACAGGCAGCCCTGCTCGTAGGGGTTGTAGGTGACGACCAGGCGGTTCGCGCAGTCACGCGCGACAAGCTCGCGGTAGGCGGTGGGCACCGCCAGCCGGCCCTTGTCGTCGATCGTGATGGCAGTCTCGCCCTGGAACATTCCCCACCGAACCCCACAAAAAACCCGTTTTTTCTACGGCTACCCACACTAAGCACGGGTTTACGGGGTGTCAAGAAATTTCCGGAGCGAAAACGCAGCTAAACCCCTGTCGGCGTTGGGGTTTTCTGAACAGGATCGGGCAATTTCCAGGCAAAAGCGCAGGGAAACATGCGCTTGGGCGGTCAAGCTAGAAACTACTTTAAGTTCTGACCCGCCTCGGAAGCCGCAGGCGTGACCGGATTCGCAGCCAGCAGGGCCTGCAGTTCCGCACCAATCCGCGCGGTTTCGCGCAGCGGCAGAACATCCCAGCGCTGATAGTCAAGCTTCAGCGGGCGCACCCGGCCGCGCTCCAGCAGATCGCGGTACAGCAGCCCCAGCTTGCCGCGCACCGGCTTCAGCGCCGGCACCAGCACCGGCACGGTGGTGGCGCAGGCTTCGGCCAGCATGTTCGCCGAGTCCGGGGTGACCACGATGCGGTCGGCCCAGGCCAAAAGGCCGCCGTAGGGGTTGGGGCCGTCGGCCTCGCCATGCCACTGCAGGCCGGGCAGGTCGCCCAGGTCCTTGCGCGCGGCCTCACGCAGCCAGGCCGGCGAGCGTCGCGAACTGCTGACGAGCAGGCTGCCGCCGTCGCGCGCCTGCCAGTGGTGCAGGATCGTGCACAGGCGCAGCCACAGCCCGCGGTCCAGATCAAAGGAGGAATGCGGGCCACCCAACAGCACGACCGTGCGCGGCGAGGGCAGGCGGGACAGCTCGGCATGCGCGATCCGCGCCCGCGCCAGCGTCGGCCCGTCGACGCCGTGCAGGCCGCCCGTGAAACTCAACACATTGGGGCCGGCGATCCCGTCATGGGCCGGCGCCAGCACCGCGTCCCAATGGCGCGGGTCGATCCGCGGATCGAGGATTTGCACGGCCTTGCAGCCGGGCACATGGCGCTTCAGCCAGCGCGTTGCCAGCGCGCCCTGGCGGCCACAGCCGATCGCCAGCCGCGGCGGCGCCTCGCGCAGCGCCTGCTCGAAACCCGCCGCGAAGACATCGCCGCGGCCTGGCAGCCAGCGCGGCGCCAGCCAGCGCCAGGGCGCGCGGGTCTGCAGCGTCCACTCGTAGGGCTCGATGCCCAGGGCCTCGGCCAGTGCCAGGGCGGGCTTGCGGTTGCCGGTGGCGCCGTCGGTCAGAACCCAGGCCGGAGCCAGCGTCGGATGCATGCGGTGAGCCCCGGATCTGCAACGCAGCGTTGCGTCGGGCCCGGATTATTCCACGCCCGCACCAGGCCTAGACTGCGCCCCATGCTCACGGGCCTCTGACCCCCGCAGTCCTAGCCTTTACGATTGTGAAGCCGCAGCGTCCAGCGCTGCTCCCGCAGATTCCGCACTGGAGCCCCGCATGCATCCCCTCGACAGCACCGCCCTCGACCAGCTCTTCCTCAAGGCCCGCACGCACAATGCGTGGCAGGACCGCGCCATCGAGCCCGCCCTGCTGCAACAGCTCTACGACTTGGTGAAGATGGCCCCGACCAGCGCCAACTGCTCGCCCGCCCGCTTCGTTTTCGTGCAGTCGAAAGCGGCCAAGGAAAAGCTCAAGCCCGCGCTGTCGGCCGGCAATCTTGAGAAGACGATGGCGGCGCCGGTCACCGTCATTGTCGCCAACGACCCGAAGTTCTACGACAAGCTGCCCTACCTGTTCCCGCACACCGACGCGCGCAGCTGGTTCACCGGCAGTGCCCAGGTCGCCGAAACCACGGCCTTCCGCAACGGCACGCTGCAGGTCGCCTACCTGATCCTGGCCGCGCGCGCGCTCGGGCTTGATGCCGGTCCGATGTCGGGCTTCGATCAGGCCAAGGTCGACGAAGCCTTCTTCAAGGACACCGGCTGGCGAAGCAATGTGCTGGTCAACCTCGGCTATGGCGACGCCGACAAGCTGTTCCCGCGCAGCCCGCGCCTGCCCTTCGACGAAGCCTGCCAGGTGCTGTAAGCGCTCTCCCCTCCCCGCCCCATCGCGTCGCTTCGCGGCGCTTCGCCCACCGGCGCGCCCGCGCCTTCTCCACGAGGAACACCGCCCATGCTGAAGCCCATCGCCGCCGCCCTGCTTGCCGCCAGCTTCGCCGCCCCCGCCTTCGCCGCCCCGCAGCCGGTCGAGATCGACCTGTCGCACACCCGCGTGTGGTTCTACGTCAACCACCTCGGGTTTTCCGACATGTATGGCGACTTCACCAAGTTCGATATCGATCTGAAGGTCGACCCGGAGAACCTGGCCAACTCGACCGTCAGCGCCAGCATCGACACCAGCACCGTCGACATGCGCCACGAGGGCTTGAACAAGCACCTGAAGAATGCCGACTTCTTCAACGTCGAGCAGTTCCCCGCGATGAGCTTCGAAACCACGGGCGTGACCCAGAACGGCGAAGGCAAGCTGGCCGTGGCCGGCAACCTGACCCTGCTCGGCGTGACCAAGCCGGTGACCCTGGACGTGACCGTCAACAAGATCGGCGAGCACCCGATGCGCAAGACCCCGTGGGTCGGCTTCAACGCCACCGCCACGATCAAGCGCTCGGACTTCGGCATGAACTACGCCGTGCCGGCCGTGGGCGACGACATCAAGATCTCGATTGGTCTGGAGGGCGCGCTGAAAGCCGCCGAGTAAGCGCTTCGGCATTGCAGTCCCGACGGAAGGGCGGCCCTGGGGCCGCCCTTCTTCGTTTGCGCGCCATCAAGGCAACTCGGCTTCAACGCGCGCTTAGTCCGTCGCGGAGCAAGCCGCGCCATATGCCGGCGTAGTCGCAACGCCTCGCTTAGCTTCGAGGGCCCTTCGCCCACGGACGCCGCCCGCATGAGCCAGAGCCCCCCGAACTGGAAGCCCGAAACCATCGCGGTGCACGGCGGCTACACGCCGGACCCGACCACCCGCGCGGTGGCGGTGCCGATCTACCAGACCGTGGCCTACGCGTTCGACAGCGCCCAGCAGGCCGCCGACCTGTTCGACCTGAAGGTGCCGGGCAACATCTACACGCGGATCATGAATCCGACCACCGACGTGCTGGAGCAGCGCGTGGCCGCGCTCGAAGGCGGCATCGCCGCGCTGGCGCTGGCCTCGGGCCAGGCGGCGATCACCTATGCGATCCAGACGATCGCCGAAGCCGGCGACAACATCGTCTCATCGAGCGCGCTCTACGGCGGCACCTACAACCTGTTTGCCCACACCCTGCCGCAGTTCGGCATCGAGACGCGCTTCGCCGACTACCGCGAGCCCGATGCGTTCGCGAAACTCATCGACGCGCGCACCAAGGCGGTGTTCGTGGAGTCGGTCGGCAACCCGCGCGGCAACATCACCGACATTGAGGCCGTCGCGAAAGTCGCGCACGCCCACGGCGTGCCGCTGATCGTCGACAACACCGTGCCCTCGCCCTACCTGCTGCGGCCGATCGATCATGGCGCTGACATCGTCGTGCACTCGCTGACCAAGTACCTGGGCGGCCACGGCAACAGCATCGGCGGCGCCATCGTCGACTCGGGGCGCTTCCCCTGGGCCGAGCACCGGGCGCGCTTCCCGCGCTTGAACGAGCCCGACGTCAGCTACCACGGCGTGGTCTACACCGAAGCGCTGGGCCCCGCCGCCTACATCGGCCGCGCCCGCGTGGTGCCGCTGCGCAATACGGGTGCGGCGCTGTCGCCCTTCAACGCCTTCCTGATCCTGCAGGGCATTGAGACCCTGCACCTGCGCATGGACCGCATCAACCAGAACACGCTGGCCGTCGCGCAGTACCTGCAGCAGCACCCGAAGGTGGCCTGGGTGAACTACGCCGGCCTGCCCGACCACCCCGAGCACGCGCTGGCAAAGAAGTACCTGCCGCGCGGCGCCTCGGGCCTGCTCACCTTCGGCCTGCCCGGCGGCGTCGAAGCAGGCGCACGCTTTCTCGATGCCCTGCAGCTGTTCACTCGGCTGGTGAACATCGGCGACGCCAAGTCGCTGGCCACACATCCTGCGTCCACCACCCACCGCCAGCTGTCACCGGCCGAGCTGGAGAAGACCGGCGTCACCCCCGACACCGTGCGCCTGTGCATCGGCATCGAGCACATCGAGGATCTGCTGGGGGATTTGAGGCAGGCGCTGGAGCGGGCGTGAGGCGGGCTGCTGCAGGCCATAAGGCTGGAAGTGCAGCGCGTCGGAGTGGCGAGCACGCGAGGCTGACGCCAGAGCAGACGTGGGAAGAACAGGAGGCAATCGGCCTCGCAGTCGGGCGTTGATCGATGACGGAAACTGGAGGGTGAACCGGACCCCGTTCGCAGCCCCGCTTCCCAGCTCAAAGATCCTCAAACCCACTGCGGAACAGCGTGCTTCCACGCATGCCGGCATCGATGCTGGTTATCGAGATCAGATTCGGGGCGATCGTGTAGATGTCGGTGAATCCAATCGGCACGCCGGTGTTGAAGTCGCTGTCCCGCGTGTCGTCGCCGCCCTGGTCCTTGGGCGATCGGGTGAAACCCACCGGCAGCAGTGCGCGCAGCCGGTAGTCGCCGGGCTCGGGTGTGATCAGGGTGTAGATCCCGTTCGCGTCAGTCGTGGTGCTGTCCAGCAGCTGCGTCATGGCGGAGTTCCACAGCTGCATCGTCACGCCGGCCAGGCCGGGCTCACCAGCGCCCTGCACGCCGTCGCCGTCGAAGTCTTCCCACACTCGATTGCCGAGGTTCGCCATCGCTGGCGTCATCATGCCGATGTCGAAGCTGGTGTTCGAAATGACGTTGCTGGCCAGGGTGAAGCTGGCGGTGAAGCCGGCCTCGCTGCCGGAAGGAAAGATGTCGCTGTCGCGCGTGTCATCACCGCCGGCATCCATCGGCGAGAAGCGCAGGCTGGCATCCGGCAGCAGGGCACGCACGCGCAGCGCGATGCCGTTCTCGCCCTGCAGGGTGTAGATGCCGTTGGCATTGGTGGTCGTGCTTGCCAGCAACTGCGTGCGCGCCCCGTTCCACAGCTGCACGGTGACATCAGGGATGCCGGGCTCGCCGCTGTCCTGCACGCCGTTGCGGTTCAAGTCACGCCACACGAAGTTGCCGACATTCGCCATCGGCGGCGTCATCATGCCGACGTCGAAGCTCGTGATCGAAATGACGTTGGAGGCCAGGGTGAAGCTGGCGGTGAATCCGGCTTCGCTGCCGGAAGGAAAGATGTCGCTGTCGCGCGTGTCATCGCCGCCGGCATCCATCGGCGAGAAGCGCAGGCTGGCATCGGGCAGAATCGCGCGGACGCGAATTGCGGTGCCTGTCGGGCCCTGCAGGGTGTAGATGCCGTTGGCATTGGTGGTGGTGCTTGCCAGCAGCTGCGTGCGCGCCCCGTTCCACAGCTGCACGGTGACGTCCGCAATGCCGGGTTCGCCCGCGTCCTGGATCCCGTTGCGGTTCAAGTCACGCCACACGAAGTTGCCGATGTTGGCGGTCTGCGCTGAAGCGCTGGAAGGCAGCCCCGCCAGCATCGCAAAGCCCATCAGAAACACCCACAGCACCGTGCTTCTCGCGCACATGATGACGGCTCCCCAGGGTCGGCCCCCGATGTGCTGCGGACGATAGCACCGGCCATGGCAGGGCGCTGTTCGTCAAAGGCCGCACGGCGCAGACGCAGCCGTCCCGCCCGCTGCTCTCAGATCGGCCCCACTTCGACCCGGGACCTGTCTTGACGCCCGCCACTGCATGGACTTTTATGCGGGCTCGAATCAGGGGGCAACATGAAAATCCGAAGCAGTCGTGTGTTCAGCGCCGCACTCGCGCTGGTGGCCGCGTCGGGGTGCACGCCGTACACGCAGGTCAAGCAGCAGCGGCTGGAGGCCGTACCGCTGTCCGAGCGCGGCTATGTCATCGGCCGCTACGGCGTGGACTGCTGGCACAAGTCAAAGACCGAATGCCAGCAGGCCTTCAATGCGCTCACCACCTACTTCGGCCAGGTCGAGAAGCCGGCCACCGTGGATGACTACATCCCCGGACTCCTGAAAGCAGAGTTTGGATCGATCACGGGCGGCGACATCGAGTGGGACATCGTCGACATGCAGTCGCGCCAGCGCTGGTTCTACTTCTGCGAGGTCGTGCGCGGCGGCGAGCAGCAGTTCAACGGCATCCGCTACTGGAACTACGCCGGCGGCGGCAGCGGCTACCAGGTGCCGAACGAGGGCAGCCTGGGCCTGCGCTTCGATGCGCCCGCGGGCGTCGTGACCTACATCGGCTGGATCAAGGCGGCCACCGGCGACGGCCGCAACTTCGTCGGCATGCGCCTGCCATCGCCGCTGGGCCTGCAGGTGGGTGAGGGCACTGAGGACGACTACGCGCCGGCCCTGCAGCGCTGTCCAGCGGAAGCGCAGGGGCTGGAGGTGCGGCGGGTGGTGCTGGATGCGGCGAGTGCGCGGCATCCGATGGTGGGGGTGTTGAGGTGAGGGCGGGGAGCGTGGTCAGGTCTTGCAATGTGCCACTTGGATCAGGTGGCGATGCTGCGCTTAGGTTCCTGCTACGACGCTAGACCTGATCCCGATCCGCTTATCGAGGCGGTGAAGACCCACAGCCTCGGCCAGATCAGCCAATCGCTGTACGAGGTGGGTGGGGAGTATCGGAGGAATATGTAGCCCTTCACTGTATTGAAGAACGGTTCATTTCTCTTTTGTCTGGAGAAGATGGAGATGGAGGTTTCATCTTGGGGGGAGCTCACGCTCCAGCACATGCTTTACGCATATCGAAAAGCGAAGGCGGATTGTTTTTATGATCGAGTCGCCGCTGTCTCCTTTCGATTTTCGGACTACGAGCGAGATCTGCGCGGAAATCTAGTCCGTCTGCTTGAACGGCTACGCAATGGACTCATAAATGAGGCTCTTGAGGGAGATGTTCGTTGCTACCGTGTCGTCGCAAAGAAGCTGACGTTGGAGGCTCGCCAGGCGGAGCAAGGCGGTCACGCCTATTTTTCCGATGCAGAGCGGGCTTTCGAGCGCGTCCTGCAGGAATTTGAAATACGACCTGAATTCAGGGTGATTGGCGACTTCTCTGTCGAGGCGCACATCCTGTCCGCGCTCTGGATCAATCATGTGGGTCACAAGTTCGATGCATGTCTTGGAAAGGTTGCGTCCGGGTCGCGCCTGAAGCGATTCCGCCCCCGCAGCAACCAAAGAGAGGGCGCAGGCACCTACCACATTGATGCTGTGGGTTCTTTCCAACCCTATTTCCGCCCCTACAGACAGTGGCGACAGCTGGGTCTAAAGGCAATAAGGGACGAGCTGAAGGGCGAGCGTTCTGTCGTCGCTTTGTCCTTGGATCTAAAGAGTTTTTACCACCGTATCGATCCAGCGTTTCTCGCGTCCCGCGATTTCCATGCACGCCTAGGGATCGAACTGAACGACTGGGAGATGGATCTGAACGCGGCCTTTTGCGCATTCCTGTGCGCTTGGTCTCGCGAAGTAGGAGCGCATTTCGCATCTCGATGGTTCTCCGAGAGCCCTGCAGACGGCGGCCTTCCGATCGGATTGGCCGCCAGTCGAATTGTCGCAAATGTCCTGCTCGTTGAGCTCGATCGGGACCTCGAACGAGAACTCGCGCCTATTTATTACGGACGCTATATCGACGACATTTTCTTGGTGTTCCGCGATCCAGGCAACGTGAAGTCAGCCCGGGGAATGCTTGAATACATCGGTGCCCGCGCGAAGTGCTTTCCTTCGACCGTTAACGGCGACATAGTCGAGCTGCGATTGCCCGGGCAGTACCAAGGACGCACAGTGCTGTCACTCCAGCCTTCCAAGCAGAAGGTGTTCTTTCTTAGTGGCAGTGCAGGTCTTGACCTTCTCGACAGCATCGAGGCCCAAATTCGCAGCGTGGCCAGCGAGCGGCGGCTGATGCCCTCGCCAGACAGGCTAGGTGCGATGGCGTCGGCAAAGGTCCTCAGCGCTGCCAGTCATGCGGCTGAAGAGGCAGACACACTGCGAAGGGCCGAGGGCCTATCCATCCGTCGTTTGAGCTGGTCGCTCCAGCTGCGAGCGGTCGAGATTCTCGCCCGCGACCTGCGGCAGCAAGACTGGGCGGAGGAACGAGCCGAGTTCTATCGATTTGCGCGTAATCACGTGCTCCGTGCGGATCGCATCCTAGATCACATGGACTATCTACCCCGCTTGCTGTCACTAGCCGTAGCGTTGGCGGAGTGGGGCGAGGCAGAAGGCCTGATTAGTTCGGCCATGTCTGCGGTAGCTGCTCTTAAGGAGAACTCGTCGCACGTAATTGTGAACGGCATGCAGTGTGGCTTGGGCAGTGCTGTTTGGCAGGATTTTCTAGAAGCCCTGAATGGTCTTCTTGTGGATGCCGTGGTTTGTTCGATTCGATGGGACAGCGCGACAGGGAAAGCGCACCCGCTTCCGACTAGCGCACTCGCGTTGTGCGAGCGATTGGGCATGCGGGCAGCACAGGAAACCGTCGAGGCGCTCGCGCTTCAGATCAGAGAGGCGGATCTTGCGAAGATGCCATATAAGCAGCACTTGGCAATCACTGCGCTGAAACACAGAGCCCTGGCAGAAGATGAGGTGGCGCTTACGAGTCTGTATCGTCGTTTCGACGGGCTTCGCGATTTTCTCGTTCACTGCGATGAGTCCCCTGGTCGGGTCGGCTTGCCACGCACGAGTCCCGGCGCTGGCGCGATGGATTTTTCGCGCGATTCATTGCTTCCATACGTTTTTCCAACTAGGCCCTATTCAACGCAGCAGATATCTGGCCTGTTGCCAGATAAATGTGTATTTGAAGCCGAGCCTCATGCTACGGCCAATTGGGCGAGATACGCACAAGCAGTGCGAGGGGCTTGGGCGGATGCGCCAGAAAATCCGTCGAGACGGCCTCGCACTAGGCTTTCCAAGACGGGGTGTACTTCCGATTCAGAATGGCTCGACGTCGCATACCTCGGGGGGGACGATCGCCCCCCGAAGGTCTTGCTCGGGATTAGCAGCATTGAAACCAGTGTCGCCAGCTGGCGTAAGGCTGCTGCCGGGACTTCAGATATAGGCCGGGACCGATACGAGCGGGTGCGCACCGTTGTCAATCAAGCTATCAGTGCAGTTCCGAAGCCGTCGTATCTTCTCTTGCCGGAGCTTTCGCTTCCCGAACGGTGGATAGATACGGTTTCACAAATGCTAGGCGATGTCGGAATTGGACTAGTGGCCGGTGTCGATTACCAGTCCGGCGGCACAGGCGCTATTCATAGTTCGGCCGTGCTTACACTTGAGGACACGCGTCTTGGGTATCCCACGCGCGTCGAGGTGCGTCAAGTGAAATCCCTCCCTGCCCCGGGGGAAGACAAGCTATTGCGTAAGGATTTTGGTGTCGGCTGGACGACGGGCTTGCCACCTCGCAAGCCGGTATACATACACAATGGGTTTGCGTTCGCGGTGCTGGTTTGTTCGGAGTTGCAGAATGCCGGTCATCGCTTGGACTTGCAGGGGGACGTTGATTGCCTGATGGTGCTGTCTTGGAATCAAGATTTAGAAACGTTTTCTTCGCTCGTTGAGTCGGCGAGTCTTGACGTGCACGCGAGCATTGCCTTGGTCAACAACCGTAAGTATGGGGATAGTAGGGTCCGGGTGCCATCAAAGGCGCATCACGGCCGAGACCTTTGCCGCTTGAGAGGCGGTAGAAACGAGCACGTGGTGGTTGTCGAAATCGATGTGGCAGAGCTTCGCGCTTTCCAAAGTAGAGCGACACGATGGCCCGAGGATTCTGATCCCTACAAGCCTGTTCCTGAGGGTTTTAGGTTGGCATCCTATCGCCGAACAATTCCCGAGTAAAAATGCTGAAAAGGGGGGACGTCGGCCGAAAAGGCGGCCGAAAATTGGAGGTAGCCAGTTAACTGGCTCAGCCTGCAAATCAAAAGCTGGCTGCGACGCCTTCCTTTCTGCTTCCGCATCAAGGTAGGCACCAAAGCGGTAGTCAGTTCCCATTCGCTCGCCAACCCGCGGCATTGCCGCACCCAAACTGACGGCTACCCTTGCAGCATGCCCCTACGCCACCTAGCCGTCAACCGCTACATCACCCCCCTCCGCGAAGGCGGTTCGATGCCTGCCGTGGTGGAGGGCGAGGACGAGGGGCTGTATGTGCTCAAGTTCCGCGGCGCCGGCCAGGGGCCGAAGGCGCTGGTGGCGGAGGTCATTGCGGGTGGGCTGGCGCGGGCGCTGGGCTTGCCGGTGCCGGAGATCGTGCTGATGGATCTGGACCCGGAGCTGGCGCGGACCGAGGCCGATCCGGAGATCCAGGATCTGATTCGCGCCAGCGCCGGGCTCAACCTGGGCATGGACTACCTGCCGGGCGCGATCAACTTCGATCCGGTCGCCGAGCAGCCCGATGCGGAGCTGGCCTCGCGCATCGTCTGGTTCGATGCCTACATCCACAACCTCGACCGCACGGCGCGCAATCCGAACCTGATGGTCTGGCACCGCCGGCTGTTCCTGATCGATCACGGCGCGGCGCTGTACTTCCATCACGGCTGGGATGGCGATACGGCGCAGGCCGGGAAGCCCTTCCCCTTGATTCGTGACCACGTGCTGCTGCGCGGGGCGTCCGCCATCGCTGAGGTCGACGCGGACATGGCGCAGCGCCTGCAGGGCGATGTGATCGCCGAGGTGGTGGCGCAGGTGCCCGATGCGTGGCTGCAGGGCGCGCAGGACTTCGGCGATCCGCGCACCCAGCGCGCGGCCTACGTGGACTACTTGAGCCGCCGGCTGGCCGAGCGCCAGGGCTTCGTGCAGGAGGCGATCCGTGCGCGCGCATGAGCTCTACGACTACGCGGTGATCCGCGTGGTGCCGCGCGTGGAGCGCGAGGAGTTCATCAACGTTGGCGTGATCCTGTCCTGCGAGGCCGCCGGGTTCCTGCAGGCACGGATCGAGGTGGACGAAGCGCGCCTGCGCGCGCTCGCCCCGGCCATCGACATGGAACTGGTCTGCCGGCATCTGGATGCGATCCCGGCGATCTGCCGCGGCGGTGAAGCCGCGGCGCCGATCGGCCTGCTGCCGCCGCGCACGCGCTTCCATTGGCTCACGGCGCAGCGCAGCGCGATCATCCAGACCTCGCCCGTGCACATGGGCCGCTGCGGCGGTGATCTGGTGGCCACGCTGGAGCATCTGATGGATCGGATGGTGCGTCTGCCTGCGCAGCCGGGCTGAGCGGCGCGCGTCGGGCCTCGGCACGCCTCTCCCTGTTCGGCGCAGCCTGCGCTCAACTCCGCTGCCGCCGCCCGCTGTGGAAGCAGCCGATACAGAGGGCGAATGTCGCTCACGTTCACGCTCTTGCGTGCGCACGATCGTCGCGCACCCAGCCTCCATTCCCCCTAGGCAATCAGGAGTCGCGTTGCCCTGCGCTCGCGTGGTGATTCAGAAGCAAGGCTGCGCCACGTGCGCGCCAGCCGCTCAACCGCCTGTGTCAGCTCGGCCTCCGGTTTCGCATACGGAATCCGAAGCCACGCGTCCGAGCCGCCTTCGACGTTGAACATCGGGCCCGGCGCCACGTGCACATGCTCGCGCTCGGCATCGGCGGCCAGGCGGGTCGCACTGCCCCGCGGCAGCTGCACCCACAGGCACAGCCCGCCCTCGGGCACGCGCAGGCGCCACTCTGGCAGGTGTTCGCGCAGTGCCTGCACCAGCAGATCTCGGCGGCGGCGAAGCTGCTCGCGTCGAAGCTGCAGAATTTCCGGCGACTGCAGCAGTTCGGCGACCACCAATTGATCGAACAGCGAACTCCCCAGGTCGCTCTGCACGCGTGCCCGGATCAGGCGCGGGACGAGCTCAGGCGACACCCGCAGCCACCCCACGCGCAGGCCACCCCAGTACATCTTGGAGACGCTGCCGACGGTGATGGCATCCCTTGAGTGGCACGCAAACGGCGCCGGCATCGGCACATCAGACAGCAGGATCGGCTGCAGTGTCTCGTCGACGATGGCCGTCGTGCGCGTGCCGTGCAGGGCACGCGCGTAGTCCGCACGCATCGGGTCGGCCATCAGAAAACCGGTGGGGTTCTGAAAGTCGGGGATCAGGTAGGCGAGGCGCGGAGAGGTCTGCCGCAAGGTGGCATCGATGGCGTCGATATCCCATCCCTCCGCGCCGAGCGCGTCGCCCATGGGCGCGCTGACCAAGCGTCCGCCGCCCAGCCGCAGCGCTTCGATCGCGTTCGAGTACACCGGCGATTCCACCGCGATGCGGTCGCCCGGACGCGACAGCGCCCGCACCGCGATGCCGATGGCCGCCAGCGCGCCGCTGGTGATGACGATCTGTTCGGCGCGGGTCGGCAGGCCGCGGTGCGAGTAGGTGTCGGCGATGAGTGCGCGCAGCACGGGCAGCCCCGAGGGCAGATAGCCATCGCTGGACAGGTAGGCAGGCAGCGCGGCCAGCGCACGCTCGTAGGCGGCGGCGACGCCCGGCGTCGCAGAACCCGCCGCGCAGTTGAGATCGATCGCGCCCTCGGCAGACTGTCCGCTGCCCAGCGGATGCAGCACATGATCATGCGCGCGGCGGCGTTCCACGGGCACCGCGGCAAAGGTGCCGGAGCCTTGCCTGGCGATGGCGAACCCTGCGCTCACCAGATCCGCGTAGGCGCGGGTCACGGTATTGCGCGAGACGCCCAACACCGGCGCCACCGCGCGCTCACTGGGCAGGCGACAGCCAAGCGGAATGCGTCCGTCGCCGATGCGTTCCTGCAGCGCAAGGCAGAGGCCACGGTAGGCCGGAGCGCGCGGGAAGTCGCCGACAAGGGCCGCGATGCGTTCTGGACTCAGAGATCGATGCATGGGGCCACTATCGCAGAATTGGCTCTGTATTGAAGAGCCAATTATCGGGATCGTGGCGCCATGAAAACCACCATGCCCGTTACCACACTTGCCAACCTCGGCCCGATCGATCAACTCAAGGCGCGCCATCTGCCGCAGCGTCTGCTCCGGCTGCTGCTGGGGCTGTGGCTGTACGGCGTGGCGATCGCGCTGATGGTGAAGGGCGCGCTGGGCGCCTCGCCCTGGGATGTCTTCCACCTCGGCATCGCACTGCACGTGCCGCTGTCGCTGGGTACCGTGATCGTGATCGCGTCGCTGGCCGTTCTGCTGGCCTGGATTCCGCTGCGCCACATGCCGGGCCTGGGCACGCTGGCGAACACGCTGCTGCTGGGGCCTTTCGCCGACATCAACCTGGCCTTGCTCGGCGCGCCATCAGGCTGGGCCACGCAGATCGCCTTCATGCTGGGCGGCGTGCTGGCCTGCGGCTTCGCCACCGCGCTGTATGTCGGCGCGCAACTGGGCCCGGGCCCACGCGATGGCCTGATGACCGGCTTGGCCCGCCGCAGCGGCTGGTCGATCCGGCGGGTGCGCACCCTGATCGAACTCACGGTGCTCGCGGCCGGCGTCGCACTGGGCGGCACTGTCGGCGTCGGTACCGTGGTGTTCGCACTCGGCGTCGGCCCGGTGACGCAGTTCTTTCTTCCCTATCTGGTGGTGCGGCTGGACGCGCCCATCGCCACGCCAGCGCCGACGCCGCTGCAGCCCTGAGTACGCGACCTTGCCTCAACTCCGCAGCCGCCACCCGCTGCGGAAGATGTAGGTCACAGCGCCCAGGCAGACGAGGAAGAACAGGCCGATCATCGCGGCCGAAAGCATGGGGGCCACATCGGACTGGCCGTAGAAGGCCCAGCGCATGCCGGAGATCAGGTAGACGACGGGGTTGAACAGGGACACGGTCTGCCAGAACGGCGGCAGCATGCTGATCGAGTAGAAGGCGCCGCCAAGAAAGGTCAGCGGGGTCATCACCATCAGCGGGATCACCTGCAGCTTCTGCCAGTCGTTCGCCCACAGGCCGATCAGGAAGCCGAACAGCGAGAAGCTGGCGGCGGTCATCACCAGGAAGAACAGCATCCACAGCGGGTGCTCGATCGAGTAGGGCACGAAGAAGCGCGCGGTGGCCAGGATCAGCAGGCCGATCATCAGCGACTTGGTGGTGGCCGCGCCGACGTAGCCGAGCACGACCTCGGTGACCGACACCGGCGCCGACAGCAGCTCGTAGATCGTCCCCGACCACTTGGGCATGTAGATGCCGAAGCTGGCGTTGGAGATGCTCTCGTTGAGCAGGGACAGCATGATCAGGCCGGGGATGATGAAGGCGGCATAGCTCACCCCGTCGACATCGCCCATGCGCGAGCCGATGGCGGCGCCGAACACGATGAAGTACAGCGAGGTGGTCAGCACCGGCGCGGCCAGGCTCTCGCCCAGGGTGCGGAAGGTGCGCGCCATCTCGAAACGGTAGATGGCGCGGATGGCGTAGAGGTTCATCGCGGGGCCTTGAGCAGGTTGACGAAGATGTCCTCCAGCGAGGATTCCTCGGTGTGCAGGTCGCGGAAGCCGATGCCCGCGTCCTGTAGCCGGCGCAGCAGGGTGGCGATGCCGCTGCGCTCGCCCTGCGAGTCGAAGGTGTAGACCAGGGCCTCGCCATCGCGGGCCAGCTCCAGCGGCAGGTCGGACAACGCTTCCGGAATCCACTCGATGCGCTCGCTCAGGCTGAGCGTCAGCTGCTTGCGGCCGAGCTTGCGCATCAGGGTGTGCTTGTCCTCGACCAGCAGCAGCTCGCCGCGATTGATCACCCCGATGCGGTCGGCCATCTGCTCGGCCTCCTCGATGTAGTGGGTGGTGAGGATGATGGTCACCCCGCGCTCGCGCAGGCCGCCGACAAGACGCCACATGTCGCGCCGCAGTTCGACATCGACGCCCGCGGTCGGCTCGTCCAGGAACAGGATCTGCGGCTCGTGCGCCAGCGCCTTGGCGATCAGCACGCGGCGCTTCATGCCGCCGGACAGGCTCATGATCTTGGTGTCGCGCTTGTCCCACAGCGACAGGTCGCGCAGCAGCTGTTCGAGGAAGCCTGGATCGTGCGGCTTGCCGAACAGGCCGCGCGAAAAGCGCAGCGCCGCCCACACCGTCTCGAAGGTCTCAGTGGCCAGTTCCTGCGGCACCAGGCCGATGCAGGCACGCGCCGCGCGGTAGTCGCGCTGGATGTCGAAGCCGTTGGCGATCACCTGGCCCGAGCTGGCGCGGACGGTGCCGCAGACGATGCCGATCAGGGTGGTCTTGCCGGCGCCGTTGGGGCCCAGCAGGGCGAAGATCTCGCCGCGGCGGATCGACAGCGAGACGTCCTTCAGCGCGACGTGGCCGCTGTCGTAGGTCTTGCCCAGCGCGCGGATCTCGATTGCAGCATCCATGGCCATGCCTGTCGGCGTCCTTGCGTTCTTCGAGGCCGCCGAGCGTAGCCCAGTCGTGCGAGCGCTGCTCGGCATTGGACGTCGCTACGCACAGGCCGCCGCGCGCCTCCGCTCGGCGGGGCCAGGGGCGCAGGACGCCCATCAGCAGGCCAGCTCACATCGACGCGATCAGGCTCTGACTCTGGGCCTGCCCGCCAACGCCCGCCCCCCCAACGCTCTGGTCCTGGCAGTCGGCAGAGTGATCCGGGGCACGTCCTCGGCACTTCCCAAGGCTGGGCCGGCGCCCTCTCGCGCCTTCAGATCCTGCGCGCGAACTGGAAGGCCTCGCGCTGGATCGTGTACTCGGCGCTGCCGCCGCCGAGTGCTGCGCGCACCCGGAGTTCAGTGCCGCGATGCTCGATCAGTTCCACCACGCGGCCGCCGCTATGGCGGGTGAACACGCGGAGCTGCTGCCCCTCCAGCGCTCCAAGTTCGTCCCACTCCAGGGCGCTGGGGTCGCGAAACTCCGGCTGCCAGTCGGCGTCGGCGGCGCCGTCGGTGGGCGCGGCCGGCCGCGAGGCAGGCACCGCATCCAGCGAATCGGCCGCAGCCAGTGCGGGGGAAGGCCCGGCCGTGGCGGCAGGTGAACTGGCGCGCGCCGGTTGCACGCTGCGCCCCGAGCGCGCGCCGCCGCTGCCCCCGAGACTTGCCAAGGAACGACTGCCACCCTGCACGTCCCTGCGCGCCAAGGCCTCCTGCTCGCGTTCGATCAGGCGCCAGGTGGAGAGCGCACTGTCAAAGCCATCCAGCGGTCGCTCGCGGACCTGCGCCAGCTGCGTACTCACGCTGCGGCCCGCACGCTGCAGGCTCAGGCTCAAGCTCGGCAGCACCTCCATCGACTGCCGCATGGCGTAGAACGACTCGGAATCCAGCGGCGGCACATAGCGGAGCTCCGCGACCAGGCTGCCGCCGCGCGCCGCGAACTCGCGATAGAGGCGGACGGATTCGCTGTCCACCGACAGACCGTGATGGGCAAAGATGCGCTGCAGCGAGTCGATGTGCCGCTGCACGAAAGCCGCTTCGTCGATTCCCGCGGTCTTCGCGCAATGACGATTGCGCGCGGCGACGAAGCCCAGGTCCTCGATCTCGATGCGCTCGGAGTGGATCTGCGTGGCGAGATGGTCCAGCACGAGCGCGTTGCTGCCACCGAGCAGCGCCTCCTTTCGCGTCACCCGCACCTGCGAGACGCCCGGCACCTCAAGCTGCACCAGCGCGTCGAGATCGCGGCCGTTGATCTGATAGTCGAACATCAGCTTGGCAGGTCCGGGGCTCAATCCAAGGTCGGCGAGCTGGAATCGACTGAACGACAGGAGGTCGCTGCAGCCTTCACCATCCCAGGGCGAAGCCGCATCGGCGCTGAAGGGGCCGAGATCGCCAAGGCTGGGATCGCCGAGGTCGGCATGCGCCTCGACGCCGAGAAGTTCGAGGTGGATGCGGTCGACCTTGATGCGATGCTGGCGCTTCTGGAAGATCAGATTGCGCAGCACCCAGAACCAGCCCGGCGTCTCCGCGACGACATGGTCGGCGCGCAGGACGGTCTCGCCGGTCTCCTCATCGACGATGCGGAAGTCCTTGGCATAGAGATCGCCATCCCACTCGAACCAGGCGCCACTGAAGCGCGTCTCGAAGTCTCCATAGGCCACCAGGATGCTGCGCGAGATGAAGTACTCGGCGCGGTCAAGGGTCCACCACGTGAGCGCGGCAATGCCGAGCACGACGCCGAGGATGCGCTTCACGTCAACGGGTTGCTTGCTGCTGGTTCTGGACTTGGGCATGGCGGAGCGTGGTGGTGTCCATGACGGCGCCGGGGTCCGGCGGGCGTGATGAGAGCATGAAAACGTCGAGACATGAACCGTTCCCGGCGGGCGGCGCGTTGCCCCTCGCGGCAGGCCGCTGAGGGTGTGACCGAAGGACTCGCCCAGCCCACCGCGAGCGGCCTGCCCCGGACCTCCGGCCGGTGCGCCCGGACAGGGCGGTGGCCCCGCCCGCAGGCGGCATGCGCAGCCCGCGGGAGGAGCAGGGCGGACCCTGGCTGCCCCATCGCTCGCTGCAGGCCGCTGGCGCCGAGGGGCAGGCCCACGACCGAGCGCCACCCCCAGACGGAAAGACACTTAACGCAGCCTTTACTGGTAAAGTCGGACAGCCTGCCAGTTTGGCTCGCATTCACATTTCAGCTTGCCGGGAGCATCCTGCATGATTTTGACCACGACACGCGTCGGAACCCGCCGCACCGCCCTCAGCCTCGCCCTTGGACTCTGCCTGATCTCTGGCACAGCCCTGGCCCAGAGCACGCAGGGCTCGATCTTCGGAGAGGCGTCCAAGGGCGCCACCATCCGCATCGAGAACCTCGACACCGCCGCAGTCCGTGAGGCCAAGGCCGGCGACAACGGTCGCTTTTCCGTCGGCAATCTTCCCAGCGGTCGCTACCAGATCACCGCCGACGGGGTGACCCGCACGGTCGTCGTGAGCGCAGGCTCAGGCAGTCGCGTGTCGCTCGTCGGCGACGCCACTGAAACCAGCCTTGAAGCGATCGAGGTGACCGCCTCGGCGATCAACCCGATCGACGTGTCCTCGGTCGAATCGAACACCATCCTCAGCGAAGCCGTGATCGACCGGGTGCCGGTCGGACGCAACCTGACCTCGGTGGCTCTGCTGGCCCCGGGCACCACCCAGGGCGACGGCGCGTTCGGCAACCTGGCCTCCTTCGGCGGCGCATCGGTCGGCGAGAACGCGTACTACATCAACGGCTTCAACGTCACCAACTTCCGCAACGGCCTGGGTGGCAGCACCGTTCCCTTCGAGTTCTATCGCGAGTTCCAGGTCAAGACCGGTGGCTATGGTGCCGAGTTCGGCCGCTCGACCGGCGGCGTGATCAGCGCCACCACCAAGCGCGGCACGAACGAGTGGGCATTTGGCGGCAATCTGTACTGGGAGCCCGAGTCGCTCACCAGCACCGCCCGCGACACCTTCTTCGCCGACGGCGAGATCTACACCTTCAACAGCCGCGACGAGTCGAGCTTCCTGACCGCGAATGCCTACGTCAGCGGTCCGCTGATCAAGGATCGGTTGTTCTTCTTCCTGCTCGGCCAGTCGCGCAACCTGGACTCCGACTTCTACGGCGTCGGCTCCTTCACCCGCCGCGCCAGCGACGACCCGTTCTGGGGCGCCAAGCTCGACTGGTACATCACCGACAACCACCTGCTCGAGTACACCGGCTTCTCGGACCGCGCGGACACCGTCGATACGGCCTTCCTCTACGCCTATCCGGACCCGGATATCGGCGAGCGCCGCTCTGCCACCACGCTGGAGCGCGGCGGCCGCAACGACATCCTCAAATACACCGGCTACCTGAGCGACACCTTCACCCTGTCCCTTCTGTGGGGACGCGGCGAAGCGAACCGGTCGGACGTTGGCGAGGGCGACGACTGCCCGGTCATCCTCGATCGTCGCGCCGGCGGCTCCAGCATCCCCCGCGGCTGCTACTCCAGCCAGCTGCCCGGCACGGCCGTCGATGATCGCGAAGCCTGGCGCGCGGATGTCGAATGGAGCCTGGCGGATGGCCGCCACGTGCTGCGCTTCGGCGTCGACAACGAGATCAACACCTCGGCGGACAACGTCGCCTACTCCGGCGGCGTGCTCTGGCAGTACCTGCAGAGCAGCCGCTCGCCGACCGGCTTCGAGCTGCGCCAGCGCTTCTACAGCAACGGCGGCAGCTTCGAGACCGAAGCTTCGGCCTTCTATCTCGAGGACGCCTGGCAGGTCACCGACCGCGTCCTGCTCAGCCTCGGCATCCGCAACGAGGCTTTCGACAATCGCAATGCCAACGGCGAGACCTTCACCAAGCTGGACAACCAGTGGGCGCCGCGCTTTGGACTCGCCTGGGACATCCAGGGCGATGGCAGCCAGAAGTTCTTCGCCAATGCCGGTCGCTACCACCTGCCGGTGGCGAACAACACCAACATCCGGCTTGCGGGCGCCGAGTTCTTCACCGAGCAGTTCCTGGTGCTGAACGGCGTCAACGCCGACTTCACCCCGATCATCGGCGCGCCGCTCACCGACGTCTCGGTGTTCGCGGATGGCGAGATCAAGGATCCCCGCGAGATCGTCAACCAGGATCTCAAGCCGATGTACCAGGATGAGTTCATCCTCGGCTACCAGCGCGAGATCTGGAACGATTGGACGCTGGGCGTGCGCGGCATCTACCGCGATCTCAAGAGCACCCTGGAAGACGTCGCCGTGGACGCCGCCCTCAATGCCTACGCTGCCGCCAACGGCTTCGCGGACTTCGAGGCGGGTGGCTTCGACTACTACGTCCTGACCAATCCGGGCCGCGACATCCGCATGGGCGTCGACCTCGATGGCGACGGCAGCCTGGAGGAAGTCCTGCTCACCGCCGATGCCCTGGGCTACCCCGATTCGACGCGCACCTACAAGGCGGTCGAGCTGTTCTGGGAGAAGAGCTGGAACGACGTGTGGTTCCTGCAGGGCTCGTGGACGCTGTCGAAGTCCGAGGGCAACAACGAGGGCTACGTGCGTTCCGACAACGGCCAGGACGATGCCGGCCTGACGACGCTGTTCGACCAGCCGGGCCTGCTTGACGGAGCCAGCGGCTACCTGCCCAACGACCGTCGCCACAAGCTCAAGCTGTTCGGCGCCTGGAAGTTCGCTTCCGAATGGACGGCCAGCTCGAACCTGCAGTTCCAGAGCGGGCGTCCGATCAACTGCTTCGGCGTGCATCCCACAGATGAGTTCGCCGCCGAGTACGGCGCTGAGTCCTTCTACTGCGGCGGTCAGCTGCGTCCGCGCGGCTCGGGCGGTCGCACGCCCAGCACCTACACGGTCGACCTCGGCCTTGAGTATCGCCCCGGCTGGGCGTCTGAGCGCCTCGCCATCAAGCTGGACGTCTTCAACATCCTGAACAGCCAGAAGACGCTGGAGGTCAACGAACTTGGCGAGGACGACAACGGCGACCCGAACCCGGCCTACCTGCTGCCCACGCTGTACCAGGATCCGCGTGCCGTGCGGTTCGCGATCTCCTACGACTGGTAAGACCAGGCGCAGCTGAAGCCTGCAGCCCCGGACGCTCCCTCGGAGCGTCCGGGGTTTCAAGAACGTGCGGCGGCTCGACCCAAGGCAATGGCAGACGCCAGAGCCTCACAGCGGGCCTGAGATGCCGGCCGCCACGCACCGCGCTTGTGTCGACCGCGAGTGCGGATGGCGCAGGCGATCAAGCCTTGGACCCGCGGGCAGCCGACGCACGCACAGCCACACGCCGGTGCCATCGATCCGCAGCAACTTGATCCGCGAACCCGCGCGGTTGCGGAACACGTAGCCGACCGACGCCGACGCAGAACCGCCGCTACGCTGGACCCACACCAGCAGCCGATCCATGCCGCAGCGCAGATCGATCGGCTCCACCGCCAGGAACCACTGCGAAGGCAGGCGCATCAGCCGTCCCTCCGCACGATCGGCAGCAGCCGCAGCGGCGACACCTCCTGCACCCACATCCGCCGCCGCCACGCGGCGAACTCTCCCCGCGGGATACCCCACAGCCGGCAGTACTCCGCCTGACTGAGCAAACTCCGCATCTGCGAACGCACATGCGCCCGCCACCGCCACGCCTCCGAACACGCCATCGACCGGTCCTCCGTTGGGGAAACCGGGGACGGTCGGGAAGATCAGCTCAGGAGGGAAGGTGAGGTGGGCGGACGCTTACGGTGAGGTGGGCGGACGCTTACGTCAGACGCTTACGGCAGCACGGGGAAACAGAAACAACAAAGCCCGCCGATTGGCGGGCTTTGCAGTTGTGGGTGGCTCGATCTCAGATGTCAGGCCCTATCTGCCAAGTCCTGGCAAGCCCTGCATTTGACTTTCGGGAAGTGAACCTGACCCCGTTTCCGTCGCTGTTGTAGTGGGCTGGACCTCAAATGTCAGGCCCTATCTGCCAGGTCCTGGCCAGCCCTGCATTTGACTTCCGGAAAGTGAACCTGACCCCGTTTCCGGACGGGAGAGCTTACGAGAGCTTACGAGGGCAGATCAATAGTCATCGACCAAGATCTACGCACGAACTAGAAAGATCGATAAGCCTTTCCAAACGTCTAATCCAATCCCGCTGTTCTGTCCACTCATCCCCCCACGATTCCCCAATATAGGTGGCGATATCGTAGAGTCGATCAGCAACGGCCGGATCGCTTCGCTGGATTGACAAATCTGCGATAGCCTGGCGCGATGCAAGGAGACGAACGTATAACGAAGATGGCAGCATGCGCTTCAGCTCGCATGCTGCGTCTTGCTCAGAACCTGGGGAATAGCTGGGAGATGTGCTGAGAATTATGCGCGAAAACTCCAAGCTGGAAGGTTTAACCTCGTTAAGCACTTTTCCATGACGGTCCGTCACCTCCCCCATAGCAGGATAGTACGGGAGAACCACCTGCTCCCGCTCAATCCGCGGAGCCGCGCCGCAACCAAGCGCAGGGAGTAAAGCCGCACAAAGCAGCCACCTCTTATGATTCAAGCGCATTTGATCACTCTCCGTATCGAGGATGAGGGGAAAGACACATGTCACAAATCGGAACGCCGCCAAAGCCATGTCCAGGTCCCTGCCCAGGATAAATGGCGCCGACATAGCCAGAACCAGCTCGAAGGAGCAACGGAACGCCGCCCTCCCTGTTCACGCCGACTATGTCCAGCGGGGAAAAGTTATTCGCTCCGTTGAAAGGATGGGTGTGCCATCTACCACTAATGACTGCGCCGTCCGGAGCATTCTCGATGGACAAACTATACCTATTCTCAAGACCGCCGAGCACGGGGACTGTAAAATAGTGCCGATCGTTCACCATGATGGTGACTCCAGCGATCTCCTCAGTTTCGCTTGTTTCGAAGTACGCACTCTCAAAACGCCTATACCCAGCTAGGCCCGCGGCTTCGAACGATTCGTAGCCCTCCCCATCAAGATCAACGACCTGTGTCGAAGCCCTTCCATCTACTATTCTGGGGAGCTTCTCGACATTGGTTCTGTTTGTATCAGACACCGTAGGAACGCCCGTAGAAGAACAGTGCGATGTCGCACCCCCTTGCACTCTGGTTCCGCAGCCAGCCTCTCGCCCATCTGGATCCGTATAGGTATAAGGATTGTTATTTGCATACCAATACCGATTGAAATTCCCACCGGTACTCAGATTCACATACACCGGATCCGGGCTGATGAAGCGCATCGCCACCGGGTCGTAGTAGCGCGCCTTCATGTAGGTCAGACCGGTCGCACCATCCTCCATGTGGCCCGTGAACGCCGGGCCATTCTGGTACTGCCAGCCGATCAGTGTCGAGCCGTAGGGTGCGCGCACGTCCTCGTGCACGAGGGTGCCGAAGGCGTCCGTCTTCTGCCGCACGCTGCCGATCACGTCGGTGTGGATCGCCCGCCGCGCGCCGTTCACCGTCTCACCAATCAGCCGCCCACCCAGGCGGGCGTACTTGCGCGTCGTGCCGGTATTCGTGCGCTCCATCAGCAGGTCGCCGCCCTGCGTGTACACCTGGTACACCGTCTCGCCGCCGCGCACCGTGCGGACGCGATGGCCGTGGGCGTCGTAGCGGTAGCTTTCCACCACGCTGCTGGCCGCGTTCCACGTCTGCGTCACCCGGTGCGCACTGTCCCAGCTCAGCGTGAACTGCTGGCCGCCGAACTGGCGACCCGTCATCTGCCCGCGCGCGTTGTGGCTGTAGTTGAAGATCGGCGACGCCACGCCCGCCTGACTCACGCTCTGCAGCTGACCATTGCTCGCATAGGCGTAGCTGAAATCTGCAGCGCCCATCTTGAAAGTGCGGAGATTGTCGAGCCCGTCGTAGCTGAAACGGGCTTCGCCCCAGCTGTAGGCCCAGGGCGACTCGGTGCGGAGCGGCGGCTGCGGCGAACTGTTGGCCACGGTCAGACGATCCAAGCCGTCGTAGATCATCGAGCGGCTGGCGTTGCGATACGCGTTCGCGTCGCCCACCTTGTCGTTGATGGCCGTCAGATTGCCGTTGCCGTCCCAGCTCAGCGTGTCCAACAGCCGCGCCGTTACGCCCAAGCCGTCGCTGCGCTCGCTGGGCAGGCCGCGGGTGTTCAGCAACTGCTCGAAGCGCAGGCCGTTGTCCTCTGTGTCGTGGCCGAACGCTTAGGGCAGCACGGGAAAACAGAAACAACAAAGCCCGCCGATTGGCGGGCTTTGTTGTTGTGGGTGGCTCGACCTCAGCCGTCTGGGCCTATCTGCCGGGTCCTGGCAAGCCCTGCATTTGACTTTCGGGAAGTGAACCTGACCCCATTCTCGCGTGCGTAGGACGTTCGGGCGCTGGCTCGACGGGCGGGCGGGACACGCCACGCCGACGTAGCAGTCGAGCAAGCGCCGATCGACTGATGCTCGCGTGAATGAACTCGCGCACCACCGACATCAGGTCGTCCAGCAACAAGCGCAGGGTCTTGCGCCGCTGCACCACCACTTCTTCCTGGCCCGCATTGAGCTGGTCTGAAGCCGGTGGGCGGTGTGGCCGAAGTCTTGCTGCGGCGTTCGCTTGCGCCACTTGCGGATGGTGTCGCGAGTGACGCCGAAACGCTCGGCCAGTTCGTAGTCGCTGCCCGTCGGCTGCTGGATATCGCGACGAATCACTGGCGTGGTTCGGGCGTTCTTGTGCAGACGGATATTCATGCAAGGTCCGGTGCGGAGAGACCGCCTGGCAAACCCGCCAAGACCTCGCGGCCGATCAGCAGTGCTGACCGATTATGCAGGAGATATTCATCCGGGACCCGACACTTAGCGCGTGGGATCCAACATCACCATTCTGAAGATTGACAACATTCGCTTGGTATGTTCATTTCACATGCGTGTCCGAAGAAGCGGGCACATCATCTCAAGGAGAAATCGAATGCGTGCACTTGTTCTGTACATTCTTCTTTCCATGCTCTCGCTGAGCGTTTCCGGTGCCGCGGTCGCGGCATCTGGCGCCGCGCAAGTTGATGTAAGCCAATCCGCGGGGCTGATCCTCGACTCGATGAAGGGTGCCAACGCGCATGATCAAGGCTCCGCGCTGTCGGCGCTGGTCAACGACCCATGGACGCCTCGGTGTGGCCTCTACGATGGCCAGTCATGCCCAACCAATGGGGGACGCTTCCGCTGCTTCTGGCAACAGTACGAGCCAGGCATGTGCTTCTGCCGCGACAACGTTTGGGAATGCGGCTAGAGGTTTCGTCGCAGCCCACGCTTTAGGGATGGCGTGCAGATTCGAGTGGATCTCGACGCTGCGCCCAGAAGCCGATATCCGACTGGCGCGCTTCTCGGACAGCGCCTCATCCCGATGATTCTGGACAAGGCCCGCCGATTGGCGGGCCTTGTTCTTCATGTTTCGTCAGAGCTGACCGCCCTGCTATTCACGAGGGCGAACCTAATGAGGACACGCGGGCAAACGTGGTCCGGAATGCTTGCATCCCAACGACGGGATTGGAATCAGGGGCTCACGCGCGCTCACCGGCAACCTCCGCCAGCGCCGTCAATCAGCGCGCGGGCATCTATGATCCCTTCAATGATCTCCGCACACTGCGCAGCTCTGAACTTCAGGCCCCAGCTTGGAAGCACACCTGCCGTCCGCCCCAATCGCGAAAGACCCGAACACCTCGACGTGTTCGCTTAGTATGCCGCCCCCACCGCGCTAGAATCAGGCCCCTTCGCCCCACAGCGCCCAGCCGCCATGCCTGCCACCGCTTCCGACCGCGTAATCCCCGCCAACGCCCAGAACCGCTACGAGGTGACCCGGGCGGATCTTCCGCTGTCCTGTCCGATGCCGGGCATGTCGCTGTGGAACTCGCATCCCAAGGTCTACCTGGCCATCGAGGCCAAGGGTGAGGCCACCTGCCCCTACTGCGGCGCGCACTACGTGCTGAAGGGCTGAGGCTTCGGGTCGCGCGCCCGGATTCCTGCCGATACCCTGCCGCTGGGGCACTGCCGCCGGTGCGCGAGCGCGATGGCGGCAATCGCCACTCACCTCCGGGTGGGAGCCTCATTTTTCCGCGCGGCGCCCCGGGACACGCTGCCCGGCCCGTCGCGGCCACCTCCCCGTACGCCCCGAGCGCAACGCCTGTCCATGCTTGAAGCCGATCACGAGTCGCCGCCGCCCGAGAAGCCCATGGAGGAGCCGGCCGGGCCCAAGCGCCTGACTGTGCTGCAGCTGCTGCCGCGACTCGACTCCGGCGGCGTCGAGCGTTCGACCTTGGAGATCGGCCGCGCTCTGGTCGCCGCGGGGCATCGGTCCTGGGTGGTGAGCGGCGGTGGCCGGCTCGTCGCGCAGCTGGAAAAGGAGCGCAGCAGCCACGTCGAGCTGAAGATCGGCGCGAAATCGCTGGCCGCGCCGGCGAGGATCCTTGCGCTGCGCTGGCTGATCCGCGAAATCAAGCCCGACATCGTCCACGCGCGCTCGCGCCTGCCGGCGTGGATGGCGCTGGCGGCGATGATCGGACTGCGCCCGCGGCCGGTCTTCGTCACCACTGCGCACGGGCTGAATTCGCCCGGTCGCTACAGCGCAATCATGACCCGCGGCGAGCGCGTGATCTGCGTCTCGCGCAGCGTCTGCGACTACATGCGACAGCACTATCCGCACGTGCCGGATGAGCGCTACGTGTTGATCCCGCGCGGCATCGAGCCCGCGGCTTTCCCGCGTGGGCATCGCCCCAGCGAGGCCTGGCGCGAGGACTTCTTCCGCCGGCACGCGCAGTTGGCGGGCGGGCGACTGCTCACCCTGCCCGGTCGCGGCACCCGGCTGAAGGGCCACGCCCAGGCGATCGAGCTGCTGGCCGGCCTGGTCGCGCGCGGTATCGATGCACGCCTGCTGCTGCTGGGCGCGGATCAAGCTGGCCGTCAGCGCTATCTGGCCGGCGTGCGGGCCCGAGCGCGGGAGGCCGGAGTCGAAGATCGGCTGGCCATCACCGCCCCGCGCGCCGATGTGGCCGATGTGTACGCGATCAGCGATGTGGTGCTGCAGCTCTCGCGCAAGCCCGAAGCTTTTGGCCGGACCGTGATCGAGGCCCTGCATATGGGCGTGCCGGTGTTGGGTTTTGAACACGGCGGAGCGGGGGAACTGCTGCGCGAGCTGTATCCGGCGGGCGCAGTGCCGCTGGGTGACGGCGCCGCCCTGCTCGACGCCGCGCAGCGCCTGCTCACCTCGCCCGTGCCGGTCGCGCCCTTCGACGGCTATCGCCTCGCCGACATGCAGCAGGCCACCCTGGACCTGTACACCGAACTCGCAGCCGCGCGCGGATGAGCCAGGCACTGCGCGCGCATCTCGCGGCGGCGCGGGCGCAGGCGCCTGCCTTGTGGCTGATTGCGGTGTTCGCCCTGCTGCCGTTCTCGCGCAGCTACGAGCTGCCTCTGCTGGTGATGGCCGTGCTCGGGGCGAAGCAGGTGCCCGCTCTGTTCCGCGCCGGTGCCGAGCCGATGCAAGGCGTGGCCGCCCTGCTCTTCCTCGGCTACTGGTTGCCCGAGCTGCTTTCGGCCCTCGATTCGGTCGCAGCCTCGAAGAGCTGGACCGAAGTCGCGGTGGACCTGCGCTTCCTGCCTGCGCTGCTCTACGCCCAGCGCGGACTGTCGCGTCCGGGTGCCGCGGCGTTCGCCCTGCGCGGCCTGGGTCTGCTGGTGGCGCTGTGGACCATGGACGCACTGGTCCAGGCCGTTGCTGGCGTCTCGCTGGGCGGCAGCAACCGTGTTGATCGCCTCAGCGGCATCTTCGGCGACGACGACCTGAAGCTCGGCGCGGTGATGGCCGCGCTGTCGCCACTGCTGCTGGTCGCGGCGAAGCAGCGGTTCGGCTGGCGCGGCTTCGCGCTCTCGGCGCTGGCGCTGGCAATGGTGATCGGGCTGGCCGGCGCGCGCGCGGCCTGGCTGAGCTATGCCCTCGTCCTGGCGCTGATGCTGTGGTTTGCCCTGCCGCGGCTGTCGCAGCGGCTGGCCGCGCTTGCGGTCGCCTGCGTTCTGCTGCTTGGCGCCGGCCTGGTCCTGCAGCACAGCTCGCAGCGCTTCGCAGAACGCATCGATCGCAGCGCAGCGGCGCTCGCTGGCGATCCCGCGGCGCTGGACCACGCGCTGTCCTTCCGGCTGCCGATCTGGCGGGCCGCACAGTCGATGTTCACCGCGCATCCGATCAATGGCGTCGGCGTACGCGGCTACCGCTATGCCTACCCGGACCATGCGCCCAGCGATGACCGCTTCCTGTTCGAGGGCGAGCGCGGCGAACAGGGAGCCTTCCACGCCCACCAGATCGTGCTGGAGATCCTGAGCGAGACCGGCACGCTCGGCCTGCTGTGCTGGCTCGGCGCGGTGGCGTGCTTCCTGCGTGCACTGCGCGCGGCGCCCGTCGAGGCGCGTGATCGGGCCTGGCCGGCAAGCCTGGCCTTGCTGGCCCTGCTGTTCCCGCTGAACACCCACTACGCGGTGTACTCGAGCTTTCTCTCGGTGCTGCTGTTCGCCCTGCTCGCGCTCTGGCTCGGCGCGCTGTCAACGCGAGCGCCGACCGTGCGTTGAAGTGCGGGCAGACCCCGCGTGGGCTGCTCCCATTGCGACGCCACAGGAGACCCCCGATGAACCTTCGCAACAGCCTTGCCGCTCTCGCGCTTTTCGCCTTCGCTCAGGTCGGGCAGGCCATGACCCTCAGCAAGGAGACCACCCTCGCCGACGGCCGCGGCGGGCAGATGATCGCCGTAACCACCGGCGAGCTGGGTGCGGCCGGCGCCAACCGCAGCACCGAGGCCACCTTCTCGAACTTCCAGCCGCGTGCCGATGGCGGCCGCGTCGACGGCAACCTGCGCCGCGACTTCAGCCGCGAAGGCCGCGACACCGAAAGCGTGTTGAGCGGCCGACTCACCCTGACTCCGGCCGCCGGAGCCACCAACAGCGCGCCACGCGTGCTGGAAATCAACGGTCTCACCGTCGTCCGCGACGGCGAGGGGCCCGAGTTCAGCGGCAGCGTCAGCATCGACGGCCAGGCGATTCCCGCCGACCGCCTGCCCGCCGCCATCCGCAAGCTGCTGCGCCGTCTGGTCGGCCTGAGCCAGCTCTAAGCCAAGGTCGCGCCGTCTTGCCGCGCGCCAAGGAAGGCGCGCATGCGGCCCAGGGCTGCGCCCAGCGTCGTCGTTCTGGCAGTCTGCGAGCCGCATTCCCGGGCAGCGTGTGCATGCAGACCCTCACCCTCCAACATGGCGATGCGTTCGCCGAGTTCAGCCTGTTCGGCGGCCAGCTGCTGCGCTGGCGCGCCGGTGGACGCGAGCGACTTTTCATGAGCCCGCGCGCGGTGCTCGACGGCCATGCGGCCATCCGCGGCGGCGTGCCGGTCATCTTTCCGCAGTTCAATGCGCGCGGGCCCTACGCGCGGCATGGGTTTGCGCGCACCCAGCCCTGGCGGCTCCGCGAACAGGCTGACGACCGGCTGCTGCTCGAGCTCACCGATTCCGAAGCCACGCGCGCGCTGTGGCCGCACCGCTTCGCCCTGCATCTCGAGGCCCGTCTCGCCGCGGACACGATGGTGCTGACGCTGGATATCGAGAACCGCGACGCCTTCGGCATGGAGTTCTGTTGTGCCCTGCACACCTACTTCGCCTGCACGCTCGGCCAGACCCGCGTGCTCGGCCTGGCCGACTGCAGTTTCGAGGAGGGCGGCGACTGGCATCCCGCCTCGCGGCAAGAAGCGCTGATGCCCTCGCCGCCGCTGGACCGGATCTACCGCGGGCGCTCGCCAACCCTTCTGCTGCAGGACGATGGAGGAACACTGTCCATCGAAGCCGAGGGCTTTGCGGATTGGGTGGTCTGGAATCCGGGCGAGGCTGGCGCGGCAGCGCTGGCAGACCTGGGCACAGGCTGCAGCGGGGCCTTCCTGTGCATCGAGCCCGGCGCCATTTTCGAGCCGATCCGGCTGGCGTCCGGCGAGCGCTGGGCGGGCGTTCTGCGCTTGCGCGTGCTCGGCTGAGCACCTGCCTCGTGGGTTCCGCCGACCGCTTCGGTCTCCGCGCCAGCCAGCAGCACGGGGTCAAACCCGCCCAGCCCGTCACGCGCCCGCCCAACCTGCCGCTATGCTTGCAGGCTTCGCGTCCGCCGCGCCCAGCGGGTGACGCCCCGCAGGAACACCACCCATGCCGAATGCCCGCCTGCTCGTGGTCGACGACGAGCCCGATATCCGTCAGCTGCTGTCCGAAGTGCTGGAGGACGAAGGCTATGTGATCGCCACTGCCGAGCACGCCGAGGCCGCACGCGCGGCCCGCAGCGAGGGCCGCTTCGATGCCGTGCTGCTCGACATCTGGATGCCCGGCACCGACGGCATCGCCCTGCTGCGCGAGTGGAAGGGCGCGGGTGACGACACGCCGGTGCTGATGATGTCCGGCCACGGCACCATCGAGACCGCGGTCGAGGCCACGCGGCTCGGCGCCTACGACTTCATCGAGAAGCCGGTGACCCTGGCCAAGCTGCTGATCACCCTGGAGCGCGCGCTGGAGGCCCAGCGCCTGCGCGCCGACAACCAGGCGCTGCGCCGCCAGCTCAGTCCGCCGGTCGCACCCTTGGGCGACTCGCCGGTCATGCAGCGCCTGCGCGCCCAGCTCGAACGCCTGGCCGGCGTCGATGCGCCCGTGCTGCTGCTCGGCGAAGCCGGCACCGGCAAGGAAGGGCTCGCGCGCTGGATGCATGAGCACTCGTCCCGCGCCGGCCAGCCCTTCGTCACCGTCGCCGGCGCGGCGATCGCCGATGAGGCCGCGGCAGCGACGCTGTTCGGTTCCGAGAGCGAGACCGGCAGCGTACCCGGCCTGATCGAGCAGGCCGAGGGCGGCACGCTCTATCTCGACGAGCTGACCGAACTCGGCCCCGAGCTGCAGCTGCGCCTGTCCAGCGTGCTGGAGCGCCGCGAACTGCTGCGGGTCGGCGGCCGCCAGCCGGTGCCGCTGCGCGCGCGGGTGATCGCCGCCAGCAGCCGCGATCTCGAAGCCGAACTCGCGGGCCAGCGGCTGCGCGAGGACCTCTACTACCAGCTCAACGTGCTGCCGCTGCGGGTGCCGCCGCTGCGCGAGCGCGGCGCCGATGTGCTGGCGCAGGCGCAGGCCCTGGCCGAGCACTTCGTCAGCCGCGACCGGCTGCCGCTGCGCTGCTTCAGCGAGTCCGCCGCCGCACGCCTGGCCGCGCACAGCTGGCCCGGAAACCTGCGCGAACTGCGCGCGCTGGTGCAGCGCCTGCTGGTGCTGGGCGGCGACGAGCAGATCGAGGCCAGCGAGGTGGAAGCCGCGCTTGGTCGTCGGCCTGCGGCGGCGCCTGCGGCCAGTGCCGCCAGCGGCGACGAGGATGGCTTCCGCGCCGACTTCTCGCAGCCGCTGCGCGAGGCCCGCGACCAGTTCGAGCGCGCCTACCTGCTGCACTGGTTGGAGCAGTGCGAAGGCAGCGTCGGCAAGCTGGCCAAGGCGGTCGGCATGGAGCGTACGCATCTCTACCGCAAGCTGCGCGATCTCGGCATCGAGCTGCGCGGCGGCAAGGAGGGCTGATGCGCATCGCCCACCTGCTGCTGACCCGCCGCTTCGCCGGCAGCGAGCGCTATGCGGTCGAACTGGCAAACGCCCAGGCCGAACACCATGAGGTCACTGTGCTGCTGCGCCACTGCGCCTTCGAGGCGCGCGCCGACGCGATCGCGCATCGACTCTCACCCAAGGTCCGGGTGGTCGACTGCGGCGAATGGCTGTCGCGCTGGCGGGTGCGGCGCTGGCTGAAGCAGCAGCGCCCGGATGTCGCCCACGCCCACCTCAGCGGCGGCTGCCGCGCCCTGCGCGGCCTGCGCGTGCCCGGCCTGCGCCGGGTCGCCACCCTGCACATCCACTACAAGCCGCAGCAGCACGCCGACCTCGATGGGTTGATCGCCATCGCGCCCTGGCAGCTGCCGGCGATCCCCGAAGCCCTGCGCGCGCGCAGCGTGCAGATCGACAACTGGACCCAGGCGCCGGGCTTCGACGCGGGAGCCCGCGCGCGGCTGCGCGCCGAGCTGGGCCTGGAGGACAGCACCGTGCTGATCGGCGCGCTCGGCCGCGCCGAGCCGGGCAAGGGCATGGACGTGCTGCTGGAGGCCTGGCGACAGCTGGCGCCGGAGCGCGCGCGCGCGCGCCTCGCTCTGGTCGGTGCCGGCAGCGCATGGAAATCGCTGCGCGCCTCGGCCCCATCGGAGGTGCTGATGCCCGGCTTCGTCGAGCGTCCCGCCGACTGGCTGTCGGCCTTCGATGCCTTCGTCAGCCCGGCCCGCAACGAGCCCTTCGGCCTGGTGCTGCTGGAGGCCATGCGCAGCGGCCTGCCGGTGATCGCCAGCGCCAGCGAAGGCGCACGCCATCTGGCCGACGTGATTGCGCGCCCGCTGCTGCCGATCGGCGATGCCAGCGCGCTGGCCGCAGCCCTGCGCCCGCTGCTGGACGCGCCTCCGCCGCGCCAGACCTATGCGCTGGAGCGCTTCGGCGCGGAGGCGCGGATGGCCGAGATCGAGGCCTGGTACAAAGCGCTGAAGCCGGCCGTCTGAGGCTTGGGGCTTGCCAAGACCACGGCTGCCGGCGCGACAATGTGCGCCTGCAGCATCCAGTTCCGGCCGCCGCCCAGTCTGGGCCACCGACCGGCGCGATGGTCCTCACCGGGAGCGACGTGCATGGTCGGGTTTGAAGGTCGGGGTTTCGGCCAGCGGGCGCCGTGGCCACGGAGCAGCAACACATGAGTCCGCGCGCCCGCGCCATCCTGCGCGTCTTCGCCATCGTCGTCGCATCCACCTCGCTGTCGAAGCTACCGCCGGCGCTGCTGGCGCTGGCCTTGGGCGAGGACACCGCGACCGTCTTCCTGTCCAGCTTCGCCGCCACGACGATCGCCGGGCTCCTGCTCTGGCTGCCGGTGCGCGGCGCCGACTACCAGCTGCGCCTGCGCGATGGCTTCCTGGTGGTCACCCTCACCTGGGTCCTGGCCAGCGCGGTCTCGGCCCTGCCCTTCATGTACGCGCCACCTCATCTCGATTTCGCGCAGGCCATGTTCGAGGCGGCATCAGGTCTCACCACGACCGGTGCGACCGTGATCAGCGGGCTGGACCAGCTGCCGAAGTCGGTGCTGTTCTACCGTCAGGTGCTGCACTTCATCGGCGGCATGGGCATCGTGATCCTGTCGGTCGCCATCCTGCCGATGTTGAAGATCGGCGGCACCCAGCTGTTCCGCGCCGAAAGCACGGGGCTCAATCGCGATTCGCAGATGACCCCGCGGGTGGCCGAGACCGCCAAGGCGCTGTGGGCGGTCTATGCCGGTCTCACTGTGCTCTGCGCGGCCGCCTACTGGGTCGCCGGCATGAGCTTCTTCGATGCGGTCTGCCACGCGATGTCGACCCTGTCGACGGGTGGCTTCGCGAACTACGACGCCAGCTTCGCCCACTTCGACAGCGCCTTGCTGGAGTGCATCGCCATCGTCTTCATGCTGATCGGCGGCATGAACTTCGGGCTGCACTTCGTGGCTTGGCGGCGCGCCAGCCTGGGCGGCTACTACGGCGATTCCGAGCTGCAGGCCTTCCTGCGCATCATCGGTGTCAGCAGCCTGCTGATCGCCGCCGTGCTCTGGTTCAGCGGCAGCTACAGCGATGCCGGCGTCGCGTTGCGCCAGGCCGTGTTCCAGATCACCTCGCTGATCACCACCACCGGCCTGCTCACGGCCGACTTCACCCAGTGGCCGGGCGTGGCGCCCCTGCTGGTGCTGGGCGTTGCCGTCATCGGCGGCTGCTCGGGCTCGACCTCGGGCGGCATCAAGGTCTCGCGCGCCGTGCTGCTGCTGCGCCAGGGCTATCGCGAGGTCAAGCAGCTGGTGCATCCCAAGGGCAAGTTCCTGGTCAAGCTGGGCGGCAAGCCGCTGTCGGAAAGCGCGGTGATCTCGGTTTCGGGCTTCTTCATCCTGTGGGCGCTGTGCTTCATCGCGATCACGCTGGCGATGAACGCGGCCGGGCTCGACATCCTCTCGGCGTTCGGTGGCGCGGTTGCCACGCTGACCAATGCGGGGCCCGGCCTGGGCAGCGTGGCCATGAGCTTTGGCGAAGCCAACGATGCGGTGGTCTGGCTGGGCAGCCTCGCCATGTTGATGGGTCGACTGGAAGTGTTTTCGGTGCTGGTGCTGCTGACGCCGGGCTTCTGGCGCGAGTAGTGAAGACGCCCGCCCATCGCGGGCATGCGATCATTCGGCAGGCGTCGCGAGGGGTTCATCCAGCGCGCGATGCGGCGAGGCGAAGGGGAGCGTTGGTGCACGCATGAAGATTCTCATCCTGGGCGCGGGCCAGGTCGGCTCCTCGGTGGCGGCAGCGCTGTCGACCGAGAACAACGACATCACCGTGGTAGACACCGATCTCGCCCGCCTGCGTGAGCTGGCCGAGCGGCTCGACATCCGCATCGTGGAGGGCCATGCCAGCCTGCCGCGGGTGCTGAGCCATGCCGGCGCCGAAGACGCCGACCTGGTGGTCGCGGTGACCAGCAGCGACGAGGTGAACCTGGTGGCCTGCCGGGTCTGCGACCTGCTGTTCCGCACCCCCACCCGCATCGCCCGCCTGCGCGAAAGCGACTACTTGGGCGCCGCCGAGTTCATCCGTCGCGACCGCTCCTCGGTGGATGTCGCGATCAGCCCCGAGGCCCAGGTCTACCACCACGTACAGCGCCTGATCGAATTTCCGGGTGCGCTGCAGGTGCTCGACTTCGCCGATGGCCGCGCCCAGCTGGTGGCGGTGCGCGCGGTGCAGCAGGGCAAGCTGGTCGGGCACGAGATCCGCGAGCTGCGCGACCACCTGCCGCCCGGCGTGGATGCGCGCGTCGCCGCGATCTTCCGCCAGGGCAAGCCGATCGTGCCGACCGCAGCCACGGTCATCCACGTCGACGACGAGGTGTTCTTCCTCGCCGACCGCAAGAACATCACCACGGTGATGAGCGAGCTGCGCCGCGTCGACCGTCCGGCCAAGCGCGTGTTCATCGCTGGCGGCGGCAACATCGGCCGCAACCTGGCCAAGGCGCTGGAAGGCCGTTTCAGCGTGAAGGTGCTGGAGCGCTCGAAGGACCGCGCCAAGAAGATCGCCGAGGACCTGGTCAACTCGATCGTGCTGGTCGGCGACTGCGCCGACGAGGACCTGCTGCGCGAGGAGAATATCGACCAGACCGACGTCTACTGCGCGCTGACCAACGACGACGAGGCCAACATCCTCTCGGCCATGCTGGCCAAGCGCATGGGCTGCCAGCGGGTGATGTCGCTGATCAACCGCCCGGCTTATGCCGACCTGGTCGAAGGCAGCAGCATCGACATCGCGATCAGCCCGCAGCAGATCACGCTCGGCGCGCTGCTCGCGCACGTGCGCGAAGGCGCACCGGCGCGGGTGCACAGCCTGCGCCGCGGCGCCGCCGAGGCGATCGAAGTCGTCGCCCGCGGCGACGCCCGCACCTCGCGCATCATCGGCCGCGCCATCGAGGAGCTGAAGCTGCCGGAATCCGCCACCATCGGCGGCATCGTCCGCGGCGAGAAGCTGCTGATCGCCCATCACGATGTGGTGATCGAACCCGAGGACCACCTGATCGTCTTCCTCACTGACAAGAACCGGCTGCCCGAACTCACCACGCTCTTCCACGCTGGAGCCACCTGGCTGTGAACCGGCGCGTGCTGGCCATCCAGCGGGTGCTGGGCATCGTTGTTGCGGTCTCATCGCTTTCGAAACTGCCGCCGGCCCTGCTCGGCTATGCGTGGGGGGATGGCACCGGCCATGTGTTCTTGTCCAGCTTCGGCCTGTCCGGTCTGATCGGTCTGGCCCTGTGGCTGCCCGTGCGGCGGATCGACTACCAGCTGCGCCTGCGTGACGGCTTCCTGATCGTCACCCTGACCTGGCTGCTGGCCAGCATCGTGTCCGCCCTGCCCTTCATGTACGCGCCGCCGTATCTGAGCTTCACCGCGGCCATGTTCGAAGCGACCAGTGGACTGACCACCACCGGCGCCACGGTCATCGTCGGCCTCGACGAGCTGCCGCGTTCGGTGCTGTTCTATCGGCAGCTGCTGCAGTTCGTCGGCGGCATGGGCATCGTGATCCTCTCGGTGGCGATCCTGCCGATGCTGAAGATCGGTGGCACCCAGCTGTTCCGCGCCGAAAGCGCGGGCCTGACCCGCGACACCAAGCTGACCCCGCGCATCGCCGAAACCGCCAAGGCCCTGTGGGCGGTCTACATCGGCCTGACCCTCCTCTGCGCGGCCGCCTACTGGGTCGGCGGCATGAGCCTGTTCGATGCGATCTGCCACTCGATGGCGACCATCTCGACGGCCGGCTTCTCCACCCACGATGCCGGCTTCGGCTATTGGGACAGCGCCCTGCTGGACTGGATGGCGGTGTTCTTCATGGCCATCGGCGGCATGAACTTCGGCCTGCACTTCATCGCCTGGCGGCGCGCCACCATGGCGCCCTACTACGCCGACTCCGAGCTCAAGAACTACCTGCGCATCATCCTCGGCGCCAGCCTGATCGTGGCCGCCGCGCTGTGGTTCGGCGGCAGCTTCACTTCGGCTGGCGAGTCGCTGCGCCATGCCACCTTCCAGGTGGTCTCGAACCTCACCACCACGGGCTTTGCCACGGTCGGCTTCAGCGAGTGGGCCAGCGTCTCGCCCCTGCTGCTGGTGGGACTCGCCTTCATCGGCGGCTGTGCCGGGTCCACCTCGTCAGGCATCAAGGTGGCGCGCGTGATCATGGTGCTGCGCCAAGGCTTCCGCGAGGTCAAGCAGCTGGTCCATCCCAAGGGCAAGTTCCTGGTCAAGATGGGCGGGCGGCCGGTGTCCGAGAGCGTGGTGCTCTCGGTCAGCGGCTTTCTTGCGATCTACATGTTCGTGTTCGTGATGCTGACGCTGGCAATGAACCTCACCGGCCTCGACATCCTCTCGAGCTTCGGCGCGGCCGTGGCCACGCTGACCAATCTCGGCCCCGGCCTGGGCGCGGTCGCCTACAACTTCGCCGAGGTCAACGACGGCGCAGTCTGGCTGGGCACCTTCGCGATGATCATGGGGCGCCTGGAAGTGTTCTCGGTGCTGGTGCTGCTGACGCCGGGGTTCTGGCGGGAGTAGCTCACCACTGCAGCCGCCGCTTGGCGATGCGCCGGCTGAGCTCGGCGAACAGCGCACGCGCTTCGGCCTCGGGCAGGTAGCGCAGCTCCAGTTGATGCGTGAAAGGGCTGCTGCCGGCGGTGTCGGCGTACAGCGTGGCCATGCCGTGGCGGCGGTCGAAGGGCGACTGCGACAGTCGCAGGCCCTGCAGGCGATGCACTTCGGCGAAGGAAACGTGGCGGTCGAGCCAGCCGCTGCGCCAGGCCAGCACGCGATCGGTCAGCACCCAGCCGCAGCGCTTCGCCAGTCCGCGCGCGCGCAGCACCGCCAGCGGCAGCAGCAGCACCGGCAGCAGCAGGGCCGACGGGCCGAAGCGCAGCGCCGCCAGCGCGGTCAGGCCGCCAATCAGCAGCAGCGAAGGAAACAGCACGCGACGCCAGGCGCGCGGGTGCAGGGGCTGCCAGGTCCAGCCGCCCCAGTCGATGTCGGGCAGCCAGCGTTCAATCAAGGCATCGACCTGCGTGGGCGCCGCGATCGGAATGACGTCCGAGAGCGCCTGCTGCTCGTTGACGGCCTGCAGGGCCGCGGTCTCGACGCGCACGCTGCGGCGGTCGAAGAAGCGGTGCAGCAGGCTGTCGTAGACGGTCCAGCGCTGGATCTTGGCCAGCGGCGCGCGCATGCGCAGGCGGGTCAGCAGGCCCTGCTCCACGCCCAGGCTACCGGCGCTCTCGACGAGCCTGAAACCGTGGAACTGCAGCACCACCAACAGCACCGCCACCGCGCGCGCCACGGCCAGGAACGCCAGCAGCAGAACGAAGCCGAGCAGCAGCCACTGGGGCCAGCCCAGACCGAGCTGGCCTGCGTATTCGACGCCCGCCTCGGCGGTGTTGGCGATCGTGCGGCCGAACCCCTCGCCGCCGAACTGCGCGAAGGCGCCGAAGCCCACCGCGCCCAGCACCAGGCCGCGATTCGAGGTCAGGCCGAGCTTGACCAGCTCGGCGGTGTCCAGGCCCAGCAGGGTCTGGCCCTCGCTCGCTGCAGCCGGCCTCACGGAAGCGAGCGCCGCATTGCCCGCGACCTCGCCGGCGGACGTCGAGTTGGCCGCACCCGCAGCCTGCACCACGGCCTCCAGCGCCGCGGCATCGGCCAGCGACAGCACCTGCATCTGCGCCTCGGGCGTGCCGCCGCCGACCGCCGACTCCAGCCGCACGTCGGCCACGCCCAGGGCGCGATGCAGAAGCCCCTGCTTCAGCGCCACGTTCTGGATGCGGGTAAGCGGAATCTGCCGCAGGTTGCGGCTCAACAGGCCCGAGCGCACCACCAGCACACCGCGCTCGATGCGGAAGCGATAGGTGTAGTAGCGCGCCACCGCACCGAGGGTGAGCAGCAGGCCGGCAGCCAGGCCCATGGCCTGGAACCACAGTTCATCCTCATCGGCGCGCTGGCCGAACACCACGAAGGCGATCAGCGGCAGCGCGAACTGGCGCAGGCTGCCCAGCAGCACGAACAGCCAGGACAGCGGATGCAGGCGGCGATCCTGCTCGGCCCGCAGGCGCGCGACCGCGGCCTCGCCGACTTCGCCCAGCAGCGCGCCAGACTCGCCCGCGGCAGGCGGCAGCGGCGGCGGCGGCTCGCGGGGTGGCGCGTCCGGCTGACCGCGTTCGGCGGGCGGGCCGGGCTCAGACGGCGTCATCGTCCTCTCCCAGCAGGTCGTTGCGCAGGCGCCTCGCCTCGTCCTCGCTCAGGCCACCGAGGCTGACCGCAGCCAGTCGGGTGCCGGCCGTGTGCACGCGCAGCTCGGCCAGGCCCAGCCAGCGATCGATCGGCCCGCGGTTGAGATCGGTGTGCTGCACGCGCGAGCGCGGCACCCGCGTTTCGCTCTGCCAGATCACCCCGCGCACGATCAGCAGGCCTTCGGCATCAAGCGCGTAGCGCGTGCGCCGGTAGCTGGCGCGGGCGAACAGGAAGGCGGCGAACTGCAAGGCCAGGAACAGCCCACCGAGCAGGGCCAGCAGTTCGGGCCCCTCGATGTCCTTGGCACGCGACAGCACGGCCACCGGCAGCAGCGGCACCAGGGCGGTGATCGCCCATCCCAGATGGAAACCCCAGCGCGCCTGCGGCGCCAGCGGCTTGAGATCTGCCGCTCCGCTCACGGCGAGGGCTTCAACGGATTCGGACATGCAGGCACACCCTGGGAGATTCTGCGCAGCGCGATGCTGGACGCGCCGGAGTTGTGACCATGTGCAATCGCTACCACGTCCGTTCGATGGGACCGGCGTGCTCGTAGACGCTGCGCCGCGCGTGCGGCTGCATGCTGAAGCGCTTGTAGCCCCACTGGTACTGCGGCAGGGCACGCCGCACGCAATCCTCGACGCCGCGGTTCAAGGCTTCCAGCGCGACGCGGTCGCTGCCGGCCATGCCCTCGGGCGCGGTCAGGAACACGATACGGAATCCCGCAGCACCGGGCAGACGCTCGGCGAAGGCGAACAGCACCGCGGCCTCGGTGCGCTCCAGCAGACGCGAGACGAGGGTCATGGTCAGCGCCGGCAGGCCGAAGAACAGCGCATGCTCGCCCTCGCCCTGCTTGGGCTGCTGGTCGGGCAGGATGCCCAGCACGCCGCCGCCCTTGAGATCACGGAACAGCTGGCGCACGCCGGCGGCCTCGGCGCGCACCTGGCTCACGCCCGGGTGCTGGCGCACGCGCCGCAGCAGAAGCTCGGTAAAGCCCTGACGGGCCGGCCGGTAGACGATCGACACCGGCGTATTCGCCGCGAGGTACTGGTTGAGCAGTTCCCAGTTGCCAAGATGCGGCGCACACACGATCAGGCCGCGTCCTGCGGCCAGGGCTGCCCGGAACAGATCCTCGCCCACCACCTCGCGGATCAGGCCGAGGTTCTCGGCCTGCGGCCGGGTCCAGAGGCGACAGGTCTCGGTCAGCGTACGCCCGGCTTCGCGCATCACGTCGCCCAGCAGGCGCTCGCGCGAGGCAGCATCCAGCTCGGGCAGGCACAGCTCCAGATTGCGCCTCGCGATGCGGGTCTCACGGTTGTTCAGGCGGCGCGCGAGATCGCCCAGCGCGCTGCCGACCGCGTGCAGCCCGCGCAGCGGCAGGCGCCCGATCAGCCGCATCAAGGCGTGCAGAAGGGCAGCGAGCGCGTGATCGCGGCCGCTAGGTTCAGGGGTGCTGGACATGCGTGAAGTCTAGCGCGGATAGTCCGCGGCCCTGCCCGAGCGCGAGGCCCGCACCCCATGATCGCCCTGATCCAGCGCGTCACCGAAGCGCGCGTCGATGTCGATGCGCGCTGCACCGGCCAGATCGGCCCCGGCCTGCTGGCGCTGGTCGGGGTGCAGCCACAGGACGGCCCGGCACAGGTCGAGCGCCTGCTGCAGAAACTGCTGGGCTATCGCGTATTCGGCGACGGCGAGGGGCGCATGAACCTCGCGCTCAAGGACACCGGCGGCGGCCTGCTGCTGGTGCCGCAGTTCACCCTGGCCGCCGACACCGACAGCGGGATGCGCCCGAGCTTCAGCACCGCCGCGCCACCCGCGCTCGGCCGGCAGCGCTTCGACGAGCTGCTGGCGCTGGCGCGTGCGCGGCACCCGACGGTTGAAGCGGGCGAATTCGGCGCCCATATGAGGGTGTCACTGGTGAACGACGGGCCGGTGACGTTCTGGCTCGAAAGCTGACGGCAGGGCTCTTGCATGCCCGGACGCCCTCGGGCCTGAATCCGGCCCCACCAAAAAACGCTTTGCATTCATTGACATGGCAGCGAGGCCCTGGGCCGCGTATACTGCCGCGTTCACTTCCACCCGCATCCAACCCGGGCGCCGCATGGCCATCGAAAAGCAGGAACAGCAGTCCGAGATCAAGCAGCTCATCCAAAAGGGCCGCGAGCAGGGCTATCTGACCTATTCCGAAATCAACGATCTGCTGCCCGACGACGTCGTCGAATCCGAGCAGATCGAAGACATCATCGGAATGATCAACGACATGGGCATCGCGGTGCACGAAGTTGCCCCGGACGCCGAAACCCTGCTGCTGGCCGAAGGCTCGCGGGGCACCGATGACGACACCGCCACCGAAGAAGCCGTGGCGGCGCTGTCCTCGCTCGATTCCGAGGCCGGCCGCACCACCGACCCCGTGCGCATGTACATGCGCGAGATGGGCACGGTCGAGCTGCTGACCCGCGAGGGCGAAATCGCCATCGCCAAGCGCATCGAAGAAGGCCTGCTGCAGGTGCAGGGCGCCCTGGCCAGCTTCCCGTGGTCGGTACAGATGCTGCTGGAGGACTACGACCAGCACCTCGAGGGCAAGAAGCGCCTCAACGAGATCGTGGTCGGCTTCAACGACGCCGTCGATGAAGTTCCCGAGCCCGTCGCCGCCGAGCCCGAAGACGCCGATGTCGAGGACGAGGACGAAGAGGAGGTCAGCGAGGACGACGCCGACGCCAGCCCGGCCGACACCGGCCCGGACCCGGCCGAGGTCGCCCGCCGCATGGATGAACTGCGCGGCCTCTACGCCAAGTTCCAGAAGGGGCACGGCAAGTCCGGCCCGGCCGACAAGAAGGTCATCAAGCTGCGCGAGGAGATGGCCGAGATCTTCATGAGCCTGAAGCTGCATCCGCTGCAGATGGACGGCTTCGTGCGCAAGCTGCGCGACGTGATCGGCGAGATCCGCGGCCACGAGCGCAGCATCACCGACCTCTGCGTGCGCCAGGCCAAGATGCCGCGCAAGGACTTCCTGCGCACCTTCCCCGGCGCCGAGACCGACGTCACCTGGGCGGACGAGATGATCCGCCGCAAGCAGAAGTGGTCTTCGGGTCTGCGCGAGGTCAAGGACCAGATCGTCGCCGAGCAGGAGCGCATGACCGCGCTTGAGCAGGCCTTGTCCCTTTCGCTGTCCGACATCAAGGAAATCAACCGCACCATGGCCATCGGCGAGGCCAAGGCGCGCAAGGCGAAGAAGGAAATGGTCGAGGCCAACCTGCGCCTCGTGATCTCGATCGCCAAGAAGTACACCAACCGCGGCCTGCAGTTCCTCGACCTCATCCAGGAAGGCAACATCGGCCTGATGAAGGCGGTCGACAAGTTCGAATACCGCCGCGGCTACAAGTTCTCGACCTATGCCACCTGGTGGATCCGCCAGGCCATCACCCGCTCGATCGCCGACCAGGCCCGCACCATCCGCATCCCGGTGCACATGATCGAGACGATCAACAAGCTGAACCGCATCTCCCGCCAGATGCTGCAGGAGATGGGCCGCGAGGCCACGCCGGAAGAGCTGGCGGCGAAGATGGACATGCCCGAGGACAAGATCCGCAAGGTGCTGAAGATCGCCAAGGAGCCCATCTCGATGGAGACTCCGATCGGCGACGACGAAGACAGCCACCTCGGCGACTTCATCGAGGACACCAGCATCGAGTCGCCCATGGAGAACGCCACCGTCACCGGCCTGATGGAGACCGTGCGCGACGTGCTGGCCGGCCTGACGCCACGCGAGGCCAAGGTCCTGCGCATGCGCTTCGGCATCGACATGAACACCGACCACACGCTGGAAGAAGTCGGCAAGCAGTTCGACGTCACCCGCGAGCGCATCCGCCAGATCGAAGCCAAGGCCCTGCGCAAGCTGCGTCACCCCAGCCGCTCCGAACAGCTGCGCAGCTTCCTCGATATCGAGTAAGCCGTCGGTGCAGCGGCAGAAGCAAATGGCCCGCCTTGCGCGGGCCGTTTGCTTTTTCGGGATTCGGGATTCGGGATTCGGGATTCGGGATTCGGGTTCGGGTTCGGGTTCGGGTTCGGGTTCGGGTTCGGGTTCGGGTTCGGGTTCGGAACAGCGTCTGGCATGCGCGCTGCGCGATGTTGCATAGGGTGGGCCCTGGCCCACCATGGCCTTTGCACCGCCCCACGCATGCCTGCACCCCAGCTCCACGCGCCCGTGCAAGCTCCTCGCACCACACGCGCAAGCACCCGCAGGGCACACGCAAATGCGTACCCGCATCACCCCGCCAAGCTGAGGCATCGGAGAACCCAATGAGGCTCTCCGCCTCCGGAGCATCGACCCGCATCTCAGCCCCCGTGCCGTTCCCCTCACGCAACGCTGCGTCGTGCGCCAAGGGCTCGGTCTCTCGCGAATGCAGGCGGACAATACGGCCTACACCCCAAGGAGGCCCACCATGCTCACCCTGCGACGCAGCGAAGACCGCGGCCACGCCGACCACGGCTGGCTGAAGAGCTACCACAGCTTCTCCTTCGCCGACTACCACGACCCGCGCCACGTCCACTTCGGCCCGCTGCGCGTGATCAACGAGGACCGCATCGCCGCGGGTACGGGCTTCGGCCGCCACGGCCACCGCGACATGGAGATCGTCAGCTACGTGCTCGCCGGAGCCCTCGCCCACGAGGACTCCATGGGCAACCGCGCCAGCATCGTGCCCGGCGAGGTACAGCGCATGAGCGCGGGCACCGGCGTGCAGCACGCCGAGTTCAACCACAACCCCACGGGCGAAACCCATTTCCTGCAGATCTGGATCCTGCCCTCTGCGCCCGGCGGCGCACCGGGCTATGAGCAGCGCGCTTTCCCGCCCGAGGAGAAGCGCGGCCGCCTGCGCCTGGTGATGAGCCCGGACGGCGCCGAAGGCTCGGTGACGGTGCGCCAGGATGCGCGCCTGTACGCCGGCCTGTTCGAGGGCGGCGAAGCCGCGACGCTGGCGCTCGCGCCCGGACGCCTCGGCTATGTGCATGTGGCCCGCGGTGAGCTGATCGTCAACGGACAGCCACTCAAGGCCGGCGATGCGCTGAAGCTGCAGGACGAGCCCGAGGTGCGTATCGCGCACGGGGTGGACGCCGAGGTCCTGGTGTTCGATTTGCCGCGGTAGGGCCGGGATTCGGAATTCGGAATTCGGAATTCGGAATTCGGAACAGCGTCGGGCATTCGAGCCGTGGGGGTGCATAGGGTGGGCCCTGGCCCACCACGGCCTGCTCACGGCCCCACGCACGCCGATCACAATCGCGAATGCCGCGACAGCTCCACGCATCGCTCGCTGCGGCGCGCCCTGCCCACGGGCCAGCTTGAGGCGACGACAAGGGCAAGGGGTTCTACCCCGTTTCCGCGGACGGTTTGAACAAGGCTGAAAACCTACGGTCCCGGCGAGCGACTCTACGTCGCATCCGGGGGTTGTGGAACCGCTCGATGTAGTCGAACAGATCGACCCGTGCCTCGTCACGGGTTCGGTAGTTCTGGTGATGCACGCGCTCCCGCT
>NZ_FNAG01000007.1 GCF_900101825.1 Aquimonas voraii
TGCGGGTTGCATGGCCGCATTCCCGCGCTAGTCATGGGGTGCGGCATGGGGCTGTGTGCGGTGCGAGGGGGGTTGTATGCCCCTGAGTTCTGGCTTCCTGGCTGGCTTCGACCTGGGCAAGCCGGCGCCGAGTCAAGCCGACTTCGGCCTGCTGGTCGGCCTGTCGCAGCAGCACGTCTCGCGTCTGATCGCTGCTGGTGTGCTGGTCGAGGGCGCATCGCTGCGCGAGTGGGTCCGCGCCTACACGCAGCGTCTCCGCGACACCGCCGCAGACCGCGCGCGCCAATCCTCGCCCGAGCTGCAGCGCGAGCGCCTGGGCCTGTTGCGCGCCCGCGCCGAAGGCCTGCGCATGCGAAACGCCGAGCGCATGGCCGAGCTCGCGCCGGTTGCGGTGATGGATGCGCTACTGGTCAAGACCGGCGCGCGCATCGCCCCAATCCTTGGCGCGATCCCGCCAGCGCTACGCGCGCAGCTGCCGGTGCTGCAATCTGAATCGGCCTGCTATGCGGCCATCGAAGCGACGGTCGCCAAGGCTGTCGGCGCGGTGCGGGGCATGCGCCTGGCGGACGAAGGCGACGGCGTCGACGACGGCGAGGCGGCCGATGATTGAAGCGCCGGCCTCGCAGGTCCTGGCGCGCGCTCGGGCGCTGCAGCAAGCGGGCCGGCCGTGGCCGCCGGACCTGCAGGCATCCATTCTGTGCCTCGCCGAAGACGCCCTGCCAAGCGTCGCGGTTCGCCTGGCTCGCGATGCGCATCTGCGCTCGGCGGGTGCGGTGGTCGGCGGTGGCCTGTTCGCTCGGGTGCAGGCGATCCAATCGGAAGAGCCCCTGATTCTCCGCGCCTGGCCGCGGCTGCTGGTGACGCCGCCGCCAGCCGGCTCCCTGCAGCGGCACACGTTCGAGGCCATGCAGTGCAGCCGGCTGCGGCGCTTGCCCGGGCGCCGGCAGCTGCTGCGCATACTCGCGAGCGCTGGTGACATGGACGCGCGTGCAATGTCACCAGGCGGGGGCTGACTCTGCGGGCATGCCCAAGCCCCGCACCCTCGCTCTACTCCCCACCGCCAACGGCGCCGAACTGCGGATCATCGGCGATATCGGTGGGCCCGACTGGTCCTCGCCTACCAATGCCGATGAGGCTGCGATTCTTGATCAGCTCGCGGCAATGGCTGGTATCAGCGAGATCCACGTCACCATCAACAGCTACGGGGGCAGCGTCTCCGCGGGCCTCGCGATCTACAACGCGCTGAAGGCGCATCCTGCGCGCATCGTCGTGACCGTCACGGGTGTGGCTGCGAGCATCGCGAGTCTGGTTGCAATGGCAGCCGACGAAGTGCGCATGTACGAAGCCAGCCTGATCATGGTCCACGGCCCGTGGTTCTCCAACTCGGGCGGCAATGCCGCGCAGCTGCGTGCCGCAGCGGATGAGCTGGAGGCGCACGCGAAGGTGATGGCGGTGGCCTACGCGGAAAAGTCCGGCCGCAGCGAGGAAGAGATTCTGCCGATGCTGATGGACGGCACGGATCACTTCTTTACCGCCAAGGAGGCGGTGGCCTTTGGCTTGGCTGATCAGATCATCGGCGGCTCTGCCGAGATCCCCGAAGTGCCTGCCGGCGCTCCCCCCGAGAACCTGGCCGCGCGCGTCGCTGCGGCCTTCAACCGCATTCGAGGTGCAACCATGCCCAACCCGAACCCCGCCGCCTCGCGTGCGGCTCCCGCTGTCCCTGCTGGCGATCCGATGGCCGCTCTGATCCAGCGCAACGGCATGCTGCGCGGCGTCTTCGCCGGCTTCCGCGACATGGACGGCGTGGCTCGGCTGGAGGCCGACTTGCTGGCCGACCCGACCGTCAGCCTGGAGCATGCGCAGGCGCGTTTGCTGGCGCATGTCGGTCAAGGTGCTAGCCCCGTGCAGGGCACGGCCTACTCGGCCTCGCAGCCGCGCGCCGGTGATGACTTCAACGAAGCCGCCGCCGATGCGCTGCTGCTGCGCTCTGGCCTGTCCCTGCGCAAGCCGCATGCGGCCGCGCGTGACCTGGTGGGCATGTCGATCGGCGACATCGCAAACACCGTGCTCAGTCGCGCCGGCAAGACCGTTCACCGCTACAACATGGCCGAAGCGATCCGCGCCGCCATGACCACGAGCGACTTCACCCGCATTCTGGCCAACAGCGCCACCAAGGCCCTGCGCAACGGCTACGAGATCGAGCCGCAGTCCCACGTCGCGTGGGTGCTCCCGACCACGGTGCCCGACTTCAAGACGCAGCACCGCCCGATCATCGGCAGCGCCCCGGAGCTTCGCGCCGTGGCTGAAGGTGCCGAGTACGAGTTCGGCGCGATGGATGAGGATCAGGCCGAGTACGCGGTGAGCAAGTGGGGCCGCAGCATCCGCCTGACCTTCGAGGCTGTCCGCAATGACGACCTCGGCGCCTTCGCGCGTGCGCAGCAGGCCATGGGGCAGGCCGCCAAGCGGCGCGAGGCCGATGAAGTCTATGCGCTGTTGCTCGCGAACTCCGGCGCCGGCCAGACGATGCAGGACACGAAGACGCTATTCCACGCGGACCACGGCAACCTGACCGCCGCGGCCAGCGACCTGGACGTGAATGCGCTCGGCGCGGCCCGCACGCTGCTGCGCAAGCAGACCGCGCTCGGCGGTGGCCTGCTGAACCTGCAGCCGCGCTTCCTGCTGGTACCGGCCGAGCTGGAGTCGATCGCCGAAATGCTGCTGGCCGCCAGCTCCCGCCACATGCAGCAGAGCGGCGCGGTGGAGGCCGGCACGCCGAATTGGCTGAGCAGCCTGCAGCTGGTGGTGGAACCGCGCCTCGGCGCCGGTGCGGCCTACGTCATGGCTGCGCCGCCGCAGATCGATACTTTCGAGCTCGCCATGCTCGACGGTGACAACGGCCCTGTCGTGATTGAAGAGCCGCTGACCAACTCCGACGACCTGCAGTACCGCGTGCGCCATGTGTTCGGCGGGCGCTTCCTGGACTGGCGTGGCGTGGTCAAGATCCCGATCAGCGGGTAAGGAACCCGCCGCTGCAGTGCTACGCATGGTCCTGCAGCGGTCTACCGGCGACGGCGAGAGCCAAGGGCCGGGCGTGCGGAGGTGGTCTGGTAGCTGCTGATGTGCGTAGAGGGCCCCGCCGTGAGGTGGGGCCTTCGCCTTTCTGGCGATACGGCGCGCGGCGTGGCAGGCTCGGCGCGTGGATCGGTGGGCGTCACGAAATCCCGTGAGGCCCTGTCTGCCCCCCTCTGCAGATTCGCAGAGGCCCCCACCTGGAGCCGCCCATGCGTCGCGCCCTGATTCTCTCCCTCGCGTTGCTGCTGCCTGCGCTGGCCAGCGCCAGCCCGTCGCACTCCGAGCGCTGCGGCCAGTCCGTCATCACCGTGGGTGCGCCCATGACGAAGCTGCGCGCGTGCGGCACGCCCTGGCGCATCGTGACCCTGGTCAATGAGCACGGCGCGGCCGTCGCCGAGCGCTGGGAGTTCGAGCGCGATACCGGCCTGGCGCTGTTCACCGTGCAGGGCGGGCGCGTGGTGCGTATCGAGCGGGTGTGAGCCGTTCACCCTCTTGGGTGAGCAAATGCCCCCCGTGCTGGGGATGTGTCAGGCTTCGGTGGTTTTCCACTTTTGAGGGGGAAACCTGGCCTTGTGGCGGTGGGTCGAGCGCATGCCGCAGCGCCGTCGATTGGGGGCATTCTTGGGGGCATCGCCTCGGGGAATCATCGCGACAAGCCAAGCAAAGAAACGCTTTCCGAGATCCTTGTGGTAGCGTCCTTGGCCACCATGATTCACAAAGAACCCCGCCGAAAGCGGGGTTTTTTCTTGCGCGGTCCTCCACCGCCGACCGGCTTCGCGCCGTATCGCGGATGCCCCCGGGAAGTCAGCGCGCTCAACCGCTGGTGCCGACAGGCGGAACCCGAAGCGCGCGTTGCTTTCCTTGGCTCTGCCCAGGCCGCCCGAACCACGAGCGCGATGGCCCGTCTGGCCGCGCTCGACACTGCGGGATGCCGGTGCCCCAGAGGCCGAGGATCGCGTAGCTCGGCAGGCGTCTCGTGAAACCCGAGTTGCCTTGGGCGGAACATATGGGTTCATTCGGTGGCGGCATGGGAGGGTGATCGATGTGCGGTCGCCCTGCCCTACCCTGCGCGCGCCCAACTTTCCCTCTGCTGCTCAGGGCCTTGCAGCGCGCCAGCGGTTGACGCAGCGCAGTCAGACCGGCCCATTGCAGAACATTGACAGACTTCCCAACGGGTGCGAAAAACCGGCCGGGCAGGAGGGCCATCGGGGGATGGCCAGGTCAGCGCGACAGCGCGTGAAGACTCCTGCCCCACCACCGCGTCAACTCCGGGGCCGATCGGCTCCATCACTCAACGGGGAAGTTCAGATGAAGATGAAACTCGCAGTGCTCTGCTCGATGATTGCTGCCTCGCTTCCGGCCGCGGCCACCGAACTCAAGCGCGCCGAAGCGCCGATCAAGGGGCAGTACATCGTCGTGCTGAAGGATTCGGCCTTCGAAACCAGCACCACCACCCGCGGTGCGCCAAGCGCGAGCGCGCTGAGCATGGCCGCCGACATGGCGGTGTCGCACAAGCTGGAAGTGGACCGCGTCTACGAGCACGCCATCAAGGGGTTCGTGGTGAGGAATGCCAGCGAGAAGCAGGTCGAGCAGCTGCTCTGGGATGACCGCGTGGCCTTCGTCGAAGAAGACGGCATGGTCTATCTCGACGCCACCCAGACCGGCGCTACCTGGGGCCTGGACCGCATCGACCAGCGCAACCGGCCGCTGAACGGCACTTACATCTACAACACCACCGCCACCAACGTGCGCGCCTACATCATCGACAGCGGCGTACTGGCCTCGCACAGCCAGTTCGGTGGACGTGTCAGCGGTGGTGCCAGCTACATCAACGACGGCCGTGGCACCAGCGATTGCAACGGCCACGGCACCCATGTCGCCGGCACGGTGGCGGGTTCGGTGCACGGCGTCGCCAAGGGCGCGCGCATCGTCCCGGTGCGTGTCTTCGGCTGCTCGGGCGGCAGTTCCAACTCGACGATCATCGCCGGCATCGACTGGGTGCGCGCCAACCACGTCAAGCCCGCGGTGGCCAACATGAGCCTGGGCGGCGGCGCCTCCAGCGCGACCGACACCGCCACCAACAACCTGATCAATGCTGGCGTCACCGTGGTGGTCGCGGCGGGCAACAGCAACGCCAATGCCTGCAACTACTCGCCGGCGCGCGTGGCCAACGCGATCACGGTCGGCTCGACCACCAGCACGGACGCGCGCTCCTCGTTCTCGAACTTCGGCACCTGCGTCAATATCTTCGCGCCCGGAAGCAGCATCACCTCGGCCTGGTACACCAGCAACTCGGCGACCAACACCATCAGCGGCACCTCGATGGCGTCGCCGCACGTGGCTGGCGTCGCTGCGCTCTACCTGGCCGGCGCGCCCTCGGCGACTCCTGCAACGGTGCGCAACTACATCTACAACCGCGCTACCACCAACGTGCTGACCGGCATCGGCTCAGGCTCGCCGAACCGCATGCTCTACTCGCAGTGACACCCTGTCAGATCTGACAGGCGCGAAGTGCTGCGGGCTGCTGCAGAATTCGCCCCGCAGCCTTGTGGCTGTTGACGCAGCAACCGATGGGTAGTTTTTTGTGGCGGCGACCTTGTGGTCGCCGCCTTTTTTTTTGCGAGACTCGATCGGCCCCGTGCCGCCTTACTGCGCGGGGCCGAAGAAGCGCGTGGTGTGCTGCAGTCGCAAGTTCGGGTCATCGAGACTCTCGATCTCGAGCACCACATCGCGCTTGCCGCGAACGACGCCCTCGGCTGCACGCAGGGTGAAAGCCAGGTTGACCACTTCTTCCGGCCCCGTGGCGATCTCGAATGGAGCCTCCACCAGCACGATGTCCACGCCCTGCACGGTCACCCGGTAGCGCTGGGCCTGGGCCTGCTTGTTGATCAGCTTGAGCGTATACGCATTCTCGATGCTGCCGTCGCCGGCGACCCGGTATAGAGCATTGCGATCGCGCAGCACGTCGACGTTCAGCGCCTGCCGATGGGTCACGCCCCACAGCCAGCCGGCGAAGATGGCCGTCAGCAGCAGGCCATAGACGATCACGCGAGGGCGAAGCACGCGGGTGGGTTTGTTGTCGACCGCATTCTGCGTGGTGTAGCGGATCAGGCCGCGCGGGTAGCCGACCTTGTCCATCACCTCGTCGCAGGCGTCGATGCAGGCGCCGCAGGCGATGCACTCGTACTGCAGGCCATTGCGGATGTCGATGCCAGTGGGGCACACCTGCACGCAGATCGTGCAGTCGATGCAGTCGCCGAGGTCCTCGGGCGAGTTGACCGTGGGCGCAGCGCTGGTATCGAGCGCATCCACCGCCAGCGCGGTGGTGGCACGCGCCTGCACCTTGGATTCGCCGCGCATGGCGGCGTGCGCCGCGGCGATCACCGCGGCGGTCGCGGCGCGCATGTCGAGCAGGCCACGGGCACGCTCCAGCACGCTTGGCAAGCCGCGCTTGCGGGCGCCGCGGGGCTCTCCGCGCATCGGGTCGTAGCTGATGATCAGGGTGTTGCGGTCGAACATCGCGCTCTGGAAGCGCGCATAGGGGCACATGTACTTGCACACCTGCTCGCGCAGCACGCCGGCATTGCCCCAGGTCGCCAGCGAGTAGAACAGGACCCAGAAGGTCTCCCACGCCCCCCACTGCAGCGAGAACAGGCGCGCGCCGAGGTCGGTGATCGGAGTGAAGAAACCGACGAAGGTGAAACCGGTCCAGAGCGCGAAGATCAGCCAGACCGCGTGCTTGCCGCCCTTGCGCAGCGCCTTGTCGCGAGTCCAGGGCGAAGCATCGAGCTTCATCCGCTTGGCACGGTCGCCCTCGAAGAAGCGCTCGATCCAGACAAAGACTTCGGTCCATACCGTCTGCGGGCAGGCGTAGCCACACCAGAGCCGCCCCGCCAGGGCCGTGAAAAAGAACAGCGACAAACCCGCGAGGATCAGCAGCAGGGCGAGGAAAATGAAGTCCTGCGGCCAGAAATTGAGCCCGAACACGTAGAACTTGCGAGCGGGCAGGTCGAACAGCACCGCCTGGCGACCGTCCCAGCGCAGCCAGGGAAAGACGTAGTAGATGCCGAGCAGCATCCAGACCGCCGCCACTCGCAGCCGGGTATAGCGGCCGTGGGTCTCGCGCGGATAGACCTTGTCCTCGGACTTGTAGAGGGCATTGCCGCCCTCGGTGAGCACGGCGGGAATTTCTTTGGCCATGGCGTCTTCAGTCCTCCTTGGGCAGGGGACGGTTGAACCGGCTTGCGGGGCGCAGCAGGATCCAGGTGAACAGGCTGGAACTGGCGGTGCAGGCCCAGAACATGAAGAAGCCCAGGGTATAGCCCAGCTCGCGCTGGACCTCCCAGTCGGGGAAGGTCATGTCGCGCAGGGCCAGCGGATCGACGAAGGCGAAGAACACCATGGTGGCGACGCCGGCGGCGAAGAAACTCGGCCAGAGGATGGCGCCAAGGCGCTGGGCCATGGGACGCGGGGGGTGATCGAACGGGTCTGGGGGGCTCATGTGCCGGTTCCGGTGAGGGCGGAAGGAATGGCCGCGAGGATTCCACGATCGAGCGCCTGCGCGCCCCCGGTTGGATCAATTTCAGCGCAGGAAACACAAGGCCCGGGATATGCCCGGGCCTTGCGGTGAAGCCTTGATCGGCGGCGTTCTCAGCGTTCGCTGAGTTGTTGACCCTGCGCCTGGCTGAGCGAGTAGACATAAGCGGCCACCAGCCTCGCCCGGTCATTGCCGATGATCGGACCGTGCGGGGGCATCATGCCGTTGCGCCCCTTGACGATGCCCTCGCGCAGGGTGGCGAGGTCGCTGCCGTACAGCCAGGCGTCGTCGGTGAGGTTCGGCGCGCCCAGCATCTCGTTGCCCTTGCCCTCGATGCCGTGGCAGGCCGCACAGACGCCCTCGAAGCGGGCCTTGCCGGCAGCAGCCAGTGCAGGGTCAACCTTCATACCCGACAGACTCTGCACGTACACGGCGGTCTCGGTGATGGCCTGGTCGGAGCCAAGCACCGCGCCGAAGGCCGGCATCGCGGCCTGGCGCCCGTTGAGCACCGTGGTGAGGATGGCTTCAGGACTGCCGCCCCAGTTCCACGCGGTGTCGGTCAGGTTGGGGAAGCCCCGGCTGCCGCGCGCGTCCGAGCCATGGCACATGGCGCAGTTGTTGGCGAACACAGACTGTCCCAACGACAGCGCCTTCGGATCGCTGGCCAGCTGCGGGATCGGCACGTCGGCGAACTGCGCGAAAAGCGGCGCCAAGCGGGCCTCCGACTCGGCTTTATCGGCGTCGTGCTGGCCGGCGCTGCTCCAGCCGCCGACGCCGGCAAACGCACCGACTCCCGGGTAGTACACGAGGTAGCCGACGGTGAAGACGATGGTGATGTAGAAGAGGTTGATCCACCACTTCGGCATCGGCTTGTTGTACTCGGTCAGGTCACCGTCCCAGATGTGGCTGGTGTCCTCGGGCTTGGCGTCGCCGGGACGCGAACGGCCGGTGTAGTAGATCAGAAGCACGCAGCCAACCAGGTTGATGACCACCAGGGCTGCGATGTACCAGGTCCAGAAGGCGCTCATGGTGCGTTCTCGCTTGTGCGTTGTGCGTTGCCGTGCGGTGCCGGGCCGTCCTCAAGTGGCAGCCGGGCGGCGGCGTCGAATTCGGCCTTGCGCTTGCCGCTGTAGGCCCAGATCACGCCGACGATGAAAGTGACGAACAGGAAGGCCGTCAGCAGGCCCGAGAAGGTGCCCTGACTCATGGCGCACCCGCCTGCTGCGCCACGGCCGCACCCGGACGCGGGGCATGCTTGCCCAGGCCCTGCAGGTAGGCGACGACGGCATCGAGTTCGGTCTTGCCGGCCACGGCGGCCGTGGCACCCTCGATCTCTTCGTCGGTGTAGGGGTCGCCGATGGTCTGCAGCGTGCGCATGTGCTTGACCAGGGTTTCCGGGTTGACCTCGCGCTCGGCCAGCCACGGATACGCGGGCATGTTCGACTCGGGCACCACGTCACGCGGGTTGATCAGGTGCACGCGATGCCAGTCGTCGCTGTAGCGCCCGCCGACGCGGGCCAGGTCAGGCCCCGTGCGCTTGCTGCCCCACTGGAAGGGCCGGTCATAGACCGACTCGCCCGCCAGCGAGTAGTGGCCATAGCGCTCGGTTTCGAAGCGCAGGGTGCGGATCATCTGCGAGTGGCAGTTGTAGCAGCCCTCGCGGATGTAGACATCGCGGCCGGCCAACTCCAGCGCGGGATAGGGCTTGACGCCCGGCAGCGGCTCGACCGCTTCGGCCTGGAACATCAGCGGGATGATCTGCGACAGGCCTCCGAAGGAGATCGCGACCGCGATCAGGATGCCCATCAGGCCGACGTTCTTCTCGACTTTCTCGTGGAAATTGTTGCTCATGTTCGGTCGACCTCAGGCGTGGGCCGGTTCGGCGGCGGGAGGCAGCACGGGGGCGTCTTCCACCTGCTTGGCGAGCTGGTAGGTCTTCCAGACGTTGTAGGCCATGATCAGCATGCCGCTGAGCACCAGCACGCCACCCAGCAGGCGGATCAGGTAGTAGGGATAGGTGGCCGCCAGCGACTCCACGAAGGTGTAGGTCAGGGTGCCGTCCTCGTTGGTGGCGCGCCACATCAGGCCCTGCATCACGCCGGCGATCCACATCGAAGCGATGTAGAACACCACGCCGATGGTGTGCACCCAGAAGTGGGTGTCGATCAGCTTGACCGAGTACATCGAGGTCAGGCCAAGCAGGCGCGGCAGCAGCGCGTACAGCGAGCCGACCGTGATCATCGCCACCCAACCCAGCGCGCCGGAATGCACGTGGCCGATCGTCCAGTCGGTGTAGTGGCTCAGGGAGTTGACCGTCTTGATCGACATCATCGGGCCCTCGAAGGTGCTCATGCCGTAGAACGACAGGGCGACGATGAGGAACTTGATGATCGGATCGGTGCGCAGCTTATGCCAGGCGCCCGAGAGGGTCATGATGCCGTTGATCATGCCGCCCCAGGACGGCGCCAGCAGCACCAGCGAAAACACCATGCCGAGGCTCTGTGCCCAGTCGGGCAACGCCGTGTACTGCAGGTGGTGCGGGCCGGCCCACATGTAGATGGCGATCAGGGCCCAGAAGTGCACGATCGACAGCCGGTAGGAGAACACCGGGCGGCCGGCCTGCTTGGGAATGAAGTAGTACATCATTCCGAGGAAGGCGGCGGTCAGGAAGAAGCCGACGGCGTTGTGGCCGTACCACCATTGGGTCATGGCATCGACCGAGCCGGAGAGAATCCCGTAGGACTTGATCCCGGTCGACGGCAGGGCCAGGTTGTTGCCGATGTGCAGCACCGCGATGGTGATGATGTAGGCGGCGAAGAACCAGTTCGCCACGTAGATGTGCTTGACCTTGCGGGTGGCGATCGTGCCGAAGAACACGATGCCGTAGGCCACCCAGATCACCGTGATCAGCCAGTCGATCGGCCATTCGAGCTCGGCGTACTCCTTGCCCTGGGTGATGCCCAGCGGCAGGGTGATGGCGGCGAGCACGATGACCAGCTGCCAGCCCCAGAAGGTGAAGGCGGCGAGCTTCTCGGCGAACAGGCGCACGTGGCAGGTGCGCTGCACGATGTAGTAGCTGGTCGCGAACAGCGCCGAACCGCCGAAGGCGAAGATCACCGCATTGGTGTGCAGCGGGCGCAGCCGTCCGTAAGACAGCCACTCGATGCCGGCCGTGAGATCCGGCCAGTAGAGCTGGGCAGCGATGATCACGCCCACCAGCATGCCCACGATGCCCCAGAGCACGGTCACCACCGCGAACTGGCGCACCACCTTGTCGTTGTAGTACGCGGATTTGTCTATCGCCATCGCCATGGGGGCGGTCCCCTTGATTGAGTCGGGCCGAAGTGTGGCGGTGCGACATTCGGTCGCGGTTGATCAGAGTCAACTGCCGATGAAGGGCTTGGAGCAGGCGCTGCGAGGCCTTTGCAAGCGCCTGATCTGGCTGCGTTTGGCACCTCTATACTCACGCACATGAAAGCGCCCATCGACGAAGCCGAAGGCAGCGCAGCACCCGCCCTGCCCGAGCGCGAGGAGCTCGAGCGCTGGGCGCGCGCGCTGGGCTTCGCGGCGATTGGGGTGAGCGGCATCGATCTCGGCGAGGACGAGGCCCACCTGCTGGATTGGCTGGCACAAGGCTGCCATGGCGAGATGGACTACATGCAGCGCCACGGCACCGTGCGCTCGCGGCCCGAGGCGCTGGTGCCCGGCACTCTGCGGGTGATCTCGGTGCGCATGGACTACCTGCCCGAGGGCCAGGCCGAGGCCGAAGCCGTGCTGGCCGATCCGCAGCGGGCCTATGTCTCGCGCTACGCACTGGGCCGCGATTACCACAAATTGATGCGTGCGCGCCTGCAGAAGCTGGCCGACCGCGTGACCGAGGCCATCGGCCCCTTCGGCTACCGCGTGTTCACCGATTCGGCGCCGGTGCTGGAGAAAGCCTTGGCGCGCAATGCGGGCTTGGGCTGGATCGGCAAGCACAGCAATCTGATCGACTCGAAGTCAGGTTCGTGGTTCTTCCTCGGCGAGATCCTCACCGACCTGCCGCTGCCGATCGACGCGCCGGCCAGCAACCACTGCGGCACCTGCACGCGCTGTCTTGCCGCCTGCCCGACCGCGGCCATCGTTGCGCCCTACCGGGTCGATGCGCGGCGCTGCATCTCCTATCTCACCATCGAGCTGCACGGGCCGATTCCCGAGGAGTTCCGCGCGGCGATGGGCAATCGCATCTACGGCTGCGACGACTGCCAGCTGGCCTGCCCCTGGAACAAGTTCGCGAAGCTCAGCGCCGAACCCGACTTCCGCGCGCGCCATGCGCTGGACTCCAGCAGCCTGGTCGAGCTGTTCGGCTGGAGCGAAGAGGAATTCCTGCGCAAGACCGAAGGCTCGGCGATCCGCCGGATCGGCCATGAACGCTGGCTGCGCAACATCGCGGTCGCCCTGGGCAATGCCCCGCCCTCGCCGACGGTGCGCGAGGCGCTGGCGAGGCAGCAGCAGCACCCCTCGGCCCTGGTGCGCGAACACGTTGCCTGGGCACTGCAGCGGCAGGAGGCTGCGCTGCGCGGCTGAAAGCACGCGGCACGCTCGGGCGCTTGCATCAAGCCCGTGCAGACGCGTTGTGAAGCCCCTCAGCCCGCCGAGCGGATCCGCTGCAGGAGCGCCTGGGTGAGTGCATCACCCGCCGCCTGCTCACCCGTCAGCGCCGGCAGCAGCTGGTTGGCGAGCTGCTTGCCCAGCTCCACGCCCCACTGGTCGAAGGCATTGATGCCCCACAGCACCGACTGCAGGTAGACCGAGTGCTCGTAGAGCGCCAGCAGCGCGCCAAGGCTGTGGGCATCCAGGCGCTGCAGCAGGATCAAGCTGCTCGGGCGGCCGCCGGGATAGTGGCGGTGCGGATCCTCGCTGTTCTGTCCGCGCGCCAGGGCCTCGCACTGGGCCAGCAGGTTCGACAGCAGGGCGCGATGATTGTCCTCGAAGCCGTGGTCGGGCTTCAGCACGCCAATGAAATCCGATGGCACGATCTGGGTGCCCTGATGCAGGGCCTGGAAGAAGGAATGCTGGCTGTTGGTGCCCACGCCGCCCCAGACCACCGGCACGCTGTCGAGCCCCAGTTCGGAGCCATCCAGCCGCACCCGCTTGCCGAGACTCTCCATCACCAGCTGCTGCAGGAAATCCGGCAGCAGGGCGAGACGCTGGTCGTAGGGCAGCACGGCCTGCGTGGCGAGGCCGAGGCCGCTCCGGTTCCAGACCGCCAGCAGGGCATGCAGCGCCGGCAGGTTGGCTTCGAGCGGAGCCTCCAGCGCATGCGCGTCCATCGCTGCCGCACCCTCGCGGAGATCATCGAAACCGGCGCGGCCGAGCGCCAGGCGGATCGACCAGCCAACCGCCGACCACAGCGAGTAGCGGCCGCCCACCCAGTCCCACATCGGCAGCACGCGCTCGGCGGCCACCCCGAATTCGGCCGCGCGCGCGAGGTTGGCCGTCACAGCGTACAGCCGCGCGTCATCGCGCAGCCAAGCCCGCAGCAGCTGCCCGTTGAGCAGGGTTTCCTGGGTGCCGAAGCTCTTCGACACCAGCACCACCGCGGTACGCGAGGGGTCCAGCGAGGGCAGCAGGCGGGCCGCCGCATGCCCGTCGACATTGGCCAGAAAATGCACGCGGAAACGCGAGCGGGCCTCGGCCGAAAGCGCGTCGACCACCAAGCGCGGGCCCAGGTCGGAGCCACCAATGCCGACACTGATGACATCGGTGACGGAACTGCCCTCCAAGGTCGCGCTCAGCCGCTCCATGCGCTCCAGCGTGGCCTGGACCTCACCGCGAGCGGCCTTGGCGGTAGCCTCGTCGACCAGATCCGAGCGCAGCGCGGTGTGCAGCGCCGGCCGGTCCTCGGTGGGGTTGACGATCGAGCCTGCGAACAGGTGGCGAAGCCGCTCTTTCAGGTCCAGCCGGCGGGCCTCGGCCAGCAGGGCGTCCAGCCCGGCGCGGTCGAGGCGCTGGCGAGCATAGTGCAGCTCGATTCCTGCCCCCATGGCCCGCATCCGCTCAGCGCGCTCCGGCTCGCGCGCCAATGCCTCCAGTGAAGCCTCGTGGAGACGGGCGGCATGGGCAGACAGCACGTTCGGATCGATGGCCATGGACGCGGTTCAGGAAAAGATCTGAGGCGCGAAGCCTAGCAGTCGCCGAGAAACCCTGACCTCACGCGCGGCCGAGGCTCTCCTGTGCCTGCAGCGTCGATCAGCGCCGGGGCCGTCTTCACGGATCGAATCCCGCTGCGGACTCAGTGCCGTGACGCGCAAGATGTTGTCTACGCGCAACACTCGACGCGAGGAACGGGTCCAGGACTGCAGAATCCAGTCGACGCCGGCATCGGGACAAAAAAAACCCCCGCGGGATGCCCTGCGAGGGTGGAAACGGAGTGACGATTACCTAGCGATACGCCCTGCTGCTCCTTGGAGGCCAGCGCCTGTCAGTCGCGGCTGTCTTTGGAGACGGGTTCAGAGGCTACGCCTGTCGAAGAAAAAAAACAACACCCCCGATGTTTTTTTACAACTTCAACGACGGCAGCGCGCCAGGCACGGATCGCGCTGGCGCCCTCCTCGCTCAGTCGAGGCTAAACTCAAGATTGTCGATCAGCCGGGTCGAGCCAAGCCGGGCGGCGACCAGGGCCACCCAGGCGCCGCGGGCCCGTACGGCCGGCGCCGCCAGCCGATCCGGGCGGCGCAACGCAAGGTAGTCGACCTTGAAGCCTTCGGCCGCCAGCCGCTCCGCGCCCCAAGCCTCGACCGCTGCAACCGCCTCGCCCGCAAGCAGGCGCACGCGCACCTCGCACAGGGTCGCGTAGATGAGCGCCGCGCGACGCCGCTCTTCGGGCTGGAGGTACTGGTTGCGTGAACTCATGGCGAGACCATCGGGCTCGCGCACGGTCTCACCGGCCTCGATGCGGATCGGGAAGGCGAGGTCGGCCACCAGATGACGGATCACCGCGAGCTGCTGGAAGTCCTTGCGGCCGAATACTGCGAGATCCGGTTGGACCTGATTGAACAGACGGGCGACCACGGTGGCGACGCCAGCGAAATGGCCGGGGCGGAAGGCGCCACACAGCACATCCGACAGCTCGGGTACCTCGACGCGGACCGTGCGCTCGATACCCAGCGGGTACATGGCCTCCACCGAAGGCAGGAACAGCAGGTCGCAGCCGGCCGCGTCCAGCGCAGACGCATCCGCTTCTAGCGTGCGCGGATAGCGGCCATAGTCCTCGTTGGGGCCGAACTGGGTCGGGTTGACGAAGATGCTGCAGACCACGCGCTCGGCCTGCTCGCGCGCCTGCGCGATCAGGGCCAGATGGCCGCGATGCAGGTTGCCCATGGTCGGCACGAAGCCCACGCGCAGGCCTTGCCGGCGCCAGTCGGCAATGCGTTGACGCAAGGCGCCGACGTCTTCGACACGCTCAAGACTCATTGGAAACAGTGCTCCGGTGCCGGGAAGCTGCCGCTGCGCACGGCCTCCGCGTAGGCGAGGAAGGCTGCCTCGACGGTGCCGGCGCCCGCCAGAAAATCCTTGACGAAGCGCGGTCGACGCCCAGGCGTCACGCCGAGCAGATCATGCATGACCAGCACCTGGCCATCGCAGTCCGGCCCCGCGCCGATGCCGATGGTGGGGATCGCGATATCGCGGGTGATCTCGGCCGCAAGGCCAGCTGGCACGCATTCGAGCACCAGCAGCTCGGCACCGGCCTCGGTGACGCGACGTGCGTCTTCGCGCAGGCGCTGGGCGGCCTCGGCATCGCGGCCCTGGACGCGATAGCCGCCAAGCTTGAGCACCGACTGCGGCGTCAGCCCAAGATGGGCGCACACCGGAATATCGCGAGCGCTCAGGAACTCAATGCTGTCGAGCACATGCCCCGCCCCCTCCAGCTTGACGATGGCGGCCTGCCCCTCGGCCTGCAGACGGGCCGCCGAATCCAGCGCGCGCTGCGGCGTGGCATAGCTCTGGTAAGGCAGGTCGGCCATCAGCACGGCGCGGCGCAGCCCGCGGGACACGGCCGCCGAGTGGTAGACCATCTGGTCGACGGTCACCGGCAGGGTGCTGGCGTGGCCCTGCACGACCATGCCCAGCGAGTCGCCGACCAGCACCAGATCGATGCCGGCGGCATCCATGGCGGTGGCAAAGCTGCTGTCGTAGGCGGTCAGGCAAACGATGCGCTGGCCCTGCGCCTTCATGCGGCGGAAGCTCGGTACCGCCAGTGGAGCCGCGGTGAGCGCCCCGGGTTCGGAGCTGTACATGGTTCGGCCTCGCAGACAACGGGCCGCCATGCTACCGGAGCTCGCCGCGCCAGGGATCGTCCAGTTCAGGAGGCGGTCGCGACTATCCGTCCGCGGGAAGTCGCACGATACCCTCGCCCGGCAGCGCCTCGGCGATCTCTGCCGCCCTGCCCCACGCCCCCAGCACCAGATCGGGCGCGATCTCCGCCAGCGGCCACATCACGAAAGCGCGCTCATGCATGCGCGGATGGGGCAGCACCAGGCGCGGGCTATCGACCACTTTGTCGCCCCACATCAACAGATCGAGATCAATGACCCTGGGGCCGTAGCGCCGCGTACGCACCCGGCCCATCAGCAGCTCAATGCCAAGCAGGGCCTCAAGCAGGGCCGAAGGTTCGAGCCGGGTCTCGAGCCACGCGACCGCGTTGATGAACTCGGGTTGGTCGGTGTCGCCCCAGGGCGGCGTGCGGTAGAGGCTGGAGCTTCGCAGAACGCGTGTGCCCGGCAAGCCCGACAGCGCCCTCAAGGCGATGCCAATCTGCCGCTCTGGCAGATCAAGGTTGCTGCCGAGCCCAACGAAGGCGCGATCGGTGGACACCACGCGACCGCGGCCGCTTCAGCTGCGGCGACCGCCGCGACGGCGGCGGCGCGGACCGCGGCCCGCCGTTGCGACCTGTTCCAGGCGCTCGGTGAGGCCGGCGTCATCGAGATCGAGCGTGTCCTTCCACCAATCGCGCTCGGCGGACAGCTCGGGCACCACGGCCGCGCGCAGCTCGAGGAAATCGTAGGCCGCCTTGAAACGCGGATGCTGGCGCAGCCGGAATACGCGCTTGCGCTGGCGCAGCGGAAAGCGCGACTGCAGGAACCAGATCTCGTGCATGGGCACGCTGAAGCGGCGCGGGATGGCGATTCTCTCGGTCTGGCGCAGGGTGACGCGGTCGGCGGCGCGCTGCTCGGCAACGGCCAGCTCGTGGCCTTCCTCCAGCAGTCTTGCCAGTTCCTGCGCATAGGCCGGCCACAGCAGCGCGGCGAACAGGAAGGCCGGCGTGACCGGCTTGTCCTCGCGCACGCGCGCATCGGTATTGCGCAGGCCTTCCAGCATCAGCGCACGGCACTGGCCGCTGCCATCGGCAGCAAGCGCCGCCGCGGTGTCGGGGAACAGCGCCGGCAACAGGCCGGTCCGCTCCAGGCCAAGCAGGCTTTCCACGCCGTGGCCGGACATCAGCATCTTCAGCGACTCATCAAACAGGCGCGCGCTGGAGGCATCGGCCAGCAGGTGCGCCATGCGCGGGATCGGTGCCGCGGCTTCCGGCGCGATTTCGAAACCGAGCTTGGCGGCAAGCCGTACCGCCCGCAGCATGCGCACGGGGTCTTCTGTGTAGCGCGCCTCGGGGTCACCGATCAGGCGCAGGCGGCGCGCCATGACGTCCTCGTAGCCACCAACGAAATCGCGCACCGAGAAATCCTCGATGGCGTAGTACAGGGCGTTGGCGGTGAAGTCGCGGCGCACCGCATCGTCCTCGATGCTGCCGTAGACGTTGTCGCGGACCAGCACGCCGTTGTCCACCTCGCGATCACCGGAGCCGTCATCGGCGCTGGCGCGGAAGGTGGCGACCTCGATGATCTCCTGCCCGTACACCACGTGCGCCAAGCGGAAACGTCGACCGATCAGGCGACAGTTGCGGAACAGGCCACGCACTTCCTCGGGCGTGGCGTTGGTGGCCACGTCGAAATCCTTGGGGGCGCCACCGATCAGAAGATCACGCACCGCACCGCCGACAAGGTAGGCACCGAAGCCGGCTTCATGCAGGCGATAGAGCACGCGCAGCGCATTGGGGCTGATCTGCTTGCGGGAGATGCAGTGCTCGGCGCGGGGAATGATGCGGAGTTCGCTGACTTGTGGATGCACAGGGATTCGAGGCTGTGGATGCGGCTGACGCTCGCAGCGCCGGCGGATCGACGGAAGGCGCGACCGCTTCGTTCGAAGGGCGCGGGATGTCGCCGCCGCGAACCATTGTCAGCGTCGGCAAGCCTGCTATACTAGCGGTTCGACTAGAGGCTGAACACCACGCTCCCTTCGTCTAGCGGCCCAGGACGTCGCCCTCTCAAGGCGAAAACACGAGTTCGAACCTCGTAGGGAGCGCCACCTCTTCCCGTCGCGCTGGCAGCGCCAGCCCTTCTCCCCCGGCTCTCACGCCACTACGCCCCCGGTTTCCATGGCATTCGTCGTCACCGAGAATTGCATCAAGTGCAAATTCACCGATTGCGTCGAGGTCTGCCCGGTGGACTGCTTCCACGAAGGCCCGAACTTCCTGGTGATCGATCCGGACGAGTGCATCGACTGCACCCTCTGTGAGCCCGAATGCCCAGCCAATGCGATTTTCCCGGCAGAGGATGTGCCGGGCGGTCAGGAGCACTTCACTGCCCTGAATGCCGAGCTGGCCAAGGCCTGGCCAGTGATCACCGTGCGCAAGGAGCCGCCGGCCGACGCGGAAAGCTGGAACGGCAAGGCTGACAAGCTGAAGCTGCTCGAGCGCTGAGGCTTGCTTGGGCTCCGACCCAGGCTGGAGCTCTATGCAGAACTTCGGAGCGAAGAAGGGCGACCCTGGGGTCGCCCTTCTTGTTTACCCGCCCCGGGGAGGCGCTCAAAGCAGGCGCTGGCGCAGCTGCCCGAGCAGGCCGGTGGCCGCCGCGCTCGTCGCCTCGCGCCCATCGGCCGACACCGCCGACACGCGACTCTGGCCGCCTTCTTCACCCACACGCACCAGAAAGCTCTCGCCCTGGAAGCCGACGTTGTAGGCGCCCGCCACTTCGGCGCGCTCGCCGATGCTCACGCCGTCGATGCGCTCAAGGGCGACGCCGACGCGCCGCCAAACCGAGGCCTTGGAATCGGCGACCTGGAAGGCCGCGGAGCGGGCCGCCAGCTCGGGCACGCGCATGGCCTGGGTAGTGTTTGGCAGGGTGAGGTCCGGCGGCACTTCCAGCGGACGGTTCTCGGGGCTCTCGGCATACGGGCTGCTGCCGCGCAGCCACTTGCAGCCCGACGTTCCCAGCACGCAGGCGATCAGGGCCAGCGAGGCGAGCAGGCGCAGCGGGGATTGGGTCGGCATCATCGGGTCTCTCCCTGGAAATTCGGATCCTTCGCCAGCTCGGTGGAGGCGGCGAACTCGGTGGTGCTCAGCTCCGGAAGCAGGGCTTCCATGGCCGGGCGGTTGTCGGCAGCCAGCGCCGTCAGCGGCAGCCGCGGGTATTCGGAACCGAGACCCTTGCCAGCCAGCAGGGCCTTCAGCGGAATCGGGTTGGGCTCGCAGCCCAGGAAAGCGAACAGCGGGGCCAGCTTGGCCTCCAGCGCGGCAACCGCCTCGGCACGCCCGGCGCGAGCGAGGTCGCACAGCCGCCGCATGGCCGCCGGCACCACGTTCGAAGCCACTGAGATGACGCCGTCGGCGCCGGCCAGCATGGCGCGACCGCAGGTGGGATCGTCCCCGCTCAGCACGCTGAAGCCCTCGCCACGCAGCGGCAGCAGGGACTCCATGCGCTCCTGCTCGGCGCGCGCTTCCTTGATGCCAATGATGCGCGGGTGCTGGGCCAGCCGGGCGACCGTGGCCGGCAGCAGGTCGCAAGCAGTGCGCGCCGGCACGTTGTAGAGAATCACCGGCAGGTCGCCGTTCTCGGCCACCGCGAGGTAGTGGGCGTACAGGCCCTCCTGCGTGGGCCGCACATACGGCGGGGTCACCACGAGCGCAGCCCGCGCACCGGCACCGGCGGCCAGCCGGGTCTGCGCAATGGTCTTGCGCGTATTTGACTGGCCGGTGCCGGCGATGACCGTCATCGGACCCGCGAGCTTGAGCGCGCACTCGATCAGCTGCTGCAGTTCGGAGTCGTCGAGCGCACTGCCCTCGCCGGTCGAGCCGGCGACGACGATGCCCTCGGTGCCGCCGACCCGCTGGGCTTCCACCAGCCGGTTCCAGGCGTCGAGATCGATCGCCCCCTCGTGGGCCGCACTGGGCGCGGCGAAGGGCGTGGCAAGCGCGGTGAGACAACCGGTGATGCGCAAGGTGGGCCTCGTGGCGGCGCGGGCGGAGTGCGCCCGACAGTCGAAAGAAGAAACCGCGAGCGTCAAGACTCCGCGGTGCAGCCCGCGATGGTACTGGCCGCGTCGAGCCAGCGACAAGCAGCCTCGGGCAGAGGTCACCGCGTGTTCATGTCGCCCCATGGGCTGCGGCAGGCGTTAAGCTTGCGGCTGCATGCCACTTTCATCGGACACCGCCTTGAGCGACCCCGCACCCCGCCCGCAGACCAACGAGAATTACCTGCTGATCAACGCCTTCGCCGTGCATCCGGAGTCACCGCTGCTGCCCGTTTCCCGGCGTATCGCCGACAGCGGCTGCAACCTGGTGGACGCGCGGCTCTCCACGGTGGGTCGCGATGTGTCGGTGGTGGCGCTGGCGGTGGGCTCATGGGACGCCGTGGCCAAGCTCGAATCCTCGCTGGCCCGCCTGGAGCGCGAGGAGGGCTTGCGACTCGTGTGGTACCGCACCGCACCGAAACCGCTGCAGAGCAACCTGCTGCCCTACATCGTCGAGGTCGTGGCTGCCGACAAGCCCGGCATCCTGTTCCAGCTGGCGGATTTCTTCGACCGCCAGGGCATCACCATCGAGACCCTTCACAGCACGCGCTACCGCGCGATGCAGACGGGAGCCGACATGTTCTCGGCCCAGGTCACCATCGGCATTCCCGCCAACATGCACATCGCCGCCCTGCGCGACGACTTCCTCGAGTTCTGCGACCATCTGAACCTGGACGCGATCATGGACCCTATGAAGTTCTGAGCATGAGCAAAGCCCTGACCCTGCCCGCCCTGAAGGTCGCCCTCGGCTCTGGCGAGACGCTTGATCTGGCCACCCTCAAGGGCCGATTCGTCGTTGTCTACGCGTACCCGAAGGACAGCACGCCCGGCTGCACCCGCGAGGGCCAGGACTTCCGCGATCTGCACCCGCAGTTCGTAGCGCTGGGCGCCGAAGTGTTCGGGCTGTCGCGCGACTCGGTCGCCTCGCACGCGCGCTTCGCCGAGAAGCAGGGCTTTCCCTTCGCCCTGATCAGCGATCCCGACGAAATCCTGTGCCGGGCGCTCGACGTGATCCAGGAAAAGAGCCTGTACGGCCGCAAGTTCATGGGCATCGAGCGCAGCACCTTCCTGTTCGGGCCTGACGGCGCTTTGATGCAGACCTGGCGCAAGGTCAAGGTGCCCGGCCATGCGCAGGCCGTGCTCGACGCACTGAAGGCCGCCGCGCATGGCTGAAGGCCACGCACGCAGCCACGACATCCCCGATACCGAGCGGCCCGCTTCGCCCTGCGACGCGGGCCGTTTCGTTTGCCACCGCAGCACTGCCAGAGGAATGACTTCCCGATGATGAGCCAAGGCAAGCGGATCTACGTGCTGGACACCAACGTGCTGATGCACGACCCGACCGCGCTGTTCAAGTTCGCCGAACACGACATCTACCTGCCGATGGTGGTGCTGGAGGAGCTCGACCACGGCAAGAAGGGCACCACCGAAGTCGCGCGCAACGCCCGCCAAGTCAGCCGCTTCATCAACGAACTCATCGAAGCCAGCGGCAGCAGCAACATCCAGGCGGGCCTGAAGCTCGAGCGCCCGGCCTCGCTGAACCTGCGCGCGCAGCCGGCGATCGGCCGCCTGCTGTTCCAGATCGAGGCCACCGGCACGCAGAAGCGCGAAGGCGCACCCCTGCCCGACAACCAGATCCTCGCCTCGATCCTGAAGCTGCGCGAGCAGCAGGCGGGCACGGAAGTCGTGCTGGTGTCGAAGGACATCAACCTGCGGATCAAGGCCAGCATCTTCGGTATCCCCGCCGAGGACTACGAGAACGATCGCGCGCTCGACGACTTCAGCCTGCTCTACTCCGGCGTGCGCGAGCTCGACGACGGCTTCTGGGATCGCCATGAGAGCGACCTGCGCAGCTGGATCGAACGCGGCCACACCTACTACGAGATCCGCGCCGCCGAAGCCGAGGACTGGCGGCCCAACGAGTTCCTCTGCTTTGACGGCGACGAAGAGGCGGAGCTGCGCGTGGTCGGCCCGCGCGACGACCGGGTGGTGCTGCAGCTCGTCGAGAACTACCGCGCCAGCTCACGCCAGGTCTGGGGCGTCTCGGCGCGCAACCGCGAGCAGAACTTCGCCCTCAATGTGCTGATGGACCCGGAGATCGACTTCGTCACCCTGCTGGGCACGGCCGGCACCGGCAAGACCCTGCTGGCGCTGGCGGCGGGGCTGGCGCAGACGCTGGACCAGCAGCGCTACCGCGAGATCATCATGACCCGCGCCACGGTCAGCGTCGGCGAAGACATCGGCTTCCTGCCCGGCACCGAAGAGGAAAAGATGACGCCCTGGATGGGCGCACTCACCGACAACCTGGAAGTGCTGACCAGCCCGCAGGACGGCGGCGCCTGGGGCCGCGCAGCGACCAATGAGCTGCTGGCCTCACGCATCAAGATCCGCTCGATGAACTTCATGCGCGGCCGCACCTTCCTGAGCCGCTACGTGATCATCGACGAGGCGCAGAACCTCACACCCAAGCAGATGAAGACCCTGCTGACCCGCGCCGGCCCCGGCACCAAGATGGTCTGCCTCGGCAACGTCGAGCAGATCGACACGCCCTACCTCACCGAGACCACCTCGGGCCTGACCTACGCGGTCGACCGCTTCCAGCACTGGCCGCACAGCGCCCACATCACCCTGCGCCGCGGCGAGCGCTCGCGTCTGGCGGACTTCGCGTCCGAGGCGCTGTAGCACGTACCGCCTGCGGACAAGCGGACGCCTCACCCCGAGTGGGACGACGCTTGTTCGCGGCGGCGGATACCATCTCTGGAATCAGGGCACTCAGCCGCCGCTGCCCAGCAACTGCTCAAGGTGACCGCCAACGCCACGTGACCACACCAGATCACACTCGCGACAGCCGTAGAAGCGAACCCCAGAAATGAGCCGCACTTCGCGTTCGAGCTTCAACAGCGGCAGCCCTTCGGGCGCGAAGCCTGCTCCAATGCCATCGGACACAGCAACGCGCCCACTGACGATGCGAAGAGAACCGCAATCAGGACAGGTTTGAGGCGGGCATTCCATGAGAAGACCTTGCTCGGCAGTCGATCACGGAGAGCCTACCGGATACCGAGGCCCTCGATCTGTCCGAGGGCCTCGGCATCGAAACCCGTCAGCGCGGCAAAGCGGCGGCCGCGCTCGGCATAGTCGCGGAACTCGCCGAAGCTCGGTGCGCCGGGGCTGAGCAGCAGCACGCCACGGTCATCGCTGGACGCGCGCGCATCAAGCGCGGCGTCGGCCGCGGCCACTGCAGTGGGCAGATCCGATGCTTCGATCAACTCGAAACCTGAGGACCCGGAAGCGCGCAGCGCCTGCGCGATGCGCGGGCCGTTGGCGCCCATGCAGACGATCACCGCCGGCGCTTCGCTGCGCATCGCGGCAGCGAAATCCGACCAGTCGAGGCCACGGTCGTGGCCGCCGACCAGAATCGCCGCGCGACGCCCGCGGTAGTGCGCCAGCGCCGCGAGGCTGGCATGCGGCGTGGTGCTGATACTGTCGTTGACGTACAGCCGCCCTGCCCGCTCGCCCAGCGGCTGCAGGCGATGCGGCAGCGCGCGGAAGCTGCGCGCGGCCTGCGCCAGCGGCCGCGCATCGATGCCCACGGCCTCGATGGCCGCCAGCGCCGCGCACAGATTGCGGGCGTTGTGTGCGCCGGGCAGCGGGAGGTCTGCCGCATTGAACACGTGTTGATTGCCGCGACAGATCGCACCGCTGGCGGCCTCGAAGTGCCAGCCCTGCGGCGTTCCGAACCAGATCGCATCACCGCGCGCGCCGAAGCGCTGCACGAGGGTTGGATTCTCGGCGTTCAGCACGACCCGCTTCGCGCCCACGCCCTCGATCAGCGCGCACTTGTCGGCGTAGTAGCGCGCCTCGCTGCCATGCCAGTCGAGGTGCTCGGGATAGAGGTTCAACAGCATCGCCACGTCGGGTGCTGCGGCATCGCCGGTCTGGTAGCTCGACAGCTCGATCACGTAGGCCTCGACCGCGGGCGTGACCAGCGCACCGACGCCCACAGCGCTTGAGGCAGACGCCTCAGGCAGCAGCAGCTCCAGCAGCGGCAGGCCGATATTGCCGGCCAGCGCCACGCGGCGGCCGCTGGCGCGCAGGAGATGCGCGACCAGCGCCGTGGTGGTGCTCTTGCCCTTGCTGGCGGTGATGCACAGGGTCGGCGCCTGCGGGTCGCGGACCTGATGCTCGCCAAACCAGAGCGCAGTGCCCGAGGTGAAGCGCACCCCGGCCTGCAGCGCCTCGGCAGCCACGCCGCGATACGGACTGATGCCGGGCGACTTCACGATCCACTCGAAGCGCCGCAGCAACTCCAGCGAAGGCTCGCCCACATGCAGGTCGATCCTGTCGCCGAATTCCGCGCGAGCGACCTCGGCTTCATCGGCGCTGCAGATCAGGGCGAGGCGCTGCGCCTGCAATGCGCCGAGCAAAGCGCGCAACGCCGCCCTGCCCTCGCGCCCATAGCCCCAGACGGCGGTGGCGCGGCCCTCAAGCGCCGAAATGCGCATGCAGGCGATCCATCAACTCCATCGGCACGCCGTGCGGCCCGGCCGGCTGCAGCTGCGCATCCAGCGCCAGCGCCGAGACATCGAGCTGGGGCAGGATCTCCTCGCGGAAGCGCGCGACCAGGGCGTCCTCGCGCCAGGCCGGGCTCTGTGCGAGATGCGCGAAGGCCGCGCGCGACTCGATGGCCTCGCCCACGCATTCGAAGGGCTTGTGGTCACGGTATTCGATCAGCGCGTCGAAACCCGCGGCAAGCTGCGGCTCGTCCAGCAGGTTGCGGCCGAAAATCGACACCAACCGCGGCTTGGGCATGAAGGGTGCAAGCGCCAGGAAGACGAAGTGGCACTTCGGGCAGACCCCGCACCAGCGCTCGGCCGGGCGCTCGCCCAGCAGATGGAAGTTGCGGTTGCAGCTGGAGAAGTGGCGGTCATAGCCCTCGATGCGCGCGAACTGGCGCGCGATGGCGAGCTCCGACCACGGGCGCAGCAGCGAGTAGTAGCCGAGGTCGGCGGCGACCTCATCGCGCAGCAGGGCGGCGAAGTGCTGCTCGAAGTCCCAGCCCTTGCTCCACTGGTGGTTGACCTCGCCGGTGCCCGGGATCTGGCTGCCGTAGCTGGCCGAGCGCTCGTTCGAGAACACCACCTGATCGACGCCCTGCAGCAGGGCCGCCAACACCAGGATCGCCGAGTTGATCGCGGTGACCGGGATGTGGCCGTTGTACGCGCCCTGCCGGTTCAGCTCGAACAGCTCGGGCGCGATCGCACGTTCGATTTTCAGGCCCGGCAGGCCGGTGCGCTCGGCGCAGGCGGCGATCAGCTGCGAGCTGCCGATCCAGCTCACGGTCTGCTCGACGCCCAGCGAACGCAGGCTCTCGATCGAGACCAGTGAATCCTTGCCGCCACCGATCGCCACAAGCGCATGGGGACGCAGGCCCAACGCGGGCGCAGTCGAAGGCGAGGGCCCCGGCACGGGGAAGTTGAGCCGCGCTTCGAGGTCCAGCCCGTTGCGATGGGCGAATTCCCCCAAGCCCAGGCGATAGACCTCGCTCAGCAGGCCGCGGGCCTTCAGCGAGGGCTGGTCGCCTTCGAACACCAGCTGCGGCGGCACCGCCGCCTTGTAGTAGCTGACGCCGGCGATCCAGTGCAGCAGGTCCAGCGCGCGGCCCACGGCCAGCGCGCGCGCGCCGTCGAGTGCGAAGGGCGCACCCGGAATGCGCAGGCGCTCGACCAGCAGCGGGCCATCGTCGAAGCGGTACTCCAGCTCGACGGCGCCGGTCTGCGCATCGAGCCGGCTGGCGACGAAGCGGAAGCTGCGGATCGCGTCGCGATCGAAGGTCCACTCAGTCATCCAGCACATCCTCGCTCGGCAGGGGGCGCAGATTGTAGGTGTTGGCCATCACCGCGCCATAGGCGCCGGCGGTTGCAATCAGCACGACATCGTCTTCGGCGGTCGCATCCGGCAGGCGCCGCCTGCGCCCGAGCACGTCGCTGCTCTCGCAGATCGGTCCGACCACGTCGGCCGGCGCACCGGGCGCCGCATCGAGACGCGAGAGGTTGACGATCTCGTGGTAGGCACCGTACAGGGCCGGGCGCATCAGCGCATTCATGCCGGCAGCGAGGCCGACGCGGCGCACGCCGGACTTCTCGACCACCTGGGTGACGCGGGTCAGCAGCACGCCGGCCTCGGCCACCAGGAAGCGCCCTGGCTCGATCCACAGCGCGTACTGCGGATAGGCCTGTTTGAGTTCGGCCAGCGCCGCGGCATAGCCAGCGAGGTCGAAGTCGGGCGCATCGGGCTCGTAGGGCACGCCAAGGCCGCCGCCGACGTCGATGCTTTCGATGCTGCCGATGCCGTCGGCGATCGCCGCCAGCTGCGCGTAGACCGTGCGCCAGTGGCCGGCGTCAAACACGCCGCTGCCGATGTGCGCGTGCAGGCCGGTGATGCGCGCACCAGCCTCGCGCGCCGCTTCAAGCACCGGCGCCAGCCCGCTGGCCGGCAGACCGAACTTGGCACCCTTGCCGCCCGTGCGCACCTTCTCGTGGTGGCCGCTGCCAAAGCCCGGATCGATGCGCAGCACCAGCTCGGCGCCGCGGAAGATCTCGGGCCAGTGGATCAGCGGATAGGCGCTGTCCACGGTCATGCGCACGCCCAGTTCTCGGGCGCGGGCGTACTCGACGCGCGGCGCGAAGCTGGGCGTGAACAGCACGCGCGCGGGCTCCAGGCCCGGCACCGCGGCGAACACGTGCTCCAGTTCGCCGATCGACACGCATTCCAGCCCGAAGCCCTCCTCGACCAGCAGGCGCAGGATCGCCGGATGCGGATTGGCCTTGATCGCGTAGTAGCGGCGGTCGACGCAGGCGATGGCGGCGAGATCGCGCGCGCGCTGGCGCACGGTCGGCAGGTGGTAGACGTAGCGCGGCGCATCGCCCGCACGCGGTAGCAGCTCGGCCGCGCGCGCGCGCCACCAGGGCGCGCTGCGCCTGGCCTCGGTGCCGCTGAGCTCCAGCCAGCTCGGGCCGAACACCGCGGTCTCGTCGACCGGCATCGCCGTGCTGGCGATCAGCATGCCGTGCAGCTTGGGCAGCATGCCCTCGGCCACGGCCTCGTCGACCACGAAGGTCAGGTTGAGGTCGTTCGAGCTCTGCGAGATCAGGTGCACGCGCTCGCGACCAAACTCGGCAAGCACATCGGAGAGCTTGTGCAGCAGCGAGCGCATGCCGCGGCCGACCAGGGTGATCGCCGCACAAGGCGCGATCACCTTGACCCGGCAGAAGGGTTCGAGGTCGGCGCAGAGCGCATCGAGCACGTTGGAGTTGACCAGGTTCTCGGACGGGTCCAGCGAGACCGTGACGTTGGACTCGGCCGAGCCGATCAGGTCCACCGAGAGGCCGTGCGCGCGGAAGCGCTCGAACACGTCGGCGAGAAAGCCGACCTGCTGCCACATACCGATCGACTCCATCGACACCAGCACGATGCCGCGGCGTGAGGAGATCGCCTTGACGCCGGGCGGCGCGTCGGCGGCCACCGCGTCGATCAGGGTGCCGGGAAAATCCGGCCGCTCGGTGTCGCGCACCCACAGCGGCACGCGGCGCTCGCGGCAGGGCCCGATGCAGCGCGGATGCAGCACCTTGGCGCCGGTGGTGGCGATCTCCTGCGCCTCTTCGTAGTCCAGCCGCGAGAGCAGGCGCGCCTGCGGTACCTGGCGCGGATTCGCACTGAACATGCCGGGCACGTCGGTCCAGATCTCGACGCGAGCGGCCTTCAGCAAGGCGCCGAAATAGGCGGCCGAGGTGTCGGAGCCGCCGCGGCCGAGGATGGCCGTCCGCCCCGCCGAATCGCGGGCGATGAAGCCCTGGGTGATCAAGAGCTCGCCCTGCCGCGCGAAGCGCTCGGCGAAGCCGGGCTCGGGCGCGGTGTGGCAGTTGACCGACAGATGCCGCGACCACGCGCTCTGGTGCGGCAGCTCGATCGCGCGCAGGTGCTCGCGCGCATCCACCCAGGCGATCGGGTGGCCTTGGCTGCGCAGATAGGCCGCGCCCAGCGCACTCGACATCAGCTCGCCCAGGCTCAGCAGCTCGGCCTGCCAGGGGATCTCGGCCGCGGCCGCGCGCGGATCCGCAGCCAGCGCGCGCAGCTCGGCAAAGCGCGCTCCAAGCACGGCTTCAGCATCGAGGCCCAGCTCGGCGGCGAAATCGATGTGGCGCTGAACGATGATCTCGGCGCCCTCGGTCTGCTTCGCTGCATCGCCAGCGGCATCGATGATCGCCTGCAGGGCATTGGTGATGCCCGAGACCGCCGACACCACCACCAGCACCGGCCCACCCTCACTGCGGCGGGCGGCCGCGAGTGTGCCGATGTTGTCCCAGCGGCTGCGTTTCGACACGCTGGTCCCACCGAATTTCAGCACCGACCAGGACGCGGTCGGAGCGGGGGTCGGGCGGGTGGCGGGGTCGGAAACGGAGGCGGACAAGGTCGGGTTCCTCGTGATGGCGTCATGGGTCTGGACCGCGCGGCGGAGGCTCGGAGCCATCCCGCGCGGCGGCGCAGCATGACAAGCGCCGGGGCGGCTCGCCAGCGTGGACAGGGAGATATGGCGCGACCGCATGGCTGTGGCTGTGTTTCGAGCGGCGACATGGCGCCGGAAGTTTGACGCAGCCGCCGCGATCCTGCCCAATCGCAAGCCCGCCACTCAATGCGACCCACATGCGCATCCGCGAGTTCGCCCAGATCGACGTCTTCGCCTGCCGCCCCTTTGGCGGCAATCCGGTGGCTGTAGTGCTCGATGCCGAAGGACTCGACGGCGCCGGCATGCAGCGCATCGCCCACTGGACCAATCTGTCGGAAACGACCTTCGTACTGCCGCCGGAGACCGCAGGCGGGAGCTACCGCGTGCGCATCTTCACCCCGCGCCAGGAGCTGCCCTTCGCCGGCCACCCGAGCATCGGCACCGCGCATGCAGTGCTGGAGGCCGGCCTCGCCACGCCCGATGCCGAGGGCCAGCTGATCCAGGAATGCGCCGCCGGCCGCCTGCCGCTGCGCCTGCGCGGCGAGGGCGCGACGCGCGAGCTCTTCGTGCGCCTGCCCGAATCGCGGATCGCCCCACTCTCGGCGCCCGAGCAGGCACAGCTCGAGGCCGCGTTGGCCGCACCGCTGACGCCTGCGGCCGCGGTCAATGTCGGTCCGGTCTGGATCGTCGCCGGCCTCGCCTCGGGCGAGGCAGTGCGTGCGCTGCAGCCGGATCTGCCGGCGCTGACCCGGCTCAGCCTCGCCACCGGCGCGGTCGGCATCAGCGTCTACGGCCGCGACGGCAGCGGTGAGGCCGACCTGGTGGTACGCAGCTTCGTGCCGGCCGACGGGATTCCCGAAGATCCGGTCTGCGGCAGCGGCAACGGTGCCATCGGCGCCTACCTGCAGGCCCGTAACGCCCTGCCCGCACCCAGCTACACCAGCAGCCAGGGCCGGGAATGTGGCCACGACGGCCGGGTCCGCGTCGAGGTCGATGACGAAGGACGGCTGTGGATCGGCGGCCAGGCCCACACCTGCATCCGCGGACACATCGAGGCCTGAGGACATGTGAGAACCATTCGCCGGCCGCGGCCGCCGCTGCACGCCCTCGCTGCAGCTTCCGGATTTCTTCCCTCGCCCTGAGCCGCGGGCCACGCTTGCCTCGGGCGCGCGGATCGGGTGGGATGCCGCGCATTCCCTGCGCACGAGAGCCGCCATGCCCGTCATCGAAGTCCGCCACCCCCTGATCCAGCACAAGCTTGGCCTGATGCGCGAGGCGCACATCAGCACCCGCGAGTTCCGCGCGCTGGCCGGCGAGGTCGCCTCGCTGCTGACCTACGAGGCCACCAAGGACCTGGAAACAGAGGACGAAGTGATCGAGTGCTGGTCCGGGCAAGTGACGGTGCAGCGCATCAAGGGCAAGAAGATCACCATCGTGCCGATTCTGCGCGCAGGTCTGGGCATGCTGCCCGGCGTTCTGGAGCTGATCCCGGCGGCGCGGGTCAGCGTGGTCGGCATCGCCCGCGACGAGGACAGCCTGCGCCCCGTCACCTATTACGAGAAGCTGTCGGGCCACATGGATGAGCGCACCGCGCTGATCGTCGACCCCATGCTGGCCACCGGCGGCACCCTGATCGCGACCATCCAACTGCTGAAGGAGGCCGGCTGCAGGCGCATCAAGGGCCTGTTTCTGGTGGCGGCACCCGAGGGCCTGCAGCGGCTGGCCGATACGCATCCAGACGTCGAATTGTACGTCGCCTCGATCGATGACAGGCTCAATGCGCAGGGCTACATCCTGCCCGGACTGGGCGATGCCGGCGACAAGATCTTCGGCACCAAGTGAACCCGCCGCTCTTGGCAGGCCACTTGCTTGAGCCTTGGCATCGCCGCCCCTTTGACACGGCAGGAGCCCATGCGCGGCAAGCAGCAGACACAGGCGACCGGAGCCGGCCCCGCGCTCGACGCAGGGCCTGACGGGCAGGCGTTCCAGGCGCTCGTCGAGAGCCTGCCCCTCGCCCTGTACCGGCTGGATCGCAGCGGCGCGCTGACCTATGCCAACCCCTTCATGCTGGCGCTGCTCGGACGCGATCTCGAATCCGCCCGCGGTCTGCGTGCGGCCGATGTGTACCCGCCGGATCTCGCAGCCGCCTATGCGGCAGATGATCGCCGCGTGCTCGATGACGGCGAGACGGTCACTCGCATCGAGGACCACCGGGTGCCCAGCAGCGGCGACTTGCGTCAGGTCTGGGTCAGCAAGCTACCCGTGCGCGACAGCAGCGGGCAGATCGTCGGCCTGCAGGGTGTCTTCACCGATCTCACCGAGGAAATGCAGGGCCTCGAGGAATTCCGGCTCGCCGCGGCGGTGCTGGAGTCCGCCCAGCAGGCGGTGATGATCACCGACCTTGCAGGCCGCATCCTGCGGGTGAACCCGGCCTTCGAGCGGATCACCGGCTATGACGCCGACGAAGCGATCGGGCAGACACCCCGACTGCTGGCTTCGGGCCAGCAGGGCCAGCCCTTCTACGAGCGCCTGTGGGCGGCCCTGCACGAAGCCGGACACTGGCAGGGCGAACTGGTCAACCGCCGCCGCGACGGTACGCTCTACACCCAGCAGATGACCGTCTCCACGGTACGCGATCCCCAAGGTCGGCCCAGCCACTACGTGGCGATGTTCCTCGACGTCAGCGAAGCCAAGTCGGCGGCCCAGCAGATCCAGCACCTCGCCCACCACGACGCGCTGACCGGCCTGCCCAACCGCCTGTTGCTGCGCGACCGCCTGCAGCAGGCGCTGGCGCAGTCGCGCCGCCATGGTCAATGCGTGGCGGTGCTGTTCATCGACCTCGACCATTTCAAGCACGTCAATGACGCGCATGGCCATCACGTGGGCGATCAGCTGCTGCAGCAGGCGGCGCGCCGCATAGGACTGGCCCTGCGCGGCAGCGACACGGTTTCGCGCCAGGGCGGCGACGAGTTCATCGCCCTGCTGCCCGATCTGAAGGATCCGCAGGAGGCCACGCCGGTCTGCCGTGCACTGCTGCGCGCATTGTCGACCCCCTTCGAGATCGAGGGCCACAGCCTGCATCTGTCGGCCAGCATCGGCGTCGCCAGCAGCCCGACCGACAGCGAGGACATCGACACTCTGCTGCGCTGCGCCGACATGGCGATGTACGAAGCCAAGAACGCCGGCCGCAACCGTGCCCAGTTCTTCCGCAGCGAGCTGGAAGAGCGAGCGCGCCGGCAGGCCCGGCTGGAAGCCGAGCTGCGTACGGCACTGCGAGAGCGCCAGCTGTTCGTCGAGCTGCAGCCGCAGATCGATCTGGCCAGCCACAACATCACCTGCATCGAAGCGCTGGTGCGCTGGCAGCATCCTGAGCGCGGTCCGGTCGGACCGCTCGAGTTCATTCCCTTCGCCGAGGAAAGCCACCTGATCGTCGCGGTGGGGATCGAGGTGATCCGTCTGGCCTGCGAGGCCCGCGCGGCGCTGCGCGAGGACCTCGACGACAGTGTGCCGATCGCCATCAACGTCTCGGCCCTGCAGCTGGCCGACCCCGGATTTCTCGACCACTTCAACTCGGAGGTGGATCGCCACGCGCTCAGTGGCCATCAGATCGAGCTGGAAATCACCGAGCGTGCCTTGGTCGCCGACATCGACACCACCCGCGAGCTGCTGCAGCAGCTGCGCGTGCTCGGCGTCAAGGTCGCCATCGACGACTTCGGCACGGGCTATTCCAACCTCGCCCTGCTGCATCGTCTGCCGCTGTCGAGGCTGAAGATCGACCGCAGCTTCATCACCGACATCGACAGCCGGCGCAGCGCGCAGGAAATCTGTCGCGCGGTTTGCGCGCTCGCCAGCAGCCTGGAACTCAAGGTCGTGGCCGAGGGCGTCGAGTCCTCGCCACAGCTGGAGCTGATCCAGGGCCTGGGCTGCGACGCCGGCCAGGGCTATGTGTTCGCGAGACCCATGCGCCTGCCCGAGCTGCGGCGCTGGCTGAAGGCGCACCCGCATGGCGCGGGCGGCTTCGGTCGCGGCCCGGGGCAGGAATCAGGCGTCGGTGGACCAAGGCCCACCTCATGATCCGCCACCCAGCCCAGTGAGATGTAGGTTGGGCCAAGCGCAGCGCGACTAAGCGCTTTGGAGGTTGGGCCAAGCGCAGCGCGGCCCAACGGCGCATGCCCGACCCCCGATGCGAGCTTGCTGCTCGCAGTGTCGGGACGCGCCGACGGCTTGTCCCAACCTACACAGATCCGGCGCTTTCGTAGCTCGGGCCAAGCCCGGCGCGGCCGAGGGTGCTTGCTTTGATCTCGGGAGAGCTCCCTACTTCCCCGCTTCGCGCGCGCCGAAGCCCGAAATGGCGATCAGCACCGCCCCGACCACGATCGCCGAGTCGGCGATATTGAAGGCCGGCCAGTGGTGGACGTCGTAGTAGACGTCGATGAAGTCGACCACGTAGCCGAAGCGCAGGCGATCGATCAGGTTGCCGATCGCCCCGCCGATCACCAGCGCAAACGGAAGCGCCTGCTTCCAGTCCGCGCGCGGCAGACGCGACAGCCAGAAGGCCAGCAGGCTGCTGATCACCACCGCCAGCCCGCTGAACACCCACTTCTGCCAGCCGCCGGCATTGCCGAGGAAGCTGAAGGCGGCGCCGTAGTTGTAGAGCAGGGTCCAGTTGAGGACGCCGTCGATCACCGGCACCGGCCGGTTGTACTCGAGCGCGCCCAGCGCGAGCGCCTTGGTCCACTGGTCGAGTGCGATGACCACGATCGACAGCGCAAGCCAGATCAGGGCGTTGTCGCGCAGCGCCGGCTTCGTGGCTGCGCTCATCAGAAGAACCGCCTCTGCTCGCCAGCCCCGTCCACGTTCTCGACGCAGCGGCCGCACAGCTCGGGGTGTTCTGCATTCGCACCGACATCCTCGCGGTAGTGCCAGCAGCGCACGCACTTCGCCGCCGCGCTGGGCAGGGCTTCCACGTGCACGTCCATCCCCTCGACCTTGGCGATCTCGCCGCCGATCGCCGGCTCGGCCGAGGCTGGCACCAGGCTGAGCTCTGAGGTGATGAACAGGAAGCGCAGCTCGTCCTGCAGATCGCCCAGCTTGGCGCCCAGGCCCTTCGCGGTGTCGATGTGCACGGCCGCGCGCGCCTGCAGCGAGGCGCCCAGCTTGCCGGCCTTGCGCATCGGCTCCAGCAGGGCCGCCATCGCGGTGCGGATCTTCAGCAGCGCTTCGAAATCGTCCGCGTTCAAGGCCGCGTCGACCGGCAGCGGCGCCAGCCCCTCGTGCCAGGTCTCGAACAGCACCGACTCGCCGCGCGTCCCCGGCATGGCCTGCCAGATCTCCTCGGCGGTGAAGCTCAGGATCGGCGCGATCCAGCGGACCATCGCTTCGAGGATGTGGAACATCGCGGTCTGCGCCGAGCGGCGGCCGCGGCTGTCCTCCTGCATGGTGTAGAGACGGTCCTTGGTGACATCCAGATAGACCGCGCCCAGCTCGTTGATGCAGAACTGCTGCACGGCCTGGACGATGTCGAGGAACTCGTAGTCGTCGTAGGCGCGCAGGATCCGCTGCTGGAGCTTGTGCGCCGCCGCCACCGCCCAGCGGTCCAGCAGCATCAGCTGATCCAGGGGCAGCAGGTCGCGGGTCGGCTCGAAGCCGTCCAGATTTCCGAGCAGGAAGCGCGCGGTGTTGCGGATGCGGCGGTAGGCGTCGGTGGTGCGCTTCAAGATCTCGTCGCTGACCGACATCTCGTTGCGGTAGTCGGTCGACGCCACCCACAGGCGCAGCACGTCGGCGCCCAGCGTGTCCATCACCTTCTGCGGGGCGACCACGTTGCCCAGCGACTTCGACATCTTGCGACCCTGCGCATCGACGGTGAAGCCGTGCGTCAGCACATGGTGATAGGGGGCCTTCGCGTACATGCCGGCCGAGGTCAGCAGCGAGGAGTGGAACCAGCCGCGGTGCTGGTCCGAGCCCTCGAGATACATGACGCGGTAGTCATCGACGCCCTTGGCCGACAGCTCCTCGCGCGCTTCGACCACGCAGTGGTGGGTGACGCCGGAGTCGAACCAGACATCGAGGATGTCGGTGACGCGGTCGTACTGATCCGCCTCGGCGCCGATCAGCTCGGCCGCATCGAGGTCATACCAGACGTCCACGCCGCCTTCCTGCACGCGGTCGGCCACGCGCCGCAGGATCGACACGCTGTCCGGATGGATCTCGCCCGTCAGCTTGTGCACAAACAGCGCGATCGGCACGCCCCAGGTGCGCTGGCGGCTGATGCACCAGTCGGGGCGGTTCTCGATCATGCCGTGGATGCGTTCCTGGCCCCATTCCGGCACCCAGCGCACCTTCGGGATGGCATCGAGGGCGGCGCGGCGCAGGCCGTTGGCGTCCATGCTGATGAACCACTGCGGGGTGGCGCGGAAAGCCACCGGCGTCTTGTGGCGCCAGCAGTGCGGATAGCTGTGCAGCAGCTCGCCCACGGCCAGCAGCACGCCGCGCTCGCGCAGGGCCTCGATGATCGGCGCGTTCGCCTTCCAGATGAACTGGCCTTCGACCAGCGGCGTGCCCGGCAGGAACACGCCGTTGCCGCCGACCGGGTTGATCTCGGCCGCACTGTACTGCTCGGTGATGCCGTACTTGGCGCAGACCGCGAAGTCTTCCTGGCCATGGCCGGGCGCGGTGTGCACTGCACCCGTACCGGCGTCGGTGGTGACGTGCTCGCCCAGCAGCACGGGCACCTCGCGCGTGGCGATGAAGGGATGCCTGAGCTTGAACCCCTCCAGCGCCGCGCCCTTGGCGCGTCCGAGCACAAGGGGCTCAGCAAGCCCATAGCGCTTGGCGACATCGCCCAGCAGGGCTTCGGCGACGACCACCCGGACCGGCGCATGGCCCTCACCCGCGGCCTCGATGAGCACGTAGTCGAGCTCGGCACCGAGGCTCACCGCCAGGCTGGCCGGCAGGGTCCAGGGCGTGGTGGTCCAGATCGGGATCGCGATCGGCGCGCCGTCCGTTCCGACGCCGAACACCGACGCAATCGCCGCCTGGTCGACTGCGACGTAGGCCACGTCGATCATCGGCGAGGTCTTGTCGGCGTATTCGATCTCGGCCTCGGCCAGCGCCGAGCCGCAGTCGAAGCACCAGTGCACCGGCTTGGCGCCACGCGAGAGATGGCCGTTCTCGACGATCTTCGCCAGCGCGCGAAGCATGTCGGCTTCGAAGCTGAAGTCCATCGTGCGGTAGGGGTTCTCCCAGTCGCCCAGCACGCCGAGGCGCTTGAAGTCGCGGCGCTGCAGTTCGATCTGCTCGGCGGCAAACTCGCGGCACTTGGCGCGGAAGGTGCGTGCGTCGACCTTCTGACCGACCTTGCCCACCTGCTTCTCCACCGCCAGCTCGATCGGCAGGCCGTGGCAGTCCCACCCCGGCACATACGGCGCGTCATAGCCGGAGAGCAGCTTCGACTTGACCACCATGTCCTTCAGGATCTTGTTCACCGCATGCCCGATGTGGATCGAGCCATTCGCATAGGGCGGGCCGTCATGCAGCACGAAGCGCTTGCTGCGGCCGCGGGTCTTCTCGCGGATCTGCGGGTAGCGACCGGCAGCCTCCCACGCGGCAAGCATCTCGGGCTCGCGCTTGGGCAGGTCGCCGCGCATGGCGAAGGCGGTTTCCGGCAGGTGGATGGTGGGCTTGTAGTCTTTCGGTTCCGAACTCACGCCGGGCTCCAGCTTGCAGGACGGCCGATCGCGGCCGCGGGGACAGAGGACAGGATCTCGCGCGCCCGGGCCGCATCGCGGTCCATCTGCACGATCAGGGCGGGGAGATCCGGGAAATTCAGCTCGTCGCGCAGTTTGGCGACGAACTCGATCGACAGGCGGCGTCCGTAGAGGTCGCCACTGAAGTCGAATATGTGGGTTTCGAGCAGCGGCTCCCTGCCCTGCACCACCGGCCGCGTGCCGAGGCTGGCCACGCCAGCCAGCGGCGCTGCGTCGATGCCGTGCGCACGTACCGCGTAGACGCCCCACAGCGCGGGCAGGCAGCGGCCGAAGCGCTGGTTGGCGGTGGGATAGCCCAGCGTGCGCCCGAGCTGCTGGCCGCGCACCACGCGGCCGGAGATGGCATAGGGCCGACCCAGCAGGCTGGACGTCAGCTCCAGCGCGCCGGCCGACAGCGCATCGCGAATGCGCGAGCTGGACACGCGCTCGCCGTCGACGCAGGTGACGATGTCCAGCGAGCGCGCGACGAAACCGAGCTCCGCACCCATTCGCTTCAGCAGCTCGACGTCGCCGGCGCGGCCGCGGCCGAAGCGGAAATCCGGGCCGACCCAGACCTCACGCGCGTTCAGGCGCTTGACCAGCACCTCGCGCACGAAATCCTCGGCGCTCATCGACGCCAGCGCCGCATTGAAGCGCAGCAAGCCAACGGCATCGCAGCCCAGCGCGGCCAGGCCTTCGAAGCGCGAGCGCGGCAGCTGCAGACGTGCAGGCGGGTTGCCGCGGGCGAAATGCTCGCGCGGCAGCGGCTCGAAGCTGAGCGCCACCGCATCGAGGCCGGACGCGCGCGCGCGCGCCACCACCTCGCCCAACAGGGCGCGGTGGCCGAGGTGCAGTCCATCAAAGGCACCGACGCAGACGATGCTGCCGCGCGGCGCGATGCAGGGCCCGAGCGGGTCGCGGAATAGGCGGGTCATGGGGGGCGGAGTATAGCGGCGCGCCATGGGCGCGCCGCCGGGATTCGGGATTGGGGATTCGGGATTCGCTGGTGCGGCTGCGGTGGGCTTGGGCTTTCGCCCTGTGGAAACCCGCTGCGAGCGACTCGATTGCCGGGTACCCAGTCGCACCGAATCAGGCCCCTCTCCCCCTGAGGGAGAGGGGGTGGGGGAGAGGGGGAGGAAACCTTGCAGGAATGTTCACCACTCTCCCCCTGTAGGCGGACAATGAATCTGCACCCTCGGGACAATGAATCTGCACCCTTGCTTGTGGATAACTTCGGGGTGGGGCGCGGCCTGAACGGCTCTGAAACAGAGTGCTTTATCTGCGCTTGAAGCGGCCCGGAAGATACCTTCAACCGCTGCAATTGCGCAGAAAGGCGCCGCTGCCTGCGGGGGTGTCAGCGCAGAAAAGCCCTACCGAAGACCAGGGCGACGCCACCCACCAGCGCCAGCGAGCCCCCTGCCAAGATGGCCGGACCGGGCTGGCCTGCAAGCGTCAACACCAGCGCCGTCAGGGTGACGACAAGGGCTAGGGTTTTGAATGCAGCCATGACCTTCCCCATACGTCCTGAACGTTTCTGGGTATGAGCCAGACGGTGCGTGCCATGGCCCGCCGAATGGTAGCGCAAAGCCATGCAAGGGCGATGGCTGCGGCGCGTCCAACCCCCTACGTCCTCGACGGCTTCGGGGTATGAGCCCGACGGGAGAATGCCCGCGCCACGGCCAGGAGCGATAGTAGCAGCCCCAGCAAAGCACAAGCCGCCCAATGGGCGGCCTGTGCGCCTGCCTGAGGGCTGCGCCTCAGACAGCACCACCCAAGTCCTGCCAAGCCGCATGAAGGTGCGAAAAGGCCACGGGTGCGCCCTGTTGCGCAGCAACGGTTGCGGCGCCGCGCAGGCCCTTGGTGAGCGTGCGTAGCCCGCCGGGCTGGCTGGCAATCGTAGCTGCGAGTTGTCGCGCCTTGCTGTCCTCGATTCCCCAGGCTTCCGCCAGCGCGTCGGCGTCTTCCAGGGTCGGCCGTGCGAGGTGCAGCCGCTTGCCGATCCGACCGCGCAAACGGTCGAACATGGCGGCCCGGTGTCCGCTCGTCATACGGGAAAAGACAAACTCGTTACCGACCAGAGCGAGCCCAACATCTGTGGCATCGAAGATCGCGCGGATTTGGTCCAGTGCCGACGCGCCAAGATGCTGCGCCTCATCAATGATGAGAAGCCCGGCCGTGCCTCGCAGACGCTCCACAATCGAACGATGTAGCTTCGCGGCGCCACCGCTTGTGACACCGGCGCCCACGGCCTGCGCGATCTCTTCAAGGGCGGGCACCACGCCAGCGGTTGCAGGCGTCATAGTGACGGCGAACGCGCTCGCTGAACGCTCGACATAGTGGCGAATCGCAAGAGTCTTGCCCAGCCCGGAAGCCCCATAGATGACAGAGAAGTCGTTAGCGAAGTGGGCGAAGCGAAGCGCCGAGAGAATCCGCTTTGCGCTGGGTGTTTCGACAAAGGCCGGCGCCTTGGGCGCGTGCTTCGCCGCTGCTTCACGCATCGCGCGAGACTCGACCCACTTCGCCAACTGCGACTCAAGCGCCGAATTGTCACCGGGGTAAGTGCCGGCGAGCCACTGGCTAAGCCGCGTTGTGCTCACGCTCGATTCGCGCGCGATCTTGGATTGGGTGAGGCTACCGCCCTCGATCAAGCCGCGAACGATCGCGCGCAGATCGGCGGGCTCTGGAACGGTTGGCGCTGTGGCGGGTAGTTTCAGGATTCGTGCGGTGGTTTCCATCTATCATTTCTCCGGCTGCGGTGAGTGCTGCGGCTGTTTCGCCCCGCGTCGGCGGCCACCGGCGCGGGGCTTCTTCTTTGCGGTGTTGTCCACGACAAGCCGAATGCCGGCCGGCCCTTGCTTTGGCTCGGCTGCGCGCTGCGCTGGCGGGTCAAGAAACACGGCGCTACCGGATTCGATGTAGAGGCGCAGCGCGGCGGCGGCGCCGCGTCTGAACTCCGGCGTGTATTCCTTGAAGAAGTCGCCGGCTTCTATCCGGCGAACCGTCTCGCCCATGACATTCACGAACACCCGAACGGCGTCCACGTTGGGGTTATGTCGGGTTCTCATTGGTCACCTGTCGGGGTGGTGAAAAGCCATGGCGCTCGGCGCCGCGCCTCTGATTCATAGGAATCCGCTAGCAGCTCGGTAACTTCATCGGAAGTCGCGCGCGGTAGCGGCGCGGCCGCGAGCGCGGGCGTCTGGCGGGCGATGCCGGATGCGCGCGGACGAAGCCGCGTTGGTCCCTTGGACTCGGGCAGCGCGGGCGGTTGGGGCTGGCACTCGCCGTAAAGCTCGCGCCGTTCCAACTCCGACGCGACCCCGAGCGCTTCGGCCGCGCGTTTCGTCGCCTTCATATGCTGATTCTTGAACCGTGCGTGATCGCGCGCGGCTTCGGTGTCATTGAAGGCGCGCGAGGCCATGTGCAGGGCGTCGCACAGATAGCGCCCTTGCGTCGTGTAGACGCTCACGTCGGCGCGCAAGTCTTGCGGGTCATAGAACACCATCACCTGCTGCCCGATAAGTTCGGCAGTCGCGTTTGACCAGTATCGGTTCGACCCGAGGTCGCTGCGCCCTGCCTTGATGGTGATGCTGCCGTCTCGGGAAACGGTTCGCGTCTCGAACGAACGCAGAAAGAGCGACCGCGCAGCCTCGGGCAGCTGCTGCGGCGGGCAGCGAATCACGCCGGCCGCCCATTCGGCATCAAAGCTGCCGGCCGCGATGCCGCGTCCACGGCGCCCCGTGCGGGCGTTATGGCGTGCGACCTCTTCGCGAACCACTTCAGACAGCTCGCCAGCTTCTACCGCAGTCGCCATGCTGAAGCCGCGCCCATTGATTCGCGGATGGCAAGCGATAGCTTCATGCAGCCCGCCGACGCCAAACGCCCGTTCAATTGGCTTTGCGCCGGGGTTCCCGAAGACCTTGTCGGGATTTGTGAAGTGCACTTCCGCGCCGAAAACCATGGAAAGCAGGCCGGGCGCGTCGCCCTCGCGCGCCTTGAAACGATGGCGGTTCATGGCACCGCCGGTCATCAGCTTATTTGCCGCGACTCGCGTGTTATCCAGGTACACATGACGCGGCGCGCAAACGCCCGCCAGCGCGTGCGTCGCAAGCCTGAACATGTCCGTGTTTTCGCTCTCTGCCAGTTCCCAAGCGAGAATCCGGCGCGAGCGCACGTCCTGCCAAACCCACAGCGTGGCGGTGTTGATCGGCTTTCGCCCCTTGAACGAAACCCACAGGCGATCAAGCTTCAAACCATCGCCGTTGACGGCTTCGCCGACCTCGAAACAAGAAGCGTCGCGAACCAGCGACGGCAGCAGACGCGCGGCCGCTTGGTCCCCCGCACGCTTCATCACCTGAACGCTGTGGGAGACTTCGGAGTCCATTCGCCGAACGAACGTCTTTGCACTCGGCAACACCAGCCGCTTGCGCTTGGCAATCTCCGCTGTTCGCCTGTAGCTGTCCGCGTGCGTCGGCGCAGCGCGCGTGAGGTAGTGCCCCGCGTAGAAGTCCCACAGCTCATCAGGGATTTCAACACGTTCGCGCCCGGCTGCCCTGCCCGGCAGCAGCGCCGGCAGCCAGCGCGCGCGCGCGAGGCCCTCGCAGGCTTTGGCCCAGCGTTTCAACGAATCGACCGATGCGCCCGGCACGCCCTGGCGCTGCAACTCCGCTGCGACGACGCGGCGGGCGTCGGTCAAGCTCCGGCCTTCGGAAAGCAAGCGCTCAACCCACAACAACGCCGCATGGCGCTTTCCGGCTTCCTCTTTGGCCTTGGGGGTCGCCTGCTGGAACCGCGCAAGTTCCGCTGCATGGTCGGGGTCGGGGCACGTGTCGGGCACCGTTGATCGCCCCTCGCGCTCGGCCCAAAGCAGAACGCGGGCCTGCACCCAATCGGGCAAGTCTCCCAGGCGATAGCAGTGGCGCGATGCATGCTCGGGGTCCGACTGCGCGGGCCAGCCTTCCGCTTCGGACCTGCGCCGCAGGTGCCGTGCAGTCCAGCCCAGCGCCTTCGCCAAGTCGGAGACCTTATAAGTAGTGTCAGGGGCGGCCACGGGCTGACATCCTCTGCGGCCGCAGGCGCGCAGGCGCGCTCAGGCCGCACCCTGTGCCGCACCCTGTGCTGGTGATGCTGTCCATGGACGCGCGGAAGTGCGCTCCCGGCGACGCCAGGAGGCCGGTCGCCTCCGCGCGCCGCTGAGTGGCACCAGATGCGGACCCGCACCCCTGCATGCGCCTGACGGGCGCAACACTGTTCCGGAACGCGCATAGGTGCCTTACCGACGAAGCCAGTAGGACGACGGAACCAGAGCGCCGGAGAGCGCGCCGCAGGCGGCTACCCCCGCCGAGGGCACAGAAAAGCGCCACGAGGGCGTTTATAAACGCTCGCAGGGCCGCCAGCGGCGACGCCGCGCGATGCTGGGGAGTGCACAGCATCACGCACCCCCTTTCAGCCGCACGGATTCGGCTATTTCAAGCAGGCTTTCAGCCTCGCCGAGGAGTTGAGCCAGGACGGCGGCGAAAGCAGGGAGCGCATCCTCCCCTGCATCCTTGATCGAAGCACCCGCAAGTGCGGCTGAAAGCTCACGAGCGCGAAACACGCGCACGGCTGCCTCTTCGCGCAACTGCTGCGCGTCGTCAGTAGCGACGTGGAACAGGGGCACACCAGCTGCCTGCGACTGAGAGGCGAACGGAACCAGCGTCGGCGCGCGCTTCATGCGAGAACTTCCGCGCGCAGCGTCTCGGCGATAGCGCGCAGCTCCAGCGCGAGGGTCTCCGAGTCGTAAACGCATCGCCCTTCAAGCGCGGCGGCGGCGTGATCCAGCAGGCCGGGCCAGTCGGCGCGCGGGGCCTCGATGGGCAACAAGAGGTGTGCAGGCAGGGCCGCGAGCGCGGCGGCAGCGTGGTTGCAGTTCATGGCGGTATCCTCAGGGTATCGAGTGACCGCCGCCCCGCTTCCAAACGGGGTGGCGGACGGTACGCGGTTGGAAGACCGGCCTGAGGACCGGCGAGCCTTGCGGCTCCCGCGCACCGCCCGCCGTAGAACTGACAGGCATGCACGCCCGCCGGGATGCGGGCGAAGAAAAAGCGCCGGCATCGGGCGATGGGCGCTTGTGCGCCTCAGGACTCGGGCTTCCAAACCCGGCTGCCGATTTGGCGGCAGCGGGTCGAGAATGCGGCGGCATGAAGGTGCTGTCAAGTCGCGCTGAATATGTGTTGCGTCACCCAAGTTAGAGCTACCGATGAAACGCGGCATGCACAACGTGCGAGGACTCAGGCCGCAACTGCCGGGGTTGTTTGCGTCTCGCTTTGCGTCCCTCGCAAGAGCGGCGCGGGACACTCGCCGGCTTGTCCCGTGTTGGTTCATCGGATCGGCCACGGCGCGCCGCGCTCGGCCTCAATGTCGCGACGGATGCGCGCTTCCAAGCGATCCACCACAGGCGGCGCAGGCCGATCCGCCGGCGGCGTCTCTAGGACAAAGGCAGCCTTGCGTAGTGCACTCGCCAAGCGCGAGGCGGACGCACGCACCTGCGGGTGCGATCCCAAGCGCTCAACCGCGTTGGCCAACTGTCGCGCCTCCAGAGGGCTGAGGGTCAGCCGCAGCGACACATCGCCGTCTGCAAGCGCATCCCGGCCGGCCGAAAGAAAGCAGATTCCGCCCTCGCCGAAGCGATGCTCATTGCGGACTGCATCCATGGAAAGGCTGTCATTGATTTCCGCCAGCGTGAGGACGCCCGGGCCATACTGCTGGCCTACCGCTCCGCTAGCATTGCCTGGCTTCAGCACGCGCGAAAGCTGGACCTTCCAACCACAGATTTCAGTGAATCGCGCTGCTCGGCGGTCGATGTAGTCGAACACGAACCGGATAGCGTCTTCGCGATTGACCGGCGCATTCAGCAGCGCGTCGCGCTCTTCTTCGAGCTGCGAGCGCTCGGCGCGCAGCTCGCCGCGCCGGGCATGGAGGGTCGCGACATACGCGCGCACCTGTCCAGCGATGTTGCGGATTTCTTCGGGGGCGACGGTGTTCATTCGGTGTTTCCTTCGGTTTGTGGCTTGCGGAGCGCTTCGCGTCCTCGCTTGGCGCACTCGTAGACGTAAATGGCAGTGATTCCGTACTCGCGGGCGAGTGCCCTTGCGTTGTCGCGGGTTAGCCGTTGCGCGATGTCGATGTCTCGGAAGTGCCGCTTCACTGCGAGGCCGCGCGGCAGGTAGAACGCTCTCCCGCCGAACACATCGGCAAGCCCGAGCATCACCGCGCGGGCCAGTTCCTCCGCGCGCTGGTCAGGCTCTCCGCGCTTGCGCAGTGCGTGCGCCGCAACGTCGGCGGCTTCGCTCAGCACGTCCGGCCAGCCGACGCGGGACGGTGGGGCGGTGCCCGCATCCTTGCTGTCTGGCTCTTGGGGGGTCTGCATGTTGGGGCGCCACAAGCGGCAGCGGCCGCGTTGGGCAACAGAGTGCAGAGGGGCAGTTGGTGCCCGCCAACGCGACCGAAGCGTTTGGTGGCGTTTGCGCCAAGGTGGATGAATGTGCTAAGGCGCCTCGCGGCCTTTCCTGATCCAGCCTTCAAGTGTTCTGTCATCTACTCCAGGGTCGAGCCCCACACGGATGAACAGCTCCGCCAGCAGCCTGGCGGCGGCGGCGGGGGTGGCGGCTTCGCCCGCCGCTTGTCCCGCGAGAGTCGCCCAGACTCTGCACATGCGCTTGATCTCTCGGGCGTTGGCTGCTGCGCCGGGTTTCGCCTCGCGCTCTTCGCGCTGTGCCTCCAGCTCTTCGATTTGCAGCTGTGTCGCTCGCCGCCTAAGCGCCGCATCAATCTGTTCAGAGAGGCCAAGGAAGAGGGGCGCGGTCGCCTTCGCCCACGCCGGTTCATCCGCCGATGGCTCTGCCGCCTGTTCGCTTGCGGGCCGTTCGTGTTCGCTGTGCACGCGCTCTGCCTTCCGTGCCTCTCCAGGGCTGCACCCAAGCGCGGGGAGAGCTGCCGCGCTTGTCGCCCCGTCGGGCTATGGGTGCCCGGCCATCGCTACACGATGTCGCGAAAGCGCGCAAGCCCGCCCCATCGGTAGACGGCAGAGCGGGCGGAAGCGCGGGCGCGCCCTGCGTTGCGGGAGCTGCAACAAGATTGCGTGAGCCGCAATATTTGTCCGGTTCTCATGTCCGGCTTTCCGCGTTGGCGGGGAGCCTTCAAAGGGCGATGAAACCGGCGTAAGCGCTTGATTGAACCGCCTTAAACGCTGCCACCGCCGCGCACACTGTCAGGGCCGCCCCGTTGCGGGTGCGCGTTCCCCGCGCCTCTGGCCGTGCGCGCCTCTCGGGCGCCTTACTGGCCCTTCGTGTTGCCTGCAAAGCCGCGCCCCGCCTAGCTTTCCGCGCGTTTCACTTCGTTTCGGTTCGTTTCGGCAGATTTCGGCAAATCGGGTGCAATCTTTCTGTCCCAAGGGTGCAAGATCACTGTCCCCGCACATCTCCCCCGCCCCTCTCCCACAAGGGGAGAGGGGAGATCTGCCTCAAGCTTCAATCTCGCGCTTCCCTCAAGTCTCGGGGCCGGAAGCCCAAAGCCAGCATCACCAGGCCGAAGACTGCCGCACCGCCGCCGACCAGCACGGCCAGGCGCCAGCTGCGGCCCTGCCAGCCGTAGAGGCCGAACTCTGGCCACAGCTGCAGGCCGGCCCAGAGCGCTGCCGCCATCGCCGTGCAGGCGAGGCCCAGGCGAATCAGGTGGCGCGCCCAGCCGGGCTGGGCGCGATAGACGCCCTGTCGCCGCAGCACCCAGGCCAGCAGCAGCAGGTTCAGCCAGCCTGAGGCCACGCTGGCCGCGGACAGGGCGAGATGCAGGCCCGGCAGCGCGGCCAGCTTCTCGAAGACGCTCAAGCCGGGCGCGAACTCGGCGGCGCGCCACCACAGCAGCGTGCCAAGGAAGGCGAGGTTGAAGCCCATGTTGGCGATCATCGCAACGATGCCGATCTTGACCGGGGTGGCGGTGTCCTGGCGGGCATAGAAAGCGGGCGCGACGACCTTGATCAGCACGAAGGCCGGCAGGCCGAAGCTCACCGTCATCAGTGACAGCGCCACCATCTGCGTATCGAAGGCGGTGAAGGCACCGTACTGCAGCAGGGTGGCGAGAATGGGCTCGGCCAGCAGCAGCAGGCCGAGCATGGCCGGCAGCGCGATCAGCAGCGCCATGCGCAGGCCCCAGTCCAGCGCCCGCGAGAACCCGGCGGGGTCTGTATCGACATGGTGGCGCGACAGCGCCGGCAGGATCACCGTGCCCAAAGCCACGCCGAAAATGCCGAGCGGGAACTCCAGCAGGCGGTCGGTCTGCGCCAGCCAGGTCTGCGAGCCGGCGATCAGGAACGCCGCAATCACCGTATCCAGCAGCAGGTTGACCTGGGCCACCGAGCTGCCGAACAGGGTCGGCACCATCAGCTTCAGGATCCGCCGCACGCCGGCATGCGCGCCGCCCCAAGCCGGCCAGACCAGCAGATCGAGCCGGCGCAGGGCCGGAAACTGCACCAGCAGCTGGACCACGCCAGCGACCAGGATGGCGATGGCCAGCGCCATCACCGGCACCTCCAGCAGCGGTGCCAGCCACCAGGCGGCGGCGATCATGCAGAGGTTGAGAATCATCGGCGTCGCCGCCGGCAGGGCGAAGCGACCGTAGGCATTCAGCGCGCCGCCGGCCAGCGCGGTCAGCGAGACGAACAGCAGGAAGGGAAAAGTCACCCGCAGCAGGTCGGCGATCAGGTCGACCTTGCCGGCCTCGGCGCTGGTGGCCGGCGCGAACAGACGCGCGATTTCCGGCGCGAACAGCATGCCCAGCGCAGTCACCACCAGCAGCACGGCACCGAGCGTGCCGGCGGTGCGCGCGATCAGCTCACGCAGCTCGGCCTGCTCGCGGGTCTGCTTGTACTCGGTGAACACCGGCACGAAGGCCAGCGAGAACGAGCCCTCGGCGAACAGCCGGCGGAAGAAGTTGGGAATGCGAAAGGCGATCCAGAACGCATCGGTCGCCGCGTTGGCACCAAAGGTCTGGGCGATGACCATCTCGCGCACCAGCCCCAGGATCCGCGACAGAAAGGTCGGGCCGCTGAAGGAGGCAAGCGAACGGAGGAGGTTGGGCATTTTCTTCGGCTGCGCCGGCGCGGCGGCGTTGCCGCCGCCGCGCGGGATTCGGGATTCGGGATTGGGGATTCGTAGAGCGGGCAACATCGGTCGCGGCAAGAAGCGGGCGTTGAACCCTGATCCGTGCGTGCGGTGCGAAAGGCTACCCCAGCCGAGTGCTTGCGCCACATGCTCGGCCAGCGGACGCTTTATCGCGGCGGCAAGCGAAGTCCGGCGCCGCGAGCCCTCCTTGACCTGCACGACCTTCGGTCGAATCCCGAATCCCCAATCCCGAATCCCAGCTGTCCAATCCGAATCCCATCCAGCCGCAACGCGGCCCGGATTGACGCGCCCCCGCCTCCCCCGCATACTTGCGCGTCTTGTCCCGCCCTTACCGCTACGCCTCGAGGAGTTTCCCTTGGCCAATATCAAGTCCGCTAAGAAGCGCGCGAAGCAGTCCGAAGTTCGCCGCGCCCGCAATGCCAGCGCCCGCTCAATGGTGCGCACCACGATCAAGAAGGTCATCAAGGCGATCGACACCGGCGCCGCCGATGCCGCCCGCGCCGCCTTGGCCGCCGCCGAGCCGGTGCTCGACCGCTACGCCGCTCGCGGTCTGATCCACAAGAACAAAGCTGCCCGCCACAAGAGCCGCCTCACGGCGCGCATCAAGGCGATGGCGTAAGTATCGAGCCGCGCAGCGGTTCGGGACAGCAAAAGCCGGCCCTCGGGCCGGCTTTTTTGTGGCCCGCGATTCGACCGCGGAGTTTGGAAAGCTCAGAACAAGAACGGGAGCCCCCCTGGGACTCCCGTCAAGCCGGATCGAAGCCGGCATTTTCTTGTTGTCGGCAGCCCTGTTCGCGGCTGCTCGGCTAGGGCGCTCGCTGCGGCGGTGAACCGTCAGTGGCGGCGGCAAGCCTAGAGCAGGCCGAGTGCTGATGCAATACCTGAAGTAGGTCATGCATCACACTGAGTAGAAAGACTTTCCTGAGTCCACTCCGGTGCTCACCAAGGGCTCACCGCCCCTCTCCGCGTGCGCGAGAGGGGCCGGGGGAGAGGGTGCAAGCCGGCGCACGCTCACCCTGCTCCGCGGGAACTTGAGTCGTGACGAACGGGCGGGCCTTGCACCGGGCCGCCCAACCGGCGGATCACACCGACCAGGCAGCCCCTAGCCACGTGTCCAAAAACGCCCTTCCGGGGAGTGTTCCAAGTTGGCGGTCCGGCGCAGGTCCGCACCGCCTCACGACACATCAATCGCTTACGCGGTTGCTTTGTCGCTCTGGCCATCCCTGGCCGGGCTGGCAGCCCGTTTTTCAACCGCCTGCCAGCGCCGCCTCGATCTCATCGACGATCGCATCCGCTGCCAGCCGCGGATCCGCCGCCTGCCGGATCGGCCGCCCCACCACGATGTAGTCGGCGCCCTCCGCGAACGCCTGAGCCACGCCGACCGTGCGCTTCTGGTCGTCGCCGGCCGGGCCGCCAGGACGGATGCCCGGGCACACGATCAGGAAGTCCGAGCCGCGCGCGGCGCGCAGCATGCCGGCCTCCTGGCCCGAGGCGATCACCCCGTGGCAGCCGGCCGCCTGCGCCAGCGCCGAGCGCGCCAGCACCTGCTCGGCGGGGCTGCGAGTGATGCCGTCGGACGCGAGATCCGCCGCATCCATCGAGGTCAGCACGGTCACCGCGAGGATCTTCATCGCGCCAGCGGCTTCTGCCGCGGCGCGCATCATCGCCGGCTGCTGGCCGTGGATGGTGCAAAAGTCCACCGGCCAGCGCGACAGGCCGCGCACGGCATGCCCAACCGTGGCCGGCACATCGTGGAATTTCAGATCGACAAAGATGCGCTTGCCGGCGTCCGCGAGCTTCTCCAGCACCCGGAAGTAATCGCCCGAGCTCAGCAGCTCCATGCCGATCTTGTAGAAGGCCACGCTGTCACCCAGGCGCTCGATCCAGGCATCGGCCTCGGCGGCGGTGGAGACATCAAGCGCGAAGATCAGGCGCTGGCGCGCGGGGACGTGGCTCATGGCGGACTCGGACAGCGGGGGCCTGCGCATTCTAGTGCCGGGGCGTGCGCATTCCAGTTCTGTCGTCGGGCCGCAGTGCTTGGGGTGCGCTCATGCCGCCCATGAGGCAGCCACGAAATCCGCGATGCTTGGGTGCGCCTGCGGCTTACGCCAACCCAAGAGGCTCGGTAGGTTGGGCCAAGCGCAGCGCGGCCCGACGCCGCGGACTCGACGCACACGGAACGGATCGGGTGTGCCAAAAGCCAGCCGAAACTCAGTCGTTGAACAAAGCGGCCAGCTTGGCCAGACTCGCCGCCGCCACGTCCTCACGGCGCTCGGCGTCCTTTTCGGCATCGCGTCCGACCCAGTGCAGCTCGGCGGCGGGGATCTCGGTGAGGAAGCGGCTGGGCTCGTTCTTCGTCACCTCGCCGAAGCGCTTGGCGCGCTTGGGATAGGACAGGTGCAGCAGCTCCTTGGCGCGGGTGATGCCGACGTACATCAGGCGGCGCTCCTCCTCGACCTTGCCCTCGTCGAGGCTGGCGTCGTGCGGCAGCGAGCCCTCGTGCACGCCGACGATGAACACGTAGCGGAACTCCAGGCCCTTGCTGCCGTGCAGGCTCATGAGGCGCACGCTCTCGCCCGGATCATCGCGATCCGCATGACTCAGCAGGGCCAGCTGGGCGGCCAGTTCACCCGGCCCACCGCCGCCGCGCGCGGCCTCCAGCCAGCCGGCCAGCTCTTCCAGGTTGCCGCGTCGACGCTGGAACAGACTGTCGTCTCTGGAGGTCGCGCGCACTTCGGCGAGCAGGCCGGAATCCTCGATCAGCTTGCGGCACAGGTCGGCGGCCGGCAGCGCGTTGGAGAGCTGCCGAAAGCGGCGGATCAGCTGCACAAAGCCATCCAGCGCCGCCGCAGGCCGCGCCGGCAGCACCTTCAGCACATCGTTGCGCTCGGCGGCCTTGAGCAGGCTCTCGTGACGCTGCCCGGCGAGCTCGCCGAGCTTGGCCAGGGTGGTGCTGCCGATCTCGCGCTTGGGCGAGGTCACCGCACGCAGGAAGGCGGCATCGTCGTCGGGGTTCGCCACCAGGCGCAGCCAGGCCAGGGTGTCCTTGACCTCGCCGCGATCCAGGAAAGCGGTGCCACCCGCCAGGTGATACGGGATGCGCAGCAGCTGCAAGGCCTTCTCCAGCGGCCGCGACTGGTGGTTGCCGCGGAACAGCACGGCGAAATCGCTCCAGGGCGCGCGGTGCTTCTCGGCCAGATGCGAGATCTCGGCGGCCACGCGCTCGGCCTCGTGCTCGTCGTCGCGACACTCGAACACGCGGATCGGCTCACCCTCGCGGTGCTCGCTCCACAGCGCCTTCAGGTGCTCGTGCGGGTTGTTGGCGATCAGCGCATTCGCCGCGCGCAGGATGCGCTTGGCGCAGCGGTAGTTCTGCTCCAGCTTGATCAGGCGCAGGTTCGGGTAGTCGACGCTGAGCTGGTTCAGGTTCTCCGGGTTGGCGCCGCGCCAGGCGTAGATCGACTGGTCGTCGTCGCCCACGCAGGTGAACATGCCGCGCGGCCCGGCCAGCAGCTTGACCATCTGGTACTGCGCCGGGTTGCTGTCCTGGTACTCGTCGACCAGCAGGTAGCGCAGACGCTCGCGCCAGGTTCGCTGCAGGTCCTCGCTGCCGGCCAGCAGGGCCACCGGCAGGCGGATCAGATCGTCGAAGTCGAGCGCATTGAAAGCGCCCAGACGCCGCTGGTACTCGGCGTAGATCTCGGCGGCCTCGCGCTCACGCGGGCTGCGCGCGGCCGCCATCGCCTGCTCGGGGCTGAGCACGTCGTTCTTGGCGCGCGAGATCAGGCCGCGCACGCCGTCGACCACATCAGGCTTGGCGCCCTTGGGCAGCAGTTCCTTGAGCAGCGACGTGCTGTCATCGGAATCGAAGATCGAGAACCCGCGCCGCAGGCCGGCCGCCTCGTGCTCGATCTGCAGGAACTTGAGCCCCATCGAGTGGAAGGTGCAGACGGTCAGCTCCTGCGCCTGCTCGGACTTCATCAGCTTGCCGACGCGCTCGCGCATCTCGCGCGCGGCCTTGTTGGTGAAGGTGATCGCGGCGATCTTGTTGGGCGCCAGATGGTCCTCGCGCACAAGCCGCACGATCTTCTCGGTGATCACCTTGGTCTTGCCCGAGCCGGCGCCGGCCAGCACGAGCAAAGGACCACTGCGATAGGCCACCGCGGCGGCCTGCTGGGGGTTCAATCCGGACATGCGAGGGGATCTGTGGCGAACGGCCGCGCGAGCGGCCTCGGGGTCACCATTCTAGTGTCCGGGTGCGCCGACCGGGTCGCCGAGCCCCGTCGTTCGCGCCTCAGGGCGGCGGGAGCGCGGCCTCGATCGCCTCGAAGCCGCTGCGGAACAGCGCATCGACATCGACGACATGGGGCTGGCTGGCCGCGGCGGGCTCGAAGTCCGCACTGCCGGCATAGCCGAACTGCAGACTGCGCGGCCCCGCCGCGCCCAGGCTGAGCGCACAGCCGCCGCTCTCGACCGGCGCGAAGCAGGTTTCGCCTGGTCCCGCCGTCACCGTGACGGTGCCACCCGGGCTGCCCGCGGCCGGCGCCAGCACCTCCAGCGCCCAGCGCACCTGCAACAGCGAATCGACCGGCGAGACCCGCGGATAGATGTCGACAACGCGCAGCGCGGTGGCGCCGCGCTGCACGCTCTGGCTGCCGCTGGCGCTGCTCGCCTGGAAATTGCCGTTGCCGGCATAGCTGGCCTGCAGGCTGCGCGTGCCGGCACTGCCCGAAACCAGCCGGCAGCGGCCGGCGCCTCCGGCCAGCACGGCCGTGCAGCTGGCCACGCCCTCGCTGACCTGCACGCCACCGTCGGGCGCAACCTGCGGGTTCTCGACGCGCACCGCCACCTCATAGCCCTGTCCCACCCGCACCGGCGAGGGCGTGATCGATTCGATCTGCGTGCTGGTGACAGCGGCATTGACCTGATGCGGAAGGCTCGTGCTCGTCGCGTTGAAGTCCGGCGTCTGCGCATAGCTCAGGTTGAGGCTGCGGCTGCCCGCGCCGAACAGGGTGAGGGTGCAGGCGCCTGCCGCCACGCTGGCACTGCAGCTTTCGCCACCAGGCACCGCCACTACTGTCACCGTGCCGGTCGGCGTCGCTGCGCTTGGCGCCGCCGCGGCAAGGGTGAAGTTCACCGTCACCGGCTGCGCGTGCGAGGACGGCACGGGCTGCACGCTGGCTGTGGCGAAGGCCGTACTGGCCCGGCCGATGACATGGCTGGCGGTGGCGCTGCTGGCGCCGAAATCGCCGGTGGGCAGGTAGGTCGCGGTGAGCGTTCGCGTGCCTGCACTGGTCGACGGCAAGCTGCAGCTCGTGCTGCCTGCGGAGAGGGGTCCCAGGCAGCTGCTGTTGCCGTCGCTGACCTGGACGCTGCCGGTCGGCGTGCCGCTGGCAGCGGTGACGCGGACATTGACCCGGTAGTCCTGCCCGACCACGGTGGCGCTGGGTTGACGCGAAGTGATGCTGGTGCTGGTGGTGACGCGGATCGCGTGGCTGGCGCTGCCCTCGCTGTAGTCGAAGCCGCCGCGGCCGAGATAGCGCGCGGTGAGCGTCCGCGACCCGGCGCTGCTGCCCGGCAGCACGCAGCTGCCCTGCCCGTTCATCGCGCTCGTGAGTTCGACGCTGCAGCTCGCGCCCTGGCCGTCATCGACCTCCACCGTGCCGAAGGGATTGCCGCTGATGCTGATGCCGCTGGCTTCGGACACCCGCAGGTTGACCGTGTAGTTCTGGCCCACCGGGCTCGGGTTCGGCGAAGTCGAACTGATCTGGGTGACCGTATTCGGCCCCGGCGAGAAGTACCAGTTGATCGACGAGTTCATCGCGATCTGCGCCTGGGTGATCCGCCACTGGTCGGGGTTGTTGTTGATCGCCGAAGCACTGACCCCGCAGACCGCGAAGCCGGTGCTGCCGTCGATGCGAATGCGCACATTGCATTCACTGTTCGAGGGGTTGAACAGGCGGCCGACGTAGCGCAGCCGGTAGCGGTAGTCGTCGCTGTTGCCCTGCACGCGGTTCAGGCCGGAACGCGCGAAGCGGATCGTCATCAGGTCGTCGTGGTGCAGGTGGCGCTTGGCCTCGCGCGCCGGGGTGCCCTGCTGCATCACGGCTTCGGAGTTGGCGAAACCCAGCGCTGCCATCACGCTGCGGTCGGCATTGGCGGCGAAGCGATGTCCCGAGGGCAAGAAGCTCAGCTCACGGGCCATCGTCGAGCTGTCGGCAATCGCGTTGAACAGGCCGGGGTTGTTCTGGCCGCGCAGGTACCAGTGCAGATTGACGTCGTCGCCGCGCAGGTCGTCGCGCGAGCCGTGGATGCCGTCACTGCCCGCCGCCTGGTTGAGCACGCCATTCGCCCCCGGCGCCGACTTGCTGCCGTTTGCCTGCGGATCGTTGAACCCCGACTCGCTGGCGTGGTTGACGTGGTTCAGGCCCTGGCAGTGGCCCAACTCGTGCAGCAAGACCGATTCGAAGTCGTAGCCCGAACCGATGTCGGTGGCGTTGTTCAGTGCGAAGTTGTCAGCAGCCAGCGAGCGCCCGCGGTTCCAGGTCTCGATGGCCTTGATGACGGCCGGCTCGGCGCGGGTGGTGAGACTTGAGTTGACGCTGCGGTCAAGGCAGACCGTCAGGTCCTGCAGCTCACCCCCCGTGCCGCTGTAGACCTGCGGGTGGGTGACGGCGTCGGGGTAGTCTTCGGCGAAGATGAAGGCACCCGCCGAAACCGCCGGACTCATCAGCAGACCCAGCAGAGCTGGGGGCAGACCGCGCAGGCGGCTCATCGCGCCACCTCGGCGCCGAGCTCCGGCAGCGCATCGAGCGCCAGCACTTCACCGATGGTCTCCGCCAGCAAGGCCAGCCCCTCCGACTGAGGGTGCAGTTCGGCTTGCTGGAAAATCGATTCAGCCTTCAGCTCAACGGCGTTGGCGGCATCCCCAAGACGCAGCACGTAGCCGGTCGGATGCGAGATGTAGGTGCGGCGCAACTCGCCCTGCGCCTTGCCACGCGCCTGCAGCGCCGATTGGGCCTCGTGCAGCGCTTGCTGCGGATCGATGGCGCGCAGTGCGGGAGCGGACAAGCGCTGGCGCAGGGGCGCGAGATGCGCGGCATCAACGCGGGCGCTGAATTCGCCAGGCGCCCGATGAAAGGGCGGCCGGCGCACCGTGACGCAGCCGTCCGCGTAGACGCGGATCCGATGCAGGCGATCGAAGCCCTCGCCGCGGTCGCTGGTGACGCGCAGTTCGACCTCGAGGGCAGCATCCTCACCGCAGCCGAAAACGGTGTGCGATGTCGAGAGCAACAGCGCCATCACTGCGGCGCGTAGGGCAAAAGCGTGGAGTCGGAGCATGGCGGGGGAGGCGCGGACCTACAGGCCACCAGTGTGCACAATCGCCTGCCGCCCTTGCCTCAAAGGCCCGACAACCGCAGCAGCGGGCTGCCCGGCCGGCGCCGCGCTCGGGCATACTCCCGCCGCTTTCCGTCGGCACGGACCCGATCTTGGCCAAGCTCTACTACTACTACTCGGCGATGAATGCCGGGAAGACCACCACCCTGCTGCAGAGCGCGCACAACTACCACGAGCGCGGCATGCGCACGCGCATCTTCACGCCGCGCCTGGACAACCGCTACGGCGCCGGCGTCGTCGCTTCGCGGATCGGGCTGCAGGCCACCGGCGTGATCTTCGATCGCGAGGATGACCTGCTGCGCATTACCGAGCGCGACATCGCGGAGAACGGCCCGCTGCACTGCGTGCTGGTCGATGAAGCGCAGTTCATGAGCAAGGCCCAGGTCTGGCAGATCACCGAGATCGTCGACCGCCTGAACATCCCGGTGCTGGCCTACGGCCTGCGCACCGACTTCCGCGGCGAGCTGTTCGAAGGCAGCCAGTACCTGCTGGCCTGGTCCGATTCGATCACCGAGATCAAGACCATCTGCCACAGCGGCAAGAAGGCGACCATGGTGGTGCGGGTCGACGAGAACGGCCGCGCGGTGTCGGAAGGTCCCCAGGTCGAGATCGGCGGCAACGAGCGCTACGTGTCGGTCTCGCGCGCGGAGTTCAAGGCGATCATGGAAGGCCGCCACGGCATCGAGCCGCAGCAGCCGCGCCTGCCGCTGTAGCGCCGACGATTTAACGAAGACCTAACCCGCCTCGCCGGCGCACCGCCCTACAGTGCGCCTGCCCACCCAACTCCCCTTGGCCGACAGGATGTACCTGCAGTTCTACGGCCTCGCCGAGCCGCCCTTCTCGATCACGCCCGACCCGCGCTTCGTCTACCTGTCGGAGCGCCACCGGGACGCACTCGCGCACCTGCTCTACGGCATCGGCCAGGGCGGCAGCGGCGGCTTCGTGCAGTTGACAGGCGAGGTCGGCACCGGCAAGACCACGCTGTGCCGCCTGCTGCTGGAGCAGATGCCAGCCGACAGCCGCGTCGCCCTCGTGCTGAACCCGCGGCTGTCGCCGGTCGAACTGGTCGAAACGATCTGCGAGGAGCTGAAGCTCGAGGTCGAGCCCGTCCGCGGCAGCCTGAAGGGCCTGGTCGACCTGCTGAACAGTTACCTGCTGCGCGCCTACGGTGAAGGCCTGCGCGTGGTGCTGATCATCGACGAGGCGCAGAACCTGAGCTTCGAGGCGCTGGAACAGGTGCGCCTGCTGACCAACCTCGAGACCGCCACCCAGAAGCTGCTGCAGATCATCCTGCTGGGCCAGCCCGAGCTGCGCGAAACCCTCGCCCGCGCCGAGCTGCGCCAGCTCACCCAGCGCATCACGGCGCGCTTCCACCTGACTCCGCTGTCGGCGGACGAGACCGAGGACTACCTGCGCCACCGGCTCGTGGTCGCCGGCTGCCCGCGCTTCCCGTTCTCACGGCTGGCGGTGCGACGCATCCACCAGCACGCGGGCGGAGTGCCGCGGCTGATCAATGTCATCGCCGACCGAGCGCTCACCGCCGGCTACGTCGGCGAGCTCAACCAGATCGGCGAGCACGAGGTCGAGCGAGCGGCCCGTGAAGCCCTGGCTTCGCCAGCGCGGCGTGCGCGCCCCTGGCTGCTGACCGCGGGCGCGGTGATCGCGGTGGCGCTGGTGTTCGCGCTGATCTGGCGCAGCCGTGCCCCCGCACCGGCACCCGAGGCCGCAGCGCCAACGGTCGTCGCAGTGGCCCCGTCCACAGCGGCGACGAATGCCTTGATCGACGAAGCGGGCCTGCGCTCGTTGATCGAGGGCAGCGATGGCACCAGCTTCGCCGGCTGGAACCATCTGCTGGCGCTGTGGAACCTGCGGGCCCGCGAGGCCGATGTGCGCACCGCGCAGCGCTGCCCGCTGCAGCTCGGCACCGGCGTCTACTGCCTGCGCGCCGCCGGCAACCTGGCCAAGCTCGAAACCCTGCGCCGGCCGGTGCTGCTGCGCCTGACCTCGGGCGATCGCGAGGCCTGGGCGGTGCTGCTCGGCAGCGGCGAGACACGCGTGCGGCTGCTGCTCGACGGCGAGACCATCGAGGCCCCGCGCGTCCTGTTCGAACGCCTGTGGCTGGGAGAATTCCACGTGGTCTGGCGCGCGCCCGGCTTCGTCGGCGGCACACTGCGGCGCGGCGATGCCGGTGCCGCGGTCGACTGGCTGGCCCAGCGCCTGCTGGAGGCGCGCCATCTCGGCGAGCTCAGCACCGGCCCGCAGCAGTTCGATGCGACCATGGAACAGGCCGTGCGCCGCCTGCAGGCCGCGCATGGCCTGGTGCCCGACGGCATCGTCGGCCCGGAGACTCTGTTTGCTGCCACCACCCACCTGTCAGGTGGGCCGCGCCTGCGGCGCCTGCGCTGAAGGGCTGACCATGTCCCTGATCCTCGAAGCCCTGAAGAAGTCGGAAGCCGAACGCCTGCGCGGGCGCGTGCCGGGCCTGCTCGATCTGCAGCCGCGCGCGCCGCGGCGACGCACGCGAAGCTGGCCGCTGGCGCTGGCTGCCGCGCTGCTGCTGGGAGCTGCTGGTGGTGCTTATCTGTGGCTGCAGCGGACACCGTCCCCCGCCGACCCGCCGACGGCCGGCGTAGCCACATCGGCCGCATACACAAGCGCGGAGTCAGTGCAGACCGCCGCTGCGCGCACCGAATCGGAGAGCCAGACCCCCGGCGATCCCGAGCCAAGGCCGCCCGCCGTGCCGGCCGCAGTTGAACAGGCCAGCGCACCGCCGGCCTCGCGCCTTCCTTCGGACCCCAGTTTCGCCTCGATCGAGCGCGAGGCGAGGCCGCAGCTGGCCGTGGCGCTGCCGGCGCACACACCCACCGCTGCTACGCCTGCGCCTCCAGCCCTCGCGCCTGCACCGCCCGCCCCGGTGCAGCCTGCACCCGCCCCGGCGCAGCTGCCGGCCGATGCCACGGCCGACACCGCGGTGGCCTCCGCGAATCTGGCGACGCTGGCCAACACGCCGCCGGCGGGCGCCATGGACGCGCCTGCTGCGGCACCCATCGAGGTCGCCGCCACGGTGCCGCCAGCCGCCGACACCCCGCCGCTCCTGTCCAGCCTGGGCCACGAAGCACGCGGGCGGCTACCGCCGCTCAAGGTCAGCATGCACGTCTTCGCCGAGGACCCTGCCGCCCGCGTGGTGATCATCGACGGCCGCCGCCTGCGCGAGGGCGATGCCATCGACTCGACCCTGCGGCTCGCCGAAATCCGCCGCGAGGGCAGCGTGCTGGAGCTCGACGGTCGTCGTTATCTGTTGCCTCGTCCATGAGCTGGCGCGCATGAATGTGTTCGTGAGCGTGCCGGGACGCCGCCGTCCGCAGCGGCGCTGGGTGACGCCGCTGATCGTGGCGCTCAGCATGGCCGGCTTCGTCTGGCTGGCACCGCTGGAGCCCGCTGCGCGCGCGGAGTTCCTGCTGCGCTGGGGTACGGTGCCGGCCTCGCTGTTCTCGCCCTCGGTGCTGACCTCGGCCCTGCTCGACGGCCGCGCGCTCAGCCTCGTCAGCGCACTGTTCCTGCACGCCAACTGGCTGCATCTGCTGGGCAACTTGCTGTTCCTGCTGATCTTTGGCCTGCCCGCCGAGCGCAGCTTGGGGCCGCTGCGCTTCCTCGCGGTGTTCTTCCTCTGCGGCGTGGCCGCCAATCTGAGTGCGGCCTGGTCGCTGGACGGCACGGCGGCGGTGATCATCGGATCAAGCGGCGCGGTGTCGGGGTTGATCGGCGCCTTCCTCGTCCTGTTCCCGCGTGCCGAACTCGCCATCGTCCTGCCGCTGGGGGTGTTCCTGGAGTTCGTGCGCACGCCAGCCTCGGTGCTGATCGGCATCTGGGCCCTGCTGCAGCTGATGTTCGCCTACGTCGGCCCGACCTTTGGCGCGGTCGCCTGGTGGGCGCATCTCGCCGGCTTCGCGCTGGGCATGATCCTTGCCTTGCTCATGCGACGCGGCGTCGAACGCAAGCTGCGCCGGAGCTGAGGCCAGGGCGGATCGCCCCGGCTGGCTTTTGCGGCCACCCCGCGCGACGCCTATACTCCGCCGTTCGCCCTCGCCTGGCATCGCCCTTTCGCCCCGTTTGCATGAGCAGCCGTCTGTACAAGGTCACCTTCCTCAACGCCGGCAAGATCTACGAGCTCTACGCACGTCGCGTGGCCAGCAGTGCGCTGTGGGGCTTCACCGAAGTGGCCGAGTTGGTGTTCGACGCCAGCGATTCGCTGGTGGTGGACCCGACTGAGGAGCGCCTGCGCAGCGAGTTCGGCGACACCCGCGTCCTGCACCTGCCCATGCAGTCCATCGTCCGCGTCGAGGAAGTCGAGCGCCGCGGCCAGCTCAGCATCCGCGACTCCGCCACCGGCGAGAGCGTCATCACTCCCTTCCCGTTGCCGGGAAAACCGCGCTGACCGCGCCCCACGAACCCTATGGACGCTTGCATGAACCGAGTTGCCGTTTTCATCGACGCCGGCTACCTCTACGCCTCCGCCATCAAGCTGCTCACCGGCATCAAGCAGTCCCGCAGCGCGATCACCCTGTCCTACGAGGACTTCCTCGAGTACATCATCAAGCAGTCCGAAGCACTCACCCGACGTGAGTTGCTGCGCGTGTACTGGTACGACGGCACCAGCTCCGGTCCGACCGGCGCGCACCGCAAGCTGGCCTACCAGGCCAACGTCAAGCTGCGGCTCGGCATGGTCAGCCTGGCCGGTGAACAGAAGGGCGTCGACTCGCTGCTCATCATGGACATGGCCAACCTGGCGCAGAACCGCGCGATGAGCGATGCCGTGGTGCTGACCGGCGACGAGGACATCCGCGTCGGCGTGGTGCTGGCCCAGCAATATGGGGTGCGCGTGCACCTGGTCGGCATCGCCGATCCTGACGGCGAGCGCAACCAGAGCTCGATGCTGCAGCAGGAAGCCGATACCACCGGCCTGATCAGCCTCGAAGAACTGCAGAAGTTCGCCACCGTGAACGACCGCAGCGGCAGCGAGCACGGCGAAGACGATGAGTACGGCGACGACCCGGCTGCGGCCGCGATGGTCCAGCAGCTGCTGGATGAAGCCGCTGCCTCGCTGATCGCGATGCTGAACCCGGAAGAGCTGATCCAGGCCCGCATCGGGCTGGGCACCGGCGCGCAGTCGGTGCCGCCGATGCTGGATCGCCAGCTGCTCACCGTCGGCCGCCAGCGCATGCAGCGCGACCTGATGCCGCACGAGAAGCGCCAGCTGCGCGCCCGCTTCGTCACCCAGCTGAAGCGCGCCGCCCCGGACCCCAACGAGCCGGCCGAGGGCTGAGCAGCCGCGCCGACCGGCGCGGCTACTTCACCAGCAGCACCGGCACCTTCGACATGTGCACCACCCGCGTCGCCACCGAGCCCATCAACAGGTTGGAGACGGCTCCCATGCCGCGCGTCCCCATGATGACGGTGTCGCACCCCTGGGCCTCGACCGCGCGCGCCACCTGTTCGGCGACCCCGCCCAGCGCAGTATGGCTGTGGGCTTCGATGCCCGCGGCGGCCAGCTGCTCGCGGCCGCCGGCCAGCACCTCGTCGGCCGCGCGCAGGGCAGCCTTGCGCAGGCTGTCGAGCAGGCTGGCGGTGAGGTAGTCACCGTAGACGACCGGCTCGTCCTGCACGTTGAGCAGGTGGATCGACAGCCGCCCGTACTCGCGGACGAAATCGATCGCGTACTGCAGGGCGCGCTTGGCGCCATCGGAACCGTCGAAAGGAATCAGGACGCTGCGCATGGCCTCTCCTCACCTGGGTCGACCGGCCGGTCGGAGCCCCCAGTGTGCCGCGCGCGGAAGGCACCGACTTGAGCGCGGTCAAGCCACGCCGCGGCACGTGGCTTGCTACGCTGGCCCGCGCCCTCGCCGCCCGGCCCCGCCATGCCCGACAGCCAAGAACACTGGAAGGACAAGTACCTCGACGCGATCGACCGCTTCGAGCGCGAGGAAGCGCGCTGGAACCGCATGGACACGACCCTGCGCCGCGCCGTCGGTCGGCTGAGCATCGCCTGTCGCGGACTGGACAACCGCCTCGATGAGGAATTGACCGAGCTGACCCAGGCGATCCGCCAGAAAGTCGACATCGACGTGCTGGATCGGCGCATCGACGCCCTGTCGGAAGCCATCGTTGCGCTTGATGAGGCCCCCGCCGCGCCGGCCTTCAACCCGCCCCCTGAACTGAAGTCGCTGGCCAGCTCAGCGCCGGCAGCACCGCCGCCAGCACCGGGCGATCACGGTGCGGACCTGCTGAAACGCATGCTCGGCCAGCTGCGCCTGGAGCCGCCGCTGGCGGGCCAAGTCGAGGCCCTCGGTGAGCGCCTTCTCGGCCTCACCGACAAGGACGCCCTGGGCGGCGTCGCCGATGCCCTGGCCGATCTCATCAATCGTCAGCAGCAGCAGCTCGCTCGCGAGCGTCTGGGCATGGAGAGCCTGTTGGCCCAGGTCGACAGCCGGCTCGACGAGTTCGCCACCTATCTGCTGCAGGACCGCGACGCCCGGGTCGATGAGCGCGAAAGCCGCAGCGAGCTCAGCACCCGCATCAGCAGCGAGGTCGACTCGCTGGGCCGACAGACCCGCCAGGCCACCGAACTGGAGCAGCTCAAGGCTCAGGTCAGCACGCGCCTGACCGCGATCGACACCCACGTGCAGGACTACCGCAGCCGCGAGGAGCAGCGCATCGCCAAGCTGGAAGAGCGCGGCGACGCGATGCGCCAGCGCATCGACGAGCTGGAGCGCGAAACTTCGCAGCTGCGGCAATCGCTGCAGGCCGAGCAGCAGATGGCCGCCACCGACCCCTTGACCCGCATCCCCAACCGGCTGGCCTACCAGCAGGCCGTGGTCGACGAGATCAGTCGCTTCCGCCGCTTCGAGCGGCCTCTGGCGCTGGCGGTCTGGGACATCGACGCCTTCAAGGCGATCAACGACACCTACGGCCACAAGGCCGGCGACAAGGTGCTGTTTGCGGTGGCGCAGGTGCTGCGCAAGCACCTGCGCAGCACCGATTTCGTCGCCCGCGTCGGCGGCGAAGAGTTCGTCAGCCTGCTGCCCGGCGCCGAACTCGCCCAGGCCCAGCGACTGTGCGAAGAACTGCGGCGCAAGATCAGCGCGATTGGCTTCCACTTCGGCGGCAAGCCCGTCAAGGTCACGACTTCGGTCGGCCTGACCGCGCTGCGCCCGGAGGACGATGCCGACAGCGTCTTCGAACGCGCCGACCAGGCGCTCTACCAGGCCAAGCGCAACGGGCGGGACCGCTGCGAGGTGGGGTGATTGAGAGCCGGGATTCGGGATTCGGGATTCGGGATTCGGGATTCGGGATTCGGGATTCGGGATTCGGGATTCGGGATTCGGGATTCGGGATTCGGGATTCGGGATTCGGGATTCGGGATTCGGGATTCGGGATTCGGGATTCGGGATTCGGGATTCGACCGAAGGTCGTGGCGCCTTGGCGGGCATAGGACTGAAGTCGCGACACCCGCCCGGTCAAGTCTTGAAGCGCGCAGCGCGACTTGCGCGCTCTTGCGAATCCCGAATCCCCAATCCCGGCTCTCAAGCAAACGGCCACCCCATCCCGCCCAGCCACAGTGACGCGCCGCCGATGCCGCAGGCGATCGCGGTCGCGGCCAGGACATCGCTCGGATAGTGCAGCCCCAGCACCACGCGCGAGACGCCCACGCTGGCGGCGAACGGCACCAGCAGACCGACCAGCGCCGGGTAATGCGCCAGCGCGACCAGACTGAAGGCCACCGCGTGCAGGGTGTGGCCGGAGGGAAAACTGAATTCGTCCAGCGGGCGCACCAGCGGACGGATACGGCGGTCGGAGGCGAACGGCCGCGGCCGCTTCGTCCAGCGCTTCAGCGCCCGATACAGCAGCAGGGCGGCGGCGCCGGTGGCCGCGATGTGGGCGGAGGCGGCGAGCCCCTCGTAGCCATCCCAGAGGACGATGGCGGCCATCAGCACGTACCAGAACACACCATCGCCCAGGCGGCTGACGGCCGAGAAGTAGGCACGCACCCAAGCGCGGTGCCCCCAACGGTTGGCGGCAAGACAGAACGCGGCTTCGCCGCGGACGAAACGCGAATTCATGCAGCGCTCCTTTCGGCCAGATCAGTCAGCAGGGCAGCGAAATGCGCGGCGACGGCGGCCGGGCTCAGTTCTGCGACAGCCTGGCGCGCGTGCGCGCCGCACTGCCGACGGCCGGCGTCGTCCACGCCGAGTGCGAGCACCGCGGCGACATAAGCCTCCTCGTCCGCGCTGGGCACGGCAGCACCATGCCGACCGTCACGCAGGTGCTCACGCGCCGCGCCGTAGTCGAAGGCGACCGTGGCGACGCCGCTGGCCATCGCTTCGAGAGTGACGTTGCCGAAGGTCTCGGACAGGCTCGGGAACACGAAAAGATCAGCGCTGGCGAAGTGCGCGGCCAGCACCTCGCCGCGCAGCACGCCGGTGAAGAGGAAGTCGGGGTTGGCCGCCGCCAGCTCGGCGCGCGCCGGGCCATCGCCCACGAACACGAAGCGCGCGTCCGGGCGCTGCCGCTGCAGGGCGCGGAAGGCGCGTACGGCGAGGCCCAGGTTCTTTTCCGGCGCGATGCGTCCAACGTGGATCAGCAGCAGCTGCTCTGGCACGAGGCCCAGCGCCGCGCGCACGGACTCGGAGCGCCGCTGCGGCTGGAACAGCTGGGTGTCGACGGCGCGTCGCAGCAGACGGGGATGCAGGAAACCGTTCGCCCGCAGAAACGCCTGCAGCTCGAGCGTGGGTACCAGGGTGGCTCGCGCGCTGTTGTGGAAGCGTCGCATCCAGGCAAAAACCCAGGGGCGGAGGAAGCCGACACCGTAGCGGCTGGCGTAATCGTCAAAACGCGTATGAAAACCGGTGGCCACCGGAATCCCGAGTCGGTTCGCGGCCCGCACCGCCGACCAGCCGAGCGGGCCCTCGGTCGCCACATAGATCGCGTCGGGTCGCTGCGCCTGCCAGCGCGAAAGCAGGCGACGCCCGGCGGGCAAACCGAAACGCAGGCCGGGGTAGCGCGGCAGCTCCGCCCCGGGCATCAGCAGTTCGTCGCCACGCGCCTCGCTTTCGCTCTGGCGCGGCCGGACCACCTCGACCGCATGACCCAGCGCACGCAGCCCGCCCTCCAGCCCGGCGACGGTCAGGGCGACGCCGTTGACCTCGGGCGGATAGGTCTCGGTGACCAGCGAGAAGCGGCGCGCGTTCGACATGCCGCCAGCCTGTGCGGCGGCCATGTCGCTGCGGTGACGCGCGGGTTAAGTGCGGATGACAGCCGCTGGAGCGGAGACGCTCAGCCTAAGCCCGCTCAGTGCGATGAGGACGCAGGAACGGGCAAGCCATAACGCGGGCCGCTAATTGCAGCTCCGCGCCCCTCGCTCAGCCAAGGAACAGATCAGCCGCCAGGCGGGGCGCCTGGAAACGCCGCTCTGTCGAATCCCGAATCCCGAATCCCGAATCCCGAATCCCGGCTTCCGAGCTACTCCTCCGCCCCCGGCACCACCAGCACCTTGCCGCTGCGACCGCCGCGGGCGGCCTCGGCGACGGCTTCCTTGATCGCCGCCACCGGGAAGGTCGCGGCGATGCGCGCCTGCAGCTGGCCCTGGGCGATCAGCCGGGTCAGCTCGCCATAGACCTCGGCCTGCTCGGCGCGAGTGGCATGGCGGAACCAGCGCGCCAGCCAGAAACCGACCAGGCGCACGTCGCGGAACACCAGCGAGCCGGCCGAGATCTGGCAGGGCTCGCCGCTCATCATTCCGTAGTTGACCACGGTACCGCCGCTGGCCACGCAGCGGGCCAGACGCTCAGTGGCCACGCCGCCAACCGCATCGATGCCGAGCCGGATCTTCGCCTTGCCGGTGGCCTCGGCCACGCGCTGGGCGAGGTCATCGCCATCGACCAGCAGCACATCGCCGGGCGCGTCCTGCATCTGTTCGATCGCCGAACCACGGCGGACGACGTTGACGGTCTTGAGGCCACGCAGCTTGGCCAGCTCGATCAAATAGCCACCGACCGCCGAGTTGGCGGCATTCTGGATCACCCACTCACCGGGCTGCAGGTCGACGAACTGGCGCAGCATCAGCAGCGCGGTCGGCGGATTGATCGCCAGCATCGCCAGCTGACGCGCATCGGCGCCTTCCGGCAGCGGCACGAACTGCGCGGCCGGCGCCTGCACATGCGTGCTCCAGGTACCGCAGCCCACCGGCAGCAGCACCAGCTGGCCCGCACTGAAGCCCTGCACGCCCTCACCCAGCTGCTCGACGCGGCCGACGCCCTCATTGCCGCCAATCGCCGGCAGCGGCGGCAGCTGGCCGTAGTCGCCGGTGAGCGTCAGCACATCGCTGGGGTTGATGGCCGCCGCCACCACGCGCACGCGCAGTTCGCCGGGCGCAGGTGCGGGCAGCTCGAAGTCGACGGCGTGGATCACATCCTGCGGCACCGGGCCGCGGGTTTCGTATTGGGCGCGTTTCATGTGAAGCCTCGGGAATCGGGAATCGGGAATCGGGAATCGGGAATCGGGAATCGGGAATCGGCGCGAGCGTAGCAAGCCCGGCGCCGACAGCCTCGCCCAACGCATTCTGTCGCTGGGCGAAATGCATTCCCCGCGGCACGGACATCGACGCGCCGGGCCCAGCGTCACCCAAAGCGCCCCCCACAGCCGACACGCTGCGGCTCATCGTTCGCTGGGAGGTTCAGGCGCGAGCCCGGCTTCCATCAGCGACAGACGCAAGGCGGAAATCTCGGTGGCACCCGCTTCACGCATCCGCTGCATGACGAGACGCTGGTACCCCGGCTTCAGGAAGACCTCGGCCGCTCCTTGCTGCAGGTACTCGTATTGCAGTCTGGCCCGATCGGCACGCTCACGCTCGACCTCATTGCGCGCGATGCGCCGCATCAGAGAGGAACCCAGGGCCAGATCGATCGCGGATTCCGCGTCCCCCGTAAGCAGCTCAGCGACGCGCCAGCAGTCCGCAAGCGCCACAGCCTCGATGCCGGAGTCGAGCGCGCCGCAGAACTCGATCAACGCCTGCAGGCGTGGCAGCGCCTCGGCGAACAGCAGGCCAGTTAGAAACACCTGCGTGGACTCGACGGGGCTTGGGTCGAAGTCCAGACCAGAGGACGGCCGCACATCGGCTGCCACATCAGCCAGTCGTTCAAGATCAGCGCGCAGACCCTCATACATGTGGGCGTCGAGGCGGGTGCTGTTTGCCGCGGCCTTTATCCGCTCCGGAGTCCAGGACTCGTCGCCAGAGGACAGCAGCCAGACCTGCAGGTTGTCGGGCTCTGTGCGTCGCAACTCGGCGATCGCGCGATCTCGCAGTTCGGGGGCTTCGCGCTGGAACAGATCCCAGGTCATGGCCCACAGCAGCCTTGGATCCTCATGCGACCGCGAAGCCACCGAACTCAGCAGAGCCCGCACCCGATCACGTTCAGGCTGGGGTGGATCGAATCCCGACGCCGGGTCGCGACGGATGTCGCCGATCGAAAGCATGCGGGCGGCCAGCAGGCAGCTCGCAACCTCTCGTGCCGGCGGGCAGGCCCCCTCTGTCCGTTGGCCCATCAAAAGGCGCTCGGCGACTTCCTGCCAGTAGGCGTGCTCGGCTTTGCGGCTTGCCTCATCGCGCGCCGGCTCGTCCGAAGCCGCCATGCCATCGGGATCGGCAGCTGGGGTCGCGACTGCCGGGGACAGCACCCACGCGGGCAAGCCTAAAGCACAGGCCAAGAGATACGGGATCAAACGCATCGAAATCTTCATGTTCGGTTCCCAAGGGAAGGAGCCAAGCGTGACGTCGCGGTTGGTCATGCGTGACCGGCCACCCGCGCATCAGGACTTTACGGACATCGCCCACCGCCGTCTGCCGCCTACACTCGCCCTATGAGGGCCTGCCGGCCGACCCGCATTCCAGGAGTTGATCATGCACATCCGCACCCCGCTCGCCGCCGCACTTTCGCTCTGCCTCGCCCTGCCCGCCTCGGCCGCTGATCTGCTGGTACAGGCCGGGCGCTTGCTGGACGCGCCGGGCACGGCGCCGCGTGCGGCCAGCACCCTGCATGTGCGCGACGGTCGCGTGGTCGAGGTGCGTGAGGGGCATCTGGATGCCGCAGCCTTCGGACTGGCGTCGGCCGAGGTGCTCGACCTGCGCGCCCACTTCGTGCTGCCCGGGCTGATCGACAGCCATGTGCATCTGTCGTCCGACAAGGGCGGCGTCGCCGGTCAGCTGGCCGGCGTGCAGATGAACCCGGTCGATGTCGCCTACGAGGCGCAGATGAATGCGCGCAAGACGCTGATGGCGGGTTTCACCACGGTGCGCAACCTCGGGGATTCCGACGGCGTGATCCGCGCCCTGCGCGATGCGGTCAAGGCTGGCAAGGTCGAGGGCCCGCGCATCCTCACCGCCAACAGCAGCATCTCGGCAACCTCGGGCCATGCCGATCCCACGCTGGGCTTCCGCAGTGACCTGCGCGCCGCGGTGAATCGCAACGGCAACGTCTGCGACGGCGTCGACGCCTGCCGGCGTGCGGTGCGCACGCAGATCTCGGAAGGTGCTGACGTGATCAAGATGACGATCACGGGCGGCGTCAACAGCCGCATCGGTGCGGGCCTGGGCGTGCAGATGTTCGAGGACGAAGCCCGCGCCGTGGTCGAGACCGCGCGCATGTACGACAAGAAGGTCGCTGTGCACGCGCACGGTGCGGATGGCATCAACCTCGCTTTGCGTCTGGGCGTGGATTCGATCGAGCACGGCACCCTGCTCGACGACGACAGCCTGAAGCTGTTCCGCGACAGCGGCGCCTACTACGTGCCGACCCTGTCGACGGTCAACGGCTACCTGGAGCGGCTGGCCAGCAACCCCGAGGCCTACACCGGCGAGGTGCGCAGCAAGATCGACTGGCGCATCGGCATCACCGGCAAGGCGCTGGAGCGCGCGGTACCGGCGGGCGTGAAAATCGCCTTCGGTACCGACGCCGGGGTCAGCCTGCACGGCCGCAACGCCGACGAGTTCGAGCTGCTGGTGAAGTTCGGCATGAGTCCGATGCAGGCGATCGAAGCCGCGACCACGCACGCGGCCGATCTGCTCGGCTTGAAGGGCACGGTGGGCGCACTCACGCCGGGGCATGCGGCGGATCTGATCGCGGTCCAGGGCGATCCGCTGGCCGATGTCACCGTGCTGAAGCAGGTCGACTGGGTGCTGCGCGACGGCCAGGTGCTGAAGCGCCCGGAGTAGGGCCGCTCAGCCGCCCAAGAGCCGCGTCATCAGGCTGCGCAGGGCCAGCGGCTTGAGCGGCTTGTGCAGCAGCCAGCAGCCTGCGTCGGCGACGTCCGCGCGCACCGCCTCGCTGTGGTCGGCGGTGATGATGGCGCAGGGAATCCGCGTTGCCGGCTCGCCCAACCGGCGACGCAGCTCGATGCCGGTCAGGTCGCCGTCGAGGTGGTAGTCGAACAGCAGCAGATCCGGCGGCGTCGACGCGAGCGCCGCGCGGATACTCGAGGGCTCGGTCAGCGCCAGCACCTCGCAGCCCCAGCCGCTCAGCAGGGCCTGCATGCCGGCGAGCACGCCCGGGTCGTTGTCGACCACCAGCACGCGCGCGCGCAGGCTCGGCTTCGCCGCGCGCGCCGGGCGGTCTCCTGCGGGTGCCTGCGGCTGCGCGCGCGGCACTTCAACGGCGAAGCAGGTGCCGCGCTGCGGCTGCGAGCTGAGCGTGAGCGGCAGCGCCAGCAGGCGCGCGATTCTCTCGGCGATCGACAGCCCCAGCCCGAGGCCCTGACCGCCGCGGTCCAGCCGGCGGAACTCCTCGAAGATCAAGCGCTGATGCTCGGGCGCGATGCCCGGGCCCTGGTCGTAGACACCGATCGCGATGCGCCCCCCGCGCCGGCGCACGCCCAGCACCACGCGACCCGACTGTGCGTAGCGGACGGCGTTGGACAGGAAGTTCTGCAGCACGCGACGCAGCAGGTGGGGGTCGGTGCGCACCCACACATGCGTGCGCGTGGCACGCAGGCGCAGGCCCTTGTCCTGTGCCATCAGGCTGAACTCGGACGCCAGCCCCTGCAGCAGCGGATCGAGCGCGAAATCCTCGATCTTCGGCACCAGCCCGCCGGCATCGAGGCGCGAGACATCGAGCAGGCCGGACAGCAGGGTCTCGGCCGAGCTGAGCGCCGCATCGATCTGGCCCAGCGAATCGCGCACCGCCGGCTCGCTGCTGCGCTGCTGCAGGGCATGGGTGAACAGGTGCGCGGCGTTCAGCGGCTGCGCGAGGTCGTGGCTGATCGCAGCCAGGAATCGGCTCTTGGCCTGGTTGGCGCGCTCGGCCTCGGCGCGCGCGGCGCGGTATTCGGCGGTGCGCTCGGCGACGCGCTGCTCAAGGGTTTCATTGACCTGCTTCAGCGCGGCCTCGGCCCGCCGGAATTCGGTGACGTCGGTGAACGTTGCCACGAAGCCGCCGCCGGGCATCGGGTTGCCGCGGATCTCGACGATGCGCTCGTCAGGAAAGCGCCGCTCGGTGACGTAGGCGGTACCGGCGCGCATGTGGGCGATGCGCTTGTCCACCTCGCGCTCGATCTCGACGCCTCCAGCCAGGCCGCGCTGCAGGTTGTGCCGCACCAGCTCGGCCACCGGCACCCCGACCCGCAGCAGGTGATCCGAGAAACCGAACAGGCGCTGGTAGACCCCGTTCCAGGCGACGAGGCGCAGATCCGCATCGACCACGCTGATGCCCTGGGCCATGTTCTCCAGCGCCGCTTCCAGCAGGCGCTGGTTGAAGCGCAGCGCGTCGCTGGCCTCGCCGACGATGGCGGCGACGGTGTCGAGGTCGCGCCCATGCGCGCGCCTTGCCGCATCCAGCAGCAGGCGGGCCGAGGCCGCGCCCAGCACCGTGGCGAGCTCCGCTTCGATGCGCGCCTCGGCCGCGCCATCGACCAGGCTGTCGTCCTCGCCCGCCGGCAGCAGCGTGGCCAAGCGGGGCGTTGCAATGAAGCGGCCGGCGACTTCACCGAGGGTGCGGCGGTCGAGCGCGGCCAAGGGCCGCCGCTCGGCTTCGCCGCGCGCGCGCAGAGCCAGGGCCCAGGTCACCGCGCTGGCCAGCAGCAGGCTCAGCACCAGGGCGCGCGTGGTACGGCTCCAGCCCTCAAGACCAAGAAAGGTGTCGGGCGCGAAGGGCCCCGAGCGCAGCCAGTCGACCGGGCCGCCGAAGCCCTCCAGCAGGCTGGGCAGCAACAGCAGCCAGCACCACAGCGCAAAGCCGGCCAGCAGACCGGCGAGCACGGCGCGCGGCGGCGTCTGCGGTCGCCACAGCGCAAAGCCCAGCGCCGGCGCGAGCGTGGCAACCGCCGAAAAGCTCAGCGCGCCGATGTCGGCCAGCGCTTCGGAGCCGGCGATGGCGCGGCTGTACAGCCAGGCCAGCAGCACCACGGCCAGGATGATCAGGCGCCGCTGCAGCAGCACGCTGCCGCGCAGGTTGCCGCCGGCACGCTGGCTCCAGCTGCCGCGCAGCAGCAGCGGCGCCAGCCAGTGGTTGCCGATCATCAGGCTGAGCGCCAGGGTCGACAGGATCACCATGCCGGTCGCCGCCGACAGTCCACCCAGGAACGCCAGCAGGGCCATGCCGCTGTCGCCGCCGGACAAAGGCAGTGCCAGCACGTAGAGGTCCGAAGGCACGCCCAGCGGTGCCAGCACGGCCGAGCCGGCGGCGGCGATCGGCAGCACCGGCAGGGCGATCAGCAGCATGTACAGCGGGAACAGCCAGCGTGCGGTGCGCAGGTGCTGTTGCTCGCGGCACTCGACCACGCCGACGTGGAACTGGTGCGGCAGGGTGAACATGGCGAGCACGCCCAGCGCGATCAGCGCGGGGAAGCCGCTGGCGCCGTCGGCCACAGGCGTCGGCGGCGTGCTGACGTCGAAGTTCGCCGCGACGTAGCCCCCCAGCAGCAGCATGGCCGCCAGCTTGAGCAGCGATTCGACCGCCATGGCCAGCACCAGGCCGCGGTTGTGCTCGGCGGCGCTGGCGCTGCGCGCGCCGAACAGGATGGCGAACAGGCCCATCGCCAGGGCCACGTAGAGTGCGCTGTCCTGCCAGGCCGGCGTATCCAGCGCGCTGCCGCGGGTGAGCAGGCTGAAGCTCATCGCCACCGCCTTCAACTGCAGGGCGATGTAGGGCAACACGCCGAGCACGGCGATCAGGGTGACGACCGCCGCGAGGGCGGAGCTCTTGCCGAGCCGTGTCGCGATGAAGTCGGCCAGCGAAGTCGCGCGATGCGCCTGGGCAAGCTTGACCAGCTTCATCAGCAGACCGATGCCCAGCGCGTAGAGCAGCATCGTGCCGATGAAGGTCGGCGGCAGCCACCAGCCGGAGCGCGCAGCCTGGGTGACGGTGCCGTAGAAGGTCCAGCTGGTGCAGTAGACCGCCAGAGAAAGGCTGTAGATCCACGACCACTGGCGCTCGAGAAGCGCAGGCCGGCGCTCGCCCAGCACGGCCGCACCGAACAGCAGGCCCAGCCAGAGCAGGCCGGCGCCGAGCAGCAGGGCCTCGCTCATGCGCGCTCAGCCCGGCTCAGACTCCGAGCGCCTCGAGCGCACGCGCCATCCAGCGCAGCTGAGCGCCCTCGCGGGTGTCGTAGTGCTCGCCGGTGTAGCCCCACCAGTCCCAGCATGCGTTCGGATTCAGAGGCGCGAAGCTCGCGCGGGTCTGCGGATAGAGTACGACCACCCCGTAGGCATCGGCCCAGCGGTTGAAGCCGCCCTCGCGCACGAAGGCCTCGCCAACTTTGTCGGCGTTCTGCTGGCAGCCGTGGAAGGCCAGCAGCAGGCCGCAGCTTTCGCTCTCGCACTGCGGCGGCACGTAGAGGTAGCCGCTGTCGGCGAGGATCGGGTCGGGGCCGTCGCCATTCAGCGCGCTCTGGCTGAAGCTGCGCAGCTGGCCCGCCGGTTCTTTCGCCGGGCGCGGCGGCGCGCCGAAGAGTTGCTCGAACGCGAGGCCCGGCGCATCGAGCCCGCAGCGGCCGATGTAGGGCGCGGGCGGGTCGAGGCATTCATCGCCCTCGCCCGCCAGCGGCAGCAGGTGACCGAAGGCGCCGTCCAGTCGCGCCTCCACGACCAGTGTCGGCACGTCCTGCTGCAGCGCGCGATAGAGCTCGACGGCCGCGGCGCCCACCGCAGGAGCCACCTTGCGGTCCTCGCGTCCGTGCAGCACCAGCACGCGATCGCCGTCCAGCCCCTGCAGCGGCGCCAGCGCACCGGCCGCCGCACGCTCGCGCACGCGTTCGGCGAGTGCAACGCTGTCGGGCGCCGCCGGCTGCGCCTGCATGCAGGGCCCGAGCGCGGCGTTGAGGTCGCCCTGCGCGCAGCCGTAGGGGCCGCCAGCGATCAGCGCTGCGCCGTGGATGCGCTCGGCATACGCAAGGTGCACCTGCGCCGCCATGTAGGCACCGGAGGACAGCCCCGCCACGGCAACGCGCTCGGCGTCGATGCGCAGCGCAGGCAAGGGCGGCGTCTCCGCTTGGCTGCTGCAGGCGGCCAGCATCGCAAGCAGGCAGGCCGAGAGGGAAAGACGGGCGATCGCGGCGGCAACGGGGTTCATCGGAAGGCACCTCAAAAAAAGCGGCCGGGCCTCGCGGGAGGCACCGGCCGGTGCGGGGGGAGCCGCTTGGAAAATTACCGGCGCATCAGAAATCGTACGTGGCCGTCAGGCTGTAGGTGCGCGGCGCGCCGTAGAAGCCGGTCAGGATGCCGAGCGCGCCGATGTTGTAGCCGGTGGTGCGGTATTCCTTGTCGGCCAGGTTGGCGCCTTCCAGAGCGAAGCGCCAGGCGCCGGCGGTCTGCCAGATCAGGCCCGCGGACACCAGCCCGTAGCCGGGCTGCTTGATGGCTTCGGACAGGTCGGTGGTCGGGTAGACCTCGCTCTGGTAGCTGTAGCTCAAGCGGGTCGACAGGTTGCCGCCGCTGGCCAGTGGCAGCGAGTGCAGGGCGCTGATCGCCATCGAACGCTCGGGTGCGTTGGTGAAGCGCTGGTTGCCGGCAACGTTGACGTTGTTGGTGATGAACTCGTCGTACTTCGCATCGAGCCACGCGAAGTTGCCCTGCAGGCTGAAGTTCTGCGTCAGCAGCGCCTGGTATTCGAGCTCCACGCCCTTGACGGTGCCCTCGCCGGCGTTGGTGAAGTCGCCGAAGAAGATCGGCGGGTTGCTGCCCGGCACCTCGGTGAACACCGACAGCTGGATATCCTTGTAGTCGCTGTTGAAGTAGGCGAGGTTGACGAACAGCCGGCTGTCGAAGAAGGCGTTCTTGGCACCGATCTCGAAGGTGGTCACCGTCTCGTCGTCGAAGGGCAGGCGCGAACGCGGCACCGCCGTAGCCTGGGCGCGGATGTTGAAGCCGCCCGACTTGAAGCCGCGGCTGGCCAGCGCGTACAGCAGCACTTCATCGCTCAGCTTGAAATCCAGAGAGACCTTGGGCGAGAAGTTCTGGAAGCTGACCGAATCCTCGAAGTCAGCCGCCACCACGCCGTTCGGGCGGGTGAAGGTGGCATCGGTATAGCCGATGTTGTAGACGTCGGCGGTCTTCTTCTCGTCGGTGTAGCGGCCACCCACGGTGAGTGCCCAGCGCTCGGCGAAGTCCCAGGTGAACTCGCCGTAGACCGCCACACTGTCGGTATCGACCACGCCCTGGGTGTCGCCGAAAGACAGGCCGAAGAAATTGTTCAGCACCTGGCCACCGGCCGAGCCGGTGAACCAGTACAGACCGGCAACGCCGCGCACGGCCCCGGCCGCGTCGTAATTGAGCTGGAATTCCTGCGAGGTCTGGTCGTCCGAGTAGAACGCCTTGACGTCGGCGATGGTGTTCGGAAGCGTGTCGAAATCGATATTGGTCTCGGTGTCCGACTCGCGATAGGCGGTGACCGACTTCAGCACCCAGGCATCACCGAGGTTCCAGCTGAAGGTGGCCGAGGCGCCCTTCATCGAAGTGTCGTTGACGTTGGGCATGCCGTTGCGCACGTCGTAGCGATCGTTGAGAGGGAGCAGCGTCGGCGCCGCAAAGTTCGGGCCCAGCATCTTGGCGCCGCGCACCCCGCTCTGGTCATCCATCCAGTCGACGGTGAACTTGGCGCTGAAGTCCGGCGAGCCGAGGTAGCCCAGGGTGGCGCGCGCGGCGAGGATCTCCTTGTCCGAAACGTCCTGTCCGGTGCGCACGTTTTCGCCGAAACCGTCGCGCGACAGCGAGGCCACCGCCACGCGGGTGACCCAGCCCGCCCCGAGCGGCAGGTTGACGCTGGCCTTGGCGTCCAGCTGGCTGTAATTGCCGACGGTGACCGAGCCGCGGCCATAGAAGTCCTCTTCCAGCGCCGAGGACACGTACTTGATCGCGCCGCCAATCGTGTTCTTGCCGTACAGCGAGCCCTGCGGGCCACGCAGCACTTCGATGCGCTCGACGTCGAACACATCCAGCAGGGCGCCCTGCGGGCGGGCGATGTAGACGTCATCGAGGTAGAGACCCACTCCGGGATCGACACCCCAGAGCGGATCGCTCTGGCCGACGGCACGGATGTAGGCGGTCAGCGTGCTGGAGGAGCCGCGCGCCGCATAGACGGTGAGGTTGGGCACGAAGCTGTCGAGATCGCTGATGTCCTCGACGTTGAGCTTGTCGAGGCCGTCGGCCGTGAATGCCGTCACCGCCACCGGCACTTCCTGCAGGGACTCCTCGCGCTTGCGCGCCGAGACCGTGATGGCGTCGAGCGTGTTCGGCTTCGCCTCCTCGCCCTGCGCGGGCGCCTGCTGCGCGTGGACGGCGTACGGTGCGGCCAGCAGTGCACCGATGATGAAGCTGAGCGGCTTGCGCATCATGTGGATTCCCCTCCAGGACTTTCTGGGTTTCGCGGCGCCTGGGCGACGGGCGCAGGCTGCCGATGCTGCGCAAGCCTAGGTGCGGGCCGACAGGCGGGCACTTGTACCTTCGTACAGTGACGGCGCGCAGCCTGCTCTGCGAATACTCGCCGCCGTCGACTGCATTCCTTCGCGTGCCCTGCCCATGCTCAGCCTGATCGGGCTCATCACCGCCCTGCTGCTCCTGATGCTGCTGACCATTCGCGGCATGAACCTGTTCGTCGCCACGCCGCTCTGCGCGCTGCTGGTCGCGATCACGTCGGACATCGCGCTGCTGCCGCCGCTGGCCGGCGAAGGTCAGGCCAATGTGGTGACCGCCTACATGGGTGGCTTCACCAGCTTCATCGCCAGCTGGTTCTTCATGTTCCTGCTGGGCTCGATCTTCGGAAAGCTCATGGAGGACACCGGTGCGGCCGACAGCGTGGCGCGCTGGATCGTCACCGGCATCGGCGCGCAGCGCGCGGCGCTGGCGGTGGTGGTGGCCTGCGCAATCCTGACCTACGGCGGCGTCAGCCTGTTCGTGGTGGCGTTTTCGGTGTACCCGACCGCGCTCGCCCTGTTCCGCGAGGCCGACCTGCCGCGGCGCTTCATCCCGGCGGCGCTGGCCTTCGGCTCGGTGACCTTCACCATGACTTCGGCGGGTTCGCCCGAGATCCAGAACTGGATTCCCATCCAGTACCTCGGCACCACGCCCTGGGCCGCCTGGCAGGCCAGCCTGATCACTGCGGTGTTCATGGCGCTCACCGGCTATGCCTGGCTGGTGTGGATGCTGAAGCGCGCCAAGCGGCGCGGCGAGCACTTCGAAGCCCGCGACAACGATCCGCAGCCGCGGGACATCACCCTGCCCCCGGTGTGGCGGGCGCTGGTGGGCCCGGCACTGGTGCTGGTGGTCAGCTTCGTCTTCCACGACAGCCTGCAGACCTCGGCTCTGATCCTTGCCCTGCTGGCCGGCTGCGTCGGCGTCTATGCACTCTGCTTCCGCTCGCGTCGGGATCCGGGCAAGGCGATTGCCGAAGGCAGCACGGGCGCGCTGATCGCGATCGGCAACACCGCCGCCGTGGTGGGTTTCGGCGCGGTCGCCAAGGTGGCGCCGGCCTTCATGCTGGTGGTCGACTGGGTGACCCACCTGCCCGGCGGCGGCCTGGTCAGCGCCGCCGTGGCGGTGAGCCTGGTCGCTGCGATCACCGGTTCGGCTTCGGGCGGCCAGGTCATCGCCCTGCCCATCCTCGCGCCGATCTTCCTCGGCCAAGGCGTGAATCCGGACCAGCTGCACCGCTCGGTCGCCATCTCTTCGGGCGTGCTCGACTCGCTGCCGCACAACGGCTATGTGGTCACCACGATCCGCGCGATCTGCGGTGAAACCCATCGCGCCGCCTACGGCCCGATGGCGGCGCTGACCGTGCTCGTACCGGGCCTGGGCCTCGCCCTGTGTCTGCTGCTGTTCGCGCTGGGACTCTGAGACTGCGGTGCTTGCCTGCGTCCCTTGCCGAATCAACGGACACCTTGCGCCTGGCGCAGAGCGGGGCCAACAGAATCAGCCGCCCTGATCGCAAGCCAGCGACGGGCTAGCGGGTTGGCTGGGCCTCGAATCCATCCGCGAACATCGGACCGGAAGATTCGGCGGCCAGCTGGATCGCCAGCAGCGCGTCGATGCGTCCATGACCCGCGACCGGATTCGGATACGTGGTCGGTGCCACTCCGCCACAGGTCTGGCTGAGGCTCATCGGCACCACCGCGCGCGTCAGAAGCGCCTCCAGCGCCTCGGGGTTGCGCCGGTACTGCGGATAGGCCGACATCACCAGGGCAGCAACGCCCGCCACATGCGGTGCCGCCATGCTGGTGCCGGTCATGCTGCCGTAGCCGCCACTGTTCAGGGCCGAACGGATCGTGGTGCCCGGGGCGCTCAGGTCGGGCTTCATGCGTCCGCTGCCGTCGATCGTGACCGGGCCGCGTGAGCTGCTGCTGTTGATGGTGCCGTCGAGACGGCTGTTGCCGACGGTGAGCGAGCCCGCGAAGTAGGCTGGCGGATCGGTGATCGAACCGCAGGCGGATCCGGAATTGCCTGCCGCCGCAACGAACAGGATGCCGGCGGCACGCAGATTGTTGACCGCCGCTTCCAGCAGCGCGCTCTGCTGCGTGGTGCAGCCTTCGCTCGGCGGGCAGCCCCAAGAGTTGTTGATGACGTGCGGGGCGAGCAGCGGCTGCGGGTTCTGGCCGGCGGCATCGGTCGGCGCCAGGAACCAGTCCATGCATTCGAGGTAGGTCGCCGGCGAGCCGTCGCCCGCATTCATGTTGCGGCAGGCGATCCACTTCGCCTGTGGGGCGATGCCGATCTGGTTGCTGCCGGCGAGGCCCACCATGGTGCCGACCGTGTGGCTGCCGTGCGAGTGGTCATCACAGGGCACAGGGCTGTCGGCACCGCAGCTGCTGCCGGTGGCATGCACGGCATCGTGCCAGTGATAGGCATGGCTGACCGTGCCGCCGCTGTTGCCGCGGTACTGCTGGATCAGGGCCTCGTGGTCCCAGCGCACGCCGGTGTCGGCGCCGGCCACGGTGATGCCCTGCCCTTCGTGGCCCAGGGCCCAGACCTCGGGCACGCGGATCAGGCTGAGGCTGGCTTCCGCCGCCAGGACCGAGGCGCCGGCTTCAATCGCCTTGATGGGCTCGGGAAGCTGCGGCTTGAAACTGCGCTCCGGCACGACCGCGGCGACGCCCGCCTCCGCGGCCAAGGCAGCGCCTGCGCCCGCCGGCAATTCCATCAGGCTGGCATTGACCACCGTGTAGTGGCGCAGCAGGCGTCCGCCTTGGGCCTGGGCCAGCCGCGCCGCGCGCTCGCGCTGCGAAGCCGCCGCGGCGCTGAGCCTGCGCCAGGCTTCCATGGCGCGATTGTCGCCCTGCAGGTCCGCCACCGGCCGCAGATCCGCCTGCGATTCCCAGACGACCAGCACCGGACCGGCCTCGTTTACGGCAGCGTTGGCAGCGCCGGGACCGGCGAGCAGAGCAAGTGCGAGGCTGAGCATGGGGACGTCCGTGGCGAGGCTGCCGGGGCTTCAGGCTAAACCATCGCCGTCCCGATCGCGCCGATGCTCACGCTGACCGTGCGGCGCGCGGCGTGGTGGGAGCCCACGTCGACGCCCGGCGCCCACGCGCTGCACGGGCGCGGGACCGCGTGCAGCGCGAGGCGCCCACACAAGACCTGCAGGCCTTGTGTGGGCTCCGATCAGAACGAACAGACTCCCGAGGGCGTCAGGTTGACCAGCGGGATGCTGCGCGTCGGCTGGCCATCAAGGCGGATTTCGGCCACTGCGGTGCGGCAATCCTCGAAGTCGACACGAACCCGCCCGACCTGGGTGGTCTGCACGGGGTCGGAAGCGAGGAAGCGTCCACCGGTGGTGTTCAGCACGGCCAGCTCGGCGCTGCGATTGTTGAAGCCGCCGCCTGTCGCCGCGGTCGCACCGAGACCCGCGGCCGCACTGTCCAGGGTGAACCAGATCTTGTTGCCGTTGGCATCAAAGGCGTACCAGCTGCCGAGCAGGCGGTTCTCATCGGGCTTGGGCGTGAAAGCGAAGCCCTGGCCATTGAACTCCGGCGTGTACCAGTGGCCGCTGACCGAGGCATCGACCGGCGCTTCGGTGGGCAGCGCCCCCAGCGGCAGAGCGGTGAACCCGAGCGGCTGGTTGACCCCATCGCCGGTGGCCAGCACCGACAGCACCGCGCCTGCAGGCAGATCGACGGGCGCGAGGTCGATCAGGTTGCGGCTGCCATCGGGCGTGGCCACCTTGAGGTCGTAGTTGCCGGCGGGAATCTCGAGATAGCCGCTGGCCGCGAAGAAGGGCACCTCGCTCAGCCCACCCACCACGGCGCCACGGTCCGTGCGGATCGACACGGCGGTGGAGGCCGCATCCGGCCCGAAGGGCGCGGCATGGATGACGCGCAGCTTGAGGTTGCCGGAAGCGGGCGGGCGGTTGTCGTCGACCAGCGGCTGCAGGGCCAAGGGCTGGCCGTTGGCGCCGCCGGTCGCAAGCACGGTGTAGTCGGTGTTGTCGGTGAGGGTGACGCTGGCGCGGATCGCCACCGTGGTGGTGCCGGTCGGTAGCACCTCCAGCGTGTAGGCGCCGGCCGGCAGCGCGATGTAGTTGGTGAACTCGCCGTAGCGCACATTGGTGAGCGCGGTGGTGCCGTTGATGCGCACGTCGACGGCGGTGGCCGCGAGGCTGTCGCTGAAGGGCGCGAAATGACCAACCAGGACGCGGGCATCGGCCAGCGCAAGCGTGGGTGCGAGCATCAGCAGGCTGGTGAAGCCAATCGACAGCAGGGGAGCGCAGGTCTTCTTGATTGTGTTCATGAGGGTCTCCAAAAGGTCACGCCGGAACTGCGGCGCGCCGAACTTGTACCCAGCTGAACGTCAATCCGCTTTGCAGGGAACCTGAAGCGCACCTCAAGACGCGGCCACATCGCGTGCACGCAGCTCAAGAGCCCGTGCGCGCCCCCCTCAAGACGCCGTGCGCGATGGCGGACCAGCGGCCGGCAGCGGGGGGACGAGCGGCACGGCCCCACGTGCGCGGTGCTGCGGGCGCCGCCTGTCGCTCGTTCGCGGAACAGCCAGCGTGTGTGCTCAGGCCGGGCCGAGCGCAGCCGTCGTGCGTGCATCCGACACCGCCGGGAAGCGCACGCGCGCGCAGGTGCCCTTGCCGGCCTCGCTCTCCAGGGTGACCGGCCAGCCGAAGCGGGTCGACAGGCGACGCACGATGGTCAGCCCCACGCCTTGGCCACCTTCCTTGCGCATGCCGCCGCGGAAGAAGGGATCGAAGGCACGCTCCAGCTCCTCAGGCGTCATCCCGCAGCCGGTGTCCTGCACGCAGACATGGTCCGCGTGGATGTGCACCACCACGCTGCCCTGCTCGGTGTAGGCGCAGGCGTTGCGGATGAGGTTCGACAGGATCACCCGCAGCACGCGCGGGCTGCCGTGCAGCGAGAAGGCTGCATGCTCCTCGACCCGCAGGTCGACGGGCTTCTCGCCCAGCAGCGGCCGCACTTTCTCGACCTCGTCCGCCACCACTTCGTTGATGACGAAATCCTCTTCCGGCAGGTCGGCATCTCCCTCTCGGGCGAGGATCAGGAAGGATTCGATCAGGCCCTCCATGTCGCGCGCGGAGCCGAGGATGCGCTTGATCTGGCGCTTGGCGTAGGGCGGCAGCTCGTCTTCGGCGCAGAGCATGTCGCAGGCGATGCGGATGACGGTGAGCGGGCTGCGCAGCTCGTGGCTGGCGTCCCGGGTGAAATCGCGTTCGCGCTGCACGAAGGCGTCGATGCGCGAGGCGAACTCGTGCAGGGCCTGGGCCAGCACCAGCACCTCGCCTTCGACGTCCAGCGGCAGCTGCTCGGGCGAAAGCGCCTCCAGGTTGGGCTTCTTCGGATCCCAGTGCTGGACCACGCCCGCCAGCCAGATCACCGGCGACACCGCGCGGCGCGAGATGCGGTAGGTGGCCCAGGCGATGATGTAGATCACCACCAGCACCAGCACCAGCGGCACCGCGCCGAAGAAGAACGCGAGCGCGTTGACCTGCTCTGCATCGAACACCAGCAGCAGGGTGCCACCCTCGCCCTCCTGCACCAGCACCAGCGAACCGCCGCGCTCGGCCGGCAGGCTGTAGTAGCCGGGAACAAGGCCACGCAGATTCTCGGGCAGCACGTTCTCGCTCTCACCGTGTCGCTGCAGATACCCCTGCATGTTGTAAGTGTCGGGCGGCATTGCAGTGGGGTCGCGGGCGAGGCGCGCGCGGAAATGCGCGGCCTCATCGGTCAGCGCACGCTGGATGAGCACGTCCTTGAGCACGGCTGAGGCACCGTACACGCCGAGCACGGTGGCGCAGCTGATGGCGGCGATCTGGAGGATGAAGGCCGCCCAGATCTTGCGGCGCAGGCCGGTGGAGATGCGCATTGTCTTAGCCGGGATTCGGGAGTGGGGATTCGGGATTCGCTGCCGGCGGCGTCGATGCTGCGGGCTCGGCGAGCATGTCGCACAGCGATGGAGGTGGCCGTGAAGCGACTTGGACTGCTCGCTGCAACGATACCGACTGCACCAGCGATTGGAGCGCTTGCCAACGAAAAGAAAAGCGGGCTCCGCGCATTGCGCGGAGCCCGCGTGTCGGTCGTATGGCCGTTGCGCGAGCGAAACACCGGTCTTGGGATCAGCGCGCTGCAACGCCTCCTGCCACGCGCTGCTTTTGCGAATCCCGAATCCCGAATCTCCAATCCCGGCTCAGAATCACCCCACCCGCTGCGCCGGCTCGGTCTCCAGTTCGGCAAGGCGGTAGCCTGCGCTGTGGATGGTGTGCAGCAGCTGCTTCTCGAAGGGTTTGTCGATCACCTTGCGCAGGTTGTAGAGATGGCTGCGCAAGGTGTCGGAATCGGGCAGCGCATCGCCCCAGATCTCGCGCTCGATGTCGCGACGGCTGACCACGCGCGGCGACTCGCGCATCAGGATGGTGAGCAGCTTGAGGCCGATCGGCGAAAGCTGGAGATCGCGCCCGCCGCGGGTCAGGCGCAGGGTCGCGGTGTCCAGCACCAGGTCACCGACCTTGAGCACCTCGGCGCTGACCTGGCGGCGATCGCGGCGGATCAGCGCGCGCACGCGGGCTTCGAGTTCCTGGATGGCGAAAGGCTTGACCAGGTAATCGTCGCCGCCGGCTTCGAGGCCACGGACCTTGTCGTCGAGCGTGTCGCGCGCGGTCAGCATCAGCACCGGCGTGGACTTCTTCGCCTCCTGGCGCAGGCGGCGGCAGACTTCGAGGCCGTCGATGCGCGGCAGCATCAGGTCGAGCACGATGACGTCGTAGCTGTTCTCGACGGCGAGGCGCAGGCCGTCGGCGCCGTCGCTGGCGTAGTCGACGCCGAAGCCTTTGCGCTCCAGGTACTCACCCACCATTTCCGAGATGTTGCGGTTGTCCTCGATGAGGAGGATCAGCCCTTGGGATTCTTCGCGTGACTTCATGGCCGTGCTCCGGGGGTCGTTTTCACGGACGTGAATTGACCACGGGCCGGGTGAGTCGGGCGTGAACCCTCGTTGACGCCGCAAAGAGGATCCGTGATCCCCCGCGGCATGGCCGCGCCAGCAAGGCCGCCCCTGCGCAGAACCACATCCGACAGGCGAAAACAACGCGCCCCGGCAAGCCGGGGCGCGTCGATGGACGGTGGGATGGAGCAGCTTTCAGTCAACGCTGAGGGAGCTGCGGGTGCGCTCGCGACGGCGATCGTCGGCGGCATCGAACTCGCGCATGCAGCGATCCTGCTTGACCATCACGCATTCGAGGTAGTCGGTGATCATCACCAGGGCCGCACGGATCGCCTTGCCGGCAGGGGTGTTGTTCTCGTTGGCCAGGGCGCCGCCGAAGCCGCCGCGGTACAGACCGACGCTCATGCCGCCGCTTTTGGCCTCGCCCTCGATGGTGCGGACGAACTCGATCTCGCCGGTCTCGGTATTGACCACCCGCAGGTCGACGGCCACGTAGGCCTTGCTCGACTTCCCACCCAGCGAGACGCCGCGGAAGCTGATGCCACCCCCGGTGCTCGCGGTGTCCTCTTCGTAGCTGGTCACGGTGCCCATGATCAGGTACTTGGCGCCGGTCAGCTGGCCGATGCGGGCGCCCTGGCCGGGGGCCATGCGCCCGGACGCAGCAAGGTTCTGCTCCTGCAGCACCGATTCGAGGCGCGAGCGCTCGACCACGCTGAACGCGCGCGTGGCGACCAGTTCGTTCGACAGCATGCCCGACAGTTCCCAACCCACGCCGCCGCGCCACCAACCGGCACCCGACTCGTTCTTGAACTCGTCGACCGCCACCGTGATGCGTTCGCCACGCTGGGCGCTCGCCGGCGGTATGCCAACCAGCGCCGCCACTGCCAGAACGCAGGCCATCATCGACTTCATCATTGCGACTCCTCCCTGTTGAACCCTGGGCAGCGCCCGGTCGCGGACGTCACCCCCGAAAACCCCGCGTGAAAGCCTACGCCTTCGCCGCGGACTCAGACAGCACTAACGTGGCAGGGCGAGGAAATGCGCCATCCCACGGCCACCGGCGGCGGCCCCGTTCAGGAAGGGTCGCGATTCCAGAGGATCTGGAAGCGGTCGGCGTCGAGCTGAGCCGGGAAGCGTTGGCGATGGGCACGCAGGCCCTCGGCGTCGAGGCGGGTGGTCACCACCTGCGGCAGGGCGCCGAGCTCGACCAGGGGCTGACCCAGGGCATCGAGCGCGACGCTGTCTCCCGCATAGGCAATCGCGTTGCCATCGACGCCCACGCGATTCACACCGACCACGCAGGCCAGATTCTCGATGGCGCGCGCGCGCAGCAGGGTCTGCCAGGCGTAGCGGCGGGCGGCCGGCCAGTTGGCGACCCACAGGATCAGGTCGTAGTCGAAGCGCTGCGCGGCCTCGTCGAAAACGTTGCGGGCGAACACCGGGAAACGCAGGTCGTAGCAGACCTGCAGGCAGATTCGCCAGCCGCACCACTCCACCACCCGCTTCGGCCCGCCGGCGGCATAGCGCTCGTGCTCGCCGGCCATGCGGAACAGGTGGCGCTTGTCATAGTGGGCAAGAGCGCCATCGGGCGTGGCGAACAGCAGACGGTTGAACACGTGGTCGCCTGCGCGGATCACCATCGAGCCGGTGATCGCGGCACCGACCTCGACGGCGAGCCCGCGCAGCCAGGCCACGCTGGGGCCGTCCATGGTTTCGGCCTCGCCGATGGCCTCGTTGGAGAAGCCCGAGGTGAAGGTCTCGGGCAGCACGACGAGATCTGTCTGGCCGGCCAGCGGCCGCACCAGCTCGCCGTAGAGGGCGCGGTTGGCGGCGGCGTCGTGCCAGACGGTGGCGGCCTGCACCAGCGAAACGCGCAGGTCGCGGCTCGGAGCGGTGGGAGCATTCATGGGCTCAGACCTTCGCCAGACGCTCGACCGCTGCGGCCATGGTGGCCTCGGTCTTGGCGAAGCACAGTCGGATCACCCGCTGGTGGGCGGGCGCCTCGGCGTAGAACGGCGACAGCGGAATCGCGGTGACGCCCTTCTCGACGGTGAGCCAGCGACAGAACTCGAGGTCGTCCATGTCCGAGATCGCCGAGTAGTCGACCAGTTGGAAGTAACCGCCGGGCACCGGCAGGCACTCGAAGCGGGTGGCAGCAAGCTGGGCACGGAAGGCGTCGCGCTTGCGCTGGTAGAAGTCCGGAAGCTCCAGATGATGCTCGGGATGCTGTTCCAGCATCTCAGCCAATGCCCACTGCGCCGGCGCGAAGCTGCAGAAGGTCAGGTACTGGTGGACCTTGCGGAACTCGGCGGTCAGTGCCGCCGGTGCCACGGCATAACCCAGCTTCCAACCGGTGCAGTGGTAGGTCTTGCCGAAGCTCGACACCACGAAGCTGCGCGCGGCGAGCTCGGGGTGGCGCAGCACGCTCATGTGCGGAGCGCCGTCGAACACGATGTGCTCGTAGACCTCGTCGGAGAGCACGAAGATGCCGGTGTCGCGAACGATGTCGGCGAGCGCATCAAGATCGGCCTGGGCGAACACCGCGCCCGAGGGGTTGTGCGGCGAGTTGACGAGGATCATCCGCGTCTTCGGCGTCACCGCTTCGCGCACGCGCTGCCAGTCGACGCTGAAGTCGCCTGGTTTCAGCGGAATGTGCACAGCGACGCCGCCGGCGAGATCGACCGCCGGTTCGTAACAGTCGTAGCAGGGGTCGAGCAGGATCACCTCCTCGCCCGGCCGCACCACCGCGTGGATCGCGGCGAAGATCGCCTCGGTGGCACCGCTGGTGACGGTGATCTCGCGCTCGGCGTCGATCTTCGCGCCGTAGAGCGCCAGCGTCTTCGCCGCGATCTGTTCGCGCAGCGGAGCGACGCCATGCATCGGCGCGTACTGGTTGCGGCCAGCGCGCATGGCGCGCACCAGCGCGTCCTGCAGGAAGGCCGGCGTCTCGAAATCGGGAAAACCCTGGCCCAGGTTGACCGCACCGTGCTGGGCGGCCAGCTGCGACATCACGGTGAAGATGGTGGTGCCCACCTTGGGCAGCTTGGTCTCGATCTGCATCGTGCTCTCGCGGGCGGCGTCGAAGGGGCGCGCAAGGGTAGCGGAATCACCCGCGGTCGGAGGCATTGGCGGCGTGACACCCGCGCGCGAAAGCCATTGGCCCGCATCGATCACTCTCCCGCAAGCACGCCTGCCGGAGCGAATCCACGCCTGCTCCGGCTCAGGGAGGGCAACCGAGACTGCTGGATAGACGATTCATCGGATGGCTGCGCACCCAGCTCCCGGACAGCGGCGGCGCGAAGTCGATGGCGGTGTCGAGCCGCACCGGCTGCCCATTGGCATAGACGACCTCAAGGCCGCCCGCCGGCTGCGATTGCAGCGCGCCGTACTCACACAGCGGGCAGTTGCCACGGAACTGCAGCAGCTCGATCGGGCCCGCGCCGAACGGTCGACCCGTGCCCAGCACCCAACGCGGCCAACCCCCCTCGTCGTAGAGGAAGCTGGCCACCGTCTCGGCCTCGGGCGACACCTCGAGGCTGTAACCGAAGCCGGAGTTCGAGAAGTCGTACCAGAGGCCGTTGAGGTCCAGGGCCTGGCCCTGTGCCGCGGCGCAGCGCTGGCTGCCGATCCACTGCAGGGGCTCGCTGCCGAACTGTCCGTCCAGTTCGTAGGCGAACTGCAGGCGCTCATTGGCGATCGGCGCGAGCACCAGCCGGCCGACCTCTACTCCGCGCGACACGCTGCCGTTCCAGGTCATACGCAGGATCGGCGCCGACCATCGCGCGTCCGCGCCCCCGGGCGCCGGCGCCGAGCCGATGTACCAGGTCGGCGTGCCGTCTTCGAGGTAGGTGTACCAGACATAGCCCCAGCTGCTGCCGAACTGGTACAGAAACAGGCCAGACCCGCTGCGCTGCGGGTTGTACCAGGCACCGAAACGTGGCTGTACAAGGCGCGGAGCATCGAGCTCCAGCCTCACCGACACCGTGGCGGACTCGGCCCCGGTGTTGCGGAGGATCGCCCACATGCGGCCGGGCGCGAGCTGGGCGCGGGCGAGCTCTACCCCCACCCCGCTACCGACCACGCCATTGCCCGCGGCCGAGAGGTTCGGCGGGGGCGAGGCGAAAGGCATGCTCGGAGCCCCGTCGCGCGCGACGTCGATACGGACGTCGGAAGCGCCCCGGGTGGACACTTGCATCCGACTCGCCTCGGCCGGCAGGTCGATGAAGAACGCCGTACGCGTCTCGCCGGGCGCCAGGCTTACGCTGAGCTCCTCGCCCTCCAGCAGCGGGCGCGGCGTGGCCAAGGATTCGTCCCGGCGCAGGCTGACCGGAATGCGAGCGAAGGCCTCGGCGCCTGCCCGCGCACGCAGGCTCAGCAGGAAGGCGCGCGGCTCTGCCGCCCGCCAGTCCGGAGCGTTCCATGACAGCCGAAGCGGAATCGCGCTGCCGGCAGGTGCCAGGGCAGGCGCCGTCGCGACGACCTGGCGCCCCGCCGCGGGCTGCGGATCCAGCAGGGCGGCGCGCAGCTCCACCTCGGTCTCGGACTGGCCCGAGCCGGATTCGTTGCGGGCCATGACCCAGACCTTGTTCAGGCTGCCAGTCTGGGCAAGATCCAGCTCACAGCGCGGCGCGCTGCCGCGCGTGTTGCAAAGCTGCTCGACCTCGTCCGGGCGCCCGTTGCCGTTGTAATCGATGCCTGCATACAGGCCCAGCGACGCATCGCCGGCCGCCGAGGCCACGGCACTGAGGCGGAAGCGCCGCGGCGCCGCCGAGGCCGCCGGCAAATCCAGAAGCAGGCTTGCGGCCGCCGACTGCGGGCCGGTGTAGGCGCTGCCGATGGCGGCCGCACCCAGGCGGCGACGTTCGACGCGGACCGGCACCAGGGCCCCCGCTTCGATCTGCAGATCCGCCAAGGCCGCAAGCCCGGACAGGCTGAGCACGCGCAGTCCGGCATCGGCCACCGCGCCCAGATCAAGGCGCTCGGGTAGCTCACCCGGGTCCGCGTAGATCGCCAAAGGCAGGCTGAGTACGCCGGGGGCGTCAAGCCGGGTCAGCTTGACCTCGCCATCCAACCACTGGCCGATATCCGCGCCTTGTCCAAGGTCGATGGCGATGTCCAAGCGCCGGCTGGCGCCGGCCGCCAGCTCAAAGCTTTCCGGCTGCACGCGGGCGATGCCGCCCGGCAGGCGCACGCTGGCCTGCCAGCGGCCACCTCCGGCCACGTCGCGCAGGGTGCGCGACAGGCTGCAACTGCCGCGGCAGCGCTCGTGCAGGAGCCCGGGCAGGTTGAGCTGGCGCGGCTCCCCGCCCAGCGCCGGCCGCGCCTGCCGGAACTCGGTGCCCGAAACCTCGAGCGCCAGCCCCACCCGCGCCGCCGCCGCCACGTCCAGGCCGCCCGCGCCGACGTCGATGCGCCGCGCCGGCGAGACCGCGTCATCGGCGACCAGTCCCGAGCGGGCACTGAGCATGAGGGCCGACTGGATCTGGTCGACCCGCCATTCCGGGCGCAGCGCGCGCAGCAGGGCCGCCGCACCGGCCACATGCGGGGCCGCCATCGAAGTGCCGCTCATCGTACGGAAGCTGCTGCCCGTGGGCGCGGCCGCGAGGATGCTGGTGCCCGGTGCGGCTATCGAGGGCAGCATCACACCGCCGTAGCTGATCGGGCCGCGCCCGCTGCTGGCGGCGAGGCGATCGCCGAGGCTGGGATCCTCGATCAGGCGGGCACCCTCGATGCGCGCGCGCTCGCCGCCGGCGAAAAGCCAGGCCTTGAGCTGCTCGCCGGCGCGGTAGCCGAGATGGGTCGAAGGCAAGGAATGGGCGTCGGCGAACACCGTCTCGCCATCGCCAACGGTATTGAGCAAGATCATGCCGCCGCCGCCGGCGCGGCGGACGTTGTCGCTCTTGGCCAGCCGCGCCTGGGTGCCGCGCAGGCAGACCACGATCTCGCCGTTGAACCGGTTCGGATTGCCTGCCCAAGGATTGCTGCTGCCATCCGGCTGGCTGTTACTGTCCAGCCCCAGCCCCTCGCCGGTGCCGCAGCCGGGGAAATCGGTGGGGAAGACGACCTTGGCTGGCCCGTAGCCCGGGGTCGAACCCGCACCCAGTAGGCTCCCGCCGCCCGGCGCCGGCGCCGTACCGCCGTTGAAATCCAGCAGGCGGCTGCCGATGCTGCGGTCATGGCTGATGTTGGCGACGCTGATCACCCAGGGCGAATTGCCGGGCGAGGTGACGCTGCCGGGCTCAGGGCCTTCGTTGCCGGCTGCCACCACCGGCACGATGCCGGCCTCGCGCGCCGCCAGCAGGGCCAGCGCGTCGCTGCTGGCCCAGGGGTCGCGCGGCGTTCCGCCGATCGAGTAGTTGATGACGTCGACCCCGTCGGCCACCGCGGCATTGATCGCCGCAACCAGCCAGCTGCCCAGGCAATCGGCCTCGACTTCGCAGGCCTTGTACGAGGCGAGGTGGGCATGCGGCGCCACGCCCGACACTTCACGTTCGAGGGCCTGCCCGGCCACGTTCACGGCGGCACGCAGGCGATTGCCCACCGCGGTGCCAGCGACATGCGAGCCGTGGCCGTCTAGATCGAGGCCGTTGTCCGGCTCCTTGCTGCTGGTGCCGGTGGAAAGATCGCGCAGCACCACCAGCTTGCCGTTGCAGGGCGGACTGTTCGCACTGGCACAGAGCGAGGGCGCGACGCTGCGCGCGAAGCTGTGGACATGTCCGTCGATCGGCCCCTGCCCGGCAAAGGAGGGGTGCGCGGCGTTCAGTCCTGTATCGATGACCCCGACCAGCACCCCTGCGCCGCGCGTCGGCGCACCGGCGGCGCCGGACCAGACGGCCGGCGCGCCAACCCAAGCTGGGCCGGCATCAGTCATCGGCTGGCGCACGAAATCCGCTTCAACCCGGCTGACGCCAGGCAGCGCAGACAGGCGCTCGGCCTCGGTCGGTGTCAGCTCCAGCACGACGGCATTCAGCACCAGGTCGATCGAAGCCAGCGGCTTGAGCTCGCGGCCCAACGCGCTGCCGGCGGACTTCTCGAAAGTCGCGCGCTCGTCCGCCAGAAAGCCGCGATAGGCCTTGACCTCCGCGCTCGCGACGTCCAGTCGGGTCTTGCCGGCCGTGCCCGGGTGGGTTGGCGCAAGCGCGCGCTTGCGCGGATCCGCCGCCCCCGCGAACCCCTCGAACAGGGCCGTGGGCGGCGACTGCAGGTGGACGATGTAGCGCTGCGCTGCATCGCCATCGCCCGGATCGGCGACGACGCGGGCCGTTGGCGTCAATGAGAGCGCCAGCAGGCTCGACAGCAGGAGAGGACGAAGGACGGGCATGGACGCGGCATCGTTCAGGGCGAGGGGGCGGGCGGGCGCGTCGGGCGCGGCTTCTGTATCAACCCGGCCAAGGCAGTGTAACTAGCGGATGGAAAAGCGAAAGTGCAGATCTGTAGCGCGAATGTAGTCGATCCGCAGCCCCGCCCCCGAAATCGGAGAGCGGCGCCGATAACGCAATCAAATCAAGCACATCGCCAAGGCGCCACCATCCCGGATCGCAGCCGCGGCGGATCCGTGGGGGCAGCCGCAGCCTGACAACCAGACTTGATCCAGCGCATCGACGCCCCCTGCCACCGCCGGTAGCATGCGCGCCCAGATGAACACCCCCCTCCTGACAGACATCGAGCCCGAGCGCGCGCCGCCGCTGCTCCAGGTTCGCCAGCTGGCCTTTGCCCGCAACGACGACCCGATCTTCGGACCGCTCGATTTCCACGTCGACGCCGGCGAAGCGGTGCTCGTCCACGGCGCCAACGGCCGCGGCAAGACCACCCTGCTGCGCGTGCTGGCCGGCCTGCTGCCGGCGCAGTCCGGCGAGGTCAGCATCGACGGCCTTCCGGCCAGTCGCGAAGCGGTGGCGCGCAGCTGCGCCCTGCTCGGCCATCTGCTCGGCCACAAGGGTGAACTCACCGCCGAGGAGAATCTGCGTTTCGCCCGCGGCCTGTTCGGCCAGCGGCCGGGCATCTCGCCGGTAACCGCGCTGGCCGCGGTCGGCCTCGCCGGCTTCGAGGACAGCCCGGCGCGCCAGCTGTCAGCGGGCCAGAAGAAGCGCCTCGCGCTGGCGCGGCTGCTGCTGGTGCCGGCCCGGCTGTGGCTGCTCGACGAACCCTACGCCAACCTGGACCTTGAAGGCATCGATCTGGTCAATCGCCTCGTCGCCCACCACCTGGGCCGCGGCGGCGCGGCGCTGATCACCAGCCACGGTGCCTACGCCACCGGCGCCGTGCGTACCCGCACCCTCAGCCTCGATCCGCTGCCGGCGAACGATGCCATGGAGACCACGCATGGCTGATTCCTCCGCACTCACCGCCTTCGGCGCAATCATCCGCCGCGACCTGCTGCTGGTCTGGCGTCGCCGCGGCGACGCCCTGAACCCGGTGCTGTTCGCCCTGCTGGTCGCCACCCTGTTCCCGCTGGCGATCGGCCCCGAGAAATCCACCTTGGCCCTGATCGCGCCCGGCGTGGTCTGGGTGGCCCTGCTGCTCTCGGGCCTGCTGTCGCTGGACACCCTGTTCCGCGGCGATCTGGAGGATGGCAGCCTCGAGATGCTGCTGCTGGCCCCGCAGCCGCTGGCGCTGATGCTGTTCGGCAAGGTGCTGGTGCACTGGCTGACCACCTCGGTGCCGCTGCTGATCGCCACCCCGCTGCTGGCCGAGCTGCTGTACCTGCCGCATGAGCTGCTGCCGGTGCTGATGACCTCACTGCTGCTGGGCACGCCGCTGCTCAGTCTGGTCGGCGGCATCATCGTCGCCTTGACTGTCGGCATGCGGCGCTCGGGTATGCTGCTGGCCTTGCTGGCGCTGCCCCTGTACGTGCCCATCCTCATCCTCGGGGCGGGCTGCGTGGCGGCTGCCGCGCAGGGGCTGCCCTACACCGGCGCCCTGCTCCTGCTGGGTGCCGGCCTGGCCCTCCTGACCATTCTCGCGCCGCTGGCCACGGCCACCGCGCTTCGGATCGCGATGACATGAACCCCGTCCTGCTGTGGTTCCACAAGATGGGCTCGCCGCCCAATTTCTATGCCTTCGCCGGGCGCTGCCTGCCCTGGCTGTACGGCATCGCCATCCCGATGATCCTGTGGGGCTGCTGGGCCGGCCTGTATGAAGTGCCGGCCGACTACCAGCAGGGCGACACCTTCCGGATCATCTTCGTGCACGTGCCGGCGGCCTGGATGAGCCTGTTCATCTACGGCGTGATGGCGGTCAATGCCTTCATCGCCCTGGTTTGGCGGATCAAGCTGTCCGAGCAGCTGGCGATGAACTGCGCGCCGATCGGTGCGGCCTTCACGGCGATCACCCTGCTGACCGGCGCGATCTGGGGCAAGCCGATGTGGGGCACCTGGTGGACCTGGGATGCGCGCCTGACTTCCGAGCTGGTCCTGCTCTTCCTCTACCTCGGCGTGATGGGCCTGTACGCCGCCATCGAGGATCGCCGCGCCGCCGCCCGCGCCGCCAGCTTCCTGGCCTTGATCGGCTTCGTGAACGTGCCGATCGTGCATTTCTCGGTGGAGTGGTGGAACACCCTGCACCAGGGCGCGACCATCCGCCTGTTCGGCAAGTCAAGCATGGACCCGAGCATGATCGCGCCGCTGATCGCACTCGCTTTCGGCACCAAGCTTTGGTTCATGGGCTCGCTGCTGGCACGTACCCGCGTTGCCATTGCCGAGGCCGAGCGCAGCAAGGAGTGGGTGCGTCGGGCGCTGGGAGGTGCGGCATGAGCGGCTGGCTGGACATGGGCGAATACAGCGCCTTCGTATGGGCCTGTTTCGCCATCTTCTTCGTCTTCCTGCTCTGGGATCTCGTGCAGCCGGCCTGGCGCTTGCGCCGCCTGCAGCGCGAGATCGCCCTGCGCGCGCGTCGCGAGGCGGCCCGCTCGGCGACCACGACCGAGCATCCGATTCCCTGAGGAGCCCCCCATGAACCCCGTGCGCAAGCGTCGCCTGATTGTCGCCAGTCTGATCCTGGGCGCCGGCCTCGTGGCCGGTAGCCTGGTCGCCCTGGCCCTGCAGGAAAACCTGAACTACCTGCATTCGCCGACTGAAGTCATGGCCGGCAAGGCGCCCGAGTCGGGGGTGTTCCGACTGGGCGGCGTCGTGCTGGAGGAAAGCGTCGAGAGCGGCCGCGTCGAGGCCACCCGCGAGGTCGAATACCGCTTCAAGGTGACCGACCGCGAGGCCGACTTCCCCGTGGTCTACCGCGGCGTGCTGCCCGACCTGTTCCGCGAGGGCCAGAGCGTGATCGCCAAGGGCCGCATCGAGGAGGGCGTGTTCGTCGCCACCCAGGTGCTGGCCAAGCACGACGAGACCTACATGCCCGCCGAGGTCGCCGACAAGATGACCCAGGCGCGGATCGCCCGCGCCGAAAAGCTGAAGCAGGAAGCGGAAGCCCTGCGTGCGGGCGACGATGCCGTGGAAGCCGTCGAAGCCGCGCCCGCAAGCCCGCCCGCCGACGGCAAGAGCGGCTACTGATGCGGCCTGAGCCGCGCCCGAGATCGATGGCATGACCCCTGAACTTGGCAACTTCGCCCTGGTGCTGGCCCTGGTGCTGGCCCTGGTGCAGTCCTCCCTGCCCCTGTACGGCGCCTGGCGCGGTCACGCCGGGCTGATGGCGCTGGCGCGCTCGACCGCCTACGGGCAGTTCGCCTTCTTGCTGCTGAGCTACCTGATCCTGACCGCGGCCTTCATCCAGCAGGATTTCTCGGTCGCCTACGTGGCCAACAACAGCAACACCCTGCTGCCCATGATGTACCGCATCTCGGCCGTGTGGGGCGCGCACGAGGGCTCGCTGCTGCTGTGGGTGCTGATCCTCGCGATGTGGACGGTGGCGGTGGCCGCGTTCTCGCGCAGCCTGCCCCTGCACGTGGTGGCGCGGGTGCTGGCGGTCATGGGCTGGGTCAGCGTCGGCTTCCTGCTGTTCACTCTGCTCACCTCGAACCCCTTTGATCGCCTGCTGCCGGCGCCGCCCGAGGGCCGCGACCTCAACCCGCTGCTTCAGGACCCGGGCCTGATCTTCCACCCGCCGATGCTCTACGCCGGCTACGTCGGCTTCGCGGTGGCCTTCGCCTTCGCCATCGCGGCCCTGCTGGGCGGCCAGATGGACGCGCAGTGGGTGCGCTGGAGCCGGCCGTGGACGAACGTGGCCTGGGCTTTCCTTACGCTCGGCATCGGTCTCGGCAGCTGGTGGGCCTATTACGAACTGGGCTGGGGCGGCTGGTGGTTCTGGGACCCGGTCGAGAACGCCAGCTTCATGCCCTGGCTGGTGGGCACCGCACTGATCCATTCGCAGGCGGTGACCGAGAAGCGCGGCAGCTTCGCCGGCTGGACCCTGCTGCTGGCCATTGCCGCGTTCTCGCTGTCCCTGCTGGGCACCTTCCTGGTCCGCTCGGGCGTGTTGACCTCGGTGCATGCCTTCGCCTCGGACCCCGAGCGCGGCATCTTCATCCTCATCTTCCTGCTGGTTGTGGTCGGCGGCTCGCTGCTGCTGTACGCGCTCCGCGCCGGCGGCATCGAGCGCGGCAAGCCGGCCGCGCCGCTGTCGCGCGACACCCTGCTGCTGGTCAACAACCTGCTGTTCAGCGCATCCACCGCAATGGTGCTGATCGGGACGCTGTACCCGCTGCTGGCCGATGCCCTGAATCTCGGCAAGATGTCGGTGGGCCCGCCCTACTTCAGCCTGCTGTTCACCGCGCTGATGGTGCCGGTGGTGCTGCTGATGCCCTTTGGCCCCTTCTCGCGCTGGCAGCAGGAGCAATGGGGCCGTTTCGCTCCTCTCGTCAAGCTGGCGTTCTCGCTGACCGTGCTGGTGACTGCCCTGGCCTTCTTCAGCATCGAGGACGGCACGCTCAAGACCTGGGCGGGCGTGGCAGGGGCCACCTGGGTGATGGCCGGCACCGCGCTCTACGCCTGGAAGCGCTGGCAGTCCGCGCCGGCCGGCCGCCGCTTTACTGCCGAGATAAGCGGCATGCTGCTCGCGCACTTCGGTGTCGGCGTGTTCGTCGCCGGCGTGCTGCTGGTGGAAAGCACCAGCATCGAGCGCGACCTGGCGCTGAAGCCGGGCGAGGCGACCGAGCTGCGCGGCTTCCGCTTCGAGTTCGAGGGCGTGGCCCACCGCGAGGGCCCGAATTTCGATGCCGACCGCGGCACCGTCCACATCTATGTCGATGACCGCCGGATCGCCACGCTGCACCCCGAAAAGCGCGCGTACAAGAGCGGCGGCCAGATCATGACCGAGGCCGGCATCGACCCCGGTGTCACCCGCGACCTCTACGTCGCGCTCGGCGAGCCGCTCGGCGATGGCCAAGCCTGGTCGGTGCGGGTCTACGTCAAGCCCTTCATCCGCTGGATCTGGTTCGGCGCCCTGCTGATGACGATCGCCGGTTTCGTGGTGGCTTTCGATCGGCGTTTCCGCCGGGTGCCTGCGGCTGAAACGCTGCCCATTCCGGCCAGCACGACGCCCGAAGCGCTCGGAGCCCGCGCATGATCCAGCGTCTGTTGCCGCTGATCGTGTTCCTGCTGCTGGCCGCCCTGCTCGGTGCCGGCATCTGGCTGTCGGCCGTTCGCGATCCCAACGCGATCCCCTCGCCGCTGATCGGCAAGGCGGCGCCGGCCTTCGAACTGCCCAGCCTGCACGAGCCCGACCGGCTCGTGCGCAGCGAGGAGCTGCTGGGCCGGCCCTACCTGCTCAACGTGTTCGGCAGCTGGTGCCCGGGCTGTCGTGACGAGCATCCGGTGATCGAACGGCTCGCCCGCAGCGGACAGCTGCCGGTGGTGGGCTTCAACTGGAAGGACGAGCGCGCGGACGCCCTGCGCTGGCTCAACCAGTTCGGCGACCCCTATGCGCTGATCGTGGTCGACTTCGAAGGCCGCACCGCCATCGACTACGGCGTGTATGGCGCCCCCGAGAGCTTCCTGATCGGCGCCGACGGCACCGTGCTGTACAAGCACATCGGCCCCATCACCTGGGCGGACATCGAGCGCGAGATCCTGCCGAGACTTGCCGGCGCTGGCGGAGTCAGTCCATGAGCCGCCTGCTCGCGGCGATGCTGGGCCTGCTGCTCAGCCTGTCGGCCGTGGCCATCGACCCGCTGCCCTTCCGCGACCAGGCCGAGGAGGACCGCTTCCGCAAGCTGGCTGCCGAGCTGCGCTGCGTGATGTGCCAGAACCAGTCGCTGGCCGACTCCAACGCGATGATCGCGCAGGACCTGCGGCGCGAGGTGTTCAACCTGATGCGCGAAGGCAGGAGCGACCAGCAGATCAAGGACCACCTGGCCGCGCGCTACACCGACTTCGTGCTGTACCGACCGCCGCTGCAAGGCGCGAACTGGCTGCTGTGGCTGGCTCCGGCGGGCGTGCTGGTGGCCGGCGCCATTGCGCTTGCGGTGATCGTCCGCCAGCGCAGCCGCGGTCTGAAGGGCGAATCCGCCGAGCGCGACTCCACCACCGACGAGGAGTGGTAAACCCGATGTTCTGGATCCTGGCCGCGGTGCTTGGCATCGCTGCGCTCGCCTTCGTGCTGCGCCCCCTGTTGAAGCCCCCCGTGCTCGACGAGCACGCCGACAAGCGGCGCGCGTTGCGCGCGGCGGCCGCGGCCGGCGCGATTGGCGAGGACGAGCTGCACGAGCGTCTGCTGGCGCTTCCCGTCGAACCCGCTCCGCAACCGACGCCGGTTGGGGTCGTCATGGCCATGGCCGTGCTGGTGCCCGCGCTGGGCTTCGGGCTGTATCTGCAGGTCGGCTCTCCGGAGGCCCTCGATCCCGCGGCGCAGGTGGCGCCACCGGCGCCCACCACCATGGAGGAAGCCATCGCCGCGCTCGAGGCCCGTCTTGCGGCTGAGCCCAACGATGTCGAGGGCTGGGTGCTGCTGGGCCGCAGCCGCCGGGCGCAGGAGGATTTCGCCGCCGCCGAAGCGGCGATGGCCAAGGCCTATGCGCTGGCGGCCGACAACGTAGAAGTGCAGATCGACTATGCCGAGGCCAAGGCCTTGGCCACGCCGAGTCGCCGCTTTCAGGGCGAATCGTTGGCCCTGCTCCAGCAGGCCTATGCGCGCGAGCCAGGCAATGCCCGCGCGGCCTGGCTGCTGGGTATCGCCGCCATGCAGGACGGGCGTCCGGCCGATGCGGCGAAACTGTGGGAGCCGATCCTGGCGCAGATGCCGGCGGACGCGCCCGCGCGCCCCGCGCTGACCCGCCAGATCAACGACGCCCGCCAGCAGGCGGGGCTCGCGCCGCTGCCCGAGGCCAGCGCGCCGACGGCGGCAGCGGCCACGCCCTCGGTCGAGTCCACCGGCGCACGCATCGAGGTCGCGGTCGAATTGGCCGCGGAACTCGCCGCGCAGGTGCCGGCCGACGCCGTGCTGTTCGTGTTCGCACGCGCGCCAGAGGGCCCGCGCGCACCGCTGGCGATCCAGCGACTTTCCGCCGCATCGCTGCCGACGACGCTTGTGCTGGATCAAAGCATGGGCATGATCGAGGGCATGAATCTCGGCACCTTTCCTGAAGTCGTGGTCGGCGCGCGGATCTCGGCCAGCGGCAATGCCAGCCCTCAGAGCGGCGATCTTGAAGGCCTGAGCGAGCCGCTACCGGTCAGCACGGGCCGCGCCCGCGTCGTCATTGATCGCGTACTGCCGTGACCGAGTTCATTCCGCCCGCCACCCGCTGGTTCGACCTGCCCTCGCCGTTTCCGATGAAGCGCGGCGGCTGTCTCGATGGCGGCCGTCTGGCCTACGAGACCTGGGGCACGCTCAACGCCGAGCGCAACAATGCGGTGCTGGTCCTCACCGGGCTCTCGCCCAGCGCACACGCGGCCAGCCATCCCGACGATCCGGAATCGGGCTGGTGGGAAGCAATGATCGGCCCCGGCAAGCCGATCGATACCGGTCGCTGGTTCGTGATCTGCGTGAACTCCCTCGGCAGTTGCCGCGGCAGCAGCGGCCCGGCCTCGATCAATCCGGCCACGGGCAAGCCCTGGCGGCTGTCCTTCCCCGAGCTGTCCGTGGAGGACGGCGCGCGCGCGGCCTATGCGCTGGTGCGGGGCCTCGGCATCGAACAGCTCGATACCGTGGTCGGCTGCTCGATGGGCGGCATGACCTCCCTGGCCTTCCTGCTGCAGCATCCGCTGGCGGCGCGGCGCATGCTCAACGTCTGCGGCGCGGCCCACGCCCTGCCCTTCTCGATCGCCGTGCGTTCGCTGCAGCGCGAGGCGATCCGCCTCGATCCGCTGTGGAACGGCGGCGACTACAGCGATTCGGCCTATCCCGAGAACGGCATGCGCATCGCCCGCAAACTGGGCGTGCTGACCTATCGCTCGGCGATCGAATGGCACGGACGCTTCGGCCGCGTGCGGTTGGACAGCGAGCTGCGCGAGGACGACCCCTTCGGCCAAGAGTTCCAGGTCGAGAGCTATCTCGAGGGCCATGCGCGGCGCTTCATCCGCCAGTTCGACCCGAACTGCTACCTCTACCTGTCGCGCTCGATGGACTGGTTTGACTGCGCCGAATACGGCGAGGGCGACGTGCTGCGCGGGCTGGCGCGCATCCGCCTGCAGCAGGCGCTGGTGATTGGCGTCGAAACCGACATCCTGTTCCCGATCGAGCAGCAGGCGCAGATCGCCGAAGGCCTGCGCCGCGGCGGCGCCGACGTGCACTTCGCCAGCCTGCCCTCGCCGCAGGGCCATGACGCCTTCCTGGTCGACTTCGAGCGCTTCGGCCCGCTGATCCAGGATTTCATGCGCGCCGCCGCTGGCTAGTCGCCGAAGCGGTGCGGCAGGCGCCGCGGCGCGATCCCCACGCCAAAACGCGAACACCCCGCACGGGCGGGGTGTTCGGAACGCCTGCGGCGGCCATTGACCGCTGCGCGGAGCTCAGGCCTTCTTGCGGGCCGGGGCCTTCTTGGCCGGAGCCACCGGCGCGGCCGGAACGACCGACTTGGCCGTCGCCTTGCTACCGTGCGGACGGGCGTTGCCGTAGCTGCCGTTGTAGATCTTGCCCTTGCGGGTGCGGGTATCGCCCTTGCCCATGATGTGCTCCTCGGAACTGTGTTAAAGCGGGTCGCTTCGGAAAGCCGCGTAGCCTACCACCTCGGGCGGGCCGCGCAAACCGCGAAGCAGCCCAACGCCAGCCCGCGCATCGGCGATGCCTCGCCGCCTGCGACGATCGCCGCCACCCGGAACTGACATGACAGAAAGCCGCCTTGCCCGCCGTCTCCGCCAGCTTGACCGCCTGCCGGCCGTCCTGCGCCCGTGGCTGCGCGACCGGGTGCTGGGCCGCGCGGTTCCCCTGGTGGGAACCGCCGGCATTCACTTCGAGCAGGTCAACGGCGAAGGAGTGATCCTGCGCCTCGCCAACCGTCGCCGCGTACAGAACCACATCGGCGGCGTCCATGCCGCCGCCATGGCCCTGCTGGCGGAGACGGCCAGCGGCTTCTGCCTGGGCTGGCATCTGCCGGACGACCGCCTGCCGCTGATCAAGAGCCTGCAGGTCGACTTCCTGCGCCGCACCCAGGGCGCACTGCAGGCAAGCTCAAAGCTCGATCCGGCGCAGATTGCGCATGTCCTGGCCGCGCCCAAGGGGGAACTGCTGGTGCCCGTGGAGGTGAGCGACGAGACGGGCGAAGTGCCCATAGCCTGTCGAATGCTCTGGGCCTGGGTGCCCCGCGCGCGCTGAGCGCCAGCCCGCCATTGGCAGCATGTTGAAAACTCCCTTCCGGGGAGTTCTTCAAGTCGGCGGTCCGGCGCCGATCCGCACCGCCTCACGACAAATCAATCGCTTACGCGCTTGCTTCGTCGTCCCGGCCATCCCTGGCTGGCCCAGCAGGCTGCTTTTCAACAGCCTGCTCGGCGGGGAATCGAGGATCAACCGAGATTCGGCTCAATCGTGCCGACAGGCCGCGTCGTGGATATGCGCAGCGCGCTGCAGACGCAGGTTGCGCAGGTGGGCGAAGGCGATGAAGGTCCCGCCCAAGGTCATGAGCACGGCATGCAGCACCAGATCGTGGTGCCAGTGCCCGAAACTGCCGAACCAGATCAGGCCAAGGCCGGGTGCCGCAAGCACCATCGCCGAGCGCCGCCGATGGCGCCTGAACCCATGAGCAAGGCTGGCGATGGCCAGCAAGGTCGCGAACACCACGAAACCGCGTTCCAGCCACTCCGAGGCCAGCAGGCTGGAGCCCAGCGCCGGCAGCACGGCCAGCAGAAAGGGCCAGGACGCGCAGTGCACGGCGCAGACCGCCGAGGCGATGGCGCCGATACGGTCCGCACGCTCGCCGAGTTCGACTCCGCGAACCTGCGAAGAGTCGGCCGCGGCAAGCGAGGATTCGAGACAGGCGCTGGTCGATGACATCAGGATTTCCGGGCGGTGAGGGGCGCGCGTGGACTGCCACGGCCCAGTGAGGGTGATAGTATAACGTCCAATTTCGAGACCGAGGGCGCTGCCGCGCCCTTGTTTTTGCCCAACAAAAGCAACGTTATAACAACGGAGCCTCTATGCCGCGTCATCCGCTCAGCCTCGCCGTCGCCGTCCTCCTGCCGGGCCTTGCGCTTGGACAGAACCCAGGCAGGGCATCGCACGATCTTGACCGTGCAAAGCAACTCGACGAACTGATCGTCACCGCCAGCCCGCTGCGCTCGAACGCCGAGAACGTCGTGCAGCCGGTCGAGATCCTGGCCGGCGAGACCCTGGACGACCGTCGCGCCGGCACCTTGAGCGAGACGCTGTCCGGCGTGCTAGGCGTGCAGACCTCATTTTTCGGCACCGGCGTCGGCCGGCCGATCATTCGTGGCCAGGAAGGCGCGCGCGTGCAGGTGCTGAACGAAGGCATCGGCAGCCTCGACGCCTCGACGACGAGCGTGGACCACGCGGTGAGCATCGATCCGTTCCTGGCGGACCAGATCGAGGTGCTGAAGGGCCCGGCCACGCTTCTGTACGGCCCGGGCGCGATCGGCGGCGCCGTGAACGTCGTCGATGGTCGGGTTCCCACGTTGCTACCCGAGGCAGCGATCAGCGGCCGCGCCGAACTTCGCGCGGGCAGCGTCGCCGACGAGCGCAGCGGCATGCTCCGTCTGGACGGGGCGCGCGGCCGCATCGCCTGGCATCTCGACGGCTTCCGCCGCGACACCGCCGACTACGAGATCCCGGGCTACGCGCGGCATGCGCACGACGATGCGCATGAGGAGCATGACGAGCCCGGACACGAGGACGAGGAGAATCCCTTTGGCCTGCTGCCGAACAGCGCGGTCGACAGCCGCGGCGGCGCCGCAGGCGCCAGCTACATCGGCGAACGTGGCTTCATAGGGCTTGCGCTGAGCCGCTTCGAATCCCTGTACGGCGTGCCCGGCCACGCCCACCACGCGCACGAAGAGGACCACGACCCTGCGCATGGCCTCGACAAGGCCGAAGAAGAGGAAGAAGAGGTGCGCATCGATCTCGGGCAGACGCGCTGGGATCTGAAGGCGGGCCTGTTCAATCCCCTTGCCGGCATCGAGTCGATGAACCTCCGCATCGGCGCCAACAACTATCGGCATTTCGAACTGGAGGGCGAGGAGATCGGCACCCGCTTCGACAACGACGCCGTGGAAGCCCGCGCGGATCTCGTGCATGCCCCCATCGGCGGCTGGCAAGGCGCGCTTGGCGTGCAGACCTCGCGCCGCGACTTCAGCGCGCTGGGCGAAGAAGCTTTCGTGCCGCCCTCGCTGTCGCGCGACCTCGGCCTGTTTCTGATCGAGGAGCAGAACCTCGACCGCTGGAAGCTGGAATGGGGCCTGCGCGCGGACCGCGTGCGGATCGAGGCGGATGGCCATGAGCGCCGCAGCTTCTCCGGCTTCAGCGCCTCCGCCGGCGCGCTGTTCCGCCTCAACGAGGCACTGCACTTCAGCGCCGGCTTCGATCGCGCGGAGCGCGCCCCGAACGCCGAGGAACTGTTCTCGGACGGGCCACACCTGGCGACCCGCGCCTACGAGCTCGGCAATGCCGCGCTCGGCAGTGAGACCGCCCGCCAGCTCGAACTGGGTCTGCACCTGCACGCCGGTCCGCTGAGCGGCAAGCTGTCGGCGTACCGCAACCGGATCGACGACTTCATCTACCAGGCAAACACCGGCGCAGAGGAAGAGGGCCTGCCGGTGCTGCAGTGGTCGCAGGCCGATGCAACCTTCCACGGCATCGAGGGCGAGCTGAAGTGGGCGATGTTCGACAATGCCAGCGGCGCGTGGAGCCTGCGCCTGTCTGGCGATGCGGTAAATGCCAGCCTGGATGCCGGCGGCGCGCTGCCGCGAATCGCCCCCGACCGCACCGGCCTCGCCTTGGACTGGAGGCTGCAGGGCTGGCGCGCCAGCATCGATGCGCAGCGCTACGCGACCCAGAATGCGGTCGCCGAGTTCGAGGAGCCCACCGCCGGTTTCAGTCTGCTGAACGCCAGCGTGGCCTACCACTGGGACGTGCAGAACTTTGGCTGGGAAGTCTTCCTGCGCGGCAGCAACCTCGGCAACCGTGAGGCGCGCATGCACACCTCGGCGCTGAAGGAGGACGCCCCGCTGCCCGGCCGCAATCTGGTGGTCGGCCTGCGCGCGTTCTTCTGATCGGCTCTGAGACCAGCAAGACTGCCCGCATCCCGCGCTCCGGCCATGTCGGCCGGAGCGTCGCGGGCGCGGGCACACCTGCGAATCGAAGGCCGTGGGGATAGCCCGCCGTAGTGGTTAAGAAGCGGCAGATGCGCGCCGTCCATGGCGCGCCCGAAACTCTGCACAGGCAGAGGGATGAAGCGCGAAGCCTCAAAGCGGCTCGCGATGAAAAGCCCAGATCATAAGGACGCCAATGGGGAGGACACGCACGGAATGAGGCGATGGCAGCGCGCAGCGCAGGACGCGGTCGACGGCCCCGCGTGACAGCGAATCAACGCACGCTGGCGCTGGCGCCCGCCGAAGACGAAAGCCCGCGCGGCGCGACGGGCGCATGCAGGGCCAACTGCAGGGCCAGGCTTAGCAGACCCAGCAGCAGGAAGAACGAGACCAGGGTCCGCCGCAGACGCAGTACGTTGCGCGCGGGATGCACGCCGGTCAGCCAGAACGCGCCGCCTGCCAGCAGCAGGAAGGCGAAGCAGAGAATCAGCATCGGACACCTCCTCGAATGGCTTGCTCACATCCTCCGGTCGGAACCGCAGGCGCCGGGCCTGCCTGGCACCTGCGGGGACCGTCCATCGCCGCTAGTCGCGCAGCGGCACATCCCACAGCAGCACGCCATCGCGCAGGCTCAGCAGGTGCTCGCCGGCCTCAACACCAGGGCCCAGGCGCAGGCTGCGCGCGCGCACGCCGCCAACGCCGTCGGCCAGCAGATCAGTCACTTCGCCAACGATGTCGAGGCGCCAGCGGATCTGGCCGCCGTCCATCGCCACTGCCAGCAGCTGGGTGCGGGTCTCCTGCCCTTCCATCTCGCCGCCGCGGGCAAGCGCGAGGTAGAGCAGCTCGCGGTCGTCGACGAGCGCGGTCACCGCGCCTTCGCCGAGACCGAGGATCCAGGCTGTGCGGCCCTGCGCATCAAAAAACCTGAGTTCCACCTCTGGCGGTTGCCGGCTGTCATCGGCCACCAGCCGCTCGCTGACCAGCACGGTGTTGCCGCGGGCGTCCGCCCACAGTCCGCGCGCGCTGAGCTCACCCGAAACAGCCGGCGCCGCCTGCACGTCGGCACTGCCGGACTGCACGGCGCTGACCAGGGCCGCCAGCGTCAGGGCCAGTACGGCGATCGGCACCAGGGCACGCACGGAGAACGACATCGGCGGTTTCCTCGCAGGGGCGCCGCGGGGCGGCTTTCTGGCCTGTAGGAAACCACGTGCCTGCCGCGCATTCAGTCCGCCAAATGTGGCGCCTGCGTAGGCCCGGCCGGGCAGCGCTCCGCATGTGTGCGCAGTTTGTACGGGCTTTGTAGCGCCGGCCTCGGCAGCGTCGTCACCGTGCTAGCGTGCGCATCCTCGACAGCACGCCTCCGCCCACCCAACAACACGCCGTGTCCAGCCTGTTCGTCCGCCTCTACGTGGGCCTGATCCTGGCGATGCTGCTGATCGCCGGCGGCGTGGTGGCGACGCTCAGCCTGCTCGAAGCCCAGCGCGCCGCGCGCTACCGCGAGGCCGTGCTGTCGGCGCCGATGCAGCTGATGGCCGAGGGCGTCGCCCGCCACGCGGGCGAGGAACGGCAGCGCTGGATCGACATCGCTGCACGCCTGCTGACCTCCGAACTGCGGGTGGAGACCACGCCGCAGCCGCCGAGCGAGCTGGTGGTCGAGCGCATGGGCGAGCAGCAACACCGCGCCCGTCTCGCCCTGCCCGGCAGCGACAACGAGCAGCTCGTGCTGCTGTTCCAGAACTGGACTGAACAGCAGTGGCGGGCCACGACCTTCCTGCTGCTCAACGAACTGGGCCGTCTGCCGGCTGGCGAACAGCGTGAGGCCCTGCAGCGGATCGCCGACCGCCTGCCCTACCCGCTGCGCCACCTGGGGCTCGACGAGGTCGATCTCGACCCGCGCCAGCGCGAGCGCATCGCCGCCGGCGAAGTGGTGATGCAGATCGAATGGCGCGACGGCGGGCGCCCCAGCACACGCTTCTTCGCGCCCTATGGCGAGCGTGGCGACGTGCTGGCCGTAGGCCCGGTGCCGAGCCTTGGACCGCTGCCGGCCTCGACGGTGCTGATGCTGATCGTGGCGGCCGCATTGGCGTTCTCGGGCGTCGCCGTGTGGGCCATCCGCACGCTGGAGCGACGGCTGCAGCACATCGACCGCGCACTGGCGCGCTTCGGCGCTTCCGACTTCGAACTCGGCGAGCTGGGCCCAGCCTCCCCCGATGCCATCGGCCGCCTGGCCCAGACCACCCACCGCATGGCCGGGCGCATCCGCAGCCTGCTTCGATCCCAGCAGGAACTGGTGCAGGGCATCTCGCACGACCTGCGCACGCCGGTGGCGCGGGTGCGCCTGCGCCTCGAACTGCTGCAGGCCGATGCCAGCCAGCAGGAGCGCATCGCCGGCATCCGCCGCGACCTCGACGAACTGGAAAGCCTGATCGACGCCGCGATCACGTATTCGCGCCTCGACGAGGGCGGGATTGTGCTCGCCTCGCAGCCCATCGATGTCGCCCAGGAGCTGCGCGCGGTGGTGCAGGACCAGCGTGTGCTGGCGCGGGACATCGAGCTCTCGACCGATCTGCAGGTGCCGGCGCGGCCGCTTGCCGCCGATCGTGCCCTGCTCAGGCGGGCGGTGCAGAACCTGCTGGGCAACGCCCTGCGGCATGCGCGCTCGCGCGTCGAGGTTGAACTGCGCGAAGCGGTCAGCGGAATCAGGATCGCGATCGAGGACGACGGCCCGGGCGTGCCCGAGAGCCAGCGCGAGCGCATTTTCGAGCCGTTCTCACGACTGGACGAGAGCCGCAGCAAGGCCTCCGGGGGTTACGGGCTCGGGCTGGCGATCGTCCGCCGGATCGCCGAGCGGCACGGCGGCCGGATCGCCTGCGGCGCTGCCCGTCTCGGCGGGGCCCGCTTCGAGCTGGAGCTGCCCTGGGGGATCGCCAGCGCCCACTCGCCTGCACATCCATGAACAGCTACACTCGCGCGCTATGAAGACCCTGCCTCTCGCGCTGTTGGCTGTCCTGACCTGCCCGGCCCTGGCGTCCGCCCAGGCCGCAGACCCCGCAGCCGACGCCCGCGAAACCACGCCCGACAAGGCCATGGCGCTCGCGACGGTGGCTGCCAAGCCCGCTGCCGAGGACTGGGGCATCTGGAACCGCGCGCCGCGGCGCGCCGGGCGCGATCCGCTGCTGGCTCTGGGCCAGCGCGAGCGCGCCCCCACCCCCGAACCGATCGACGCCGCCGCCCGCGGCGATTCCACCTCCGGCACCGCCGGCCGTGGCGACATCGATCTGAATGCCTGGGACAGCGGCCGCATCGAACTGCCGCCGCCGCCCAAGCCCGATGCTGGCAACTGAGCGCGGTCCAAGCCGCCCCTCCCTACCCCACGCCCCCTGGCTGCGCACGCCGCTGCGGGTTCTGTGTGCCTGCATCTGCCTGCTGGCGCTGGCCGCGCCCGCGCCCGCCGTATCGTTCGACTGCAGCGATGCGGACCGCTGCCTGCAGTCCGCCTTGGAGGCGCGAGAGCGCGAGGGCGAACAGGCTGCGCTCGCCCGGCTCGACGTCCTGATCGCCACCCACCCACAACGCCTGCGAGCGCGCGCCGAACGTGCGCTGAGCCTGTACCGCCTGCATCGCATGCAGGAAAGTATCGATGAGATTGACGGTTTGCTCGCCCGCGATCTGCCGCGCAACGTGCGCGCCAACCTGCAGGCTCTGCGCGACGAAGCCCGCTACCGCCTGACCTCGCGCTCGACCACCCGCTTCGGCCTGCGCGTCGCGCTGGGCCATGACGACAATGTCGCCAGCTTCGCCGACTTCGATGCCCGTCGCGAAGGCAGCAGCACGGCGATCGGCACAATTGGAGGGCGGCCCGACGAGTACGCCGAGGCCGGCGGCCGCATACGTCTGCGCAGCGTCGGCGTCGGCCGCTTCAACAGCCGCTTCGACGCCGACCTCAACCTGCGCAACTACCACCGTGAGAACGCATTCGACCTGCAGGACCTGCGCCTGCGCGGCGGCGTCGAGTGGCGGCCGAGCGGCCTGTTCGGCATGTCGCTGGCGCCCGGCCTGCGCCACCTGCGCCGCGCCGACGATGCCCTGCTGAGCGACGGCAGCCTAGAGCTGGCGGCAGGCCTGAGCCATGACCCGCTGTCGCTGCGGCTCGGCGTGGAGCGCGCCTGGCGTCGCTACGACAGCTCAGCCTTCAGCGGCCTCGATGCCGACCACTGGGCCGGCAGCCTGCGCAGCCAACTGCTGTTCGGCCGCGAGATCCAGTGGTGGGTGGCTCTGGATCTGGAGTACCGCGAAGAGGCCGCGCGCAACCCGGTGCAGTCGCGCGACCTCAAGCGCTCAAGCCTGCATGCCGGCCGCAGCAGCGAGCACCAGGAGTGGTCGCTGAGCCTCGATGACAGCCGCTACCGCTATGGCGGACGCAACCAGCCCCCCTTCGCCTATCTGCCGGGGTTCGCGGTCGCCGACGGCGACCCGCCAAGCCCGGTGGCGGTCGGCGTCGACCGCTTGATCTATCGCAGCCTGGAAGCACGCTACCGCTACCACCTCGACACGCGCTGGAGCCTGCAGCTGCGACTGCGACGGCAGCTGTCGGCGATTGGCGGCGTCGAGACCTCCTTGGACCGCACCAGCATCGACATCGGCATCGAATGGAACCGTTGATGAGCGAATTCGCTGACACCGACAACCCGCGCCTGCTGGTCGTCGAGGACGACCCCGAACTCGGCAGCCTGCTGCAGGAATACCTGGGCGCGCAGGGCTACAGGGTCGACCTCGAACCGAATGGACGCGCCGCCGTCCAGCGCATCCTCGGCGAACCCTATGCGCTGGTGATCCTCGACCTCATGCTGCCGGGCGAAGATGGCTTCGGCATCTGCCGGCAGGTGCGGCCCCACTTCCACGGCCGCATCCTGATGCTGACCGCGCGCGAGGACAGCATCGACCAGGTGCTGGGCCTGGAGCTGGGCGCCGACGACTACGTGCGCAAGCCGGTCGAACCGCGCGTGTTGCTGGCGCGGGTGCGCGCCCTGCTGCGGCGGGAACTGGCGGCCGGCAACTCCCTGCCCGGCGCCGCGCCCACCGCCTCGATACAGGCGCCGGCGGTGCTCAGCGTCAGCGGCATCACCCTCGACGAGGGCGCGCATGAGGTGCGCGTGCACGGCGAGCCGGTCGACCTCACCGAGGCCCAGTTCGGCCTGCTGAGGCTGTTCCTGAAGAATGCCGGAGTGGTGTTGTCGCGGCAGGAGCTGTTCAGCGGGCTGCGCGGCATCGACTACGACGGCCAGAACCGCGGTATCGATCTGCTGGTCTCGCAGCTGCGCGCTCGCATCGGCGACGATCCCACCCAGCCGCGCCTGATCAAGACCATCCGCGCCCGCGGTTACCTGTTCGCCCGGCCGGGCGAAGAGCCGCGCGGCGAGGGCTGACGCGGCGCCGAATGGCCTACTCGTAGTTGTCGACGGCCTCTTCGTCGCCGAGCGGCTCCTCGGCGCTTTCGACTTCGCTGCCGATCCGCGCGTCCTCCAGCGCGTCCGCCGGCGCCTCGCCGTTGGCGGGTGGACGCCCGGCGTCCTCCTCGTAGGGCAGCACCGCCTGGCCGGTCTCGGCCTGGTTGACCGCCCCGGTCTCGCTGGTTTCCTCGCCGAGGTGGAAGATCGCATAGCCCGGCAGCACCACCTGGTTCAGGGCCATGCCGATCACCCGCCCGGACACGCTGGCGACGATGTCGGTTTCGGCGTTCTCCAGCGGATCGACGATCACCCCGATGCGCTGGCCGCGCTGCACGCGGTCGCCGAGCGCCACGTCGCTGATCAGCATGCCGCCACGGTTGGCGCGCACCCAGCGAGACTCGTAGAAGATCGCCTGCGGCTCCAGCCACTCCGGGCTGTCGCGCACCATGCCCAGTTTGTGCAGCAGGGTCAGCACGGCCTGCAGGCCGGCGTCGATCTCGCGCGGCTGCAACTCACCGGGGCCGCCGACCTCGAAGGTGACGGCAGGAATACCGGCCTGGGTCGCGGCCACCCGCAGCATGCCGCGCGAGCCTGCGCTGTGCAGCACCGGCGTGGCGCCGAAGCCGCGGGTGAACTCAAGCACATGCGGGATGCGCAGGTCGGCACGCACCTGCGGCAGGTTGATGCGGTCGAAGCTGCCGGTGTGCATATCGACCAGGGCATCGCAGTGGCGCGCCAACTGGTCAAAGAAGCTGTAGGCGATACGCGAGGCGATGCTGCCGGTCGGGCTGCCCGGGAAGAAACGATTGAGGTCGCGCCGGTCCGGCAGGTAGCGCGAGTTGCGGCTGAAGCCGAACAGGTTGACCACCGGCACGCCGACCACCGTGCCTGCCAGCGGGCTGGGCGCGACCTGCGACATCACCCGCCGCACCACTTCGACCCCATTCAACTCGTCGCCGTGCACGGCGGCGGTGAGGCAGAGCACAGGCCCCTGACGATCGCCGTGGACCACGTCCACCGGCGTGCGCATGTCGCCGCCGGCATAGGTCTGGCTGGCATTCCAGTACAGACGCGTGCGCGTGCCGGGCGCGACCTCGGCACCGAGCAGACTGAAGGCACGGATCAGCCGCGGGCCGACGAAGTCGCGGCTGTCCGGGTCGCCGGCGGGCTCGACCGCCGGCGGACCTGCATCCGGCTGCCCCGGCCAGTCGTAGGCCAGGCGTAGCCGGGTGGCCTCATCAAGCTCGGCGCTCTGGACAGCCTCGTCGGCTTCGTCCGCCGGCGATGTTCCCACTGCGTCCATGCCGGCGCCTGCGGGGCCGTCCGGCGGCGACGGCATGGGCGGACCGACGAATTGCGGATGCCCCGGGGTGGCGGCCGCTGCGCCGCCCTCAAGCGCGGGCGGCAAGGCTTCGGGCAGGACCTCGGTCTGCGCCCGCGCATCCTGCTCCAGCGCAGGCAGCGGCACGGTCTCGCCCCCTTGCGGCGGGTCGACGGCGACCGGATCCGGCCATGGCCCCAGCTCGATCGGCGGCGTGAGCCGCTGCTGCGGAGGCTCGACCGCCTGGGTCAGGCCAGCGGCCAGCGCGAGCAGCAGGGCGCACCCGCTTCGCCGGCCCGCGGCGAGACCGCGGCGGGCAGCGCGGGATGCCTCAGCGGGCCGCATTCACCGCCCCGCAGTCAGCGCACAGGCCGTGCACTTCGAGCGTCTGCGCGTGCGGCTCGAAGCCGAGTGCGCGCGCCTGCTGCAGCAGCAGGCGGGTCACCGCCTCGTCTTCCAACTCCACGGTAGCGAGGCAGCGCTTGCAGATCAGGAAGGGCACCGAATGCTGGTGGCGCGGATGGTGGCAGCCGACGAAGGCGTTGATCGATTCCAGCTTGTGGATGAAGCCGTTCTCGAGCAGGAAATCGAGCGCGCGGTAAACCGTGGGCGGCGCCACCGGACCGCGCTCGTCACGCATCTGCTCCAGCAAGGCGTAGGCCTTGACCGGCTTTTCCGCTTCGGCGATCAGGCGCAGCACCTGCTCACGCAAATGGGTCAGGCGCAGGCCACGCTCACGGCACACCGACGCCACCTCGGCGAGGTAGGCGGCGGCGTCATGGACATGGCTTTCGGGGTGGCTGCAGGCCTGCTGGCCGGGCGCGTGCGAGTGCGACATGGGCCGGGATCATAGCACCGCCCCCCAAGGCCTCCGGCCCCGCCGCAGCAGCCCGGCGACAGGCTCAGCCGATACGTGCCAGGGCCTCTTCGAGGCGCTTGAGGGCACCGGCGCGACCCGCCAGGTAAACCGTGTGCTCGATCGAGGGCGAGACCGTGCCGCCGGTGGTGGCAACGCGCAGCGGCTGGGCAACCTTGCCCATGCCCAACTCCAGTGCGGCGGCGGTGGCCTCCAGCGCGCCGTGCACGGCGGCCGGGCTCCACTCGGCCAGCGCGGCAAAGCGCGCGTGGGCCTCGCGCAGCACAGCCGCCGCCGGCTTCATGTGCTTCTCGACCGCAGCCTCGTCCCAGGCCTGGATCGGCCGGTACCAGAGCGCCGCGCGCTCGGCCATTTCCTTCAGGGTCTTGACGCGATCGCGCAGGGCGACCACCACGTCGGCGGGGTTCGGCCCCGAGGCGAGGTCGTAGCCCGCCTGCTCCAGATGCCAGTGCAGGTGCTTCGCGACCTCGGCCGGATCGTCGGTCTTGAGATAGTGCTGATTCAGCCAGGCCAGCTTGTCGAAATCGAAGCGCGACGCCGCGCGGTTGACGTCGTCGATCCGGAACAGGCGGATCATCTCCTCGATCGAGAAGATCTCCTGGTCACCGTGGCTCCAGCCCAGACGCACGATGTAGTTCAGCAGCGCGTGCGGCAGGTAGCCGTCGTCGCGGTACTGCATCACGCTCACCGCACCATGGCGCTTGCTCAGCTTGGCGCCGTCGGCCCCCAGGATCATCGGCAGGTGCGAGAAGCGCGGCACCGCCGCACCGAGTGCCTCGTACAGGTTGATCTGGCGCGGGGTGTTGTTGACGTGGTCGTCGCCGCGGATGACGTCGGTGATGCCCATGTCGAGGTCGTCGATGACCACCGCGAAATTGTAGGTCGGGTAGTCGTCCGAGCGGATCAGGACCAGGTCATCCAGCTCGGTGTTCGACCACTCGATGCGACCCTTCACGCGGTCGTCGAAGACCACGCTGCCCGCCAGTGGGTTCTTCAGGCGGATGACCCGGTTGGGGTCGTCGCGGCGCGGCAGGTTGAGTTCGCGCGAGCGACCGTCGTAGCGGGGTTTCTCGCCGCGCTCGGCGGCGGCGGCGCGCATCGCGTCGATTTCCTCGCGGGTCTCATAGGCGTAGTAGGCCTTGCCGGCCTGCACCAGCTCCGAGGCCACCTGGCGGTAGCGCTCCAGCCGATGGGTCTGGAAGATCGGGCCTTCGTCCGCCTCCAGGCCAAGCCAGCGCATGCCGTCGAGAATCGCGTCCACGGCCTCCTGGGTGCTGCGTTCGCGATCGGTGTCCTCGATGCGCAGCACGAACTGCCCGCCTTCGTGGCGCGCGGCGAGCCAGCAATAGAGCGCCGTGCGGGCGCCGCCGATGTGCAGGTAGCCGGTGGGACTGGGAGCGAAGCGGGTGCGACAGGTCATGGCGGGGCCGGGCGGCGAAAACGGGCGCGGATTGTAGCAGCGCCATCGGGAACCTCCGGCCGCGGGCAGGGGTCCAGCGGCGCGCGGCGCGACCCGCTTGCTGCCTACAATGCCAGGCCCGGCCCTCACGGCCGGCGCCGGCCGTCGCCGCCGAGCGCACCACCGTCATCCGATTCCCTTCGCCCAACGAGGAGCCGACATGCTTCGCAGCCTTGCCCTGACGCTCGCCTTCCTGCCCTTCGCCAGCTTCGCGCAGGACACCGCCCCCAGCGCCGCCGCGGCGCCGGCGCCCGCACCCGCCGCCAGCGAGCAGCCGGCCGCCCCCGCGCCGCGCGTCGCGCTCACCACCAATCTCGGCCGCATCGTCATCGAGCTCGACCCGGTCAAGGCGCCGAAGTCTTCCGAGAACTTCCTGCAGTACGTGCGTGACGGCTTCTACGCCGGCACCGTGTTCCACCGCGTCATTCCGGGCTTCATGGCCCAGGGCGGCGGCTTTACTGCCGACCTGCAGCTGAAGCCGACCCGCGCGGCGATTCCGAACGAGGCCAACAACGGTCTGTCCAACCTGCGCGGTACGGTCGCGATGGCGCGCACCAACGATCCGCACTCCGCCACCGCGCAGTTCTTCATCAACGTGGTCGACAACCAGCGCCTCGACTTCGTCTCCGAGCAGGACGGCCTGTGGGGTTACGCGGTGTTCGGCAAGGTCGTCGAAGGCATGGAGGTGGTCGACAAGATCATCGCCATCCCGACCGGCGGCCAGGGCCCGCTGCCGCGCGACGTGCCGCTGGAGCCGGTGCTGATCGAGAGCGCCGAGATCGTCGCCGAGGCACCCGCCGCCGGCTGAGGCACCGCGGGCCCGGCACCGCGCCGGGCCCGTCCACCCCCTGAGTCACCGCTGACCGAGGCCGGCGTGAGCCATCACTTCATCTCCGACCTGCACCTTGACGCGACGCGTCCCGAAATCACCGAACTGTTCCTGCGCTTCCTGCGTGATGAGGCCCAGCAGGCCGAGGCGCTGTACATCCTGGGCGACCTGTTCGAGGCCTGGATCGGCGACGACGCACCCGGCGAGTTGGGCATCGAGGTGGCGCGCGCGCTTTCGGCCTGCGCCCGCGCCGGCACGCGCCTCGCCTTCATGCGCGGCAATCGCGATTTCCTGCTGGGCACGGCCTATGCCCGCAGCGCGAGCCTGCAGCTCCTGCCCGACCCCTGCGTGGTCACGCTCGATGGCGAACCCACCCTGCTGCTTCATGGCGACCTGCTGTGCACGGCCGACCTCGCCTACCAGCGCTTCCGCGCCGAATGCCGGAAGCCGGAATGGAAGGCGGCTTTCCTCGCCCGCCCGCGCGCCGAGCGCGAGGCCTTCGCCGCGCAGGCGCGCGGGGAGAGCCAGCGCTACCAGGCCTCGCTCGAGTCCGACACCACCGACGCCCAGCCCGGCGCGGTCGCCGAGATGCTCACCCTCTACGGCGTGCGGCGCATGATCCACGGCCACACCCATCGACCGGCGGTCCACGAGCTGCCTGGCGGGGCGCGCCGCTACGTGCTGGGCGACTGGTACGAACAGGGCAGCGTGCTGCGCGTGCGCGGCGACCACTGGCAGCTGGACCGGCTCGGATAGGGCCGCAGGCATTCGCTCTCTGCCCGCGCCTGCGGCTTGACGCAGCCGCTGCGATCCGGGCTGTTATCCTCCCCCACCGTACGCCGGAGCACGGACATGCTGCCCTCCCCTCGCGACGCCTTCGCCCTTGCCGCTCGATGGATGCTCCTGGCCGTGCTCGCCGGATTGGTCGGTGCCTGCGCAAGCGGCGGCCCCAAGAAGCGCATCTTCCCGCCCAGCGCGAGCGTGCAGGAGCTGCGCGTGCTTGCGGACGGACGCTGGGAGCTGCAGCTGCGCGTGCAGAACTTCAGCACCGTGGCGACGCGCTTCGACCGTGTCGAAGCCGAGCTCGTCCTCGGCGGCGAGCCCGCGGCCCGCATCGACGAGGTGATCGACGACACGTTTCCCGCCAGCAGCGCCGAGGTCATCAGGATCGAGCTGCAGGCCTCGGCGAGCGCCGCCGAAGCTGTGCGCAGCGCGCTCGACAGCCGCCGCGGACTTGGCTACCGGCTCGAGGGCCATCTCACCACCAGCGAGCCCGGCAACCGCCGCGATCGCTTCGAATTCGACAGCGCGCTGACCCCGATGCCGGGGCTCGAAGGCGTGCTGCGCTGACCCACCACCTCACTGCGAGACTCCTCCATGAACAGCTACCGCGCTCCCGTCCGCGACCTGCGCTTCGCCCTGCATGACCTGGTCGGCCTCGAGGCCCACGCGGCCAAGCTGCCCGGCGGCGAGAACTTCAACCGCGAGCTGGTCGACGCGGTGCTCGACGAGGCGGCGCGGTTCGCCGAGCAGGTGCTGGCGCCGCTCAACATGAGCGCCGACGCCGAGGGCTGCACGCACGACAAGGACAGCGGTGCGGTGCGCACGCCGAAAGGTTTTCGCGAGGCCTACGCGCAGTTCGTCGAAGGCGGCTGGAGCGGCCTGACCGCGCCCGAGGAGTTCGGCGGCCAGGGTCTGCCTGAGCTGGTCGGCGCGGCCTTCAAGGAAATGCTGGACGCCGCCAACCTGAGCTGGGGCAACTACCCGCTGCTTTCGCACGGCGCCACCGAAGCGCTCAAGCACCACGGCGAAGCCTGGCAGCAGGAGGTGTTCCTGAAGCCGATCGTCGAGGGCCGCTGGACCGGCACCATGTGCCTGACCGAGCCGCACTGCGGCTCCGACTTGGCTCTGCTGAAGACCCGCGCCGAACCCCAGGCCGACGGCAGCTATGCCGTCACCGGCACCAAGATCTTCATCACCGGCGGCGAGCACGACCTGACCGACAACATCGTGCATCTGGTGCTGGCGCGCCTGCCGGACGCGCCGGCCGGCACCAAGGGCATCTCGCTGTTCATCGTGCCCAAGCTCAAGGTGGCGCGCGACGGCACCGTCGGCGAGCGCAACCCGGTGCGCTGCGGCAGCATCGAGCACAAGATGGGCATCCACGGCTCGGCCACCTGCGTGATGAACTTCGACGGCGCCCAAGGCTGGCTGATCGGCCAGCCCAACAAGGGCTTGAATGCCATGTTCACCATGATGAACTCGGCGCGCCTGGCGGTCGGCATCCAAGGTCTTGGGCTGATCGACCGCGCTTACCAGAACGCACTGGCCTACTCGCGCGACCGCCTGCAGATGCGCTCTCTGTCGGGCCCGAAGCGCCCGGACAAGCCGGCCGATCCGCTGATCGTGCACCCGGACATCCGCCGCATGCTGCTGACCTGCAAGGCCTTCGCCGAGAGCGGCCGGGCGCTGGCCCTGCACGCGGCCAGCCTCGTCGACCTGGTCGACAAAGCACAGACGCCGGAGGCGCGCGCCGAAGCCGATGCCCTGCTCAGCTTCCTCACCCCGATCGTCAAGGGCGTGCTGACAGAGGCTTCGGTGGAGTGCACTTACCACGCTCTGCAGTGCTTCGGTGGCCACGGCTACGTGCGCGAGTGGGGCATGGAGCAGCTGGCCCGCGACGCGCGCATCACCACCATCTACGAGGGCACGACGCAGATTCAGGCACTCGACCTGCTGGGCCGCAAGGTGATCCAGCAGCAGGGCGCCGGCTTCAAACTGTTCCTCGGCATGATCGTCGACTTCTGCAGCGCCAATACCGGCAAGCCGGAGATGGCCGAGTTCATCGCGCCGCTGGCGCAGTCCGCGCAGGACTGGCAGCAGCTGACCCTGGAAATCGCCCAGCGCGTACAGAAGAATCCCGAGGAGCTGGGAGCGGCCGCGGTCGACTACCTGTTCTATTCCGGCTACGTCACCCTGGCCTACTGGTCCGCACGCGCGGTCGCCGCCGCCGATGCCGGCGGCCACGCCGACGACTTCCGCGTTGCCAAGCGCGAGACGGCGCGCTTCTTCTTCAAGCGCCTGCTGCCGCGCACGCTCAGCCACGCGGCGACCCTTCGCGCGGGCAGCGACAGCCTGATGGCGCTCGACGAAACGCTGTTCGCCATCGCCTGAGGCTTGGGGCGTGCCGGCAGCCGCCGGCCCGCCCTTCCCCCGTCCGCGCGGACGGGGTAAAACAGTGCTTCCTCCACTGCACGCTTGCACGCGAACCAATGCACATCCAGGCCGGTGACACCGAGCTTCTGATCCGTTCCGCCGAAGCCGACGACGACGAGTTCATCCTTGGGCTGGTCGAACGCCTCGTCGATTTCGAGCTGCCCAAGTGGCGCAAGAAGAACGTGGTCTCGGAAGGCATCCGCCGCGACCTGGTCAAGCATCTGGAGAACCAGCCCCCGGGTTCCTTCCTGTTCGTGGCCGAAGACGCCGGGAGCGGCAAGCGCCTGGGCTTCCTGCACCTGCAGACCGTGACCGACTTCTTCACCGGCCACCTCAACTGCCACATCTCGGACATCGCCGTCGCCAAGGGCGCCGACGGCCAAGGCATCGGCCGCGCGATGATCGGCTACGCCGAGGATTTTGCCCGCGAGCATCGCTGCGAGCGGCTCACGCTCGCCGTCTTCCCCGGCAATGCGCGCGCGCGCGAACTGTACGAGGGCGTCGGTTTCGGGGTCGAACTGCTGCGCATGGCGAAGCCGCTCTGAGCTCCCGCGGCAGCCACTGGAGCGCCAGCACCCAACGGTGCCTGCGCGCTCACCCACCGCTCGCCCAAAACCGATATGCTCCGGCCATCCTCGCGCGTGCCCGGGCAATGGCATGGCGCATGGCCTGCTGAGCGTGCGTCGCTACGCGTGCGGCTTTGAGCGACGTTCCATCTTCCGGCTATGGCCCGGCCTCGCCTCCGCGAGGCCGCGTCGTCCCTGAAGTCCGGAAGGAGCGCAGCATGCAGCGAGCGGCAGCCCAGCTTCACGCCCTGGAACGCACCCGCGTCCTCTCTTTGGATGCGCACGGACGCATCCTCGACTGGATGAGCTGGCAGGAGGCCGTCTGCCTCTATGTCCGCGAGGCAGTGGCCTGGACCCTCGGCCAACCCTGTGCCGTCGTCCATGGCGGCTACAGCCGGGCGAAGGGCAGCCAGAGCATCATCGAGTTGCACCCGATCGTCGCAGCCCGCGGACACGCCCGCCCCGCCGCCATCGACCCCTCGCCGACCCTCAACAACGGCGCGCTGTTCGCCCGCGACCGCCACCTTTGCCTGTACTGCGGCGGCCACTTCAACCGCCATGAACTGACCCGCGACCACGTCGTGCCGACCTCGCGCGGCGGCCGCGACGTCTGGACGAACGTGGTCTCCGCCTGCGTCGCCTGCAATCTGCGCAAGGGCAACCGGACCCCCCAAGAAGCCCGCATGCCGCTGCTGGCGGTGCCCTACCGGCCGAGCTGGGTCGAGCACCTGATCCTGTCGAACCGCAACATCCTCGCCGACCAGATGGAATTCCTGCGCAGTCACCTGCCCAAGCGCAGCTTGAATCCGCCGGTGAATTGACGCTCGCAGCGCTTTCATCAACACTGCGCGGCTGTTTCACGCGGCCCGACAGTGCCGGCGGCGCGCGCAGCAAAGACCGAAACCAGATTCCCGTGCGGCCCCGCCAGCGCCGCACGCCAGGGGGGAAAATCATGGCCCAGATCCGCAAGTTCAGCCTGTCCGGCTTCAGCCGGGCGGACGAGGCGAGCTTCAGCGAGCTGTTCAAATCCGCCGCGCGCCGCGCGGCGACGGGCGCCAGCCTGGTCGCCGAAGCCGAAGCCGAAGCCCTGATCATCGACGCCGATTCGATCTACGGGCAGATGGGCCTGATGCAGGCGCAGAACTCCGGCAAGCTGCTGATCGCGATCACCGCCGGCAGCCGCGTCGACGCCGACCACCGGCTCAGCAGCCCGGTCAGCGAAGAGGCTCTGGCCGAACTCCTTGGCAGGGTCTCCGCCGGAGCCTCGCGCCCGGACGCCACCGCGGGCGCACCGTCTCCGGCAGCGGCTGCGGCGTCCGCCACCAGTGCGCGACTCGAAGCCAGACCGAGCCCAGCTCCGGCGCCACGCGTGCAAGCGGCGGCCAAGGCTGCGCCGCCGCCCGCACCGGCACCGGCACCGGCACCGGCACCGGCACCCCAGGCTGCCACGGGCGGCGAAACCGCGAAAAGCGAAGCGCCGAGAGAGCGCAGCCTGTTCGAGCACCTGCAGCCGGGCATGCTCAGTCAGCCGGTGATGATCGAGCGCGGGGCGGCACCCCCTCTGGTGATCGACCCCGCCAACCGCAGCTATCTCGGCGGCGCTTCGCTCAAGCCCTATGTCGAGTACCTGTCCGCACCCATCCCGGCCCAGGCCATCAAGCCCGTGCCGACGTCACGCCTGACCGAACTGGAAGCACAGCTCGGCGGCCGCCAGCCGATCCAGCGCCTGCTGTGGCTGGCTGCCCTGCATGCCGGGGAAGGCCAGCTGATCGGCTTCGACCCCGCCACCCGCTTCAAGCTGGGCAAGTGGCCGCAGATCGAGCGCGAGTTCCCCAAGCACTTCCGTATCGCCACGGTGATGATGAAGGCCCCGGCCACGGTGGACGAGATCGCCGCCGCTTCGGGCGCCAGCCGTGAGGAGGTTTGCGACCTGCTGAACGCCTACCTCGCCACCGGCTTCGCCGAACCGGAACAGGTCCAGGCCAGCGTCGCGGCTGAGACCGCGCGAACCGGACTGCTGGATCGACTGCGTGGATTGAGGGGCTGAAGCGCCGGGATTGGGGATTGGGGATTGGGGATTGGGGATTTGCGAGCCCATGGTGCCACCCCGAGGTCTCTAGATTCCGCTGCGCTCGTCCACCCAGCCGGGTGTGTTTGATGCCCCAGGCTGAACGCGAGCACACCGCAGCTGCGCTTTGATCGAATCCCGAATCCCCAATCCCGAATCCCACGCGCCCCTCGGGGCGCGCCGCTGTTGCCCTCCCCCCCGCGAGGCCGGACAATTCGCGGATGATCGACCCCAATCGCTATCCCCTGCTGGCGCGCATCGACGCGCCCGCGCAGCTGCGTGAGCTCTCCGAAGACCAGCTGCCCCAGGCCGCCGCCGAACTGCGCGCCTACCTAATCGAATCCGTCGGCAAGAGCGGCGGTCACTTCGGCGCCGGGCTCGGCGTGGTCGAGCTCACCGTCGCCCTGCACTGGGCCTTCAACACACCCGACGACCGTCTGGTCTGGGACGTCGGCCACCAGTGCTACCCGCACAAGATCCTCACCGGCCGCCGCGACACGATCCACACGGTCAAGCAGAAGGACGGCGTCGCACCGTTCCCGAAGCGCGAGGAAAGCGCCTACGACACCTTTGGCGTTGGCCACAGTTCGACCTCGATCTCGGCCGCGCTGGGCATGGCCATCGCCTGTCAGGCCAAGGGCGACCCGCGCAAGGTCGTGGCCGTCATCGGCGATGGCGCGATGACCGCGGGCATGGCCTACGAGGCGCTCAACCACGCCGGGGGCATGGAGCCCCCCCCAAACCTGCTGGTCATCCTCAACGACAACCGGATGTCGATCTCCGAGAACGTGGGCGGCATGACCAAGATGTTCGGCCGCATCAGTGCCAGCCGCACCCTCAATGCCATGCGCGAGGGCGGCAAGAAGCTGCTGGGCTCGAAGCGCAGCAACCCGGCGGCGCGCTTCGTGCGGCGCTGGGAGGAGCACTGGAAGGGCATGTTCGTGCCCTCCACCCTGTTCGAGGAGATGGGCTTCCATTACACCGGGCCCATCGATGGTCACGACCTCGGTCAGCTGGTTGGCGCGCTGAACACGCTGAAGACCCTCGACGGCCCGCAGCTGCTGCACGTCATCACCACCAAGGGCAAGGGCTACGAGCTGGCCGAGGGCGATCAGATCGGCTACCACGCGGTCGGCCCCTTCGATCCGGACAAGGGTCTGGTGGCCAAGGGTGGCGCCAAGAAGCCCACCTACACCGACGTGTTCTCGGACTGGCTGTGCGACATGGCTGCCGCCGACCCGCAGCTGATGGGCATCACCCCGGCGATGCGCGAGGGCTCGGGCCTGGTGCGCTTCAGCAAGGAATACCCCGCCCGCTATTTCGATGTCGCGATCGCCGAGCAGCACGCGGTCACGCTCGCAGCAGGCATGGCCTGCGAGGGCGCGAAGCCGGTGGTGGCGATCTACTCGACCTTCCTGCAGCGCGCCTACGACCAGCTGATCCATGACGTCGCCCTCCAGGACCTCGACGTGCTGTTCGCCATCGACCGCGCCGGCGTGGTCGGACCGGACGGTGCCACGCACGCCGGCACCTTCGATCTGTCCTACCTGCGCTGCATCCCCAACATGCTGGTGATGGCGCCGGCTGACGAGAACGAGTGCCGGCAGATGCTGAGCACCGGCTTTCGTCATCAAGGCCCGGCGGCCGTGCGCTACCCGCGTGGCACCGGTCCCGGCGTGGCGGTTCTGCCAAACCTCGACACCCTGCCGATCGGCCGCGCCGACCTGCGCCGTCGCGGTCGCCGCCTCGCGATCCTGAGCTTCGGCGCCCTGTTGCCTGCGGCACTGGCGGCAGGCGAGTCGCTCGACGCCACGGTCGTCAACATGCGCTTCGTGCGCCCGTTGGACCGCGAGCTGGTGCTGGAGCTGGCGCGCAACCACGAAGCTTTCGTGACGCTCGAAGACAACGCCGTGCTCGGCGGCGCCGGCAGCGGCGTAGCCGAGCTGCTGGCTGCCGAAGGCGTGCAGCTGCCGGTGCTGCACCTTGGCCTGCCCGACGAGTACCTGGAGCATGCCGGCCGCGAGGAGCTGCTGGCCATGGTCGGCCTGGATGCGGCAGGCGTGCTCGCCAGCATCCGCGCGCGCTTTCCGGAAGTGGCGCCGGCCAAGGTGGTGGGCGGCTGAGCCTGGCGCTTCACCATGTTCCAACGAAAACGCCCCGCATCAGCGGGGCGTTTTCATTTGCAGCAATGCTGGTGCCGAGCTTCAGGCCGCCTTGGCCTGCTCACCCGGCGCGCTGGCGCGCATCAGGTGGTCGAAGGCGCCCAGCGCCGCGGTGGCGCCTGCGCCCATGGCGATGATGATCTGCTTGTAGGGCACGGTGGTGCAGTCGCCGGCTGCGTACACCCCAGGCAGCGAGGTCTTGCCGTGGGCGTCGATCTCGATCTCGCCGCGCGGCGACAGGTTGAGCGTGCCGCGCAGCCACTCGGTGTTCGGCAGCAGGCCGATCTGCACGAAGATGCCTTCCAGCTCGATGTGCTGGATCTCGAGACTGCCGCGGTCCCGATAGTTCAGGCCGGTGACCTTCTGGCCGTCGCCCAGCACCTCGGTGGTCTGCGCGTTCACGAGAATCTGGACATTCGGCAGGCTGCGCAGCTTGCGCTGCAGCACTTCGTCGGCGCGCAGCTTGCTGTCGAATTCGATCAGGGTGACATGGCTGACGATGCCGGCGAGATCAATCGCCGCCTCGACGCCGGAGTTGCCGCCGCCGATCACCGCCACGCGCTTGCCGCGGAACAGCGGACCGTCGCAGTGCGGGCAGTAGGCCACGCCCTTGTTCCGGTACTGCTCCTCGCCGGGCACGCCCATCTGCCGCCAACGCGCGCCGGTCGACAGCACCACGCTGCGCGCCTTGAGCGAGGCGCCGCTTTCGAGCTTGATCTCGACCAGACCATCGGCACCGGCCGGCATCAGCTCGGCGGCGCGCTGCAGCGGCATCACGTCGACCTCGTACTCCTTGACGTGCTGCTCCATCTGCGCGACCAGCTTCGGCCCTTCGGTGTGGTTGACCGAGATGAAGTTCTCGATGCCCAGCGTGTCCATCACCTGGCCGCCGAAACGCTCGGCGACGAGGCCCGTTCGGATGCCCTTGCGGGCCGCGTAGATCGCCGCGGACGCGCCGGCCGGGCCGCCGCCGACGACCAGCATGTCGAAGGCGTCCTTGGCGGCGATCTTCTCAGCCGCGCGAGCGACGGCACCGGTGTCGAGCTTGGCCAGGATCTCGGCGAGCGTCATGCGGCCGCTGGCCCAGGGCTGGCCGTTCAGATAGACGCTCGGCACGGCCATCACCTGGCGCTGCTCGACCTCGTTCTGGAACAGCGCGCCATCGATGGCGACGTGCTTCACGCTAGGGTTCAGCACGGCCAGCAGGTTCAGGGCCTGAACGACATCCGGGCAGTTCTGGCAGGACAGCGAGAAGTAGGTTTCGAACACGTAGTTGCCGGCGAGCGCCTTGGCCTGCTCGATGACCTCGGCCTCTTCGCGCGGCGGATGGCCGCCCACCTGCAGCAGGGCCAGCACCAGCGAGGTGAACTCATGGCCCATCGGCAGGCCGGCGAAAGCGACCGCGGTATCGGTGCCGGCACGACGGATCTCGAACGAGGGCACGCGCTCGGCGGCGAGCGTGCCGACCGTGACCTTGTCCGAGAGCGCAGCGATGTCTTCGATCAGGGCGCGCAGTTCCTGCGAGGACTCGCCAGCGTCGAGGGCAGCGTTCACCTCGATCGGCAGCTGCAGCTTCTCCAGGTAGGCGGCGAGTTGGGTCTTCAGGTGGGCGTCGAGCATGGCGGTACTCCTGGGGACGGGAGGCTCGGGGACAGGCGGGCTTGCGCCTGCGATCTCAAAGGACTGGAGACGGCAGGCGCAAACGCGCTTGACGGAGACGGGACAGGGCCCGGAGAACCCTGCCCCGACTCTCGCCGGGACAGGTGAGGCGGCACCGATGCGATGCCTCGGGCCCGGTCGCCGCGCCGGGATGCGGTCGCGGCGACGGGCCTCTTGGACGTGCTGCTTAGATCTTGCCGACCAGGTCCAGCGACGGAGCCAGGGTCTTGGCGCCTTCCTTCCACTTGGCCGGGCAGACCTGGCCGGGGTTGGCGGCGGTGTACTGCGCCGCCTTCAGCTTGCGCAGGGTCTCGGAGACGTCACGCGCGATCTCGTTGCTGTGCACTTCGGCGGTCTTGATCACGCCTTCCGGGTTGATGATGAAGGTGCCGCGCAGGGCCAGGCCTTCTTCTTCGATGTGCACGCCGAAGGCGCGGGTCAGCTGGTGGGTCGGGTCGCCGACCAGCGGGAACTTGGCCTTGCCGACCGCCGGCGAGGTCTCATGCCACACCTTGTGCGAGAAGTGGGTGTCGGTGGTGACGATGTAGACCTCGGCACCCGCCTTCTGGAATTCGGCGTAGTTCTCGGCGGCGTCCTCGACTTCGGTCGGGCAGTTGAAGGTGAAGGCGGCCGGCATGAAGATCAGGACCGACCACTTGCCCTTCAGGCTGGCGTCGGTGACTTCGATGAACTTGCCGTTGTGGAAAGCCTGGGCCTTGAAGGGCTGGACCTGGGTGTTGATGAGAGACATCTGAGATCTCCTGGGGTGGGGGTTGGGAAAGTTGGATGAATCGAACAGGACGCAATGGTAGGCAGGGCCTATCATTGGGTAAAGAAGATTGTGTGAATTGCTGCGATAGCGAAAACCTATCAAAGCAGCTGTGGAGGACTTGATAAGGGCGCTCTTCCGGCCCTCAGGCGAAAATCCCGAGAGCCATCACCCAGAAGACAGCCTCGGTAAGCCCAAGCCATAGGGCGCGTCAATGCTTCAGCGCAGCGTGGGCAGGGCGCTTGCTGGAGCGCAACAAGCGTCGGGGCCTGCGGCCAGAAGCGCCAAGGCAGACTCCCCCTGCGCCACCGCAAACCTGACGGCATGCCGTTAGAGACCCCCGGGTGGCGGGGCGAGCAGCGGCCAGGACTCAGCCGGCTTCCAGGCGGTAGCCGTGCTGATAGACGGCGTTCAGGCGCCAGCCGTGCTCGCCTGCAAGTTCCAGCTTCTTGCGCAGGCGGCTGATATGGGTGTCGACGGTACGGGTCGCGACGTCGCTGCGGATGTTCCACACGCCTTCCAGCAGGGCTTCGCGACTGACCACGCGACCACGGCGGCGGAACAGGAAGGCCGCGAGGTCGAACTCGCGCTCGGTCAGACTGATATCGCGGCCGTTCATGCTGATGCGCCGGCGGCTGTAATCGATCACGTAGGGCGGCAGTTCCTCGACGCTGGCCGCGTCCTGGCCGAGGCCCACGCGACGCAGCATGGCATCGACGCGGGCCAGCAGCTCGCCCTGACGAGGCGGCTTCGACAGGTAGTCGTCGGCGCCGGCGCGGAGGCCGGCGACCACGTCGGCTTCGTCGTTGCGCGCGGTCAGGAAGATCACCGGCAAGCGGGTGTGTCCGTCGCGGCGCAGCCAGGTGAGGATGTCGAGCCCACTCTCGTCGGGCAGGTTCCAGTCAAGGAGGAGGAGGTCCACCGACTCCATGCCGAGGCGTCGACGGAAATCGCCCGCATCCTCATAGTGGCGCACGGTGAAGCCGGCCTGCTCCAGCCAGAACCCGTAGAGTGCTGCCTGATCCGGATCGTCTTCGACCAGCCCGACCAAGCCTGCCGCTTCAGCCATGTACCCGCTCCCGAAAGCTGTGGCCCGGAGGTGCGCCGCGACCGGCGCCTGCAAAACGCAGACCAGCGGCTGAGATCGCGCGACGGAGGTCCGGGCTAAAAAAATGTGACGGCACTATAGCGGCTCACTCCGTCTCCTGCAGCAGTGACGAATAGCCCATACGGAAGTCACTGAATCGCGGGAGGAAACCGGCGCGAAGCAGGCGTTTCGGGAGGATTCTCCGGCCGCTGTCCGGCCCGGGCGCCAGACTCGGGGGCTGCCGCCCGAGGCGGGTGGCCAGCCAGGTCAGCACTTCATCCTCGCGTGTCGGGCAGCCATCGCTGACGATCACGCTCCCGGTCAATCCGGGACGATCCAGGCAAAACTCCAGCGCGGCGGCGGCATCCTCGGCATGGATACGGTTGCTCCAGTGCGGCCGGGCCGCGGTTTCACTGACCGCTCGCCGCAGCATCATCCGGCGCCCCGGACCGTAGATGCCGCTGAAGCGCAGCGCGAGCATGGAAGGCACACGCACCGCCAGCGCCTGCTCGGCCTCCAGCAGCACGCGCCCGTTGAAGCCATCGGGAACCGCCGGGGTATCGTCATCGATGAAGCGGCCGTCATCGCCGCCATACACCGCCGTGCTGGACGCGAACAGCCAGCGCGGGCAGCGCCCCCCCAGCGCGTCAGCCAGGTTGAGCGGCGCCATGATGTAGGCGCGGCGATAGCCGGCTTCATCACGGCTGTCAGGCGTGAGCGTGCACACCACCGCATCCAGGGCTTCGGGAAGCCCGTCCAGCGTCGTCGGGTCGAGCAGGTCGGCGCGCAGCAGGGTGAGGCCAGGCAGCCCCTCGCAGGGTGATCGGCGCAGTCCGAAAACCGTGTCGCCGCGCGCCAGCAGCCTGCGCGCCAGCCGCTGCGCGAGATCACCGAAGCCTGCGAGCAGGATGCGCCGACTCATGGGGCGATGAGGCCGAGGGCGCTCCGCGCTCAGGCCGCGGCCGGCTCACCTGGGCCCGCGGCCGGCGGCGGTCGCCGAGGCGTCTTCGGCAGATAGCGCAGCCAGATCAGCCAGACCGCCAGCGCATCCAGCACGATCAGCGCCTGCCACAGGTAGAGATGGAACCAGTCGAAGGCGACCTGGCTCCACTGGCCCATGTAGAACAAGCTGATGATGCGCACCAGGTTCAGCGCCTGGATGCAGAAGAAGCCGATCACCGCCCCGATCAGTTTGTGCTTCCAAGGCGAGGGAAAGGCGATCAGCGCCGAGATCAGGATGATGACCGCCTCGATGCCGTCGCAGCCCGGCGCGATCGCCACCGCGAAGCCATTGGTCGTGCTCTGGATGATCACGCCCTCGGCATGCACGTTCGGGTCGAACATCATGATGAGGTGGGCGCTGATGTCGGCCAGCACCCCGGTGAAGGGCTCGGTGACGTACTTGGTGCCGAAGGTGCTGATGCGCGCGGCGAACAGCGTGACCAGCAGGCCCATGAAGATCAGGAAGAAGCGGAGCATCGGGAACACCCGGGTAAGACCAGCCGGCGATGCTAGCATCCGCCCATGAATCCCGCGTCGAACCTCATCCTCGTCGGGCCGATGGGCGCCGGCAAGAGCACGATCGGGCGGCGCCTGGCCAAACGCTTCGGCCTGTCCTTCATCGATCTCGACCGCGAGATCGAGCAGCGCTGCGGCGCGCGCATTCCGCTGATCTTCGAGCACGAGGGGGAGGCCGGCTTCCGCGAGCGCGAACATGCGGCGCTTGCGGACGTGCTGGCGAGCCATGCCGCGGGCCTGCTCCTCGCCACCGGCGGTGGCGCCATCCTGAGGGCCGACAATCGCGCCCTGCTGCGCGCCGGCGGCTTCGTGGTCTGGCTGCGTACGAGCGTCGCCGAACAGCTGAAACGACTGCGCAACGACGGCAGCCGCCCGCTGCTGACGGTGCCGGATCGCGACCAGCGGCTGGCCGCCATGGCCGAGTTGCGCGACCCCCTCTATCGAGACGCCAGTGATCTCGTGTTCGAATCGAACCAGCCGCATGTCGGCGCTGCCGCCGATCGCCTCGCCCGCGTGCTCGACCGCCGCTGGCAGCGCCCCGCTACATCCCTGCCTCTTTCCGGACTCGAATCCCGTGCGCAGCCTTGAGGTCAAGCTCGCCGAGCGCAGCTATCCGATCCACGTGGGCCCCGGCCTGCTGCAGGACGCTGCACTGTGGCGTCCGCTGCTGCCCGGCCGGCAGGTGCTGGTGATCAGCGACGACCACGTCGCCCGCCACTACCTGCAGCGCGTGCGCGCCGGCCTCGACGGACTCGACCACGCCAGCTTCGTGCTGCCTCCCGGCGAGGAGGAGAAGACGCTCGCCCGCTTCGGCGAGGCCATCGATGCGCTGGCCGGGCTGCGCGCCAATCGCGATGCCTGCGTGATCGCGCTCGGCGGTGGCGTGGTCGGCGACCTCGCCGGCTTCGCTGCGGCCTGCTGGATGCGCGGCATCGCCTTCGTGCAGATGCCGACCACCCTGCTGGCCATGGTCGATTCCTCGGTCGGCGGCAAGACCGCGGTCGACCTGCCGCAGGGCAAGAACCTCGTCGGCGCCTTCCACCAGCCGCGCGCGGTGATCGCCGACACCGACACCCTCGCCACCCTGCCCGATCGCGAGCTGCGCGCGGGCCTGGCCGAGGTGGTGAAGTACGGAGCTATCTTCGATGCGGGCTTTCTCGACTGGCTGGACGAGCATGCCGATGCGCTGCTGGCGCGTGACGCCGATGCCCTGGCCGAGGCCATCCTGCGCAGCTGTCGCTACAAGGCCGACGTGGTTGCCCGCGACGAGACCGAACAGGGCGAGCGCGCCCAGCTGAACTTCGGCCACACCTTCGGCCATGCGCTGGAGACCGCCGGCGGCTACGAGCGCTTTCGTCACGGCGAGGCGGTGGCCCTGGGCATGGTGATCGCGGCACGGCTCTCGGCGCAGCTCGGTCGCGCGCCGGCTGCGGACGCGCAGCGACTGTCGGACCTGCTCGCTCGCTTCGGCCTGCCGGTCGAGATCCCGGCCGGGTTCGATCCGGCCTACCTGCTGCAGCTGATGCGGCTGGACAAGAAGTCCCTGTCCGGCCGGCTGCGCCTGATCCTGTGGCGGAACGCGGGCGCGGCCGAGATCGTGTCCGGCGTCGAGGACGCAGCCATTCTCGCAGCGCTCGCCGACAGCGCAGGCTGACCCTCCGAGCCAGTTCGCGGGCCGCGGCCAGAGGCTTGCGCGCGCCCTCCGCAGTGACTCGGTTCATTCATTGAACAGTTGAGCGAGGTCCAGAAGGCCGGGCATGGCCATGCTGCAATCGTCTGGCCGATCCTTGGAGCCCCCGCATGCCCGCCGCCACGCCTCGGACAGCGCCCACCGCCGCCGGAACGCCCCCGCCCTGGCACGCGCTGAGGTCTGACCAGGCCCTGCAGGCCTTGGCCAGCAGCAGCGAAGGCATCGACAGCGCGGAAGCCTCGCGCAGGCTGGCGGCACAGGGTCCCAACCGGCTGCCCGAACCGCCCCGCCGCAGCGCGCTGCGGCGCCTGCTCGTACAGTTCAACAACCTGCTGATCCATGTCCTGCTGGCGGCGGGCTTTGTGGTACTGCTGCTCGGGCACACCGTGGATGCCGCGGTCATCTTCGGCGTGGTGGTGCTGAACGCCGTGATCGGCTTTCTGCAGGAGGGCCGCGCCGAGAATGCGCTGGCGGCGATCCGCGGCCTGATCGATCCGCGCTGCCAGGTGCTGCGCGACGGCCAGCGCGTCTCGCGGCCGGCGGAAGACCTGGTCCCGGGCGACGTGGTGCTGCTGGAGGCCGGCGACCGGGTCCCGGCCGACCTGCGCCTGCTGCTGGCCAACCGCCTGCGCATCGACGAAGCCCTGCTGACCGGCGAATCGGTCGCCGCCGAGAAGACCATGGTTCCGGTGCCCGCCAACAGCGCGCTCGGCGACCGTCGCTGTCTGGCCTTCAGCGGCACCCTGGTCGCGACCGGCAGCGCGCGCGGCCTGGTGGTTGCGACCGGCGCCGCCACCGAGCTCGGCCACATCAGCACCTTGCTCGGCGCGGTGCAGACCCTGCGCACACCCTTGGTCGAGCGCATGGACCGCTTCGCCCGCCAGCTCACGGTGTTCATCCTGGTCGTCTCGGTGCTGGTGCTGCTGCTGGCGGTCTGGCTGCACGGTACCGACTGGACCGAGGCCTTCCTTGCCGTGGTGGGCCTTGCGGTGGCGGCGATTCCCGAAGGCCTGCCCGCGGTCATGACCATCACCCTGGCCATCGGTGTGCAGCGCATGGCCGCGCGCCACGCCATCGTCCGCCAACTGCCGGCGGTGGAGACGCTGGGCTCGGTGACGGTGATCTGCTCGGACAAGACCGGCACGCTGACCCGCAACCAGATGAGCGTCGAGCGCCTGCTCGCGGCCGAAGGTGAAGCCCGCATCGAGGGCCTCGGCTACGCGCCACACGGCGAGGTGCACTGGCAGGGCGCCGATCCGCCGGCCGAAATCGCTGCCCGCGCCGCGCGCGTGGCCCTGCTCTGCAATGACGCCCGCCTGCTGGCCGAGGAATCCGGCGACTGGGGGGTGCTCGGCGATCCGATGGAGGGCGCGCTGCGCGCCTTCGCGCAGCGGCTTGGACTCGACGAGACCGCCGAGCAGAACGCCCACCCTCGGCTCGGTGAGCTGCCCTTCGACAGCGCGCATCTCTACATGGCCACCGAGCACCGCATCGGCGACGCGCGCATGGCCCTGGTCAAGGGCGCGCCCGAGCGCGTGCTCGCGCTGTGTGCCGAGGTTGCCGTTGAAGATGACGCGCGCCCGCTGGACACCGAGCACTGGCGGCGGCGGATCGAGACCCTCGCGGCCGGCGGCCTGCGCGTGCTGGCCCTCGCGGAAGCGCCGCTGGAGGAAGGCCTGGCGCTCGAGCATGCCGCATTGCCCGGCCGCTGCCGCCTGCTCGGCCTGGTCGGCCTGATCGACCCGCCGCGCGAGGAGGCCGTCCAAGCCGTCGCCGAATGCCGCAGCGCCGGCCTGCGGGTGAAGATGATCACCGGCGATCACGCCGCCACCGCGCTGGCCATCGCCCGCGAGCTCGGCCTGCATCAGAGCCCGCGGGTCATCACCGGCCCCGAGCTGGACGCGCTGGACGCAACCGATTTCGCCGAGGCCGCGCGCGCCATCCAGGTGTTCGCAAGGGTCACGCCCGAACACAAGCTGCGCCTGGTCGAGGCCTTGCAGGCGCAGGGCGAGGTGGTGGCGATGACCGGCGATGGCGTCAACGACGCGCCGGCGCTCAAACGCGCCGAGGTCGGCGTGGCGATGGGCATGAAGGGCACCGAGACCGCCAAGCAGGCCGCCGAAATGGTGCTGGCCGACGACAACTTCGCCACCATCGTCGCCGCCGTACGCGAGGGCCGGGTGATCTTCGACAACCTGCGCAAGGTCATCGCCTGGACTCTCCCGACCAATGGCGGCGAGGCGCTGGCCATCCTCGCCGCGCTGCTGTTCGGCCTGGCCCTGCCGGTGACCGCCGTGCAGATCCTGTGGATCAATCTCGTCACCGCGGTCGCGCTGGGCCTGACGCTGGCCTTCGAGCCGGCCGAGCCCGGGGTCATGCAGCGCGCGCCGCGCGGCCGCAGTGCGCCCCTGCTCGACGGTTTCCTGCTGTGGCGGCTGGTCTTCGTCTCGCTGCTGGTGGTGATCGCTGTCTTCGGCGTGTTCCACGCCAGCCAGGCCGCCGGCTACAGCCTGGAGCTGTCGCGCACGCTCGTGGTCAACACCATCGTGGTGCTGGAGGTCTTCTACCTGTTCGCGGTGCGCTACATCGGCGGCAGCTCGCTGAGCTGGCAGGGCGTTCTAGGCACCCCGGCGGTGCTGATCGGCGTCGGCTGCGTGGTGTTGGCACAGCTGGCCTTCACCTACCTGCCCGCGCTGCAGGCCCTGTTCCACACCGAGGCCGTATCGCTGCGCGACGGCCTGCTGGTGATCGGCATCGGCGTCCTGCTGCTGGCGGTGCTGGAGATCGAGAAGTGGCTGTTCCGGCATCTGGGGCACAGCCGCAGCGGCTAAACTGCGCGCCATGCGAATCTTCCTGCAGCAGCCGCCGGCCGCCGGCGAGCCCACCCGCTACCTCAAGCTCACGCTGGAAAAAGACCTGCTCGGCAGCTGGTGGCTGCACCGCGAGAGCGGCCAGGTCGGCGGCCGCGCCAGCACCAAGCGCGAGGTCTATCCCGGCCAGACCGAGGCGCTCGCCGCCTTCGAGGCCGCCCGCGATGCCCAGTTGAAGCGCGGCTTCCGCATCACCTTTTCCGAAGGCGCGGAGGCGCCGCGTCGATGACTTTCGAACCCCTGAAGAACGACCGCTTCCTGCGCGCCCTGCGCCGTGAACCCGTGGACTGCACGCCGATCTGGATCATGCGCCAAGCCGGCCGCTACCTGCCGGAATACCGCGCCAGCCGCGCCCGCGCGGGCAGCTTCCTGGCCATGGCCAAAAACCCCGACTTCGCCTGCGAGGTCACCCTGCAGCCGCTGGAGCGCTTCCCGCTGGACGCGGCCATCCTGTTTTCCGACATCCTGACCGTGCCTGACGCGATGGGCCTCGGCCTGTATTTCGCCGAAGGCGAAGGGCCGAAGTTCGAGCGCCCCGTGCGCAGCGAGGCCGACATCGCCAAGCTCGCCGTGCCCGACATGGCGCAGGACCTCGGCTATGTGATGGACGCGGTGACCCTGATCCGCCGTGAACTTCATGGGCGCGTGCCGCTGATCGGGTTCTCCGGCAGCCCGTGGACCCTGGCCTGCTACATGATCGAAGGCGGCGGCTCGGACAATTTCTCGAAGATCAAGGCGATGGCGCTGAACGCGCCGGCCGCCCTGCACCGCCTGCTGGAGGTCACCACGGATGCCGTGATCGCCTACCTCGCCGCGCAGCGCGCCGCTGGCGCACAGGCCCTGCAGGTCTTCGACACCTGGGGCGGGGTCCTGAGCCCGCGCCTGTACCGCGAGTTCTCGCTGCGCTACCTGAAGCGCATCGCCGAAGCCCTGGACCGCGGCGAAGGGGCGGAGCGCACGCCGCTGATCCTGTTCGGCCGCGGCAACGGCGCCTACCTCGGTGAACTGGCCGACACCGGCGCCGAGGCCCTAGGCGTGGACTGGCTGACCGATCTTTCCGAGGCACGCGCGCGCACCGGCGGCCGCGTGGCGCTGCAGGGCAATCTCGACCCCTGCGTGCTCTATGCCGAACCCGAAGTCATCCGCAGCGAAGTCGCGGCGACGCTGGCCTCTTACGGCGAAGGCCCCGGCCATGTCTTCAACCTGGGTCACGGCGTCTCGCCGGACATGAACCCGGAGCACGTGGCCGCGCTGGTCGAGGCGGTGCATACACTCAGCGCCAGGCCGCGCTGAGCGCCCTGCTTACGCGCCGTGGCAGCGCTCCTCCTGTCCACCCGGCTCGGCTCACTGTTCGCGAGTCCGGCGCATGCCCGGACTCGCTGGCGCAGGATCACGCGCTTGCATGCGTGATCTGCGGGGCGCGCCTTCCTGGGCGCGCAGACGCACTCGATCCCCCAGCCGTGTCCTAGGCGTCGGCGCGAAGTGCGGCGCGCAGGGCCTCGGCCTCCGCCGGCTTGCGCAGGAAGCGATCGAAGCCCGCGCGCGCGGCCTGGGCCTCGCTTTCGGCATCCGCGCGGGCGGTCAGCGCGACCAGGCGCGGGACCCGCCCCTTCAGCAGCCCGGCAAGCTCGAAGCCATCGACGGCCGGCAGATCGATGTCGAGCACCGCGACATCGAAAGCCTGCGTCTCCAGCAGCGGCAGCGCTGCGAGGGCGTGCGCGGCGCGCTGCACGCGGCAGCCCCAGGCCTGCATCAACCCGACCAGCGCTTCGGCCACATCGGGATGGTCCTCGACCAGCAGCACCCTGAGGCCCAGCGCCGTCGGCGCGATCTCAGGTTCGGGCGCGGGCTGGCTCGCGGTCGCGGGGCCGTGCACCGGCAGGCTGAGTTCGAGGGTGAAGCAGCTGCCAATGCCGGGCTCGCTGCTGGCGCCGACCCGCCCGCCCATGGCCTCGGCCAATTGGCGGCTGATCGACAGGCCGAGGCCACTGCCGCCGTGCTCGCGGGCGGTGCGCTCGCCATCGACCTGCGCGAAGGGCTGGAACAGAGCGGACAGCTGCGAGGCGCTCAGGCCCGGCCCGGTGTCCTGCACCGCGAAGCACAGCCGGAGGCGCCCATCGGTCTCGAACCCGTTCGCCGTCAGCGCCAGCTGCACCCGCCCCTCGCGGGTGAACTTGATCGCATTGCCCAGCAGGTTCAGCAGGATCTGCTGCAGGCGCAGCGGATCGACCTCGACCCGCAGCGCGGCCGCGGGGTCGAGCTGCAACGCGAACTGCAGGCCCTTCGCCTGCGCCAGCGGACGCTGCAGCTCCGCCACCTCGGCCAGTAGACCCGGCAGGTCGACCGGCTGCGGAAGCAGCTCCAGCCGACCGGCCTCGATCCGCGCCATGTCCAGCGCCTCGTTCACCAGCCGCAGCATCATCTGGCCGGACCGGCGGACCGCCTCGGCCTGGCGCCGCTGCTCGGGACTCAGAGGCGAAGCCAACAGCAGGGCGTTCATACCGAGCAGGCCGGCCATCGGCGTGCGCACCTCATGCCCGAGGGTGGCGAGGAAGCGGCCCTTGGCCTCGGAGGCCTCCTGGGCCAGGCGCTGGGCCTGTTCCGCCATGCGCAGACGGTAGCGGGCAGCCAGCCGGCGTCGATAGCCCAGCACCGCCAGCGCCGTGCTCGCCAGCGCCAGCAGGGCATAGGCCAGCCAGGCGGCGGGCGTCCACCACCAGGGCGAGGCGACCATGATGTCGCGACTCTGTACCGGCAGCCAGCGACCGTCCGCGCCCGCGGCGCTCACGTGCAGGCGGAAGCGACCCGCCGGCAGCTGCGCGTAGGCGCGCTCGGGCACGTTGCCGGTCTCGATCCAACCAGGGTCGACGCCTTCGAGCTTGAAACGGTAGGCATGCGTGCGCGGATCGGCGAAGGACAAGAGTCGCAGGCCGATGCGCAAATCGCGATCGCCGTGGCGGAGCTGGATCGGTCCCGCCGGCAGCTCGATGCGCTCGCCCCTGCGGATCACCGAGGCCTCATGCCAGTGCAGGGGCGAGGGCTTGGCCGGGCCACGCAGGCGCGCGGGGTCGAACACCACCACGCCGCCCAGGGTCAGCGCCGCGATGTAGCCGTCGGCGGTCAGCAGTGGCGCCTGACGGTTGCGGAACTCGCTGCTCGGCAGGCCATTGCGCTCGGTGAACTGGCGCAGCTCGGCGAGTTCGCCCTCGCGCGGTGGCCGATAGCGGAACAGGCCGCGCCCCGTGGTCAGCCAGACTTCGCCCTCGGGCAGCACGACCAGCCCTCCGGACTCGACCTCGGGCAACCCGGCCTGGGCGCCGATGCCCTCGATGCGCGCCAGCGCAGATCCATCCCAGCGATGCCGTTCCAGGCCGGTCAGGTGGTGCAGCCAGAGCTCGTCGCCGCCGCTGAAAGCGAAGCCGAAGATGCGGGTCGCTGGCGAGCCGGGCACCGGCACGAACTCGCCGCCCTCCGGCGGGCGGCGATACAAGCCGCCGGGGCCGGCCCACCAGATCGCGCCGTCCGGTGCACGCGCCAGATGCTCGGTCTCGACCAGGGCGCCGCCGGACTCGGGGCCGCCGAACCCGCGCAGCACACGCCCCTGCGGATCGCGCAACTGCAGCCCCCCGCCAATCACGCCCAGCCAGATGCCCTCGGGCGTTTCCAGCAAATGGTCGACCTCACCGCTCGGCACGGGATCCTCGCCGGCGGTGCCGAAGCGCTGTTCGCGACCGTCGGCGAAGCGGATCAGCAGGCCATCCATGAGGCCCAGCCAGAGGCTGCCGTCAGCGCGCTCCAGCACCGCGCGTGGACGGTTGGGCGGCAGGTCATCGCCTGCCCGCAGGGTACGGATCTCACCGCTGACAAGGTCGAGACGCTCGAGCTCGAAGGCATGCCCCACTACCAGCAGGCCGCCGTCGCGCGCCTCGGCCAGGCTGAGCGGCACCGAGCCACCGCGTTCGGGCTCGCGACGCAGCACGCTGAAATCGCGCCAGGCCGGCGGCAGGCGTGCCAGACCACCGCCGTCGGACGCAAACCACAGGCCGTCCTCATGATCGCGCAAGATCGACATCACCATCCGCCCGGGGAACGCCCCGCGCAGGCCGGGCTGCACCTCGGCGGCGATCCAGTCGTGCCCGCGCAGGCTTTGCAGCCCGGTCGACATTCCAACCCAGAGGTGGCCGTCGCCCTCGTCGAGGATCGAAAGCACGTTGGCGCTGGGCAAGCCACTCCAACGCTCGAAGCGGGCCGTCTCGCCGACCAGTTCCAAGCGCCAGAGCGCATCCGTGGTACCCACGTGAAGGCCGCCGTCGGCGCGCTCGGCGAGCTGCCAGACCCAATGCCCGCGCGCCGACTCGGACGGCGGGCGATGGCAGTCGAAACCCGCACCGCGCGGCCGGCACAGGCCGCCGGTCGTGCCGATCCACAGCGTGCCGTCGCGGGCATGCAGCAAGGACAGCACGGTGTCGCCGCCGAGGCTGTCGGCGCGCGCCGGATCGTGGCGGAACACCTCCAACTCGCCGCGCGCGATGTGCATGCGGTAAAGCCCGGTGCGGAAGCCGCCGAACCAGAGGCTGCCGTCGCCATCGCTGCTGATCGCGAACACGTCGTCGGCTTCGATGCGCGGATCGGTGCTGCGATTGAAGTGGCGGAAGCGCGCCGGGCGCTGCGATTCCAGCCGGCTCAAACCACCGCCCTCGGTGGCCACCCAGAGCCGGCCCTCGCGATCCACATGCAGGGCCTGGGCATTGTTGGCCGGCAGCGAGTACGGGTCGTCGGAAGCGTGGCGGAAGATCTCGAAACCGACGCCGTCGTAGCGGGCCAGGCCCTCGACGCTGCCGATCCACAGGAAGCCCTCGCGATCCTGCGCCAGCGCGTACACCTTGCTGGAGGGCAGGCCGTCGGCGGTGCCGAAGCTGTCGAACAGGGGCGTCTCCGGCAGCGGCGGCGCCGCCCAGGCGGACGCGCCGACAACAAGGAGAAGACTCAAGGCGCAGAGGCAACGCGGAAAGCGCATCGGTTCAAGACCTGATCAATCGCTTGAGCGCGCATCCTGCCACAGGCCCTGCTGCAACGCGCCGTTGCAGCAGGGCAACGGGCCCTGATGCCACGGTGACGGCCGCGGTCCGTAGAATCGACCCGCCGCCTCCACGAGACCGTATCCGCGTGCGCCGACCCGGTGATCCCCTGCGACTGCTGCTGGCCCTGCTCGCCCTCGTGGCAACGGCGGCCCTGCTGTACCTGGGCCTGGCCCTGCTGGAGCGCAGCCTCGACGTATGGGCGCAGCTGCAGGCGCTGCCGGCTTGGATCCGCGGCGCGCTGCTCGCTGTATTGGCAGTGTTTGGTGCGGCCGGCGCCTGGCTCGCCCTGCGCCTCTTGCGCGGCGGCCCGGGCCGGGCGCCGCGCGCCGAACCGATCGATCGCGCGCGCATCGAAGCGCGTCTCGAAGCGCTCGAGGCGCTGGGCGAGCCGGCCGATTTCGCCCGCGGCGAGCTGACGGAGCTGGACGCAAGGCGTGCCCGCGGGGTGCTGCAGCTGGCCCTGTTCGGCGACATCTCCGCCGGCAAGAGCAGCCTGCTGCGCGCGCTGGTGCCGGGCGCTGAAGTCGCCGTCGACGTGCGCGGCGGTTCGACCACCGACGTCCGCCATCACCGCGCCCTGTTCGAAGGCCATCCGCTTGAGCTCGCCGACGTGCCCGGCACCCACGGTGCGGACGGCCAACCGCTGTCGGAACTCGCCCGTGCCGAGGCCGCGCGAGCGCACGCCCTGCTGTATGTCTGCGAGGGCGACCTGACCCGCGGCCAGGATGCCGACCTGCGCGCGCTCGCCCGCTTCGGCCGCCCGCTGTTCCTGCTGCTGAACAAATCCGATCGCTACGCCGACGGCGAGCGCACCGCCCTGCTGGCGCATCTGCGGCAGCGCTATGCGGACCTTGGACTGCGCGTGCTGGCGGTCAGCGCTGGACATCGCGAGCAGCTGCAGCGGATCGAGACCGACGGCCGCGAGACCACGGTCGAACGCGAACGCCCCGCCGATCTCGGCGAGCTGCCGCAGGCCCTGCGTGCGCTGGCGCGCATCGAAACCGGACAGCTCGAGCCCGCTCGCGAAGCGGCAACGCTGGCCGCGCTCGACGCGCGCATGGCCGCCGCCGAGCTGGCGGCGCGCGGGCGCGAAGCCGAGGCCATCCTGCGCCGCTACACCCGCCGCGCGCTGGTGGCAGCACTCGCCACCGTTGCCCCCGGCACCGACCTGATCATCCAGGGCGGGCTGGCCGCGGCGATGCTGCACGAGCTCGCCCGACTGCACGGCCGCAGCCTGCGCGATCTCGACGTCGATGCCTTCCTGAAGGCCGCCGGCGGCCGCGTGCGCAGCCATAGCGCGGTGCTGCTGGCGATCGCCGGCAATGCGCTGAAGGCCTTTCCCGGTCTGGGCACGCTCGGCGGCGGCCTCGTTCATGCGGTCGCCTATGGCCTGCTGTTCGATGCGCTGGGACGGGCGGCCGCCGAGGCCCTCGCCCAGGGCAGTGCGCTCGACCGCAGCGCCACCCTGGATGCCTTCGAGAAGCAGCTGGCCGCGCCGCGCGCAGAAGCCCTGAAGCGGCTGGCGGCGCTGGGCATCGAAGCGATTCGCGGCGAACGTGAGGTGCAGCGATGAAAGGCATCGTCAGCGCAGCGATCCTTCTGGCCGCGGCCTGCGCCGCCCAGGCCGAGCGCTATGTCATCGACCCGGTGCACAGCCGCGTGCTGATCCGCGTGTCCCATGCCGGCTTCGCCCAGGCCATGGCCACGCTGTCAGCACCGCGGGGCTTCATCGACTACGCCCCCGAAGCGCCTGAAACCGCCACGGTCGAGGTTGAGCTGCCGCTCGATCGGCTCGACTTCGGCGATGCCGACTGGAACCGCCGCATGGCGCGGCGCGACTATTTCGACAGCGAACGCCATCCGACCGCGCGCTTCATCTCGACCACAGTGCAGCCGGGCGCGAACGGGGAACTCCGCATCGAGGGACAGCTCGAACTGCGCGGGGAGCGCGTGCCGGTCACCCTGGCCGCGCGCATCAACCGCCTCGGCCGCGATCTGCCCTACGTCCCGCGCCACAGCCTCGGTGCCTCGGCCACCGCCACCCTCGACCGCCGCGACTTCGGCATGGACCGGCATGCCGGCGCAGTCGGCAACGCGGTCGAGGTGTGGATCGAAGTCGAAGCCCGCCGGCAGCGTCGCAGCGAGCGCGATGGCGACGAGCGCGGCAGCGCAAGCGCAGGCAAAGCCGACGCGCGCGATGCGCCGGACAGCGCTGACCCGAACGAGGCCAAGGCGCCGACTCCGGCGGACTCAGCACCCGCAGCTCCACCGCCACCCGACACCGACGAGGCCCACGACCATGCCACTGCGCAGCACTGACGCCACCTGGGGCTGGGGCAGCCAGTTCTTCCACTGGGCGACCGCGCTCGCCATCCTCGCCACCGCCTTCGTCGGCCTCACCATGGAGGACGTCGATGCGCTCTGGTACTACAGCCTGCACAAGTCGCTGGGCATGAGCGTGCTCGGCCTCGTGGTGCTGCGCCTGCTCTGGCGGCTGGTCGACCGCCGCCCGCCCTACCCCGCCGGCATGCCTGCCTGGCAGCGCCTGGCCTCCAGCGGCGCGCATGCGCTGATCTATGTCGCCATGCTGGTGATGCCGATCTCCGGCTGGCTGTACAACTCCGCCGCGCGCCGGCCGCTCGACTGGTTCGGCGTGTTCAAGATCCCCAGCCTCACCGCACTCGACCGCGAGACCCAGACCTACAGCCTCATCGGCTTCGACGCGCCGGGTTTCATCGACACGCCGCAAAAACTGCGCGCGCTGGCCGGTGACGTGCACGAGAGCCTGTTCTATGCCGGCGCGGTGTTGATTGCGCTGCACGTGGCCGCCGCGCTCAAGCACCACTTCTTCGATCGCGATGCGACCCTGGCGCGGATGCTGCCGGGCCTGTCCTCGCCCGCAGCGCCGGCGAGCCCGGCGTCGGCGAGCGACGCCGGCCCGTCGGCGCAGCCCGAGGCTGCGTCCACGGCACACCCCACGCGCGTATCCGAAGCGGGCGCGGACGCCGCCAAGCGCACTCCCGCCCCCTGACGCCCCATCCCCCCTTTGCCCAAGGAATCCGCATGAACCGGCTGTTCGCCCTGTTGCTGCTCACCGCTGTCGCCCTGCCCACCCTCGCCAGCGACTGGACCGTCGACCCCGCGGCTTCGAAGCTCGCCTTCGTCGCCGAATACAGCGAAGGCCCCATCGACGGCCGCTTCAACCGCTTCACCCCCAGCATCCGTTTCGATGCCGCGGATCTCGCGTCGGCGCGTTTCGATGTCGAGATCGAACTCGCCAGCGTCAGCACCGGCGATGAGGAGTGGGACGGCTATCTGGTCGGCGAGGATTTCTTCAACGTCGAAGGCTTTCCCAAGGCGCGTTACCACGCCGAGCGTTTCGAAGCGCGCGACGGCGGCTTCGTCGCGCTGGGCACGCTGGAGCTGCGCGGCGTGCAGCAGCCGGTCGAACTGGTCTTCAGCTTCGAGACCGAAGGCGACAGCGCCACGCTCAAGGGCAGCGCCCAACTCGACCGCATCGCCTTCGGCGTCGGCGGCGGTGACTGGGAGGACCCCGACACCATTGCCCACGGCGTCAAGGTCGAGACCGAGCTGAAGCTCAGCCGCTGATGGCCTCGCGCCTGAGCCGCTGGATGCAGCGCCTCGCCGCCCCTTTCCGGCGCGGCGAGGAGGCCACGGCCAAAGCCGAGGGCGACCCCCTGCTGCGCGCGGCCGACAGCCTGCGCAGCCTGCTTGACGACCCCGCGATTCCGGCCGAGATCCGCAGCGAGCTGGCGGCGGATTACGCCGAGGTCGAAGCCATGCTCGGCCGACTGGAGCAGGGCCAGATCCACCTCGCCGCCTTCGGCCGGGTCAGCGTCGGCAAGAGCTCGCTGCTCAATGCGCTGGCCGGCACCCAGGCCTTCGAGACCGGTGTCCTGCACGGCACCACCACCGCGCGCGGGCAGCAGGCCTGGCGCGAAGCCGCCGCCCATGGCGTGCAGCTGATCGATACGCCGGGCATCAACGAGCTCTCGGGCGAAGCGCGCGAGAAGCTGGCCTTCGAGGTGGCGCGGCGCTCCGACCTGATCCTGTTCGTGGTCGATGGCGACCTCACCCAGGTCGAGCTCGACGCCCTGCGCCTGCTCGCTGCCCAGCAGCGCCCGCTGCTGCTGGTGCTCAACAAGGCCGACCGCTACCGCGCCGACGAGCTCGACACCTTGCGTGCGCGCCTGCTCGAACACACCCGCGGCATCGTTCAGCCCGAGAACCTGCTGCTGGCCCGCGCCCAGCCCGCGCCGGAGCGCGTGCTGCGGGTCGACGCGCAGGGTCGCGAACAGCTCGACACGCGGCCGCGCGAGGTCGATGTCAGCGAAGTGCGCGCGCGCGTGTTTGCAATTCTGGAATCCGAGGGCAAGGCCCTGGCCGCGCTGAATGCCGCGCTGTTCGCCGGCGACCTCGCCGACAGCGTCGGCGAGCGCCTGACCCGCCTGCGCGCCGAGCTGGCCGCGCGCATTACCCGCAGCTACTGCCTGGCGAAAGGCGTGGCCGTGGCGTTGAACCCGGTGCCCGTCGCCGACCTGCTCGCCGCGGCGGCGCTCGACGTCGCCCTCGTCGTGCATCTGTCGAAGATCTACGCGCTGCCGATGAGCCGCGCCGAAGCCAGCCGCCTGCTGGCGACGGTCATCGCCCAGCTGGCGGCCCTGATGGGTGCGATCTGGGGCGTGCATCTGGTGGCCTCGGCGCTGAAGGGCATGAGCGCCGGCCTCTCCACCGCCCTCACCGCTGCCGCCCAGGGCGCCCTGGCTTGGTACGCCACCCTGCTGGTCGCACGTTCGGCCGAACGCTATCTGGCCCAGGGCAAGAGCTGGGGCGACAAGGGGCCGAAACGCGTGGTCGCCGAAATCGTTGAAGGCCTGGACCGCGACTCGGTGCTGCGCGAAGCGCGCAAGGAGATCCTGCGCAGGTTGCGCAAGCGCGGGGATTAGGAGCGAAACGGCGCTCGCCGAGCATGGGTCCGCATGCCGCTGGGCGCCCGGGCACTCTGCGCCAGCGCGAGGGCATCGGGGATTGGAAGCCCGTACCCGGCCACTTTCGCGAATCCCGAATCCCGAATCCCGAATCCCGAATCCCGAATCCCGAATCCCGAATCCCGAATCCCGAATCCCGGCTTCAAAAAGTGAGGGCGAAGCCGGTCGCCCGGCTTCGCCCTCTGGCCAGACTGTCGCAGCCCCCGCGAACGACAGTCGTGCTCGGTGCGGAAGTGCGGCTTCGGGTGCCGGCTTCCGATGATCAGGGCGTCCCTGCCCGCTCCGCTTCCTCCCCCTGAGCGCTGCGCTGACCCAATCCCCCGACCGGCCAGCGCGGCGCGTCGACTCAGTTGTACGCCGACTCGCCGTGGGCGCTCAGGTCGAGACCCTCGCGCTGCTCGTCGTCGCTGACGCGCAGACCCAGCACCACACGGATCAGGCTGAGCGCCACGAAGGTGACGACCGCCGACCAGACGATGGTGATGATCACGGCCTCGGCCTGGATCAGCACCTGCGCGGCGATCGAGAAGTCCTCGGCGCCACCGCCGCCCAGACTGGGCGCTGCGAAGACGCCGGTCAGCAGCGCACCGACGATGCCACCCACGCCGTGGACGCCGAACACATCCGCGGTGTCGTCGACATTGAGCAGGCGCTTCAGGCCGGTGACGCCCCAGAAGCACACCACGCCGGAGATCAGGCCGATGACGATCGCGCCCATCACCCCCACGCTGCCGCAGGCCGGCGTGATCGCCACGAGACCCGCCACGGCACCCGACGCGCCACCAAGCATGGAGGCCTTGCCGCGCAGGATGCCCTCGGCCGCCGACCAGGCCACCACCGCTGCCGCCGTCGCCATCAGCGTATTGATGAAGGCCAGCGCGGTGCCACCATTGGCTTCGAGGTTCGAACCGGCGTTGAAGCCGAACCAGCCGACCCACAGCAGGGAGGCACCGACCATGGTCAGCACCAGGTTGTGCGGCGTCAGATGTTCACGCCCATAGCCGAGACGCTTGCCGACCATGTAGGCCGCGACCAGGCCCGCCACGCCGGCGTTGATGTGCACCACGGTGCCGCCGGCGAAGTCCAGCGCGCCCTTCTCGAACAGGTAGCCGCCGCCGGCCCAGACCATGTGTGCGATCGGCAGGTAGCAGAACGAGAACCACAGCACCGCGAACACCAGCACCGACAGGAACTTCATGCGCTCGGCAAAGGCACCCACGATCAGCGCGCAGGTGAGCCCGGCGAAGGTCGACTGGAAGGCCACGAAGATCAGCTCGGGAATCATCACGCCGTCGGTGAAGGTGGCCGCCAGCGAGTCCGTGGTGATGCCCTTCAGGAACAGCGCATCGAGGCTGCCGATCCAGGCGTTGCCGCCAACGAAGGCGAGGCTGTAGCCGTAGACCGCCCACAGCACGAGGATCAGCGAGAACACGGTGGTGACCTGCATCAGCACCGACAGCATGTTCTTGGAGCGCACCAGGCCACCGTAGAACAGGGCCAGACCGGGCACCGCCATCATCACCACCAGCAGGGTGGCGACCAGCATCCAGGTGATGTCGCCCTTGTCGACGGTGGGCGCGGGCGCAGCCTCTTCAGCGGCTGCAGCCGGCGCGGGCTCGGCCGCTGCCGCCTCGGCGACGGGTGCGGGCGCTGCTTCCGCGGGTGCGGCCTGCTCCGCAGCGGGTGCAGGTTCAGCAACAGGTGCGGCGTCCTGCGCAATGGCGAAGTGGGTGAATGACAGCAGCGCCGCCAACAGCAAAGGCGACAGCGCGCGACGCAGACGGGCGGACAGGTGGCTCGTGGTCATGGGTTTCTCCTGTGCGCGCGGATCAGACCGCGTCCGTGCCGGTTTCGCCGGTGCGGATGCGGACCACCTGTTCGATGGGCGTGACGAAAATCTTGCCGTCACCGGTCTTGCCGGTGCGGGCGGCCTGGCTGATCGCCTCGATGACGACTTCAACCCGATCCTCGGACACGGCCGTTTCGATCTTCACCTTGGGCAGGAAGTCGACGACGTACTCGGCGCCGCGATAGAGCTCGGTGTGGCCCTTCTGGCGACCGAAGCCTTTGACCTCGGTGATGGTGATGCCGGACACGCCGGCCTGCGACAGCGCTTCACGCACTTCGTCGAGCTTGAACGGACGGATGATGGCGGTGACCAGCTTCATCGGCGGATCTCCTGATGCTGCCTGCGCATGGGCGCTCCCCTTGTGTGTGAATCCCCGACGAGGGCTTCAGCACAGGGCGTGCCAGCTCCTGCAGTGCAGCACAAATCTCCCCAAGTCTCTGTTTTTTAGACTTATGACGCGTAGGGCATAGCAGCAAATTGCCCCAGTTTGGTGCAGCCCCGCAGGCAGCTCACCGTACTGGGGCGAATTGCCGGGGCACTCACTGGACCTTTGCCCTACCGACGCTCGCCGTGTCGATGGCTACCATCGCGGGCATGAGCACCCTGCTGATCGCCGACGACCACCCGCTGTTCCGTGCTGCGCTCACCCAGGCCGTGCGCGGCTTGGACGATTCGCACATGGTGCTGGAGGCCGACAGCCTGGATGCCGCGCGCGCGCAGCTCTTGGCGCATCCCGGGATCGACCTGCTGCTGCTCGACCTCAACATGCCGGGCAGCCAGGGCCTGATGGGCCTGGCTGCCCTGCGCGGCGAGTTCCCCGGTGTGGTCGTGCTGATGGTGTCCGCGCAGGACGACCCCGACATCGTGCGCCGCGCCCTTGCGTACGGCGCTGCCGGCTATGTACCCAAGAGCCTCGATCTGGAGGGCATCCGCGCCGCGCTTGATGCCGTGCTGTCCGGCGAGACCTGGCTGCCGCCCGCGCTGAAATCCGCCGTCGAAGCCCAGCCCGCGCGCGACGAAGACCGCGACATCTCCAGCCGCCTGGCGCGGCTGACCCCGCAGCAGATCCGCGTGCTGCAACTGCTGGCCCAAGGCCGGCTCAACAAGCAGATCGCCGACGCGCTTGGCATCCAGGAGCGCACCGTCAAAGCCCACGTCAGCGCGATCTTCGAGCGTTTGGGCGTGCGCAACCGGACGCAGGCCGGGGTGCTGCTCGGATCGCTGGAGTTGGGGCGGTAGGTTGGAAGCTGGGATTGGGGATTCGGGATTGGGGATTCGACAGAGCTCTCGTCTTGGCGCTCCCCTTGCCGCAAGGGCAGTTGTTGTTTGCCCACCCGACGCCACCAACTGCGCAAGCGCTGCGCCTGTCTGGAAAAATCACCCAGGACCAGGCACAGCGGAGCACAGGCGCAAGGCACTCGATCCCCCGCGCGCTAGCATCGGCGAACGCCCGCTTCTACGAATCCCCAATCCCGCTTCGCCTGAGCGATCCGCTCAGGCAAAGTAAGGCATCTCACCCTTCGCATGATCCGTCGCGTCGCGCACCGCGCGCACTTCCGGTACGCGCTGCATGAGCGTCTTCTCGACGCCATTCTTGAGCGTGTAGTCGACCTGCTTGCAGCCCTGGCAGCCGCCGCCGAAGCGCAGCACGACGATGCCGTCGGCGGTGATCTCTTCAAGGCTGACGCGGCCGCCATGGCTGGCCACGCCGGGGTTGATCTCGGTATCGATGACATGCTGCACGCGCTCGACCAGGCTGGCCTCGGCACCGGGCGGCACGCCCTTGATGCGCGGCGCGCGTACGGTCAGCTGGCCGCCGGTGGCTTCGCTGACGAAGTCGATCTCGGCGTCGGTGAAGTACTCGGCACTGGCCGCGCGCAGATAAAGAACGAAGCCCTCGCACTGCACTTCCCACTCATCACCGTCGAGATCGACCGCCTCGACAAACTCCAGCTTGGCGTCGGCGCTGGGCGTGCCGGCGCGCACGGCCGAGAGTCGGATGCCGGCGATGTCACCGCCCTGCTGCTGGATCAGACGGACGAAATACTGCTGGGCGGCGGTGGTGATCTGGATCATGGCGCGACGGCACCCGCGGAAATGGGACCGAAATGGTACCGCATGCTCCGGGACGCTTCGTGAGCCGGATCAAGCCCAGCGCAGGACGAACCGATCGCGGCCCTGGATGGGATCCACACGCGCATCGGGCGCTTGCCGACCGCTGGCTATACTCCGCGGCCTTGCTTCCAACGGATGCGACACGCCATGACCACGCTCGCCGAACTCGCCGCCCAGCGCTGCCGCCCCCTGCGCGGGGCCGAACACTTGGTCGATGCCGGCCGTATCAATGCGGCGCTGGCCGCCCTGCCCGGCTGGGAACGAGTCGAAGACGGTGCAGCGATCCGCAAGACCTTCGCCTTCGACGACTACTACCGGACCATGGCCTTCGTGAACGCGCTGGCCTACATCGCCCACGCCGAGGATCACCACCCCGACCTGTCGGTGCACTACAACCGCTGCGTGGTGCGCTATTCCACCCACGATGTCGGTGGGCTGTCCGATAACGACCTCATCTGCGCGGCCAAGGCCGAGCGGCTGTTCGGCGCCGGCTGAAGGCCGGGTCGGCCCGACATGCCGCCGGGGCCCAGGTTCGGAAAGCTCATCGCCGCACTCAGGCTCGGTGCCATGCTGCTCGGCCTGCTCTGGCTGCTGTCCTGGGTCAGCGCGGCGCAGCTGGAGGCCGAGGCCCGCGCGCAGTCCGCGCTGTATGCCGACGATGGGTCGCCCTTCCACTGGAACTTCCGCGATCCCGAGGTATTGGTTGGTCCTGTGCTGGGCGGGCAGCTGCGCCCGCGCGGCAGGTACTCGGCCGACGCCCTGAGCCTCACCCTGACCCACGGCGACGCCAACCTCGGCCTGCGTTTTTCCGGCCGGCGCGTCGATCCGCACACGCTGCCGCGCTTGCGGCTGAGCCTTGGCAGCGCTCAGCCGCTGCAGTGGCGACTGGCGGCGACCAGCGACCTGCGCCCCGACCTGCCGGTCGGCCCGTGGATGCCCTGGCCTCCCGCCTCCGGAGCCGGCACGGCGGAGGGATTCGACCCGGCTTCGAACACCTTCGAAACGGATCTCGGCCCACTGCTGCCGCCGCTGGATGCGCCGATCGCCCAGCTGCGCCTGCATCTCAAGGGCGTGCCGGGCCAGACGGTCGAACTGCGTGCGCTGAGCCTGCACCCGCGCTGTGTGGAGGAGCGCTGCCTGCCGCCGCGCCGGGAACTGCCGCATCGCCTGCTGCCTTCGCAGCTGCTCGCCGACCGCGATGCCGCCCTGCTCGATTCGCCGCAGTCGCGGGTCGGCGCAGACGCACCGGAATGGCTGGTGGGCGGCGTGCTGGCGATGCGCGCGCTGACCCTTCCGCAGGCCGTCGTGCTTGCGCTGCTGGTGCTGGGTTGCGCGCTGTCGGCGCGCTGGCTGGCGCCACCGGGGCGTCGGCGGCTGGCGCTCGCGATGGGCGCGGGCCTGCCCATCCTGCTGCTGTCGCTGGGCCTGCCGCGCTTCCCGCCACAGCCAGCCGACGGCGTGCTGATCCTCGGCTGGGTGCTGGCGCTGTGGTGGCTGCGCCCGCTCGGACCGCGCACGCAGTGGGAACGGACGCCCACCTCGACGCCTGGGTCCACGCTGCTGGGTACACGTCGCGCCTGGCGCTCGGCGCTGGTGGTCACCGCCGCGGGGCTGGTGCTGCTCGGCCTGCTGAGCCTGGCGGGCGACGGGCCCGAGGCCGCCGGCCTCGACGTCGAGCGGGCCCGACGCTATCTGGGCTGGGCCGCGCTGCAGCAGGCCTGGCTGGCGCTGTTCCTGCTGCCGCATCTGCGCGAACCCGGCAAGGACGTGCAGACGGCCGCGGTGGCCGGGCTGCTGTTTGCCGCCCTGCATCTGCCGAACGCCGAGCTGATGGCGCTCTGCCTCTTCGGCGGCTGGGCCTGGGTCAGGATCGCGCTGAAGCACGGCAGCCTGCTGCCGCAGATCCTGTCGCACGCGTCGCTGGGACTGGCGGCCAGCGCGCTGCTGCCGCAGGCCGTGCTGCGCTCGCTGGAAGTGGGCGGCCGCTATGTATTCGCGCCGCTGTAGAGCGGCTCAGCGGTCAAGCGCGTCCAGCACGGCCTGCAGTTCGGCAGGCAGCGGCGCGCTGAGCGAGTACGGTTCAGTGCCGTCCTTCAGCGCGAACTTCAGACTCGCCGCGTGCAGGAACAGGCGCTTCAGGCCTACGGACTTCAGCGCCTTGTTGGCCTCGCGCTCGCCGTACTTCTCGTCCATCGCCACCGGATGGCCGCTGTGTTGGGCATGCACGCGGATCTGATGAGTCCGGCCGGTGTCGATCCGCACCTCGGTGTAGCTGTGACCACCGTGCAGGGCGAGACGGCGGAAATGGCTGAGCGAGGCCTTGCCCTCGACCGGGTCGACCCTGACCATCCGCTCGCCGCCCTGCAGCTCGAACTTGCGCAGCGGCGCGTTCACGCTGAAGGGCTTGGGGCCGATATCACCCACCAGCAGGGTGAGGTAGCGCTTCTCCAGCTTGCCCTCACGGATCAAGCGCTGCAGTTCGGTCAGCGCCGAGCGCTTCTTGGCCACCACCAGCAGGCCCGAGGTGTCGCGATCCAGGCGATGCACCAGTTCCAGCGGCTCGCCCGGTCGCAGCTGGCGCAGCAGTTCGATGGCGCCGAAGCTGATCCCGCTGCCGCCGTGGGTGGCAATGCCGCTGGGCTTGTCCAGCGCGAGCAGGGCGCGGTCCTCGAACACGATGCTGTCGCGGATCCGCTCCAGCTGGCTGCGCGGTGCCTCCTGTGGGGCCTCCGGCTCGGCCAGGCGTACCGGCGGAATGCGCACGGTTTCGCCGCCTTCGAGCCGGGTATCGGGTTTGGCGCGGCCGCCGTTCACCCGCACCTCGCCGGTGCGCAGAATGCGGTAGATCAGGGAGCGCGGCGCGCCCTTGAGCTGGCCCAGCAGGAAGTTGTCGAGACGCTGGCCGGCGCGGTCGGCCGGCACCTGCACCAGGCGAACGCCGCCCGCTGTGGGCAGCTTGGCGGTTTCGTTTGCTGCGGCCACACCCGGCTTGCTAGACTTCACGCGCGATAAGGTCCTGATTTTTCAGCGCCCTTGTCGTTTCCGGGGCTGCTCCATGGCTCACTCGGCGGCTCGCGCTCCGTGCATCGGAGGGCGCGTAGGCCGGGTGTCGATCCGCTACAAGGCGGGCGTGCATGGTAGCGGCTGCGGCGGTATCCAGCTTGATCAGGATGTACGCGGCAGGGGGCGAGGCCCCTGCGCTGCGCGGGGCCAGGGATGGCTCCGGTACGAAATCGGCGCACGTTGCTGGCCCTGCGGGGCGGCGTCTCGCCTGTTTCGAGTGACCAAGAGTCGAGTGCGCGCCGCCCTCGTTGGCGGGCGCCGCGCGATCACGGTCGCCGGTGGCGGGAAGGATCCCGCGCCGGCATTCGCAGCATCGCGGCAGCCGCTGCAGCCACCGCTTCCCTCGCTGGGCGAGGTTCTGGCCGGGTGTGCAGCGGAACGGTGATCGGAACGGGCGCGGCGGGGCTCCCGCAGCGCGGTCCGGTCGGTGGTACCCAACGGCAAGAACAACGTGTGGCGCTCCCGCGGGCCTTGATGGGCCCGACAACGGTCGCAGCGCTGGTGACTCCGCTTCGGGCGCGCGGCCTTCGCGTGCCTTGGCCGGGATTTCCGGCGTTCCCCGCGTGAGCGCGCGAGGAATGACGTCCAATGAAGAGAATGCTGATCAACGCGACTCAGGCGGAAGAGTTGCGTGTGGCCATCGTCGACGGCCAGAGCCTGTACGACATCGACATCGAACAGCCCGCGAAAGAGCAGAAGAAGTCCAACATCTACAAGGGCCGCATCACCCGGCTCGAGCCTTCGCTGGAGGCCGCCTTCGTCGAGTACGGCGGTGAGCGCCACGGCTTCCTGCCGCTGAAGGAGATCTCCCGCGACTACTTCCTGCCCGGCACCGACCCGAACAAGCACGGGATCAAGGAGCTGCTGAAGGAAGGCCAGGAAGTCGTCGTCCAGGTCGACAAGGAAGAGCGCGGCAACAAGGGCGCGGCGCTGACCACGTTCATCTCGCTGGCCGGCCGCTACATGGTGCTGATGCCCAACAGCCCGCGCGCCGGCGGCGTCTCGCGCCGTATCGAGGGTGAGGACCGCCAGGCCCTGAAAGAGGCCATGGACAAGCTGAACATCCCCGACGACATGGGGATCATCATCCGCACCGCCGGCGTCGGCCGCGACGCCGAAGAGCTGCAGTGGGACCTCGACTACCTGCTGCAGGTCTGGCGCGCCATCACCGACGCCGCCCTCGCCAAGCCGGCGCCCTTCCTGATCTACCAGGAGTCGCGCCTGATCGTGCGCGCCCTGCGCGACTACCTGCGCGCCGACATCGGCGAGATCCTGATCGACTCCGAACCCATGTTCCAGGAGGCGAAGGACTTCGTTGAGCAGGTGATGCCGCACACCCTGCGCAAGCTTAAGCTCTACAAGGACAACATCCCGCTGTTCAACCGCTACCAGATCGAGTCGCAGATCGAGAATGCCTACGAGCGCCAGGTCCGCCTGCCCTCCGGTGGTTCGATCGTGATCGACCAGACGGAAGCGCTGACTGCGATCGACGTCAACTCGGCGCGCGCCACCAAGGGCGGCGACATCGAGGAGACCGCCTTCAACACCAACCTCGAGGCCGCCGACGAGGTCGCGCGCCAGCTGCGCCTGCGCGACCTCGGTGGCCTGGTGGTGGTCGACTTCATCGACATGGAGTCGAACCGCCATCAGCGTGAGGTCGAGGAGCGCCTGAAGAACGCGCTGAAACACGACCGCGCGCGCGTGCAGATCGGCCGCATCTCGCGCTTCGGCCTCCTGGAAATGTCCCGCCAGCGCCTGCGCCCGAGCCTCGGCGAGTCCAGCCAGACCGTGTGTCCGCGCTGCGCCGGCCACGGCCGCATGCGCAGCGTCGAATCGCTGAGCCTGTCGATCCTGCGCCTGATCGAAGAACAGGCGATGAAGGACAACACCGGACAGGTGCTGGTGCAGGCGCCGCACGAGATCGCCAACTTCCTGCTCAACGAGAAGCGCCGCGGTCTGCTGGAGATCGAGCAGCGCCACGACGTGCCGGTGGTGATCGTCGCCGACGACCAGCTGGAGACGCCGCACTTCAACGTGCAGCGCATCCGCGAGGGCGAGCTTGGCGAGGAAACCTCGAAGCCCAGCTACTACCGCACCTCGCCGCGCAAGCAGGAGGTGCACGCGCTGACGCGTGCGAACCTGAACATTCCGCCACCGCCCGCGGTGAAGGCTGTCAAGCCGGCCAGCCCGGCACCGATCCGCGAGGAGCGCGAGGACGAGGAGCGCCCGAAGCCAGCTCCGCAGGCACAGAAGCCGCAGCAGGTCGCGCAGACGCCGCGCCCGCAGCAGCAGGCGCAGCCCGCGAAGAAGCCCGGCCTGTGGTCACGCCTGCTCGGCGCACTTGGCCTGGGTGCCGCCGAAGCCCCTGCCGCGCCGCCGGCCCGCGACGGCAAGCGTGAGGGACGCGACGGCCGCAACCGCGACCGCGACCAGCGCCGCGAGGAGCGCCGCAACGAGCGCGGCGACAATCGCAGCGAGAATCGCGGCGACAGTCGCAGCGAGGCGCGCGGCAACTCGGAAGGCCGTAGCGGCAAGCCGCAGAAGGGCCAGCAGGCCGCCCAGGGCGGCAAGCCGCAGGACGAGCGCGGCCAAGGCCAGCGCCAGCCGCAGCCGCCGCAGGAGGAGCGCAACGAAGGCGGCCGCAACCGCCAGGGCAAGCCGCAGGAGAACGCGCGGCCGGACAAGCAAGAGCGCGCGGAGAAGCCGGAGCGCAGCGAGCGCAACGAAGGCCGGCGTGAGCGAGGCGAGAGCGCAGCCAACGATGCGCGCCCGCCGCGCGCGGATGCCCGACCAGCGGAAGCCCCCAAGCCAACGGTCGCAGCGGAGGCAAGCGCGTCCATGGCGGCGGCTGCCGTCGTCGCTGAAGAAGCGGTCAGCGCAGAGGTTGTGGCAAGCACCGCGCCTGATGTGGCCAATGACGCCGCCACCGAGGCTGGCGCCGGCGGCCGGCGCCGTCGCGGTCGTCGCGGCGGTCGTCGTCGTCGTCGCGAAGCCGGTGCCAACGGCGAGGCCGGAGGCAGCGACCAGAGCCTGGGCTTGGACGAGGACGAGGGCGACGAGGTCGGCGGCGTCGATGCGGCAACGTCGGCCGATGCGCCGAAGCCGCAGGCGAGGGCCGAAGTACCCGGCGCAGCCGATGACAGCGGCGAGGCCGAGGGCGACAGCGCGGTGGCGCAGGCGCCGGAAGCCCCGGCCAAGGGTGAAGCCCCGCCCTTCGTGCCGGTGCCCCTGCCCCGCCCCGCCGCGGTCGCAGCGGCCGCGGCGACAGCCGCGACGCTGGCACCCGCGGCCGAGTTCGCGGAAACCACGAGCGCAGCGCCGGTGCAGCCCGCGGCACTCACTCCTGCGGCGACCGCCCCCGTGCAGGTCGAAGCGACGGTCCCCGCGTCCGAGCAGGCTGCGCCGAGCGTGACCGTGGCGACACCCGTCGCGCCCATCGCCGAGGCCCAGCCCGTCGAAGCCGCAGCGCCGGCCGTGACGGCCGAGCCCACGCCCGAACCGGCCGCTGCGCCCACCGCTGTGGCGCCCATCGCGCCGGTGGCTCAGGTGGAAGCGATCGCCGAGCCTGTCACGCCCCCGGAGGCCATCAGTGCCCCCTCGGTCGAGTCAGTCCCTGCGGTGTCGCAGGAAGCCCCGCCCGCCCGCGTGGAAACCATCGAGTCCGAGCCGAGCGCACCGGTGCCGGCGGGCGTCGAAGGCTCCACCACAGAGATGGAGCCCGTCGCGGCGGCAACGGTGGAGGCCGAGGCCGCGCCGCGGGTGGAAGCTCCGGTAGCCGCGGAAACGGCTGCTTCCAGCGAAGCCGAAACGCCCGCGGTCGAGGCCGACGCCAGCGCTGAGGCGCCTGCCCCCGACGCGGCACCGCGGCAGGAACGCCTGATCTGATCCCGCGCGCCCAAGCCGCGGCACACGCAGACGGCCTGGGATTCCCGGGCCGTCTGCTTTTGCGCCGCAGCGAACGCTCGCTGCGCCCAATCGGAGCCAATTGCCATGGGCAACGAGCGCTCTCGCATCCGCCCCGAGTTTCTCGCGTCCAGGAACAGCGGGGAACGCAAGCGAACGCCGCCCCGACACCCGCGCCGGATGCGCGGGGCATACAGATCGAATACAGCGATCAGCACACGGCTTCGCGAGGGCTGCCCCCAGCCGCGGCCTGCAGCGACTCAGTTCGCGTTGGGATCCACCAGGCCGTGCTGGCGGGCGATCCGGGCCAGCGAGACCACGTCACGCACGCCGAGCTTGTCGAACACGCGGTACTTGTGGGTGGCGACCGTCTTCGCGCTCAGGCTCAAGCGCTGCCCGATCTCGGTCATCTTGCGCCCCTGCACCAGCAGCAGGGCGACCTCGAGTTCGCGCGGCGTCAGCGTCTGCACTGCCGAAGGCGTGCCGCTCAGCCCTTCCATGGCGATCTGTCGCGCGATCGACGTGCCGATGTAGCGACGCCCGGCCGCGACCTCGCGTACGGCAGTGAGCAGTTCGGGGCCCGGCGCCCCCTTGTCGAGATAGCCGTAGGCGCCCGCAGCCAGCACCCGCTTCGGAATCGGGCCTTCGTTGAGCACCGAGACCATGATCAGCCGCACATCAGGCAGGCTGCGGGCAAGACGCTCGGTCACTTCCAGTCCCGACAGGCCCGGCATGTGGAAGTCGCAGAGCACCACGTCGGGCTTCAGCTTGCGCAAGAGCGGCAGGGCCTCGTCGCCGCTGCCGGCCTCGCCGACCACCTGCAGGTCGGGCTCGGCCTCGAGGATCATGCGCACCCCCGCACGCATGAGGCCATGGTCATCCACCAGAACAATCCGGATCATTCTGCTCCTCCCCAGGGCGGGCGCTTGGCAAGGCCCGGTCCATCACGGTCGCGCCGAGCGAACTGCCGCCAGGCGGAATCAGAACATGAATGCAAATGGACTGTCAGGCAAGCCCCGTGAGCGTCGAACGCGTGGGGCCGGCGTGTGGCCGCGGCAGCCGCCGGCAACAGCGCCTCGGGTCGGGCCATCGGACGCTGCGGCCCAACGGGCCGGCGATCACCAGACCAGGTCGTCCGGCACCGCGAAGCGCGGGTCGGCGTAGTCGTCGCCGCCTTCGACCGCATTGGGGTCGACCTGCAGGGCCACACAGTCGGGCATCAGCGCGCGCGCTTCGTCGGCATGCGCCAGCGTGACCAGGTGATAGCGCCCGCCCGCGGAGACGATGGCCAGCTCGCCGGCATTCAGCGCCTTCAGCTGCTCGGACGTGACATAGACGCGACGGATCTTGCCGGCGTGCTCGAAGTGCCGCGGCAGCTCGGCGCTGGCGGCGTTCAGCGACGCCTTCTGCATCAGCTCGAACAGCTTCTGCCGCGCCTCGCGCCGGCGCGCGGCCTCGGCCTGACGCTCGCGCTCAAGGCGCTGCTGCTCCTCGCGCTCGACGCGCTGGCGCAGGGCGTAGGCCTTGGCCAGATCGATCTCCTCCTGGCTGCGCGGCACCGCCTTTTGGCCACCGCCCGCTTGGGAACGCCCGTGCGCGGACTTGGCCGGCGCCGGCTTGCCTTGGCCACGGGAGGGCTGCCCCGGCGAGCCGGCGCGCGGTGAACGCTGCGGCTCGCGCGGCTTGGCGGGTTCGGGGGCCTTGAAACCCAGCTGCATCAGCTGGTCGCGCAGGGAAGTGGTCATTGCGGGCGGAATTTTGAGTGGCGCCGCGACTTCAATAGTGCGGCGGCGGCGGCTCCTGCGCCGGATCGGCATACAGCAGGCCGCGCAGGGATTTCAGGTCGGTGAGCATGAGCTCCAGGCGCCGCTCGAGCTGCTCGATGCGCAGGTTCTGGTCGGTGATCACCGCGTTCAAGCGCTGCATCGTATCGTCCTGGAAGGCCACCCGCATCTCCAGCTCGACGATGCGCTCCACCAGCTCATGCATGATCCACCTCCGTGCGGCTGGCCAGAGAGCGCCCACGGCCGATTCCGTAGTAAGCAAGCCCCGCGCGCTCGACCGTGGCGGGGTCCCAGATGTTGCGGCCGTCGAACACCGCAGGTGACTTCAGGCTGCGCGCGATACGACGGAAATCCGGGCTCCAGAACGCCTTCCACTCGGTCACCAGCACCAGCGCATCGGCGCCATCCAGCGCCGCATAGGGCTCAGCGACGAGGCTGAGGTCGGCGCGCTCGCCGTAGAGCCGGTGGGCTTCGTCGCGCGCCTCGGGGTCGAAAGCCGCAACGCTGGCGCCGTCCGCCCAGAGCTGTTCCATCAGCCGGCGACTCGGCGCCTCGCGCATGTCATCGGTATTGGGCTTGAAGGCCAGCCCCCACAGCGCGATGCGGCGCCCGCGCAGGTCGCCGAAGTGGCGCTTCAGCAGGGCGTGCAGCTTGTCCTTCTGTGCGTGGTTGACCTCTTCGACCGCGCGCAGGATGCGCGCATCGAAACCCTGGGCTGCCGCCGTGCGGTGCAGGGCCTGCACATCCTTCGGGAAACAGCTGCCGCCGTAGCCGGCGCCGGGGTAGATGAAGGAGAAGCCGATCCGCGGGTCCGAGCCGATGCCGATGCGGACCTTCTCGATGTCGGCGCCGAGGCGCTCGGCCAGGTTGGCCATTTCGTTCATGAAGCTGATCTTGGTGGCCAGCATGGCGTTGGCCGCGTACTTGGTCAGCTCTGCCGAACGCAGATCCATCACCACGATGCGCTCGTGGTTGCGGTTGAAGGGCGCATACAGCGCGCGCAGCCGCTCGATCGCCTCCGGGCTTTCACAGCCGATCACGATGCGGTCGGGGCGCATGCAGTCCTTGACCGCGTCGCCCTCCTTCAAGAATTCGGGATTGGACGCGACCTCGAAGGCCAGCGTCGAGCCGCGCTCGGCCAGCGCCGCGGCGACGGCGCTGCGCACGCGATCGGCGGTACCGACCGGCACGGTCGACTTGGTCACCACCAGGGCCTCCCGCTGCAGGTGCAGGCCGATGGTGCGCGCCACCGCCAGCACATGGCTCAGGTCGGCGCTGCCGTCTTCGTCCGGCGGCGTGCCGACCGCAATGAACACGATGTCGACGTCGACCAGTGCGGCGGCGGCATCGGTGGTGAAGTGCAGTCGTCCTGCGCGGCTGTTCTCGATCACCATCGGCTCGAGACCGGGCTCGAAGATCGGCACGCGCCCGGCGCGCAGGCCCTCGACCTTGGCGGTGTCGATGTCGACGCAGGTGACGGAATTGCCGACTTCGGCCAGACAGGTGCCGGTCACCAGGCCCACATAGCCGGTGCCGAATACGGTGACGTTCATGGGCTCACTCCTGAGTTGATCCAGCGGCGTCGATACCAGTCCCAGACGCTGCCTGCGCCGGCTTGGCCAAGGCCTCGCAAGCCCGCTGCAGGCGCGCCAGGCCCAAAAGAAAACGGCCGACGAGGCATCGCCGGCCGCCTTCCTCCCGTGGCTGCGCGGATTACTGCGCGGCGACGATTTCGATCAGCTCGACCTCGAACTTCAGGGTCGCGTTCGGACCGATCGGACCGGGCGTGCCGTTCTCGCCGTAGGCCAGCTCGGAGGGCAGCCACAGGGTGTACTTGCTGCCGACCGGCATCAACTGCAGGGCCTCGGTCCAGCCGGGGATGACCTGGTTCAGGGCGAACTGGGCCGGCTGGCCGCGATCGACCGAGCTGTCGAACTTGGTGCCGTCCAGCAGGGTGCCGGTGTAGTGCACCTTGACCGTGTCGGTGGCGGCCGGACGCGGACCATCGCCTTCCTTCTCGACCTTGTACTGCAGACCCGACTCGGTGGTCTTCACGCCCGGCTTGGTCTTGTTCTCGGCCAGGAAAGCCTCGCCAGCCTCACGGTTGGTCTTGGCCGCGGCCTGCATCTCGGCCTCGCGCTTCGCCTGCAGTTTCTGGCCGAAAGCCTGCTGCACGGCCATCGCCTCTTCCTGGCTGAGCGCCGGCTCTTCGCCCGACAGGCCGGTCTCGATGCCGCGCATCAGCACTTTGAGGTCGACCTCATCCTTGATCTGCACCAGCGAGCCGGCGATCTGCAGGCCGATCACGTAGCTGATCTTGTCCTTCTCGGTTTCCAGCTTGTCGTTCGCGACCGCGAAGGACGAAAACCCGACCACAGCGGCGGTGGCCGCGGCGAGCAGGGTGGTGCGCAGGGAATGCTTCATGGGTTCTCCAACAGGATGGGCGCCGTGAGTCCGACGGCGACGGGGCGCGGTATTGTGGGCTGGCCCCCTCGGGGGCGCAACGCCGGCACCACGGATGCGCGTCGGGGCGAAAGGTTCCCGGAGGCGATTTCAGGCGAACAGCGCAGTCACCGCCAGCACGTGACAGCCGAGCACCACGGCGGTCAAGAGGGCGCGCAGCCGTCGGAACCAGGCCGGGGCAGGCAGGCGGTCGGCCGGTCCGTCGAGCCACCATTGGCCAACGAAGCCGCAGGCCAGCAGCAGCAGAGCGGCGGCCGGCGGCGCCTGCAGCGCAGCCCAGGCCCACAGGCTCGGCAGCACGGCCCAGACGTACTCCACGGGGCGGTCGGCGGAGAGCCCGCGCCCCCAGCGGACACCGCCCAGGAAGGACAGGATCAAGGCCGAGTAGCCAAGCAGGGCCGGCTGCGCCAGCGCACGCCAGTCCGGCGACCACACAGACACCGACAGCAGCAGGAAGGGCAGCAGCCCAGCCAGGCCCAGCCACACCGCCATGCGTTCGGACGCGCGCACCTTCACTTGGGTCTCTCCTTGCCTTGGTTCATTCTGCCGCGCATTCCAACCCACGGAGCCCGACCTTGGAAACACTCTCTGAACTTGAGCGCCTGCGCGTCCTGCATCCCGCGCAGCTCGCCGCGGGCAGCGCCGAGGAGGCGGACGCGCTGGCGCGCTTCGCCGCCTTCTTCCAAAGCTTCGCCGGCGATCGCATCGAGCGCCTGCTGCCTGCGACCTATGCGGACGACGTCTACTTCAACGACACCTTGAAGCCAGTGCGCGGCCGTGCCGCTCTCGCCCACTACCTGCACGACAGCGCCGATGCCGTCGAGGACTGCCGGGTGCAGGTGCTGTCGAACACGCGGACGGCGGAAGGCGAGTACCTGGTGCGCTGGCGCATGGTCATCCGCTTCAAGCGCTTCCGTCGCGGCGTGGACACCGCGACGGTGGGCATGTCGCACCTGCGCTTCAACGCGCAGGGACTGGTTGTCTATCACCAGGACTACTGGAACGCCGCCGACGGCCTTTATGAGCACATCCCATTGCTCGGCAGCCTGATCCGCCTGGTCAAGCGCCGACTGTAGTCATCGGTACGGGCCGATCCGCAGATCAGGAACCGCCAAGCAGCTTTTCGATCTCGGCGCGCAGGGCCGGATCGTCCGGACGCGTGCGGCTGCCGAAGCTGGCCACCACCTCGCCCTCGCGGTTCAGCAGGTACTTGTGGAAGTTCCAGCCCGGCGCCTGACCTGTGGCCTCGGTCAACTCCCGATAGAAGGGCACGGCCTGCTCGCCCTTGACCGAGACTTTCTCGAACATCGGGAACTTGACCGCGTAGGTGTTGGTGCAGAACTCGGCGATCTGCGCCTCATCGTCGAATTCCTGGTCCATGAAATCGCCAGACGGGAAACCGAGCACGGCGAAGCCGCGGCCCGACAGCTCCTGGTGCAACGCTTCGAGACCCTCGTACTGCGGCGTGAAGCCGCACTTGCTGGCGGTGTTCACCACCAGCAGCACCTGGCCCTCATAGCGCTCGCAGAGGCTCACCGGCTCCTTGCCGGCCAGAGGGCGGAAGCTCTCACCCTCGAGGACGCCACAGGCGGCCAGAGCCGTCAGGGGACTGGCGAGGGACAGCGAGAGCAGCAGGGCGGCGGGCTTGAAGCGCATGGCGAGGGGTCCGAGAGCAGGGAAACAGCCGCCGAGGCTACGCTGCGGGTGTCAGCGTGGAGTGAAGCCGGCCCCATGTCGCCTTCGCGTCTCGTTCTGCGTATACACAGTGTCGACGCGCGAGGACGACCGCGCGACCCCAACGCCCTGCCCCACGGAGATACTCCATGATGGATTTCAGCCTCGGCCAGATCCTCGGCCTGCTGCTTCGCACCCTGCCCTTCCTGCTGCTGCGGCTGGCCGTATACCTCGGCATCACCCTGGCCTACGTGATCGCCACCGGCGGTGGCGCCGGCATCGGCTATCTGTTCGGCAAGGTCGCTGCCGACCCCGGCGCCGGCAGCGCCTGGGGCGCCTTCATCGGTTTCGGCCTGATCAGCGGCGTGCTTTATTGGGCGCGCGAATACCTGCTCTACCTGGTCAAGGCCGGGCACATCGCCGTGCTGGCCGAGTTGCTTCAGGGCAAGGAGATTCCAGGCGGCCGCGGCCAGCTGGAGCACGCTTCGGCCGTGGTCAAGGAGCGCTTCGTCGAAAGCTCGGTGCTGTTCGGCGTGGACCAACTCATCAAGGGCATCCTGCGGGTGTTCAACCGCGCCATGCTGATGATCGCGAACTTCCTGCCGATCCCTGGCCTCGACGGCCTGGTCAAGTTCGTCAACACCGTGATCAACACCTCGCTGACCTACGTCGACGAAGTGATCCTCGCCCATGCCATCCGCACCGGCAGCACCAATGCCTGGGCCTCGGCGCGCGACGCCGTGGTGCTCTACGCGCAGAACTACAAGACGATGCTGAAGAACGCGGTCTGGCTGACCTTCGTCATCTGGGGCCTGACGCTGGCGATCTTCCTGCTGGTGATCGGGCCGGTGGCGCTGATCGCGAACTTCTTCCCGGGCCTCGCCGGCTTCTGGACCTTCGCACTCGCCATCGTCACCGCGATCTGCCTGAAAGCCGCGCTGGTGGATCCGCTGGCCATGGCCGCGCTGATGCAGGTGTTCTTCAAGGTCACCGAAGGGCAGACGCCCGATCCGCAGTGGTCAGCCAAGCTCGAAGGCATGTCGGACAAGTTCAAGGAACTGAAGGACAAGGCCGGGCTCACGCCACCGCAGACGGTGCCCGGCGCGCCCGCCGCAGCGCCGCCGCCCCCGCCCGCGCTCTGAAGCCCCGGCCAGCACCGTGATAGTCCTGAGGCCCCGCTCGCGGGGCCTCAGGCGCTTCGGCAGGGCGATCCGCGGCACGCGTTAGGCGCCATAATCCGGCCCCCGCCCCGCGCGGCCCCACGCCGTCCAACCGCCGAGACCCTGCATGAAGCTGTTCGCCCGCTTTCGCCGCCCGCTGTGGGAACACCCTGAAACCCTGCGTCGCGCCGAGGCCGTGCGCTCGGAGACCGCGCCCGAGCTGGTCCGCCTGCTGCCGCAGATCGCCGCCAGCGACAGCGCCGCCGAAGTGCGGCGCGCAGCCATCGCCCGTATCGACAGCGCCGACACCCTGCTGGGCCTGTTGCCGGCCGAAAAGGACAGCGGCTGCCGCGAGGCCATCCTTGGCCGCGTCCGCGCCCGCCTGCTGGATGCCAAAGTGCCCGCCGCCGAGCGCCAACAGCTCGCCAGCCATTCCGCCTTGCCGGCCGAGCTGGCCGAGACCATGGCGGAATCGGCGCCCGAGCCCGAACTGCGCGAAGCAGCGGTGCTGCGACTCAACAAGCCCGGCCTGCTGCAGCGGCGCTGCCTGAAGGACCCGGACCCGGCCCTGCGTCTGCGGCTGCTGGAGCGCATTTCCGATGAGGCCACGCTGGACCGGATCGCCGAAGCGGCGCGCGGCCAGGACAAGGCGCTGTCGCGCCGCGCCCGCGAAAAAGCCGATGCGCTGAAGCTCGCGCGTGGAGACGCTGGCGCGATCAACCAGCGCGCCCTGCAGCTCGGCAGCGCCTTCGACGCACTCGCGCGCAGCCTGCCGACCGATGCCGACGAGCAGCTCGCCTCGCTGGAGACCGAAGTCGAGCAGCTGGCGCCGCGGCTCGACGCGGCCCTGCTGCGTCGCCTGCAGGGCCATGCCGCCAGCGCTCGCGCAGCGGTCAATGCGCTGAAGACAGCCCACCTGCCGAAGCCCGAGCCGCAGCCCGCCGCCCTCGAAGCGGCGCTCATCGAAGCCGGCGCCGTCGATGAAGCGGCGACGGCAGCCGCGACAGTCGCGGCCGAGCCGGCGGACGACGCGGTGGGCGAGGCTTCGGCAGCCGACACCGCGAGGGTGACTCCGGTCGATGCCGACGGGGCCGCCAACCCAGCGAACGACACCATCACGGTCACGCCTGCGCCCGCAGCCGCCGCCCAGCCGCCCGACGAAGCGTTGCGCGAAGCACTCAGGCAGGGCCTCGCTGGCGTCGAGGACCAGCGCCTCGGCATCGCCAAGCCCGCGCTGGAAGCCGCCCGCGCGCGGCTGGCCGCCGGCGTCAAACCCACGCCCGGTCAGCGCGACAAGCTGCGCGAGCTGGAAGCCGGCGTCGCCGACATGGAGCGCTGGCAGCGCTGGGCCGGCAACAAGGTGCGCGCGCGCCTCTGCGATGAGGTCGAGGCCTTGATCGGTTCCGGCCTGCATCCCGATGCCGTTGCCAACCGGGTCAAGGAGCTGCAGGACGAATGGGCCAAGGTCGAAGCGGCGGAGCCCGACCATGGCGAACACGCGACCGGGATCGGCAAGCGCTTCCGCGCGCTCTGCCACCGCGCGCTGGCGCCGGCGCGACCCTACTTCGAGCAGCGCCGCGCCCTGCGCTCGCAGAAGGCCAGCGAGATCGACGCCGCCATCGCCGCACTGGCGACCGACATCGAGCAGGCGCCGGACGATCTCAAGCCCCTGCGCGAGCGTGTCGTTGCCGCGCTGCGCCAGCTGGATGAAGTCGAGCCGCGCGCCCGCGCTGCTCTGGGCAAGCGCCTGCGCGCCCAGCTCGATCAGCTCGACGCCCTGCGCGATGCACGCAACCAGGCGGCAGTCGAGGGCAAGCAGGCCCTGCTGGAGCGCCTGCGCTTCGCCGCCCGCGGCGACGCCACCCAGGCCATCAACGTCGCCAAGGCGATCCAGCAGGAGTGGCGCACCGCGCCGCGCGCGGACCGCAAGACCGAGGACCGCCTCTGGGCTGAGCTGCGCGGCATCGTCGACCCGCTGTTCGAGGCCGCGCGTGCCGGCGCGCAGGCGCGCACCGAAGCCCTGGCCGCGGTCGAAGCCGAGCGTCGCGGACTGGTCGAGGCCGTGCAGGCCCTGGCGCAGGCCGAGGACCTCGGCCAGATCGACGCCCAGCTGGCCGAGCTTGAAGCGCGCTGGCAGGCGCAGCAGCCGCAGCTCGAAGAGGCAGCGGGCGATGCGCGGCCCGGTCGCAACCCGCGCGATCGTTCGCAGCCCGAACGGGGCGAGCGTGGCGATCGCCAGGACCGCCGCCCGCGCCCGCCGCGCGCGGCCGAAGGCAGCCTCGAGCGCGAGTTCGAGAAGGCCGTGGAGCGCCTGCGCGCCGCCCAGAAGACACAGCGTGAGGCACGCGCGAAGCAGTCGCTGCAGTCCCTCCTCGATGCCGCCCTAGACCCTTCGAAGGAAGAGGCGCTTGGCGAATCGGAGCGTCGTGAACTGAGCACCGCCCGCAGCCGCGATGTCAGCGGCGAGAGCCGCGAGGACGCGCTGATCGGCCTTGAACTCGACGCCGGCATCGACAGCCCCGCCGACGCCGCCGCACGCCGTCGCGAACTGCAGATGCAGCGTCTGGCCGAGCGCATGGGCAGCGGCAGCGCGCGCCCCGACGCGCGTGCGGCGCTGCTGGCTTGGGCCGCACATGCGCCGCAGGCCGATGCCGCGCAGAACGCCCGCGCCGCGCGCGCACTGAACGCCCTGCTGGGATGAGCTTCGATCTGCTGGTGCGCAACGCCGCGTTGGCCGACGGCCGGCGCGGCGTCGATGTCGGCGTGCGCGGCGGTCGCATCGCTGCGATCGCGCCGAACCTGCCGGCCGAGCACGTCGGCGAGGTCATCGACGCGCGCGGTCGCCTGCTCAGCGCGCCCTTCGTCGACGCCCACTTCCACATGGACGCCACGCTCTCGCTGGGTCTGCCTCGGCTGAACGCCAGCGGCACCCTGCTCGAAGGCATCGCGCTGTGGGGCGAGCTGAAGCCCGATCTCACCGTCGAGGCCGTGGTGCGGCGCGCGCTGGCCTACTGCGACATGGCGGCCGCGCAGGGCCTGCTGCACATCCGCAGCCATGTCGATGTCTGCGACCCGCGCCTGCTCGCCGTCGACGCTCTGCTGGAGGTCAAGCGCCAAGTCGCCGGCTACGTCGACCTGCAGCTGGTCGCCTTTCCGCAGGACGGCTACCTGCGCGCGCCGGGCGCCATCGAGAACCTCGAACGCGCGCTGGACCGCGGCGTCGAGGTGGTCGGCGGCATCCCGCACTTCGAACGCACGATGGCGGACGGCGCCGACAGCATCGCGCGCCTGTGTCGTCTCGCCGCCGAGCGCGGCCTGCGCGTCGACATGCACTGCGACGAGAGCGACGACCCGCACTCGCGCCACGTCGAAACGCTCGCCGCCGAAACGATCCGCTACGGCCTGCAGGGCCGGGTCACCGGCTCGCATCTGACCTCGATGCACAGCATGGACAATTACTACGTCTCCAAGCTGCTGCCGCTGATGGCCGAGGCGCGACTCTCTGCGGTGGCGAATCCGCTGATCAACATCACCCTGCAGGGCCGCCACGACAGCTACCCCAAGCGTCGCGGCATGACCCGCGTGCCCGAGCTGCTGGCCGCCGGCATCGACGTCGCCCTGGGGCAGGACTGCTGCATGGACCCCTGGTACAGCTTCGGCAGCGCAGACATGCTCGAAGTCGCCAGCATGGCCGTGCACGTGGCGCAGATGACCTCGCAGGACGGCATCCGCGCCTGCTTCGCCGGCGTCACCGACACCGCCGCGCGGGTGCTCGGCCTCGACGACTACGGCCTGCGCGAGGGCGGCCCGGCCGACTTCGTCCTGCTGCAGGCGGCCGACCCCTTCGAAGCGATCCGCCTGAAGGCCGCCCGACTTGCCGTGGTGCGGCGCGGACGCGTGATCGCACGCGCGCCGGAGCGGCGCAGCACGCTGGATCTTCCCGGCCGCCCGGCGCAGGTCGCGCTGGAGTTCGTGCCGGGCAGTCTTTGAGGTGCAAGCACCAAGGCGACTCCCGGTCGGGAGTTTGCGCCCGATCGAGGGATCGCACCACGAACGTGGGCCAGACGACAGACAGCTCACGAGCCATGCAGTCCGCGAGGCCAGTGTCCAGCTGCGGAGGGCGAGCACCCACCCTGCGCGCCGCGACTGGAACGGGGGCCCTCAGCCGCTGACCGCGCGTCGCCGCGTGCTGCGCGATTGCAGCACATCGGCCAGGCTTTGAGTGAGGCTCAGGCGCGCGGACTGCAGGCGCTGCGGGTCGAGCAGGGGCCACAGCGGCTGCGGTGCGGATTCGATGAAATCCAGCGCCTGGGTCAGGGCACGGCGCACGGCGGCCACCGCTTCCGGCACCTGGCGATGGTCGATGTCGCCGCGACAGCGCAGCGCGCCGCACTCGCAGTGGAAGGCCTCGCTGGGGCCCATGAACAGCGTGGCGTAGTCGTTGCTCAGCTGTTCGCCCGGCTCGATATCGCGCAGTGCGATCTCGAAGCCGAATTCGGTACCGCCGCAGTTGGGGGCGCAACTGTGGTTGACGTAGCGGCCGTGGTCCCACAGCAGCACACGGTGACGGCGGCCGTCGCTGAAGGTCCAGCGATCGACCAGCGGCGCCCAGCAGGCCGGAAGCACGGCGATCTCGGACTCCGGTATGGCCTGATCCAGCGCATCCATCACCCAGACGAGCGTGCCGCGCGGGATGTGCTGGGTGGCGATCACGCCCTCGCCGACGACTGCATCGATCGGCACGCATCGCGTATGCGGATGCATCATGGGCTCTGACCCTCCGCTGCCGGCACGTGGTAGGCGCGGGCCGAGGGCACCTCGACCGGAGTCCCCGAACGCAGCGCCGCCAGCAGCGGCAGATCGCGTGGGCCGGCTTTCGCATAGGGCAGCAGCGGTTGCGGCACCGTTCCCGCGAGTTCGAACGCCGCTCGAGCCTCGGCATCCCAGCGCTCGAAGAAGCGTTCGGCATCGTCGCGGCGGATCTCGCCCCGACAACTCAAGGCACCGCAGCGGCAGGCCATCGGCTGGACCAGATTCAGGGTGCCGTACTCGCAGGTGAGCTCCTCGCCGGGCTGGATGTCGCGCACCGCGATCTCGAAAGCGTCGCCGATACCACGGCTGGCCGGTGCGCAGGAATGGTTCATGTAGCGACCGAAGTCCCAGCAGAACACGAAGTCGCCATCGGCGGCCTGATAGGCGTAGCGGTCGACCTGCTGGCGCAGCAGCGCCGGCAGGGTCTCGCGCTCGGCGGCGCTCAGGATGCGGTCGAAGGGGTCGAGCACCCACAGAAAGGTGCCGCGGGGAATGAACTCGGTGGCGAACACGCCGTAGCCGATCTCGGCTGAGATGAAACGAAGCTCCGAACTGGGGTGGATCACGGGTTCTCCCGCGCCGGATAGCGCTGACACAGCAGCACTGGAATGCGCTCGGGCCGCGCGATGACGCCTGCCCTGGAGCAGGCGCTGCGGAGACAGAGCTGGGTGCCTGCCCCCTGCGGCTGCTTGCACCGGTTCCGTCCGGAGCCCGCGACCGCTGCGTGCCGATCCCTGTGGACCGGTCTCGTGCTGCCCCCTGGTGGGCCAGCACGGGTGCTGCGCTGCGCGCGACGCAGTGCCTGCCGCGCGCTGAGGGAAAGAGTGGAGATTTCACTCGCGCTTGACTAGGGGGGTTGTGGGGCCCGGCACGTTTGGGTGGATGCGGCGATTCAGGCGGCTGCGTGGCGGTCCGCCGTGCGATGCCCGTGGGCGTGGCCGCGTGAGCTGCCGGCGCCCGCGCGCCCACGCGGATGTACCCGCCCACGCGACTGGCGTCGCCCTCGCGGGCAAGCCGCCCACGCGCGCTCCGCGCGCCCACGGGGCATGCCGCGTGACTCCCGCCACATCCCGGGCGGGGCGCCAGCGCTTAGGGTGCGCGGTCCCGATCCGATTCCCGGATGACGCTTGACGGGCCACGCGCCCGAGGAGAGCCCCCCGTATGAACCTACCCTTCCGCTCGCTGCTTTCCGCAGCCATCCTCACTGCGCTCGCCGCCTGCTCAGCCCCCAGCGGCGACAGCGCGTCCGCTTCAAAGGCCGCGCCTGCAGCCACGACAGCCGCCGCACCGCAGCCGATCGCCATCGATATGGCCGCGATCAAGACCCAGCCGATCAGCTTCCGCGCGGCCGACCTCAACCCGGACGTCACGGCCTGCACCGACCTGAACCTGCACACCAACCAGACCTGGCTGGCCGCCAATCCGGTGCCGTCCGACCGCAGCAGTTGGGGCAGTTTTGAAGTGCTGGGCGAGCGCTCGCTGGAGATCCAGCACGCCATCGTGCAGGCCGCCTCGCAGTCGAACTCAGCCCCCGGCAGCATCGAGCAGAAGGTCGGCGACTTCTTCGGTTCGGGCATGGACACCGCCGCCATCGAGGCCGCCGGCATCGAGCCGCTGAAGCCGCGGCTCGCCAAGATCGACGCCATCACCGACACCGCCGGCATCGCCGGCTACCTGCGCGACGCCTACGCGGTCGGCCAAGGGCCGCTGTTCGGCTTCTACGCCAATGCCGACCTCAAGAACTCCGAGATGGTGATCGGCTACACCAACCAGGGCGGCCTGTCGCTGCCGGAGCGCAGCTATTACCTGGAGGATCGCGAGGACTTCGTGGCCGCGCGAGAGGCCCTGCTGACCTATGCCGCCACCGTACTGCAGCTGGCCGGTGCCGATGAGGCCAGCGCCAAGGCGCAGGCGCAGCAGGTGCTGGAGTTCGAGACCCTGCTCGCCAAGGCCTCGCTGGACCGCGTGAGCCTGCGCGACCCGGCCACCCGCTACAACCCGGTCTCGATCGAGCAGGCCGATGCGGTGACGCCGAACTTCCCCTGGGGCGCCTTCTTCGACGCCGTCGGCGTGGCGCGCCCCGAGATGTTCTCGCTGGCCATGCCCGACTTCTTCCGCGAGTTCGACCGCATGCTGGTCGAGGTGCCGGTACAGCAGTGGCAGACCTGGCTGCGCTTCCGCGTGCTGAACGATGCCGCGCCCTACCTCGGCAAGGCCTTCGAGGACGCCAACTTCGCGCTCTACGGCAAGACCCTGCGCGGCCAGCAGGAGCAGCAGGAGCGCTGGAAGCGCGTGCTGAACGCGGTCAACGGCAGCATGGGCGAGGCGCTGGGCCAGCTCTACGTGGCCGTCGCTTTCCCGCCGGAATCCAAGGCCAAGATGCAGCAGCTGGTCGCCAACCTGTCGGAGGCGCTGAAGGAGCGCCTGCAGAATCTCGACTGGATGGGCGACGAGACCAAGACCAAGGCGCTGGAGAAATGGGCCAGCTTCACGCCGAAGATCGGCTATCCCGACAAGTGGCGCAGCTGGGACGGCCTCAACGTCGGCCGCGGCAGCTATGTCGCCAACCTGGAGGCGGCGGCCGCCTTCAACTACCGCTTCATGCTCGACAAGATCGGCAAGCCGGTCGACAAGACCGAATGGGGCATGAGCCCGCAGACGGTCAACGCCTACTACCGCGCCTCGGCCAACGAGATCGTGTTCCCGGCGGCGATCCTGCAGCCCCCCTTCTTCGACCCCAACGCCGACGACGCGCTGAACTACGGCGGCATTGGCGCGGTGATCGGCCACGAGATGCTGCACGGCTATGACGACCAGGGCAGCAAGTTCGACGCCGTTGGCAACTTCGCCAACTGGTGGACCGACCAGGACCGCGAGCGTTTCAACGCCCGCACCGACAAGCTGGTCGCGCAGTTCAACGCCTACGAGGCCCTGCCCGGCCTCAACGTCAACGGCCGACTGGCGCTGGGCGAGAACATCGCCGACCTGGGCGGACTGACGGTCGCCTACGCGGCCATGCGCCGCGCCCAGGGCGAGGGCTACACCGACCCGATGGTCGAAGGCCTGTCGCAGAGCCAGCGCTTCTTCCTCAACTGGGCCACCGTCTGGCGCCGCGGCTTCACCACCGAGGCGATGAAGCTGCAGATCACCAATGGGCCGCACGCGCCGGGCATGTTCCGCGCGGTCGGCGCGCCCTCCAACATGCCGACCTTCCATGAGGCCTTCGGCTGCCAGCCCGGCGACCGCATGCGCCGCGAGGGCGAGGAGCGCGTGGCGATCTGGTAAGCCAGCGTCACCAACGACGGCAGAGCGAACGGCCCGGGCAACCGGGCCGTTCGCGTTTGCAGGCGACAGACTGCCGACATTCCCGCAGCGGACGTATTGGAGGCGCCTCGCTACAGTCGTGGCATGGCCGGTGCGCACGGGCGCCGCGGGCCGCAGGCTCGGCCCCCTGGGAATGGTTGCGCGACCGCGAGCGAACCGTCGGCGATCAGCGGCAGCCCCAACGGGGTCGTGCATGACACGTTTCGTGCCTGGCCCACGTTCTAGGGGGACGTCCGTGGGTGCAAGGCCGGAATGGCTGCGGGGATTCGAAGCGCTGGCGCCGTGGCCATCGCTCGCAGCCCCGCGGCCTCACGGCTCGCCCCGGAT
>NZ_FNAG01000009.1 GCF_900101825.1 Aquimonas voraii
GGTTCCACAACCCCCGGATGCGACGTAGAGTCGCTCGCCGGGACCGTAGGTTTTCAGCCTTGTTCAAACCGTCCGCGGAAACGGGGTAGAACCCGGTAAGCGGTGAGCCGCGATGGGCTCAGCTCTGGCGCTGGTGCGTCTGAGGGGCGTTCGCCCCCTCTCTCTACCCAACCTGCAACCGATTCGCTCGGACTCCGCAGAGTGTCGGCTGTCACCGGCAGCCGACAGTCGCTCTCCTCCGCTTCCCGCAAGGGGAGAGGGAACTCAGGGCGGCACTTCTGCGGTGGGTGGAACTGAGGCTACGAAGCCCGCCGACCTGGCGCGTGGCCGGGCTTGAGGCTCTTTTCCGCGCGTCGCCGTGCGCTTGAGGGGGTTCCACCCCCGCACCCCCACGTTCTGTTGCCTCGCCAGACCTCCGAGGCAGGCCGGCGGCCACCGGCGCATCGCGCAGGCGCGCCACGGATGTGCCGCAGCGGAGAAGAACTCAGGACGTGTTAGCGCCGCCGCGCTGCGGCTTCAACTGAAGTTCAAACCGCCATCGCTGACGGGGCGGCCGGCGGGTGGGGCCTGGAAGGTGTCGGCGTAGGGGTCGTGTTCGTCGGCGCCGCCTTCGGACAAGCGGATCTTGAGCGACAGGCCGTCGCGCGAGTCGGCTTTTCGCAGCGCTTCTTCCAGCTCGATCTTGCCTTCCTTGTAGAGGCGGTAAAGAGCCTGGTCGAAGGTCTGCATGCCTTCCTGCAGCGAGCGCTCCATCGCTTCCTTGACCTCGTGCACCTGGCCGCGGCGGATCATGTCGCGGATCAGCGGGGTGTTGACCAGAACCTCCACCGCCGGCAGGCGCTTGCCGTCGACGCCGGTGACCAGACGCTGGCTGATCACGGCTTTGAGGTTCAGGGCCAGGTTCATCAGCACGTTCTTGTGTGCCGATTCCGGGAAGAAGTTGAGGATGCGCTCCAGGGTCTGGTCGGCGTTGTTGGAGTGCAGGGTCGCCAGACACAGGTGGCCGGTTTCGGCGAAGGCGATCGCCGACTCCATGGTGGTGGCGTCGAGGATTTCGCCGATCAGGATCACGTCCGGCGCTTCACGCATGGCGTTCTTCAGCGCATTGGCGAAGGCGTGGGTGTCGAGGCCGACCTCGCGCTGGTTGACGATGGATTTCTTGTGCCGGTGCAGGAACTCGATCGGGTCCTCGATGGTGAGGATGTGGCCCGAGCTGCTGCTGTTGCGGTGGTCGATCATGGCCGCGAGGCTGGTCGACTTGCCCGAGCCGGTCGAGCCGACCACGAGGATCAGGCCGCGCGCCTCCATCACCAGGTCCTTCAGCACCGGCGGCAGGCGCAACTGGTCAACGGTGGGGATCTCGCTCTTGATCGCGCGGATCACCATGCCGACTTCGCCGCGCTGCTTGAACACGTTGATGCGGAAGCGGCCGGCGTCCTTCACGGCGATGGCCATGTTGAGCTCGAGGTCGCGCTCGAAGGCCGGCACCTGGCCTTCGTCCATCAGCGAGTAGGCGATCTTCTTGACCATGCCGGCCGGCAGGCCGGTGTTGCCCAGCGGATACAGCTTGCCTTCGACCTTGATGTTGACCGGCGCGCCCGTGGTCAGAAACATGTCGGACGCGTTTTTCTCGGTCATCAGCTTGAGAAAGTAGCCGATATCCATGAAGCTGCTCCCCTTGTGTGTGGGTGTGCGTGCGGCCGGGCAAAGCCTTTGGCTTTCAGGCGCTTCGGCTGCCGCGTGATGCTGGGATCGCCGCTCAAGGCGAAGGTCAACCCGGGTGCGCCCCAGGCGCCCCTACTGAACGCCGGATGATATGACAGGTCAACGTTTCTGTTTCCTTGCGCTGGTTCTCGGTGCAAGCCTCGTGCCTCCGCTCCACGCCCAGTCCCGCAAGGAGCCCCTGGTCGAGGTGCTGCGCGCCGAGCGTGCGGTGGGCGACGCCCTGCGGGCGCAGGCCGACGTGCACGCGCGCAATGAGCTTGAGCTGGCGCAGAGCCTGCTCGCCGAGGCGCGCGATCTCGAAGCCAAGCGCAAGCGTCGCGATGCGCAGGGCGTGGCCGTTCGCGCCGAACTAGAGGCGCGTTTGGCCGAAGCGCGGGCCGGCAACAACCGCCTCCGCGCGGAAGTGCGGGCGCGCAGCGAGGACAACGCCCGTCTGCGGCGTGAACTGCTGGATGGAGGTGCGCGATGAGCCGCCTTGCCCTTGTCCTGATCGGCCTGGTGCTGGCGCTGCCGCTCAAGGCCCAGCGCCCCGACCCGGAACTCGAACTGCAGCGCCTGCAGGGCGAGCTGGCCGAACTGGAGGCCGAGCCCAGCCTGGTCGGGCGCGCGCGCCTTGAGATGGAGCTGGCCCGTGTGGCCGTGCAGGCGGTGGCCCAGGCCTCGCGCCGCAACCGCCCGCAGGCCGAGTACGCGGCGGCGCGGCGCATCGAGATCGCCCGTGCGGTGGCCGAGACCGAAATGCTGGCCGATCAGCTGGTGCAGCTGGAGCGCGAGCGCGATGCGATCCTGCTCGAAGCCAGTCGTCGCGATGCCGAACAGCTGCGTCGCGAGGTCGAGCGTCTGCGCCTGCAGAACCTGACCCGCGCCGAAGAAACCGAGCGCGCGCTGGAAGAGGCCCAGGCCGCGCGTCTGGACAGCGAGATCAGCGCCGCCCAGGCCGAGCAGGCGCGTCGCCTGGCCGAGGCGCAGGCGCTGGAGGCGCAGCTCTCGCGTCGCGAAGCGGAGCTGGCTGCGGCTGCCGCCGACAGCCTGCGCATGCAGCTGCAGGGTATGACTGCCCGCAGCGAAGCGCGCGGACAGGTGATGACGATCTCCGGCGAGGCCTTTGCCAGCGGCCAGAGCGCGCTGCGCGCCGAGGCCCGCGACAACCTGCAGAAGGTGATTGATCTGATCAACGCCAACCCTGGCGCCAGCGTGCTGATCGAGGGCCATACCGACAGCCAGGGCAGCGCCAATCTCAACCAGGTGCTGTCGCAGCGTCGCGCCGAGGCCGTGCGCGATGCCCTGATCCAGAAGGGCGTCGACGGCAGCCGTCTGCGGGCTCTGGGCTTGGGCGAGGATCGTCCGGTCGCCGACAACGGCAGCGCGGAAGGCCGCGCCCGCAATCGCCGTGTGGAAGTAGTGGTCGAGAAGCTCTGAGGCGGCGGACTGCTGCCCGCGCGCCGCGCAGCGGGGCGTGCTGGCCTGTCCAGGTCGGGCATTAATGCGTCGCGGGGCGGGCCGTCCGAGGGAAGCTCGCAGGCTTCAGACCGCGCTCCGGCCGGCCCTGATCCCAACCTCTCTCCCAGTGGGAGAGGGGCTCGGTCTTGGCGCTGGCGTCGCTCACCGGCGCACTGCAGAGCTCCCACCGGCCCTCATTCCAATCACTCGCCCGGAGTGAGAAGAGAACGGGTCCTGGCCCAGGCTTTGCTCGCGGGCGCACTGCGAAACAGGAAAGTGCAATCGCTGGCAGGCACGTGCGGCTATCCATGGCTCGCGCCTGTCGTCCCGGTCCCGGCGGCGCAGCCAAGCCACTCTGGAGTTGCGGAGCCTGCTGAAGTTCCCGAAGCGGGCAGGTCGGGAACGTTCTGACCTCACGGATGTGCTCGGCGCCTGAATCTGCGGCGCTTCGGCCTTGAAGGGGTGGGGCAGGCGGAGTAGGGTCGATCCCGGGTGCGGCGGTTCCGCACCGGAGCGTCCACGCATGCCAAAGGCAGCAGCGCCCGGTTCGCAGTTGTTCACGTCAGGCGGCGCGCAGGCGCGCGCCGGGCTGCGGGAGGTTCGCACCCACACCCTTCTCTGATTCGTCGCGACCCGCCCGGCCCCGCTGCTGGCGGGGTCCGCGGCGATCGTCTCGACGGATCCACCACCCCGGAGGATTCGCGATGTTCGAAGGTCAGCAGCCCGAAGTCGAAACCCTGATGCAGGCCAACACGGAGTTCCGCCAGCTCTTCCACCGCCACCGCCAGCTCGACAAAAAGGTGATGGACGCTGAGCTTGGCGTGCTGCCGGTAGACGCCAATACCCTGCGCGTGATGAAGCGCGAAAAGCTGCAGGCCAAGCAGAAGCTCACCCGTATGTTCGAGCGCCATCGAACGCATTGAGCGTGGGGCGCAGTGATGTGAAAGGGCGGCCCTGCGGGGTCGCCCTTTCTTTTTCGGGATTGGGGATTCGGGATTCCCAAAGAGCGAAGAGCGAAGAGCGAAGGCCGGCATAGGGTGGGCCCCGGCCCACCGTGCCCCACACACTCGCCCCGGTGCTGACGCGGCCGGCCTGTTCCGCCCCGATCCCGATCAGATCGTCCGATAACGCGCCCATTGCATCGAGCCACATCGCGCCTTGCGTCGTCGCGCGCGGCAACATCGATGTGCGTTCCGCGACATGAACACGGCTCTCATCCGACCGCCTGCGCCGCACGCATCGCCTTACCCGCCGCCTTCACCCCCGCCCGCTATCCTGTGCGGCCGCCTCACTCGCAGGACCTCCACATGCTCTACCGCCGCATGGGCTCGACCGGCCTCAAGCTCTCCGCGCTGTCCTTCGGCGCCTGGGTCACCTTCGGCGGGCGGGTCGGCCGCAGCGAGGCGCGCAACCTCATCGCGCAGGCGTTTGACGCCGGCATCAATTTCTTCGACAACGCCGAGGTCTACGCCAAGGGCGAGGCCGAGCGCCTGATGGGCGATGTGATCGCCGACCTGCGTCTGCCGCGCGATGCCTGGTGCGTGTCGAGCAAGGTGCTGTGGGGCAGCGTCGACAACCCGCGGCCGACCCAGATGGGCCTGTCGCGCAAGCACGTCACCGAGGCCTGCCACGCCGCGCTGAAGCGCCTGCACGTCGACTACCTCGATCTGTACTTCTGCCATCGCCCCGACCCTGAGACCCCGGTGGAGGAGACCGTGCTGGCGATGGACGCGCTGATCCGCCAGGGCAAGGTGCTGTACTGGGGCACCTCCGAGTGGCCGGCCGAGCTGATCCGCGAGGCCCATCGCATCGCCCGTGCCCAGCACCTGCATGCGCCCAGCGTGGAACAACCGCAGTACAACCTGCTGCATCGCGAGCGCGTCGAGCTGGAATACGCGCCGCTGTGCAGCGAGCTCGGCATGGGCACCGCGGTGTGGTCGCCTCTGGCCTCGGGCCTGCTGACCGGCAAGTACCTGGACGGCGTGCCCGCCGACAGCCGTTTCACCGCGCCCGGCTACGAGTGGCTGTCGCGCAAATTGGAAGAAGACCCGGAGCGCCGCCCGCGCCAGTTGCGCGAGTTCGTCGCCCTGGCCGCGGAGTACCAGGCCACGCCGGCGCAGCTGGCGATCACCTGGTGCCTGGCCAATCCGCAGGTGTCGAGCGTGATCCTTGGCGCCTCCAAGCCGGCCCAGCTCGCCGACAACCTTGGCGCGGTCGAGCTGCACCAGCGCCTGCACGAAGCCGACATCGCCCGCATCGAGGCGGTGTTCGCGCGCTGAGCGCGGATCGGATCGGTCACGCCGCGCGGTGACAGCGGGCGGCGGGAGAAAGCGTCGCAAGCGCCCGCGTCCGCTGCCGCTATCCTGTGCGCCCCGCGTGGGCGGGCGTACCGCGCCGCCCTCGCCACCCCGCATGCACGGAGCAGCCCATGCTGCTGATGATCGACAACTACGACAGCTTCACCTACAACCTCGTGCAGTACTTCGGCGAGCTCGGCGAGCAGGTCCAGGTGATCCGCAACGACCAGCTCAATGTCGACGCCATCCAAGCGCTGCAGCCTGCGCGCATCGTCATCTCGCCGGGGCCGTGCACGCCCAACGAGGCCGGGGTCTCGCTCGAAGTGATTGAGCGCTTGGGCGCGCGCATTCCGATCCTCGGTGTCTGCCTCGGCCACCAGAGCATCGGTCAGGCCTTTGGCGGCCGGGTGATCCGCGCCAGCCGGATCATGCACGGCAAGACCTCGCCGGTGCACCACCGCGGGCTGGGCGTGTTCGCCGGCCTGCCTTCGCCCTTCGAGGCCACGCGCTACCACTCGCTGGTGGTGGAGCAGGCCAGCCTGCCGGACTGCCTCGAAGTCACCGCCTGGACCGAGAACGAAGACGGTTCGGTCGAGGAGATCATGGGCCTGCGTCATCGCGAGCTGCCCATCGAAGGCGTGCAGTTCCACCCCGAGTCCATCCTCACCCAGCATGGCCACGCCCTGCTGGCGAACTTCCTCGGCCGGCCCGCCGCGCGCGCCGCCTGAGCTGCAGACGAAAGGCATGACCATGCAGGCAGCACGCACGCTGAGCATCACCCCGCAGGCCGCGCTCCAGCGCACCATCGAGCATCGCGAGATCTTCCATGACGAGATGATCGACCTGATGCGGCAGATCATGCGGGGCGAGGTTTCGCCGGTGATGGCCGCGGCCATCCTCACAGGTTTGCGGGTCAAGAAGGAAACCATCGGCGAGATCACCGGCGCTGCGGTGGTGATGCGCGAGCTCTCAGCCAAGGTCGAGGTGCCGGAGTACTCGAACTTCGTCGACATCGTCGGCACCGGCGGTGACGGCGCCCACAGCTTCAACATCAGCACCGCCAGCATGTTCGTGGTGGCTGCCGCGGGTGGTCGTGTCGCCAAGCACGGCAACCGCAGCGTGTCGTCGAAGTCCGGCAGTGCCGACGTGCTGGAGGCGCTGGGTGCGCGCATCGACCTGCAGCCCGCGCAGGTGGCGCGCTGCATCGAGGAGATCGGCATCGGCTTCATGTTTGCGCCGATCCACCACCCGGCCATGAAGAACGTGGCACCCGTGCGGCGCGAGATGGGCGTGCGCACGATCTTCAACATCCTCGGGCCGCTGACCAACCCGGCCGGCGCCCCGAACATCCTCATGGGCGTGTTCCATCCCGATCTCGTCGGTATCCAGGTGCGCGTGCTGCAGCGTCTGGGCGCCAAGCATGCACTGGTGGTCTACGGCCGCGACGGCATGGACGAGATCTCGCTGGGTGCGGCGACGCTGGTCGGCGAGCTGCGCGACGGCGTGGTGCGCGAGTACGAGATCGAGCCCGAAGACTTCGGTCTGCAGATGGCCTCCTCGCGCAACCTGCAGGTGGCCGACGCGACGGAGTCGATGGCGCGCGTGATCGAAGCGCTGGACGGCCAGCCGGGCGTGGCCCAGGACATCGTCTGCCTGAATGCGGGCGCGGCCCTGTATGCGGCCGACGTGGCCGGCAGCATCGCCGAGGGCATCGAACGCGCGCGCGCGGCGATCGCCTCGGGCGCAGCGAAGCAGCGTATGCAGGACTTCATCGCCGCCACGCAGCGTCTCGGTGCGGCCTGAGCCTGCAAACATGACTGCGGCGCGCGCGCAAGGCTGGATTCCTGTCGCGCAAGCGGGCACCCTTGCGCCGCCTTGCCGCGGCCTGCGTTTTGCAGCGGCTTCAGAACAACCCAACACGCACGCCTGAGCACCCCGACCCATGGGCGACATCCTGCACCGCATCCTTGACCGCAAGCGCGTCGAAGTGGCCGAGCGCGCTGACGCCACGCCGCTGGCGGAACTCGAGAAGGCCGCCAAGGCGGCGAAGCCGGCACGCGGCTTTCACGCCTCCCTGGTCAAGCGCATCAAGGACGGCGATGCCGCGGTCATCGCCGAGGTCAAGAAGGCCAGCCCCAGCAAGGGCGTGATCCGCGCCGACTTCTCGCCGGCCGACATCGCGCGCAGCTACGAGCGCGGCGGTGCCGCCGCGCTGTCGGTGCTGACCGACGTGGATTTCTTCCACGGCTCCGACGACTACCTGCGCGAAGCCCGTGCGGCCTGTGCGCTGCCGGTGCTGCGCAAGGATTTCATGGTCGATCCCTACCAGGTGTTCGAGTCGCGGGCGCTGGGCGCGGACTGCATCCTGCTGATCGTCGCTGCGCTCGACGACGCCCAGCTTCGCGAGCTCTGCCAGCTCGGCAACAAAGTCGGCCTCGATGTGCTGGTGGAAGTGCACGACGGCGAGGAGCTGGAGCGCGCGCTGAAATTGCCGACGCCGCTGATCGGCATCAACAACCGCAACCTGCACACCTTCGCAGTGTCGCTGGACACCACGCTCGACCTCATTCCCGCGGTGCCCAAGGATCGCCTGCTGGTCACCGAAAGCGGCATCCGCACCGAGGACGACGTGATGATGCTGCGCGCCGAAGGCGTGCATGCCTTCCTGGTCGGCGAGACTTTCATGCGCGCTGAAGATCCCGGCGCCGAGCTCGAAAAGCTGTTTGGCTGAGCCGGCGCTGGCGGGAGGGCCGGGGGGCGCTCACGACGCCCCGGTGGTGGTGTTCGACTTCGACGGCACCCTGTTCCGCGGCGATCTCGGCTACGAGTGGCTACGCTGGCTGCTGCGGCAGTCGCCCGCGCGGCTTGCACTCCTTCTTCTCCTGCTGCCGGCGTGGGCGCCGCTGTTTCTGCGTCGGCGCTGGGTGCAGCACGGCGTGCGCGCCTGTTTCCTGATCGCCACGCTCGGTCGATCCACGGTTTCGCCCGCGGATTTCCTGCGCCACTGTGGCGCGGCCATGCGCGCCCGTCTGTTCCCCGAGGCCCTGAACGTACTCGCCGCCGAGCGCGCGGCGGGGCATCGCGTGGTGATCGCCACCGGTGAACACCCGCCGCTGGTCGAAGATCTGCTCGCGGAGCTGCCCGGCGGCTGCCCACCGGTGCTGGGCTCCACCGTGGTGCCGACCCGCTGGGGGTTGGATCTGCGCCACCACCTGCAGGGCCGCCGCAAGCTGGATGCGCTGGAGGCCGCCGGCTACGGACGCCGCTGCTTGCGCTGCTACACCGACAGCGCCACCGATGCCGCCCTGATCCGCGCCAGCGCGGAGGCGGTGATCGTCAATGTCGCCGTCGCGCGCCGGCCCGCCTTGGCGGCGCGGGTCGCCTGCGCGAAGACGGCGCTGCGCTGGGTCGACTGAGCCATCGCTTCGTCCTGAGCCCAGGTCGCGCGCGCCACCCTCGCGCGGCAGCAGGGGCGATCTGCCTGCGTTCTGCCCGCGACGCCCCCCTCAACGCCCCGGCTTCCTCCTCGCACCGCCAGCGCAGCCCCTTGAGCATGGCCGCACCCCGTCGCTGTCGCGTCGGGCTCTGCCATCCACGAGGAGTTGAACATGCTGCGTTACATCGTTTTCGTTCTGGCGCTCGGCGCCGCCGCCCATGCCCACGCCGTGCCCTGGTGCTACCGCGGCCACATTGTCGAGGTCGCCAACTACAGCCTCGACGGTGCCCAGTTGACCAGCTTCGCCGCAGCCAATGGCATCACCGACCATTACTGGGCGGCCAGCTTCGCGGCACACCAGACCTGCCAGGTGCACGCCGGCTGGAATGGTCCGAGCTTCGGCGTGCCTGGCGCCGGCCAGGTCGAGGGTCTGCCTTACTCGCCGGCCGGGCTGCTGAGCGGCAACGGCTACCACATGAGCCAGGGTGTGGCCTTCCGCTGCAAGAAGTGCTTTCCGCTGATGGTGGTCAAGCCGGTGCGCGAAGTGGAGTTGCGTCCCGAGTGAGTGCAGGGGCGCCGCGTCGGTCCGCAGCCGCGCGGCGCCATGTTGCAAGTCTCTGATCGATAAGGGCTGCCGACTCGTGTTCCCGGCTTGTTCCCGGCTTTTTCCTTCGCGGCGGCCGCGCTCGGGCGCTAGCCTCCGCTGACCTTCGACGCCACTGGAGAACGCCCATGAAACTGTCCCTGCTCGTCGCCTGCACCATCGCCCTGATGACGGCCAGCGCCGCGCGGGCGCACAGCGAACTGCCCTCGGACGACTGGTGTGCTGACGGCCGCCCGGTGCCGGTCGGCAGCTTCGAGGTCTATGCCGACACCCTGGTCGCCGACCGCGAACGCGATGCCACTTGCAGCGCTGGCGGCAAAGGCCTCGCCAAGGACTGTGGCCAGTTCGACGACGACTACGAGACCTCCAGCGAGCGCGCGCGGGCGATCTGCAGCGCCCATGGCTACACGGCCTCGGGCCACCTCGGTAGCGTGATCGCGGTGGTGCAGTCGCCTGACACCTATCTGCACGCGGACCACCATCGCCTGTACCGCGCCGAGCACGGTCTGCGCGGGCTCTGCGTGCGCTGTGAGCGGCCACTGCGCACGTTGCCCTCGTCCAAGCATCGCGACTGACAAACCTTGGAGCACGCGTGGCGCCCGACAGGCGCGCGAGCGCCACGCGGGGGCAGGGGCCCAGCAACTGCCGCGGAACCCTCCTGCACCGCAGGAGCCGGCTTGCGGGCCCTCAGAGCGTGCGCAAGAACCCGGTCGCCGCAGTCAGAACATCCAGCGGCGGCTGCCGTAGGCGGATGCTTCTCACATGCTCTCAGTCCTGCTGCCGCGTGTGCTGCAGCAGCTCCTCGACCAGGGCTTCGAGCTGGGCGCGATGGCTGGCGTCGATGCCGACCTCGCCCAGCAGGAAGTAGGCGGTCCGCAGCACTTCTCGCCAGCGCGGCCGGTCCGGCAGGCTGTCGAGGCTGAGGTAGCGGTCCATGGCGCGAACGCGCAGGCGGCCATCGTCGATCGTGATGCGCCAGATGCCGCTGGCCTCGGCCAGTTCGACCCGGCCCTTGAGGCTGACCCGCTCCCAGGCCTCCAGTGCCGTGCGCATGGTACGCACCAGCAGGCGTCGGAAGACCATCGGGTCGTCGGCGCCTGACCTCGGTTCGTGCACTGCCGGCGGCGCAGCGCCTGCGGTGGCGTCCCGGGGTGGCCTCGCGGCTGGACTTTCGATCAGCAGTACGCCCAGCTCTTCCTCCATGTTGAGGCGCCGGCAGAGCAGGCGCAGCTGCGGCAGCGCGGGGCTGCTGTGTTGGCCAAGGTCGGCCTCGGCCTCGGCCTCTCCGGCCAGGCTGGCGGTCTCGACCAGGGCCTGCGCCCAGGCCGCGGTCTCGGCGTCCAGCGCCTCCGCCAGCTTCAGCCCCTGCAGTGCCTCGACGCTGCGCCCCAAGGCCTGCGCGGCAAGGGCGGTGGAGGCGCGGATGCGGCCGGAGGCGTCGAACACCAGGCAGGCCGACTGCTGGCGATCCAGCAGCCAGGCCATCGAGCGCAGGTCGCAGCGCAGGTCCTCGGAGGCCCGTCGTGCCTCGGCAATGCGCTGCTCCAGGGCCTGCCGCTCGCGCTCGCCGTCGAGCCGCTGCCGGTAGCTGCGGCGCTGCGAGTAGAGCGCCAACAGGGCGAGCCCAAGCAGGCCGACCGCGGCGACGCTCAGAGTTTCCAGGCGGCGTCGGGCCAACTCGGACTCGCGCCGTTCGGCCTCGGCCTCCAGCCGCTCCAGGTCGAAGCGCACGCGCAGGCTGTCGAAGCGCTCGCCGTGGCGTGCTTCGGCCAGCGTCTGCGCCTCCGCGTGCAGCTGGCGCTGATGCTGCAGCGCTTGTGCGGGTTGGCCCAAGGCTTCGGCGAGTTCGGCCAGCGCGGCGAGGCCCTGCAGTCGCTGCGCAGGCGGCTGGCCCTCGCCCTGCGCCAGCAGGGCCTGCAGGGTGGCATAGCGTCCGCCGCGTTCGGCTTCGCCGGCCAGCCGCGCATCCAGCACGGCGATATCGAGACGCCCGGCCGCTTCGGCCGGGGCGGCGGCGCGGGCACGCGACAGCCAGTCAAGGGCCCGCGCGCGTGCGCCTGCATCGAACTCGAGCTGCGCACGCAGCAGGGCCGCGCGCAGCCGGTCGCGCGGTGACTGCGCATAGGCCTGCCAGGCTTGATCGAGGAGGCCGCGCGCCTCGTCCCAGCGGCCGCGACGCAGCGCCAATCGCGCCAGCTCCTCGCGGGTGCGCTCGGTGGGCAGGCTGCGGCCGTTCGCGGCGTGGTCCTCCAGTGCCCGCCTGAGGTAATCCTCGGCGCGCCCCAGGTCGCCGAGCTCCAGGTACAGGCTGCCGATGTTGGCGAGCAGGGCGCCCAAGGGGGATTCGTCCTTGCCTTCGCGCAGGGCGAGGCTGGCCTCGAAAGCGACCAGGGCCGATTCGTAATTGCCGAGGTGCCGATAGACAACGCCGAGGTCGTTCTCGCTGATCGCGCGTGCACGCGCGTCCCCGGCGGCGCGGGCTGCCGCCAGCGCTTCGAGGAAATCGCCCAGCGCTTCGCCAGTTCTGCCTTCGCGGTAGGCATTCAGTCCGCGCCGGCGCGCGAGGCGGTGCGCGGCCAGCGGGTCGGATACACGCGGCAGCAGCACCACCGCAGACTTGAGTGCCGCTTCCGCGCGCGCGGGGTCGCCGAGTTGGGACGCGAGTTCGGAGGCGTGCATCCAGGCCTCGAAGGCGGGCTCGGCCTGGTCGAGAGAGGCCAGCGCGCGTGCGGCTGCCTCGCAGCTCGCGAGCGCCGCTGTGGGCTCTTCCCGGCGCTGCTCGCGGCAATCCTGCAGCGAGGGGGGGCGGGCTGCCGATGGCGCGCTCGCCAGCAGTCCATACAGCGCAAGACCGAGCGCAAGCGCCGCGCTGCGGGCGGGTGGAAGGGCGGATGCGGGCATGGGCGGGAGCCAGCGGGGGTTACCGCCGAACTTAGCACGCGGGTGCTCTGCGCCCGAACAGTCGGCCGACGGGCGCGAGCGCCGCCCGGATCAGACGTCGACCAGGGCGTGAAAGATGAAGTGCTCGACCACCAGGCGTTCCGAGCTGCCGAGTTCGACGAACTGCAGGCCGAAGCGGCGGTGGTCACTCTCGCCGAAGCTCTTGATGCCGCGCACCTCGGCCAGCACGCTGAGCACGTGCTCCTCGCCGGCGGCGTCGAGCTTGAAGCCCAGCCGCAGGCGGTCGCCGCTGTCGGCGATTTCCGGCGGCGCTTCGATCTGGCAGCCGCTGGCGCTCAGGTTCTTCATCACTGCGCCATGCGGCCTTGGCTCGCCCATCACCGGCCTGCTGAGGTTGACCACGCTGCAGATGACCTGGGTGTCGACCCGTTCGTGTGCGCGCATGACGTGGAAGACCACGCCCTCCGGGTAGGAGGTCACCACATAGGGGAAGGGGGTGAAGTGGACCTTCAGCACCTTGGCCTGGAAGGTCGCCACGCCACTCGCGGTCAGCACGCGCACGAACAGCAGTTCGTTGTCGCGGAAGGGCACCACGCCGCCATCGGCATTGAGGGCGCTGATCAGCACGCCGCCCCCCTCCAGCAAGCCGACCAGGCGCAGGGCCACGCGCGGGCGGTTGGTGGTGCCGAGGAAGTCGACGTAGAGCGTCTTGCCGGGCGCCAGTTTCAGTTCGGCCAGCTTGCGGGTCTCGCGGGGCCCTTCGCCCTCGGCGGGCTCGGCGGGAGCCTCCGCACTGGGCTCGGTCGTGCTGGCGCGCGGCAGGCGCGTGATGTCGCGCTCGGCCAGATACAGGCCCAGCTCATGCAGGGTATTCAGCTGGCGCTCGGTCTCGATGACCTCGCCGGCCTTCAGCAGCAGCCGCCCCATCGCGTCATACACGGGATACGGCAGTGGGCTGCCGATCTTGATGTCGGTGCGACGTACGGGTTGCAGCGGCGTCTTCGGCATTGGGAACCGGGCAGGCGGGTGACGGCAGGCTGCTGCAGTGGATCAGCCTTGCGGCGCCTCCACAAGCGGCATCGAATGCGGCCCTCGCGTATGCAGGTTCCGTGCCGGCTCAGCGGTCCTGGCGGTAGACGACCACGGTCTTGCCGCGGGCATGCAGGACGCCTTGCTCCTCCAGCTGCTTGAGCACGCGGCCGGCCATCTCGCGCGAGCAGCCGACGATGCGCGCCAGCTCCTGCCGCGAAACGCGAATCTGGGTGCCCTGCGGGTGGCTCATGGCATCGGGCTCTTCGCAAAGATCCAGCAGGGTGCTGGAGATGCGGCTGGTGACGTCCATAAAGGCCAGGCGGCTGGCCTTGCGGCTGGTGTGCATCAGGCGCTTGGTCAGCTGCGCGCCGATGGCGTACAGCAGGCGCGGGCACTCCTCGGCCAGCGGTCCGGCGAAAAGCGCGTGCAGGCGCTCGTAGCCGATCTCGGCGAGCTCGCAGGCGGTGCGGGTGCGCAGCAGCACCTCGCGCTGCGGGGCGGCCACAAACACGCCGGTCTCGCCGACGAAGTCACCCGGGTTCAGGTAGCTCAGCACGAGTTCGCGACCGTCTTCCTCTTCGGTCATGACGCTGAGCGAGCCTTGCACCACGTAGTACATGGTGCCTGCGGGGTCTCCCGGCCGGAACACGTCGGCGCGCGCCGGGTAACGGCGGCGATGGCAGTGGGCGAGGAAACGCTCGATATGGATGGGCTCGGGGGCCAGCGAGGGTGGCGTCAGCTGGCGCTTGAGCGCGGTCTGCAGCGAGAAGCTGGAGGGGACCATATCCGACCTGAAGTGCGATGGAGTTCAAAGATTAGCGTCCGCTGAGCGGAGCTTCAACGCAATATTGCGCCATTTCGCATCCATTTGTCCCCCCAGCGCACGCCCGCGCTGCGATGTGGAGCGCAGTCGTTCGCATTTGGACACAGAACGGGGCACGCCCCGGATGCAGGCCCGCGTGGGCGCGAGGTTCTGCGCATGAAGCCTTTGGTCCATACTATTCCGCTGGTCCCAGGCCACTGGCACCAGACGCCTGGCGACCGCGCGAAGCGGCCCGCCAGTCCTCCATCCGCCCGCACAGGGGATCCGAAACGTGGTCAAGCCACTGCCGCGCCTGAAGCTCCAGGGCTTCAACAACCTCACCAAGGCGCTGTCGTTCAACATCTACGACGTCTGCTACGCGGTCAGCGAAGAACAGCGCCGCCGCTACATCGAATACATCGACGAGGCCTACAACGCCGATCGTCTGACGCAGATCCTCACCGAGGTGGCCGAGATCATCGGCGCCAACGTGCTGAACGTGGCTCGCCAGGACTACGACCCGCAGGGTGCCTCGGTGACCATCCTCATCTCCGAGGAACCGGTGATCGACAAGAAGGCGGCCGGCAATGTGCTGTCGGGTGCCGTGCGCGAGCACGAGGAAGTCGACGCCAGTGTGGTCGCCCACCTCGACAAGAGCCACATCACTGTCCACACCTACCCGGAAACGCATCCGCACAACGGCATTGCGACCTTCCGCGCGGACATCGATGTCGCCACCTGCGGCGTGATTTCGCCGCTCAAGGCCTTGAACTACCTGATCGAGAGTCTTGAATCCGACATCGTGATCATGGATTACCGCGTTCGCGGCTTCACCCGCGACGTGAAGGGCAACAAGCACTACATCGATCACCGGATCAACTCGATCCAGGACTATCTCGCCAAGGGCATCAAGAATCGCTACGAGATGTTCGACGTGAACGTGTACCAGGAGAACATCTTCCACACCAAGATGCATGTGAAGGATTTCGACCTCGACACCTACCTGTTCGAGGAGAAGGCCAAGAACCTCTCGTTCAAGGAGCGCCTGCGCATCGAGGCGCAGCTGAAGCGCGAGATCGAGGAACTCTTCCACGGCCGCAACCTCGACTGAGGCTGCCGGCCGGCGAGGCCAACGAAGGGCGCGCTCCGCAGGGGCGCGCCCTTCGCATTTCTGGGGTCTGCGGTCAGCGCTTGGCTGCCTCGGCGCGACGCGGCGGCGAGGGCGCGAGATAGCCGACGCCCACCAGCAGCAGGCCGACCGTCAGCACGGCACCGATGCCCGCCAGGTTGCCCAGGTAGGCGCGATCGACCAGCACCAGCTTCACCAGCACGACGCCCATCAGCGTCGCGCCGCCCAGCCACACGTACCAATTGCCGCGCCGCGAGCCGGCCACCCAGGCGATCACGCCGCCCAGTGCCCACAGCACGCTCAGCACGCCCTGGGTCAGGGCGCTGTCGAACAGTGCTGGCGACCACGGCAGTCCGGCGTGATGGTGCAGGCTGCGCAGCGCCGCCAGCGTGAGCAGCAGCAGGGCCGCGGCGGCGAGGCCGGCGCGCAGGGGCAGCAGATCGCTGCGAGCTTCCTGCGGCAGTGCTCGCCAGGCCAGCAGCAGCACGCCCCACTGCAGCAGCTCCATGGGGTTCAGCAGCGGCAGGTAGGACATCGGCGCGGGATCGGCGCTGGAATAAAGCGCGCCGAGCCAGGCCGCCCCCAGAGCCAGCACGGCGGCGCCCTGCCAGAGGCGCGCATAGCGCGAGAAACGGTCAGCCAGCGGCCAGGCGAAGCGCTGCGGCTGCCGCCACAGCCCCCAAGCGAGCGCTGCGAGCGGCAGCACCGCCAGTGCCCAGATCCACGCCCCACCCAGATCGGCGCGCTCGGCGCGCTGGGCGAAGTCGCTGCCCAGCACCAGCACAAGCGTGGCGAGCACGGCCAGATGCGCCGCGCCGGTAAGCCGCATCGGCGGCTCACGCAGGGCTCTCAGGCTGACGCCTGCGGCGACGAAGCCCAGCGCCCACAGCACCAGGCCGCGGCCCTCCAGGGCGGGTGCCTCTTGCTCGATCAGCGCGCACAGGCCAAGCAGGGGCAGCGCCACCAGCGGCGCCACCGACAGCCAGCCCAGCCGTGGCCAGCCAAGCACGTTACGCAGCAGGCTCGCGCCCAAGGCGATCAGGACGACCGAAGCGAGCAGGCTTTCGCAGTGATCGAGCGCGAACGGCGGGTGCCAACCCACATGCATCCAGAGCAGGCCCAGCCAGCTCGCGCCCAGCAGGAACCCCAGCCAGATTTCAATGCTGGAGCGCTCGAAGCGCTCATGCAGCCGGCTGGCGAGCAGGCCGGCGCCGGCCAGCAGGGCCAAGCTGAGGCGCAGGCCGATGCGGTAGTCGCTGTCCTCGAAGCGGCCGTCGTTGAGGGCCTCGGCCGCATGCATCAGCAGGGCGCAGCCGCCGGCGAACTGCAGCAGCCAGCCGAACCCCCAGCTCAGCGGACGCCGCTGGCGCAGGCCCAGCCACATCGCCCCCACGCCTTGCAGCGCCCAGACTGCGGCCGTCTGCTGCGCCGAGAACGCGAGCGGCACGGCGACGGTGAGGAAGCCCACCGCGACCCAGGCGAAGGCTTCACCCTGCAGTCGCGCTCTAGCGTTGCGCACCAGCAGCGCCGCCAAGCCCGCGTAGACTGCAGCAGCGAGTACCGCCGACATCGACAGCGCGCTGCGGTCGCCCTCCAGCAGGCCCGCCTGCAGGCTGAAACCCCACAGCGGCAGCGCAAAAGTCAGTGAAGCCTGCACGCCATGGCTGGTGGCCAGGCCGCGGCGCAGTGCGCCGAGCACCGCGATGCCGAGGTAGAAGGCCCAGAACAGCAGCAGGAAGAACTGGCTGCTCGCGTAGTCCGCCGCGGTGTAGGAACGCAGCCCCCAGAGGCTGCCGACGCCGAAGGTGAACAGGAAGCCCATCAGGTTCAGCGCATGCCAATGGCGCCACCAGGCCACGCTGAACACCGCTGCATTGAGCGCGGCGTAGTAGCTGAACAGTGCGACCTGGTCGCCGCTGCCGGTGCTGATCAGCACGGGGGCCAGATAGCCGCCCAGAAAGCCCAGTACGGCCAGCGCGGCGGCGTTCTGCAAGACCGCCAGCAGTGCGGCCGAGGCAACCAGCATGACAACCATGGCGAGCGCAACACCGGGGGCCAGCAAGGCGTACAGCCGGAAGGCCGCGAACACGCAGAGCAGCAGTACGCCCATCGCTCCACCCTGCAGTGACAACGAAAACGCGGGGCGGGACCGGCGTTGACCCAGCGCGAACAGCAGCGCGCCGATCGCGGTCGCACCGATGCCGATGAAGCGCCAGCCGATCGGCAGTTCGAACATGCCCTGCTGCGCCGCATAGCGCAGGGCGGCGGCGACGCCAGCGAACAGCACCAGCACTCCCAGCTTGACCGGCAGGTTGCCGCCGAACAGCCAGCCAAGCAGCGTCTCCGCGACGGGTCTTGTCGACGCGCGCAGCGTCGACGGTGCGCCGGGTGCAGGCGCGGCGGGCGCTGCGCTGCCCGCGGCCTGCATTCGCTGCGACCCCGCAGGCAGGGGCGGCGGCGAGACGCGCTTCTCCGCGGACGCCGTGATCGCCTCGGCACGCTGGGGCACGGCGGCGTCACGGGTCACCAAGCCGCTTCCCGATTCCGTGGCGACGGTCGGCGCGGAAGCGACTGCGGCGGGGCGTGCCGCCTTGTCGGCTTCGGTTTGCTGAGCTGTGGCTGCAGGCGCGCGTGCCGGAGACGCTGGGCGCGCGGGCGGATGCATCGTGCCGTCTGGCGTTCCCGCGTGTGCTGTACCCGGTGCGTCCATCGCCCGACGCGCCTCCAGCCTGCGCAGTCGCTGCGCAAGCTCCCGCTGGCTGCCGAGCAGCCAACCCGCCAGCGCGGCCAGAAGCACCGACACCAGCGATTCGCTGGCGACCGCGAGCAGGCCGAACACCACGGCGAGAACGATCTTCATGCGGCCTTCCCTGCGCTGCGCTCGAGTATGCGCGAGTGTAGGCAAGGTGAAGCGCATCCGCTGGCCGCGGCGACCGGCGGCCGGCGCACCAGGCGCCGGCGGCGCCGGAGCGCTGGCAGCGCTGTTGAAAAACAGCCTGTCAGCCCGGCCAGGGATGGCCTGGACGACGAAGCAAGCGCGTAAGCGATGGATGTGTCGTGAGGCGCTGCGGACCTGCGCCGGACTGCCGACTTGAAAAACTCCCCGGAAGGGAGCTTTTCAACAAGCTGCTAGATCCGGTAGGCGCCCAGCTTCATGACCTGGCTGACGGCCCGCATCAGCGACGGAATCGGCGCCGGCAGCGCGCGAGCGCCGGCCGCATGCGCCTGTGCGGCGTGCTCGGCTTCCTCCTCGGCCATGCGCTGCAGGATCCGTCGGCTGCGCGCGTCACCCTCGGGCAGCTGGCGCAGATGGTCTTCGAGGTGCGCTTCCACCTGCCGTTCGGTCTCGACCACGAAGCCGAGGTTGTAGCCGTCGCCCGCCAGCCCGGCGGCCATGCCGATGGCGTAGCTGCCGGCATACCAGAGCGGATTCAGCAGGCTGGGGCGGTCGTCCAGCTCGGCCAGGCGCTGCGCGCACCAGGCGAGGTGGTCGGCTTCCTCCTGCGCGGCCTGCAGCAGGTGCTCGCGCGTGGCCTCGTCGCGGGCGACGCGGGCCTGGCCGAGGTACAGGGCCTGCGCGCAGACCTCGCCCGCATGGTTGATGCGCATCAGCCCGGCGACATGGCGGCGCTGCTTGGCATCCAATGCAACACATTCGGCCTCAGCGGCCGGATTGGCGCGACTCGCAGGCGTCTGCCGTGCGGTGGCCGTCATCAGGGCGTGGTCGAGATCGGCGATGAGTCGATCCAGTGGAGAGAGTTTGCGCAGCATGCTCACGGCAGGGCCTCGGCCAGCAGTTCCAGCGGATGCCGGAGTTCGACCCCGGCGAGTTCGGCCGCGCCACCGAGATGCAGGCGACAGCCGAGATTGGCGGACAGCAGTGTAGTGGCGCCGCACGCGATGGCCGCGTCCAGCAGCGGCCGCCGCAAGCGCTCTGCGCGATCGGCGAACTGCAGCATGTGCGCACCGCCGGCGCCGCAACAGCCTGTATCCGGCAGTTCCACCAGGTCGAGGCCGGGAATACGAGCGAGCAGTTCGCGCGTGGCCCGCACGGATCGCGCATCCGCCCGCTGGGTGCAGGGCAGATGCAGGGCGACGCGACGCTCGATGCGGCGCAGTTCGAGTGTGGCGAAGGCGGCATCGTCGACCAGCAGGCTGGCGACATCCGTCACCGGAGCCAGCGCCGAGAGTGCGGCGGCATGCGCGGCCTGACAGCCGCTGGTGATGCCGACCAGCACATCGGGTGCGAGCCCGGACCACAAGCGGCGGTTCTGTTCGTGCAGGGCCTCAGCCTGTGCGCCAGAGCCCGCATGCTGGTCGAGCGCGCCGCAGCAGGCTTGTCCATCAGGGATCAGCACGCTGTGGCCGCAGGCGCGCAGCAATCGCGCCGCGGCGTCCAGCGCCCAGGCTTCCATCGTGCGCGCCACGCAGCCGAGCAGCAGGCCGACGCGCCTGGTTTCCGGCGCGGCTGTCGCATGGAATGAGGCGGTGGACTCAGACGGTTCGCGCGCAGAGCCGGTCTTCGCGCAGGCGGCGAGGGCTCGCCGGCTGCGCCGCGGTAGCAGGGCGCGCAGCGGCCGCACTGCGCGCAACAGAGAAGCGGCTGCATCGGGATGACGGCTGGCCCACAGCAGGGTGTTCACCCGCAGCGATCGCGACCGTAGCGGCAGGTGTCGCCGCGCCAGTCGCATCAAGTCGCCAAAGCGAACCTTGGCCGGACAGACCTGCTCGCAGCGCCCGCAGCCCAGGCAGTGCTCCAGCGCTTCGATACCGCTGGCGTCGATGCTGGCAGGATCGCGGGCCAAGGCCTGCGCCACAAGCACGCGTCCGCGTGGCGACTCCGACTCGCGGGCCTCCAGGCGATAGGTGGGGCAGTGCGGCAGGCAGAGACCGCAGAGCACGCAGGCATCGGTCAGCGACAGCAGTCGCTGCAGGCCGTGTTCAGCGGGGGGGCTGGCGCTTTCACTCATTTGCCGCCAGAATACGCGGCTTCGCCGGGCAACGCCCCAGGCTGATCACCCCGAGGCGCGCAGGCTTGCGCCCCTCGATCAAGGCCGCTATGCTTCGCGGTCTTTCGTCCTCGCTTTCCCTTCGGGAGCTGTCATGAAGACCTTCAGCGCCAAGCCGGAGACCGTCAAGCGCGACTGGTATCTGGTCGACGCCAGCGGCAAGACGCTGGGCCGTCTCTGCTCGGAAATCGCGCTTCGCCTGCGCGGCAAGCACAAGCCCGTGTTCACCCCGCACGTCGACACCGGCGATTACATCGTCGTGATCAACGCCGAGAAGATCACGGTCACTGGCAACAAGCTGCAGGACAAGATGTACCATCGGTTCACCGGCTACATCGGCAACCTGAAGTCCGAAACCCTGGGCCAGGCGCTGGATCGCCACCCGGAGCGCGCGATCGAGATCGGCGTGAAGGGCATGTTGCCGAAGAACCCGCTGGGCCGTGCGATGTTCCGCAAGCTCAAGGTCTACAAGGGTGCCGAGCACCCGCACACCGCCCAGCAGCCGCAGGCGCTGGACATCTGAGACAGGACAGGCATCCCATGGCTCTCAACCAGAACTACGGCACCGGCCGCCGCAAGTCCTCCACCGCCCGCGTGTTCCTGCGCAACGGTAGCGGCGCTATCACCGTCAACGACAAGCCGCTCGACCAGTTCTTCGGTCGCGAAACCGCTCGCATGATCGTGCGTCAGCCGCTGGTGCTGACCGAAATGTCCGATAAGTTCGACATCAAGGTCACCGTGGCTGGCGGCGGCACCACCGGTCAGGCTGGTGCGATCCGCCTCGGCATCGCCCGCGCTCTGGTCGAATACGACGAGAGCCTGAAGACCCAGCTGCGCCGCGCCGGTTTCATGACTCGCGACGCCCGCGAGGTCGAGCGCAAGAAGGTCGGTCTGCACAAGGCCCGTCGCGCGACCCAGTTCTCGAAGCGCTAATCACGCTTTATACTTGCCGGCCTCCGCGTCAGAGTGCGGTTGCCATACAGGCAAGCAGGTTCTAGGGAGATCGTCTAACGGTAGGACAGCGGACTCTGACTCCGTCAATCTAGGTTCGAATCCTAGTCTCCCTGCCAAACCCGGAAGGCCCGCGCAAGCGGGCCTTTCGCTTTTGCGGCTTTGACCCGCGCGCTGGCGACCGTGCACTTGCCTCTGCGTTCCCAGATGGGGCGCTCTGCGGCAAACTTGTGGGCCGCCGGCCATACCCGGTGTCTGGGTCTGGCGCAGAGCGAAAGCGCACGGAGATCCAGATTGCGGTTGATGGGGTTCACTCGCGCTGCCTTCCCGGCAAAGCGGCGCTTCGCGAGGCCGGCCCTGGACGCTGCGCCGGCCAGCGCAGCGTCCAGGGCATGAGTCCCCTGCAATGATGGGCGGCGCCGGGCGGTGGACGGTGCGGATACAGACAGCGGGCCTATAGCTCAACGGTTAGGGCAGGGCGTGACCCGGTGGCCGCAGGCCACGCGATGCACCGCATCGCGAGGCGCGCGCGCCGAGGGCAGGAAGCCCGAGGCCGGCCTTGGGCGCTGCGCAGGACAGCGCGGCGACCAAGGCACGAGTCCCCTGCGATGATGGGCGGCGTTGGACAGCGGACGGTGCGGATACAGACAATGGGCCTATAGCTCAACGGTTAGAGCAGGGGACTCATAATCCCTTGGTTCCAGGTTCGAATCCTGGTGGGCCCACACTCCTGTCCGCAGCACCCGCGAATGGCGGCGCTGAGGCGCCTCGCAGGAGTCGATACCCCGTCTGTTCAGGGCTCGAAGCCATCGCGGAAGACGTTCAACGGCAGGCCGTTCGGGTAGTACAGCGATCGCCGCTGGCCGATGGCGCCACCGAGGACCAGCATGGCGTCGCCGATCCACAGCGCCGCGTGGTCGGCCCGCGTCGAAGGCGCGCCCACGCTGGTGAGGTCACGCCAGACATTGGCCTGCGGGTCATAGCGCCCGCCGGTCGCGCCCGCGCCGCCGAAGACGAGCAATTCGCTGCCCGACCACACCGCAGTCTGTCCGCCGAGCGGCGCCTGCGGCTGCGCCGAGGGCCCCGCGCGCCACTGGTTGGTCAGCGGCGCGTAGCGCCACAGGGACGGCAGGGCGCTGGGGGTGCCCGCCCAGATCAGCATCTCGCTGCCGGACCAGACCGCGCTGTGATTGCTGCGCGCTGCCGGCCCCGCTGCGGTCGGGCCGGTCCAGCTCCAGCTTTGCGGGTTGAAGCGTGCGCCGCTGGCCAGCGGCGCTCCGCCAGCGCCGCTGCCGCCCCAGATGATCATTTCGCTGCCGGTCCAGACCGCTGTCGCATCCGCGCGCGGTGCCGGCGCGCCTTCGGTCGGCAGGGCTGTCCAGCTGTCGCCTTGTGGGCTGTAGCCGGCGCCATCGGCGCTGAGCCCGAGCGCGCTCACGCCGCCGGACACGAGCGCGTGTTGGCCGGTCCAGACCAGGGTGTGCAGGTAGCGCGGCGAGGGTGAGGTGGTCGAACTGATCGATCGCCATTCCCATGCCGCCGGGTCGAAGCGCCCGCCGTCGCCGAGAATCTCGGGCACCGCGTCGTCCAGCCCACCCCAGACGATCATGTCCGCGCCGGTCCAGACCGCGGCGGTCATTTCGCGCGCGCTCGGTGAGCCCTGTAGTGGAAGTGGGCTGAAGCTGTCGGTGGCGGCGCGCCAGGACAGGCCGCGCTGGGGGCGTTCAGTGACCGCACTGCGGCCGCCGAACAGGAGAGCCTCGACGCCGGTCCACACGGCCGCTGCACCGCGCACGCGACCCAGATCGTCGCCGCCATCGAACAGCGTCCAAGTGCTTGAGGCGAGGTCGAACAGGCCGCCGTCGCGCAGCGGCTCGCCGCCTTCATCCATGCCGCCCATCACCAGCAGTGCGCTGCCCGTCCAGGCGGCTGCGTGGCCGGAGCGCCAGCCGAGGGGCGCGCTTCCGGGAAGGGCCTGCCAGCCGTTGCTGGCGGCGTCGTAGACCGCTCCGTGGTCGCTCACTGCTGACTGCCGCTGCCCGCCGAATACGATGGCGCGATCGCCAGTGCTGACCAGGGTGGGGAAGTTGCGTGCCGACGGCGCGCCCGCGCTGGGCAGAGTGGTCCAGCTGTCGCTGGTCGGATCGTAGAGGGCACCATCGCCGTAGACGGTGCCGAAGCCGTTGCTGCCGCCGAAGATCATGATCCTGCCGTCGACCACGGTCATCGCGGTCTCGAAGCGCGCTGCCGGCGCGCCCACGGTGCTCAGCGGGATCCACTGGTTGCTGGCGACATCGAAGGCGCCCAGGCGTGAGCTCAGCGTGGCACCGCCGTTCTCGCTGCGCAGGCCCCAGACGTACATGCGGCCCTGGTGCCAGACCGAGGACGGTATCAGTGCCGGCAGCCCGCTCGGAGGCAGGCTGCCCCAGGTGTCGGTGACCGGGTTGTAGCGCGCGTGCACGTTCGCCTCGCCGCCGAACACCAGCAGTTCGCTGCCGGTCCAGACGCCCGTCACGAACCGGGTGATGCCGACCGGCGCGTTGGCGCTGGACATCGGCGCCCAGGTATCAGTGAGGGGGTCGTACTGCGCGCCGCTGCCGTTCGTGGTGCCGCCGAAGACCAGGAAGCGGCTGCCGGTCCACACCGCCACGCCGGACTCGCGCGGGCCGGGCGCGCCGACCGGGCTGACCCAGCGCCAGTGATCGATCGCGGGCGTGTACAGCCCGCCATCCGCGCGCGTGGTGTTGCGTGGACCTCGCCCCCCGAACAGGAACAGCTCGCTGCCGTTCCAGGCCGACAGCGCGAAGGCGCGCGGCGCCATCGGACCGCCGTCGTCGGCGTCGCTGATCCAGGTTTCGACGCCAGTGCTGCTGCCGTCGCCGGCCGTGCGCGCGCTGATGTCCGTCGCCGGAAGGAACAGCGGCCGCTCGAGCGTCGGCGGCTCCGCCGCATGATGCTGTTCGCGCACCGACAGCCACCACTCCGCGAAGTCGCTGCCGGGGGCGGTGCGCTGATGACGGCGATACAGCAGGCGCTCGACAAGGCCGGGGCGAGCGATGCACTCGCCGGCCAGGCGCGGGTCGCGGTTCAGCGCGTCGAGCAGGCGCTGCAGCTGCGCGGGCGCTCGGGATTCCCGCTGGATGCGCAGCAGCTCCGCCTGCAGCGCGCCGGCGTCGATGCGCCTGCCGAAGCGCTCGGCCAGCGCGGACTCCATGCGCAGCTCTTCCTCGACCCGGGCCGCGATGCGTGCGGCCGAGGGCGCACGCGCCGTGGGCTCGCCGGCATGGGCCGCGCGCTCCGCGGCGAAGAAGCGCTCGACGGCGAAGCGGCAGGCCTCGCGTTCGCTGCGGGACAGCGCGTCGAGCTGTGGGGTGGCAAGCGCCGGCGTCGTGAGGCCGGCGAGGCAGAGCAGCAGCAGGCGTAACGTCATGGTGGGCCTCCGGAGGCGGGCGGCTGGAGCGGGCGTATCGCGGTGCAAGCGGGACGGCCGTGGGGCAGTACGCGCGATGCGGCATTTACCCGAAGCGCAAAAGAGCGCCCGCCTGCCTCAAGCGGACCCCGCGATCAGCGTCGTGGCCGCGCCACCGGCAGCTGCCAGCCGCGCCGCATGGCGAAGAAACGCAGGGTGAAGCAGGCGGCGGCGCCCGCCGCTGCGACGGGTGCCGCAGGCAGTTCCAGCGCATCGCCGGCCACCACGATCAGCGCGCCAAGCAGCGCGGCGACCGCGTACAACTCGCGCTGCAGCACGCCCGGGATCTGCACGACCAGCACGTCGCGCGCGATGCCGCCGCCCACACCGCTCAGAACGCCCAGCATCACCGCGCCCAGCGGGCCGACGCCATGCGCCAGCGCCTTGCCGGTGCCGAGCACGGCGAACAGCCCGAGCCCGACCGCGTCGCTCAACTGCACCGGATTGCGCAGACGCTCGATCAGTTCGTAACGGTAGAAGGTGATCAGCGCGGCCGCCGCCGATACCGCGAAATAGCGCGGATCGACCAGTGCCACCGGCGGCGTGGCGCCGAGCAGGGCGTCGCGCACGATGCCACCGGCCGTGGCCGCGGCGAAGGCCAGCACCAGCACGCCGAAGAGGTCGAGGCCCTTGCGCACGCCGGCCGTGGCGCCGCTGACGGCGAAGGCGAAGGTGCCGAGCAGATCGATGGCGGTGACGAAGGCGACAGGCATGGCGGCAGGGTTCTCAGGCTGCGCCCATGTTAGCCGCTGCCGGCCCCGCTAAACGCTTGATTCGCGGGGGCTGCGCCGATTCTGGCGGGCAGGCCCCGACCTCGATCGCCCTGCCAAGGCGCGCGGAAGCACCCATGTTGCACCCGCAAACCCTTAAAACAGGCGGCTTCCCGGCGAAAAACCGTTGACTTGTGCGCGCAACCGAAGCAGCCTTCGCAACGCGGAGGGCGTAGGGCCTTCCCATTCTCCCCTGTTGGGCGCCATGCCCCTCTATGCAAGGAAGTTTCCGATGAACAAGGCTGAGCTTGTTGCTGCCATCGCCGACCACGCCGAACTGACCAAGACCCAGGCTGCGGCCGTGGTCGACGCGTTTACCACCACCGTCACCAAGGCGCTCAAGAAGGGCGACACCGTGACCCTGGTGGGCTTCGGCACCTTCTCCGTGCGCAAGCGTGCGGCCCGTGAGGCCCGCAACCCGCGCACCGGCGAGACCATCAAGCTGAAGGCGAGCAAGGTGCCGGTGTTCAAGGCCGGCAAGGCGTTCAAGGACGCCATCTGAGCCTGCTCGCGTCGCCGCCCTGAGCGCGGCGACGGGTGCTCAAAACGGCGGGCCCGCGCGCGAGCGCGGGCCCGCTGCCGTTTGCGTGTCGTAAGGGCTCAGCAGGGCTTGGATGTCGCCGCCGATGCCAGCTTGGGAGGCGCGCGCTCATCCGTCGAAGGGTCGGCATCTTCGTCCGCGATCACGGGGTGGCTCAGGTGCTCAAGCGGATGCGCAGGCCCTTGTGGTTGGCGGATACGTCCGCTCCCAGTACACGCGCGCGCGCCGCGCTGTCCTCGCGCCAGCGTGGCGGCAGCGGCCCCCGCAAGGCGAAGCGCAGCGACACCTCGCCCGCCTCCTGACGCAGTTCGATCCGCAGGGTTTCGCCCTCGGGCGTGGCCTCGGCAAGCGCCTGTACCCAGCGGAACAGGCTGATCGCGAGCCAAGCAGGCGGAGGCGTGTCGGCGCTGCGGGTGTCAAGCTCGAAATCGAAGCCGCGCCGCTGCGCGATCTGTTCCAGCGTGGAGCGCAGCGCAGGTTCAAGCCCGATCTCATCCAGCAGCGGTGGCCGCAGCTGCAGCGACAGCGCGCGGACCTGCTGCAGGGCCTCGCGCACGCTGTCCGCCACGCCTTCGACCTCGTCCGCCGGCAGACCGCCCTCGGCGAAGAACTGCAGGCTGAGCAGGGCGGCGGTCAGGCTCTGGCCGACCTCGCTGTGCAGGACGTGGGCGATGTGCCGGCGCTCGGCCTCGTCCAGCGCGATCAGCTGGGCCAGCGCGGTCGGCGGCGGCGTGGACGCGTCACTCATGCAGGGCGATCGGGCTTGGGAGGTGGCGGAGAGCCTAGCAGCGGCGCGACGCTCGGGGCGCGATCAACGCCATCGGCCTCAGCACTCGACCACGTTGACCGCCAGTCCGCCGCGCGAGGTTTCCTTGTACTTGTCCTGCATGTCGCGGCCGGTGTCGCGCATGGTCTTGATGACCTTGTCCAGCGAGACATAGTGGGTGCCGTCGGAGCGCAGGGCCATGCGCGAGGCGTTGATCGCCTTGACCGCGCCCATCGCGTTGCGCTCGATGCAGGGGATCTGCACGAGACCCGCGATCGGGTCGCAGGTCAGTCCGAGGTTGTGCTCCATGCCGATCTCTGCGGCGTTCTCGACCTGGTGCACGGTGCCGCCCAGCGCCGCGGTCAGACCCGCGGCGGCCATCGAGCAGGCCACGCCGACCTCGCCCTGACAGCCGACCTCGGCGCCTGAGATCGAGGCGTTCTCCTTGTAGAGGATGCCGACCGCGCCGGCGGTGAGCAGGAAATCGAACACACCCTGCTCATCCGCCTTCGGCGCGAAGCGCTCGTAGTAGTGCAACACCGCCGGCAGGATGCCTGCCGCGCCATTGGTCGGCGCGGTCACCACGCGGCCGCCGGCGGCGTTCTCCTCGTTGACCGCCAGCGCGTACAGGTTGACCCAGTCGAGCACGGTCAGCGGATCGCGCAGCGCGGCTTCCGGCCGGTTGCGTAGATCGGCGGCCATGGCCGGCGCACGACGGCCGATCTTCAGCCCGCCGGGGAGGATGCCGTGCTCGCGGATGCCGCGTGCCACACAGGCCTGCATGGCCTGCCAGATCTCGCGCAGGCCGGCGCGGATCTCTTCGTCGCTGCGCCAGGCGCGCTCGTTGGCGAACATCAGCTGGGCGATGCTCAGGCCGTGCTGTTCGCACAGCTTCAGCAGCTCCTCGCCGCTGTGGAAGGGATAGGGCAGGGCGGTGGTGTCGGCGACGATGCGGTCCTCGGCGGCCTCGTCCTGGTTGACCACGAAGCCGCCGCCGACCGAGTAATAGTCGCGGGTCGCGATCAGGCTGTCGTCGGCGGCGTAGGCCGAGAAGCGCATGCCGTTGGTGTGGTAGGGCAGCTTCTGGCGCTTGTTGAACACCAGGTCGCGCTTTTCGACGAAGTCGATTTCATGGCTGCCGCCCAGGCACAGGCGCTGGGCACTGCGGATGCGCTCCAGCGTGGCCGGGATCGAGTCGGGGTCGATGCGGTTGGGCAGTTCGCCCTCGAGGCCGAGCAGCACCGCCTTGTCGGTGCCGTGGCCGCGGCCGGTCAGCGCCAGCGAGCCATACAGCTCGACTCGCACCCTCGCCACGCGCGGCAGCTCGCCGGGCTCGGCCAGCCAGCGCTCGACGAAGCGCGCGCCGGCGCGCATCGGTCCGACCGTGTGCGAGGACGAGGGACCGATGCCGATCTTGAACAGGTCGAAAACGCTGACGGCCATGGGGCGGTGTCTGCTGTGTGCGGGGAGCAGGCTAGTGTACGGTCGCGGCTTCGCCCGACGATGCCGTACGGATCGACCATGCACCTGCTGACCCTGTTCCAGCGCGACGAGTGCCACCTCTGCGACCAGGCCGTGATCGTGCTGGTGCAGGCCCGTGCCGGTGACTTCGAACCGCGCTGGATCGATGCCGATGTCGATCTGGAGCAGCGATACGGGCTGCGCGTGCCGGTGCTGCGTCGCGAGGACACCGGCGCCGAACTGGACTGGCCCTTCGACGCCGAGCGCGTGCGCGATTTCCTTGCGGACTGAGAGCCTGTGAGAGCCATCCGCCTACTGCGGCCGCCTCTGGCCGCCCGTGGCGGCAGCGCGCTACGCGAATACCGCGGTCACTGGCTCGCCAAACGCCCTTGAATTCACGTGCCGCGCTTTGCCACGAACACCCAGAGGCGCACTCGCTACGGCGTCTGGGCTTCTTCGCACGCTCTGAGGCCAAGGCCTCTCGCCGCGGATCAGTGGCCGAAGCGCCAGCCCAGCCAAATCGCCGGCAGCAGCCACAAGGCATCCAGCCAGCCCAGTTGGGCGCGCAGGTAGAGCAGCACCAGGCCGGGGCTGAGCGCCGGTAGCGCCTGCTGGGCCGACATGCCCATCTGCATGCCGATCTGGCTGGCGCTGATCAGCAGCGCAGCGGCCAGCACGGTGAGCAGGCTCACCACAGCGACCAGCGCCAGCCGCGTGCGTCCCGACGGCAGACCGGCCAGCCGCAGCAGGAGGGCGGCATCCAGGGTCACCACCAGCAGCATCCACAGACTGGGGCCGCGGAAGTGCAGCGACACTCCGGCCCACACCCCAGCAAGGCCCAGCACCGCGACGCTGCCGCTGATCGCAGCCAGCAGCCAAGTGCCAAGACCGATGCGGTCGGGCGCGGCAGGAGGAGCAGCGGTGTTCACGGAATCAGGGCGGGCCGAAGCAGGATGGCCGGGTAGAATACGCGGCCGCCCTCGCGCCCGACCCTGACAATCGTCCCATGGCCTACAGCCGCAGCTCCGAGCCGATCCAGTTTTCCCGCGACTGCGAGGTCGTCATGGTGCCGCAGGGCGACCGCGTCACCCTGCCTGCCGGCACCGCCGGCTACATCACCCAGGGCCTGGGCGGCAGCTTCACCGTGTTCGTGGACGGCAACCTGTTCCGTGTCGCCGGCGTCGATGCCGACGCCATCGGCAAGGAGATCGTGCCGCCGCCGCAGCTGCCCGAGAACGCCACCGACGAGGACGTCGAGAAGGCGGTCTGGAACCAGCTGCGCACCTGCTTCGATCCGGAAATCCCGGTCAACATCGTCGACCTGGGGCTGGTCTATCACTGCGAGATCGAGAGCAGCGACGAGGGCAGCCGCCGCGCCAGCATCCGCATGACCCTGACCGCGCCCGGCTGCGGCATGGGCGAGGTGCTGGTCGAGGACGTGCGCGCCAAGGTCGAACTGGTTCCCACCGTGATCGAGGCCGATGTGGAACTCGTCTTCGACCCGCCCTGGAACCAGTCGATGATGACCGAGGCGGCGAAGCTGCAGGTGGGGATGTTTTGAAGAGCCGGGATTGGGGATTCGGGATTCGGGATTCGCAAAGAGCGAGCTTCCGGGTCAGCGCGAGCATCGCGAGATCTTGCTCTGTCGAATCCCGAATCCCGAATCCCGAATCCCCGCTTCACAGCCACCCCCGCTGCCGCGCCACGCGGTAGGCCTCGATGCGGTTTTCGGCGCCGAGCTTGCCGATGGCTTCGCTGAGGTAGTTGCGCACGGTGCCCTGGCTCAGGTTCAGACGCGTGGCGATGTCGGCGCTCTTGGCGCCTTCGCCGGCCAGTCGCAGCACCTGACGCTCGCGTTCATTGAGCGGGTCGACCTCGTCCCAGGCCGTCATCGCCAGCTGCGGGTCGATGGCGCGGCCGCCGCGATGCACCTGGCGCAAGGCGTCTGCCAGTTTCTCGGCCGGCGCGTCCTTCAGCAGATAGCCGCGCACGCCGGCCTCCAAAGCGCGCCGCAGGTAGCCGGCGCGGGCGAAGGTGGTGACGATCACCACGCGGGTCGGAAGGTTCAGCGCGCGAACCGCTTCCGCCAGCTCCAGCCCCGTGCGTCCGGGCATTTCGATGTCGGTCACCAGCAGGTCGGGGGTGAGCCGCTGCACCTCGGCCAGCGCGCTGTCGCCGTCCGCGCAGGCGGCGACCACCTCCAGATCGTGTTCCAGCCCGAGCAGCGCGGCGAGTGCGCCGCGCACCAGGGCCTGGTCTTCGGCGAGTGCCAGTCGAATCATTCCGTTCGCCCTTTCAAGTCGAGCCCGCTTCGGTCTGCGGCAGGGTGGCCGGTGCGCTCAGCAGCAGGCGCGTGCCGATCCCCGGAGGACTGTCCAGCTCGACGCGGCCGCCCAGCGCTTGCAGGCGCTCGGCGAAGCCCGGCAGGCCGCGATGGCCCTCGCGCTGGCGCGCACCGCCCACACCGTCATCGCTGATCTGCAGCTGCCAGACCGCGTTCGCGCCTTCGCCTTCGCGGCGCAGCTCGATGTCCACCCGGCTGGCGCGGGCATGGCGGATCACGTTGGTCACCGCCTCGCGCAGGGCCATCGCGAAGGCCTGGTCCAGCGGCGGCGGCAGCTCCAGCGCTGGCAGCTGTGCGTCCAGCTTCACTTCGGCGCTGAGCAGGGCCAGTCGAGCGGCTGCGATTTCTGCCTGCAGGCCGCCCGCGCGGATGCCGCTGACCGCTTCGCGCACCTGGTCGAGCGCTCCGCGCGCCGCGTGCTCAAGTTCGGCCAGCTGCTGTTCGGCGGCATTCGTATCGCGCGCCAGCAGCCGTCGGGCGAGCTGGGTCTTGAGCACCACCAGCGACAGCGTATGGCCCAGCGCATCGTGCAGGTCGCGGCCGATGCGCTCGCGCTCGGCCAGAGCCGCGAGGCGTCGCACTTCGTCCTGGCTCAGTTTCAGCACCGCCTGATGGCGCTCGCGGGCGCGGCTGGCGAGGATGCCGGCGCTGGCCATGCCGCCGATCATCGCCATCGCGATGCTGACCCCGAGTCCATACCGCCAGTCCGGCATCTGCAAGAAGAACTGGGCGCTCATGAGCGCCCAGAACAGCAGGGCCCAGCCCACCGCTCGCCGGGGTGCCCACGCGGTGGCTGCCATCGTCATCGCGTAGATCACGAAGGTGTTGCCGCCCGGATTCACCGTCATCAGCGCATAGCCCAGCGCGGCGCTGCCGTAGATGCACAGGTCGCGCGTGCGAGCCGTGGTGGCGGGGGCGGTGAAGCGCAGCCACAGCGGCAGAAAGATCGCGCAGGCCGCAAGCGAGGGCAGCAACAGACTGGCGAGGGGGCGCGGGATGAAGAACAGGGGCAGGAACACGAAGATGAGATACAGCAGTCCCCACCAGCGCTGCGGCTCGTGTTCGTTGAGGCTGTGCTGCGGGGGTGGTCCTGCAAGGGCGGGTTTCATGGGCCTAGCCTAAAGGGGCGGGTCGGAGCGGTCACCGGGTGGGCCCAGGGCCACCCTGAGCTTCACCTTTGCCTCGTTATTGCTTGATGGATTGCTCGGTCGCTCGGAGCGAAGAGCAAGAGCTTTCGATCAGCCCTTCGAGCTGCCGGCCCCTGCGATCGTCACAGCGTGGGCCCTGGCCCACCATGAGCTTGACGCTCGCCCCGGTTTCGCTTGGTCGCTCCGTTGCTCCGTTGCTCCGTTGCTCCGTTGCTCCGTTGCTCTGTTGCTTGAAGCGAAGAGCAAGAGCAAGAGCTTTCAGTCAGCCTTTCGGGCTGCCCGACCTACCTTTCTTTGCGTGGCCAAAGAAAGGTAGGCCAAAGAAAGGCCACCCCTCGTCCGCGCCCTTCGCGCATCCGTGCGCGAAGGGTTCGCGTGAGTCCGTGGGTGTTCGTGGACAGGCCGTCCCTGGCCTGTCACGAACATCGGCCGCATCCCTGCGGCCGCCCCTGTGGGCGGGTCCACGGCCTCCCGCCGCTCCCCAGGGGCCCCGTGGAAGAGCGCGGGCTCCTGCCCGCAGGAGCAAAAGCAGAAGCGAGAAGCGAGAAGCGGGAAGCGGGAAGCGGGAAGCGGGAAGCGGGAAGCGGGAAGCGGGAAGCGAAGCGTCCATAGGGTGGGCCCTGGCCCACCGTGGCATGGGGGGCTCGCCCCTGTGTGCATCCATGCAAGGTACGAAGCTGGCTGCTGCGCACTGCATCTGGCCGGCGGGATGGCGGGGATTCGGCTCATGGTGGTCGAGAGCCCACCCTATGCGGTGGGCATGGACGGGCGGCGTGGCTTCGCGACTACCGGACTTCGACCTGGTCGACATCGAAGCGCTGCGCGCCGCTGCCGGTTGCGCTGAGGCTGATGCCGCGCAGGCGCGAGCGGTCGAGGCCGGCGAGATTTTCGAGGTCGATCTCCACGCTCCGCCATTCGGTACCCGCGGCAAGCGGAACCACCGTCGGTGCGCCTTCGCCGGAGAACAGCAGCAGCTGCAGAGGCGTGGCGCTGCGCACCTGGAGGTGGAGGCGCGTCACCGCGCGCGCGTCGACCGGCGCCATCGGTGCGCTGCCGGGGCTGAAGAACACGCCGGCCCAGGCGGGCTGTCCATCCGTGCCCTGTTCGGCGAGCTCGACTTCGACGCGCAGCGCGCCGGCGCTGTCCGCGGCACCGTCCGCGATGCGCGCGATGCGCGCCGTGGAGCGGCCGCCGCGCATCTGGTCCGAAGCCGGCATCCAGCTCGGCGGCAGCGCGTCCACGTCGAAGTCCGCCAGCTGGCCAGGCGCGAGCTTGGCCTCGGATTCGGCAGGCGGGCGTGGGTCGACGCGTCGGCCGTTCTTCCACACGCTGACGAGTTCGCGGGTGGCGCGGATGTCCGCGCTTGGATCACCCTCGACCAGCACCAGGTCGGCGCGCAGGCCGGGCCCGATGCGACCGCGGTCGGTGAGGCCGAACTGCTGCGCCGGCACCGAGGTCGCCGCGCGCAGGGCCTCGAGCGGGCTCAGGCCGGCTTCGACCAGCAGGGCCAGTTCGCCGTGCATCGAGATGCCGAACGCGGTGCCCGGATTCGGCGCATCGGTGCCGGCCAGCACCGGCACGCCGGCCGCGTGAAGGGCGGCGACGCGGGCTTTCGCACGCTCGATGAGCTGTGCTGCAAGCGGCCCGAAGCTGGGGCGCCCCCGCAGCTGCTCGCGCTGGCCGGCCGACAGCCGCTCGGCGAGGCGAGGATGGTCGGCGAGGTCACTGTCCACACCCGAGAACGCCGCAATGACCGACAGCGTCGGGGTGACGAAAGCGCTGCGCACGCGCGCAGCCTCGACAAGTGCGCGGTCATCGCCGGCATCCTGCGGCACATGCACGAGACCATCGGCGCCCTGTTCCAGCACTTCGATCGCGTTGGCCACGGTGGACACATGCGCCAGTGCGCGCAGGCCCTGCGCCTTGGCCGCGGTGATCACCGCCTGCGAGCGCGCGGCATCCAGTGTCGGCATGCGTTCCTTCTCGCGATAGGCCGACAGATCCTCGCGGACGAGCTTGATGAAGTCCGAGCCCTCAGCGCGGCGCGCGGCGACCCAGGCCTGCGCCGCTTCTGGCGCATCCACGGTGGCCACGGCAACGCCGAACTGGGTGCCGTGCCCGCCCTGCGCGGTGGCCAGCATCCCTGCGCCCCAGAGGTCGGCGCGGTCGCTGGTGCCCAGGGACTCGCGCTCGGCACGCGCGCTCTGCAGCAGCGCCGGATCACCGAACATGTCGAGCACGGTGGTGGTGCCGAAGCGCAGGGCCTCCCGGCGGGCCTCGCCGTAGGCGTGGACATGGGCGTCGATGAACCCGGGCAGCAAGGTCTGGCCATCGGCTTCGACCACGGTCAGCCCATCTGCGGGCAGCGACTCGGCGATCGCTTCGATGCGTCCATTGCGCACGGAGACATCGGCGCGCGGCCAGAGCCTGTCGCCGTCGAACACCCGCGCGCCGCGGATCAGGAAGGCCTCGGGGCCGGCATCGTGCGCGGGTGGTTTCGCAGGAGACTTGGGTCCTTCGCTCAGCGCGATCAGGGCGATCAAGGCGACACCGCTCAGCGCGGCGATCAGGGCGGGAGTGGAGAGGCGCGCCATGGACTCAGCGCCCCTTGAGCCGCAGCGCAGCCAGCGCCAGGAAGAACACGGTGAAGCCGATCAGCACCGCGCTGTGCAGCAGCACGTTGACGCCCTCGATCTGGCCGCTGATGCCCAGCGCCAGCTGGGCCAGATGCCAGGCCGGCCAGACCACCGCCAGCTTCTGGATGATCTCGGGAAAGGCGAACAGCGGCATCCACAGGCCCGACAGCACCGACATCGGCAGGTAGATGAGATTGACCACGCCGACCGCCGCCTGGCCCTTGACCAGGCTGCCGATCAGCAGTCCCAGCGCGCAGAAGGGCAGGGCGCCCAGCATCAAGGCGCACAGCAGCAGGGTCCACTCGCCGAAGGCCATGCGCACCTCGCCAAGGCCCATCGCCGCGGCGCTCAGCAGCAGCACCACGCAGAGCGCAGCGATCAGGCTCATCGCGATCTTGGCGGCGAAGTAGGCGGCGATCGGCATCGGCGAGACGCGCTTCAGCTCGAGCAGCCCGTTCTCGCGTTCCATCGCCATGCCGACGCCGAAGCCGAACAGGGCCGGGCCGATCACCCCGAACACGCCGTAGGTGGCAAACAGATAGGTGGCCTTCTGGAAGCTGCCCCACTGGCCCGGAATCAGCACGGCGAACGTCAGGTAGAAGGCCACCGGAAAGGCCAGGGTGGGAATGACGAAGGCGGGCGTGCGCGCCATGCGCAGCAGCTCGTACCAGGCTTCCAGCGCGTACATGCGCAGGCTTTGCGCCGCCGTCATCGGCAGGGTCGAAGGCAGGGTCAGGGCGTTCATGCGGCGTCTCCGGTCAAGGCGAGGAAGGCGTCTTCGAGGTTCAGCGGACGAATCTCGATGCCATGCAGCGCGGGATCGAGGTGCAGCAGGCGACGCAGCAGGGCATCGCTGTCGCTGCAGCGGAGCGACACGCGGCTGCCCTCGGATTCCACCGATTGCACCTCCGGCAGCGCCGCGAGCTCGGTGGCCGACAGCCGGGTCACGCAGCGGAGGCGCGCGCCCTGGGCGCGGGCCTTGAGGCCCGAGGGTGTGTCCTCGGCCAGCACGCGGCCGCGTTCGATCAGCACCACGCGCTCGGCCAGGGCGTCGGCTTCTTCGAGGTAGTGGGTGGTCAGCACGATCGAGGTGCCGGCCTCACGCAGGGCCTGGATCACCTGCCAGAAGCCGCGTCGGGCTTCGACATCCAGCCCGGTGGTGGGCTCGTCCACGAACACCAGTTCGGGCGCACCACAGATGGCGAGCGCGAACTGCACGCGCCGCTGCTGGCCGCCGGACAGCGCGGCATAGCGGCGCGCGGCCAGCTCGCTCAGGCCGGCCAGCGCGAGCGTTTCGTCGATCGCGCGCGGCGCCGGGTAGTAGCTGGCGAACAGATGCACCAGCTCGCGCACACGCAGGGTTTCGGGCAGGCGCGCTTCCTGCAGCATCACGCCGATGCGGCGACGCGCCGAGGCTTCGCGAGGATCGGCACCGAACAGGCTGACCTCGCCCGCATCGGCGGCGAGGCGGCCGGTGAGCAGGCCGAGCGCGGTGCTCTTGCCGGCGCCATTGCTGCCCAGCAGGGCGAGCAACTCGCCGCGGCGCAGCTGCAGATCGATGCCGTCGAGGGCGGTGATGGCGCCGTAGCGCTTGTATGCGCCGCGGAGTCGGGCGATCGGGTCTGGCGTAGTCATGGGCTCCTCCCTGCGCGAATCGGCATGGGAGGAAGCTTCCGGGTTACGCCCGCAGTGCTGCAGTGGCGGCTGTCAGCGCTGCACCATGACAGTTGTCATGTGGCATGGCGCTGGCGTCATACTCGGCGCCCCTTGCCCTGACTTCAAGGCCGCACCATGCGCATCCGTGCCCATGCCCTTGCCAGCCTGCTGTTTGCGCTCACGCTGGCGCTGAACGCCGCGTTCTGGGGCGGCGTCGGCCTTTCGCCCACGCTGGGCCCGATCGTGCGCCAGCCTCTGCCGATGCAGGCGCCGCTGGCCTACACCTGGCTGCTGATTGGCGAAAACCTCGGCCGGCCCCTGGGCCTGCAGGACAGTCTGGTGGCGTTCGCCGAGGGCAACATCGAAGACCTGCCGCGCGTGGTCGAGGGCGGGCCGCTGGCCGTCGAGCGTCTGCTGCAATCGCAGGCGGGCTGGATCGGCAGCCTGCACGGCGCGCCCTTGGTCCTGCTGCCGCTCGCGATCTTCCTGTGGTGGCGTCGCCCGCGCGGACTCAAGACGTTCGGCGGCCGCTGAGCGGTGCCCGCCGGCAGCGCTGTTCAGGGCGCTACGCAGTAGATCCGGTGCAGCACGGCGATGATGTCCTGCACCGGGCCTGGCGACAGCGAGTAGTAGATCGTCTGCGCCGAACGCCGCGTCTGCACCAGCCCCTCCTCGCGCAGCACGGCGAGGTGCTGCGAGAGCGCCGACTGCGAGAGTTCCATCCCAGCGTTGATGTCCGACACCGCCTGTTCGCCGCCGGCCAGCATGCACAGGATCATCAGCCGTTTCTCATTGGCCATGGCCTTGAGCAGTTGCGCCGCATCGGTGGCGTGGCTGCGCATCTCTTCGGCATCGGTGGGGGCGAGTGGAGTCATGGCTTGAGAGCGGGGATTGGGGATTGGGGATTGGGGATTCGCGAGTGAGGCTTCCGCTCGCTTCGCGCCAGAGGGTCTGGCTCGCAACTCCAGGAAACCGGATCTGCCGGCGCGCGAGAGTAGAGCGTCTGCGCTCCTCTGTGGAGCCCGAGCCTTCGCGCGGCCTTCAGCCCACCGCGCCGGAGGTGCCCGGCTCTCACGAATCCCGAATCCCGAATCCCAAATCCCGGCTCTTCAGTGCTGCGTCACCGGCTTGCCTGCCGCCGTCCAGGCGGTGATGCCGCCGGCCAGCGAGCGCACGCGGGTGAAGCCGAGTTTCTGCAGGCTTTCCGCGGCCAGGGCCGAGCGCCCGCCAGTGCGGCAGTAGAGAACGATGGGCTGCTCGCGTACGGCCAGCGCGGGCTCGGTGACGCAGGCGATCGCGGGGTTGGCCTCGACCTGGAACTCGAGCACGCCGCGCGGGATGGGGATGGCGCCAGCGATGTGGCCGGTGGCGAACTCGCCCGGCTCACGGACGTCGATCAATACGTAGCTGCCGGGGGCCTCGGCTGCCAGCGCCTCGACGCTGACTTCGGTGATGCGGGCGCGGGCTTCGGCGACCAGTTCGGCGGGGGACTTGGACATGAACGGCTCCTGTCGTATATCAGTTGACGCTAATATTAGAAAACACTAAATTGGCGTCGGTCAAGTCTAACGGTCGGGCAGCGGCACATGCTGGGGCCGCAACGACAGGAATCCGAGGCAGCGGCCCTTCCGGCGGGGCGGCGCCATTCTCATGAAGCCGGCCGGGAGGGACGGAGCATGGCAAAGATCATCGTGGTGGGCGGCGGCATCGGCGGAATCAGCGTGGCCTACGAGCTGCGCGCGGGCCTGGGCAAGGACCACGAGATTACCGTGGTCGGCGACAGCCCGAACTTCTCCTTCACGCCTTCCAACCCCTGGGTGGCGGTGGGCTGGCGCAAGCCTTCGGACATCCAGATCGACATTGCGCCCTATCTCGGCAAGAAGCACATCGGCTTCGAGAGCGGCGGCGCGGCCGAGATCCTTCCCGGCGAAAACACCGTGGTGATGGGCGATGGACGCCGGCTCGCCTACGACTACCTGGTGATCACCACAGGCCCGCGCTTGGCTTTCGACGAGATTCCGGGTCTCGGCCCGCATGGCGGCCACACGCAGTCGATCTGCACCACGCCGCACGCGCTCTCGGCCTGGGAGGCCTACCAGGACTTCGTCAAGGATCCCGGCCCGATCGTGATCGGTGCGGCCCAGGGCGCGAGCTGCTTCGGTCCCGCCTACGAGTTTGCGATGATCCTCGACGCCGACCTGCGCAAGAGGAAGCTCCGCGACCGCGTGCCGATCACCTATGTCAGCAGCGAGCCTTACGTCGGTCACATGGGTCTGGGTGGCGTGGGCGACAGCAAGGGCCTGCTGGAGAGCGAATTCCGCCAGCGCCACATCAAGTGGATCGTCAACGCGAAGATCGCCGAGGTGCGCGCCGGCGAGATGCTGGTGCACGAGATGAACGAGGCCGGCGAGAAGGCGCGCGAGCACACCCTGCCCTTCAAGTACTCGATGGTGCTGCCGGCTTTCACCGGCGTCGATGCCGTGCGCGCGGTCAAGGACATGTGCAACCCGCGCGGCTTCGTGCAGATCGACCGCCACCAGCGCAATCCGACCTACCCGAACATCTACTCGGCCGGCGTCTGCGTGGCGATTCCGCCGGTGGAGACGACCCCCGTGCCGACCGGCGCGCCCAAGACCGGCTTCATGATCGAGTCGATGGTCACCGCGATTGTCGAGAACATCCGCGCCGAGCTTGAAGGCAGGGCACCGGACGCCGTCGCCACCTGGAACGCGATCTGTCTGGCCGACATGGGCGACACCGGTGCGGCCTTCGTGGCCCTGCCGCAGATGCCGCCGCGCAACGTCACCTGGGCCAAGGTCGGCAAGTGGGTGCACGTCGCCAAGATCGCCTTCGAGAAGTACTTCCTGTCGAAGATGAAGTCCGGCAACACCGAGCCCGTGTACGAAAAGTACGTGCTCAAAGCGCTGGGCATCGAACGCCTGAAGTAGCTGTTGAAGACATGGGCCCGGAGCGCCCCCATGAGCTTGGTCGAACGCGCTCGAAACGAATCCCGAATCCCCAATCCCGAATCCCGGAGTCCACGCCATGAACATCGACCGCGCCATGTTCGCCTTCGCCGGCAGCATGATCCTGATCAGCGTGCTGCTGACCCACTTCGTTTCGCCCTGGTGGCTGCTGCTGACGACATTCGTTGGCCTCAACCTGCTGCAGTCCGCCTTCACCGGCTTCTGCCCTGCCGCGATGGTGATGGGCAAGCTGGGCCTCAAGCCCGGCTGCGCCTTCGGTCAGGCCACCCGTTGAAGCACTGTTCGCTCCTTCGCCGCTGATGGAACCCGCCATGCGACCCACTCCGCTTCCCATCGCGCTTGCCCTCGCGGCAGCCCTGTCGCTGTCCGCCTGCGGCAGCGAGGCGCCGCTTGCGCCGCGCAGCCCCGCCACGCCCGATATCGAACTGATCGCCGTCGCACCCGACAGCGCCGTGCGAGAACGGGTCTGGGACGGCGTGGTCGAAGCCGTGCATTCGGCCACGCTGTCGGCGCAGACCGGCGGGCGCGTGCTGGAGCTGCCCTTCGACGTCAACGACTACGTCAAGGCGGGCGATGTGGTGGTCCGCTTCACCGATGTCGAACAGCAGTCCGCGCAGCGCCAGGCACGCGCGGCGCTGGCGGCCGCGCAAGCCGCCGCCAGCGAGGCCGAGGCCGAGTTCAAGCGGATCTCAGAGATCTACGAGCGGCGTCTCGTTTCGCGGGCCCAGCTGGACCAGGCCACCGCGCGCCGCGACGCCACCCGGGCCCAGTTGGAATCGGCGCAGGCGGCAGTGAAGGCGGCCAGCGAAACCTTGGACTACACGGTCGTCCGCGCCCCCTACTCGGGCATCGTCACCGAGCGCTTTGTCGAAGTCGGCGAAACCGTGCGCCCCGGCCAGCCGCTGATCGCCGGCCTGTCGCTTGATCGCCTGCGCCTGCAGGTGCGGGTGCCGCAGTCGGATGTCGAGGCCATCCGCGGCAATGGCCGCGCTTTCCTGCTTCTGGACGACGGTCGCCGCGTCGAGGCCGAGAAGGTCACCGTGTTTCCCTACGCCGACCCGGCGACCCACAGCTTCAGCGTGCGCGTCGATCTGCCCGAGGCCGAGACGGGCCTGTCGCCCGGCATGGCCGCCAAGGTCGCGTTCGTGGTCGGCGAGGACGAACGTCTGCTGCTGCCGGTGTCGAGCCTGGTCAAGCGCAGCGAGGTGACTGCGGCCTACGTGGTCGGCGAGGCCGGGCTTGCCCTGCGCCAGCTGCGCCTGGGCCACCGCATCGGCGAGCGCATCGAGGTGCTGTCGGGCCTGAATGACGGTGAGCAGGTGGCCGCCGATCCGGTCGCCGCCGGCCTGTGGCTGGAGCAGCAGCGTCGGGAGCGCAGCGATGGCTGACACGCAGTCGCTCCCGCGCATGGGCATCTCCGGACGCCTCGCCGCGGCCTTCCAGAACAATCCGCTGACGCCGATCCTGGCGATCGCCGGCCTGCTGCTCGGCCTGATCGCCGTGTTGATCACCCCGCGCGAGGAAGAGCCGCAGATCGACGTGACCATGGCCAATGTGTTCGTGCCCTTTCCAGGCGCGCCGGCCGAGGACGTTGAGAACCTGGTCAGCTATCCGCTGGAGCAGGTGCTGTCCGAGATCGAGGGCGTCAAGCACGTCTACTCGATCAGCCGGCCCGGCATGGCGGTGATCACGGTCGAGTACACGGTCGGCGTGCCGCGCGCCGACGCCATCCTGCGCCTGTACAACCAGGTCTATTCGAACGCCGACTGGGCGCCGCCGAATCTCGGCGTCGGCCAGCCGCTGGTGCGTCCGATGGGCATCGACGATGTCCCGGTGATGAGCCTGACCGTGTGGACCGACGACCCCGCGCGCGGCGGCGTCGAGGTCGCCGAAGTCGCGCACACGCTGGAGACGGAACTGAAGCGCGTGCCGGGCACCCGCGATGTCTACACCATCGGCGCCCCTGAGCGCGCCGTGGTGGTCGAACTGGATGCCCAGCGTCTGGCCAGCTACGGCATCGACATGAACGACCTGGCCGGCGCCCTGCAGGCCAGCAATGTGGTGATGCAGGCCGGCGAGCGCGTCGAGGACGGCCGGCAGATCCCGGTCACCGCCGGCACCTATCTCGCCGATGCGCAGCAGGTCGCCGAGCTGGTCATCGGCCTGCGCGAAGGTCGGCCGCTGTACCTGTCGGACGTCGCCGAGATCCGTCGCGGCGCCGACCTGCCGGTGAGCTACGTCTGGCACGCCAGGCCCGAGCAGGGCCAAGTCGCGGCCATGCACCCCGCGGTGACGATCGCCATCGCCAAGAAGCCCGGCGCCAATGCCTCCGACATCACCACCGCGATCAGCCGCCGCATCGGCGAGCTGCGCGGCAGCCTGATTCCGGAAGGCGTGCAGGTCGACATCACCCGCGACTACGGCAAGACCGCCAATGACAAGGCGATCCAGCTGATTCACAAGCTGATCTTCGCGACGATGGCCGTGGTGCTGCTGGTGCTGTTTGCGCTGGGCTGGCGCGAGGCGGTGGTGGTCGGCACCGCAGTGATCATCACGCTCGCGCTGACCCTGTTCGCCAGCTGGGCGATGGGCTTCACCATCAACCGGGTCTCGCTGTTCGCGCTGATCTTCTCGATCGGCATCCTGGTCGACGACGCCATCGTGGTGGTCGAGAACATCCACCGCCACATGGCGCGCGGGGGCAAGTCGCTGCTGGAGGCGATCCCGCCGGCGGTGGATGAGGTCGGCAGCCCGACGATTCTGGCCACCTTCACGGTGATCGCGGCGCTGCTGCCGATGGCCTTCGTCAGCGGGCTCATGGGTCCGTACATGCGGCCGATTCCGATCAACGCCTCGGTCGGCATGCTGCTGTCGCTGGCCGTGGCGCTGATCGTCACACCCTGGCTGTCGCTGAAGCTGCTGTCGCGGCACCTTGCAGACGCCGGTCATGGCGATGGGCATGCGGCCCATGGCAGCGGCATCGCCGCGCGACTGCATGGCCTGTTCGAGCGCCTGTTGCGGCCCTTCCTGCATCGCGAGCGCGGCGCGCGCCGGCGCCTGCTGCTGTTCGCCGGCATCGTTGGCGCGGTGGTGCTGTCGGCCGGCCTCGCCGTGGTGCAGCTGGTGGTGCTGAAGATGCTGCCCTTCGACAACAAGTCGGAGTTCCAGGTGGTGGTCGACCTGCCCGAGGGCAGCACGGTGGAGCGCACCAGCGCTCTGCTGCAGGAATTGGCGCTGACCCTGGCCCAGGTGCCGGAAGTGGCCGACATGCAGGGCTATGCCGGCACCTCGGCGCCGGTCAACTTCAACGGTCTTGTGCGCCAGTACTACCTGCGCGAGGGCGCCCATGTAGGCGACCTGCAGGTCAATCTGGTCGACAAGTCCGAGCGCAGCCGCAAGAGCCACGACATCGCCCGCGCGGTGCGGCCTGCCCTGCAGCAGATCGCCCAGCGCTATGGCGCGGCGCTGAAGGTGGTCGAAGTCCCGCCGGGTCCGCCGGTGATGGCGCCCCTGGTCGCCGAGATCTACGGGCCTGATGCGACCGGCGCACGTGCGATCGCGATGCAGGTGGCAGAGGTGTTCCGCGGCACCGAAGGCCTCGTCGACATCGACACGACGGTCGAGGCCGAGGCCTCGCGCGAGGTGCTGGTGGTGGACCGCGAGCGCGCCGCACGGCTGGGCATCAGCCAGGCGCAGATCGCGCAGGCCTTGAGTGCAGGCGTGAGCGGCGTCGATGCCACCTTCCTGCGCGACGGTGCCTCCAAGTACCCCGTGCCGGTGCGCCTGCGCCTGCCGGCCGGCGAGCAGGCGCGGATGGAAGCGCTGCTGGCGCTGCGCCTCCGCAGCGCCGATGGCCGCCTGCTGCCGCTGTCCGAGGTGGTGCGCGTCGAACGCACGGCCTGGGAGTCGGCGATCTACCACAAGGACCTGCTGCCCGTGGTCTATGTGATGGCCGACGAGGCAGGCGCGCTCGACAGCCCGCTGTACGGCATGTTCTCGGTGGTATCGAGCTTGAACGAAGCGGCTGACCTGCCGTGGCCGATCGAGCAGCGCTTCTTCAGCGCACCCGAGAGCACCGCAGGCTTCAGCCTGAAGTGGGACGGCGAATGGCAGATCACCTTCGAGACCTTCCGCGACATGGGCATCGCCTATGCCGCCGGCATGCTCTTGATCTACCTGCTGGTGGTGGCCCAGTTCCGCAGCTATGCGGTGCCGCTGGTGATCATGGCGCCGATCCCCTTGACCGTGATCGGCGTGATGCCCGGCCATGCCCTGCTGGGCGCGCAGTTCACCGCCACCAGCATGATCGGCATGATCGCCCTGGCCGGCATCATCGTGCGCAACTCGATCCTGCTGGTCGATTTCATCAACCATGAGATCGCCCACGGTCGGCCGCTGGACGAAGCCGTGATCGAAGCCTGCGCGGTGCGTGCGCAGCCGATCGCGCTGACCGCGCTGGCGGCGATGGCCGGGGCCTTCTTCATCCTGGATGATCCGATCTTCAACGGGCTTGCGATCGCGCTGATCTTCGGCATCCTCGTCTCCACCGTGTTGACCCTGGTGGTGATCCCCTTGCTGTACTACAGCCTGTTGAAGTTCCAGGAAGGACGCGCCGCATGAGTGACGACAGCATCATCCTCGCCTGCCCGCACTGCCATGGTCTGAACCGGGTGCCGCAGGCGCGGCTGTACGACGGCCCGAACTGCGGCCGCTGCGGCGGCGCGATCTTCACCGGTCGGCCCTTCGACCTGACGGGGGAGAGCTTCGAAGCCCATGCCGGTCGCGCCCAGCTGCCGGTGCTGGTCGACTTCTGGGCGCCCTGGTGCGGGCCCTGCCGGCTGATGGCGCCGGCTTTCGCCCAGGCCGCGCAGCAGCTGGAGCCGCAGTTCCATCTGGCCAAGGTCGACACCGAGGCGCAGCCGGCGCTGGGCCAGCACTTCGGCATCCGCAGCATTCCCACCCTGGTGCTGTTCCACCACGGTAACGAGGTCGCGCGCCAGTCGGGCGCGCTGAATGCTGCCGGCATCGTCCAGTTCGCGCGCAGCGCCTTCATGCAGTACGCCCAGGGGCAATGACATGAGCGAGACCCAGAGCTTCAGCATCACCATCGAGCAGGAGCAGGACTACGTCTTCCGCGTGCGCTTCGAGGGCACCGCAATTCCCGACCTGATGACCGATGAGCCGGAGCCGCTCGGCGGCGGTTCCGGCCCGAACCCTTCGCGCATGCTGGTCGCCGCGGTCGCCAACTGCATGGGCGCGAGCCTGCTGTTCGCGCTGCGCAAGTACAAGAACGATCCCGGTGCGCTCAAGGTGAAGGCGATCGCCACCCTGGGCCGCAACGAGGCCGGCCGCATGCGTGTCGCAAAGGTTGACGCGCAGATCGAACTGCCCGAGATGGCCGGCAGCTACCAGCAGCTGGAGCGCATCCTCCAGCAGTTCGAGCAGTTCTGCGTGGTCACCGAAAGCGTACGCTCTGGCGTCGAAGTGGACGTCAGCGTGGTCGATGTCACCGGCGCGCTCCTGCATGGGCCGGGACTGCCGGTCGCCTAGCGCAACGCTGAAGCAGTCAGCGTTGCCACGCGCCTTGGCGAGCGCGCCCGCGGATCCCGCGCACAGGTGCTCGATCCGTGTTGCCCGATGCAGGCTCGCGGTGCGAGCCGGGCCGAATCTGTCAGGATTGGGGCACGACGACACCCGTCTCGCCCCTGACCACGGATGCGCCCGCTGATGGCCCCGCCGCGCCTTCTCGTTTCGCTGCTGTTTGCCTGCCTGCCGCTGCTGTCGGCGAAGGCAGCCGAGTGTCCGCCCGACGGCAGCCTCGATCCCGTCGCGCTGGAAGCCTCTGGGGCCGTGATCGGCGAACTGCGTTTCCTGCGTCGCAACGTGTTTGACACCGAGCTGCCGGAAGAGGACAAGGCCCTGTTCCGCGCGGCCAACCGTCTGCATCGGCTGTCGCGCGAGTCCACCTTGCGGCGGCCGCTGCTGATCGAAGAGGGCCAGCCCTACCGGCACCGGCTGCTGCAGGAGTCTGCTCGACTGCTGCGCTCCACCGAATATCTGCGCGAGGCCGACCTGCGGCCGGTGGCCTGCGTGGATGGCAAGGTCGCGGTCGAGGTCGAGACTCGCGATGTCTGGTCCTTGAACCCCGGCATCGCCGGCAGCCGCCGCGGCGGCGAATCGAGCTTCGGCATCGACCTGGAGGAGAGCAATCTCGCCGGCCGCGGCGCCCTGCTGCGACTGTCGAGGCGTGGCGATGCCGATCGCAGCAGCACCGCCCTGCGTTATCGCAACGACCACGAGCTCGGCCGCTGGCGCGGCATCGATCTCGCCTACGAGAACAACAGCGATGGCCGCGGCTTTCTGGTGGGCGTCCAGCAGCCCTTCTACGCGCTCGACGTGCGCGAGGCCTGGAGCCTGCGCATTGACCACTTGACCCAGGTCGAGAGCTTCTACGAACTCGGCGAGGAGGTCTCCGAGTATCGCCAGCGCAACCGGGATGTGGATGTCTGGTGGGGCCGTTCGGCCGGCTTGCGCGAGGGGCGCGTTCTTCGCTGGAGCCTCGGCCTGCGCGACCAGCAGCGGGACTTCCTGCCGGCACGGGATCCCGCGCTGCTGGGGCCGGTGCCCGAGGATCGCCATCTGGCGGGGCCCTGGGTCGGGCTCGAATACATCCGCGACGAGTGGGAAGTGCTGCGCAACTACGACCAGATCGACATCACCGAGGACGCCCTGCTCGGCACCCGGTTGAGCGTGCGGCTGGGGCGGGCCGACCGCTCGCTGGGGGGCGATCGCGACGCCTGGTGGCTGGAAGGCGAGGGCAGCCGCGGCTGGCGCTTTCCGCGTGGCGACCTGCTGCGATTCTCCAACCGCTTCGGTCTGCGCCAGGAGGAGGGCAACACCCGCAACTTCAGTGTCTCCGGCAACCTGCGCTACTACCGCGAGACCGGGCCGCGGCGGCTCTTCTTTGCCGAGCTCGATGGCCAGTATGGTCATGATCTTGACCTCGACAACCGCATCTACCTCGGCGGCGACACCGGCTTGCGCGGCTATCCGCTGCGCTGGGCCGGCGGCGAGAGCTATGCGCGCCTCAGCGTCGAGCAGCGCTACTTCACCGACTGGTACCCCTGGCGCCTGTTCCGCGTCGGCGGTGCGGTGTTCGCCGATGTCGGCCGGGTCTGGGGCCGCGATCCGCTCGATCGACCGAACCCGGGGCGCCTTGCCAATGTCGGCATGGGCCTGCGCCTGTCCAACACCCGCAGCGCCTTTGCCCGACTGATCCATATCGATGTCGCGGTGCCGCTCGACAGTGATCCGCGGCTGGAGAACGTCGAGCTCGTGCTGGAGGCGCGACGCGCGTTCTGAGGGCTGGGAATCGGGAGGCGGGAATCGGGAATCGGGAATCGGGAATCGGGAATCGGGAATCGGGAATCGGGAATCGGGAGGCGAGGCCGCCGTCCCCGCTGCATAGGGTGGGCCCTGGCCTGAGGTCTCCCCACAAAATTCCGGGCCTATCGCCGCGATTGCGGCTATCGTTCGGCCAAAACGGCGCGTGCATGACGCGGTTTTTTCCTCGGGGTATCGAAGCCTGAGGACCACGCCATGCACGCTTCAGCGATCTTACGCTGCTGTATTGGGGAAGCGCTCGACGCACTCCATTCGACCCGCTGCCGTCGCCTGCTCGATGCGGTTGAGGCCCTGGTGGCCGGACGTTGGCTGAGCCTGACGGAGTTGGCTCGGCAGTGGCCGGGCGCTGAGCGCATGCATGCACCGCTCAAGGCGCTGGACCGCCTGCTCAGCAACTCGCATCTGCACGCCGAGTCTGCGGATCTGCAGCGCGCCATGACGGCAAGGCTCCTGCAGGGCCTGCCGCGCCCGATGCTGCAGGTGGACTGGTCCACGCTGAAGCGGGATGGACGCTGGGCCCTGCTCCGTGCCTCGGTGGCCATGGGCGGACGCGCCATGCCGGTCTACGAGCAGGTGTTCGCCATCGAGCGCATGAACCAGCCCGAGGCGCAGCAGGCGTTCCTGAAGGAACTGGTCGAGGTGCTGCCCCCTGGGTGTCGTCCGATCCTCATCACCGATGCCGGGTTTCGCAGCGACTGGTTCCGCGCCGTGCAGGCCCAGGGCTGGGACTACCTCGGGCGACTGCGCAACAACACGCATGTCAGCCCACTCACGGTCGATGAGTGGCAGCCCTGCCAGACGCTGCATGCCTCGGCGCGGCCCCAGCCTGAGGACCTTGGACGACAGCGCATCGTCAAAGGTAAGCCCTGGATCTGCCGTCTGGTCCGCTATCGCGGCCGACGCACGGGGCGCGACAAATACACGCGCGCAGGCCGGCCCGAACAGGGCCACACCTCGAAGAAGGCGCGCCGGGCCGCACGCGAGCCTTGGCTGCTGGTGACCTCGCTCGACGCCGACACCCATTGCGCCGAACGCGTCGTCGCAGCCTATCGGACGCGCATGCAGATCGAAGAGGCCTTCCGTGACCTCAAGAGCCACCGCTACGGCGTGGGTTTCACCGACAGCCTGACCCGCAAGGCGAAGCGCGCGGGCGTGTTGCTGCTGCTGAACCGCTTGGCCAGCTTTGCCGCCTGGCTGATGGCCATCGCCGCACGGAACACCCGCAGCGCCGATCCGCTGGCCCGACAGAGGTCGCATCTGCACCGCTATTCGGCGTGGCGCAGGGGGATGGAGTGGTTGCGCATCAACCGCTTGCCGCGGGACATCCGAGACGGACTTGATGCCGCACTGTCCGCACTGATGGACCGTCATCGAGCGCTGGCGGAGCTCTGAAAAGTGGGGAGACCTCAGGCCCTGGCCCACCATGACGTGAGCGCTGGCTCCGGTTCGTCGAGCCCTCGTTTTCGGCAGATTCGCGCATGTATCCAAGAACGCTGGGCACCGCCGGTGCGGCGCTTACTGTGGGCCAGGGACCACCCTATGGGCTTGGCTTGGCCTTGAGCGCGCTTCGTCCGAGGGCTGGATGAGGGCGGGGCGTGCATCGGTGGGTTGACGGCAGAAGGGAATCGCACCGCCCGAAGGTCCCGCTCCCTCGCCGATACCGCGCGGGGACAGCGATTGAACGCGGCGCGTGGACGGATCTCTCGGGCCTTGAGCCGCCCGCGGGGCGAACCCGTCGCACTCCATGCATGCGCTGCGGTTCAGCCGGCGCCCATGCGCATGTTCTAGGCTCGCGTTCCCCGATCGTTCCGAGCCGAAGCCATGGTCCAGCCGCTGCATCGTCTTCTTGTGCTGGTCCTCGCCCTTCTGGGCGCGCAGGTCGCCGCGGCGGCCCTGCCTGACCTGGACGCCTTCGACCGGCACTTCCGCGACACCCTCGCCGAACAGGGCATTCCCGGCGGCGCCTACGCGGTGATCGCGCAGGGGCGCGTGCTGCGCGTGCAGGGTCACGGCCTGCGCGCGGTCGGCGGTTCCGATCCGGTCGATGCCGACACGGTGTTCCGCCTGGCTTCGGTGTCCAAGACCTTCGCCGGGCCGCTGGCGGTGCAGCTGGCGCAGGAGGGCCGGCTCGATCTTTCGGACTCGCTGGCGCAGCAGCTGCCGCAGCTGCGTTTCAAGCGCGCCGAGCTGAGCCAGCGCCTGCGCGTGGAGGATCTGCTGGGTCAGTCGACCGGGTTGGTGCCCAACGCCTACGACAACCTGATCGACGACGGGCTGGCGCTGGAGCGCATCCTGCCGCGCTTTCGCGAGCTGGATGCGATCTGTGCGCCGCGCAGCTGCTACAGCTACCAGAACATCGCCTTCGCCCAGGTCGAGCCCATCCTGGCTCGCGCCGGCGGGGCGGGCTACGCCGAACTGGTCGAGCGGCGCCTGTTCCGACCGCTGGGTATGCAGGGCGCCAGCTTTGGCCTCGATGCCTTGACTGCCGAATCGAACCACGCGCGTCCGCACCGGCGGGAGGCCGGGCGCTGGGTGGAAGCGGAACTCAAGCCCGGCTACTACCAGCTCGCCCCGGCGGCCGGCATCAACGCCAGTGCCCGCGATCTCGGGCAGTGGCTGCTGGCGCAGATGGGCGGCCAGCCGGACGCGCTGTCACCCGCGGTGGTCGCGACCGTGACCACACCGCGGGTGCGCACGCCGCGCGAGCTCAAGCGCCGGTTATGGGGTCAGCTGCTCGACGAGGCGCATTACGCGCTTGGCTGGCGCGTCTACCGCATCGGCGAGTCGCCGCTGAACTACCACAGCGGCTGGGTCAAGGGTTACGTGGCCGAGATCGCCTGGTCACCCACCCACCAGATCGGCCTTGCTCTGTTGCTGAACGCCGAAAGCCCGGCGATCGGGCGGATCAGCACGGCCTTCTGGGCGCAGGTCCATGACCGGCCGGTGCCGACGCCGTGAGGCGCCTCGGGCTTAGCGCCGCGCGCTGGCCGTGTGGCGCGACTTCGGAAGCGCAGCCTGCTCAGGTCGCGGGCCTGCGCTGGCAAGCACCCGACCAGCACCGCCGCCTCGTCGTCGGCCTGCCCTGCGCGTGTCGGTGCTCAGCGGCCGGCTGAACTACGCCAAGAGAGTGCCTGCCTCGCGTCGGTGTGTCCCAGTGGCCGGAGGGCACTGCCATGACGCCCATCGCCCTGCACGCCGATTCCGAATCCCCAATCCCGAATCCCGAATCCCGAGTCCCGGCTTCAAACCGGCACCCCCGGAAACTGGTCCAGCGGCAACTTGAGGTAGCGCACGCCGTTGTCCTCCGGTTCCGGCAGCTGGCCGGCGCGGATGTTGATCTGCACCGATGGCAGGATGAGGCGCGGCATGGGCAGGGTGGCGTCGCGGGCTTCGCGCATGGCGACAAACTCGGCCTCGCTGCGGCCCGCGCCGACATGGATGTTGGCAGCGCGCTGTTCACCGACGGTGGTCTCGCAGGCGGCGGGGCGGCCGCCGGGCGAGTAGTCGTGGCAGACGAACAGCCGGGTGTCGTCCGGCAGGACGAACAGACGCTGGACCGACTGATAGAGCCTGGCGGCACTGCCGCCGGGGAAGTCACAGCGGGCGCTGCCGCCGTCGGGCATGAACAGGGTGTCGCCGACGAACACGGCATCGCCAATGCGGTAGCTGACGCTGTCATTGGTGTGGCCTGGGGTGGCGAGCACCTCCACCGTCAGACCGCCGATCGCGAAGCGCTCGCCGTCAGCGAAAAGATGGTCGAACTGCGAGCCGTCGACCGGGAAGTGCTCGCCCAGGTTGAAGATCTTGCGGAAGGTGGCCTGCACCTGGCGGATGCCCTCGCCGATCGCCAGGCGCGCGCCGGGACACTGCGCGCGCAGCCAGTGGCCGGCCGAGAGATGGTCGGCATGCGCATGCGTTTCGAGTATCCATTCGAGGCGCAGCCCGCGCTCGCGCAGGGCATCCAGCACTTTCTGCGCTGAACGGGTCGCGGTATTGCCCGATTTCGGATCGAAGTCGAGCACCGGGTCGATCACGGCGGCGGCGCCGCTGGCCGGATCGCTGACCAGGTAGGTCCAGGTGCAGCTGTCGTCGTCGAAAAAGGGCTGGACGTGGGGATTCATGGGCGCTCCGGGAGGTGCGGATCAGAACAGCTGCGGTGCCGTGCGGAGGATGATGTAGACGCCCATCAGCACCAGGAAGGCGGCGAAGGCGCGTTTCAGGGTCTGCTGAGGCAGGCGGCTGGCCAGCTGCATTCCGAGCAGGGTGCCGGCGGCGCCAATCGCGATGAACACGCCGATGAGCTGCCAGTCGAGCTGCAGGCCCTGCTTCTCGAGCACCGGCAGGTAGCCGAGGAAGCCGGTGAAGGACTTCATCGCGATGATCCACAGGCTGGTGCCGATCGCCTTCTGCATCGACAGGCGCCCGAGCAGCACCAGGGCCGGAACGATCAGGAAACCGCCGCCGACGCCGACCAGGCCGGTGATCGCGCCCACCGCGAGGCCGTCACCAACGATGGCCAGCCGACCGCGAGGCGCACGCGCGTCGGTCGACGCGGACGCAGGGCTGCGGAACATCATCACTGCAGCCAGCAGCATCACCACTGCGAACAGGGCAAGCTGCGCGGCACCGGAAAACCATTGAGAAGCCCAGGCGCCCGCCCAAGTGCCGGCCATGCCGGGCAGGCCGAACCAGAGCAGGCTGCGCAGGTCGACCTGGCGCTTCAGCGTCCAGGGTAGGGCCCCTGCCAGGGCGATGCCGCCGACGATCGCCAGCGAGCCGGCGATCGCAAGCTTCTCGGGTTGGCCTACCAGATAGACCAGAATCGGCACGGTGAGTATCGAACCGCCGGACCCGAGCAGGCCGAGTGCTAGACCGATCAGGAGAGCGCCGAACAGGGCGAGCAGCATGGGGAAGATCCGCCGGCGGGAACGGCGGCTATTATATTAGTAAAATCTAAAATAATGGAACCCGCCGCGCCGCCCGCAGTCGGAGTGCCGCCAGCGGATTCGACTTGGCAGCCTTGCCCGCGTGGCCGACACTGGTGACATGCCCCCGACTCCAGCCACTCCATTTCTTCCCGCGCGCCCCACGTCCGCTCGCACCGTCGAGGCGCATGGCCGGGGCCCGCTGCGGGGGCTCATGCTGCTGGTGCTCGCGGCCACCGCTCCGGCCCATGCCTCCACTCTGTTCCGCTGCACCGGCGAGCAGGGCGAGACCGTCTTCACCTCGGATGCGGCGGGCTATCGCGACTGCAAGCGCCTGCACGTGCCCAGCACCCTGAACTCGGGGCAGGTGGGGGGCGCGCCTGTCGCCCGGCCCAGCGCCCCTGCGGCCGTGACTCCAACTACCCCGGATGCCGTGCCGCCAGCAGCGGCGGTCGGCGTGCCTACGGCGGCGCCGGAGCGCAGGGTGGAGTTCCGCACCCGCAGCGACGGCGCCGAGATCGCCGCGCCGCGCGACGCGCAGGCCAGCGGCGCCCGGGTTTCGCGCGGGTCGGTGTACCGCTACGAGCGCGACGGCGTCGTCCACTACACCAACCGCCGGCCCGCCGGCCAGCGCGTGGAGGTGCTCTTCAGCTACATGGAAACCTGCTACGCCTGCTCGGTCAGCAGCAGCGTCGACTTCAATGCGGTTGGCCTGAATCTCACCGCCTATGCCGAGGAGGTACGCTCGGCGGCGGCCCTGCATGGGGTCGAGGAGGCCTTCGTGCGCGCCGTGATCCACGCCGAGTCGGCGTTCAAGCTCAACGCCCTGTCGAACAAGGGGGCGCAGGGTCTGATGCAGCTGATGCCCGACACTGCCGCGCGCTTCGGGGTTGCCGACCCGTTCTCGGCCCGCGACAACATCCACGGCGGCACCGCCTATCTGGCCTGGCTGCTCAAGCGATTCGATGGCGACTTCCGCCTCGCAGCGGCCGGCTACAACGCGGGCGAGGGCGCGGTGGACCGTTTCGACGGCGTACCGCCCTACGAAGAGACCCAAGTCTTCGTCGAACGTGTCGGCATCCTGCTGTCGAGGTATCGCACCGAACTCGCTGCGATCGCGCGCAGCGAGGGACAGGGTTGATCAGCGCGAAGCACTCGGGCGCTGGATCAGATCAAGCGTGGCGACGAAGGGCACGCCGGCACGCAGCCCGGCCACCTCCACCTTGCTGCCGGGGGCTTTGCCAGCTTCGCGTCCACGCAGGGCGGCCTGGTCCGTGATGGTTTCGCCGTCGAAGCTCAACAGCACATCGCCTGGCCTCAGTCCGGCGATGTGAGCAGGGCCTCCCACATAGACCTCGGTCAGCGCCACGCCGCGCGGGACGAACGCGTCCACGCTGCCCGGCAGCACGGGGGCATCGCCGTACTCGGCGCCCATCCAACCGCGGGTGACAACCCCGCTGTCGCGGATCTGACTGAACACGTCGGCGGCCACACGCATGGGGATGGCGAAACCGATGCCCTCCGCGCCGTTGCGGCGTCCGAGCACGAAGGTGTTGATCCCGACCAGCTGGCCCTGTGAATTGACCAGGGCGCCGCCGCTGTTGCCTTCGTTGATCGCGGCGTCGGTCTGGATGAACTCCTCTTCGATCGCTTGGTTGAGCGGAGTGCGCCCCAGCCCCGAGACGATGCCCAGAGTCACGGTCTGACTCAGCCCGAGCGCATTGCCGATCGCCAACACCACGTCACCGACCTCCAGCGGGATGGCAGGATCGAGGCTCAGGGCCGGCAGGCCGCTGCCCTCGACCTTGAGTACGGCGAGATCGGTTTCGGCGTCGCTGCCGACCACCCGGGCGTCGGTGACGCGCCCGTCCCAGAGGGCGATCCGGATCTGGTCGGCACCGGTGATGACGTGATGGTTGGTCAACACGTAACCGTCCTGGCTGACGATCACCCCGGAGCCAAGGATCGGCTCACGGCGCCTCACCGTGGGCCCTACCGTGAGGCCGGAAAAACGCTGGGTGATCGGGTCGGGCGGCAGCAACACACGCTCGGTGACGATACGGTTTGCGTACAGGCTGACCACCGCTGGCGACGCGCGCTTCACCGCCGAGGCGTAGCTGCTCGGCCCAACGGAGGGCTGAGCGCCATTGCCCCTCAGCCGGTCAGCGAGGCCCGGCGCGAAATGCAGTACGACGAAGGCCAGGGCCAGCCCGGCGATCGCGCTCTGCAGGAGGAACAACGGGACTCGGACGGGGCGGGGCATGGGTGGGCCGGCACTTGGGCAGGCGGCATTGTGCCCTGCGTCGATGGCGCGCGCAGCCCGCGCGCGTTGTCGCTGGGTTCAGCCATCCGCTACACTACGCCGCTTTGCAAGGCCAGCCGAGCCGGCCTTGTCACCGATCCCCCTTGCGCAAGTGCGGAGAGCCGTATGGCTAACCAAGGCGTCAACCCAGGCCGCCGCCGCTTCCTGACCGCCACCACCGCCGTGGTGGGTGGCGCCGGAGCGATCGCGGCCGCCGTGCCCTTCATCGCATCCTGGCAGCCGAGCGCCCGCGCCGAGCTGGCAGGTGCTCCGGTCACCGAGAACATTTCCAAGCTCGAGCCCGGCCAGCGTCTTACGCTGACGTGGCGCGGCCAGCCGGTGTTCGTGATCCGGCGCACCCCCCAGCATTTGCAGGAGCTGCCCGGCCTCGACGGCCGCCTGCGCGACCCCAACTCGGACGTCGTGGATCAACAGCCCGCCTACGCCAAGAACGAGCACCGTTCGATCAAGCCCGAGTATCTCGTGCTGGTCGGTTTGTGCACGCACCTGGGCTGCGTGCCGCTGTTCCGGCCGGAAGTGCAGGCCGAGCCCTTTGATGCCGACTGGAAGGGCGGTTTCTACTGCCCCTGCCACAACTCGCGCTTCGACATGGCCGGTCGTGTGTTCGAGGGCGTGCCCGCGCCCACCAACCTGCGCGTGCCGCCTTACCACTTCGTCGACGACAACACGCTGATCATCGGCGTGGATCCGAAGGGAGCCGCGTGATGTCCAACCTGATCAACCGCACCGTCGAGAACGTCACCCAGTGGGTCGACGAGCGCGCCCCCGGCCTCAAGGGCGCTTACAACAAGCATGTCGGCCAGTACTACGCGCCGAAGAATTTCAACGTCTGGTACTACTTCGGCTCGCTGGCCATGCTGGTGCTGGTCAACCAGATCGTCACCGGCATCTGGCTGACGATGAACTACAAGCCGTCCGCGGCCGAGGCCTTCGCCTCGGTCGAGTACATCATGCGCGACGTCGAGTGGGGCTGGCTGATCCGCTACATGCACTCCACCGGCGCTTCGCTGTTCTTCGTGGTGGTGTACCTGCACATGTTCCGTGGCCTGGTCTACGGCAGCTCGCAGAAGCCTCGTGAGCTGGTGTGGGTGATCGGGGTGGCCATCTTCCTGGTGCTGATGGCCGAAGCCTTCCTCGGCTACGTGCTGCCCTGGGGGCAGATGAGCTATCACGGCGCCCAGGTGATCATCAACCTGTTTGGCGCGGTGCCGGTCATCGGCGGCGACCTGACCGAGTGGATCCGCGGTGACTTCCTGGTCTCCGACGCCACCCTCAACCGCTTCTTCGCCCTGCACGTGATCGCCCTGCCGCTGGTCCTGCTGCTGCTGGTGGTGCTGCACTTGGGCGCCCTGCACGAGGTCGGCTCGAACAACCCCGACGGCGTTGACATCAAGAAAAAGAAGGGCGAGGACGGCAAGCCGCTGGACGGCATCCCCTTCCACCCCTACTACACGGTCAAGGACCTGTTCGGTGCGGGCTTCTTCCTCACCATCGCCGCCTTCATCGTGTTCTTTGCCCCGACCTTTGGCGACCTGTTCCTCGAGTACGACAACTTCATCCCCGCGAACCCGATGGTCACGCCGGACCACATCAAGCCGGTGTGGTACTTCACCCCCTACTACGCGATGCTGCGCGCCGTACCTGACAAGCTGGCGGGCGTGATCATCATGGGCGGTGCGGTGATGATCCTGTTCCTGCTGCCCTGGCTGGACCGCAGCCCCGTCCGCTCGGTTCGCTACCGCGGCCTGCTGTCGAAGGTGCTGATCGGCATCTTCGTGGTCGCCTTCGTCAGCCTGGCGTGGCTGGGCCTGCAGTCCGGCAGCGAGATGCAGACGCTGATGGCGCGCATCTTCACGATCTACTACTTCGCGTTCTTCCTCTTGATGCCGCTGTGGACCCGCTGGGATTCCTACAAGCCGGTGCCGGAACGGGTGACCACCCATGATTAAGCGTCTCTACTCGCTGGCGCTCGGCGCCGTGCTGCTGGCCGCGACCGGCGTTTCCCAGGCCGCAGCCGGCGGCGCCCCGATCCTGGAAAGCCACGTCAACATCGGTGACCGAGCCTCGCTGCAGCGCGGCGCGGCCCTGTTCATGAACTACTGTGCGGGCTGTCACTCCCTCGGCTACCAGCGCTATTCGCGCACGGCAAAGGATCTGGGCCTCACCGAAGAGCAGGTGATGTCCTACCTGAACTTCACGGGCGCCAAGTTCGGCGAACACATGAACGCGTCGATGGATCCCGCCGACGGCGCGGCCTGGTTCGGCAAGGCGCCGCCGGATCTGTCCCTGGTGGCGCGTGCCAAGCCCGGTGGCCCGGATTGGACCTACACCTTCCTCAAGTCCTTCTACGTGGACGAAACCCGTCCAGCCGGCTGGAACAACACGGTGCTGGTCGGCGCTTCGATGCCGAACGTGCTGTGGAACCTGCAGGGCTCCCAGCGCGCCGTCTACGGCGAGCACGGCGAGATCACCGGCTTCGAGCTGGCGCCCGCGGGCAGCCAGAGCCCGGAGGAGTTCGACCGCACCATCCGCGATATCACTGCCTTTCTCACCTATGTGGGCGAGCCGGCTGCGCTGAAGCGCGAAGCCTATGGCGTGTGGGTTATCCTCTTCCTCGCGGTCTTCACTTTCCTCGCCTGGCTGCTCAAGACTGAGTACTGGCGCGACGTTCACTGAGGTGAGCTGACCGTATGGCGGCCGGTGTCCCAAGTGGCACCGGCCGAACCCTGATCTGCGTGGGTAAGGGGGATACGGGATGGCTTCGAGTTCGCGTCTGCGCAACGCGCTGACCCTGTTTTCGGCTCGCGACTGCGCGACCTGTCACCGGATACGGCTGGTGCTGGCAGCCAAGGGTGTCAGCTACGAGCTGGTGGCCGTAGATCCCGGGCATCCGCCCGAGGATCTGCTTGATCTCAATCCCACCCTGAGCCTTCCTACGCTCGCCGATCGCGATCTGGTCCTCTACTCCGCCTCGGTGCTGAGCGAGTACATCGACGAGCGCTATCCACACCCTCCCCTGATGCCGATCGACCCGCTCTCGCGTGCCCGACTGCGGCTTGCCATGCTACGGCTGGAGCAGGAGTGGGTGCCCGAGCTCGAAGCGATTGGAGCTTCCAGCAAGGCCGAGGCGGAAGCGGCGCGAAAGCGCATGCGCGAACTGGTGATGGCCTCCCTGCCCCTGTTCAAGGCCTCGCGCTTCTTCCTGAACACTGAACTTTCCCTGGCCGACTGCGCGCTGGCCCCGATCCTTTGGCGCCTGCCGGCGGCAGGCATCGACCTCGCTCGCGAGGCGAAGCCGATCGAAGACTACGCGCAGCGGATCTTCCGTAGCCCTCTCTTCGCACGCAGCCTGATGCCGGAGGAGCGCCACTACCGCGAGCTGCCTGCATGAACAACGCTGTCCCGCCCGCCACGCCGCGCATGAGCTCGAACCGCCCCTACCTGTTGCGGGCGATGTACGACTGGATCACCGACAACGGCCTGACCCCCTACCTGTTGGTCGATGCGCAGCAGCCGGGCGTGCAGGTGCCTGCCTTCGCCGTGAAGGACGGCAAGGTGGTGCTCAATATCGCGATGCGTGCGGTCGATCAGCTCGATCTCGGCAACGACCGCATCCGCTTCCAGGCGCGCTTCTCCGGCGCCAGCCACGCCCTGTCGATCCCGCTGGCGGCGGTAGAGGCGATCTACGCCCAGGAGAACGGGCAGGGCATGATGCTGCCTCCCGACGATCCCGCCTTCACCGAGCCCGCCGCGGAGTCAGCCGCCGAGCCGACCCAATCCGCGCCCGAAGGCGACGAGCCGCCGCCGAAGCGCTCCCATCTTCGCGTCATCAAGTGATTCACCCGGCCGCGCTCACGCAAAGAAATCGCGCGGCCACGCCCTGGCCGTGAACCGCTCGAAGCGGTCGCTGCGGCCGATTCGATGCCCGGCGCACAGGTCCGAACGACCCGCTACCTGTAGGACGGCTCGACGCCGAGGCCACTTGCGTGCTGCGCGCAGGCTGAGAGCCGGCACAGGTGCTGGTTCGGGTGCGGCAAGTCAGCCCCAGTGACCGAAGCTGCGCGGCGCGATGGTTGGGCGGACCTCGGCCGGCGGCGTTGCCAGCGGTTCTGGCGCCGTAATCCACAGCAGCCTGAGCCCATGTAGAGCGAGCGCGCCACTGGCCCGATCGCTGCCTTCGCGGCTGTAGTCGAAGCGGTACTGGCGCACCACGCCCAGGCGGCCGTCCTCGGAGCGCTTCAGTGCCAGCTTGACCAGGGCCACGGAATGGTCGAGCAGCTGCACGCCCGCGCGCTCGCAGGCCTCAAGGCCGTGCCGACGCGCCACCTCGGCGGCGTCGCGCGCGCGCGCCCAAGCGTAGAGGCCCAGGCCAAGCAGGATCAGAAGAACCAGGGTCGTATCCATCGGCCAAGTGTGTGGGCGCCTGACTGCGGCCGCAAGGCGCCGGACCCTCAAGAGCACCTTCCCTTGACCGCACTCGCCCACCCATGTGCCAAAGAGCGCACGGCGACCTGTGCAACCAAATGTAAGATCGGCGCCTACGGATTGGATTCACGGGTGCGTGGTGCAGGCAGTGGAGATCGAGGGCTACCGGATCGAGGACGCCGGCGCGGCATCGCAGGGCGTGCAGCTGCTGCGCGCGCGCCAGCTGGTCAACGATTCCCCGGTACTGCTGCAGCTCTGGGACGGCCCCGTGCAGCCGGCGCAGCAGGCGATCCGACAGCTCGCCGTCCTTCGCCATCCTGGGCTCGCCACCGTGCTCGATGTCGGCGAGACCGTAGATGGGCGGGCCTACGCCGCGCTGGCCGTGGCCGACGGTCAGAGCCTGCGGCAACGCCTCGCGCAGGGCCTGGACCTCGGCGACAGCCTCAGTCTGATGCGTCGGCTGGCCCTGATCCTGCGTTTCATGGAGTCGCGCTGTCCCCTGCCGCCGGTTCTGGATCCTGCCGAGGTGTTCGCCGACGCACAGGGGCGGCCGCTGCTGACCCGACTGCTGCCACCGTCGACAGGCTCGACCAGCCCGCGTCCGCTGCAGCGCCTGCTCGCGCTCGGCTTCGAGGCCCTCACCGGGCGGCCGCCCGTCGCAGCCGAACTGCGTCTGCCCGAATACCTGGCGCGCTGGCAGCCGCTGTTCGATCTCGATCCCTCAGCTGCGGGCGTCGGCGAATTCCTCGCCGTGCTGGACCAGCTGGAGGGCAAGCCCGCGGCTGCGCCCCCGCCTGCTGCTCCGCCGGCCGTCCAAACCCCCGCGCCCCCGCAAGCACGCAAGCCGGTGCTCGCGGAAGCGAAGCTGCCGCCGGCTCCTAAATCCGCGCCCGCGCCGCCAGCGAGCGCACCGCGGCCCCGGCCACCGACCGCCGCCGCCCCCGCGGCTGCGGCCACGCAGGGCGCGGACGTGCACGCAGACGAACGCCGCACCGCGCCGAGCAGAAGGTTGGAAGCCTTGGCGGGCCCGGCGGATCCGGCGCGGCCATCTATGCACGAGGCCGCGCCACCGCCACCTTCGCGCATTCCCCTACTTCTGGCTGCCGGTCTCGCCCTGCCTTTGCTTGGCGGCCTGCTGTGGTGGGGGCTGGCCCGCACACCGAGCCCGCCGGCCCCGGTGGCGCGGGTCCAGCAAGCGGTACCCCCTTCCCCGGTGTCCTCTGCTCGGTTGGCGGAACGTCCCCTTGAAGCCGAGGCCTCCGGATCGGCCCTGGGCTTCCAGCCGCCGGATCCGGACGCTGACTGGATTCCGACCTCGCCGGTCGATCTCGATCTCGCCGCCCTGCCGACGGTCGAGGACCCACTGGAACGCCTGCTGCTGCTGGCGCGCACGAATCTGCAGGCGGGGCGGCTGGTGGCGCCGCCGGGCCGTAACGCTCTCGATCGCTACCTGCAGGCCCTGCGCATCGAGACGGAGAACCGCGCCGTCCAGCAGGGCATCGCGGAGCTCGCCGCACTGTGTCTGCGTCAGGCCGTGGACGCGCAGGATTTTGATCCCAAGCTCGTCGCTCTCGACTGCGTGGATCGCGTCGCCGCAGCGCATCCGGCGGCTGCTGGCGTGCAGCAGGAGGCCTCGCGCTATCGACAGGCTGAGCATGACCGCGCCGTGCTGTCGGGGCGCGAGGCCCTCGCGGCTTGGCGTGGCCGCGAGGCCATCGAGCAGTTCGAGCGGGCAAAGCGGCTTCGCCCGGAGTCGCGTGAAGCGCAGGCCGGCTTGAGCGAGGCCACGGCGCTGGGCCGTCCGGGCTATCGTTTCCGGGACGCACTGCAGGCGGGAGGCCATGGGCCCGAAATGGTCGTGCTCAAGGGCCTCGCCTGGGGCGTCAGCGAAGTCCGGATCAACGAATTCGAAGCCTATTGGGAGGCCGCCGGTCGGGCCCGCTTCGGCACCGAGCTGCCGGCCTGCCGTGACCGGGAATCGCTGCTGCGCAGCTCGCGCAAGCGCGACTGGCGTGATCCCGACTTCCCGCAGGCGCCGGATCATCCGGTAGCCTGCGTCAGTTTTGCGATGGCCCAGCACTACGCCGAATGGCTGAGCACTGCGAGCGGTCAAAGCTATCGCCTGCCCAGTCTTGCTGAATGGCGGTCGGTGGCGGCAGCGCCGCCGACCGACTGCGGGGCCAACCTGCGCGACCAGACTGCCGCGAGGGTCTGGAACGCCCGCGATGCGGCTGCCTGCAGCGATGGTCAGGCCTACACCTCGCCGGTCGGTGCGGCTGGGGAGCACAGCGGGCTGCTGGGGCTCTGGGGCAATGTCGCAGAGTGGCTGGTGGACTGTGCGGGCGGCAACTGCCGCCAGCGCCTGGCTGCGGGCGGCAGCTGGTTCAGCTCCTCAACTGATCTGGAGCCACGTGGCTTTGCAGCGGAACCGGCCTTCACTACCATCGGAATCCGCGTGGTGCGTGACATCCCGCCGCGCGAATGAACCTGGCCGCTTTCCCGGCCAGCCCAAAATCCCCGCGCCTCGGTCCTGCCGATGCGCTTCGCGAGAACCACGATGAAGCTGATCTTCCCGAAGGGTGAACACGGCGCAGTGCTGCTGAGCCCGGGCGGCAACACGGTGGGGTCCGCGCCGGATGCCTTCCTGCGCCTCGTCGTGGACGGCATGCCCGCCCAGCTGTGCGAGCTCCAGCTTGAAGGCGAGCGCCTGTATCTGGTCGCGGCGCCCGGAGTCGAAGGCCTCAGCGTCAACGGCCAGCCTGCCGACCCACGTCACAGCCTGCGTGCCGGCGACCTGGTCGGCTTCGGTCCCGTGCAGGCGCGGCTGGTAGCGGTCGAGCGTGTGCTGCCCTCCGCCTCGGGGCGCCCCGCCCAGGTCGATGACGCGGGCGCCACCCGCGTCCGTGCCGCCCTGCCCAAGTACCTGCTGCGCGGCGTGTCGGGCGCCGCCTTTGGCAAGACCTATGCGGTGGTTTCAACCCAGGTCATCGGTCGCCATCACGAGTGCGATATCTCCATCCCGAGCGAGGAGATCTCACGGCGCCATGCCCAGGTGAAGCCGACTGCGGATGGTCTGCTGGTCGAAGATCTCGGTTCGTCCAACGGTACCTTCATCAATGGTCAGCAGATCCAGAATGGCCTGCTGAAGAATGGCGACGAACTCCGCCTTGATGCGATCCGCTTCATGCTGGTGGTTCCCGGCCAGGAGATTCCAAAGGCCGCGGTGCCGGCGCCCGAGGAAGCCAAGGGCGGCAGCCGCACCGGGCTGATCTTCATCGCCGTGACTGCAGTCGTCGCTGCGGCTGTCGCCGCCGCCTTCCTGCTGCGATGAGCCTGCCCGCAATTCGCCCGATGTGATCAGCGCGCGCGCCGCTCTCGGCCGCGCGCTGTCGGTTCGCTTCCCTGTAATGGCACGGCCGATCACTGGAGGCCGCCATGCAGAGTCCATGTTCCCACCCCTTCCCCCGCATTCTCCGAGCACTTGGCGCCTGCCTGCTGCTCTTCGGCGGCTTTGCTCAAGCCGAAGGTCTTTCGTTGCGTGCCCAAGGCGCCGATGACTGGCGGTCCGCCTTTGCCCTGGAGACCCACGTCGACCTGCGCGTGCGCGGCCTGATGGCCGAAGTGCGGGTGCGCCAGCGCTTCAGCAACGCCAGCGACGAGTGGATGGAAGGCCGCTACCGCCTGCCGCTGCCGGACGAAGCCGCGGTCGGCCGCCTGCGCATGCAGGTCGGCGAACGCCTCATCGAAGGCGAGGTGCAGGAGAAGCGGCAGGCCGCGGCCACCTATGCTGCGGCGGCCAGCGAAGGCCGCACCGCCAGCCTGGTCGAGCGCGAGCGCCCGAATCTGTTCCAGACCCGCGTTGCCAACATCGGACCCGGCGAAACTGTCGAGATCGAGATCGGCTACTGGCAGAAGGTGCGCTGGCAGGACGGCCGATTCAGCCTCGGATTGCCGCTGACCTTCGTGACGCCCTACCACGGCGGTCGTGCCGAGATGGATGCCGAGCTGGATCGCCCGCGGTCTGACGAAGTGCCTGGGCAGGGCATCGCGCTGGGCATGGCCGCAGCGCCGAAGTTCAGCCTCGGCGTCGATCTTGAAGCCGGCCTGCCGCTGGCCAGCATCGAGAGCACCAGTCATGTCATCGCCGTGCGTCGCGAAGGCGAGCGTTATCGTGTCGAGTTGTCCACCCCCCAGGTCGACAGCGACCGCGACTTCGAACTGCAATGGACGCCGCAGCCCAGCGCGCAGCCCCAGCAGGCGCTGTTCGTCGAGGACCGCGCCGATGCGCGCTATGCCTTCTTGACCCTGATCCCACCGACCCGGCCAGTGACGCCGGTGCCGCGCGAGCTGATCCTCGTGGTCGACAACTCGGGCTCCATGCACGGCGCCTCGATGCAGCAAGCCAAAGCGGCGGTGGATCGCGCGCTGACCGGGCTGCGTGCCTTGGATCGCTTCAACGTGATCCGCTTCGACCACGGCTTCGACAGCGTCTTTCCCCAGCCGGTCGAGGCCAGTGCCGCCAACGTCGCTCGCGCCCGCAGCTTCGTTCAGGCCCTGAACGCCGACGGCGGTACCGAGATGCTGGCCCCGCTGATCGAAGCCTTCGCCATGCCGGCCACGCCCAGCCATCTGCGCCAGGTAGTGCTGATCACCGACGGCGCGATCAGCAACGAGGCCCAGCTGCTCAACCACATCGAGCACGGGCGCGGCGACGCACGGCTGTTCGCGGTCGGCATCGGCAGCGCGCCCAACGCGCACATCCTGCGACGCATGGCCGAAGTCGGCCGCGGTGCGCAGGTGACGATCCGCCGTATCGAGGACGTCGCGGACGTCACCGACCGGCTGCTGGCCAAGCTCGGCCAGCCCGCCCTGCGCGATCTCAAGGCGGCGTGGCCCGAGGGCGCCGAGGCTTTCCCGGCGCAGCTGCCCGATCTGTATCTCGGCGAGCCGCTACAGGTGCTGCTGCGGCTGCCGCAGGGCGGCAAGCAGGGCAGGCTCGAGGGCACCGCGCCGGACCTGTCCTGGCGCGCCGAGGTCAAGCTCGGCGAGCCGCGCCTGGCCTCGACCGAGGGCGTGGCGCGGCTGTGGGCGGCGGCGCGGATCGCCGAATTGGAGGACAGCCTGCGTCAGGGCGCGAGCGCCGACGAGGTGCGCGCGGGCGTGCTGAGGCTCGCGCTGGAGCATGGTCTTGCCAGCGCCTACACCAGCTTCGTCGCCGTCGATCGCACGCCGCGCCGGCCCGAGGCCGCGGATCTGGCCTCGCTGCAGTTCGCCAATGCCGTGCCGGCGGGTTCGGTCGACTTTGCCGCCGGTGCCACCGGCTTCGAACGCAGCCTGCGTCTTGCTCTGCTGCTGGGCGCGATCGCCCTGGCGCTGCTGGTCTGGCAGCGCGAGGGCGCGCCCGGCCAGCGTCGGTTGCTGGCGCAGGATTGAGCCATGCAGAGTCCGACTGCAGCGCGCATGGCGAAGCCAGCGCCCTTGTCCCTCAGGCGTCGCTGGCTCGCACTCAGCCTGCTGCTGGCCAGCGGCGTGTTGCTGTTGCAGGCCCTGTGGATCCCCGCCAAGGCCGAGCTGGCGCAGTGGCTGCTGGCAAGGAGCTGGAGCGCGGCGCGCGCGACAGGTGTGGCACAGCCGCCCTGGGCTTGGGCCGACACCCGCGCGGTCGCGCTCCTGCGGCGTGCGGGTGAGGACACCGGACAGATCGTGCTGGCCGGCGACAGCGGCCGTGTGCTGGCCTTCGGCCCCGGTTGGAACCCGGCTTCGGCGGCGCCGGGCGGGCAGGGCACCGTGGTGATCAGCGCCCACCGCGACACCCATTTCGCCTGGCTGCGCGATCTGGGCGAGGGCGCGACGCTCGAGCTGGAAGGCTTGGGCGGCATGCGCCGCTATCGCCTGCGGGAACGCCACATCCTCGACGTCCGTAAGCACGCGCTGGCCCCCGATGCAGGCGAGGATCAGCTTTTGCTGGTCACCTGCTGGCCCTTTGATGCGGAGGAGGCCGGCGGGCCATTGCGGCTGGTGCTGCGCTTCCTGCCGCTTGAGCGGCAGGCGCTCGCCCTCAGCCCGGCGGCAGCGCCCCCCAGCCCGCCGCGTACTCCGGCGAGCCCTCGTAGTGCCGATGCAGGAACAGGTTCCAGCCATCGCGGCTGAGCGCGCGCTGCGCCTTCATGCTGGCCGCACCGCCGACCAGCAGGCTGCGGTTGCGGTGATCCCAGAGCCCGGGTTGGGCGAACCAGCGCGCGGTGTCCGGCGTCCATGACAGCAGATCCACCGGCAGCGGAAACACCCGCTCGCCGTCGGGACTGTCGTAGGCGAGCAGGGCACCCACGCCGACCAGGTGCCCGCCGATGGCGCGATCGCCGAGATGCGCATGGATCATCGCCAGCGCATTCACCATGAAGCGCGCCTCGACTTCGTTCTGCGCCATCAGCGCGATCTCCAGCAGGGCGTCGACGCCGGACTTGGGCTGCAGCCGTTCCAGCCATTCGACCAGCGCCGTTTGCAGGGTCGGCGAGTAGCGTCCGAACTGCAGGAAGGTGTAGCGCAACGCCTCGTCAGCGCCGAGGCCCATCAGGCGTTCGTCATTGCGGCGGCGCAGGTCTTCTGGCGGCAGCTCGAGCACCAGCCGGTTGACCTCGCTGCTGGTGCCCAGCACCTCGCTGGTCACCGGATCGAGCAGGCCCATGGCCTGGCCCACGCCGAGCTTGCCGGCGGTGGCCGCCCAGGCGAGTGTGTCCAGACGCTCGCGGATCAGCGGGTTGCCGGTGAAGGGGTCGATGCCGAGGCGCGCCGCCAGCTCGCGTCGCGCACGGCCATAGCCGGCCTCGCTCTTGGCCAGGCGCACGACCTCGTCGCCGACGTCGCCGAACCAGCTGTCTTCGTCCTTCTCGCGCTCGCGCCGGCTGGCAGCCATGGGGGCGTCGGCCGCGTCGAAGGGCGAGCCGTCGTGGCTGATCCGCTGGTCGGCGCGCGCGCCCAGACGCTTGGCGCGTTGGCCCAGCCGCGTGACCCGTTCGCTGAAGTAGCGCCACACGCCCCGGGGCAGGCCGGTGATGGCCTCGCCCGGTCGTTGCACGACATTCACCGCAGCACGCACCGGCGCCATCACCGCTTCGGCGCCGGACTTGGCCAGTGCGGCGCTCACCGACTCGCTGTGCAGGGCCTCGAGGGCTTCCATCTCCTGCACGCGCAAGGCAAGGATCTCCACGCTTTCGGCGGTGAGTTCGCCGTAGTCGGTGTGCAAGACGAAGTGCGCCTGGAAGCCGTGCAGCTGCGCGCGCGCTCCGACGCGATAGTCGGGGCCGGCGAGCAGGGCGGGCGGCAGCAGCTCGGCGCTGGCCAGCTCGGGCTCGGCTTCGGTCTCTTCCTCGACGCGCGCAGGCAAGGGCGCAGCCGGCGCCGCGAGCTCGATGTCGGCATCGGCGCCGAGGAAGGGATCGACGAAGTCATCGGTGCGGGCGCCCGTGAGCGCCAACGCCATGCCTGCCGCAAAGCAGCCGCGCAGCGCGCTGCCGATCAGCTCCAACTGCAGACCACCTTGCCGCAGGTGCCGGCTTCCATCAGCTCGAAGCCGCGCTGGAAGTCGTCGATGTGGATCTGGTGGGTGAGCACCTTCTGCAGCGGAAAGCCGGTCAGCACCATCTGCGTCATCTTGTACCAGGTCTCGTACATCTTCCGGCCGTAGATGCCCTGCACGGTCAGACCCTTGAAGATGATGCGGTCCCAGTCGATGCCTGCGCCCTTGGGCAGGATGCCGAGCAGGGCGATCTTGCCGCCGTGGTACATGCAGTCGAGCATGTCGTTGAAGGCGTGCGCGTTGCCGCTCATCTCAAGGCCGACGTCGAAGCCTTCCATGTGCAGATCGGACATGACGTCCTTGAGCGAGGTCTTGGCGACGTTGACCACGCGGGTGGCACCCATGTCCGCGGCCAGCTTCAGGCGGTAGTCGTTGACGTCGGTCACCACCACGTTGCGCGCGCCGATGTGCTTGCAGATGCCGGCGGCGATGATGCCGATCGGGCCGGCGCCAGTGATCAGCACGTCCTCGCCGATCACGTCGAACTCCAGCGCGCAGTGCGCCGCGTTGCCGTAGGGGTCGAAGAAAGCCGCCAGCTCGCTGGGGATCTGGTCGTGGATCGGCCACAGGTTGCTGGCCGGCACCGCGATGTACTCGGCAAACGCGCCGTGGCGGTTCACGCCGATGCCGACGGTGTGCGGGCACAGGTGCTGGCGGCCGGCGCGGCAGTTGCGGCAGACGCCGCAGACGATGTGGCCCTCGGCCGAGACGCGCTGGCCGACCGTGTAGCCGGTGACCGCGCTGCCCAGCTCCGCGATGCGGCCGACGAACTCGTGGCCGATGACCAGGCCGGGCTTGATGGTGCGCTGGCTCCACTCGTCCCACTTGTAGATGTGCAGGTCGGTGCCGCAGATCGCGGTCTTCTCCAGCTTCACCAGCACCTCGTTGGGGCCGATCTGCGGCATCGGCACCTCCTCCATCCAGATGCCCTTGCTGGCTTCGCGCTTGACCAGGGCCTTCATCATCATCGACATCGGGGCATCCTCGGGTGGGGGCAGCGGCAGGCTGCGCAGGTCGCGGATTATAGAAGCGCGACGTGGCGGCGCCGTCGGCGGCTATGCTGCGCGTTCAGCCACTTCTCTCCACACGCTGCCGCATGGACGTCGCCGCCTGGCTGGACCACCAGCTGCGCCTGCACCCGAAGAACATCGAGATGGGCCTGGAGCGCGTGCGCCCGGTCGCTCAAACCTTGGGGGTGCTGCGACCAGCCGCGCGCGTGCTGACCGTGGCCGGCACCAATGGCAAGGGCTCGACCGTGGCCATGCTGGAAGCCGCCTGCCTGGCCGCCGGCCTGCGCTGCGGTGCCTACACCTCGCCGCATATCGAGCGCTACCACGAGCGCATCCGCATTCACGGCCGCGAGGTCGAGGATGCTGACCTGATCGCCGCCTTCGAGGCCGTCGAGGCCGCGCGTGCGGGCGTGCCGCTGACCTTCTTCGAGTTCGGCACGCTCGCGGCGCTGTGGCTGTTCGCCCGCGCCGGGCTCGATGTCGCGGTGCTGGAAGTGGGCCTCGGCGGGCGACTCGATGCGGTCAACCTGGTCGACGCCGACATTGCCCTGCTGACCACCGTCGACCTCGACCACATGGACTGGCTGGGCCCGACCCGCGAGCACATCGGTCGCGAGAAAGCGGGGGTGTTTCGCAGCGGCAGACCTGCAGTGATCGGCGAGCGCGAGCCGCCGGCCAGCGTGCTCGAACGGGCGCGCGAGATCGGCGCCCGGCTGGAACGCCGCGGCCTCGACTTCGATGTCGAAGCCCATGCGGAGGGCTTGAGCTACCGAGATGCGCAGGGCGCGCTACAGCTGCCGCATCCGCAGCTGAGCGCGCCGGCGCAGTTCGACAACGCCGCGCTGGCGGCGCGCGCGCTGCGCCTGCTCGGCCTAACCGAGGCCGCGATCGCAGCGGGGATCGCGAACGCCGCGCCGCGCGCACGCCTACAGCGCATCGCGGGCGTGCCGGAGATCGTGCTCGACGTCGGCCACAACCCGCAGGCCGCGCGGCAGCTGGCCGACTGGCTCGACGCGCATCCGAAGCCGACCGTCGCGGTGTTCGCAGCACTCGCCGACAAGGACATCGAAGGCGTGGTGGCGCCGCTGCGGCACGCGATCACGCGCTGGCATCTGGCCGGGCTCGATGTCGCCGGACGCAGTCAGAGCGCCGAAGCGCTGGCCGCTCGGATCCGGGACGCCGCGCCCGACCCGATCCTCCATGTGCACGCGGACGTCGACGCCGCCCTGCGCGCAGCAGTCGCCGAGGCCAGCCCGGACAGCCGCGTGCTGGTCTTCGGCTCCTTCCACACCGTCGGCGAAGCCTTCGCCTGCCTGCGCCAACTCGGACGCCTGCCCGAATGATCGTGCACTGCACCCATTACCTGCCCGACGGCCGCCGCGAGGCCATCGACTTCGAGCGCGTGTCCGACGTGCTGGGCACCCACGAGGGTTTCATCTGGATGGGCCTGGTCGAGCCCGATGCCGCCCTGCTGGAGAAGCTGCAGCAGGAGTTCGACCTGCATGAGCTGGCGATCGAGGACGCCCACAAGGCGCACCAGCGGCCCAAGGTCGAGCAGTACGGCAACAGCCTCTTCATCGCCGTCCACACCGCGCAGATGCCGGGCGAGGAGGTCGAATTCGGCGAGACCCATCTCTTCCTCGGCGAGCGCTTCCTCATCACCGTCCGCCACGGCCCGTCCCTGTCCTACGCGCCGGCGCGCGCGCGCTGCGAGCGTGATCCGGAATATCTCGCAGCCGGGCCCAGCTTCGGCCTGTATGCCGTGCTCGACCAGATCGTCGATCACTACTTCCCGATCGTCGACGACTTCCGTGCGGTGCTGGACACCCTGGAGCACGACATCTTCGAGGAGGACTTCAAGCGCGATACGGTCAAGCGCCTGTACCAGCTGAAGCGCGAGCTGACCCGCCTGCGGCTGGCGGTGGCGCCGCTGCAGGACGTGCTGGCGCCGCTGGTGCGCCTGTATCCGAACCTGATCCATGCCGACACGCGGGTCTACTTCCGCGACGTGCTCGACCACGCCCGGCGCATCAACGATGCCACCGACACCCTGCGCGAGATGCTGACGGCGGCGATGAGCGTGAACCTGGCGCTGGTCACCGTCGCCCAAGGCGAAGTGGTGAAGCGGCTGGCCGGCTGGGCGGCGCTGCTGGCCGTGCCGACCCTGGTGACCGGCTGGTACGGCATGAACTTCGAAGCCATGCCTGAACTCGCCAGCCGCTTCGGCTACCTCGGGGTGATGGCTGTCACCCTCACGGTCTGCCTGCTGCTCTACCGCAAGCTCAAGAAAGTGCACTGGCTCTGAGTACGTTCGCGCCTGAAGGCTTGACAACGCGCGTCATGCAATCCCGCGGGGTGGCGTGTATCATGCGCGCCCGCTTCACCCATCCATCCATCCGAATACAAGGATAGAGCGCCGATGAGCAGCTACCTCTTCACCTCCGAGTCGGTGTCCGAAGGCCATCCGGACAAGGTCGCCGACCAGATCTCCGACGCCGTGCTGGACGCGATCCTGGCCAAGGACAAGCGCGCTCGCGTGGCCTGCGAGACCATGGTCAAGACGGGCGTCGCCATCGTCGCCGGCGAGATCACCACCGAAGCCTGGATCGACCTGGAAGCGCTGACGCGCAAGGTGATCCTCGACATCGGCTACAACAGCAGCGACGTCGGCTTCGACGGCGCCACCTGCGGCGTGCTCAACCTGATCGGCAAGCAGTCGCCCGACATCAACCAGGGCGTTGACCGCAAGAAGCCGGAAGAGCAGGGCGCGGGCGACCAGGGCCTGATGTTCGGCTACGCCACCAACGAGACCAAGGACTTCATGCCCGCGGCCATCCACTACTCGCACCGTCTGGTCGAGCAGCAGGCCAAGGTGCGCAAGAAGGGCAAGCTCGGCTGGCTGCGACCGGACGCCAAGAGCCAGGTCACCCTGCGCTACGAGAACGGCAAGGCCGTCGCCATCGACGCCGTGGTGCTGTCGACCCAGCACGATCCGAGCATCAAGCAGAAGGATCTGGTCGAGGCCGTGCGCGAGCACATCATCAAGCCGGTGCTGCCGGAGAAGCTGCTCCACCGCGGCACCAAGTTCCACATCAACCCGACCGGCAAGTTCGTGATCGGCGGCCCGGTGGGCGACTGCGGCCTGACCGGCCGCAAGATCATCGTCGACACCTACGGCGGCTGGGCCCGTCACGGTGGCGGTGCGTTCTCGGGCAAGGATCCGTCCAAGGTCGACCGTTCGGCGGCCTATGCCGCGCGCTACGTTGCCAAGAACGTGGTCGCCGCCGGTCTGGCCGACCGCTGCGAAGTGCAGGTGAGCTACGCCATCGGCGTGGCCGAGCCGACCTCGATCTCGGTCACCACCTTCGGCACCGGCAAGATTGCCGACGACAAGATCGAGAAGCTGATCCGCAAGCACTTCGACCTGCGCCCCTACGGCATCATCCAGATGCTCGACCTGGTGCATCCGATCTACCAGCAGACCGCATCCTATGGCCACTTCGGCCGCAAGGCGCACGAGGTCAGCTACGTCGATGCGGCCGGCAAGACGGTCAAGGCCACGGCGTTCTCGTGGGAGAAGACCGACCGCGCCGAGGCTCTGCGTGCGGATTCCGGCCTCAAGTAAGCCCAAGTTGTTCGGCGGCACAGCGAAGAGGCGCCTTCGGGCGCCTTTTTGCGTTGGTGGGTAGCCGCACGTTGGCCAGATCAACCAGAACGATGCGCCATAGGGAGCGATGCGCCATAGGGTGGGCTCTGGCCCATCATGAGCGACACGCTCGGTCCAGAAACGCGATGGAGCGGGAAGGCGGATGCGCGGCGTCGCGAGCCCGGCGCTGCGAGAGGTCTCGTGCGCGTCACGGACAGCGGCGTGCCAGGACCCGCCCAGCGGCAACACTGATCAAGTCCCTCCCGGCCTCGATCAGTGGTCGCGCCTTGCAAGGCATGCGGCAACACTGAATTCTTCAGTGTTGTCCTAAGCCCCGCGCCGCTCCGCCTTCAGCTGCGGCAGCAGTCGCAGCTCGTCCTTCTCCTCGCGGCTCAACTTGGTGAGGCCCACCTCGCGTGCTCTGGCCTGCAGCTCGCGCTCGCGCTGCTCCAGCGCCATCAGCTCAAGCCCGCGCACCGCGCCGTCGAAATCGGCCGCCCAGCCTTCCGGCGGCGCGATCATCTCGGCGACCGCCAGTCGGGTCAGTGCGGCCAGGTCCTCGCTGTCGCTGTAGCTTTCCAGCAGCGAGCCCGTGGTGATGTCCGGGCGCGCTCGGCAGCGCTGCAGCAGATCCAGCAGCAGCGGCACGCCGGGCTGGTCCAGCCAGGCGAACACATAGGGTGGCTCGACGCGCTGCGCCAGCGCCGGCTGCTGCAGCAGCAGTTCGATCGCGATGCGCACGAGTGAGCGCCGCGCATTGCGCGGGCGCGGCGTCGCGGCGGCCGGCTTCGGGCGCGCCACTTCGACGCGGGCGGCCAGCCCGGTCAGCTCGGCCAGCTTCTGCCGCATCAGGTCGCGGAAGGCGCCGTCGGGCATCTGCTCGATCATCGGTCGCGCGCGCTCGGCCAGGCGCGCACGGCCGTCGAGGCTCTCCATCTGGATGTCGCGCCCGAGTTCGTTGAAGAAGAACTCCGAGAGCGGCATCGCCTGCTGCAGACGGCGGTCGAAGCCCTCCGCCCCTTCGCTGCGGACCACGGTGTCCGGGTCCTCGCCCTCGGGCAGGAACAGGAACCAGGCCTGGCGTCCGTCCTTCAGTCGCGGCAGGGTCGACTCCAGCGCTTTCCACGCCGCCGCACGTCCGGCGCGATCGCCGTCGAAGCAGAAGTAGACGTCGCCGGAATTGCGGAACAGCAGCTCGGCGTGGTCCGGTGTGGTCGCGGTGCCGAGCGTGGCGACCGCCTGCGTCACCCCGAACTGGAACAGACTGACCACGTCCATGTAGCCCTCGACCACGATCAGCCGCGGGATGCGCGAGTGGGTCTGCCGCACCTGCCACAGGCCATAGAGCTCGCGACCCTTGCGGAACAGCGGGGTCTCCGGTGAGTTCAGGTACTTCGGGCTGTCGTCGGCCGACAGCACGCGACCGCCGAACGCGATCACCCGGCCGCGGCGGTCGTGGATCGGGAAGATCAGCCGGTCACGGAACTTGTCGTAGCTGCGGCCGGCGTCGTTCCTCGACAGCAGGCCGACCTTGTCGAGCAGGGCGCGCTGCGTCTCGTCGCGCCCCAGCGCCGACAGCAGGGCATCCCAGCCGGCCGGCGCATAGCCCAGCTCGAAGCGCGCCTGGGTGGCGGCGTCGACGCCACGTTTCTGCAGGTAGGCGCGGGCGTGCGACGCGGACTTCAGCTGCGTCTGGAAAAAGGTGTTGGCCGCAGCGGTGCTCGCATACAGCGGACCGAAATCGTCCTCGCGGCCGCGCGCCGGCTTGTTCTCGCGCGGCACCTCCATGCCGGCGCGCTTGGCCAGATCCTCGACCGCATCGAGGAACTCAAGGCGGTCGTACTCCATCAGGAACTTGATCGCGGTGCCGTGCGCCCCGCAGCCGAAGCAGTGGTAGAACTGCTTGGTCGGGCTGACGTAGAACGAAGGCGTGCGCTCGTCGTGGAAGGGACAGCAGGCGGTGTACTCGCGGCCGGCGCGCTTCAGCTTCACGCGCGCATCGATCAGCTCGACGATGTCGGTGCGCGCCAGCAGGCTGTCGATGAAGCTGTCGGGAATGCGGGCCATGGGCGCGCAAGTGTAGGGCAGGGCAGGCTCTATACTCGCGCCCGATGTTCACCCCCTTGCCGCGGATGCGACGAAACCCATGGATGCAGCCCTGAAGCAGCGCCTGATCGGCGCCACCGTACTGGTGGCCCTGGCCGTGATCTTCCTGCCGATGCTGGTCGACGGCCCCGAGGCCGAGCGCGAAACCGCGGGCGAGCAGTTGAGCCTCGACCTGCCGACGCCGCCGGATCGGCCGATGGAAACCCGCGAGATCCCGCTGCTGCCGACGCCCGCGGACAGTGCAGCGACGGCCCCCGGCACCACTGCGGACGGTGCCGAAGTGCTGCCGGTGGTCGATACCGGCGCCGAGCAGCGCACCGATGCGCTGAGCGGCCAACCGGTCGGTGCGGGCTCCGATCCGTCCGCGCACGCGTCGACTGCTGCGGAGGCGCCCGCGTCCGGCGCGACATCGCCCGCCGCTGCGTCGGGTCCAGCGTCTGCAGCGCCGCCTGAGCCTGCGGCGGCTTCGACGGTGGCGGCAGCGCCTGCCTCTTCGGTACCGGCTACACCTCCTTCCGCGTCCAGCGGCGCCTCGGCGCCGCCGCCCGCTCCGGCCCCAGCGTCGGTAGCGTCGACCGCAGCGCCGGCGCCCCGCACGGCTGCCCCAATCGCGGCACCGCCTGCGCGTCCTGCGACGACGCCTCTTCCCGCGGCTACCGCCGGCGGCAGCTACGCAGTCAACGTCGGCAGCTATGCCAACGTCGCCAACGCCGAGAATCTGCTGAACCGCCTGCGGGGCGCAGGCATTGCCGCCTATGCGGAAAGCGTCACCCTGGACGGCCGTCCGGTGCGCCGTGTACGCCTCGGGCCCTTCGCCCAGCGCGGTGAGGCCGAACGCGCCCGCCAGGCGGCGCTGGCCGTCCAGCGTGACCTCCCGACCAGCGTCATCAATCTGGATGCGGTCAGCAATGCGCCGGCGCCGGCGCGTGCGCCCGCGACCGCCGGTTTCGCGGTGCAGCTCGGCGCGCTGCGCAGCGAGGCCGACGCCAACGCGCTGCGTGATCGCGCCCGCGGCGCCGGCTTCGTGGCCTTTGTCGAGCGCGTCAATGCCGATGCCGGCGTCCTCTGGCGCGTGCGTGTCGGGCCCGAGCTGGATCGCGCTTCGGCCGAGCGTCGTCGCGGCGAGCTGAAGTCGAGGCTCAACGTCGACGGCCTCGTCGTCAGTCATCCCTGATCGTCGCCTCCGCGCGTGGACACCCTGACCTGGGCCGACATCGTTCTGCTGGCCATCCTCGGTCTGTCGACCCTGGTCGGTCTATGGCGTGGCTTCATTGTCGAGGTCATGTCGGTCGCGGTCTGGGTGGGCGCGTTCTGGTTGGCCTTCACCTACGGCGATAGCGCGGCCCTGCTGTACGAGGGTGTCGTCGAAGCGCCCTCGGCGCGGCTGCTGCTGGGCTACGCCACGCTGTTCGCACTGGCGCTTGCGGTGGGCGGATTGGCCACGTGGCTGATGGGCAAGCTGGTCAAAACCACCGGCCTGTCGGGCACGGATCGCTTGCTCGGCCTGCTGTTCGGCCTGGTGCGTGGCTATGCGCTCGGGGCCGTGGCCGTGCTGCTCGCGGGTTTCACAGCCTTGCCCGGCGACGCCTGGTGGGAACAGTCGCGGGTGGTGCCTGCCTTCCAGCGCGGCGCCGAATGGCTGCGCGCCCATTTGCCCGCATCGGTGGCCCAGGAAGTCAATTTCGTCCCGGTCCTTCGGCTCGACCTCTCTTCACCTGCGACCCCGCCTGCCCAGCCGGAGCCGGACGGGGGATAATGCGCGCCTTGCCGCGGTGTGCTCGCGGATCCTCGCCCCCAAGGACCTCCCCATGTGCGGAATCATCGGCATCGTCGGCACCAGCCCGGTGGCCCCGGCCCTGTATGACGGATTGACGGTGCTGCAGCACCGCGGCCAGGACGCGGCCGGCATCGCCACGGCCGATGGCCTGCGCCTGCGCGTCCACAAGGGCAATGGCCTGGTCAAGGACGTGTTCGACGAGCCGCAGATGCGCCTGTTGTCCGGTCGCATGGGTATCGGCCACTGTCGCTATCCCACGGCCGGTTCGGAAGGCTCGGACGAGGCTCAGCCCTTCTACGTCAATTCCCCGTTCGGCATCGCTCTGGCCCACAACGGCAACCTGATCAATACCGATGCGCTGCGTGCGCAGGTGTTTGAAACCGATCGTCGCCACGTCAACACCGAGTCCGACTCGGAAGTGCTGCTGAATGTGTTCGCCCACGAGCTGGCCGAGCGCGGCACGCTGTCGCCCGAAGCGGCGATCCAAGCCGTGGCCGGCGTGCATGCCCGCTGCCGCGGCGGCTACGCCGTGGTCAGTCTGGTGCTGGGGCTTGGGCTGGTCGCGTTCCGCGATCCGCACGGCATCCGTCCGCTCGTGTTGGGGCGTCGCGACACGCCGGAAGGCATCGAGTACGCGCTGGCTTCGGAGAGCGTGGCGCTGGACATCCTCGGCTTCACCCGCGTGCGCGACATCAAGCCCGGCGAATGCGTGGTGGTGACGCCGCGCGGCGAACTGCATGCCGAGGTCTGCGCGCCGGTGGGCGAGCACTCGCCCTGCATCTTCGAATTCGTCTATTTCGCCCGGCCCGACTCGATGATGGACGACGTCTCGGTGCACAAGGCGCGGATGCGCATGGGCGTCAAGCTGGGCGAGAAGATCCTTCGCCTGCGGCCGGATCACGACATCGACACCGTGATCCCCATTCCCGACACTTCTCGCACCTCGGCGCTGGAGCTGGCCAACGTGCTGGGCGTGAAGTACCGCGAGGGCTTCATCAAGAACCGCTACATCGGCCGCACCTTCATCATGCCGGGCCAGGGTCAGAGGGTGAAATCGGTGCGCCGCAAGCTGAACCCGATTCCGCTGGAGTTCCGGGACCGCGTGGTGCTGCTGGTCGACGACTCCATCGTCCGCGGCACCACCAGCCGGCAGATCATCCAGATGGCCCGCGAAGCCGGCGCGCGCAAGGTCTATCTGGCCTCGGCGGCGCCTCCCGTGCGCTATCCCAACATCTACGGCATCGACATGCCGGCCGCCGAAGAGTTGGTCGCCCACGGGCGCAGCGAGGAGGAAATCCAGGCGCAGCTCGGCTGCGACTGGCTGATCTATCAGGATCTGGAGGATCTGAAAGAAGCCGTCGGCGGGCCGAAGAAACGGCTCACCACGTTTGATGCCAGCTGCTTCACCGGCGAGTACGTCACCGGCATCGACGCCGACTACTTCGAGCGCATCCGCGCCCAGCGTTCCGACGATGCAAAGCGCCTGCGTCGACAGGCCTGAGCCGGTGGCGCAGACGGGGCAGGGCGCCGCCGACCTGCATGCCGCTGCGCTGCGGGTGCTGCTGTTGCAGCACCCCGCCGAGAAATGCACCGCAGCTACTGAGCTTGCGCGCGCGCTCGAAGCGGGCGAGTTGGTGCCGATGGACTCACCCGCAGCGATGGATCTGCCCGTGCCCGGCCGGCCCGAGCGCCCACGGTTGGTGCCACCGCGTGCCTTGCCGCAGCGTGGGCTGGGCAGCGCCGAGGGGCGTGCGGCCTTTCTGCACGCGATCGCCCATATCGAGTTCAATGCCATCAATCTGGCGACGGATGCGGTCTATCGCTTCCGCGGCATGCCGCTCGACTTCTATCGGGACTGGGCGCGCATTGCCGCCGATGAGGCGCGCCACTTCCGCTTGCTGGAGGCGCGGATGGCCGAGCTGGGCGCGGCCTACGGCGACTTCGACGCCCACAACGGCCTGTGGGACATGGCCTGTAAAACTGCGCACGATTGCCTGACCCGTATGGCTCTGGTGCCGCGGGTGCTGGAGGCCCGTGGCCTGGATGTCACCCCGGCGATGATCGAGCGCCTGCGCGCCGTTGGCGATGCTGCTTCGATCTCGGTGCTCGAGGTGATCCTGCGGGAGGAGGTCGGCCACGTTGCTGCCGGCACCCGCTGGTTCGAGTGGTGCTGCGCGCTTGAGGGGCGCGAACCTGCGGCCACCTTCCAGGCCCTTCTGGATCGGCATGCGCCCGACGCGGTGCGACCGCCTTTCAACGATACAGCCCGTCTCGCGGCGGGGTTCACGGTCTCCGAGCTGGAGCAGCTCGCAGCCCGTGCGGGGCGGCTGCGATCCGCCTGAGGCCCGGGCTGTGGCCGGAGCCTGTGCGCGGATCCACAGAACCAGAAAAGTTCCGCCGAACGTGGCCTGAATCGACGCCCGCCTGCGTATAAGCCCTTTGAGATCCCCCTGATCGGGGGCTCACGTCTTCGACCGGACCCTATGCAAACAGGTGTTTCCTGTTGTGAAGTTCCTGTGCTAGCCTTTGGCGAGCTTGGGGGCGTCCGGACGAAATCCGTCCAGATCAGTGGCTTGCAGCACATACTGCACAAGAGGGTGGAAATGAAAGCATTGACTCAGAGTGTCCTGGCCGCAGCGATGCTGATGGCCCTGCCCTTCGCTTCGGCGGAGGCCTGCAACAAGAACGCGTGGCTGGGCAACCAGGCCGCCGCCGCCGGTGCGCTGGCCAGCGGCCCCGAGTTGCCGGCTGGCAACACGAACAAGATTCCGCGCTACAGCGGCAAGTGCGCGGTAAAGACGAGCGCTGGTCAGTTCGTGACCGACAACACGCCGAGCGCTGAGGCCACCTACCGTGCCCGCTTCTACGTCTACACCAGCACCACTGGCAAGTTTTTTACGGCCACCGCCAGCGATGACTCGGCCGGCGCTGAGATCGTGGGCGTGAGCTTCGACGGCTCGGCTTTCAACTTCAGCGGCCCGTCCGGCTTGTCGGGCTCTGCCCCCGCCGTTCCCAACCGTTGGTACTCGATCGAGATTTTGCACCAGTCGGGCGGTGCTTTCTCCGCCTCGGTGCAGGGTGCGAACGCAACTACCGCTAGCACCGTGACCGGCACCTCGGCGACGGGTTCTGTGGGCTCGGCGGCGATCGGGTTCATCGGTGCGGGTAGTGGAAGCTTTGTGCTCGACGAGTTTGAGTCGACCCGCTCCGCGACCACGGCGATTGGTCGCAAGTGCCGCGGCAACGCGAATGGCACTGACACCATCATTAGCCTTGCTGATCGCATTCAGATCGGTAACGAGATCAACGGTGCGGTAACGGGCACGGGCGTTGCGATTGGCCAGCCTGATTTCAACGAAGACGGGATTGTGTCGCTTGCCGACAGAACCCTTGTGGCTCAGATCATCAGCTCGAATCAGGGTGGCACATTCTGCGGCGGCGTCAACTAAGGACCAAGGAGCATCCAAAATGAAAAAGGCACTTTTCGCATCTGCGATCCTGGCCTTGGTGGCCTTCGCGGGCAATGCTTCGGCTGAGCAGCTCCTCTTCACAAAGTCGAATGCTAAGTCCGGATCGTCTGTTGCCATCGATTACGTGAGCGACGGCAGGTCGGTCGGAGTCCAAATCGAGATTCTTGTTCCCGGGAAGGCGCAAGTTGATCTCTCTGGCTTTGCCAAGCAGCTTCCCAAGGGGTTCGTCTTTGAGCACGGCCTCGTTGACGGAAAGCTGATTCTCACGGTTGTGAACGACAACGGCGTAACGTTCCCGAAGGGGATCGTTTCGCTCGGGACGATCAAAGCTCTAGGCGGCTCAGGTGACTTCGTCCTCGATCGAATCGAGTCTGTGGATGCCAACGCGCAGATTCTGAGCGTAGAAACTGTCCAGTAAGACAGTCCAGTTCTCGTAAGCCCTGCGAAGGAAAGAAGAATGAAGCTTAAAGTTAAAGCCCTTACTGGGTTGTGCCTCTCGATTGTTGGTGGCTTGGCAAGCGCGGGTACGATCTCTGTTACCCCCGCTACCGCGACTGCGCTCCAGGCGGGCGGCGCCACTTCTCCCACTCCCCACGCGATCGTCTACGCGCAAGCGGCGATGGGTGAGACCACCAACAACTTTCAGGGTCGTCTGATTTACGACAGCGCGATTCTGAGCGCGACCGTGACTTCAGGGGCTGCTGCATGCACGATCCCCACCCCTGGAACGATCGTTGTGGTGACCCAGAACTTCGCAACGCCTCTGTTGGCCAGCGGTACTGTCTGCGAGATCGCGTTTAGCTCAGTGGCTGGCGCCGCCATTGGCACCACGAATCTCGACTTCCAGTTCAACGCTGGTCTTGGCGATGGATGCCTTGATGATCAGGCGAACGCTGCGACGTGTACGATCAATGACGCCACCGTCAACGTGATCACCGCCCCGCCCGACACCAACCTTGCCTACACCCCGGCACCGGGTGGCACGGTAACCTTCCCGGCGGGCGTTGCTCTGACGACCCAGAACGCTTCGATCGGCATTACCACCACCGGCACGGTCGGCGCTGGCACGATTTCGAACTGCGGCATCACGGGTACGGGCGCGGCTTCCTTCGGCCCGCCGCCGGCCGGCACGATCTCGGTCAACGGCGGTTCGACCGGCACCATTCCGCTGACCTGCACCCTGCCCAATTCGGGCGGCGCGGCGACGGCGACCCTGACCTGTACCGAGACCGACGCCGACACGCCGGCCCCGGGTGCTGCGCGCTCCTGGACGCTGAGCTGCCCACAGGGCACCCCGGTTCCGGGCCCCGGTTTCGGCGCCTCGCCGGCTACGAATACCCCGGCGACGGCGATCAACTGCAGCGGCCAGGCCGGCACCTCGGTGACGCGTCAGATCACCATCACCAACAACGGCAATCCGGGTGCGGGTTCGGCGCTTGACTTCACCTGCACGGGCGGTGGAATCGTCTCCATCACCTCCGGTGGTTCCGCGACCGGTTTGGCCGTGGGTGCTTCGCAGACGGTCAATGTGTCCTGCGCCGTGCCGGCGGATGGCGTGACCTCGACGGGCACGGTCAGCTGCACCAGCAACGCGCCGGGTGGTCCGTTCGTGTTCAACTACTCCTCGACCGGCAGCACGCTGCCGCCGCCGGTGGCGCGTCCGGCCGTCGTGCCGGCCAGTTCCACCTGGTCGCAGATCGCCCTGATCGCCCTGCTGGCAGGTCTGGGTCTGGCCTTCGTCGGTTTCCGCCGCGGTCAGTAAGAGTTCCTGCTTCAAGCTGAAGAGCGAAGGGCGCCCTCGGGCGCCCTTCGTCATTTTCGGTTGCAGTGAGCATGCGGACGCGGACGCAGCCGTGTGGCGAAACTCGAAACGCAATCGCTACATCTGCTTGCGGCGCGAATGTGGAGGGAGCTGACTTGCGAAGCGGCCGCGGACACACCGCGAGGCGGGGCGCGGCCTTGCCACTCCCACAGCAGACATCGCGAGAGTTGGCCGGGTGCGCGTGCCCGTTTAGAGATCGTCGTCCAGAGAGAGGATGATTCCGCCGTCCTCCGCCCTTTGGATACGGGTGATGCCGGGAAACTCGGATTCGAGTCGATCAAGTTCGCTGGCCACGGCCAAGCGCCCGGTGGCCGCTGTCTTCTTTCCACTGGCTGCCTGCTGCAGCGCTTCGCGAATGATGCGGGATTGCACCAGGGTGCTTGCCACCAGGTTGCGCAGCTCGCCGTCATCCCAGGGCTTGCAGAGGAAGCGCGACACCTGGGTCTCGTTGATCGAGGCCAGGATGGCATCGCGATCGGCGTAGCCCGACAGGATCATGCGGGCGATGTGCGGCTGAAGCTCGATCGCCCTGCTCAGGAACTCCACGCCACTCATCTCCGGCATCCGGTAGTCGCTGATCACGAGGTCGAAGTCTTCAGACTCCATGCGCTCCAGCGCCTGCTCCGTCGACGTGTAGGTTTCGACCTGGATGCCCTGGCCACCGAGCATGTCGATGTTGATGAAGGACAGGCATCGCCGCAGCGCATTGAGCACGTTGGCTTCGTCGTCGACAAGAAGAACGCGGTACGCGCCGGTTTCGCCGCTCATGGCACTTCGCCCTCGGCCTTGGGTTGGGTGATGGGGAGGCGGATCAGGAACAGGGTGCCATCACCGGGCGTGCTGGTCACATCGATGCTGCCGTGGTGTTTCTTGATCAAGCCGTAGGAGATCGCCAAGCCCAGGCCCGTGCCCGTACCCACGGGCTTGGTGGTGAAGAAGGGATCGAAGATCTTGGGCAGCACGTCTTCAGGGATGCCAACGCCGTCATCGCCGATCGCCACGACCACGTGGTCGCCGTCGACGCTGGTGCTGACCGTGACGATGCCGCGTTCGGCGATGGCCTGGCCCGCGTTGAGCAGGATGTTCATGAACACCTGGTTGAGTTCGGACGGGATGCACTCGATCTGCGGGATCTCGCCGAACGTCTTCACCACCTGGGCCTTGTACTTCAGGTCGTTCCAGATGATGTTGAGTGTGCTGTCGAGCCCGCGATGGATGTCGGCCAGCACGAACTTGTCGCGCGCATCGCTGCGCGAGAAGTCCTTAAGGTCCTGCACGATCTTGCGGACGCGCTCGATGCCCTCGCGGGATTCCTGGATGAGCTGCGGCAGGTCGCCCTGCAGGAACTCGATATCCAGGCGCTGTCGCAGGTCACGCACCTCGCCACGCGCCCGTTCGGCGTCGCTTTCGCCAAGTGCACGGTCATAGGCCTCGATCAGGGTCAGCAGGTGCTTGCTGTACTCCTGCAGGGTGGCGAGGTTCGAGTGGACGTAGCCGATCGGGTTGTTGATCTCGTGTGCGACACCGGCGGCGAGCTGGCCGATCGAGGCGAGCTTCTCCGACTGCAGGAGCTGCTCCTGCGCGCCCTTGAGCTTGCGATAGGCCACCTCAAGCTCGGCATTGCGGGCCTGCAGTTCGGTCTTTCGCGCGTACTCGAAACTGATGTCGCGCGCCGACACGCCGTAACACTGCAGGCTGCGGTCGGCGGCACGGACCGCACTGATCTGCAGCATCAGCACCAGCGGCCGGCGCTGCCCGAGTGGCAGCGCGACTTCCCCATTCCATTCGCCGGCGCTGGCCGCCATTTCAAGGGCGAAGGCGGGCAGCAGGTCGGGGTGCAGATCAGTGATGCGGCGGCTGCCGGGCTGCCTTCCGGACCCCACTGCGATCTGTACCGTGATCGCATGGGCCGCGCGGTTGGCGTAAAGAATCTCCAGATCGGGGTCGATGAGGAAGATCGGGTTCTGGCTGTTGTCCGCGACAACCTTGATCAGCGGCAGCAACTCGACCTGGGGCTCGTGTGCAGCGGTCATGGGCGCCTCCTGCGCCTTGGCAACCGTGCCACTGTCCGGTGCATCCGAGGCCGACGCAAGCGCCCCGCGCGGGGCCTTTGGGCCCGCACCGGGAGAAACTTGAGGCGTCTGTGTGTTCAAGCGATCACGACCTCGCGCACGAATCCGGGGCCGCGCCAAAACCTGGAGGGAGCGCGGGTCACCCGCGCAAGGCTGCAAGCCTCATGCCTCCGCGATGTGACGGGTAATCGCGGAATCGCGGCGGTCGCCGCTGGCATCGTAGGCGGCGGCGGGATCCACGGCGCCCAGCATCTTGAGCAGCCAGGCAGTCTCCTGCCGGCGGCGCAGCAGCAGGTCGGCATTGGCCTGGTGCATCTCGTACGCCTTGCGCAGGGCGATTTCGGAATCAGCGCTGGGTGGGCTTGCCTGCAGGCAAGCGCCGACGCGGTCGAGCGCCGCCAGTTTGGCCTCGCCGGCCTGTACCAAGGCCGCCCCGTCGAGCGCAACAAGCGCAGCGCGCTCGCCCTCGATGGCCTCCATCAGGCTCTGCAGGGCGTCGGCGAAGCCGTTCACTTGAGGCTGCCCTCGATTTCCATCAGGCGCGCCGCCAGCGCGCGCGTATCGACCGTGTAGCGGCCGGCTTCGATATCGGCGCGCAGCTGCTGCACCTTGGCGGCGTCGAAGCCTGCCGAGGTCGCGGCCGTGGCGGTCGCGCTGATCTGTACGGAATCCTCGTCCAAGCGCAATGCGTTGGTGGGGCTGACCGCACCCACCGTGTCCTGGCCCGGGCTGCCCACGCGGCGGGCCTGTGGTTCGAGCCTTGGCCCGCCGAGTCCGTCGATTTTGGTGTTCATGCTGTACTCCCTGTGCCGCCGTCTGCAGGGGTTAACGGCCGCTCGCGAAGGAACTTTAGGACCCGAGTGCAAGGGTGTCGCGCGGTCGTCCCGGCGCTCTGCCATCCGGTGACCCGTGCCTGAGAGGTGGTATCGGGGCTCAAAGCAGCACCTCGACCTCACCGCGGGCATTGACCACACCGCGTACCTGCCGGCGCGAACTCAGATTCTCGACGTTCACCTGTTCGGCTTCGCCGGCCTCGCCGAGCGCCCGCCCCTGGCTGCGAACCTCAAGCCCGCCGCGACGGGCGATCAGGGTGACCTGGTCGCCCCGCCGCACGAGGCGCGGCGAGCGCAGATCGCTGGCCGAGAGCGCACTGCCGGCCGCGAGCGGACGTGCAGCGATACGGCCGATTGCCTGTTCCGGGCGCTCCAGGGCGCCGGCGGCCAGACCGGCCTGGTCGCGGGTTTCCACGCGCAGCAGGTCGGCGGTGACGGTTTGGCCCGCGGCCAGCGGGCGGGCGAGCACCAAGGTATCGCCCAAGCGCGAAACCTTGACGGGCACGAAGAGTTTCCACGCCATCGGACCATTGCAGCTGACTTCCGCCACGCCGCGGTTGCCCACGTGTGCGCTCAGGCCCGCGCTGCACTCGGGCATGCGCAGGCCGGAGTCGATGGCGGCCTCCGCGCGTACGCGCGCGTCCACCCCCGAGTCCGGCGCGACCGCCGCGATCGCCGCCGCGGCGATGCGATCGACCGGCTCGTAGCTGCCCTCGCCCCAGGCCGACAAGGGCTGGAGCATGAGGACAAAGAGCATGAGCATCAGGCGCTTGCGGAGCATGGGGCACCAGAACCGACGAGATCGATGCTACTTGCCGTGCAAACGTCATGCCGATGGACGCGCGCATGCCGGCGCGGCGTCGGCGCAAACCTTGCACGCCAGAGGTGGTTTGCCGGCGTGGCGCCTTAGCTGAGGCCTGCGCTCACCTGCCGAGGCGGAGTCAGCGCCTGCGGTGATGACGACAACACATTGATTCGACGACATCTTGCCGCCCTTCAACGGATGCGGCCGGATGTCTCCATGCGGGGCTGTCGACCCCACACAGGACTGCGTATGAGCACCGATCTGCTGGATCGCATCGAGCAACGGACCCGTCTCGCGGGCCACAACCGACTTGCCCTGCTGCTGTTCCGGCTGGGAGGGCGCCAGCTTTTTGGCGTCAATGTTTTCAAGGTGCAGGAGGTGCTCAAGCGTCCCGCGCTGCAGCCGCTGCCGCAGTCGCGGCCGCCCCTGCTGGGCCTCGCCGATATCCGCAAGCGCTCGATTCCCGTGCTGGACCTTGGTGCTGCGATCCGACATCCGGAGTCCAGCCTCGATCGTTCGGACTACCTGGTGGTCACCGAATTCAACCGCTCGGTGCAGGGCTTCCTAGTGAGTGCCGTCGAGCGGATCGTCAACATCGCCGTTGAGAACGTGAAGCCGCCGCCGGACAGCAGCGGCGGTTCCTACCTCACGGCGGTGACCCGCTACAACGAAGACCTCATCCAGATCATCGATGTGGAGAAGGTGCTGGCAGAAGTCATTGGCGGGGCGCCGCAGCTGTCCGAGGAGATGCGCCTGCAGGCGGTGGCGGGCGCCAGCGTGCGCGTGCTGATCGTCGATGACTCCCGCGTGGCCCAGCACCAGATCCAGGGCGTGGTCGAAACCCTGGGCGCAAGCTGCGTCCTGTTGCCGGACGGCCGCAGGGCGCTGAATCACCTGAAGGATCTGGCCAAGCGCGGCATCAAGCCCTCGGAGCACTACGCCATGGTCATTTCCGACATCGAGATGCCCGACATGGACGGCTACACCCTGACCACCGAGATCCGCCGCGACCCAGAGCTGGCCGACCTCTGGGTGATGTTGCACACCTCGCTGTCCGGCATCTTCAACACCGCCATGGTTGAGCATGTGGGTGCCAATGCCTTCGTGGCCAAGTTCAGCCCGGACGATCTCGCCGAGGGCGTGCTCGACCGCTTCGAGATGCTGGGGCTGACCGAAGAGGTGTAGTTCCGTCGTCGTCGCCGGCAGACGCACCGCCACAAAAATGACGTCAGAACTCTGACAAAACCTCTGGCACAGCTCTTGCCGTTGTCCCGGCGAGCCTGGAAACAGGCGTTCCGGAGAGCCGGACATGAGCGAGTCCAACCCCATCGGCGGCAACCTGTTCGGCGTGCATGGCGCGGCCCTGAGCCTGCGCCAGCAGCGTCTGCAGGTGCTGGCCTCCAACATCGCCAACGCCGACACGCCGCACTACAAGGCGCGCGATGTCGACTTCCACGCGGCCCTGCGGCGCGCCATGGGCGAGTCCCCGCCGGGAACGCCGGCCCAGACCCAAGCCGGGCACCAGGGCGGCGTCACCGAGGTCGGGCCCGACGGCCTGGTCTACCGCCTGCCTCTGCAGCCCAGCCTGGACGGCAACACCGTCGACGCCGAGTACGAGAAGGCCGCCTTCGCCCGCGCCGCGCTCGAGTACCGCGCCAGCCTGAGCTTCGTCGATGGTCGCGTCCGCAAGCTCATGACCGCGATCACCGGGAGCTGACCGCCATGCCTTCGATGAAGCTCTTCGACATCGCTGGCCAGGCCATGGCCGCGCAGTCGGTGCGCCTGAGCACCGTGGCCAGCAACCTTGCCAACGCCGGCAACGTCACCGGCGACCCGCAGGCCGTCTACAAGCCGGTCGAGCCAGTGTTCGCAAGCCAAGTGCTCGATCCGTCCCAGCCGGGGCTCGCCGGCGTGCGCGTCAGCCGGATCGAGCAGAGCCAGGCCGAGCCGCTGAAGCGCTACGAGCCCGGCAACCCGCTGGCCGATGCGCAGGGCTACGTCTATGCGCCGGACATCGATCCCGTCGCGCAGATGGTCAACATGATCTCCGCGGCCCGCGCCTACCAGGCCGACGTGGAGATGCTCAACACGGGCAAGGAACTCGCCCTCGCCACCCTCAACCTGGGCCGCTGATCGCGCGCCTGCAAGCATCGGAGCAACGCCATGAGCGTCAACAGTGCCGACATGTACGCCCAGCTGGGCGTGAGGCAGCAGGGCTCGATCGGGCCGCAGCGGCGGACCGAGATGGGGCAGGAGGACTTCCTGCGCCTGATGACCGAGCAGCTGAAGAACCAGGATCCGCTGAAGCCCATGGAGCAGGGCGAGTTCATCGGCCAGATGGCCCAGTTCTCGACGGTCAAGGGCATCGAGCAGATGAACACCGGTCTGCAGAACCTCGGCCTGATGTTCGGGGAGTCGCAGGCGCTGCAGGCCGCCTCCATGGTCGGCCGTAGTGCCTATATCGGCACCGACATCGCCACCCTTGAGGGCGAATCGGGCGTGCAGGGTGCAGTGACTGCGCCAGGCCCCGGCCCGGTGACCGTCGAGGTGCGCACCCCCGGCGGCCAGCTGGTGCGCAGTTTCGTGGTCGAGGCCCGCGCCGGCGGCGCCGCCGACTTCCACTGGGATGGCCTGAACGCCAACGGCCAGCCGGCCGCCAATGGCGAGTACCGCATCACCGCCAAGCAGAACGCCACCGCCGCCCAGGTGCAGGTGGCGACCCGCATCGACAGCGTTTCCTACACCTCGCAAGGGGTGGTTCTGAACCTGGTCGGGGTCGGCCCGACCACCTTTGACCGCATCACCCGCATCGGACAGGCCTGAGAGGCCGGAAGAGGACAACCGCCATGAGCTTTCGCATCGCATTGAGCGGCCTGAACGCCGCTTCCGCCGGCCTCAACACCACGGCCAACAACATCGCGAATGTCAACACCGTCGGCTTCAAGCGCTCGCGCGCCGAGTTCGGTGATCTGTTCGCCAACTCGGGCTATGGCCTGCAGCGCAATGCCATCGGCGCTGGCGTGCGGGTGACGAACATCGCCCAGCAGTTCTCACAGGGCACGATCAATTTCACCGACAACGCCCTGGACATGGCGATCTCGGGCAACGGCTTCTTCACCCTGAACCGTGGTGGCGAAATCGTCTACTCGCGCGCCGGCAACTTCGGCGTCGATCGTGCCGGCTATGTGGTGAATCCGGTCGGCGACCGCCTGCAGGTGTTTCCGCCGACGGTGTCGGCGACGGGTCAGATCACCGGCTTCAACAATGGCCAGCTGGCCGACCTGCGCCTCGCTCTGGGTGAGGCGCCGCCGCTGGCCAGCTCGCTGGTCGAGATGGGCACCAACCTGCCCGCCGATGCCGTGCCGCCCGCGCTCACGCCCTTCAACGCGGCGGATGCCCAGACCTACAACTTCGCCACCACGGTGACGGTCTACGACTCGCTGGGTGTCTCCCACAACGCCACCTTCTACTACGTCAAGACCGCGAACCCCGGCGAGTGGGAGCTCTACACCCAGATCGACGGCACCCCGGTGGGCGGCGCGCAAACCTTGCAGTACGGCCCCGCCGGCGAGCTGCTCGCGCCCGCTACCGGAGAGATCGCGCTGCCGCCCTACACGCCCACCACGGGCGCCAATGACATCACCTTGACCCTGCAGCTCGGCGAGTCGACCCAGTACGGCAGCACTTTCTCGGTGAATCGCCTGGTGCAGGACGGCTATCCGACGGGCCGCCTGTCGAACCTCGATATCTCCGAGGAGGGCATCGTCTCGGCCCGCTACACCAATGGCCAGGCCATCCCGCTCGGGCAGATCGCGATGACCGGCTTCTCCAACGTGCAGGGCCTGCAGAAGCTCGGTGACACCAGCTGGGGCGAGACCAGCGAGTCCGGACAGCCGCAGCGCGGCGCACCCGGCAGCGCCAACCTGGGTCTGCTGCAGGCGGGTGCATTGGAGGCCTCGAACGTCGACATCACCGAGCAGCTGGTCGAGATGATCAACGCGCAGCGCAACTTCCAGGCCAACGCGCAGATGATCTCGACCGCCGACCAGATCACCCAGACCGTGATCAACATCCGCTGATCGCTGAACGCACGGAGCCGGCGCCATGGACAAGTCCCTCTACGTCGCGATGACCGGTGCCGCCAGCACCCTGCGTGCGCAGGGGGCGGTGTCGCAGAACCTCGCCAATGTCAGCACGCCCGGTTTCCGGGCGCTGCTGTCGCATACCGAGACCTTCAAGATCGAAGGTCATGGCCTGAAGTCGCGCTACGACGCCACCGGCGTCGACGGCGGCTTCGACAATCGCATGGGCCCGCTGCTGTCGACCGGCAAGGACACCGACGTCGCCCTGCGCGAAGGCCTGTGGCTGGCCGTGGCCGATGGCGAGGGCAACGAGGCCTACACCCGCGGCGGCGAGCTGCAGGTCAACCAGAACGGCCTGCTCACGACCGCGGGCGGGCGCCCGGTGCTGGGTGAGAACGGCCCGATCGCGATCCCGCCGCACGCCAAGCTCGAGATCGCCGGCGACGGCAGCATCTCGATCGTGCCCTTGGGGCAGGGCCCCGAGACCCAGGCCATCGTCGCCCGCATCAAGGTCGTCGAAGCGCCCGCGGCCGAAATCACTCGCGGCCCGGATGGCCTGTTCCGCCGCAGCGACGGCGAGCCCGCAGCACCGGTGGGTGGCGCGGTGCTGATGACCGGCGTCATCGAAGGCAGCAACGTCAATGCCAGCGATGCGCTGGTGAAGATGATCGAACTCTCGCGCAGCTTCGAGATGCAGATCCGCTCGATCAAGACCGCGGACGAAAACGCCCGCGCCAGCAACAGCCTGCTGCGGATGGGCGGCTGAGCCCGCCCACGACCGGCATCGGAGTATCGCCATGTTCCAGTCCCTGTGGGTTGCCAAGACCGGTCTCGATGCGCAGCAGACGCGCATGACGGTCACCTCGAACAACCTCGCCAACGTCAACACGACGGGCTTCAAGCGCGGTCGCGCCAGCTTCGAGGATCTGCTCTACCAGAACATCCGCCAGCCGGGCGGCGCCTCCTCGCAGCAGACCGAGCTGCCCTCGGGCCTGACCACCGGCACCGGCGTGCGCGTGGTCTCGACGCAGAAGAACTTCATCCAGGGCAACCTGCTGCAGACCGGCAACGCGCTGGATCTCGCCATCAACGGCCGCGGCTTCTTCGAGGTACTGCTGCCTGACGGCAGCACCGCCTACACCCGCGACGGCAGCTTCCAGATCAATAACCAGGGCCAGATGGTCACCGCCTCGGGCTACACCCTGCAGCCGGGCATCCAGATTCCCGAAGGCGCGCAGAGCGTGACCATCGGCAACGACGGCACGGTCTCGGTGCAGCTCGCCGGCCAGGCCCAGCCGGTCCAGATCGGCAATGTCAGCCTGACCGACTTCATCAATCCCGCCGGCCTGCAGGCTAAGGGCGAAAACCTGTTCGTCGAGACCGGCGCCAGCGGCCCGGCCCAGCAGTCGACGCCCGGCCTGAATGGCCTGGGCCTGCTGCAGCAGGGGGCGCTCGAGAGCTCCAACGTCAACGTGGTCGAGGAGCTGGTCAGCATGATCGAGACCCAGCGCGCCTACGAGATGAACGCCAAGGCCATCTCGACCACCGACGGCATGCTGGCCTACCTGAACAACAACCTGTGAGCCCGGCCATGATCGCGCGCACCGCCACTGTTGCCTGCTTCCTGCTGCTGACTGCCTGCGCTGCCAGCGGCCCCAGCCTGCCGCCGGCCGGCTTCGAGCCCAGCTACCCCTCGAACGCGCAGGCGCCACTGCCTGCGCCCGGCGCGATCTATCGCGGCGGTGGCACCGGCGGGCTGTCGCTGTTCGCCGACCAGAAGGCGCGCAACGTCGGCGACATCCTCACCGTGCAGCTGGTCGAGCGCACCCAGGCCAGCGCCACCTCCAGCACCAACACCTCGAAGAACTCGACTGTCGCGGTGCCGGCGCCAACCCTGTTCGGCGCGCCGACCACCATCGGCGGCCGCACGCTGGACTCCGAGCTGGGCGCTGAAAGTGAATTCGACGGCAGCGGCAACTCCAGCCAGAGCAATCGCCTCGACGGCAGCGTGACCGTGACGGTGGCCGAGCGCCTGCCCAACGGCTATCTGGTGATCCGCGGGCAGAAGTGGATCCGCATCAACCAGGCCAATGAGCACATCCAGATCCAGGGCATCGTGCGCCCGGCCGACATCGGTCCCGACAACACCATCCTGTCCTCGCGCGTGGCGGACGCGCAGATCGCCTATCGCGGTCGCGGCAGCCTGGCCCAGGCCAACGCCCAGGGCTGGCTGACGCGCTTCTTCCAGTCCGCCGCTTTCCCGATGTGAGGTGCCCCATGCGCCGCCTGATTTCCGCTGCCTTCATCGGCCTGCTGCTGGCGACGACGCCGGCCGCTGCCGAGCGCGTCAAGGACATCGCCCGCGTCAATGGCGTGCGCAGCAACCCGCTGATCGGCTATGGCCTGGTGGTGGGCCTGAACGGCACCGGCGACCAGACCTCGCAGGCGCCGTTTACGGTGCAGAGCCTGAAGACCATGCTCAACGAGCTGGGCGTGACCATTCCGCCCGGCGTCAACCCGCAGCTCAAGAACGTCGCGGCGGTGGCGATCCACGCCGAACTGCCGCCCTTCGCCAAGCCAGGGCAGACCATCGACATCACCGTTTCATCGCTCGGCAATGCCGGCAGTCTGCGCGGCGGCTCCTTGCTGATGACGCCGCTGAAGGGTGCCGACGGCGAGGTGTATGCCATCGCCCAGGGCAACTTGGTCGTCGGTGGCTTTGGCGCACAAGGCGCGGACGGCTCGCGCATTTCGGTGAACGTGCCGAGCGCCGGGCGTATTCCCAACGGTGCGATCGTCGAGCGCGCGGTGCCGGATGGGATGAGCGTGAACGGTGAGGAACTGGTGCTGGATCTGCATCGCGCTGACTTCACCACGGTTCAACGCCTGGTCGAGACGGTGAACCGGGTCTACGGGCCGGAAACGGCGCGCGCCGTCGATGGCGGCAGCGTGGCGGTGCGTGCGCCTTTCGACGTGTCGGCGCGGGTCGGCTTCATGGCGCAGCTCGAGAACCTGGAACTCACGCCCGGCGACGCACCTGCGAAGGTCGTGGTCAATGCGCGCACCGGCACCATCGTGATCGGTGCCGGCGTGCGGGTCATGCCCGCGGCGGTGGCGCATGGCTCGCTCACCGTGAGCATTGCCGAGCGTGTCGAAGTCAGCCAGCCCAATCCGCTGGCCGAGGGCGAGACCGTGGCCGCACCCGCCAGCAACGTGCAGGTCGAGCAGAAGGAGAGTCGCATGGTGCTGATGGAAGGCGGCACCTCGCTGGAAGAGATCGTGCGCGCGGTCAACGAGGTCGGCGCCGCGCCGGGCGATCTGATCGCCATCCTCGAAGCCCTGAAGCAGGCCGGCGCGCTGCGCGCCGAGCTGGAGATCATCTGAGGCTCGATGGCGATGGACACGCGCATTCCCGATCTGGCGCTGATGAACCGGCTGGCGACCACCGCGCCCGCCGCGCCCAAAGCTGGCGACAAGCTGGCCGACACCGCGCGCCAGTTCGAGGCCCTGTTCGTCGAGCAGATGCTGAAGACGATGCGCGAGTCCTCGCTGGGTGAGGGCGATGCGCTGTTCCCGGGCCAGTCGGGTCTGTTCCGCGAAATGCACGACCGCGAGGTGGTGAAGAGCGCGAGCCAGGGCGCGGGCTTCGGACTTGCGCCGTTGATCGAGCGCTCGCTGCGCCAGCAGCAGGCGGCGCTGGAGGGCCGCAGCGCCGAGGATGCCCCGGCGCTGCATGTGGCTCAGCCGGGCCGCGCCTATTCGCTCGACGGCTATGCCCGGCTGCTGCCGGCGCAGCGGGTCGATCGAGAGGCCGCCCTGCGCCAGGTCGGCGGCCGCGCCGAGGGCGCCGCCATGCCCGCGCCGCGGGTCGATGCTGGGCAGCCCCCGTCGACGCGCGAATCGCGTGCGCCGGAGCGTCCGGCCACCGCCAAGCCGCCCGGCGTGGCGGCCCTCGGCAGCGGCAAGTCGACGCCGGAGCAATTCGTCGAGCGCATCTGGCCCTACGCCCAGCGTGCGGCCCAAGCGCTGGGCGTGGATCCGCGCATGCTGGTCGCCCAGGCCGCGCTCGAAACCGGCTGGGGCCGCCATGTGCCCGCTGCGCGCGACGGCGAGGCCGGGCACAACCTGTTTGGCATCAAGGCGGGCCGCGGCTGGAGCGGCGAGCGCGCCGCGCACCTGACCCAGGAGTTCCGCGACGGCCGCATGCAGACGGAGCGCGCCGAGTTCCGCACCTACGACAGCATCGAGCAGAGCTTCAGCGATTACGTGGCCCTGCTGCGCGGCAGTCCGCGCTACGCGCCCGCCCTGGCCGCGGCCGCCGACAGCCGCGCCTATGCCTCCGCCCTGCAGCGTGCCGGCTATGCCACCGACCCGCAGTACGCCCAGAAGCTCACCGCCATCGCCCACGGCCCGCGCCTGAATCGCGCACTGGAAGCCCTGGCCGCCAATGCGCCCGCCCGCGGCGCGCCGATGCTGGCGCAGAACCTGCAGGGCGAGCCTGACCCGGCGCTCGGCTTGCGTGGCTGAACGCAGGCGGCGCGACCGCCCTCAAGTCCGGCGCGTCCTGGCCGCTAAGCCGGAAGAGGTGATCCCATGTCCGATCCGTTTTCGATAGGCACGTCCGCCCTGCTGGCTTTCCAGCGTGCCATGGCCACGGCCAGCAACAACGTCGCCAATGCGTCGACGCCGGGCTATACCCGCCAGCGTGTCGAGTTCTCTTCACGGGTCGGCCAGGGCCAGGGCTTCGGCTTCCTCGGCGCCGGCGTGCAGATCAGTGGCGTCAACCGCATGCTGAACAGCTTCCTGATCTCCCGCCTCGACGCCAGCGCCTCCGAGCTCGGTCGGCTGCAGGTGCTGTCGGGGCTGGCGACCCGCGTCGACCGCGTGGTCAGCGAGTCGGGCACCTCGCTGTCGCGGCCGATCTCCGATTTCTTCGATTCCGCGCAAGGGGTGGCCACCGAGCCGACCTCGGCGGCGGCGCGGCAGTCCATGCTGGACGGCGGCGAGAACGCCGCGGCGCGCTTCCGTGCCCAGGCCAACCAGCTGAACCAGCTGGATCTCGAAACCGGCCAGCGCATCGGCAACACCGTCACCGAGGTCAACAGCCTCACCGCGCAGATCGCCCGCCTGAACCGCGACATCGTGCGCGCCCGCGGCGAGTTCAACCAGCCGCCCAACGACCTGCTCGACCAGCGCGACCAGGCGGTGCGCGAACTTTCCGCCAAGATCGGGGTGATCACCTTCGAGCAGGACGACGGCGCGATGAACGTGCAGACGGCCTCGGGCGCCAGCCTCGTGCTCGGCAACAGTTCGCAGACCATCAGCGTGACCCGCGATCCCTTCCGCCTCGACCGCCAGCAGCTCAGCATCACCAGCGCGCTCGGCGAGAACAGCCTGCCCACCGCGGGCCTGGGGGGCGAGCTGGCGGGCCTGTTCAACTTCCGCAACCAGGTCATCGACCCCGCGATGGCCCAGCTCGGGCGCATGGCGATCGGCCTCACCGAATCCTTCAACGCGCAGCAGCGCGCGGGCGTCGACTTCAACGGCAACCTCGGCACCGATTTCTTCCGGCCGATCGCGCCCACCGTGCTGCCCTCGACCAACAATGCGGGCACCGCCAACTTCACGGCGAACATCAGCGATGTCGGCGCAATGACCGGCCGCGACATCGTGCTGCGCTGGGATGGCGCCAACTGGCAGGCGCGGCTGGCCTCGACCGGTGCCGCGCTGCCAATGACCGGCAGCGGTACCGCCGCCGATCCCTTCATCGTTGAAGGCGTGAGCCTCGAAGTCACGGGCACGCCGGCGGTGGGTGACGACATCCAGGTGCGCACGGCCTCGGATGCCGCGCGCCAGATGGCCATGGCGATGACCGACCCCAACCGCATCGCGGCCGCCCTGCCGGTGCGCGCCAGCGCCTCGCTGGGCAATGCCGGCAACGGCATCCTCGGCCCGCTGCGCATCACCGATGCGGGCAACCCCAACCTGCAGGCGCCGGTGCTCATCGAGTTCACCGCGCCCGGCGTGTATTCGATCAACGGCGCCGGCGCCTTCCCCTACACCCCAGGCGACACCATCGCGGTCAACGGCTGGGAGGTCACCCTCGACGGTACGCCGGCGCCCGGCGACCAATTCAACTTCGGGCCGATGGGCGCGCGCTCCGGCGACAACGGCAATGCGCGCTTGCTGGCGAACGTCGGCAACGTCGGCCTGTTCAACGGCGGCAACCAGAACCTGACCGCCGCGCTGAGCGAGATGACCTCGCAGTTCGGCGGTGCCGCGCGCCAGGCCGAGTTCACGCTCGGCGCGCAGCAGGCCATCGACAACCAGCTGCAGACCGAGCGCGATGCGGTGTCCGGCGTCAACCTTGACGAAGAGGCCGCCAATCTCCTGAAGTTCCAGCAGTCCTACCAGGCGGCGGCGCAGATCATCAGCATCGCCAATGCAGCGTTCGACTCGCTGCTTGCGGCCGTGAGGCGATAGCCATGCGCATCTCCACCAACCTGCAGTTCACCCAGAGCCTGAACGCCCTGCTGGCGCGGCAGGCGGAATCCTTCAAGACCCAGCTGCAGCTTTCGACCGGGCAGAAGATCAACACCGCCGCGCAGGACCCTGTCGGCGCCGGCTCGATCGTCCAGCTCGACCGCGCACGCGCCGAGCTGGAGCGCTTCGGCGCCAATTCCAACGTGCTGGCAAATCGCCTCAACCTGGCGGAGGTGGCACTCACCTCCACTGGCGACCGCCTGCTGCGCGTGCGCGAGCTGGCTGTGCAGGGTTTCAACGGCACCCAGAACGCGGAGTCGCGCGCGGCCATCGCCGACGAGTTGGAGCAGCAGCTGGAGGCCCTGTTCGCGCTCGCCAACAGCGACGATGGCAGCGGCCGCTACCTGTTCGCCGGCAGCCAGGGCTCGGCCATTCCGTTCACGCCCGGCCCGGGCGGCGTGATCTACGCCGGCGACCAGGTGCAGCGGCGCGTGGATGTGTCGCCTTCGCTGTCGGTGGCCGACGTGGCGCCTGGCAGCGAGATCTTCCTGCGCGTGCCCACCGGCAACGGCACCTTCGCAGCCAGGCCGGACCCCGCCAATGCCGGCACCCTGGTGCTGGATTCGGCGGGCCTGTCGGGCAGCACGCCCTGGGCGCCGGACAACTACCGCATCGTCTTTGATGGCGCGGGTGGCTACAGCGTCGAGGACGGCGCCGCCACGGTCATCGCCACGGGCACCTACACTCCGGGCGAGGCCATCCAGTTTGGCGGTGCGCAGCTGCGCTTCAGCGGAGTGCCGGCAGCCGGCGACAGCTTCACGGTGCAGCCCTCGCCGCGGCAGGACATGTTCGCCACCGTGCAGGGCGTGATCGATGCGCTGCGCCTGCCCTCGTCGACGCCGCAGGAGCGCGCCGCGCAGCAGAACGCCTTCTTCGCCAGTCTCGAGGACCTGGCCGTGGCCCAGGACCAGATCATCGACGCCCGCAGCAAGATCGGCGCCGGTCTGAACACGCTAGACCGCACCACCGAGGAGCGCGCCTCGCAGGTGCTGAGTCTGTCGACCACGCTGTCCGAGATCCGCGATGTGAACTATGCCGAGGCCGCCAGCCGGCTCAGCCAGCAGCTGCTGATGCTGGAGGCGGCGCAGGCCACCTTCACCAAGGTGCAGGGCAACTCGCTGTTCAACTACATCCGCTGAAGCGGAGCGCGCGCCGCGACGGCGCTGCATCGTGTCCGGCGGCCGCGGGTGGCGCTTGCGCCGATCCGCGGCTCGGGGTGGATCAGCTGGTCGACTCGCGCGCCGCGCGCTCGTCGTACTGGCGATAGGCATCGCGCACCTGCTCGCGCAGGTCCTCGTCGTCCCAAGGCTTGGTCAGGAACTTGTAGATCGCGCCGCGGTTGATCGCGTCGGTCAGGGTGGCGAGGTCGGTGTAGCCCGACAGCACGATGCGCATGGTGTCGGGGTACATCTCCTTCACCCGCGACAGGAACTGGGTGCCGCTGATGCCGGGCATGCGCTGGTCGGACACGATCACCTGCACACGGTTCTTGGCCAAGAGCTCGAAGCCCTCGGTGGCATTGGTCGCGGTGTGGATCACATAGCCGTCGCGGCGCAGCACGCGCACCAGCGCACGCAAGACGTTCTCCTCATCATCAACCAGCAGCAGGCCGCGCTCGGGTCGGGCCAGGCTCATCACCATCGGCGCCACGTAGCGCTTGGCGAGCAGCGCCGTGGCTTCGTCGACCGGCAGTGGAGGGCTGAACAGGAAGCCCTGGAATTCGTCGCAGTGGTTGCGCAGCAGGTAGCCGAACTGGGCCTCGGTCTCGACGCCTTCGGCGATCACCTTCAGATGCAGCTCGTGGCCCATGGCGGTGATGGCGCGCGCGATCGCCGCCTCGCTGCCGGCCAGCGCGACGTCGCGCACGAAGCTCTGGTCGATCTTCAGGCGATCGACCGGGAAGCGCTTGAGCTGGCTGAGGCAGCTGTAGCCCAGGCCGAAGTCGTCCAGCGCCAGCTGCACGCCCAGCGCCTTCAGCTTGGACAGCACGTCGAGCGAGCGCGCCAGATTCTCGACGATGGCCGACTCGGTGGTTTCCAGTTCGAGCATGTGCGCTGGCAGGCCCGAACGCTCCAGCGCTTCTCGCACTTCATCGACGAAGCTGATGCGGTGCAGCTGCAGGGCGCTGACATTGACGCCGATGCGCAGCTCGGTGTGGCCCATGTCCAGCCAGCGCCGGCCCTGCTGGCAGGCTTCGTGCAGCACCCAGCGCCCGAGGTCGACGATGCTGCCGAGCTCCTCCGCCACCTGGATGAAGCGCAGCGGCTCGATGAGTCCGCGGTCCACGGTGCGCCAGCGCACCAGCGCCTCCATGCCGGTGATGCGGCCGTCACTGCCGTTGACCTGCGGTTGGAAGTAGAGGAGGAACTCGTTGGCGAGGATGGCGCTTTTCAGGCGGCTGCCGAGTGCCAGGCGTTCGCGCAGCTCCTCGGCATGCGAGGCCGAGGACGCCAGCACCGAGTTGCGGCCGCCGCGTTTGGAGCGGTACATGGCCGACTCCGAGCACTGGAACAGCTCGACCGGGTCGCGGGCGTTGTCCGGATGCACGGCCACGCCGATGGTGCCGGACAGGAACAGCTGCGAGCCCGCCACCGGCACGGGCACCTCCAGGGTCTCGCGGATCTGCTCGGCGATGGCCAGCGGCTCGCACTCGCCGCGACGAAAGCGCAGGGCCAGCACGAACTCGTCGGAGGTGAGTCGCCAGAGCTTGCCGGCGGCGCCGGTGACGTAGCGGATGCGCGAAGCCAAGAGCCTCAGCACTTCGTCGCCGCCGCGGTAGCCGACGCTCTCGTTGACCGACTGGAAGCGGTCGATATCGATGCACCACAGCGCGACCTGCTCGTCGGCGGCGGCGGCCTCCTCGAACAGCGGCCGCAGCGCGTCCTCGGGGTCGATGAAGCGCGGCAGGCCGGTGACCTGGTCGTGGCGGGCGAGGTAGGCGAGTTCGGCCTCGTGGCGACGGCGGTCGGTGAGGTCGGTCGAGACCCCGATGTAGTGCGTCACCTGGCCGTCGGCATCGCGCACCGGGGCCAGGGTGAGCTGGTTCCAGAACAGGCTGCCGTCGCGTCGGTAGTTGCGCAGCACCACTTCGCATTCGCCCTGCTTGACCAGGGTCTCGCGTACGGTGCGCAGGGCTTCCTGGTCGCGGTCTTCGCCCTGCATGAAGCGGCAGTTGCGGCCGAGGATGTCGGCCGCTTCGTAGCCGGTCATGCGCACGAAGGCGGGGTTCACGTAGACGGTCGGCAGGTCGGGTGCGCGCGCATCGGCGATCAGCATGCCGCTCTTGCTCGACTCGAAGGCCCGTGCCAGCAGGCGCGCCTCGGCCTCGGCCGCGCGCTTGGCGGTGACGTCGTTGATCAGCACCAGTCGCGCCGGACGGTCCTCGAAGCGGATGTCGTGGGCGGTGATCTCGACCCAGATGATGCTGCCGTCACGGCGGATGTGGCGGACGGGGCCGCGCCGGTAGGGGCCGGGCAGGCTCGCGCGCACGCCCGCCAGAAAGGCGGGCACGTCCTCGGCGGGGCGCAGGTGGGTGGAGTCCATCCGCGCGAACTCCTCGCGCGAGTAGCCGTAGTGGTCAACCGTGGCCTGGTTGACCGCGAGAAAGGCAAGGGTCTCGTTGTCACAGACCCACATCGGCATGGGATTCGACTCGAACAGCAGGCGATAGCGCGCCTCGCTGGCCTCGATCAGGCGCACATCCTCGGCGCGGTCAAGCGCGTAGCGCACCGTGCGGCCCAGCCGCTCGGCATCCAGCCCGCCCTTGACCAGATAGTCGGCGGCGCCGGCCTCCATGGCGCGCAGGTCGACCTCGCGGCTGCCCTGGCCGGTCAGCAGGATCACCGGCACACGCGAATCCGAACGCGCGACCTGCTCGATGAAGGCAATACCGCTGTCGGGGCCGATGCGATAGTCGACCAGGCAGATGTCGAAGCGCGACTCGCCGAGCAGGCGGAAGCCCTGCTCCAGGCTGCCCGCAGCCACCACCTCGGCACGGAAGTCGACGACTTCGTCGAACATCGCGCGGGCCAGGTAGACGTCGTCCTCGTCGTCGTCGATCAGCAGTACGCGGATTCGAGGAACCTCTCGTACCATCAGCGGGCGCCTCCGGTCGAGGGCGGCTGCAGCCAGCGCCTTGCGATCAGCCCGACCATGTCGAGCAGGGCGCCGTATTCGGCCGGTTTGACGAAATAGGCATCGCAGCCGGCGCGGCGGGCGCGGCTGCAGTCGTCTTCGGCCGCCGAGGTCGACATCACCACCACCGGGACCCGTGCCAGCACCGGATCGGCGCGCAGGCGGTCCAGGGTTTCGCGGCCGTCCATGCGCGGCATGTTGAGGTCGAGCAGGATCAGCCGCGGCGGCACGCCGGCTCCGCCGCCGCCCAGCGCGCGCAGCAGGCTTTCACCGTCGCCGTGGAACTCCAGCCGGCAGTCGATGCCGCACTGCTCGAAGGCGTCCGCCAGCAGGCGCTGGTCATCGCCGTCGTCTTCTGCGACCAGGATCCAGCAGGGTGGGGCGGGGGGCTTGGACATTAGGCCGAATCCTCGCAGACCCCACGCGCGCTGGAAAGAGCGCGGGAGGCTGGCAGGTCGAGCTCGAAGCGCGCGCCTTCGCCGGGGCGGCCATCGGCGCGGATCTGGCCGCCGTGGCGTTCGACGATCTTGCGCACGATGGCGAGGCCGATGCCCGAGCCCTCGTACTCGCTGCGCCCGTGCAGGCGCTGGAAGGGCGCGAAGATGCGGTCCTGGTATTTGTTCTCGAAGCCGATGCCGTTGTCCTCGATCACCAGGTGTACGCGACCGCCGCGCTGGCTGGCCGACACCCGTACCCGCGGCGCACGGCCGGGGGCGGCGAACTTCAGCGCATTGCCGAGCAGGTTCTGCAGCAGCTGGCGCATCTGCGTCGGATCGGCTTCGACCTCGGGCAGCAGGCCGGCTTCGACCACCGCGCCACTGGCCTCGATGCGGCTTTCGAGGTCGGCCAGCACCTCAGCCAGCACCCGCGACAGCGGCACGCGCTGCGGCTGGTGGGCGTTGCGCGAGACCCGCGAGTAGGCCAGCAGGTCGTTGATCAGGGTCTGCATGCGTGCCGCCGCCGAGCGCATGCGCTGGATGTAGTCGGCCGAACGCTCGTCGAGACGGTCGGCGAGGTGCAGGCGCAGGCGGTCGCCGAAGGCCTGCACCTTGCGCAGCGGTTCCTGCAGGTCGTGCGAGGCGACGAAGGCGAAGTCCTGCAGTTCCTGGTTGCGCGACTCCAGATCGGCCAGCGCGGCCTGCAGCGCGGCCTGGGCACGCCGAGCCTCGCTGACGTCGGTGCGGATCAGGAATACGCCCACCGTGCTGCCGTCGACCTTGATCGGCAGGGTGGTGTTGACCGTGTCCACCGGGCGGCCCTCGGCATCCTCGCCCTGCAGCTCGAAGCGCTGGATGTCGCCCTGCGCAGCCAGCTGGATGCGCTGCTCGAACAGGGCACCGGCCTCGCCGCCCACGAAGTCGGTGAGCGGCCGGTGGAGCAGGCTCTCGCGGCTGTGGCCGCTGCTGGATTCCGCCGCCGCATTGCAGTCCTCGATGCGGCCGCTCGGATCGAGCGCGAACACGGCGTCTGGAACCAGGGTGAACAGCGAGCGCAGGCGCTGCCGGCTGTCCTCGATGTGGCGCCTTGCAGCAGCCGTCTTGAGCGCGATCGCCGCCACCGATACCGCCGAGTCGATCGCCTGCAGCAGCTCGCGTGGCGGGGTGCCCGGCTGACCCAGGTAACAGGAGAGCACGCCGCTGACGCGGGCGTCGGTGCTCTGCACGGGCGTGGCCACGATGCAGCGGATGCCCTCTTCGCGGCAGGCCGCGTGGACCCGCTCGAAGGCCGGATCGGCCAGCACGTCTTCGGCGATGACCCGCTCGCCACGTTCAGCCGCGAGCCGGCTCGGCGCCACCCCGGGAATGCCGCTCAAGCTGCGCATGATCTGTTGGAAGTCGGCGCCCAGAGAGGGGGCGGCAAGTCCCGTGGCGCCGCGGCTCAAATCCAGCCCGTAGGCAATCGCTACGCGCGTGTCGTGGGCGCTCTCCAGGTGCTGTGCCAGGGCGTTCAGGGTCTGCTCCAGCGGCAGGCCGGCAGCGATCCCGCGGAGCAGTTCGATCTTCTCCTGCTCGCGTTCCTGCGCTTCGCGCTGGCGGGTGATGTCCTGCATGGTGCCGAGTAGGTAGACCGGCCGCCCCTCGGCATCGCGGGCGATCTCGGCCTGGGTGTGCACCCACAGTTCGCGACCGTCGGGGTGGCAGATGCGGTAGTCGATCTCGAACACCCGCGAGCCCTGAATTGCGTCGAGGAAGACCTCGCGCAGGCGCGGGCGGTCGTCGGGGTGCAGTCGGTCCTTGGCGCTTTCGACCTCGAGCGGGCCCTGCTCCATGCCGAGGATGCGCCGGCCCACTTCGGAGGCCTCGAAGTCGACGATCTCGCCGCCGAGGAAGTGCAGTTCCCAGGTGCCGAGGCCGGCCACCCGCTCCGCGCCCGCCAGCAGGGTGCGATTGCGGGACAGCGCGTCGAGCTGCTGCTGCAGGTCGGCGCGGGTGGCCTGCAGCGCCTCGATCAGATCGGCCCAGTCGCGGGCCAGGGCCAGGATCTGGCCAAACTGGTCCAGCACCTCGAGTTCGTCCAGGCCGAACTCGCCCTCGTTCGGGCAGGACAGCAGCAGGTGGCCGCCGGCGTGGCCGGCCGGCGAGCGCAGCGGCACGCTCAGCAGACCCGACAGCGGTAGCTCCAGTGCAGCCAGGCTGAGCTCGCCATAGGCCGTGTGCGCAAGCAGTTCGACCGTGCTCAGCCGGCGCGGGCCCGCGCCCACCAGCAGGCGGAGGAAGCCCAGGGTGGCGTTATCGACGCCGCGCGGCCAGGCGAAGCCCGGGCGCACATCGACCAGCATGTCGCGACCGGCCTCAAGGCTGTCGTCCGGCGCTTCGAGCAGCAGGGCCACGCCGGCATCGAAGGCGCGGCGCACCTCGGTCAGCAGCACCGGCACCAGGTCGGGGTCGCCGAGCTTCTGGCTGGCCAGCAGCGAGACCTGGTGCAGCGACTGCAGCTGTCGCGCCTGCCGCTCGGAGCGGGCGAGCGCGGCCTGCAGCTCCTGCGCCTGGCGCTTCTGCGCACTGATGTCCTGCAGGGTGCCGGAGATCGCGCGGATGCGGCCGCTGCTGTCGCGTTCGGCTCGCGCCAGGCTGAGCGCATCCACCCAGTGCCCGTCGCTGCGCTGCACGCGATGCTCGATCAACAGTTCGCGACCCTCGCTGAGCAGTGCGTCGAGGGCTGCCGACAGGGGCGCGCGCTGCACCGCCGGCACATGCTGCAGCAGAAGGTCGCGCGAGGGCGGCAGCTGGCCCGGTACGAGACCGAGGACGCGGTAGAGCTCGTCGCTCCACAGCCAGCTGTCGCGGAACAGGTCATAGCGCCAGCTGCCGACCCGGGCCAGGCGCTGCGCGCCGCGCAGGGCGGCCTCGCTGGTCGCCAGCTCCTCGGCGCGCTGGCGCTGCTCGCCGATATCGCGCAGCAGCACCGCGAGCCCGTTGGGGTGGGCGAAGGCGCGCACTTCGAGCCAGGTCCGCGCCTGTGGATTGAAGGCCTCGAAGCGGGTTTCGGTGGTCTGCCCCAGTGCCCGAGCCAGTTCGACGACGCGGCCCTCGCCGGCCAGTTCGGGCCACAGCCCGGCGAGGCTCACGTTTGGCGGCAGCTCGCCCTCGCCCGAGAGCATGCGTGCCGCCTGCAGGTTGGCGAAGGACACCCGCAGGTCGCGGTCGAGAAAGAGGAAGCCGTCGCTGATGCTGGACAGGATCAGGCCGATCTCGTCGAGCGAGCGATCAAGCGCGGTTTCAGTGGCCTCGCGGGCTGCGACTTCGCGCTCCAGGCCGCGGGCGATCGATTCGGCGTTGCGCGCGCGCTGCTGGGCGACCAGGGCCAGGCGCAGCGCAGCGGCGAGGCTGCCGCCGAGCAGCAGACCCATCACCAGCACCAGCGAAGGCAGCCGCGAGCCCATCAGCTGGACCAGCCCGGGCTGCGGCGCCACGTGCAGGGTCCAGCCCTGGCCGAGGCCGGCGAGCGGGCGCTGGACGTCGCCGCCGTCGCGCAGGTCTTCGGCAACGCCGAGCACCGTCTGTCCATCCTGCGACAGCGCCACCGCGAACTGCCTCGGATCCGCCTGCAGGGCCGGTTCGAGCAGTCGCCCGGCGTCGACCAGCAAGCGCAGACGTTGGCCGGGCTGGCGGCCGGCGGCCGAGACGATCATCCACGTCGGCCGCCCCGCGCCGAGCAGGGGCGAGGCCTCGATCGGCCGCTCCTCCAGCAGCTGCAGGAACAGCGCACGCAGGCGACTCTCCTGCCGCTCAAGCTGTGCTGACAGGGCGGGATCGCGCAGGCGCCAGCCGCTGCCGCGTGCGCCGGCGATGGCGATCACCGCGGGCTCGCTCTCCGCCAGCCCCAGCAGCGCTTCCTCGCCCAGGGTCGGTGCCAGCTGCAGGCTGCGGCTGAACTGGTCGAGACGCTGCTGCAGGCTGCCCTGCAACAGGTCCGCGACCGTCGCCGTGGCGCGCTCGATGCGCAGGGTGTTGTCGGGCAGCACGGCGCGCCAGCCGATCACCCCGAGCAGGACGGTCATGGTGCCCAAGGTCGCCGGCAGCCAGGCTGCCAGCGGTCGCTGCGCATCGCGACCGATGTCCGACAGCAGCACGAGGGCGAGGCCCAGCCCGAACTGGCCCAGCGAAGCCAGCGGCCCCAGCGCCTTGGCTTCGCCCCAGGGGTTCAGACGATCGGTCTCGAGCAGGAAGCCGAGCAGCCCGAGTGCGGCGATCAGCATCAGCAGCAGGCCGCTGGCCCAGGCCGCGGTGCGCCAGCCCAGTCGTCGCTGTCGACGCTGCAGGCTGAACAGGCCGACACAGGCCAGGGCCAGGGACAGGCCAGCGCTCAAGGGCAGCGGCGGCGCGATCGCCGCGGGACCCAGGTTGGGCGCGAGCCAGCCGGCGCCGGTGGCCAGGGACAGCGTGACCAAGGCGAGGAGCAAGCCGCCCGCCAGGCGCCTGCGCTCGCCGGCGATCGCAACCAGGCACAGCGCCGCCGCCCCGGCAGCGACGGGGCCCAGCAGGTCGAGCGTGATCATCGGCAAGCGCCCGCACAGGTCGACCCACGCAGCGGCGAGGGCAAAAGCCGTGGCCAGCCGCGCGCCCTCGCGCAGACCGGGCGCGCGCGGCAAGCCCCGCCGCAGCAGGGCGGAGCCGAGGCCGATCGAGGCACAGGCGAGCAGCAGGGGAAAGGCCCCGAGCGAGCCGCCGGCCGTGCGACCGCCCAGCACGCCCAGCGCGTCCAGCCCGCCCAGCAGCAGCACGGCACCGCCGCCCATGCTGAGCAGGCTCTGTCGGGCCGTGCTTGGCGAGCGGCCCATGCCGACCGCGGCCGCCAGCGAGGCTGCCGCCAGCAGGGCCAGCGGCGGCGACCAGGCCGTGCCGTTCAGCTGTTCCCAGGCAAGCACGAGCAGGCCGAGGCCGCCCACGGCCCAGGCCTGGGCAGCCATCAGTCCGCGCAGGTTTGGCAGCGGCCACAGCACGGCCAGACAGGCGAGGATCGCCCAGGCGGCAGTGACCGCCGCACTCCACAGGCCGAGTCCGCCCGAGCCCAGCGACAGCATCAGAGCGAGGGCGCCGGCAGCAGCGGCCAGCAGCGCGGGCAGGCGTATCGGTGGTCGGGCTGTATCCAGGGGGATCCTCCGCGCAGGAGCGCCCAAGCTTACTGAACGCAGACCCGCGTGGACGCGTCGCGCGGCACGCGACATGCACGTGACAGGTGCCCCCGCGCGCCGCTCACCCAGGCCGCGGCCCACCGATTCCCCCACAGGTGCCCCGTAACCGTGAAGACGCGAGGCGGACAGCGATGACGGCGACGACGCGCGAGCGACCCGCGCCGGCACCTGCGCGCGCCAGCGCCGCCGGTTTTCCGTCGCCTGCGGGCGCGGCCGCCGAGCCACCGATCTCCAACGAGTGCCTGTTCAGCGCCCTGGGGGATCCGGTCGAGGCCGTGCATGCCCTGGTCGACGAACTGACGAAGCGCCGGCCCGGCCAGACCCCCTCGGCGGTGGTGTTCTTCTGCGACGGCCTCTACCCGCTGCAGGCACTGGCCGATGCGCTGGCGCAGCGCTTCCTCTGCCCGCTGCTGGGCTGCACCAGCGGTGGCCAGATCGGCCCCGACGGGTTCCGCCGCGGTGGCCTCTCCCTGCTCGCCTGCTACGGGCCGGGGCTCAGGCTCAGCACCCATCTGATCGAACCCTTGAGCCAGGCCGAGCCTGCCGTCGAGCGGATCGCCCTTGCGCTGGCCGATCGGCCGCTGGCGCCCGGCTGGCGCCGCTTCGGCCTGCTGCTGGTGGACGGTCTGCACCAAGGCGAGGAGCGCCTGGCCCACGCCCTCTACCACGGACTCGGCGACGTACCCTTCATCGGTGGCTCGGCCTCGGACGAGATGCGCTTCGAGCACACCCCGGTCTATTTCGATGGCCGCTTCCGCAGCAATGCGGCCGTGTTCGGCGTGTTCGAGACGCCCCAGCCCTTCGAGGCCTTCCGCGTACAGCACTTCGTGCCGCGCCGCGAGCGCCTGGTCATCACCGAGGCCGATCCCGAGCGTCGCCTGGTCATCCAGATCAACGGCCTGCCTGCCGCCGAGGTCTATGCACGCGCGCTGGGCGTGGCCGAATCGGCACTCAGCCCCGAGCTGCTGGAGGCGCATCCCCTGCTGCTGCGCGTCGGCGACGAGCTGGTGGTACGGGCGATCGGTCGGGTAACCCGGGCGCGTGCCCTGTTGTGCATGTCGGCCATCGAGACCGGTGTGCTCGTCGACGTCGGCGACGCCGGCGCTCCGTTGGAGGCGCTGCGCCGCGGTTTCGAGGCGGTCGAGGCGCGCATCGGCGAACCGGCGCTGGTGCTCGGCTGCGACTGCACGCTGCGACGACGCAAGGCCGAGCGCGACAACCAGCTTGGCGCGATCGGCGATTTCCTTGCCCAGCACCGCGTGTTCGGCTTTTCGACCCACGGTGAGCAGTTCAACGGGCTGCACATCAACCAGACTTTCACCGCGATCGCCGTGGCGGCACATCCATGAGTGTGAGCGACTCCCCTCTCCCCCTCGGCGCGGTCGATAGCGCGCACACGGACGACCCCGCCGAACTGAAGCGCATGTTGGCGGCCCGCGATCGCACCATCGAGGTGCTGATCAAGCGCCTGGAATCGCGCAGTGCCGACCCCTCGGCCTTCGCTCTGCTGGAGCAGAACATCGCGCTCGAAGCGGTGGTCTCGCGCAAGACCCGCGAGCTGGAGCGCGAGCGCCAGCAGCTGCAGCAGGCGCTGTCCGAGCTGCGCAGCACGCAGGCGCGCCTGCTGCAGTCGCAGAAGATGGAGGCGATCGGCCAGCTCGCCGCCGGCGTGGCGCACGAGATCAATACGCCGGTGCAGTACGTCAGCGACAACGTCAGCTTTCTGCGCTCGGGCTTCGAGACCCTGCTGCGGGTGGTCGACCAGTACCTGGCCCTGCTGGCCGAGGCGCGCCAGGCGCCGCTCGGCGCCGAGCGCCTCGACGCCGCCGAAGCGGCGCTCAAGGCGGCACGCATCGACTACCTGCGGCGCAACGTGCCCGATGCCTTCGACGAGTCGCAGGAGGGACTGCACCGGGTGTCGCACATCGTGATGGCGATGAAGCGCTTCTCGCATCCCTCTGGCGAGGACCAGGAGCCGGTCGAGCTCGGCGAGCTGATCGATACCACGGTGATGGTCGCGCGCAACGAATGGAAATATGTCGCCGACCTCGACACCGAGTTCGATCCCGAGCTGCCGCCCGTGCCCTGCTTCCGCGACGAGCTGAGCCAGGTGGTGCTGAACCTGATCGTCAATGCCTCACATGCCATCGGTGACATCGTGTTGAAGGACCCCGGCAGCAAGGGGCGCATCCGCATCAGCACCCGCCTTGCCGGCGACATGGCCGAGATCCGTGTGGCCGACACCGGCGGCGGCATTCCCGAGGCGATCCAGCGCTCGGTCTTCGATCCCTTCTTCACCACCAAGCCGGTCGGCAAGGGCACCGGCCAGGGTCTGTCGATGGCCTACGCCACCATCGTCGACAAGCACAAGGGCCGCATCCATTTCGAGACCGAGCCCGGGGTCGGCACCACCTTCATCATCGGCCTGCCCCTGCGGCCGCAGACCAGCGGAGAGTCGGCATGAGAGTGCTGTTCGTGGACGACGAGCGGCGCGTGCTGGTGGGCCTGGAACGCATGCTGTTCGGCCTCAACCGTGACTGGGAGATCTTGCTCGCCGACAGCGGCGAGGCTGCACTCGCCGAATTCGATCGCGGGCCGATCGACGTCGTGGTGACCGACATGCGGATGCCGGGCATGGACGGCGCCGAGCTGCTCAAGCGGGTGCAGCAGAAGTCGCCTTCGACCCTGCGCATGCTGCTGTCCGGCCATACCGAGACGCAGGCCGCGATGCGCGCGCTCAACATCGCCCAGCAGTTCCTGTCCAAGCCCTGCGAGCCGCAGCTCCTGGTCGACACCATCGAAGGCGCAGTAGCCCTGCGCAAGCTGCTGGCCGATCCGGCCATTGGCGAGGTGGTGGGGCGCATGAAGCGCCTGCCAGCGGCGCCGCACGTGTTCGCCAAGCTCAACCAGGCCTTGCAGGATCCCAACTGCGATGCGCGGCAGATCGGCGCGATCCTCGCCGAGGATCCGGCGATGACGGCCAAGGTCCTGCACATGGCCAATTCGGCCTTCTTCCCCTCGACCGGGCGCGCGGTCACCGACCTCAAGACGGCGGTGTCGCGGATCGGCTCGACCATGATCCGCAACCTGGTGCTTGCGGCCGAAGTGTTCGGCCAGGAGGCCGGCGGCGTCGATGTCGAAGTGCTGCAGCGCCAGGCGCTGTTGACCTCGCTGATCGCCGCGCGCGTCGCTGCGGGGCGGCCCGATGCCGACCAGGCCGGTATCGCCGGCCTGCTGGCCAATGTGGGGCGTCTGCTGCCGCAGCCCGAGGGCGATGCGGCACAGCGCTTCGGGCACGCCGAACTCGGCGCCTATCTGCTCGGCGTGTGGGGCCTGCCCATGGCCATTGTCGAGGCGGTCGCCCACCACCGGCAGCCGCAGCGCGCCAGCCAGCGCGAGTTCGGTCTTGCTGGCGTTGTCCACGTTGCAGCCGCCCTGGCCACGGACGACGCGGTCGACCTGGACTACATCGAGCGCGTGCGCATGGCGGATCGACTGGACGACTGGCGCGACAAGGCCGGACGCATCCGGGAGAGCAGCAGTGACTGAGCGCCTGCCGCGGGTGCTGGCTGTCGACGACGAGCCGAACATCCTGCGTGCGCTCAACCGCAGCCTCTACGGTGCCGTCGAACTGGTGACCGCAGTCGGGCCGGAAGAGGGCCTGCGCACGCTCGAATCCGATCCGGCTTTCGATATCGTGCTGTCCGACATGCGCATGCCGGGCATGGATGGGGTCGCCTTCCTGCAGTGCGTGGCCCAACGCTGGCCCGGCACGGTGCGCATCCTGCTGACCGGCATGGGCGATACCGGCAGCAGCGATGCCGCGCGCGCCAGCGGCGCGATTCACCGCGTCCTGGCCAAACCCTGCCCGGCGGATGAACTGAAGCTCGTCATCACCGAGGCCATGCGACGGGCGGGGGCGTGAAGCCGAGGCGGCGTCGGCACAGTCCGACCCCGCTACGCCTGGTCCCGAATCCCGAATCCCGAATCCCGGTCGTTCAGGCATCCAGGTCCGGAATCAGCTCGCTCTCCAGCCGTGCGATCACGTCCTTGATCCGCAGCTTGCGCTTCTTCAGGCGCCGAAGCTGCAGCTCGTCCGTGCCCGGCGTCTGCCCAAGACGTTCGATAGCACTGTCGAGGTCGCGGTGTTCGAGCTTCAGCTCGGCCAACTGCCTCACCACCTCGGCGGTATCGCTCGACAGCATCGGAAACCCGGGGATCACGTGCGAAGGAAGGCTGAGCTTACCCACCCCCCGCGGCCGTGCAAGGGGCCGGGTGACGGCGGTTCGAGGCAATCCGGGGGCACTGCTAAACTGCGCGGCCGCCCCGCGCCCCTTGCCGGCGCCCGAACGCGTGATCGGAAGCCCATGTCCAGCGTCCGCAGCAAACAGGAATACGAGCAGATCAAGTTGGCCAAGCGCCTGCGTCGGCAGGTCGGCCAGGCCATCGCCGACTTCGGCATGATCGAAGAGGGCGACAAGGTCATGGTCTGCCTGTCCGGCGGCAAGGACAGCTACACGATGCTGGACGTGCTGCTGCAGCTGCAGGCCAAGGCGCCGGTGCGTTTCGAGCTGGTGGCGGTCAACCTCGACCAGAAACAGCCCGACTTCCCGGAACACATCCTGCCCGCCTACCTCGAAAGCGTCGGCGTGCCCTACAAGATCCTCGAGCAGGACACCTACTCGGTGGTGAAGCGCGTGGTGCCCGAGGGCAAGACGATGTGCTCCCTGTGCTCGCGTCTGCGCCGCGGTGCGCTGTACACCTATGCCGCCGAGCAGGGTTTCACCAAGATCGCGCTCGGTCATCACCGCGACGACCTGCTGGCGACCTTCTTCATGAACCTGTTCTTCCACGCCAAGCTGTCGGGCATGCCGCCCAAGCTGCGCTCGGACGACGGCCGCCACATCGTGATCCGCCCGCTGGCCTACGTGGCCGAGGCCGATATCGCGCGCTATGCCGAAGCCAAGGGCTTTCCGATCATTCCCTGCAATCTTTGCGGCTCGCAGGAAAACCTGCAGCGCAAGCAGGTGCGGCGAATGATGGACGAGTGGGAGCGCAGCGCTCCCGGCCGACTGGAAACCATGGCGCGTGCCTTGGGTGATATCCGGCCGTCGCAGCTGTCGGACCGCAGCCTGTTCGATTTCCTCGCCCTGGGGCGTGCCTCCGACGCGCCGCTGCCGGATGCCCATGCCTGGTTGGCGGGCGAGCCGGCTGAGCCCGCGGCTGAGTCAGGCCAAGCCGCGCCCGCGCAGTCGATCGATGCGCCGTCGCGCGGGCTGGACATTCCGGTGCGGCTGCAGGCGTGATGGCCGGCGGCCATCGCCTCCAGACCTTGGGACGCACTCGACTCCAAGAACGTTCCCGTCTCCCGCTGGGAGCGGCTTTCAGATGCCAATCGTCGCGGCGCATCCACGTACCCCAGCGGTGAAGCCCGCGCGCGATCCCCACCAGGACACCCCATGTTCTTCCGCAACCTGACCCTGTTCCGCTATCCCACCTCGATCAACGACAGCTTCGAGGACCTTGACGAGAAACTCGCCGAGCACGTGCTGAAACCCGTCGGCCCCCTGGAGCTGTCCTCGCGCGGCTTCGTGTCGCCGCTGGGCCGCGGCGAGCAGGTGCTGTCGCATCGCGTCGCCGAGGCCCTGCTGCTGACGCTCGGCAGCGAGGACAAACTGCTGCCGGGCTCGGTGGTGAATGCCGTGCTGGCCGAGAAGCTCGAACACATTCGCGAGAGTGAGGGCCGCAACCCCGGCGGGCGTGAGCGCAAGCGCATCAAGGACGAAGTGCTGACCGACCTGCTGCCGCGCGCCTTCTCGCGGCCCTCGCGCTGCTCCGGCTACCTCGACCTCGGTCTCGGCTGGTGCGTGATCGACACCAGCAGCCGCAAGAACGCCGAGACCTTCGTCACCGCGATCCGCGAGGCGCTGGGGAGCTTCCCGGCGGTGCCGGTGAACGCGGAAACCAGTCCGCGCGCGCTGATGACCGCCTGGATCGACGGCGAGCCGCTGCCCGAAGGTTTCGTGCTCGGCGACGAGTGCGAGCTGCGTGACCCGGTGGATTCCGGCGCCATCATCAAGTGCCGCCGTCAGGAGCTCAGCGCCGAGGAAGTGCGCGAGCACCTGAAGTGCGGCAAGCAGGCCTTCCAGGTGGCCCTGGTGTTCGAGGAGCGGATCAGCTTCGTGCTCGGCGAAGACCTGGTGATCCGCAAGCTGAAATTCCTCGAAGCCGCAACGGAAGCCCTGGAACAGGGCGAGCGCGACACCCAGCGCGACGAGATCGATGCAGTGTTCGCCCTGATGAGCGGCGAGCTGCGCGTGCTGCTGAAGCGGCTGGAAGAGATTCTCGGCTTCAGCAAGGCCGAGGCGTAGCCCGGACATTCCATGAGGTCGCGAAAAGCCGCTCTCGTCGTCGTTCCTGTATTCGCGAGTCAGGGTCAACACTGGCGCGGTGGCGAGTGCATCGCGGCGGCTTTTCGCTGGCACGGCACTCGCTTGTTCTTTGCGGCGATCGCCGCGTTGCTCCTCGCCCCAGTGGGGCCCGCCACTGGGGGGCGTCGCGCCTTGCGCTCGCCGCAAAGTCCGGCGCGATCCTCCGCACCCCCTCAAGGAATGGCCGGGCTTAGCTCATGACCCGCCTGCTGCGCTCGGAGCGGCGGCTGCGCCTGCCCGACGGCAGCGAGGCGGGCATCGTCGAGGTGCGCGACGCGCGCGCGCGGCGGCTGAAGCTGATGGTGTCCGAGCGCGGCCCGCGCCTGACCGTGCCGCGCGGCGTCGGCGAGATCGAGATCCGTCAGTTCCTGGAGCAGCACCGCGCTTGGCTCGCCCAGCAGCTGCGGGCGCTGGCCGTGCCGGCGGCCTTGCCGGGACAAGGCGACGATGCGACGCCCGCGATCGACCCCGCGCGCCCCGACCATCTGCTGCTGCGCGGCGCCCAGCTGCCGATCCAGCGCGTCGAGTCGCGTCGGCTTGCCGCGCTGCCGTCCGCTAGCCACGTCGAGTTGCACCTGCCGCCGCGCTACACGCCGCTGCAGCTGCAGCGGGTCATCGCCGATTTCCTGCTGGCCGAAGCGCGCCGCGACCTCGGTCACTGGTTGCCGCAGTACTTGCCGACCCTGCCTGCCGCGCCGCGCAGCATTCGCCTGCGTCCGCTGTCCAGCCTGTGGGGCTCGCTCAACGCCGCCGGCGCGGTCTCGCTCGACCTCGCCCTGGTGCAGGCGCCGCCGCGGGTGTTCGAGTACGTGCTGGTGCACGAGCTCTGCCACCTGCTGCAGCGCAACCACTCGCCGGCCTATTGGGCCGAAGTGCGCGCGCGCATGCCCGACCACCTGCAGCAGCGCGCCTGGCTGAAGCAGCACGGGCTGGGGCTGAAGGCGCGGCTGCGGCAGCTGCTGGCGATCGAGGCCTGAGCAATGCTTCTGCGCGGCCAGCCGCGCGGAAGCGTGGGGTTGGGAATGGGGGATTCAGCGCGAGGCGGCGCGCATACGCGAGATGCCGCGCGCACCGCCGGGAGCGAGAGCGCTCTGCGCGGAATTCACGGACACGACGGCCGGCGTAACGTGCTCGCCATTCGCTTGACCGAGCCGGATAGAGCGCATCTGCAAATGCGGCTTGAAGTGGTCGTTTGAGCACCCCCAGCGTTCTCCGCGCTAGAGCGGGGCTCGAAGTCTGAGCGCTCGCGACGGCCTCGCGATGGCCTCGCGATGGGCGTGGAGCGCGTGCTCGCCCAAAACCCCCCAATCCCCAATCCTCGCCCTTCGGTATTGCGATCGCTTCGCATTTGCAATAATCTGCCGCGGCCTTCCCAGCACCCGTCCAGCCGACGCCAGACCGGGGTTCCCCACGACCCAGCGGACCTCTTGGCGTGTCTCGACTTCGCTTTGCGCGCGCGCTTCGCGCGCTGCTCCCCATCCTTCGATCCGCTCTGGCCTGTGCCCGGGTCCGCGCCATTGCCCAGTGCCCTGCGGCCGATAGGCACTGCGGCAAGGTGGCTTGACCGATGCCGCTTGCATCGGCCTCGCGCGGCGCCTGGTTGAAGCAGCTGCATCTCTGGCACTGGGTCAGCTCGGCCCTGTGTCTGGTCGCGATGCTGCTGTTCGCCGTCACCGGCATCACCTTGAACCACGCCGGCCGTATCGAAGCGCGGCCAACGGTGGAACTTCGCTTGGCGCAGCTGCCTTCCCCCTTGCTGGCCGAGCTGCAGTCTCAGGCCGAGGACGCCGACAGCGCGCCCCTGCCTGCCAGTGCACGCGTCTGGCTGCACAGCGCGCTCGATCTGCGCGTGGAAGCGATGGCGGCCGAATGGTCGCCGGAGGAGATCTACCTCTCGCTGCCGAGGCCGGGCGGCGATGCCTGGCTCAGCCTGGATCTGCAGTCCGGCGAGGTGAGGCACGAGCTCACCGATCGCGGCTGGATCGCCTGGCTCAACGACCTGCACAAGGGCCGCCACACCGGGCCGGTCTGGTCCTGGTTCATCGATCTGTTTGCGGTCGCCTGCGTGGTGTTCTGCCTTACCGGGCTCGTACTGCTGCAGATGCATGCGCGCCAGCGCCCCGGCACCTGGCCGGTAGTTGGGCTCGGTTTCGTGCTGCCCCTGCTGATCGCCCTGTTGTTCATCCATTGACCCGTCTGGAATCGCCGATGACTGCTTTCACGAAACTGTTCACCACCTGTCTCGCCGGAGCGCTGCTGGCGCTGGCGCCGCTCGCCGCCGTCCGTGCAGCCGAGCTGGCGATCGAGGTCGAGATCCCGCGCCTCGACGTGGCCGAGTACCACCGCCCCTACGTCGCCGCCTGGATCGAATCGCCGGACGGCCGGGTCGCCGCCCAGCTGTCGGTCTGGTACGACATCGGCATGCGCGACCACGAAGGCACGAAGTGGCTCAAGGACCTGCGCCAGTGGTGGCGCCGCGGTGGCCGCGATCTCGACATGCCCGTTGATGGCCTGAGCGCGGCCACGCGCCCGGTCGGTCGGCATCCGCTGAAGTTCGATTCGACGAAGCCGCCGCTGGCCGGCCTCGCCGCCGGCGACTACCGCCTGATGGTCGAGGCCGCGCGCGAGGTCGGTGGCCGCGAGCTGCTGCAGATCGACTTCCAGTGGCCGCCGACCCAGGCGGTGGAATTGAGTGCGAAGGGCGAGCGTGAGCTCGGCGCGCTCAGCCTGAAGCTCACGCCCTGATCGACACCTTCGCCCGCGCCAAGCCGCGTCGGCCATCCGAACACTCCGAGGAGAATCCCATGCGCACCGCGCTCCGCTACGTCGCCTTCGCCCTCATATCCGCCCTGCCGCTGTCGGCCCAAGCGCACAAGGCCTGGCTGCTGCCCTCCGACACCGTGCTGTCCAGCGAGAAGGCCTGGATCACCGTCGACGCGGCCGTATCCAACGACCTCTTCTACTTCAACCATGTGCCGCTGCGGCCCGACGCGCTGAGCGTGACTGCCCCCGATGGGAGTGCGGTCAGTCCGCAGAACACGCACACCGGCCAGCTGCGCAGCGTCTTTGATCTGGAGCTGTCGACGCCCGGCACCTACCGCATCGCGCTCGCCAGCAAGGGTCTCTTCGCCAGCTGGGAAGAGGGCGGCGAGCCCAGGCGCTGGCGCGGCCGCGCCGAGGACTTCGCGAGCCAGGTACCGACTGCCGCGGACAAGCTGCAGGTCACCCAGGCGCAGAACCGAGTCGAAACCTTTGTCACGCTCGGACGCCCCAGCCGCGAGAGCATCGCGCCGGCAGCGCAGGGCCTGAGCCTCGAATTCGTCGGACACCCGAACGACCTGATGGTCGGCGACACCGCCGAATTCCGACTGCTGCTGGATGGCGCGCCTGCGGCGGACGTTGCTGTCGAAGTGGTCAACGGCGGCACCCGCTACCGTGACGACCAGCAGGCCATGACTCTGCGCACCGACGACAATGGCGCCTTCGCCGTCACCTGGCCCAGTGCCGGCATGTACTGGCTGCAGGCCAGCGCAAGTGACGCCAAGGCAGCAGCGCCGGCGACCCAGCGCCGCGCCAGCTATGTGGTGACCTTGGAAGTGCTGCCCTGAGACCCGGGGCCCGGGACGGATACGCGATGCGTGGCGAGCAGATACCCAACCAGAACGATCCGACGCGGTGGGCGCGGCGGCAGGGGCTGCGCCACGCGCTGCGCCACGCGCGCCCTGCCGTGTTCCTGCTGTGCGCCCTGTTCGTCGTCGCGGGCTGCGCCCGCTCGCCGGAGCCCCTGCGTCTGGAGGGGCATTCCATGGGCACCGGCTGGACTGTTCTCATCGGCGATCCCGGCGCCGAGGAGGCGCGCGCGCGGCCGCTGATCGAGGCCGAGCTGTCGCAGGTGGTGGCGCAGATGAGCACCTGGGAGCCGGATTCGGACCTCTCGCGCTTCAATGCCGCGGCCGCAGGCACGCAGCACCCCGTGCCGGCGCAGCTGCAGGACGTGGTGAAGGCGGCGCTGGCGCTGGCCGAGGACAGCGGCGGCGCCTTTGATCCTACCGTCGGCCCGCTGGTCGAGCTCTGGGGCTTCGGCCCCGGCCGCCCGCGCCAGACCGCGCCCACGCCCGCCGAGGTCGATGCCCTGCGCAGCCGCATCGGCTGGCAGCACGTCCAAATCGAAGAGGGGCGGCTGATCCAGCCCGGCGGTCTGTCACTGGACCTGTCGGCGATCGCCAAGGGCCATGCGGTGGATCGTATCGCCGCGACCCTGCGCGCTGCGGGCTATGCCGATTTGCTGGTCGAGGTCGGCGGCGAACTGCGTGCGCATGGCCAGCACCCCGGTGGCCGGCCCTGGCGCGTCGGTCTGGAGGGGCCGAGCGGCGAGCGCGCCACCGGCGGTCTGGTGCTGCGTGACTTGGCGGTGGCCACCTCGGGTGACTACCGCCAGTACTTCGAGGAGGACGGCCGTCGCTACTCGCACATGATCGATCCGCGCACAGGCCGACCGATCGCGCAGGCGGGGATCGCCGTCAGCGTCGTGCACGCCTCGTGCATGCAGGCCGATGGTCTGGCGACCGCGCTGTCGGTGCTGGGGCCGGAGCAAGGCTTCGAGTGGGCCCGCGAGCGCGGCATCGCCGCGCGCTTTGTCTATCGCAGCCAGGACACCTGGGCCGAACGCACTACCCCGGCCTTTGCCGCGCTGCAGGCCGCCGAGTGAGCGTCGTGATGCGCATCGGGTGGCCGTTGCTGCTCGCGCTCGCGGCCGCGCCTCTGCTGTGGGTGCGCTGGCCCGTCGCTGACGCGGTGCCGGGCAGCGCGAGCGAACGGCCCTTGTCGGCAGAGCAACTGATCGAGGTTTGGTGGCGGGCGGAATCGCCGGCGCGGGCGGTCACTGTGAACGGCATCGACGCCCCGCTGCGGCCGCTGTCCGCGCGCAGCGGTGATGCCACGCGCGCCGCCGAGATCCGCTTTGAGCGCGAAGGTGCGCTGCTGCGACAGCGGCTCGATGCGTTCAGCGGCGCGCGGCTCGGCCTGCCAGAGCCAGTGCCCAGGCCGGCGAGGATCTCGCGGGAAGCTGCGGCATTCCTCGGCGGATGCGCTTGGGTTCTGCTCGCCGCGCCCTGGCTGCGTCTTCGCCTGCGTCCCCTCCGTGCCCAGTCTGCGGAGCGCAATTCGAACGCGCTCTGGTGGGTGATTCATGCCAGCCAGACCGGGCAGGCGCAGCGGCTCGCCGAGCAGACGGCCTCCCGACTGCGTGCGCTCGGCGTTGATGCCGAGCTGCGCTCCCTGTCGGCACTCGATGCTGTCGGCCTGCGCGCCGCGCGTCGCCTGCTGCTGGTGGCCAGCACCACGGGTGAAGGCGATGCCCCGGACACTGCGGCGGCCTTCGTCCGGCGGCAGATGTCGCAGCACTTGGCCTTACGCGATCTGCAATTCGCGGTCCTCGCGCTGGGTGACCGCAGCTACCCCAACTACTGCGCTTTCGGACGCGCGTTGGATACCTGGCTGCAGTCCTGCGCGGCACGTCCGCTGTTCGAGCGCATCGAGGTGGACGACGCGGATCCACAGGCGATCGAAGCCTGGTTCCGGGCGGTGGAGACAGCAGCGCGGCGTGAGCGGCTTGCGGAGGCGGATCAGCCCAAGCCTCTGCCTTCGTTGGGGGCGATGCGCGGCAACGCAAGCGCAGGGCAGGGCGGCCCGCCGGGGGCGATGGCGCAGGTCATCGCGTCCAGCGCGGCGAAGGCCAACGCGCGCGAAGACCTCGGACATGCCCGGCCGTGGCAGCGCTGGCGTCTGCACGCGCGCAGGCGCCTGAATCCGCACAGCCCCGCACCGGCTCTGTGGGAGATCGAGCTGGTATCGATCCACGCGCTGCCCAGCTGGGAGCCCGGCGATGTCGCCGTGCTGCAGCCGCTGAACCCCCTTGCGCAGGTGCAGGCCTGGATTGCGTCGCGGGGGCTCGATGGCACCGAGCGGGTCGAGATCGATGGGGAGTGGATGCCACTGGATCAGGTCCTGCGCGAGCGCGCGCTCGATCCCTTGCCGATGCCCGAGCTTCCGAGTGCCCACGCCCAAACGGATGCCGACACCCACTACAGCGCGACGTCGGCCGCAGCCGAGATCGAAGCGGTCGAGCGGATCGACCTCGACCTGCTCGAACGGCTGCCGCGCCTTCCGCCCCGCGAGTACTCGATCGCCAGCGCGCCAGGCAGCGGCCGCCTGCGCTTGATCGTCCGTCGTCAGAACAACGTCGACGGCCGCCCCGGGCTCGGCTCCGGCACCCTGCTCGACAGCCCGATCGGCAGCGAACTCAGGCTGCGACTGCGCAGCAATTGCGGTTTCCGTCCGCCGTCACGGGAGTTCCCGCTGATCCTGATCGGCGCTGGCAGCGGCCTCGCGGGTCTGCTCGGTCTGCTGGACGCGCGCATCGAGCAGCGGGCGCACCCGAACTGGCTGCTGTTCGGCGAGCGCGATCCCCAGCACGACCGCGCGCTGGCCGAGGAGCTGCAGGGCCACCTCGACGCGGGACACCTCCAGCACCTCGACCTGTGCTTCTCTCGCGATCCGGTCGCGCCGGCCTACGCGCAGGACGCGCTGCGCGTCCACGCCGATCGTCTGGGCGACTGGCTGCGCCGAGGAGCACATCTGCGCGTGTGCGGCAGCCGGCGCGGGGTGGGGGAGGGCGTGCACGCCTGTCTTGTCGAACTGCTCGGTGGGGACGCAGTGGATGCGCTGCTGGCGACGGGGCGCTATCGAAGGGAGGTGTTTTGAGAGCGGGGATTCGGGATTGGGGATTCGGGATTGGGGATTCGGGATTGGGGATTCGGGATTGGGGATTCGGGATTGGGGATTCGGGATTGGGGATTCGGGATTGGGGATTCGCGGGGCGAGCCGCATCGCTTGCATCACTACAGCGCTGCGAACCGCACTCATCGCGCCGGGCTCGATGGTCTGCTCTTGCGAATCCCCAATCCCCAATCCCCAATCCCATTCACGCCGCGCAGCGGCGTGAATACGTATGCACTGCCGGGGTGGCGCCAGCCCAGCCGCTAAGCTGTCCGCGGGTCGCGGCGGTCCACTGTCGCGACGCCCAAGGCAGTTCCCGGGGAGGGCGGGACACACGCAGCGCGTGCATGAACGCTGCGGTGGCTCGGACTGCGGAGTGCGAAGCGCCTGTGGCGCGGTTGCGCGTGCGCCATCCCCTGGACTGCGAGTCGCCTGGGCCCGTGGGCCTTGGCATCGACCGTCGCAGCGAGGGAGCGAAATGTCGAACCGCAACACGCCGAAGCTGGGCTTCTGGCAGATCTGGAACATGTGCTTCGGCTTTCTGGGCATCCAGTTCGGATTCGCCCTGCAGGGCGGCAGCATGTCGCGCATCTTCCAGACCCTGGGCGCCGAGAAGGATGCACTGCCCTTGCTCTGGATCGCCGCCCCGCTGACGGGCCTGATCGTGCAGCCGATCATCGGCTACCTCTCCGACCGCACCTGGCATCCCATCCTCGGCCGCCGTCGGCCCTATTTCGTGATCGGTGCAGTGCTGGCTTCGATCGCGCTTCTGGTGATGCCGCATTCGCCCACCCTGTGGATGGCCGTGGGCCTGCTGTGGGTGTTGGACGCCTCGATCAACATCAGCATGGAGCCCTTCCGCGCGCTGGTGGCCGACAAGCTGCCCGAGGAGCAGCGCTCCTACGGCTTCGTGGTGCAGACCCTGATCATCGGCATCGGCACCTGGGTGGCCAGCAACCTGCCCTGGTTCGTGAGCTGGCTGGGGGTCTCGAATGAAGCCGGCCCCGGCGTGGTGCCGCCTTCGGTGCAGATCGCCTTCGCCATTGGCGCCTTCGTGTTTCTGGCCAGCATTCTGGTCACCGTGTTCACCACCACCGAAGAGCCGCCCGAGGACATGCAGCGTTTCCAGCAGGAGCGTCGCGAGGGCAACTTCTTCCTCAACATCACCCGCGACATCCTGCAGATGCCGGGGCAGATGCTGAAGCTCGGCATCGTGCAGTTCTTCAGCTGGCTGTCTTTCTTCACGATGTGGAGCATGGCCACGCCGGCCTTGACCGGCCACGTCTTCAAGGCCCCCGCGCCCGATCCGAGCGCGTTCGACATGTCCGTGCCGGCGCAGGCGCAGGCGTTTTCCGAGGCCAACGGCGCGTTCCAGAATGCCGCTGATCTCGTTGGCGCCTACATGGGCTACTACGGTTTGTCCTCGATGGCGGTGGCCCTGCTGCTGGCCTTCTACGCCTCGCGCTTCGTGCTCAACCGCAGGCTCGTCCACTTCGTGTCGCTGCTGCTGGGCGGCGCCGGCTTCCTGTCGATGGCCGTGGTCTCGCAGCCGGTCTGGCTGATTGGCAGCTTCGCCCTGGTGGGCGTGGCCTGGGCCAGCATCCTGTCCATGCCCTATGCGCTGCTGTCCAGCGTCGTCGAGCCGAAAAAAATGGGCGTGTACATGGGCATCTTCAACATGTTCATCGTGATCCCGCAGATCGTCGCCGCCACGCTGCTGGGGGCCGTGCTGCGGACATTCTTCGGCGGTGAGCCGATCTATGCCCTGATCATCGCCGGCGGCAGCCTGATCGTCGGCGCGCTGTGTCTGGCCTTCGTCCGCGAGCCGCGCACCGCGCCTGCCGCTGCGATGGCGGCAGCGCACTGAGCCCATCGCTTCGTCAAGACGTTTCCGAGTATCCAACCGGCGCCGCGCGCCCGCACTGGAGTCGCCCATGCAGATCCGTCCGCTCGTCCTCGCCCTCTCGACCACCCTGCTGGCCGCCTGCGGCAGCGAGGCGCCTGCGCCCGCCCCCGCTGCGCCCGCCCCCGCCGCGGTCGACCGCTTCATCGGCACCACCGAACCCTTCGCCTCCGAGGCCGTGTACTTCGTCGTCACCGACCGCTTCGTCAACGGCGATCCGTCCAATGATCATCGCGAGCAGGGCGGCGAGCGCGGCACCTTCGACATCGCCTTGGAGTGGGCCGATGGCCGCACCGACAACGTCGGCTACCTCGGCGGTGACTTCAAGGGCCTGCTGGACCATGCCGGCTACATTCGCGAGATGGGCTTCTCGGCGCTGTGGATCACGCCCATCGTCGACAACCCGGACGAAGCCTTCACCGGCGGCGACCCCATCACCCAGACCAGCTTTCTGACCGACCGCGGCAAGTCGGGCTACCACGGCTACTGGGCCAAGAACTTCTACACCCTCGACGAGCACCTGCCGAGCGAGGGGCTCGACTTCCGCGCGTTCACTGCAGCGATGCAGAACGCGGGTCTCAAGATCGTGCTGGACATCGTCGCCAATCACGGCTCGCCGGGCTGGTCGATGCCGGTCGACCAGAAGGAGTTCGGGCGCCTCTACGACGCCAGCGGGACCCTGATCGCCGATCACGGCAACCTGCCGCCCGATCAGCTCGACCCGGCCAACAACCCGCTGCACGCTTTCTATAACGTCAAGCCCGATCTCGCCCAGCTGTCCGACCTCAACGAAGACAACCCGGCGGTGATGGACCATCTCGTCGGCGCCTACCTGCAGTGGATCGAGCAGGGCGCCCACGCCTTCCGCGTCGACACCGTGCGCCATGTGAAGCCGGAGTTCTGGCGCGTGTTCGCCGAGCGCATCCGCGCCAAGCATCCGGGTTTCTTCATGTTCGGCGAGGTGTTCGACTACGAGGCGGCGAAGACCGCGCTGTACACGCACCCCGAGAACGGCGGCATGAGCGTGCTCGACTTCGCGCTGAAGAAGGCCCTGCTCGACGTCTTCGAGAACGAGGGCTCGGACTTCGCCACGCTGGCGCCGGCGCTGTACCTGAAGGACGGCCCGTACGCGAACCCGTATGAGCTGATGACCTTCTACGACAACCACGACATGGCGCGGATGAACGCCAGCGACGCCGGCTTCATCAATGCCCACCACTGGTTGTTCACCGCGCGCGGCATCCCGGTCATCTACTACGGCTCGGAGATCGGCTTCGAGCGCGGTGCGGTCGAGCACAACGGCAACCGCAACTACTTCGGCGTCGAGGGCATCGAGGCCGCGCGCACTCATCCGATCCGCCAGGGCCTGATCCGGGTTGCCCAGCTGCGCCAGCGCCTGCCGGCGCTGCAGCGCGGCCTGCAGTTCAACCTCAAGCTCGAAGGTGACGAGGCCGCGTTCTACCGCGTGCTGCAGACCGAAGACGCCCACCAGACCGCGCTGGTGCTGCTGAACAAGTCGGCCGAGCCGCGCGCCATCGCCCTGGGTCGCTTCTTGCAGCCCGGCGAGTGGAAGGATGCGGAGAGCGGCGAGGCGATCAAGCTTGGCAGCGAGGCGCGCATCGAAGTGCCGGCCAATGGCCTGCGCGTGCTGCTTTGGGAGGCACCCCTGACGGATCCCGCGCTGCTCGAAGCGCTGCGCGCGCAGGCGGGCTGAGGCAAGGCTGAGGAGTGCAGCGTCGCCGCGCGCCACGGAGGGCGTGCCCGCGGATCGAGCATCCACCTGCCTGATCCCGCGTCAGCGAGTCCAGACCTGTGCCGGGCTCGCGACCACGGATCAAGACCAGGAGGGACGGGATCCGTGTTGGCTTGATTCCTTCTGAGGGGCGCGTGCGGGCGTGGCTTCAGCGCGTCGGTGCGCTGCACAACGGCCCCTCGAACCAGCCGCTGCCGTAGACCTCGGGGGGTTTCCAGCCGCGTCGCTTCGGATTGAAGGCCGCGGACGGGGCCTCCGCGGCCCCGCTGTCCGGCCGCGCCGCAAGGGCGAGCGAGCCTTCGAAGCCGTTGCCGAACAGCCTTCCCCCGTCCGCGCCGACAGCGCTGAAGCCGTACTCGATCTCCATCCGGTCGAGGTGCAGGCCAGGATCCAGGCCGATGGCGAGCGAAGCGCTGCCGCCGGCGAGTGCAGTGACCGGCAGATCCAGACTGCGTCGCGCCCAGGCTTGGGCTTCGGTACCCGGCACGCTGGCGTGGCCGGGAAGTCGGCCCAGCGCTTGTCCGTTCAGACTGAGCGTGGCCCCCACATCGCCTTCGCGGTAGCTCTTGGTGTCGTAGACGAACTTCGCCGAGGCGAGCCGCAGACCGGCGCCTGCCGGTACGGCTGCCTGCAGGGCCAGGGTGGGCTGCTGGCGGAAGCAGGGAAAGCCCGCGTCGTGGCAGGCGACGCCGCGCTGGTGCACCTCGTACTCCGCGCCGTTCGGCTGCGGCGCAGCGTTCATCGACGGGCCAAAGCGCTGGATGTCGCGCAGGTCGTATGACATCCACCCGCGCTCGCGTCCCACGGGGGCCGTGCCGAGGTTCTTCGGCCAGACCTCGGTGGCCGCGAACTTGACCGGATAGACCTCGACATCGCGCCATTTCAGTTCGCGGATGTGGCCGAGGAAGCAGGGCGCCTGGGGATGATGGTCGGCCTGATACGCCACGCCCAGCAGCTGCACATGCACCTCGCTCCAGGGCACGGACAGGTCCCAGTGTTCCAGCGGCTCCATCGTTCCATTGGCGTCCAGGTCGGCCAGCAGATCGATGCGGTCTGGCCGGAACTCCAGCTGCCAGTGCACCAGCGTGTCGCTGTGCTTGGGTGAAGTCGGCAGGTAGTCGCTGAGGCTGCCCACCGGATTGACGTACTCGCTGCGGATCCCGCCCAGGCTGCGGGTGACACCGAAGCGGGTGAACCAGCCGGTGAGGCAGGGCACGTCATTGGCGCCGAAGCTGACCAGGTTGATCGAGTCGACGGCCGCGCTGTGTCCAGGGCCGGGCTGGCGATCACCGCCGGGGGCAAACGGAAAGCCCGCCTCGCCTTGGCCGGGAACGGCGGTCGCCTCGCCGCCCGCGACGGTGGCGGTCGGCGTGATGGCGACTTCCCACCAGTGGCCACTGGTGGTGAAGGCCGAGGTGTGGAAGCGGACGACGCCCGGTTGCCCTGCGCTGATCAGCATCGGGTTGCGCAGGCGCGCCGAGAGGATGTCCTGGTAATCGAGGTGCATCACGCCCACCCCGGCGGAGCCGTCGCCGCCGATCGTGTTGATCGTGTTGCTGAGACGTCCGTCATTCGGGTTGGCGCTCAGCGCCTTGTGCACGTCGATATGGAAGCGGTTGTTGATCTCGTCGCTGATCGGGCTGACCCCGATGAAATGGGTGTCGCCACGAACGTCCCAGTCGGATTCGTCCCACCAGACGGTGGTGGCCGCGCCGTCGAGGACGCTGGCTGCGTGGTTTCCGCTGAAGCGGAAGTCCTCGCGGAAGTGCAGACCGGCGGGCCCTTGCGCCACCTCGCCGGCGCCGGCCGGCAGGACGGAGCAGAGTGCCGCCAGCGAGACGGACAGCCGGATCACAGGGAAGCGACGCATCGGGCAGGCTCCGGATTCGAATGCCATGCACGACGAAGACAGGCGATGCCACGTGTCAGTGGCGCTGGACCCTGGGCGCTGGATCCAGCACCAGGTGCTTGATCCGCGGGCGCGCACTCCATGGCGCGCGACGATGCTGGGTTCTTACGCCTTGCCTCAGTGCCCGTTGCCGTTGGCGCCCTTGAAGCGATTGGCGATCGGTTGCACCGCGCCCTCGAAACGCTCTTTCAGCAAGGGCTCGGGCAGGGGCTCGAACTGGATGTCGGGCTCGGGCGCGCTGTGGCTGGGCAGGTGATCGATGAAGTGGCGGATCAGGTTCAGGCGGCCGCTGCGCTGGTCGTTGAAGTCCACCAGCCACCACGGCGCATGTGCGGTGTGGGTGGCGCGGAACATGGCCTCGCGCGCGTTGCCGTACTCGGCGTACTTGGCGCGGGCGGCGAGGTCGACCGGGCTCAGCTTCCAGCGCTTCAGGGGATCCGCGGCGCGCTCGGCGAAGCGCTGTTCCTGCTTGTCCTGGTCGACCGCCAGCCAGTACTTGAACAGCAGCACGCCGTCGTCGACCAGCATCTTCTCGAAGGCCGGCGCCTGCACCAGGAAGCGCTCGTATTCGACTTCCGAGCAGTAGCCCATGACCTTCTCGACGCCGGCGCGGTTGTACCAGCTGCGGTCGAACAGCACGATTTCGCCGGCGGCCGGCAGCTCGGACACGTAGCGCTGGAAGTACCACTGCGTGCGCTCGCGATCGCTGGGCTTGGGCAGGGCCACCACCCGGCAGGCGCGCGGATTGAGTGTGTTGGCGATGGCATTGATCACGCCGCCCTTGCCCGCCGCATCGCGGCCCTCCAGCAGCACGACCACGCGGTTGCCGGTGTTCTGCAGCCAGCGCTGCACCTGCACCAGCTCGCGCTGCATGGGTTTCAGCAGGGCCTCGTAGTCCTTCTTCTTCAGCTTCATCGGCGTCTCCGGTGGACGAGCGATGGTAGCCCGAGGCAGCGCTATTGGCCGAGCAGCTTGAGCTCGTCGACCTGGGCTTCGCGGGTGAGCGTCTGGATCAGCTCGCCGAGATCGCCGGCCATGATCTCGGGCAGGCGGTACAGGGTCAGGTTGACGCGGTGGTCGGTGACCCTTCCTTGCGGAAAGTTGTAGGTGCGGATGCGCTGGCTGCGATCGCCCGAGCCGACCTGCAGGCGCCGCGATTCGGCCTGGGCCTGGGTCTGCTGGCTGCGCTGCTCGTCCAGCAGGCGCGCCTTCAACAGGCTGAGCGCGCGGGCGCGGTTCTTGTGCTGGCTGCGCTCGTCCTGGCACTCGACCACGAGGCCGGTTGGCAGATGGGTGATGCGGATCGCCGAGTCGGTCTTGTTGACGTGCTGGCCGCCGGCACCCGAGGCGCGGAAGGTGTCGACCTTGACGTCGGCATCGCGGATCTCGACGTCCTCGATCTCGTCGAGCTCCGGCAGGATCGCCACGGTCGCCGCCGAGGTGTGGATGCGGCCCTGGCTTTCGGTTTCGGGCACGCGCTGCACGCGATGGGTGCCGCTCTCGAACTTCAGCGCCGAGAACGCGCCCTGGCCCTCGACGCGGGCGATGACTTCCTTGAAGCCGCCGTGCTCGCCTTCGCTGGCCGAGAGCAGCTCGACGTTCCAGCGTCGCGACTCGGCGTAGCGCGTGTACATGCGGAACAAGTCGCCGGCAAAGATCGCCGCCTCGTCGCCGCCGGTGCCGGCGCGGATCTCGAGGAAGATGTTGGCCTCGTCGCGCGGGTCGCGCGGCAGCAGCAGCAGGCCCAGCTCGGTGTCGAGCTCGGCGAGGCGCGCCTCCAGCCGCTCGATTTCCTCCTGCGCCATGTCGCGCATGTCGGGGTCGGCGAGCAGGGCGCGCGCGGCCTCCAGCTCGGCGCTGGCGCCGTCGTATTCGCGCAGGGCCCGGGTCAGCGGCTCCAGTTGGGCGTACTCGCGCGAGAGCTCGCGGAAGCGCTTGTTGTCGGCGGCCACTTCTGGCGAGGCCAGCAGCAGGCCGACCTCCTCGTGGCGCTCGGCGAGTGCGTCGAGTTTTCTGCGGATGCTGGGGCTCATTGCGGTTCGCGTGTGGGTTCATCGCCAGCGCTGTCGCCGGCCTCGGTGCCCTGGAACAACTGCTCGGCGGCGCGGAACAGCTCCAGCTCGCCACGCTGCGCGGCCTGGCGCAGGCGCGCCGAGGGCGCATGCAGCAGCTTGTTGGTGAGCGTGTGGGCGAGATAGCGCAGGGCCTCGTCCGCCGGCTTGCCCTGGGCGATCATCTGCTGCGCGCGGGCCAGCACGGCATCGCGCTCGCGCTCGGCCTGGCTGCGGATGTCGCGGATCAGGCCCTGACGGTCGGCAGCGCGCCACCAGCCGAGGAAATGCTCGACCTGCAGTTCGATGATGGCTTCGGCCTCGCGCGCGGCGGCCTGCCGCGAGCGGCGGTTCTCCTCGATCACCTGGTCGAGGTCGTCGACGGTGTAGAGGAACACGTCCTCCAGCGTGGCGACGTCCTCGGCGATATCGCGCGGCACCGCCAGATCCAGCAGGAACATCGGTCGATGCCGGCGTTGGCGCAGGGCCTGGGCGAGGTCGGCGCGGCGCAGGATCGGCTCGCGAGCCGCGGTCGCCGAGATCACGATGTCGGCCTCGTGCAGGTGCCGCCCCAGCTCAGTCAGCGGCAGGGCGTAGCCACCGATGCGCGAGGCCAGCGCCTGCGCGTTCTCCAGCGTGCGGTTGGCGATCAGCAGGCGCTTGGCCTTCTGCTCCAGCAGGTGGCGGGCGGTGAGCTCGATGGTTTCGCCGGCGCCGATCAGCAGAACGCTGGCTTCCTTGAGGTCGCTGAAGACCTGCTGGGCCAGACGCACGCCGGCGAACGCGACCGACACCGGGTGCGCGCCGATCTCAGTGTCGGTGCGCACGCGCTTGGCGACCGCGAAGCCATGCTGGAACATCCGGTCGAGCCCCGAGCGCAGGCCGCCGGCCTCGCGCGCCAGCTGCCAGGCGTCCTTCACCTGGCCGAGGATCTGCGGCTCGCCCAGCACCAGAGAGTCGAGCCCGGTGGCGACTCGGAACAGATGGCGCACGGCTTCGCCGTCGTGATGCTGGTACAGGCAGCTGCGCAGGGTGTCGAGCGTCAGGCCGTGGCTGTCGGCCAGCCAGCGCGCGGGTTCGGCCTCGAAGCCGTCGCCGACGCTGCAGTAGATCTCGGTGCGGTTGCAGGTCGAGACCACCGCCGCCTCCTCCACACCGGGCCGCGCCAGCAGTTCGGCCAGGGCCGCAGGCAGGCGCTCAGGCCCGAACGCCACCTTCTCGCGCAGGGCGACGGGTGCCGTCTGGTGGCTCAGGCCCAGCGCCAGCAGGCGTCGCTGCGGACGGTCGGAAGGGGGGTTCGGGTACACTGCGGGCGATGTTCCGGCCCGGTTCGCCGCAGCCTGCGGCGGGCGCCGGACACTGCAAGAAGGTCGATGAACGCGCGCGCATTCTACCTGTTGCTGCTCCTTGCGTTGGCTGGCTCTCCGCCGGCCGCCGGCGCCGACGAAGCGCGCCCGCCAGCGCCCGTGCTGGGCGATGCCCTGCTGCCCCTGCTCGAGGGCGAGTTCGCCCTGCAGCAGGGCGACTCGGCGGCGGCTGCGGTGGCCTATGTGGAGGCCGCCAAGCAGTCCTCGGACCCGAGCGTGGCCGAGCGCGCCGCGCGCGTTGCCCTGCTGGCCGACGAGCGTCTGCTCCTGCTGGATGCCTTGAAGCGCTGGCGTGAACTGGACCCGAAGTCGCTCGGTGGACGCCAGTTCGAGCAGGTCGCGCTGATTCGGGAACAGCGTTTTGAGGAGGCCGCGGAAGGTCTGGTCGCGCTGATGAAAGAAGGCGAAGAGGGCCAGCGGCTAGCCATCCAGGCCTTGGCCGGTAGCGGCACGCCGGCGTTGGAAGTGCTCTCGCGTGTGCTCGATGCGCCCGGTTTGCCGGCCGAGTTCGGGCTGTGGGTGGCGCTCGGCGGCCTGGCCCAGCAGTGGGGCGATGCCGACCTCGCCGCGCGCGTGGTCGAGCGCGCCGGCGAGGTGTTTCCCGAGGATCGCCGCGTCGGCCTGTGGCGCGCCGAGGTGCTGCTGCGCCAGCAGCGCACCGAAGCCGCGGGCGCGGCGCTCGACGCGGTACTCGCGCTGGGCCTGACTGACATCCCTGAGCGCCTGCGCGCGGCCTCCCTGCTCGATGGCCTCGGTCAGCCCGAGCGTGCGGCCGAGCTGCTGGCCGAGGGCGAGCAGAGCGATGCCACCTTCGCTGGTCGCGCGGCCTATCTCGCGCGGCTGGGCGAGTCCGATGCCCTGCAGGCCCTGTACGGACTCATCAAGGCCGACGCGGTGGCCGCGATCGGCCCGGAGTCCGGTGCCGAGACGACCGTGTTCGATGCCGGCATCAGTGACGACCGCCGCTTCCTGCTCGGTCAGATCGCCGAAGTGCTGGAGCTTGGCGAAGAGGCCCTGCGCTGGTACTCGGCGGTCAGCGACCCGGCCCGGCGCCTGCCCGCCCAGCTGCGCATCGCCGTCCTGCACGAACAGGCGGGGCGCGGTGTGGAAGCCATCGAAACCCTGCAGGCCGTGCAGGGCAGCGACAGCGAGGACGGCGAGACCCTGCGCAATGCCTTTCTGCTAGAAGCCGAGCTGCTCAACCGGCGCGGCGAGCTCCTGCCCTCGATTGATGCGCTGAACCGCGGCCTGCAGATTTTCGAGGACGACCGCGCCCTGCTGTACGCCCGCGCGCTCACCTACGAGCGCCTCGATCGCGTGCCCGAGGCGATCATCGACCTGCAGGTGCTGGTGACCGAAGACCCCGAGGATGCGGACGCGCTGAACGCGCTGGGCTACACCATGGCCGACCGCACCGCGGAGTACGAGGAGGCGCTGGGCTACATCGAGCGGGCGCTGGCGCTGTCGCCGGAGCAGCCGGCCATCCTCGACAGCATGGGCTGGGTGCTGTTCAAGCTCGGTCGCCATCAGGAAGCCCTGGACTACCTGCAGCGTGCCTTCGCCGCCCAGGAGGACGCCGAGATCGCCGCCCATCTGGCCGAAGTGCTGGCCGCACTGGGGCGTGAGGAGGAAGCCCGCGAGATCTGGCAGAAGGGCGCCGGGCTCGACCCGGACAATCGCGCCATCCAACGCCTGCGCGAGCAGTTCGGCCCATGAGGCCAGCCGCCTTCCTGAGGACCAGGCCCCTTTCTGCCCTTGCCCTGCTGCTGCTCGTCGGGTGCGCGCGGGCGCCCCTGCGCGGGCCCGATGCCGAACTGCTGGCGGCCCAGGCCGGGCGCGAGGCGGCCTTGGCGCGGATCGATCATTGGCGGCTCACCGGTCGCCTTGCGGTTTCCGGCGAAGGCGAGGGCGGCAGTGGCCGCATCGACTGGGAGCAGCGCGGCGAGGCCTACACCATCGAGCTCAGCGCGCCGGTCAGCCGGCAGAGCTGGCGCTTGAGCGGCGACGCGTCGGGTGCCCGCCTCGAAGGGCACGGCCAGGGCCCGCTTGAGGATCGCGATCCCGAGGCGCTGCTGCGCCGCGCAGCGGGCTGGTCGATGCCTCTCGAGCCGCTTCAGGCCTGGGTCCGCGGTGCTCGCACGCGCGGCCGCGCAGAGATCGCTTTTGGGCCGGATGGCCTGCCCGCGCTGCTGCAGCAGGGCGGCTGGCGCATCGACTACCGGAACTGGGGTGAGTTCGACGGTCTGTCTCTGCCGGTGCGGGTGTTCGCCGAGTCCGGCGAGCGCCGGGTCCGGCTGGTGGTCGACCGCTGGGAGCTGGGCGATGACTGAGGCGCTGGTCCTGCAGGTGCCCGCCAAGCTGAACCTGTTCCTGCGCATCGTTGGGCGGCGCGCAGACGGCTACCACCTGTTGCAGACGGTGTTTCAGCTCATCGACCTGTGCGATGGGCTGCGTCTCCAAGCCCGCGAGGACGGCCGCATCGAGCGGGTTTGCGGGGCGCCAGGCGTGCCCGCGGCGGAGGACCTGTGCGTGCGCGCCGCCCGCCTTCTGCAGCCCCTGGCCAAACCAGGTGCTGGTGTGACGATCACGCTGGACAAGCGCATTCCGATGGGCGGCGGCCTGGGCGGCGGCAGCTCGGACGCCGCTGCCGTACTGCTGGGCCTCAACCGTCTGTGGGGATTGGGCCTCGACCTCGACCGTCTCGCGGCGCTCGGCCTGCAGCTGGGTGCGGACGTGCCGGTGTTCGTGCGCGGCCGCTCGGCCTGGGCCGAAGGCGTCGGCGAACGCCTGCAGCCTTTGGCGCTGGGCGAGGCGGCCTATCTGGTCGTGGACTCCGGGGTTTTGGTGCCGACCGTCGAATTGTTCCAAGCGCCTGAATTGACACGGGATGCGCCCCCCGCGACAATTGCGGGCTTCCTGTCCGGCGCAATCGAAGGCAATGCCTTTGAGCCGGTGCTGGTGGCGCGATCGCCCGCGGTGGGCGAAGCGCTGCAGGCACTCCGGTGCGCAGGTGGGGCGGCTGCCCTGCAGGTGGCCTTGAGTGGTACCGGCGGCTGCTGCTTCGCGCGCTTCGCATCGCGCGCGCAGGCCGAAGCGGCGCAGCTCCGGCTGGAGCCGCGCTGGCGCAGCTGGATCTGCCGGGGGCTCGAGGTGTCGCCCCTGCTGCAGGCGCTGGAGGCATAGGGCCTGGAGAAGGCCGAGGTTGCAGGAGTTGGGGCGTCGCCAAGTGGTAAGGCACCGGATTTTGATTCCGGCATTCGCAGGTTCGAATCCTGCCGCCCCAGCCAGATTTGCGGTGGTATCCGAGCAGCGCCGCCTGATGCGGCTGCGGCGGGGAGCGATGCGTCGGACACGGAGTCCGCGCCCGCGCGGTTTCAGGGCGCGCCGCGGTGGCGGGCCCGTCCATTCGGTCGCCGCAGGCGGCCCACAGGTGCGATGTGAACACTGACGGCATCCTCGTTTTCACCGGCAACGCCAACCGCCCGCTGGCCAACGCGGTCTGCCGCGAGCTGGGCGTACGTCCCGGCAAAGCCCTGGTGGGGCGGTTCTCCGACGGCGAAGTGCAGGTCGAGATCGAAGAAAACGTGCGCCGGCAGGAAGTGTTCGTGATCCAGCCGACCTGCGCGCCCACGGCCGAGAACTTCATGGAGCTGCTGGTGCTGGTGGACGCGCTGAAGCGCGCCTCGGCCGCCAGCGTCACCGCTGTCGTGCCGTATTTCGGCTACGCCCGCCAGGATCGCCGCCCGCGCTCGGCGCGCGTGCCGATCACCGCCAAGGTGGCCGCGCGCATGTTCAGCGCGGTCGGCACCGACCGCGTGCTGACGGTCGACCTGCACGCAGACCAGATCCAGGGCTTTTTCGACATTCCGGTCGACAACGTTTACGCCTCGCCCCTGCTGCTGGCTGACGTCTGGCGCACCCAGGGCACCAAGGACCTGATCGTGGTCAGCCCCGACGTCGGCGGCGTGGTGCGCGCGCGCGCCATCGCCAAGCGCCTGGACGACGCCGACCTCGCGATCATCGACAAGCGCCGTCCGCGCGCCAATGTCGCCACGGTGATGAACATCATCGGCGACGTCTCCGGCAAGACCTGCGTGCTGGTCGATGACATCGTCGACACCGCCGGCACGCTCTGCGCCGCTGCCGCGGCGCTGAAGGAGCACGGAGCCCGCAAGGTCGTCGCCTACTGCACCCATCCGGTGCTGTCCGGGGCGGCGATCAGCAATATCAACGGCAGCCAGCTGGACGAGCTGGTCGTCACCGACACCATCCCGCTGTCGGAGGAGGCCCGCGGCTGCGGGCGCATCCGCCAGCTCAGCGTGGCCGAACTGCTGGCGGAAACCATCCGCCGCATCGCCTTCGGAGAATCCGTCAGCTCGCTCTACGTGGACTGACGCCATCGCCCACCCTGGTCGCGGGGTGGGCATCCAGGTCGCCGCAAGGCGGCTTACCCCAAGCAAGAAAGGCAACACACAATGGCAACCCAGCATGAAATCAAGGCCACCGTCCGCAAGGATGCAGGGAAGGGTGCGAGCCGCCGCCTGCGTCGTTCGGGTCAGGTGCCTGCGGTCGTCTACGGCGGTCACGCCGAGCCGACCAGCATCGAGATCCTCCACAACACCGTGTGGCTGGCCTCGGCGCATGAGTGGTTCTACAGCTCGATCATCGACCTGAACGTGGATGGCCAGGTCCAGAAGGTCATCCTCCGCGACATGCAGCGTCACCCGGTCAAGCCGCTGATCATGCACATGGACTTCCTGCGCGTCTCCGCCGACGAGCTGATCCGCGTGCGCGTGCCGCTGCACTTCCTGAACCAGGACACCTCGCCGGCCGGCAAGGCCGGTGGCGTCGTGATCACCCACGAAGTCAACGAAGTCGAAGTGTCCTGCCTGCCGGGCAACCTGCCGGAGTTCATCGAAGTCGACCTGGCCGCGCTGAAGGCCGGCGACACCGTGCACCTGTCCGACATCAAGCTGCCGGCCGGCGTCACCATCCCCGAACTGAAGCTGGGCAAGGAGCACGACGTCGCCGTGGTGATCGCCCGCCAGTCGAAGGCCGGTGAGTCCGAAGAAGCGGCGGAAGAGAAGAAGTAAGACCTGCCGATCCCGCCAGCGCTTGCGCTGGCGGGATCCGCCTTGCCGCATGAGCGCGCTGCGACTGATCGTTGGCCTGGGCAATCCGGGCACTGACTACGCCCACACCCGCCACAACGCGGGTTTCTGGTTTGTCGACCGCCTGGCCGAAAAGGCCGGCGTCCGCTTCACCCATGAGGCCAAGCTGCACGCCGAGACCGCGCGGACCACGCTGGAAGGCCACAGCCTGTGGCTGCTGAAGCCATCCACCTTCATGAACCGCAGCGGCCAGTCGATCGCTGCCGCGCTGCGCTACTACAAGATCGAGCCGGGCGAGATGCTGGTGGCCCACGACGAACTCGACCTGCCCGCGGGCACCGCGCGGCTCAAGTTCGATGGCGGCCACGGCGGCCAGAACGGCCTGCGCGACGCCTTCGCCCATCTAGGGCACGGCAAGTTCCACCGGCTCCGGGTCGGAATCGGCCACCCCGGGCACAAGGACAAGGTCACGCCCTGGGTGCTCGGTCGCCCCGCTCGTGACGATGAAATCGCCATCCAGCGCAGCTTGGATGCCGCCCTCGATCAGCTGCCGCTGCTCGTGCGCGGCGACTTCGCCGAGGCGATGAAGAGGTTGCACACGAACACCGGGATTCGGGATTAGGGATTCGGGATTGGCGCACGCCTGCGCCTTGCCCGGCTCTGCTCCTTCGAATCCCCAATCCCGAATCCCCAATCCCGGACTTCAAGCCCATGGCCATGAGATGCGGCATCGTCGGACTCCCCAACGTGGGCAAGTCCACCCTGTTCAACGCCCTGACCAAGGCGGGCATCGCCGCGGCCAACTTCCCCTTCTGCACGATCGACCCCAACGTCGGCGTAGTGCCGGTGCCGGATCCCCGGCTCGACCAGCTGGCCGAGATCGTCAAGCCGCAGAAGATCATTCCGACCGCGGTCGAGTTCGTCGACATCGCCGGCCTGGTCGCGGGCGCCAGCAAGGGTGAGGGCCTCGGCAACAAGTTCCTGGCCAACATCCGCGAGACCGATGCCATCGCACACGTGGTGCGCTGCTTCGAGCATGGCGACATCGTGCATGTCGCCGGCAAGGTCGATCCCATCGCCGACATCGACACCATCGACACCGAACTCGCATTGGCCGATCTCGAAAGCGTCGAGAAGGCGCTGAACCGCTACGAGCGCGCGGCCAAGGCCGGCGACAAGGACGCGGCCCTGCGCCGCGACCTGCTGACCCGCGTGCGCGCCCACCTCGACCAGGGCAAGCCGGTGCGCGGCATGGGCCTCAATGCCGACGAGCGCGGCCTGCTGCGGGAACTGTTCCTGCTCACTGCCAAGCCGGTGATGTACATCGCCAACGTCCGCGAGGACGGGTTCAGCAACAACCCGCACCTAGACCGCGTGCGCGAGCGAGCGGCGGGCGAGGGCGCGGAAGTCGTGCCGGTCTGCGCCGCCATCGAGGAGGAGCTGTCCCAACTCGAGGATGCCGACCGGGACGTGTTCCTCGCCGACCTTGGCCTCGACGAGCCCGGGCTCAACAAGGTCATCCGCGCGGGCTACAAGCTGCTGGGCCTGCAGACCTACTTCACCGCGGGCGTCAAGGAAGTCCGCGCCTGGACCGTGAAGGCGGGCTCCACCGCCCCGCAGGCAGCGGGCGTCATCCATACGGACTTCGAGCGCGGCTTCATCCGTGCCGAGACCATGGCCTTCGATGACTTCATCAAGTACCGCGGGGAGGCGGGCTGCAAGGAGGCCGGCCGGCTGCGCCTTGAGGGCAAGGAGTACATCGTCCAGGAGGGTGATGTGCTGCACTTCCGCTTCAACGTCTGACCCATTTTTTCGATCGCGCAAACTTTTTCGCGATCCGGCATTGACAGACGGCTTTTCGACGTTGAAAATGCGGGGCTCTCTGTTGGAGGGATACCCAAGCGGCCAACGGGGGCAGACTGTAAATCTGCTGGCTCACGCCTTCGGTGGTTCGAATCCACCTCCCTCCACCACCGTTTGATGGCTTCGGCTTGCGGAACCAAGCGGGAGTAGTTCAATGGTAGAACCTCAGCCTTCCAAGCTGATGGTGCGGGTTCGATTCCCGTCTCCCGCTCCACTGCTGGAAGCTGCAGGTTGAGGATCGAGGTGCGCCGCGGGCCGCCAAGATCGCAAGGTCACCATCCTCGCCGAGGGGTGGTGGCTGGTTTCAGAAAAACGCGTGCTCATGTAGCTCAGTCGGTAGAGCACTTCCTTGGTAAGGAAGAGGTCGCTGGTTCGATTCCAGTCATGAGCACCATCTCTCACGGCACCCCTCCTCACTTTCCGAATCTTCAGTTCACCGGGATACCAAAGCCATGGCCAAGGGTAAGTTCGAGCGCACCAAGCCGCACGTGAACGTGGGCACGATCGGTCACGTTGACCACGGCAAGACGACGCTGACGGCGGCGCTGACGAAGGTGGGTGCCGAGCGTTTCGGCGGCGAGTTCAAGGCCTACGACGCGATCGACAAGGCGCCGGAAGAGAAGGCTCGCGGCATCACGATCTCGACCTCGCACGTCGAGTACGAATCGCCGACCCGCCACTATGCGCACGTGGACTGCCCGGGCCACGCCGACTACGTGAAGAACATGATCACGGGTGCGGCGCAGATGGACGGCGCGATCCTGGTGTGCTCGGCCGCTGATGGCCCGATGCCGCAGACGCGCGAGCACATCCTGCTGGCCCGCCAGGTGGGCGTGCCGTACATCGTCGTCTACCTGAACAAGGCGGACATGGTGGACGACGCCGAGCTGCTGGAGCTGGTGGAGATGGAAGTCCGCGAGCTGCTGTCGAAGTACGACTTCCCGGGCGACGACACCCCGATCGTGAAGGGTTCGGCCAAGCTGGCGCTGGAGGGCGACCAGTCCGAGATCGGCGTGCCGTCGATCATCGCCCTGGTGAATGCTCTGGATACCTACATCCCTGAGCCCGAGCGCGACATCGACAAGACCTTCCTGATGCCGGTGGAAGACGTGTTCTCGATTTCGGGCCGCGGCACCGTGGTGACCGGCCGCATCGAGCGCGGCGTGATCAAGGTGGGTGACGAAGTCGAGATCGTGGGCATCCGCCCGACGGTCAAGACCACGGTCACGGGCATCGAGATGTTCCGCAAGCTGCTGGACCAGGGTCAGGCGGGCGACAACGCCGGTCTGCTGCTGCGCGGCACCAAGCGTGACGACGTCGAGCGTGGTCAGGTGCTGTGCAAGCCGGGTTCGATCAAGCCGCACACCCAGTTTGAAGCTGAGGTGTACGTGCTGTCGAAGGACGAGGGTGGCCGTCACACGCCGTTCTTCAAGGGCTACCGTCCGCAGTTCTACTTCCGCACGACCGACGTGACCGGCTCGATCGAGCTGCCGGAGGGCGTGGAGATGGTGATGCCGGGCGACAACATCAAGATGAACGTGACGCTGATCGCCCCGATCGCGATGGAAGAAGGCCTGCGCTTCGCGATCCGCGAAGGCGGTCGTACCGTCGGCGCCGGTGTTGTCGCCAAGATCATCCAGT
>NZ_FNAG01000024.1 GCF_900101825.1 Aquimonas voraii
GTTGGTCGCCGTCAGCGTGTAGGCGATCACCTCGCCTTCGTCCGCCGTGCCGTTGCTGTTCGCATCGCCCAGGTTCGCCGTCTTGGTGAAGCCCAAGCCCGGCGCATTCACCGGCGTGGTGATCGTGCTGCTGCAGCGCGCGGCCAGCGGGCAGCCCGGATCACCGCCGCCGCTCACGGTCGCGGTGTTCTGCACGCTGGGCGCGGCGCCTGCGCCTGGCGTCACCGGAATCACGAAGCTGCTGCTCGCGCCGACCGCAAGCGAAGCCACGGTGCAGGTCACCGTTTGACCCGAAGCCGTGCAGCCCGCGGGCAGCGTGCCGAGCGCGAGGCTCGCCGGAACATCGTCCGTGATCGTGATGGCGACGGTGGTCGCCGCGGTGCCGGTGTTGCTGACCTGCAGCGTGTAGCTGGCCGCCTGACCCACAGTGAAGGGGCTGGGGCTGGCCGACTTGCTGAGGGTCAGCTCAGGCGCGGGGGGCGCTTCCACCGGATCGGAGTCACTCGCGCTGTTGTCGCCCGGATCGGGATCGGTAACGCCGTCGGGCGGACTCACGCTGACTGTGTTCACCACCGTGTCGCCGGCTGCCGCTGTCACGTTCGCGGTCACCTGCAGGGTGACCGTGCCACCAACCGGCAGGGTGGGAATCGCCAGCGTCCCGGCCTCGAGCGCCACGACGTCGGGCGCCGGCGGGCAGCTCGCGCCGCCGCTGCTTCCGCTGCAGATCACCGCCGTCTTCGACAGGCCGGCCACCGCCGGATCGAACACCGTCGCGCCGTCGGCCGCCGACGGCCCGGCATTGCTGATGACGAGGGTCCATGTGGTGCTGCCACCGGCGACGACGCTGCTGGCGCCGTTGCTCTTGGTCACCGAGAGATCGGCGTCGACGGTCAGCGCGACGATCAGGCCGAAATCCTCGCGCGCGGTGCCGCCATCGGTGACGCTGACCGTCGGGTTGTTGGGCGTCGCCGTGCCAAACCCGGTGCCGCTGGGACGCTCGACGTGCACCGTGTAGTTGCCCACCGGCACGTTGACGAAGCTGTAGTCGCCCAGCAGGTCGGTGTAGGTGACGAACAGGATCGCGCCGCCGACCGGGTCGCGAAGTTCGACGCGCACGCCGAGTCGCGAGGTGTCGCCCGGATCCTGGAGGCCGTTCTCGTTCGGGTCGTCGAACACGCGTCCGATGACGTTACCCACCGGGCCAGAGGCCGGCACGAAACCGTTGTTGTCCTGCGCGCTGCCTCCGGTCGGCACCAGCACCGTGTTCGGATTGATGCCGTCATCGCCCACCGTTGGCACCAGGCCCGAAGGCAGGCTGGCGGCCGCAACGCTGACCAGGGTGCTGCCCGCAGGCACGACGCGCTGGTAACGGCCCTCGAAATCGGCATAGGCGATGTAGACCACGCCGTTCGCCGCACGAACGAGCACTTCCGCATCGGGCAGGGGCGTGTCGATGGCCGCGTCGTAGCTGCCATCGCCGTCGATGTCCGCATAGATGACGCCGAACACCAGGCCCTGATCGGACGCCAGCACGGTGACGTCTTCGGCCGGCGTGGCCAGCGGGTCGAAGGGCGTGATCGCAGCACCAGGGGCGGAAACCTCAAGCGGGTTGTCGTAGGTGGCGGGTCCGACATCCGGCCCAACCGTGGCCAGGAAACGGATCTCCAGGGTCTGGCCAGCCGGCACCGCAAAACTGCCCCAACTGGGGAAGGCGCTGCCTGCGCTGGGCGAGGACAAGGGCACCACGTCCACGCCATTGATGCGCACGTGCACGGTGGAGTCGTAGCTGAAACCGCTCGGCAGCGGGTCGGTGACCGTGATGCCGGAAATCGTGCCCGGCGCGGTGTTGCGCACACTGAGCACGTACTCGGCCTGCTCGCCTGCGCTGCGCACCGGCGTGATCGTGCGCTTGTCGACCACGAGGCCGCCCGCCTGCGTGGGCACGCTGTCATTAACGCTCGGCACGCCCGTCGCCGACAGTGAGGCCGCATTGGTGTAGCTGCCGGCGGCCAGCGGGATGGCGTTGATCTGCAGCTGGCCGACTTCGCCCGCTTCCAGCGTGCCGAGGCTGAAACTCAGCGCACCCGCGCTGCCCACCGGCGGCGCGCTGGTCGGCGTCACCGAGGCGGCGGCGTAGACCAGATTCGCCGGCAGGGTGTCAGTGAGCACCACGCTGCTGGCATCGGCATCGCCCTCGTTGGCGTAGACCAGCGCGTATTCGACGCTCGCTGCCACGGGCGCGCCAGCAGCGGCGCTGACGCTGCCATCCAGCGTCACGGTGCGACCGGCGATTGCGCTCACGCGGCGCACGCTGCCGCCGACCTGCACATAGCCACCGACCGAAAGCCGCTGTGCCGAGTCGACGACAATGCTGGTACCGCTGGCAGCCGAACTCAGGATCGCCGCCGGATAGGGCACGCTGGCCGCGCCCTGCTTGTCCAGCGTCAGCAGCGGCGCGCCGACCGCGGTACCGGTGACGCTGTCCTGCACGCTGGCGGCATTCGCCGCCGAGGCGGTCGCGGTGTTGGTGATCGAGGTGTTGCCCTGCGGCAGCGGATAGACCACCCGCGCCTGGAAGCTCAGGGTCGCGGTCGCACCCGCCGCCAGCGAATTGAGGCTGTACACGACCCGGTTGTCGACCGCATCGAAACTGCCGCTGCCGAGGCTGGCGCTCAGGCCGCCGGCATAGGCGGTGTACGCCGGCACGGGATCCACCACCTGCACGCCGCTGGCGTCGCTGGCGCCGGTGTTGCGGAGGACGAGGGTGTAGGTGATGAGATCGCCGGCCGCGTAGGGCCCGGCGGGGCTGGCGGTCTTGTCGAGCTCCAGCCGCGGCTGGCCGCTGATGGTCAGGTTCACGGTGTTGCTGGTGCAGCCGCTCACGGCAGGCGCGGTGCAGTAGGTCGGGTCGGACACCGTGGCCACGTTCTGCAGCGCGTTGGCGCCAGCCGGCACGCCGCTGCTGGCGACACGCATGCGGAAATCGAGGCTGGCCGCCTCACCGGGCAGCAGAGTGCCGACGTTCCACAGCAGGCTGCCGGCGGGGCTCTCGCTGCAGGTGTCGCCCGCAGGCGCTGTGCAGTCGAGGTAGGTGAACCAGGCCTGGTTGGGGAAGTCGTCGCTGACCACCACGCCGCTGGCGGCGGTGCCGCCGGTATTGACCACGGTCAGACGGAAGGTCGCGGTATCACCCGCCAAGAGCAGGCCTGGCGACACCGACTTCGAGAGGTTGAGCGCGGCCGGCGCGCCGCTGCCAGGCACGCCGACCACCGTCGTCGCGGTGTCGACCACGGGCCCGAGGCCGCTCGCGCTGAGGCTGGCGGTATTGATCAGGCTGCCGCTGGCGGATGCGGTCGCGGTGGCATTCACCACCACCGTGCCGAGCCCACCCGCGGCGATGACGCCGGAAGCCTGACCCACACTGTTCACCGGCAGGCTGAACTGCTGGCCGGTGACCGTGGGCGTGGGCACGACGGTGGTGCCGTTCAGCACCACCGAAACCAGGTTGACGCCACTGGGCAAGGTGTCCGTCAGCACCGCACCCGTGGCATTGATGCCGCCGGGGTTCGAGACGTCGATCGTGTACTGCAGCGCCGCGGGCAGGCTGGTCAGGTTGGCCTGATCGACGCGCTTGCTGACGTCGAGCGCAGCCGGCGAGGACGCACTGCAGATCGAGGTCAAGGAGTCGGTATAGGTGCTGGCGCCGTTGAAGAGCTGGGTGCCGTCATAGAACAGCCGCACCAGCTGGCTGGCATTGCCGTTGGCGCCGAAGGTCAGACGCAGGCGCTCGCCCACGGCCAGCGGTGCGGTGCCGGCGGCAAAGGCGGCGGTGTTGAAGGTGAAGACCTGGGGCGAATTGCCCAGCGCCTGATTGAAGCTCGCGATCGGACTTGCGGTGCCGCCGCCGTTCACGCGTTCCACAGTGACCGACACCGTGCGATTGGCGGCCGGGTCGATGAAGATGCGCACGGCCAGAATGCGGTTGGCCAGCTCGACCGGCGAGCTCAGAACAGGCCCGGTGAAGACGGCCGTCTGTCCCGACCACAGATCAACGAAAGTGCCGGTCCTCGATGTCGGTGGCGGCACCACGGCAAGCGTGCTCGTGGCGAAGGAAGCACCCGCCTGTTGGTAGTACACCGCGCTGCAGGCCTGGCCGGTGACGCCGACGGTATCGGTGGCCTGCACCGGCGTCGGGTTGCCCGTCCAGGTCAGACTGGCGCTGTTGGTCGCCGGGTTGGCGAAGGGAAAGGGTGCACCGGCGACGTTGACCGTGATGCTGACGCTGCCACTGCCCCCGGCAGGCACGGTGGCAGCGTTGAAGGTGACGATTCCGTTGGCGTGGCTGCAGGGGCTGAAATGTGTGCTGCCCGCGACCGAACAGCTGGCAAAGCTGAAGCCCTCGGGCAGATCGTCCGTCAGCACCACGCCGCTGGCCGCACCGGTGCCGTAGTTCGCGTAGGTCAGCGTCCAGGTCACGCTGCCACCCGGCGCCACCTGCACGGTCGAACTGCTCTTCTCCAAGGTGAAGGCCGGCACCGGCACATTGACCGCGATGGTGCTGCTGGCCGAGGTGCTGGCGCTGCCGCCACCGGGCGGGGTGGCGCTGAAGCTCGCGGTGTTCTGCAGGCTGGGGCTGGCGTAGTTGGTGTTGACCGTCAGCCGCAGGCGAACCTCGCCGCTGGCGCCGGGCGCCAGGTTGCCGAGCTCCCAGGTGATGTTGGGTGCACTGAAGCCGCAGCTGCTGCCGCCCGAGCAGCCGACATAGGTCGTACCCGCCGGCAGCGGATCGGTGATGCTGGCTGCGGTGAGGCTCACCGCCGAGTCATTCGACCAGCGCAGGCTGTACTCGACGACGGTGCTGCCGTCGGGATTGACCGCGAAGCGGTCGGGGGTCTTGCTGAGCGACAGCCGCGCGGCGTCCACGCCGACGCTGGCCGGAGGGCTGTCGAGCGCGCCGCTGCTGGTCTGCGCCCGCGCCACATTGGTGTAGGTGCCGGCGGTCGGCCCGGCGCGCGCCTGGAAGCTCAACACCACACTGCGCCCGGGCAACACGCTGACGTCGGGGAAGGTCCAGGCCACGGTGCCGGTGGCGCCCGCGCTGGGCTGGGTGGTCGGCACCAGCGCCACGCCGTCATTGGTCAGGCTATCAGTGGCCTCGAACTGGAAGCCTGGCGGCAGGGCATCCTCGATCTGCGCCAGCGTGATCGCGCTGCTGGTGGTGTTGGCGAGCGTCACGGTGAAGCTCACCAGCTCACCGGTGCCGATGCTGGCGGGCGTCGCCGTCTTGCCGAGGCTGGGCGACTCGCCGCAGGCGTTGATCGCCACGTCGACGATGGCGATCTGCTGGCCGGTGACGTCCGGGTTGCCGTACCAGTCTTCCGTCGAGACCGGAGTCTGCGCCGGCTGGTGCAGCGGGAAGTTCGCCTGCACGGTCGGGCTGACCCAAGCGCCATTGATGTAGACCTGGCCCTGGGCATTGCCCGTGGCATAGCTGAAGGTACGGTTGTCGCGCGGCGCCGGGCTCATGCCGAGGTCGACGCGGGCGCGATCGTCCACCGCCTGCACTCCGACCAGATAGGCACCGCGCGGCAGGCCGGTGGCATCCCAATTCGCGTTCCAGGTGTTGAGGCTGCCGGCCTGCAGGCTGGCGGCGGTCGAGATACGGGTCCAGCGGCCGCCGGCCTCGTCGGCCTCGCCGTTGGCGTTGGCGTCGAACCAGTAGAAGAACTCCACCGCCTTGACCGAACTGACGACGGTGCCCCCCTGCAGGGCCAGCGTGTCCTGCACGCGGGCGCTCAGGCGATAGGGGCCCGGACAGGTGTTGGGCGCGGTGGCGGTGACGCTCGAGATGATCGGCTGGGCGTAAGGCTGGTCCTGGTCGAAGGACAGGTAGTCGCCAAACGGGCCGGTGACCGGCGTGCTGGAGGTGTAAGTATTGTTGACCGCGCAATCCTTCTGCGTCGGGTTGTTCAAGCTGTTGGCCGAACAGAACATCATCGAGATCGGCGTAGAGCGCGTGATTTTCGGCCCGTTGAGCGCCGGGTTCGGGCCGGTGGGCGAGGCGTCCAGCATCCGCACCGGGATCTGATAATCGATGAAGTACTCGTTGCAGGCGTTGGTGCTGACCAGTCGCGAGCGCGTGGTGCCGTAGTCCCACACGCTGCGCGGCGCGCTGCCCCAGTCGGTGGTGGGGTTCAAGCTGTTCTGGAAGTTGAGGATGCGCGAGCCGGAGACGAAAGCCGTCGGGTTGTGCGCGATCAGCTTGATGTTGGGATCGTTGAGGTAGTCCAGCGACTGCGTCGGGATGTCGCCCCAGATGCCGGCGATCATGTCGACGGGCTCGGAGGGCGAGCCCGAAGAGCCGTTAAGATGGGCGGCGAGATCGCGGAAGCCGTCGCCATCGATGTCGAAGAACACCGTCCACAGCGCCGAGTTCCAGGGATCGGTGGCGCCGAAGTTGCCGGGGTTGGGGCCCGTGGCGTAGGTGTTGGCGATCTGCTCGACGCGCCAGCGGAACAGGATGACGTCCTGGCTGCCGTCGGGCGCCGCGCCCTGACGCAGGTTGTAGTAGATCGACGGGAACGAGGTGTCGATGCAGGAAGAGGCCACGTTCACGTAGTTCTGCGGCGAGGTGCCGCCGTTCGAGGGATCGCGCACGCGCGGATCGTTGAGCGAGTTCTGGAAGCGGCTGTAGGGCTTCCAGTCCCCACAGGTCAGACCGCAGTCGGCCGGGTTTGCCGGCTCGTTGGGCCAGGGCACCGGCGCGAAATGGACCGGGCCACCCGGCTCATTGGCCGGTCCCCAGGCGGGCGGGAACGGGTCGGCCCCAGCCAGCCCCGGCAATCCCAGCGCCATCGCGACGCCAACCAGCCACGGGGAGACGGAACTCCGCCGCGAGGAGCTCGAAGGTTCCGCCCTCGTAAGGGCGGGGAGACGGAGGCAAGTGACTGGGGCCATGGACATTCCTGACGGGACGGCGACGAATGGCCATCCCCTGGGAACGGCCATGCGGCCGCTGTGCAAGTCGCGTTCCGAGGGTCGAAAGACGCGCGCCCACTCCTCGACTCGGCTGCGGGCCGGATGACGCCGGCGCTCCGTTTGGGTGGCGATTCGCTGGCGCCGAGCCTCCCTGCCGGCCGAACGGCCTCTGGCCCTGATTCGTCTCAGCGCGGCCCGGCGTGCTGGGCCTGCGCCCGCAATGCCGGCTGCGCCTGCAGCAGCAGATGAAAGATCACGTTCTGCTCCATCACGCCGCGCACGGCCTCGGCACCAGGGCCGATGGCGTAGACGCCCACGTCCTCGCCGCCGTGCGTCTCGCTCTTCAGCGCCCACAGGCTGGGCTGCAGGAAATCGGGATCGCTGGTGTCGACGTTCTCCAGATCCGGACGCACGTCACGCGCCTCGAAGCGCGCAGGCTCGTGCGGCTGGCGCTTCACCCCTTCCGGCTGCAGGTCGCTGGCCGCGGCATAGCCGGGCCCGTTGAGGTAGCCCAGCGTGGTGAACACGCGGCCGGTCATGTCGCGCTTCAACACGACATCATCGCTGCCGGTGCGGTCGGTGACCTTGCCGAGGATCGGATTGCCGCGGTGGCTGTAGCCGGCAAAGCTGAGCACGTGGCTGTGGTCGGCGGTGACCAGGATCAGCGTGTCCTCGATCGAGGTCGCAGCGCGCGCAGCAGCCACCGCCTCGGACAAGGCAATGGTGTCGGTCAGCGCGCGATAGGCGTTGTTGGCGTGATGGGCATGATCGATGCGACCGGCTTCCACCACCAGCAGGAAGCCCTGCTCGCTGCGCTGCAGTCGGGTGATTGCCGCTGCCACCATTTCTGCCAGGCTGGGCTCACCGGCCACATCGGTGGGGCGATCGTGTTCGTATTGCATGTGCCCCGGCTGGAACAGCGCGAAGACCTTGTCGGCCGTGGCGAAGTCGATCGCCTCGAAGCCCGCGCGATTCCAAGCATAGTGCCCCTGCGGATGACGCCTCTGCCATTCGGCTACGAGGTCGCGACCGTCCTCGCGCAGCCCACGGGTATCCGGGTACTCCGGGTCGCTCGCCGTCGCCGGCAGGAACATCTGGCGACCGCCGCCCATCACCACCTCGATGCCGTCGCCATGATCGAACTCGATCAGCTGGCGCGCGATGTCCGCGCAGGCGGTACGGTCCGCGGCCGGCACCAGGGCATCGGCCTCCCAATCGCGGTGCGGTGTATGCGCATAGGTCGCCGCCGGCGTGGCGTGGGTCACGCGGGTGGTGGTGACCACCCCCGTGGCGAGTCCGGCGGCTTCCGCGAGCTGCAACAGGCTGGGCAGCTCCGCGCCCCGCGCCGAAGCGCAGTCGCCGTAGCGCGCCGAGCCGTCCAGGCCAATCACACCGGCGCGCGTCTTCACGCCGCTCATCATGGCGCTCATGGTGCCGGCCGAGTCCGGGGTCTGCAGGTCGGTGTTGTAGGTCTTGCTGTAGCCAGTGTGGGGAAAGGCCTCGAAGCCCAGCAGGTTCTCCTCGCCGGTGGCACCGCGGCGCTGGCCGTCGAGGATGCGTGCCGCGGCCACCGTGGTCGGACCCATGCCGTCGCCGACGAACAGGATCAGGTTGCGCGCCGACGCCTGCCCCGCCCCGCGCGCAGCCGCCGCAGCCGCACCCGACTCGAACCAGGCTCGTGGCGACTCGTCATGGGCCGACAGCCGGAGCTCGGGCGAAGGCGTGGTCGGGGACGCACCAGGCGCCAGCGCGGTATGCGCGCAGCCGGCGAGGCCGGCCAAGGCCAATGCGGTCAGCAGCGCAAATCGCGGCGTGAGGGAGAAGAGGTCGGACATGTGAGTGACGGTCAGCGAGGGAGGCGCGAAGTGTAGTAGGCGGTCGTGTATCCGGAACCTTGACAGCCCCTTCCGGCGCCGGAGCGAAGCCTGCAAGCGATTGCCGCCGCCATCGGTCCCGGGCGGATTCGAGCCACGAAAATCTGCAGATAGCGGCCAACTTCGGCGACCATGCAGGCAAATGTTCCCGAATGGTCCCAAGAAGTGATCGACAAATCCGCCGCAAGTGGCGCCAACTGAAAGCCCAACCGCCGCCAATCCACGAGGTGCCCCATGCGCGTTTTCGTCTTCGGCCTGATCACTGCCGGCAGCTTCATGATGCTTTCCGCCGACACCCGCGGCGTCGACCTGCCCTCCGCCGAGTGGTGCAGCACGGGCACCCTGGTGCCGGTTGCGGAGTTCCACTTCTACCCCGAGGCCTTCGAGGGCCTGCGCGCTCCCGGCTTCAAGATGGTGGGCCAGTTCGACGACGACTACGACACCAACCCCCGCGAGGACGGCGACGAGGAGGAGGAGGAGCGACTCAACTCGATCGCCCCACCCACCTCACAGCTGAAGATGGTCGGCCAGTTCGACGACGACTACGACACCAACCCCCGCGAGGACGGCGACGAGGAGGCGGAGGAGCGGCTCAACTCGATCGCTCCACCCGCCTCACAGCTGAAGATGGTCGGCCAGTTCGACGACGACTACGACACCAACCCGCGCGAAGACGGCGACGAGGAGGCGGAGGAGCGGCTCGACTCGATCGCCCCGGGCGCCTCGCAGCTGAAGATGGTCGGCGAGTTCGACGACGACTACGACACCAACCCCCGCGAGGACGGCGAAGAGGAAGCCGAACAGGTTCGCACTGCCCTGGCCATGGCCAGCACCCACTGCGAGCAGTTCACCCTGAGCAAGCGCGGCGGTGGCGATCGCGGCCAGGTCATTGCGGTCGCGGAGTGGCCGCAGAGCCTCATCAAGTCCGATGCGGGCCGTTACAGCCTGAGCCAGGGCGCCGCCGGGGTGTGTCTACGCTGCCAGTAAGCGCAACCCGCTGCCGGCGGCACACTTCAGCGACTGCACAGGGTCGCCGCCAGACCGCTGCCCCCGAGCCGAGCTCGGGGGCAGCCTGTTTTTGGACGCCGGCCGTGAACTGAACGGCCCCAACCTTGGCCACACCTCGGTCCGCCAAATCTGGGCTCAAGGCCGCTTGCGGGTCCAGTTCAGCACCGACTCGATCAGGCCTTCCATCTGCTGACGCTGCTCCGGCGTCAGCTCCAGTTCGGCAAGCACGAAATAGGCCGTGCGCAGCACCTCGCGCCAGCGCGGCTTCTCGGGCAGGGTATCGAGGCTGAGGTAGCGGTCCATGGCGCGCACGCGCAGCCGCCCTTCATCGATGGTGATGCGCCAGACGCCGCTGCGCTCGGCCAGATCGATGCGCGTCTTGCGGGTCAGGCGCTCCCACAGGTCCAGGCTCAGCTGCATGAGTTGGACCAGCAGCGCACGGAAGCGCTGCTGGGGGTCCAAGGCTCCGGCGACCAGATACTCCTCGACGTCTTCCTCGACGCCAGCATCTCCCGCGGCTCCCAACGCGAGCACATCCGCGCTCACCGACGCCGCTGGACGCGGTCGCAGCAGGAGCACGCCCAACTCCTCTTCCAGCGACAGCCGCTGCAGGCTGAAGCACAGCCCCTCGGGCAGCCCCTCGCCAAGGCTGTGCTCATCGAGCTCGATCTGCGAGGCATCGGTGAGCGAGGCCTGCTCGACCTGTGACTGCACCGTCGCGGCCGCGGACTCGCCAATCACGCTGGAAAGCGCACTGCCGCGAACGCCGTCGACACGCAGGCCCAGAAGCTCGGCGGCCGCACGGGTCACCGCGCGGATCTGTCCGCTGGCATCGAACACCAGCGCCGGACTGCCTTCGCGATCCAGCAGCCACTCCATCGAACGCAGGTCGGCGCGCAGCGCATCCGCGGCGCGGCGCGCCTCGGCGATGCGCTGCTCCAGGCGCTGGCGCTCCTCGCGCGCCTGCAGCCTCTGCAGGTACAGACGCCGCTGGAAAAACAGCACGAGCCCAGCGACCACCAGCAGGGCCCCCGCCCCCAGCACCAGGGTCTGTGCCCTGCGGCGCTCGATCTCCGAGGTCTGCAGCGCGTTCTCGCGCTGCAGACGATCACGTTCGGCCTCGGCCAGAGTAAGGTCCAGGCGCACACGCAAGGCATCCAGGCGCTGGCTGTGGCGGGCCTCGTCCAAGGCACGCTGGAGGCGCAGATGCTCGCGCAGATGCTGAAGCGCATCGCCCGACCGCCCCATGCGCTCGGCCAGCTCGGCCAGCAGTGCCTGCGCCTCTGGCGCCAACGCCGGCTCAACCTCGACATCGACCTGCGCGACGCGCTTCAGCTCGGCATAAGCCCTTGCGACCTGCTCCGGCGTCTGTGCCAAACGCGCCTCGATCACTTCGGCCGCAAGCAATTCGGAACGCCCAAGTTTGGCCGCTGCTTCGCGCGCCCGATCCAACCAGACGCCGGTCATTTGCGGCTCGTGCTCCGCTTCGATGCGCGCTCGCCTCAAGGCCAATCGCATCCGTTCACGCTGGGCATTGGCGGCCTCGTACAGCGACCAGGCTTCATCGAGACTGTCGCGCGCCAGGTCCACGCTTCCAGCCTTGGCCTCAAGCAACGCGAGTTCCTCCAGGGTGCCGCCGATCAGCTGTGGCGAACCCGAATCGCGGTGCATGGCGAGCGCCCGCTCCAGCATGTCGATCGCACGCCGGGTATCGCCCAGTTCGCCGTAGAGTCCGCCAATGTTGGACAGTGTGCTGGCGATATCGCGATCGCCCAGTTCCTGCTTGGCCTCAAGGCTTGACTGCAGGTGTCCCAGCGCGGCTCCGTAGTCGCCCATCTGCCAGTACACCACGCCGACATCGTTCTCGCTCACCGCAATCGCGGCGGTGTCGCGCAGCGAGCGTGCGATTGCCAGCGCTTCCAGGAAGCTCCCGAGCGCGGAGGCCAGTTCGCCGCGCGCGTACGCCAACTGACCGCGGCGACGCGCGATGCGCTGCGAGGCCGAAGGGTCACCCACCTCGCCGAGCAGCAGGGCGGCGCGATCCAGCGCCATCTGCGCGCGCTCGACCTGACCGCTCAAGGTGGCGATCTGGGAAGCGTGCATCAGCGCCTCGAAAGCGTCGTCAAACCTGTCCTGCGCACGCAGGGACTCAGCGGCGCTCTCGCACAGCTGCAGCGCCTCGCGCGGTCGATCCTTTCGCGACTGCCGGCATTGCTCCAGAACCGACTCGCTGGACGGCGGCGCCGGCTGCGCAGACACCGTGCAGGCCACCAACAGGCCCGTGACCAACCAGCCGATGCAACGCCCCTTCGTTGCCTCGCCTTGCCTGCCAGATCGCACTACTCTTCCCCCGTTGCACCGTTCCATCGGACGCCGAACTTTCGCATATCGTCCTATCCCGCGGGCGAAAGGTGCTCTTGCGGCGCGTCAATTTTTGCGAGCGAATCCCATGCCAGAACTGCTGACTGCCCGCCTGCAGCTGCGTCCGCCGCGGGCCGAGGACTTCGAGGGCTGGGCCCGCCTGATGGCTGACCCGGAAGCCGCCCGGTTCATCGGCGGCGTGCAGCCGCGCGCTGCCGCCTGGCGCGGATTCCTGACCATGGTGGGCGCCTGGCAGATCCGGGGCTTCGGCATGTTTTCGGTCATCGAGCGTGCCAGCGGGCAGTGGATCGGGCGGATCGGCCCCTGGCAGCCCGAGGGCTGGCCGGGCAGCGAAGTCGGCTGGGGCCTGCTCAGCGAATGGCAGGGCCGGGGCTTCGCCCACGAAGCGGCGGTCGCCAGCATCGGCTGGGCCTTTGACCAGCTCGGCTGGACCGAGGTCATCCACGCGATCGACCCGGCCAACCGGCCCTCGCAGCGGCTGGCGGAGCGTTTGGGCTCCCGCCTGCGCGGACCCGGCCGCCTGCCGCCGCCCTTCGAAGCGCTGCCCATTGAAATCTGGGGCCAAACGCGCGCGCAGTGGTGCGAGCGTCACGGCGCTTGATTCCCCTCAAGGCGCAGGCCCCGACCGTTTCGCAAGATATCGCGCCACCTTCAGCGTGCTTGACGGAGCCGTCGCCATGGCCACTCGAATCCTGGTGCTGCAGGGCCATCCCGACCCGGACCCCGGCCGCTTCGGCCGCGCACTGAGCGCGGCCTACGCGGACGCGGCGCAGTCCGCCGGCCACGAAGTCCGCAGCGTCGATCTGGGTGGTCTCGATGTGCCGCTGCTGCGTACCGCAGGCGAGTGGGAGCAGGGAGAGGTTCCGGAGAACCTTCGCCCCCTGCAGCAGGGGCTGCTCTGGTGCCAGCACCTGTTGCTCTGCTATCCGATGTGGCTGGGCGATCTGCCTGCGCACACCAAGGCCGCGCTCGAACAGGTGCTGCGCCCGGGCATCACCGCGCCGGGCGGCGATCGCGGTCCCGGCGAGTTCAAGCCGCTGCAAGGTCGCAGCGCACATGTGGTGGTGACCATGGGCATGCCGGGTTTCGTCTACCGCTGGTTCTACCGCGCCCACAGCTTGAAGAGCCTCGAACGCAATGTGCTGCGCTTCGTCGGCTTCGGTCCGGTTCGACATACGCTGGTCGGCTTGGTCGCGAGCCCCTCGCCGAAGATGCATGCGCGCTGGCTGGAGCGGATGCGCCGGGCCGGCACTGAGGCGCGCTGAGGCCGAATTCCGAGCAGCGCTTCGCGCCGGCCGGAGCCCCGCTTGCTACCCTTCGCTCCCCAACGGCGCGCCGGGCGCGCCTCCTCGGACTTCCCACCCATGAAAATCGTCATCCTCGGCGGCACCGGCTTCGTCGGTAGCCACCTCGTCGCACGCCTTTCCACCCTCGGCCACTCGGTCGATGTGCTGAGCCGCAATGCCGCGGCGAAACCCCAGCTCGGCGTGCTGCCACGCGTGCGCGTGCGCGCCGTCGACCCCTATGACAGCGCCTCGCTCGCCGCTGCCGTCAAGGGCGCCGATGCGGTCATCAACCTGGTCGGCATCCTCAACGAGACGGGCTTCGGCGGTGCCGGATTCAAGCGCGCGCATGTCGAACTGACCCGTTGCGTGATCGACGCCTGCAAAGCCGCCGGTGTACGTCGCCTGCTGCAGATGAGCGCGCTCAACGCCGGCCGTGGCGAAAGCCATTACCTGAAGACGCGCGGCGAAGCCGAAGCCGCGGTCAAGGCCTCGGGCCTCGACTGGACGATCTACCAGCCCTCGGTGATCTTCGGTCCCGGCGACGGCCTGTTCAGCCGCTTCAAGTTCCTGCTGTCGTTCTCGCCGGTGCTGCCGCTGGCCCGCGCCAGCGCCAAGTTCGCGCCGGTCTATGTCGGCGATGTGGTCGCCGCGATGGTAAGGACGCTCGATGACCCAAGCGCGTTCCAGCAGACCTACGAGCTCTACGGCCCCGAGGTGCTGAGTCTCGCCGATATCGTGCGCTACACCGCGCGCGGCATGCACCTGAAGCGGCTGGTGATTCCGCTGCCCGACCTGCTCGGACGTCTGCAGGCGCTGGCCATGGACTTCGTGCCCGGCAAGCCCTTCTCCACCGACAACTTCCTCTCATTGAAGACGGATTCGGTTGGCGGTGTCGACGGCCTGTACCGGCTCAAGATCGAGAAGACCCCGATTGAAGCGGTGATCCCGCAGATTCTGTTCCCACTGGGCAAGCAGTCCCGTCTCGACCGCTATCGCGCCGACTCCGGGCGGCCCTGAACCCTCCCACAGCCGTCGGGAGCACGCCGGCCTCGTTCTGTCGGGATCCGTGCCGTGGAGCGCTCCCGTTGGCGCAGGCCGCATAGCCAGACAGGCCGCTCACGCGGCCCATGCCAGCCAAAGCAAAGGGCCCGCTTGCGCGGGCCCTTTGGGTTTCCAGCGAGGGCGCTGCCTTACTGGCCGACCGCCACCTGGGCCTCAAGCTGCGGGCCGGTGTTGACGTAGTCGAGGTGGACGCGGTCGCCCGGCCACAGCTCGATCCAGCGGCTGCGGGCCCAGGGCTGCGCCTGCGTCTTCTGCAGCAGGCGCACTTCCACCAGTCCGTGCACTTCGCGGGCCTGCAGCCGCAGGGCCTTGCCTTCGCCCACGTAGTAGCCGATGTCCACCGGCTCGGCACCGCGCAGCTTCGACTCCACCGCCGCGCCGTCCATGCTCAGGCTGTCCAGCGCCTTCAGCAGGCCACCGGGCACCGCCGCGCTCTCGAAGCCATCGCTGAACAGGGCGACGCGCAGGTCCAGCGTGCTGACGTTGTTGCCCGGGTTGGTGTCGATCACGCCCGCCGCCGGCTGCACGCTGGCGCTGTTCACCACCGTGCTCGCGTTCGGGTCGACCAGGGTCGCGGTGATTTCGATCACCACGCTGCCGCCCGCCGCCACGTTCACCGTGGTGTTGATGTCGCCGGTGCCGCTGGCCGCAGCGCAGCTGCTGCCCACGCTCGCCGCGCAGGTCCAGGTGGCGCCCGTCACCGCCGCCGGCAGCGAGTCGAGCACGGTGGCGGCGGTCGCCGCTCCGGGGCCGGTGTTGCCGATCGCCAGGTTCCACTGGATCAGCCCACCGGCCAGATAGCGGCCGGTCTTCAGCATCGACAGGTCGACCTGTGCTGCGGTCACCGTGAAGCTGCGGCTGACCGGGGTCGCCGGCAGGTAGTTGCCGTTGCCGGCCTGGGTGGCTTCGACCACGCAGCTGCCCGGGCCCACCGGGGTCACCGTGCCGGCACCGCTGTCGACGGTGCAGACGCTGGCGCTGCTCGGGGTGCCGAAGCTCACGCTGAGCCCGCTGTCCGCCGTGGCGTTCAGCGTGATCGCGCCGCTGCCGGCCACCGCATCGGCGATCGCCGCAAAGGTGATCGTCTGGCTGGCGCGGTCGATCTGCACGCTCTGGGTCTCCTGCGGGGCGGCATTGAAGCTGCCGTCACCCGCCTGGTCGGCGGTCACCACGCAGGTGCCGGCGGCGAGGATCGTCAGGCTGGCCGTGCTCGGGCCGGTGCCGCTGATCGTGCACACCTCGGGGCTGCGGGTGCCGAAGCTCACCGGCAGGCCGCTGCTGGCGGTCGCGCTGACCTGTGCCACCGGGCCGCCAAAGCTCAGCGGGCCGGGGTTCGGGCCAAAGGTGATCGTCTGGCTGCCGTTGCCGATCACGAGCGTCTGCGTCGCTTCCGCCGCGGCGGCGTAGTTGGCGTTGCCGGCCTGGTTGGCGGTGACGATGCAGCTGCCCACCGCCAGCGGCGTGACCTGGGTGCCGACCACGCTGCACACGCTCGGCGTGCTGCTGCCGAACACCACCGGGTTGCCGGAGGCACCACCGGTGGCACTCAGGGTGCCGGCCGGGCCGTTGAACACCAGGCTCGGGGCCGGGCCGAAGACGATCGTCTGGCTGGCCTGGGCGACCTCGATCGTCTGCGTCACTTCCGCCGCCGCGCTGTAGTTGGCGCTGCCGGCCTGGTTGGCGGCGACGATGCAGGCGCCGGCCGCGAGCGGGCTGACCTGGTCGCCGACCACGCTGCACACGCTCGGCGTGGTGCTGCTGAACACGATCGGGTTGCCGGAGGCCCCACCGGTCGCGCTCAGCGTGCCGGCCGGGCCGTCGAAGACCAGGCTGGGGGCGGTACCGAACACGATCGTCTGGCTCGCCGGGTTGATGAGCAGGCTGAGCGGCGCGGGCGTATTGCTGCCGGCGTCGTCGCTGTCTCCGGCGTAGCTGGCGCTGACGCTCCACGTGCCGGCGCCGAGACCGGCCAGGCTGCAGCTGCTGGCTCCGCCGACCACGGCGGCGCTGCAGCTCACGCTGGTCTGGCCGGCGGCGCTGGCGGTCACGCTCACCAGGCCGTCGTTCGGCGCGGTGCCGCCGCTCAGCTCGGTGGCGATGCTGACCAGATCACCAAAGGTCGCGCTCACCGGGTTGCCGGCCGCGAACACCAGGGTGGTCGGGGTGCCGGCCACGCTGTGCGCAAACGCTGCCGAGCTGGCCGCGGCGTGCAGGGCGTCGCCGGCGTAGCTGGCGCTGAGGCTGCGGTTGCCGCCGGTCGTGAAGCTGATCGCGCATTGACCCGCCGCGATCGTGCCCACGCAGCTCTCGCCGGTGCTGGCGGTGAGGGTGATGTTGCCGGTCGGGGTGGTGCCCGGGGCGGTGCTGAAGCTGTAGCTGAACACCACCGACTCGGCGATCGCCGACGGGTTCACCGAGCTGCCGGTGATCGCCAGCGTCACCGCCTTGCGGCTCACCTCGAAGGTCTTCTCGTCGAAGCTCACCAGGTAGTCGTCGTTGCCGTTGTACTGCGCGCGCAGCACGCGGCTGCCCACCGGCAGGGTGCTGGTGCTGAACACCGCCTGCCCGCTCGGCGACAGCGGGGCCTCGCCGATCGAGGCACCGTCCACCAGGAAGGTCACCATGCCCTGCGGCTGGCCCACGCCCGGGGCGTTGCGGTCGACCTGGGCCGACAGCGTCACCGTCGTCCCGAACGGACCACCGGCCGCCGGATCCACCGTCAGCGCGGTCACCGTCGGCGTGCGGGTCACGCTCACCGGGGTCGCCGAGCTGGCGCTGCTGGCGGCGTCGTCGACGTCGCTGCCGCCGGCGTTGTAGGTCGCGGCAAAGCTCCACACGCCGGCGCGGGCCAGGGCGATGGCGCAGCTGCCGGCCGCGGCCGGGGCCGAGCAGGTCGCGGTGTTGCTGCCGCTGCTCGCGGTCACCAGCACCGTGCCGGTGTTGCCGGCAAAGCCGCCGCTCACCGTGTAGCTCACCGTGCTCGACTGGCCCGCCAGCAGGCTGGTCGGGCTGACGCCGGTGATCGCCAGCGTGGTCGCCGCCGGGCTGACCGTCAGCGGCACGCTGGTGCTGGCCGGTGCGTAGTTGGCGTCGCCGCTGTAGGCGAAGTCCAGCGGGGCGCTGCCGATGCTGCCGAAGCTCGCCTCGCAGCTGGTCGCCGGCAGGGTGATCGTGCACACCGGGCTGCCGCTGCGGCTCACCGTGATCGTGCCGGTCGCCGGCGTGCCGCCGACGGTCTGCACGCTGGCGCTGATCGTCACCGGCTGGCCGGCCTCCGGCGTGGTGTCGCTGACGCCCACATCCAGCCCGCCCTCGGCCGGCTGCACGGTCAGGCCCACCAGCACATCGGTGGCGCCGATGCTGTCATCGCCGTCGCTGCCGCTGGCGTTGTAGGTCGCCGTCACCGTGTAGCTGCCGGCGGTGGCGAAGCTCAGCACGCAGCTGCCGGCGCTGGCCGCCAGCCCGCTGCAGCCCGGACCGGCGCCGCCGCTCGAGCTGGTGCTGATGTCGACCAGACCGTCGTTGCCGCCGAAGCCGCCGGCCACGCTGAAGCTCACCGTGGTCGACTGGCCCACGCGCGGGCTGGCCGGCAGCACGCTGTCGAGGCTGATCGTCGCCAGCGCGCGCTCGACGCTGTGGAGGATCGTGCCGGCTGGACCCGCGATCGACTGGGTGTTGCCGTCCGCCGAGGTGTAGCTGGCGCTCAGGCTGTAGCTGCCGACCTCGGTGAAAGTGAAACCGCAGCTGCCGGCGCCGCCGGCCAGGGCGGCGATGTCGCAGACCTGGGTCGCGAGGGACGGTGCCGGGCCGGTGGCGGTGATCTGCACGCTGCCCTCGGCGCTGCCGGTGGCCGGCGCCAGGCGGCTGACCAGGGCATTCACGCTCACCGCCTGGCCGACCACGCTGCTGCCGCCGCTCGACAGGCTCAGGCTCGCGCTGGCCGCACTGACAGTCACGCTGTCGGTATCGCTGCCCGGGCCCTCGTTGCCGTCGCCGGCGTAGTCGAGGCTCAGGCCGTAGACACCGGCATCGGCCAGGCCCGCCACCAGGCTGCAGCTGCCGGTGCCGGTGTTGGCATCGAACAGCAGGCCCGGGCAGGCGAAGGCATCGCCATTGCCGGTATCGGCCGGGGTCGGGTCGATCAGGACGCTGACCGCGCCGCTGTACGGCGCCACGCCGCCGCTCAGGCTGAAGCCGATCGCGATCGCCTCACCCACCACCGGGGCGGCCGGGCTGATCGTGTCGATGCGGGCCGTGGTGGTGGCGGCATCCACCGTCACCGACGCGCTGTCGCTGTCGCCATTGAAGTTGTCGTCGCCGGCATAGCTCGCACTCAGCGTGCGGGCGCCGGTCACGGTCAGGCTGAGGTCACAGCTGCCGCCGGTCGCCGGCACCGTGCAGCCGCTCTCGCTGCCGTCGGTGCTCACCGTGATCGTGCCGGTCGGCGGGCTCACCGTGCCGGTGGTGCCCACCGTCACCGTCGCCGTCAGCGTCGAGCCCGCGCTCACCGGATCCGGGCCCAGGCTCAGACCCACCGTCGGCGTCTGCTTGGCCACGGTGAAACTGGAAGTGGCGGTGCTGCTGGCATCGTCCACATCCGCGCCGTCGCCGTTGTAGATCGCCTCGACGCTGTAGCTGCCGGCCGCAGGCGGCAGGTAGCTGCAGCTGCCGGCGCTGGCGGTGAGGGCGACGTTGTCGCAGACCAGGCTGCCGTTGATGCTGACGTCCACGGTGCCGGTGTTGCCGTTGCGGCCGCCGGCGACGGTCAGCGCCAGGCTGACGTTGTCGCCATAGGTCGGGCTGACCGCGCCAATGCTCAGCGTGGTCGCAAGCCCCTGCACGCTCTGGCTGATCTCAGCACTCGGCGTGGTGACATCGCTGAAGTTGCCGTCGCTGTTGTCATAGGTCGTGCTCACCGCATAGCTGCCCGCCGCCGGCAGGCTGAGCGCGCAGGACGCACTGCTGCTGCCGGGCACGGTCTCGACCAGGGCGGCGGTGGTGCAGCTCACCGACGTGGCCAGCGGGGCCGGGCCGACGGCCGTGATGGTCAGCGTGCCGGTCGGGGTTGCCAGCGAGGGCGCCACGGCCGAGGCCGTGCCGGTAAAGCTCACGCTGTCACCCGCATCGCTCGGATTCGTGGCGCTGCTCAGCGACAGGCTGACATCGGCGCGGCCGATCGTGTGCGTCTCGCTCGGATCCACGCTGGTATCGAAATCGGCGTTCTCGATGAACACCGCCTTGAAGGCGCGGAAGGGCGAGCTGCTGCCGCTGTAGAAGCCCTGCGAGAGGTTGGCGGGCGCTGCCAGGGTGGCGGTGCCGTCCAGACCGATCGTCACCGTGCCGTAGGACACGCCCAGGTGGTTGAAGAACTCCACCTGGCCGGTCGGCACGATGCCGGTGCTGCTGGTCACCGTCGCGGTCAGATCGAAGGGCTGGCCGAACACGCTCGGGTCAGGGTTCGACACCAGCACCACGCTGGTGCTGGCGCGACCCACCGGATGCGTCACCGCCGCCGAGCTCGAAGCCGCGTCGTTGTCGTCACCCGCGTACTCCGCCACCACGCTCCAGCTGCCGGCGCGCACGAAGCCCGCCGCACCTTCGATCACGCAGCTGCCCACGCCGGTCGCCGGGTCCACGCTCACCGGGCCGCAGCTCGCGCTCGCCGCCGGGCTCGCCAGCGTCGCCGTCACCGTCACCGTGCCGTCGTAGGTCTGATGACCGCCGTCGACATCGAAGGCCACCGTCACCGGCGCGCCCGCCGGCGTCTGCGCCGACAGATCGCTGGTGATGGCGATCGTGCTGTCACGCTTTTCGATGCTGATGCTGTCGGCGCCCGAAGAGCTCGTCGCGTAGTTGTCGTCGCCCGCATAGCGCGCCACCAGCTCCACCGTCTGCGGCAGGTCGTAGCTCAGATCGCAGCTCGTGGCCGGCAGCGTGATCGTGCAGACCGCGCTCAGCCCATCGCAGCTCGGTGCCGAGCTCGGGCAGACGAAGACCTCGCCGCCGAGCGGCGTGGTCGCCGCGCCGCCGACCGCGCTCACGCCCACCGTCCAGGTCACCGTCTGGCCCGCCTGCTGGTCGTCCGCCGGCGTCGATGCCAGCGTGGTCGCCGTCGCACGCTTGGCGATGCCGAGCGTCTCGCTGTCCTCGCT
>NZ_FNAG01000004.1 GCF_900101825.1 Aquimonas voraii
GCGGGGCTAGCGTTTTACCCCGAAGCCGACCTTCAGCGCCTCGATGTCCAGGTGTGCTTCGGCGAGCAGGCGCTTCAGCCGGCTGTTCTCCAACTCAAGTTCCTTGAGGCGCTTGGCGTCCTCCGCCTCCATCCCGCCGTACTTGGCTCGCCAGGCGTAGAAGCTGGCGGGGCTGAAGCCGTGCTGGCGACCCAACTCGGTCACGGCCATCCCCGCTTCGGCCTGCTTGATGAACCCGATGATCTGCTCGGTGGTGAATCGACTCTTGCGCATGTCCGTCCTCTCAGGGTGACGGACTCTACCTAGCTTCGAGTGGTACGGCTGGGTGGGGGCAGGTCACCCGCAGGCGTGCTGCGATTTCGTGTCTGTTTCCCGCGCCCTTGAGTTCCCAAAGCGCGTGCCTGCAACCGCGGACTGAAGCCGGATTCCCGCCTGTGCTGAGCCCTCCGCGCCATAGGCCGGGCGTATAGTCCCGCCTCGCCCCCACCGCGGCCGAGGAGCCTGTCGACCCATGCGCCATGCCAAACGCTTTGCCGCCTTCGGGCTGATGGCCTGCCTTCCCGCCGCGAGCCTCGCGGCCGGCCCGGTCGATTCAAGCGCGGTGCGTCATGCCCCGGGCGAGTTCGCCAAGACGCCGCCGGCGGTAGCGGAATCCTGGCGCGTGCCGTCAGCGGCCGTTGGCAAGGCGGCGCGCGTCACCCGTGAGGCGCCGCGCCCGGAAGAGGTGCAGGCCCTGCATCGGCGCAATGCCGACGGTGCGTTCAAGCGCGTGCAGATCGGTCTGGCGCGCGTGCTTGCGCCGGAAGGCGAGGCGCTGGCTGCCCTGTGGGCGGAGGCGAGCGGCGGCGATCGCGTGGCGCAGGTGGAGGTGCGCTCGGTCGGCGCTGCCGCGCTGCGCGTGGGGCTCGATGTGGCGGGTTTGGATCCCGCCATCGAGCTGCGCTTTGGCGGCTCGCGCAGCCCGGAGCGGCCGCTGGCTCGCACCACGGTGGCCGAGGCGCAGCGCCTGCTCGGCGATGACGGCCTCTACTGGACGCCCAGCACCGATGGCGAGGTGCAGCGCATCGAGGTGACCGTGCCCGCCGGGGCCGATGCGCCGGCCGCGCTCTCGCTGCCGCGCCTGAGCCACGAGATCGTGGACAGCCGGACGCCGTATCGCCTGCCGCAGAAGATCGGCGAGTCCGGGGCCTGCAACGTCGACGTGGTCTGCCGTCTGAACGAGCTCGGCCCGCACTTCGCCAACGCGCGCCACGCCGTCGCGCACATGCGCTTCGTGGTCGGCAGCAGCACCTTCATCTGCACGGGGACGCTGGTGGCCGACAACGACCCGTCCAGCCAGGTGGCGCTGTTCCACAGCGCCAACCACTGCTTCTCTTCCAACACCAGCGTGCCGCCCAACGCGACGCAGATGCAGACGGTGGCCAACACGCTCAACACGTTCTGGAACTACGAAGCCACCACCTGCAACGGCAACGTGTCGGCGATGCAGACCCAACTCACCGGCGGTGCCACCTACCTGGGCTCGGACCATCGCACCGACGGCATGCTACTGCGCCTGAACCAGGCGGCGCCCGCCATCGCCTTCTTCGCCGGCTGGAATGCCGAGCCCCTGTCCAGCAACAGCGCCGTGACGGCCATCCACCATCCCTCCGGCGACGCCCGCATGGTCTCGACCGGCCAGAAGCTCTCGGAGGACGCGGACAACCACGAGGTGGGCTGGCTGAGCGGCACCACGGAGGGCGGCAGCAGTGGCTCCGGCCTGTTCACCATCGCGGCCGGCGGTGCCTACGAACTGCGCGGTGGCCTGTACGGCGGCGCGGCGAGCTGCGCGAACACCGGCAACCTGGGCAACGCCAGCAATCGCGACTACTACTCGCGCCTCGACAAGGACTTCGCCTGGATGTCGCCTTGGCTGCTTTCGAGCCCGAACGTGTTCCAGAACGGCTTCGAGGCGACAGCGGTGGTCACCGCTTCGCCCTGAAAGAGGGCGGTCAGGCTAACCGGTGACCAAGGCCGCGGCGCCAGCGGATCCGACCGTGGATGCCTGTCCCCCAGGCCCTGCGTCTTGAGGTGATGGCCCGCCGCTTCATTTTTCGCTTCAAGGCCGAAGGGGCTGCGTCCAGCCCCGTGCGCCCCCGGCGAGAATCGAAGGAGTTGCCCATGCGCCTGCGTCTTGTGTGCTTGCTGCTGTTCGTGTTCGCCGGCCCGGCGCTGGCCCAGGCGGTGCTGGAGGAGGCCAGCGTTGGCCCGGCCTTCTTCGGCGACAACGCGCGCCGTATCGAGGTGCGCGACATGAACGGCGATGGTCGCCGCGATCTGTTGCTGGTCCGTCGCGGCCCGGATGGCGAGCGCCTTGAGCTGTGGCTGCGCGACGATCCGGGTTCGCTGAGCTACCGGCTGAGCGAGCCGCTGGCCCTGCTGCAGAACGTGGTCGACGCGGTGGTGTTCGACTTCGATGTCGATGGCGACAACGACATCGTGGTGGCCGTGGCGGCGGCCGAGGCCTCGCCGGGTGGCGTGATCCTGCTGAGCAGGGAGGGCGGCGCATCCTTCTACCCGTCCTACAGCCGCGGGCCGCTGCTGCCGCTGCCCAGCATCACCTCGCTGAAGGTGCAGGACGTGGAAACCGCCGGTGGGCTGCGCTTCGGCGTCGCGGCCATCACCGGCGATGCGCGGGTGCAGCTCTATGCGGTGGTGCCGGGCAGCGGCCTGCAGCCGGCGCAGGCGCTGCCCCATGCGGGCGGGGTGGCGACTTCGATCGCGGTGCCCTTCCTGCTCGAAGGCGGTTCAGCCGTGCTCACCCTGGGCGCGGCGCCGCAGCGGCTGTGGGTGTGGAACGGCAGCGCCTACACCGAGCGCGCGGTGAGCGGTATGGGTCGGACCGTGCGGCGGGCCACCTCGGTGACCGTCGACGGCGACGACGCGCTGGATCTCGTCACCGCCGACAGCGAGGGTCGGGTCGAGGTCTGGAAGGGCACGGCGCTCGGCGCCGACCAGCCCGCCGACCGCTTCGACCTGGTGCAGCAGCTGGAGGCAGCGGGCAACCCGGTGGTGGCGCTGGACACCGCCGTCATCGACCCGGGCACGATCGATGTGCTGGTCGGTCGTCAGCAGGCGCAGCGGCCCTTCGCCACGGGGCTGCACCGCATCACCATCGCCAGCGGCAGCATCGCGCCGCGCGCCGTGGTGCAGACCGGCGGCAGTGGCATCGGCATCGACCGTAGTTCGCCCAATACGGTGTTCCTGGCCAGCCCCAGCGAGCCGCTGCGCGCCTTCGTGCGGCCGGGCACGGCGACGCCGGGCACCTTGGGCTTCGCCCGCACCGACGGCTACTACACGCTTGAGAACCTCAACACGATCATCCGCCTGACCTCGCCGCCGCTGCCGCAGAACGCCACCCTGTCGCTGCTCGGCGCCCTCGGCGCCGTGGAGATGGCGAGCTTTGCGGGCACCCGCATCCACGACCTGCTGGTGTCGCGAACGCCGTTCACCGCCACGCCTGGCAAGTACACCTTCACCCTCCAGGACCCGCAGATCCCCGGCATCGTCCTGCGTGAGCCGCTGCAGACCGTGCTGACCGTGTTCGAAAGGCCCAACGGCTCGCTGAACGGCCTGTGCTCGGTGGAGTGCCTGATGCTCGGCTGCATCGGCATCGCCGGCGGCAAGAGCGCGGGCGAGTCCAATGGCATCGGCACCCTCGCCCAGGTGCAGCTGCTGCGAGACTTCCGCGACGACGTGCTGCTGACCAGCCCGAAAGGCCGCGAGTACGTCGAGATCTACGACGAGTTCGAGGTCGAGCTGTACGTCCGCAGCTTCGCTTCGCCGATCTTCCTGTCGAGCCTGCGCGAGGCCAAGGACGCGTGGATGCCGGCGATCGAGTCGATGGTCAGCGGCAGCGGCACGGCGACCATCACGCCCGCCATGCTCGACCACATGGACGCCGTGTTCGGCCATTTCCGCAGCAACGGCAGCGAGCGCCTGCGGCAGCTGATCGAACGTCGCTACATGGAGCTCGACCCGCGCCAGTTCGAGAACCAGCCGATCGCTGCCATGCAGACCTACTGGGAAGAGGTGCTGCTGCCCGAGCGCATCCTGCGCGATGGCTTCGAGAGTCCGCCGCCGCCGTGAGCTCGGCGTGTCGATGCTGATCAAGCCTGCGCTCCGTGTGGCCGTCGCCGGGGTCCTCGAATCGATGCGCAGTGGCCAGGCGATCCACAAGCCGCCGGGCGCCAGCGTCAGCGCGATGGCCCATGGGCGGTGCCCGCGGCGGGGGCGGGACTCGGGTGTGGATCACGATTGAAATTGGGCAGGACGCCAGCTGCGGGTGACCTGCCCCCCAACCAGCCAGGACGAGCCCTGATGGCTCGGCTCAGCGCCGAGCGGGCGTCTCGAAGCCGTTGGCGAAGATCTCAGCAGCCACGACTGCCACGCTCCATGACGCACTGCCAGCATCGCCGTTGATGCTGACGGCGTACAGCGAAGTAAGGCCGGCGACCGGTGAGGGGTCGGTGACCACGGTGGAGTCGCCTGCGGCGATGGTCGAGCTGACCAGCACGCCGTCGTTGAGCAGGTCGACGCTGTCACCGGCCTGCATGCCGCTCACGTCGAACTGCAGCGGGCCGGCCAGGGTGATGTCGTCCGCGTCGCTGCTGCCGGTGTCGGATTCCGCGCGCAGGTCGGGCGGCGGGCGGCAGGGCGAGAAGACCGCCTTGGTGGCCTTGGGATCGGCCGCCAGGTGCAGGCGGATCTCGGCGCTCAAGGGCGGCAGCTGCAGATCGTCAGCGATGAGGTCCAGCATGTCGCCGTCGCTTGCGTCGCGATACTCCAGCGCGGCAAAGGCCTGGTTGACCGAGCTCAGGGGCGCATTGAAGCGGATGCGATCGGGCGCTTCGCGCAGGATCTCTACGCCGGGCAGGGCGGCCAGACCCGGGATCAGCACCGAGGCATTCGAGGTGAGCGAGGGCTCAAGCTCGACCCGCGCATGCATCAGCCCGGCACCGATGTCGGCATCGGCGACGCTCAGGCCCGCAAAGCCGAGGTTGGCGCCCAAGGGCAGCACTGCGCACAGCGTCGCCGCCCGCGCGGACTCGACCTGGCCGGTCAGACTCATACGCGGGGCGATGTTGCTGGTCGACTGCGCCCGCGCGCACTCGGGGGGCAAAGGCAGCACCATCAGCAGAGCCAGTGTGAGCCTGAAGCGTATCCGCTGCGTCGCCGGGGTCATCGGGAGTCTCCGTATGTGTGCCCAAGTCGTGGACTGTACGCCCTGCGGCGCACCCGGTCGCTTGAAGGGCAGGTGCGTTCGCTTCAACCTCCAGCAGGCGGGGGGTTCCGGAGGCCCATGGCCCGCTACGCTCTGCGCCCTGCCGACGGGATTGGGAGGACGCAGTCCACGGTGATTGCCTGGGCCCCTGAGGCCAGGGATTTGCGGGATTGGCGGAGGATTGGATGAACAGGGTCAAGTTTCGATTCAGCAAGGCGGGCCGCATCGCCGGGCTGGCGTCCGCGATTGCCGCCTGCGCCGTCGCCCAGGCCGGTGCGCCGGAAGCGGATGCGTTGCCACGCGGCGAGTACGCGGGTGAGATCTGGTCCGACGGCATGTACCCGTCGGTCACCGAGTTCTACGGGGCGACCCGCGATGGCCGCGACGGCGTCTACCGGTTCGAGTACGGCGACGATGTGGAAGAGGGCGTGCTGTTCGACTGCAAGCGGCTCAAGGCTCAGGAGTTCCGCTGCGGCTGGAAGGACCGCTGGGGCTCAGGCCTGGTCGACATGAGCTTCAGCGCCGACTTCAAGGCCTTCACCGGCGTCTGGAGCAACGAGGACAATCCGCCCTCGCTGGGGCTGCGCTGGCATGGGCGGCGCCAGTAGCCGCCCGGCAAGCGGGCCTGCGCCCATCGCCGAGCGGTCGCAGCGCTTCGACGGATACTCCCGCAGCGATCTCCAAACCGACCTGGCGGCTTGCCGCTCACTTTTCCCATCAATGAGGTGCACATGTCCTACCGACTCCTGTTTCCGATCGCCCTGACTCTGGCCTTGGCGGGCTGCATGGGTGGCACCGCCGCGCTGCGCGAGAAGCCCGCAGGCGTCCACACCTTTGAAGTGCAAGGTGCGCTGGCGGAGGTGGCCAATGCGATCCACGCGCAGGCACGCCGCTGCTACAGCGGCGGCACCTACATGCCCAGCGGCGTACAGACCTCGCAAACGCAGGCGAGCCTGCAGTTGGACGAAGCCAAGGGCCGTGCGCAGATCGACGTGACCCTGCACGGCGCACTGGGTCCACAGACCTGGCTGCTGATGGATCTGCGGCGGATCGACTCGGGCCGGACCGGGGTCGAGGTGCTCTACGCCCGAAGCGGCTACGAGCGCCGCGCGAAGGCAGTGGAGCGCTGGATCAAGGAGGGCTATGAGAAGTGCCGGTGACTGCCGCTGGCGAGGTCCGGGTCGAACGACTCCGAGCGTCAGCGCAAGATGAGCATCTCGCCTGATCCGTTGGCGGCGCCCAGCGTTCGCGGGCGCCGCGGGCCTGCGCTGCCTGCAAGGTCCGCCCGCACAACCGCGCCTGCATGCTGACCTTGATCGGCATCGACGCGGCCGCACAGCGCACGAACACTGGCTACGCCATCGCCCGGTGGGAGAGCGCCAGCGCGCGCATCCTGCGCTCCGGCCTGATGGATCGCCGCGGTGCCGCCTTGGCCGAGCTGGTCGAGGCGCTGCGGGCCGGAACCTGCCTGATCGCGATAGACGCACCACTGGGTTGGCCACTCGGCCTGCGGGAGGCACTCGACGATCACCGGGCGGGGCAGGGGCTGATTCGAGAGCCGGCTGCGATGTTCTCGCGCGCCAGCGATCGACGATTGCGCGCGCTGGGCCACGCGCCGCTGGAGATTGGCGCGGCCCTGATCGCGAGAGCCGCGCACGGCGCATTGGGCTTGCTTCACGAGCTGCGCACTGCCAGCGGACAGGCGCTGCCTCTGCTCTGGGACCCTGCTGTCTCGGCCAGCGGCGTGATCGAGGTTTATCCCGCGGCGACACTCAAAACCCACGGCCACAGATCCACCGGCTACAAGAAGCCCGGGCAGATCGACGCGCGCCGCGTCATGGCCGAAGCGCTTGAGCCCCGGCTCATTGGCATCAGCGAACGCTGCGAGCGCCGTGCCGATGAATTCGACGCATGCCTGTGTCTGCTCGCCGCGATGGATTTCCTGGCGGGCGCCTGCGTTCCACCAGCGCCCGACGAACTTGAGCGTGCGAAGCGAGAGGGCTGGATCTGGCTGCGGGCGCCGGCCGGGGGCTGAACCCGTCGTCCGCAGCCCAAGGGGCGCATGACGCCTCGGCGGCGGGTCTTCGGCGAAGAGCTTGAGTGAACACGTCCGCGCTTGCCGAGAAAGCACGCTCTCCACCGAAGGGATGACGAGTGCCGGCAGCGCATGCCGTGTGTCGTGCTGCCGTCGTCGCAGTCGGCATCGTGCCGCCTCGAACCTGCGCAGCCCCGCTTTCGCTGCCCAACCCCTCGGCGACGATGCCTGCCGTGGGGTGCGGAAGCATTCCCGCAGCACGCAGGTGATCGCCCTTGGCGGACGAGCTCTGCCCGCGCGGCGCGCGCGATGATCGAAGCCCTTCTGCTGCATTCCACCTCTGGGCCAGCGCACCGCAACCCGAAGGTGAGCTCGCGTCAGCGCCTCTCTTCCAGAGCACGCGGGCTGCTCCAGCGCAGGCCCGGGTGGACTTCGTGTCCGGCGCTGGTTGATCATCCGCGTGCTGATTTCTTTGAAGAACTCTCATGATCGCCATGCGTTTCCTTGCTGTGCTGTGCTGCGCCCTTCTCGCTGGCTGCGCCACGACCGTGGACAAGCAGTTCGCTTCCCTGGAACAGGCGCGCCCTTGCTGCGCGTCGATCCGCGAGTTCAAGTTCGAGCCGTTGCCGGCCAAGGGCAGCAAGTTCAAGCTGGACGAGCGCGCATCGGTCTTCGATTTCGACTCCGGACGCAGCTACTTCAAGGCCTTCGAGCTGCCGGGCTCGGGCCTGCGGCGCTATCGGGTCAAGACCTATTTCAACGGCATGTGGATCGGTCAGTACCTCGATCCCGTGCTGCTGGTCCTTGATGCCGAGCACCGCGAGTTGGCCCGCGGAGCGCTGAGGCTGCGCTTCGACGACGGCAATCTGTTCGGCGACCAGAACGCACACCTGTTTGGCTTCTTTGCGGTGGATGATGAGGCGCGATACCTGGTCGTGCTGACCGCGCCGTTCGAGTCGGAAGCGCCGGTGGCGCAGACCGATCCCTCGGTCATGGTCACCATGATTGGCCAGACGCCGATCGCAAGCCCGACGCCGGGCGCATCCATCCGCCTGCACCGCTCGCCGACCGGCACGGTGCGCGTCGAGCCTCTGCCCTAGCGCGACTGGCGGCATGGCGAACATGGACACCGTGCGCTGGTTGTTCTCTCGGCATCCTCGGCTTGCCCTGCTGGTCCATCCGCTGTCGCTGGCCTGGCTGTTGATATTGGTCGTGGGTCTGTCGCAGCCCTATCTTGATCCGCCGGCGGCGGCCCCAGACGCGCCACTGGGTCTGCCCGAGGCGCTGCTGCTGGGCGCGGCGTTCGTAACGATGTTGACCTCGGCCCTGCTGATGGTGATCAGCACGCGGGTCGTGCTGCCGGCGTGCTCGCGCCTTGAAGGATGGCGAACCTTGCTGCTGGTGGCCTGGTTCGTGCCTTTTCTGGGGCTCCCGCTGTATTTGAGCTACCGGCGCCTGCGCGATGGCGTCGCCACCAACCCGCAGTCTTGAGGCCCGAGATGACAACAAAATCTTCCTTGCGCCTGCGGAGTGCAGTCAAAGCCCTCGTCCGCAGCATAGGACTGTTCGCACTGGTGCTGCTTTCGGCCTGCGCTGAGCCGCCCCCCGCGCCTTCGGCGCAAGACCATGCGCGTGCTGCGCTGGCACAGCTGGATGGCGGAAGTCTGCGCGGCGGGGTGCTGGAGCGCGCCGTTCAGGAGCTGTCGGTTGCGCAAAGGATCGACGCCAATGACCCTTGGGTGGCGCTCGCCTCCTCTGAACTCCGCTTGGCACTCGGCTACCGCAGTGGCGATGCCTTCCGCGGCAGGAGCTATGCGCCCGAAGCGATCGCACAGGCCGATCGGCTGCTGCAGCCGGCCTTGCAGGCGGACCCGCCCATCGCCCGTGCCTACCTCACTCTGGCGCGGCTGCAGATCCTGCGCGGGCAGCGGCGGCAGGCGTGGGAAACGCTCAATACGGCTTACAGGCTGCAGCCGGAGCACCACCGACCCTGGCTGCTGCGCGGCGTGATCGCGCTGCAGATGAAGGACCCGCAGCGCGCAAAGATCCAACTGGATGAGGCCGAACGGTGGGCGGACTCGGACGCTGCGATGATTGCGGTGCTGCGGCAGCGCGCCCGGATGGAGCGCGTGCATGGCACGCCCGAGTCCGAGCTCGTGCAACTGCGTCGCATCATCGAGATCGACCCCGACGCCGCGCACGCACATGGAAACCTCGGCGCCGCGCTGCTGCGCATGCAGCGATACGAGGAGGCGATCGATGCTCTCGAGCGCGGACTGTCGATCGAGCGCTATCCGCTGGCGGAGTCGCAGTTGGCCAGAGCGCGAGAGGCGCTTGCATCGCGCTAGGGCGGCGCAGCGAACGGTCGCAAGCCGCACCTGCGAAAGCCCGTCCCGGCGAGGTTCGCATCAGGCCAAGCCTGCGCCGGTCGCGTGCTCCTGTCGCGGCCGCCCGGATACCCGCCTTCTGAAAGCTCTCTCGGCAAGCGAGGTGAGACTTCTGCTGCGCTGGCGACACTCTTCGGCCGAGGCGCGGCGGCAGAGCCGCGCGATGGGGGCGTAGAACGAGCATTGATCGGGTGTCCGCGCCGCGCGTGGACCCTTGGAGGGCGATGCTCAAGCCTCGGTGTGGCCGTGACTCGGAGGTGCATCGACATGGAGCTGATCTCTCACTGGATCGACTGGCGCGAGGCCATGGGCAGTCCCAACAGCCGTCAGCGCCGGGCGATCCACGAACTGTTGGAACACCGCCCGATGCTGATGTACTTGGGCGACTCCTGGTTCTCCACGCCGCTCTATCGCAACCTTGCCCGACAGAGCGCCAAGCCCATCGATGGCATGGGCATCGTGCTCGGCAAACCCGGTGGCCTGGCCGCGGATCTGCTCTCCAAGTCCGCCTTGGACAGCCTGGAGGGGCGACTGCTCGCCAACGATTTCGATGTGCTGATCGTCAGCGCTGGTGGCAATGACTCGCTTTCGGAACGCCTGAAGCGGGTCTTCGCCAAATGGGCAAGCGACAAGCCGCCCGCAGCCAAGATCAGCGCCGACCGGGCTTTTGATGTGCTGGTGGCTGCGGGAATCTTCGACGATGGGAACGGTGGCGGAATTCTCGGGCGCTACCGGGCGCTGCTGCAGATGGCCCAGCGCGTTCGGGCGCAGCGACCGGATTTCCGCGTGATCGGGCACACCTATGCGCCCTTGAAGCGCATCGGCCAGGAGGCCGATCTGACCGTCGCCAACATCGGTCTATTGGCCTTCGTGAAGGGCAGCGTCGGGCCCTGGCTGTGGAGCGTGATGCGGCACGTTCTGGCCGATGAGGAAGCCGGCCGGCGTGCAGCAGACCCGGCTGGCTCTGAGTGTCGCTGTGCCGGCGCTGTTGTTCTGTGCGGAGCAGGTGCCCGACGCGATGTAGACAAAGGGCATCTGCCATGTCGATGACTCGCAGTTGGTGGACACGCTGACCCGCGGGGCTGTGCATGCGGGGGCGTTGAGGTTTGCGGTCGCGCCGGCGTTGACGTTGGCCGTCGCTTCCGCCGTGGTCTGACAGCTCAGTGCCATCGGCGAGGGGCGAGTGGGCCGGAAGTACCCAACGATATCGAGGGTGACATGAGTACTCGCGCTGGCCGCGATCGAGAGTTCCGCCAGAGCGCTGCTCTGGTCAAGCTTGACGTGCAGGGTGGTGCTGGTCGAAACGCCAGCGCTGAACGGAAGCGCATCGGCCACGGGAGGCGTGTTGCCCAGTGGAAAGACCGCCAGATGGCCAGTGCCCAGCGGAGACACTGCGGTGACCGTGATCAGGGCTGCGCCGAAGGCCCCCGCGGTCCCAACGCCATTGCACGTGCCCGACGCGCCTCCCTGATGGGCATAGCTGCCGGTGAGCGTGACATCGAAGTGGCGAACGGTGCCCGCGGCGATCACCCCGCCGCGGCGCTGCGTATCGGCGATTCGACAGGGATTCACCGGCACCAGCAGCAGGTCGCGATCGATGTCGCCAAGGTCCTTCCGCGATGCATGCGTGATCGCGTCGGCGGGCAGTAGATCCGTACGCCCGCTCATCCCTGGCATCTCTGCGGAAGCGAAGCCTTGGCCAAGCAGCAGGAGCGCAGGGCCGAGCCATATTCCAAGGCCTCTTCGCTGGTTTGCCGAGCGGCGTGGTGGCTCAAGCTGCGAGGGTGTCATGAGTTCCCCCTTGGGTCCGGGTTTCGGCGATGCCGTCTCTGGCTGCGTGTCTTGCGGACATGCCCCGCGAAAGCGGAGAGGCGAATGTTCCGTATCAGAAGGTGACCCGGCAGCAGTTTGCCGATGCGCGCAGTTGCGCGGTGCCTGAGCTGTTGTTCTGCGCCGAACAGACCCCGTCCGAGATGTAGACGAAGGGCATCTGCCAGGTGCTGGATTCGCAGTTGGTGGAGACTCGGGTGTACCCGCTGGCGCAGGCGGGCGCTACGGTGTTGCGAGTGGCGCCTGCTGCAACCGAGTCCACTTGTTCCGCAGTCGTCACGCAGCTCATCTGCAGCGTGTTCGGTGGTGCCTGGTAGTAGCCATAGATGTCCGCCACGAGGTGGGACTGGGCAAACGAGTAGACGCTCAGTTCAAACGCCGAAGCGGTCTGGTCCAGCCGCACCACGGTGCTGTTCGCCACCACCGAGCCGGCCGTGTAGTTGAGCGTCGAGGACAGGGGTTGCGAGGTGTTGAACGGGTAGGCAGTCAGATAGCCGCTGGCTGAGGGGGTCACCGCGATCAAGGTGATGGCCGCTGCAGCGAAGTTCCCTGCCGATCCGACGCCGTTGCAGTCCGACGCCGAGCCACCCTGCGCTGCGTAGCTCGAAGTGGCCGTGATATCGAAGTTGCGCGTGGTGTTGGCCGCGATCGGGCCACCCGCCACGCGTGTGTCGATGATTCGGCAGGGCGTGACCGGCACGAAGACCAGATCGCGGTCGGGATCGCCCAGCGCCTTGGCCATCGGGTCGAGACCTGATCTCACGCTCAGCTTGAGCGCCGCTTCGGTGGCGGATTCGCTGTCGAGCCTCAGTTCCTGCAGTGCGGCGATCAGGCCGACATAGCTGGATGCCGAGCTGGCCCGAGTGAGGGCTTCAAGCGAGGCGCCGTCCATCAGAAGCTGCATTTCCTGTTGCCAGGCCTCGAGGTTTGACAGGCCCGAGGACTGCAGGCGCTTGGACCAGGTCTCCATCAGGCCGAGCCTGATGGCCTCGGCGGCCTGGTCTTCGCTGGGGCTGAGCTCTCTGCCGGCGGCGGGCTCCGCCGCTGCCGCCGGCGCCAAGGGCAGGGCCGCGCACAGCAGGGCAGAGCAAATCAGATGGCTCCAAGGGCGGGTGCGCGGTGCAGGCAGTCCAGAGCAGGTGGCACGAGGGCGTGCACGCATCTCAAGGTCCTCCGGCGATTTTCAAAAAAAAGCGTGATCCCGATCACCCTCAATGTCAAATCGACATGAAATAGCGCGCGGGTGTGCCCATGAGCGGCTTTGTCTCCTGCGGGCTCCCGGCCTCTCGCCGAGGCCCTCAATCGCATCGCCACCCACTGCGGGCGCAGCGCTGAAGCAGCGCCAGTAGCGCGCAGGACACCGAAGGTCGGGACGCCCTCCGAATCTCTGCCCGTGACGTCGCCCCAATGGCAGGAGCGATGCACATCCTGCCATTGGGGCAACCGAGACCTTGCCGGCGCCGGCTGCACCGGCAAGGCAAGGCCGAAGCTTCTTGACCTGAACCTCATGCAGCACGAATCAGTTCCCTCCGGGCCTTGATCCGTGGCGCACAAGTCGTGCGCGTATCCGTGCGTGGTTGGCCGCAGCGCGCCAACGTCATCGGCGCGGCGCGTCACGCTGGATCATCGAACCTGTGCGCGCTCGATCCGCAGGCGCGCCCTGGATGGCGCGGCAACGCTGAATTCTTCCGCATCGCCTCAGTGCATGTGCCCGCTGCTGCTTTCGAAGCCGCTGCCAAAAAGCGCATCGATCATCGGGCCCGGCCCCATGCCCTCGTTGATGATCGGCAGCGGCAGTTGCACGCCGGGGGCGGTGCCGCTCAGGCGAAATCCGTTCGCGAGATTGCCGTCATGGCAGTCAAGGCCGCCCTTGATGCAGAAGTCGATGACCGCCTGCATGGCCTCGACGTGCCAGCCGTTGATCCAGTCGCCGTGCAGCGAAAAGCCGCCAGGCGTCGCCCCGGCCACGGCATACATGTCCGATGCGAGGCGCCAGCCGCGGCTGCTGCGCGTTTGCGGGTCGAAGTTCTCCGGCTTCACCGGAAACGCGTAGTGGTAGCTCACCCGCGGCAGCGCGACCGGATGGCTGGCCGGGCAGCGCGTCACTCCGCCCACGGTTTCGGGATACGCCATATGCGACTTGTGGTCGGGCGAATCGAGATCGACACCGTTCCAGCAGCTGGGGAAGAACAGGTCGAAACGCAGCCGGTCCGGCGCAACGCACTCGGGAATGAAGGCTCGGAAGTCCGGGTTGCTGCCGTCGCTGGCGTTCCAGGACTGGCAGTGCCAGCGCGCCACGGTCGCGGCCTGGCCGGTGCCGGGCTGCGTGCTGGCCGTGCCTGCGATGATGGACAGGCCCGGCGGCGGCGCCTGGCTCGCCGCGCGATTGTCGACCGCCGCCGAGTAGTAGAAGACCTCATGCGCCACTTCGTTGTCGCCGACCACCGCGTCCACCACTTGCCAGGCCGGCGCGCCTTCGGCGTCGAGCTGACGGACGCCGTTGGCGTCGTAAAGCGGCGCCAGCAGCGCTGGGACCCAGTACGCGCTGCGATTGAGCTGGTTGCCCTGGCAGCTGGAAATACGCTGGTTCGGCGGCAGTTCGACGTAGAGATCGGCGACTACCGTCCGCGCGTCGGTTTCAAAGAAGCCGTAGAAGTTGTGGTAGTGGGCCGCGCCGGGCCGCCCGGGATGCACCAGGGGATCGTCGTAGGCCGCATGCGAGAAATCGCAGTTGATCCGCAGGATGCCGCGCCAGCTGTTGGGCGCCACTGGCGCCGGTTGCACGCTGGTTCGCGCCAGGTCTGGATGCGGCGGGTTGAAGATGTCGGCGCGCGCGTCGGCGCCTGCGGTGAGCGCGAACAGGGCCAGGGGCAGCAGGGACGACACGTGCTTCATGGCGGAGCTCCAGCGCGGGGATGCCTGTTCAACGTCGACCGCCTCGTGTGGTTGACGGCCCCTGCTGAATCCGCCTGTCTTGTGAACGCCGGGACGCGGACGCGGCGTGTCGCGGCATGCAAGCTCCGGTCCGCGTGGACGCGGTTCGCGAAGGCGCGTCCGCCCGCGGGCTTGGCCCTTCGGCACTGTCGCGCGGCATTGAGGGTGCACGCGCGGATCCGGCACGTCAGCGCGCTCGCGGCCCGTCGCGCCGCCACTGACGGCCACATCTTCGTGGGCGGCGACCTCGGCGCCTGCGCTGCACTGCCGCGTGTGCAGCACCGCCGCGCACGGCGCGAGCGCCGATGGAGCCCACTGCAACGCCCGGCCGCCGTCGGCGCTCTGAAGGCGCGCGCCTGCCGGCTCAGGTCGACTCTCGCGCGAGCCGCCCAGACGGCCCCAGCGCCGCAAGCGCAAACTTCGGCGCAGGGCCTCAGGCGTTGACGTCGAAGCGCTCCGAGGTGTCCATGCGCACCGATCGAAGATGCGCCGTCTTCTGATGCGAGGCGCGCCGGGGTTCGGCGAAGTAGCCGATCAGGATCGAGCGCCGGCGGTCGCCGCTGTGGTTGCGGCTCGCCCCGTGGATCAGGTCGGCATCGAAGACCAGGATGTCGCCGGCGCGACCTTCCACCTGCCGGCTGATGGCGTCCAGGGCCGGATCGATCGGCGTGTCCCTGCAGGCCGGGCGATGGGTGCCTGGGATCAGACGGGTCGCCCCGTTGTGCGGACCGAAGTCGTCGAAGAAGGCGAGAGCGCTGACCGTGTCGCCCGGGCGCTGTTCGCAGAGGTCGCGGTGCAGGCCCTGGAAGCCGCCGCCCGGAAGCGGCTCGCGACCTTCGACCTGGGCCAGGAAGAAGCTCTCGCCGATCAGCGTGCCCACCGCCTGCAGCAGGGCGGGCAGCCGGCATACGGCCTGGATGCGCGGCTCCAAGTCGAGCAGCGAGTGCTGCCAATCGGGGCCGCGCGGGACCGGCCATGCGTGCGAAGGCTGGACATGGGCATCGAACAGCGCGCGCAGTTCGTCCAGCCAGTCGGCGGGAATGGCGCCTCGCAGAAGGGCATAGCCGTCGGTGCGCAGCGAGTCGGGCAGAGGCGTCATGCGGGCGGCGAAGGGTGGCAGTCGGGCTGCCTAGCCTGCCGCAGGTCGCAGCGCGAAGCGATGGCCGCTGCCTGAACTCGCTGCAGGCGTGCCACGCGGCGCAACCCAGGGGCGGCTGGCGCCGCAGCAGGGAGGGCATCCGCGCCTCGCTGCTGCGGGCTGACGCCGGGGCGGGTTCGTCGAGACCCCGCTGCGTGGACCGGACTGATTGCGCGCTGCCGCGGGTGCTGTCCTCAGCGCTCGCCCAGACGCTCCCAGAAGCTGCTGGGCAGCGGGTCAACCTCGGCTTTGCCCAGCTTCTCTCTGGCTCGCGCCGGCGGCGGCTCGCTGCGATGCGGCCGCCGACAGCAGACGCGCACCACGTAGGTTTCCCCCGAGGTGTCCTGCACCTCGGCGCTCAGGGCCTCGCCCTGACGCAGGGCCTGGTTGATCGCCGCGCCCAGGGCGCGCAGCGCTTGCGAGGTGCCGACCACGGTCGGCATGTCGCGCGGGAAGTCCTGCCCATAGACATGCAGGATCAGATCAGGCATCAGCGGTCTCCGGGGCGGCACATCCGGCTGTGCCGCGCATGGAGACCGGGGATGCAAGGTCTGCGCCGGCGGCGGTCGCAGCGGCGCCTCGCCGCCTCGCCGATCGCGTGCGGGGGCCGGCCGGCGCGCCGGGCTCAGCCGCCGGTGCCGGTGGCGGCGGGCTTGCTGTCGGTGCTGGCCGCCGGCTTCGATTCGCTGCTGGCGGACGTACTGCTGCCGTCACCGGCGAGGTTGCGCTTCTTGTCGCCGTCCTTCTTGAAGTCGGTTTCGTACCAGCCGCCGCCCGCGAGACGGAAGCTCGGGGCGCTGACTTGGCGACGGACCTGTTCGGCGCCGCAGACGGGGCAGGCGCTCGGATCGGCGTCCGAGAGCTTCTGCAGGCGCTCGAAACTGTGGCCGCAGGCGCCGCATTCGAATCCGTAGAGGGGCATGGGGTGCTCCGGGGCAATCGCAAAGGTCGCCGCCTAATGGGGTTGGGTTCAGCGAATTCAAGACCTCAGGCGCAGTGAGGTGGTCAGCCGACGCCCGAGTGGGGCATCGCCGGCCGCCCTTCGTGCGAGCACCGAGGCCAGTGCGCGGCTCACGCTGGGCCGGGGCCCACCCTATGGAAGGCGCTCGCGATGCGAGTCGCAGGACCGAGGCCGGTGCGCGGCTCATGGTGGGCCAGGGCACACCCTATGAGCCGCCGACCGTCCCATTCCCGACGACACCACCGCGGACCCCACTTGCCTCGGCTCCGGAGCCACCACGAACCGCCAGAGGGTGGGCCCTGGCCCACCATGCGCTCGACACTTGTCCCAGCCCCTGGAACTCCAAGCTCGCCCCGGTCCCGCACCGCTTTCATCGCGAAGTCATGCGTAGCGCCGCAAACGCGGCGCTCCTCGCGTCCGCGCGGAGCGCCGCTCAATACGCGGTCAACCACCCGCTGCGCGACGCCTCCTGCCCGGTCACCACGCGCTGGTACAGGCGACGCAATTCCATGCTGATCGGATTGGCGCCCAGCTCGCGCGCATCCAGCCAGCCGACCTGGGCGATCTCGGCCGAGGTGCCGGTGAGGAAGATCTCGTCGGCGTCCTTGAGCTCATCCAGCGAGACCGGACGCGAGTCCGCACCCGCCAGCTCGATCACCGTGGCGCGGGTGATCCCGGGCAGGGCGTCGGGGTGTTCGACGGCGGTGACGCGACCGTCCTTGACCATGAACACGTTCTCGCCGGTGCACTCGACCACCCGGCCCTGCGCGTCGGTGAACAGAGCCTCGCCAAAGCCGCGCGAGGTCGCCTCGCGCTTGGCCAGGATCGAATTGACGTAGGCGCCGCAGAGCTTCAGTGGCGGAATCGCGGCCGCGGTGTTGCGCCGGTAGGGGCTGTGGGTGAGCTTGACCCGTTCGCTGCCGAGATGCGGCTTCCACGGCATCGAAGCCACCAGCACGTCCTCGCCCAGCACTTCGACATCCAGCCCGAGGCCGCCGCGCGCATAGGTCGCCAGCGGGCGGATATAGGCGTCGCGGTGCCGGTTCTCGCGCAGCACGGCGAGCGTCGCCGCCTCGAATTCGCTGATCGAGAACCTGATGCCCAGCGCCTCGCAGCCGCGGGCCATGCGATCGAGGTGATCGCGCAGGCGGAACACCGCGGCGCCATCCGGCGTGGCGTAGGCGCGGATGCCCTCGAACACGCCGGTACCGTAGTGCAGGCCGTGGGCCAGCGGGTGGATGCCGATCTCGTCGACGCGGACGATGTCGCCGTTGTACCAGAGGCTCAGGGACATTCGGCCACCTCCACTTTCAGACAGTCGTAGAGCTTTTCCATCTGCCGGCACAGGCCTTCGGGCGGACGTTCGCCGGAAAGGGTCAGCTGCAGGCGCCAGGCTTCGTCATCGCCCTGGCGCTGGCCTTCGATGGCCAGCGGCGTGTAGCCGCGGCGCTCGGCCGTGCCCAGCACGCGCAGCAGCGCGCCTTCGGCAGGGCGCAGGGTCAGGTCAAGCCGGAATCGCATGGGCTTCGGTCTCGTCCAGCATGGTGGCGTTGCTGTGGTTGGGCGGCACCAGCGGCCAGACGTTGGCGCGGGCGTCGATGATCACGTGCAGCAGGGCCGGGCCCGGGGTCGCCATCAGCTCGCGCAGCGCGGCCTCGGTGTCCTCGCGGCGCTCAAGGCGCACGGCCGGGATGCCGAACACGCGGGTGAGCGCGGCGAAGTCGGGGTTGTCGGAGAGGTCGATCTCGCTGAAGTTCTTCGCGAAAAAGAGTTCTTGCCACTGGCGGACCATGCCCAGCGAACTGTTGTCCAGCAGCACCATCTTGATCGGCAGCTTGCAGCGCGCGACGGTGGCCAGCTCCTGGATGTTCATCATGATGCTGCCGTCGCCGGAGACCAGCACGACGGGCCGATCCGGGCAGCCGAACTGCGCGCCCATGGCTGCCGGCAGGCCGAAGCCCATGGTGCCCAGCGCGCCCGAGGTCAGATGGTTGCGCGGATGGTGGAAGCGCCAGTGCTGGGCCACCCACATCTGGTGCTGGCCGACATCGCAGGCGACCACGGTATCGGGCGGCATCAGCTCGGACAGGCGCTTCAGCAGGGCGGGGGCGTACACGCCCTTGCCCGGCGCGTCGTAGCGCGGCGCGCAGCCCGCGCGCATGCGCTGGCAGCGCTGCTGCCAGTCCTCGCAGTTGCTGCGTGCCGAGGCCAGCCCGCGCAGCGCGTCGCGCAGGTCGCCATACAGCGGCACGTCGGCATGGCGCAGCTTGCTGATCTCGGCCGGGTCGGCATCCAGATGGATGACCCGCGCGTTGGGCGCGAACTCGCTGAGCTTGCCGGTGGCGCGGTCGTCGAAACGGGCGCCGACGCAGATCAGCAGATCGCATTCCTGCACGGCCGTGTTCGCCGCGCGGGTGCCGTGCATGCCCAGCATGCCGATCAGGTAGGGATGGTCGGGCGGCAGGTTGCCTTGGCCGCGCAGAGTCTGCACCGTCGGCAGACGGGCCGATTCGACAAAGGCGCGGAACTCGGCGACCGCATCGCCCAGCACCACGCCCTGGCCGGCGTAGACCACCGGCCGCTCGGCGGACGCGATGGCGGCAATCGCCTCGATCAGGCGCGCGGCCGAGGGCTGCGGCAGGGTGTCGGCCACGGACGGCGACAGCGGCCGCAGGTGCTGTGCCGGGGCGTTCTGCACGTCCTTCGGAAAGTCGATCAGCACCGGGCCGGGACGGCCGCTCTTGGCGATGCGGAAGGCCTCGTGCACGACTCGCGGCATGTCCTCGATCGAGCGCAGCAGGAAGCTGTGCTTCACGATCGGCAGGGTCATGCCATAGACGTCCAGCTCCTGGAAGGCATCGGTGCCCATCAAGGTGGTGGGCACCTGGCCGGTCAGCACCACCATCGGCACCGAATCCAGAAAGGCATCGGCGATGCCGGTGACCAGGTTGGACGCCCCCGGGCCCGAGGTGGCCACGCACACCCCGACCTTGCCGGAGGCGCGCGCGAAGCCGTTGGCGGCCAGCGCCGCACCCTGCTCGTGGCGGACCAGGATGTGGCGCATCGAGGAGCCGGTGAGCGCGTCGTAGAAGGGCATGATCGCGCCGCCCGGGTAGCCGAACAGCACCTCGGTGCCTTCGGCCTCAAGGCAGCGGGCCATCAGTTCGGCACCGTTCTTGGCGGGCTTGAAGGCCGCCGCCGCAATCGGCGCGGCGGCGGGTTCGGCCGACGCGCCAGACGCGTCCAGGCTGTGGGCGGCGCGGGCGTTCATGCGGCGGCGTCCTGCGGTTTGGTGGCGGCGTCGGCGGCTTTCGGCGCGGCATTCAGCCAGGCCATTTCGGCGCGCAGGGTCTTGCCGATCTTCTCGATCGGGTGATCCAGATCGGCCTGCTTCAGGCGCTGGTACTCGGGGTTGCCGGCCTTGTACTCGGCGATCCACTGGCGCGCGAAGGTGCCGTCCTGGATCTCGGTCAGGATGTCCTTCATGCGCGCCTTGGTGCCAGCATCGATCACGCGCGGGCCGCGGGTCAGGTCGCCGTACTGCGCGGTCTCGCTGATGAACTCGTGCATGCGGGTCAGGCCGCCGTCGTAGAGCAGATCGACGATCAGCTTCAGCTCGTGCAGGCACTCGTAGTAGGCGATCTCCGGCTGGTAGCCGGCTTCGACCAGAGTCTCCCAGCCGGCGAGCACCAGCTTCGTCGCGCCACCGCAGAGCACCGCCTGTTCGCCGAACAGATCGGTTTCGGTCTCTTCCTTGAAGGTGGTCTTGATCGCCTTGGCGCGCGCGCCGCCGACGCCGGCGCAGTAGGCCAGGGCCAGCGGCTCGGCCTTGCCCGAACGGTCGGCATGGACGGCGTAGACGCAGGGCACGCCGCGGCCGATCTCGAATTCGCGGCGCACCAGCGCGCCCGGGCCCTTGGGCGCGACCAGGATCACGTCAAGATCCTCGCGCGGGGTGATTTCGCCGTAGTGCACGTTCAGGCCGTGCGCGAACAGCAGGCAGGCGCCTTGTCGGATGTTCGGCTCGATGTGCTCGCGATACAGCTGCGGCTGCACCATGTCCGGCGTCAGCACGGCGATCAGGCCCGCTTCGCGGATCGCGTCTGCCGGCGACTTGACGGTGAAGCCATCCGCTTTCGCCTTGGCCTCGGTCGGGCCGCCCGGGCGCAGGCCGATGATGACGTCGGCGCCGGAGTCGCGCAGGTTGAGGGCGTGGGCGCGGCCCTGGCTGCCGTAGCCGATGATGGCGACGCGGGGCAGGGTGGCGGCGGGATTGTTCGGCTGGCTCATCGTCGGTTCCTTGGAAGGGCGGTGCGGTGGTGGGGGTGGGTCGTTCGCGGGGGCGAGGTTCGGGGCGTCGGCTTCAGCCGGTGGTGATTGCGCCGCGCGAAGCGGAGCTGACCAGTCGGGCGTACTTGGCGAGCACGCCGGTGTCGACGCGCGCAGCGATACGGGCAGGGATGCGGCGCGACAGGTCGGCGGTGGTTTCCAGCACGCGCCGATCGACGTCGATGATCACGGTGTCGCCGTCGGCCAGCTGGGCGATCGGGCCACCGCGCGCGGCCTCGGGGCTGGCGTGGCCGACCATGAAGCCGTGGGTGGCGCCGCTGAAACGGCCATCGGTGATCAGCGCGACCTCGTTGCCCAGGCCCTGGCCGACCAGGGCCGCGGTGACCGCCAGCATCTCGCGCATGCCGGGTCCGCCGGCCGGGCCCTCGAAGCGGATCACCACGATGTCGCCGGCTTGGATCTCGCGCGCCTGCACGGCGGCAAAGGCGGCGTCTTCGGAATCGAAGACCTTGGCCGGGCCCTCGTGGCGGCGGCGGCCATGGCCGGCCAGCTTGACGATGCAGCCCTCGGGCGCGAGGTTGCCGTAGAGGATCGAATAGCCGCCGCTGGGCTTCAGCGGATTGCTCAGCGGGCGAACGGCATCCTGGTTCGGATCGCCTGCCGGCGCGGCATCGATCTCGGCGAAGAAACTGCGGCCGGTCACCGTCGGCGCATCGGCCAGCAGGCCCGCGGCCTTCATCTCGCGGGCCACCAGCGCGGTGCCGCCCAGGGTGTAGAGCTCGGCGGCGGTGTAGCGTCCGCCGGGCTTGAGGTCGGCGATCACCGGCACTTCGGAGGCCGCCTGGAACTCTTCCAGATCGAAGGCCACGCCGGCTTCGTGCGCGATCGCCAGCAGGTGCAGCGCGGCATTGGTCGAGCCGGCGGTGGCCGAGACCGCGCGCGCGGCGTTGCGCAGGCTGTCGGCGGTGATGATCTCGCGCGGCAGCGGCCCATGGTTCGCGAACAGGCGCATCACCTGCTCGCCGCAGGCCTGGGCCGCGTCGCGCTTTTCCGGCGCAGGCGCGGGGATGTCGTTCAGGCCCATCGGCGACAGGCCTAGGAAGGTCATCACCATCGCCATCGTGTTGGCGGTGAACTGGCCGCCGCAGGCGCCGGCGCCGGGGCAGGCTTTCTTCTCGACTTCGAGCAGCTCGGCCTCGTCGATGCGCCCGGCCGAGTGCGCGCCGACCGCCTCGAACACGTCCTGGATGGTGATCGCCTTGTCCTTGCAGCGGCCGGGCAGGATCGTGCCGCCGTACAGGATCAGGCCGGGCAGGTTGAGCCGGCCCAGCGCCATTGCCGCGGCCGGGATGGTCTTGTCGCAGCCGACCAGCAGGACCACGGCGTCCAGACAGTGGCCGCGCACGGCCAGCTCGATCGAGTCCGCAATCACTTCGCGCGAGGGCAGCGAGGCGCGCATGCCGTCCGAACCCATGGCGATGCCGTCGGTGACGGCAATCGTGTTGAACTCGATCGGCGTGCCGCCGCCGCGCCGGATGCCGGTGCCGACGTGCTCGGCCAGCTCGCGCAGGTTGATGTTGCAGGGGCTGACGTCGGACCAGGTGTGAACCACCGCCACCAGCGGCTTTGCGATCGCAGCGTCGTCCAGGCCTGTGGCGCGCAGCATGGCGCGGGCGGGGGCACGGGCGGGACCGGTCTTGATGGCGTCGCTTTGCACGGGGGGAATCCTGGTGGCGGTGGAGGGGTGGAAGGCGGGCAAGAAAAAACCCCGCCTCGTTGCCGGGGCGGGGTTTTCGGTGTTTTCGGATCCTGGCCTGCTCTCAGGCTGTCTTCGGACCGTACTTTCCTATCCCGCGCCGGGTGGCAGGCCAATAAGAAGTACGAGTACGAGGAGCGCCAGCGCTGCCGCTGCGATGCGCGCATTCGTCGCCTGCACCTGGGCGGTGCGGGGGATCGCGAGAGCGCGGGGGCGGGTGGGCTGGCGGTTCATGCGCTGCAGCAAAACACAGGCTTTCGCGAAGTGTCAACGGCTGAAACGACATTAGGCCGAGACTTTCGTCGAAGCCTTTCGACTCCGCGCGCACATCGCAGCGTGCGTTCACGCGGCCGAGGCCCGCGCCTCTACACTGGCTCAGGCATTGCAAGGAGACCGCCCATGTCCAGCCCGATCTCGAAGCCCCGACGTCTCGCCCTCATCGCTGCGCCCTTGATCGGCCTGCCGCTGCTGGCGGTCCTTGGCCTCATGTGGTGGTGGGACAAAGAGCCCGATGTCTTCGACGTGGTTGTCCACGCCAAGGCGCGTTCCGCAGAGCGCGGCCAGCCGGTGGTGGTGGGCACGGTCAGCACCGAGACCTTGATCCGCGTCGCCGAGACCCTGCTCGACAAGCGTGGCGGTTACCTGAGCAACGACAAGCTGCCGCCGGGCTCGATCATGGACAACCTGCCCAACTGGGAATTCGGCGCGTTGGTGCAGACCCGCGATTTCGCCAAAGCCTTCCGCAACGAGTTCAGCCGCTCGCAGACCCAGAGCACCGAGGACGCCGACCTGCTGGAAGCCGACCCGCTGTTCTCCACCCCCTCCGACCGCTGGCTGCTGCCTGCGTCCGAGAGCCAGTACCGCAAGGCGATCGGCCACGTCGAGGGCTATCTCGACCGGCTCTCGGACAGCGATCCCTACTCGGCACAGTTCTATGCGCGCGCCGACAACCTCGCCGACTGGCTGGCCGTGGTCGAGAAGCGGCTGGGCTCGCTGTCGCAGCGGCTGTCGGCCAGCGTCGGCCAGATCCGAATCGACACCGACCGCGCCGGCGACCGCAGCGCCACCCAGAGCACCCCGGGCGTGTCGCCGCGGATGGTGCAGACGCCATGGACCGAGATCGACGACGTGTTCTACGAGGCGCGCGGCACGACCTGGGCCCTGCTGCATTTCCTGCGCGCGGTCGAGCACGACTTCGAGCCGGTGCTGCGCGACAAGAACGCCCTGGTCAGCCTCCGCCAGATCATCCGCGAGCTGGAGGAAAGCCAGCACCCGCTCGGCAGTCCGATCGTGCTGAACGGTTCGCCCTTCGGCTTCTTCGCCAACCATTCGCTGGTGATGGCCAACTACGTTTCGCGCGCCAACGCTGCGGTGATCGATCTGCGCCAGCTGCTGGAGCGCGGCTGAGATGTCGACCCCGCCGCGCTTCGCCGCGCTGTTGCTCCTGCTGCTGGCGCTGTGCCTGCAGACGAGCGGAGTCGCGGCGGGCGAGGCGGTGATCCGCGCCCACCCGGAATCGGCGGGCGTGCGCAGCCTGCCGGTGGACTGCTCCGACGCCGATACCGATGGCGAAGGCTGGACGCGCCACCGGATCGAGGCGCCGGCGGTGGGCTGGACCGCCAAACCGGTGGCGGTGCTGGTCAGCGGCATCGCGGTGGATCGCGTGCGCATCACCCAGGGCGATCGCGTCTACTGCGGGCAATACGGCGATGGTGCGCGCGCGGATTCGCGCTTCCGCACTGGCGTGGGCGGCGTGTTCGTGCCGGCCCAGGGCAGCCGCAATCCCGTGCAGGTGTCCGTCTCTGGCGCGGTGCTCGACCTGTGGCCGGTGGTGATCGATATCGGCCCGCCGGCCGCCGTACAGCGCGCCGATGCCCTGCGCTTCGCCTTCCGCGTGGCGGTGCTCGCGATCACCTTCAGCGTGGTGTTCTCGACCGCCCTGGCCTGGGTCGCCTTGCGGGAAGTCGCCCTGGCAAGCCTTTCGGTGAACACGGCGCTGGTGGTGGTGTGGAGCGCCCTCGTCACGGGGCTGTCGGGATTCCCCGAAGCCTGGCTTCCGGTTGGTGAGGCGCGGCTGCGCCTCCTGCTCAGCTCGCCCCTGCTGGTGGCGTCCATCACCGTGTTTCTGATGATGACATCGACCCGCCTGCGCACGAACTCGCGGGGCGCACGCCTGATCAGCATGGGCTGCGTCCTCCTGGCGACGCTGGCTGTGCCCGCCTGGCTGCTGCCATGGCATGCGATTCCCACCTTCGCCGCCTGGGCTGAATTCGGCGTGGCCTTGCTGTTTGGTGGGGTGGTGCTGGTCTCGCTACCTGGCATGCTGAGGCGCCGCCTGCTGCCGATGGCCAACCTGGTCGGCGCCCTGCCCTTGGCGCTCGTCAGCGCGTCTGGCGTGTTCCTGCCCTCGCTGCTGGGCGGCTGGAAGGTCGAGGCCTATGTCGCTGGCGCCGCCTGGATCGCCGTGGCTTCGAGCTCGATGCTGATGATGCGGCTGGCCAGCCTGCGCCGACAGCGCGATGAAATGCGGGCCTTGGCCGAGACCGATCCACTGACAGGCCTTCCCAACCGTCGGACCGCGATCGCCCGTTTGCAGGGCGAGGTCGAACGCCGGCGCACGCTGGGCACTGACTTCGGTCTGGTCTTCGTCGACCTCGACAACTTCAAACAGATCAACGACGGTTTCGGCCACAGCGCCGGCGACCGCGTGCTTGCCGCCGTGGCCCAGCTGCTGCGCGGCCTGGTGCGTGGGAGTGACATCGTGGCGCGGCTGGGCGGTGATGAGTTCGTGCTGATCCTGGTCGGCGCCGATGTCGCCACCACCGAGCGCTTGGCCGAGCGCGTGCGCGAGCGTATCGAACTGCTGCCGTTGGTGGGCAGCGGCCCCGAGGCGCCGTTGTCCTGCACCGCCAGCATCGGCGTGGTCGCCAGCGCCTGGCATCCGGACGCCGGTGCCGAGGAACTGCTGAAGCGCGCCGACGAGGCCATGTACGCCTCGAAGAAGGCCGGCCGCAACCGGGTGACGCGCGGCTGAAGCCCAGTCACTGCTGTCGCGGGCATGCGCGCCGTGACCAGAGCCGGGATTGGAGATTCGGGATTCGGGATTGGTCAGAGCGGGCGTGCGCCCCGCTGCAAAGGGCCGCCCTGCAGGCGAAGGGCCGCAGGCGGATCTCCCCTTTGGCGCAACCGTAAACGACAACGCCCGGCCAGGGGCCGGGCGTTGCGTTCATCCGCCGGATCGCTGCGCGGGCGTCCATCGCCGCATCAGAACTTCGGCTTGTCGTCGCTGCTGTTGTAGCGCTTCACCGCGTCCATCAGGATCGCCTTGGCCTCGGCGGCATTGCCCCAGCCGTCCAGCTTGACCCACTTGCCCTTCTCGAGATCCTTGTAGTGCTCGAAGAAGTGGCCGATGCGCTCCAGCCAGTGTCCCGAGACCTGCTCGATGTCGTTGATGTGGCTGTAGCCGCCGAACACCTTGCCCACCGGCACGGCGAGCAGCTTCTCGTCCGAGCCTGCCTCGTCGGTCATCTTCAGCACGCCGACCGGACGGCAGCGGATCACCGCGCCGGGGATCAGCGGCAGGGGCAGGATCACCAGCACGTCGGCCGGGTCGCCATCGCCGCAGAGCGTGTGCGGCACATAGCCGTAGTTGCAGGGATAGCGCATCGGCGTCGACAGGATGCGGTCGACGAAGATCGCGCCGGTGTCCTTGTCGACCTCGTACTTGACCGGCTCGGCATCCTTGGGAATTTCGATGACGACGTTGATCTCGTTCGGCACATCGCGGCCGGAGGGAACAAGTTCGAGGCCCATGGCTGGCTCCTGCGGGGGTAGGGAAGAAAGTCGGAAGCGGGTCAGGCCCGGCACCCGGGGCATTCCACGAGGCCCCGTCAGCCAGAGCCACCCTGATTGAAGGGCCACCCGCGCGGCGCGAAGGATACGGGATCGGCTGCTGCGGCGCACCAAGACATCGGTCGAGCCCCAACGCACGCGGCCCGCACAAGGCGGGCCGCGTGGGGGTCAAACGCTGATGGCAGCGCTTACAGCAGCGGAACCAGCAGCAGGGCGACGATGTTGATGATCTTGATCAGCGGGTTGATGGCCGGGCCGGCGGTGTCCTTGTAAGGGTCACCCACGGTGTCGCCGGTCACCGCGGCCTTGTGGGCTTCGCTGCCCTTGCCGCCGTGGTGGCCTTCCTCGATGTACTTCTTGGCGTTGTCCCAGGCGCCGCCGCCGGTGCACATCGAGATCGCCACGAACAGCCCGGTGACGATGGTGCCCATCAGCAGGCCGCCGAGCGCGGCCGGGCCCAGCAGCAGGCCGACCAGTACGGGGATGAACAGCGGCAGCATCGAGGGCAGGATCATTTCCTTGATCGCCGCGCGGGTCAGCAGGTCGACGGCCTTGTCGTACTCCGGCTTGCCGGTGCCTTCCATGATCCCCTTGATGTCGCGGAACTGGCGGCGCACTTCCTCGACCACCGCACCCGCCGCGCGACCCACCGCCTGCATGGCGTAGGCGCCGAACAGGAAAGGGATCATGCCGCCGATCAAGAGGCCGATCAGCACGTCCGGGCGGTCGATCGAGAAGTCGATGGCGTCGACGCCGAACTTCTCGTCCAGCTTGTGCGCGTAGTCGGCGAACAGCACCAGCGCGGCCAGACCGGCCGAGCCGATCGCATAGCCCTTGGTCACCGCCTTGGTGGTGTTGCCGACGGCATCGAGCGCGTCGGTGGTCTTGCGGATCTCGGGGCCCAGCTCGCTCATCTCCGCGATGCCGCCGGCGTTGTCGGTGATCGGGCCGTAGGCGTCCAGCGCCACGATCACGCCGGCCATCGACAGCATCGAGGTCGCGGCCACGGCGATGCCGAACAGGCCGGCCAGCTCGTAGCAGGCGTAGATCGCGGCGGCGACCGCCAGCACGGGGGCCGCAGTGGACTTCATCGACACCGCAAGTCCGGCGATCACATTGGTGCCGTGGCCGGTCTCGGAGGCCTTGGCGACCTGGCGCACCGGGCCGTACTCGGTGGCGGTGTAGTACTCGGTGATCACCACCATGGCGGCGGTGAGGCCGAGGCCGATCAGGGCGCAGGCGAACACTTCCGTGGCATGGGTCTGGATCATGTCCTGGGTGACGAACCAGAAGGCGATCGCCGCCAGCACGCCGGACACGATCAGGCCCTTGTACAGCGCCTTCATGATCTTGCCGTCGCTGCCAACCTTGACGAAGAAGGTGCCGATGATCGAGGCCACGATCGACACCGCGCCGATCACCAGCGGATACATCACGCCGCCGAAGCCGTAGGTGGCGAAGCTGATGCCGGCGATCAGCATGGCCGCGATGATGGTCACCGCGTAGGTCTCGAACAGGTCGGCCGCCATGCCTGCGCAGTCGCCGACGTTGTCGCCGACGTTGTCGGCGATCACCGCCGGGTTGCGCGGGTCGTCCTCGGGGATGCCGGCCTCGACCTTGCCGACCAGGTCGGCGCCGACGTCGGCGCCCTTGGTGAAGATGCCGCCGCCGAGACGCGCGAAGATCGAGATCAGCGAGCTGCCGAAGGCCAGGCCGATCATCGGCTGCATCGCCGCCTTGATCGCGGCCTCGTCATCGACCACGCCGCCGACGAACCAGAAGTAGCCGGCGACGCCGAGCAGACCCAAGCCCACCACCAGCATGCCGGTGATCGCACCGCCGCGGAAGCTCACCGCCAGCGCGGCATTGAGCCCTTCAGTGGCTGCCTGGGTGGTGCGCACGTTGGCGCGCACCGAGACGAACATGCCGATGAAGCCGGCCAGGCCCGACAACACCGCACCGATCGCAAAGCCAATGGCCGTGGGCCAGCCGAGGCCGGGCAGGAAGCCGATGATCAGCAGCAGGACCACGCCGACCACCGCGATGCTGGTGTACTGCCGGCGCAGGTAGGCGCTGGCGCCTTCCTGGATCGCCGCCGCGATCTTCTGCATCCGCTCGTTGCCGGTGGGCTGCGCCAGGATCCAGCGCGTCGAGAACACGCCGTAGAGGATGGCGAGCGCCGCGCAGGCGAGTGCCAGAGTCAAACCGTACTGCTGAAGCATTCAAATCCCTCCCAAAGCATTCAGGTGGACCCGTCGTGCGGGCCTTCGTGGACCGACGCGTCGCGAAGCGAGGAGGTGGATGGCACAGCGCTGCGGATGAAGCGCAGCCCATCCGATCAATCAGAGTTACGAGCCCCCCGGCCCAGGTAACGCCTGCCGCCCGATCAAGCGGGCGGGTCGAGTGTAGCGGGAAAGCATGAGAGCGGGGATTGGGGGTGAGGCGGCGCGTTTGCGCGGCATGCCGCGCGCGCCGCCGAACGCCCGAGCGCAGTGCGCGAGGGCCGGGGCCGTAGGCAGGCGGCGCGTTTGCGCGGCATGCCGCGCGCGCCGTCGAACGCCCGAGCGCAGTGCGCGAGGGCCGGGGCCGTAGGCAGGCGGCGCGTTTGCGCGGCATGCCGCGCGCGCCGCCGAACGCCCGAGCGCTGTGCGCGAGGGCCGGGGCCGTAGGCAGGCGGCGCGTTTGCGCGACCTGAATCAGCCGCCGCGACGTCGCCCGCGCGCGGGCTTGGGTTTGTTTGCGGCGCGACGCACTTCCACGCGCACGTGGCCGGCAGGCTCCACCGGTGTGCGCTTGATCTCGAAGGCAGCCAGCGATTCGAACAGCTGGCCGAGCTTCTGGTGGCCGTGGCTGCGCGGGTCGAACTCGGGCTGCAGGCGCCCGATCTGGTTGCCGACCTCACCGAGCTGCGCCCAGCCGTCGTCCTCGGCGGCGGCATCGACGGCCGAACCCAGCAGCGCGAGCAGGGCAGCATCGCCATCCGCGGGTGCGGTCGCGACGGTGGACTTCGCTTCCTCGCCGCCGAGCAGATCGGTGTAGACGAAGCGGTCGCAGGCGGCCACGAAGGGCCGCGGGGTCTTGCGCTCGCCGATGCCGATCACGTTCAGCCCACCCTCGCGCAGGCGCTGGGCCAGCCGGGTGAAGTCGCTGTCGCTGCTGACGATCGCCGCGCCCTGCAGCTGCTGGCCGTGCAGCAGGTCCATGGCGTCGATGATCATTGCGCTGTCGGTCGCATTCTTGCCGCTGGTGTAGCGGAACTGCTGGATCGGCTGGATGGAATGTTCCAGCAGGGTCTCTTTCCAGCGCCCGAGATTGGGCGTGGTCCAGTCGCCGTAGGCGCGCTTGATCCCTGCCACGCCGTACTTGGCGACCTCGGCCAGCATGCCGGCCACCAGCGAAGCCTGGGCGTTGTCGGCGTCGATCAGCACGGCGTAGCGGGGGGCGTCGGCACGGTTGCTCATGGCGTCTCGGGGTTGTGGCTGTCGTGAGCGACAGCATGCCGAAGACCCTTGCGGTTTGTCGCGCCACGCCGCACGAGACATCCATCGCTCGGCCTTTCGACCCGCTGCGCCGTCCAACTTGCGCAGCTTGGATCTTCAGCCCACGCCTGCACTGCTGGGCTTCCGCGTTCCGAGGTCGTTCGTCGCCGGAAGAAAACAAGATCAAGAGCTTTCGGTCGGCCCTGCGGCCCGCCCGAGTCACTTCTCTTTGCTTGGCCAAAGAGAAGTAACCAAGAGAAAGGCCACCCCTAGTCCGCGCCCTTGGTGCATCCATGCACCAAGGGTTCGCATGAGGCAGCCGGGGATTTCGGACAGGCCATCCCTGGCCTGTCGAAATCCTCGCCGGCATCCCTGCCGGCGACCCTGCGGGCTTATCGGCCACCTCACGCCGCTCCCCAGGGGCCCCGAGGAGAGCGCGGGCTCCTGCCCGCCAAAGCCACAGCCGGCTGTCGCGCGGCATAAGGCCCGATCTCGGATCTCAGCGGCGCATGCGAGCCACTGCGCCACCAGCCTCGGCATGCCCTGGGGCGCGGCGGTGCAGGATGCTCAGAGCTCGCTTCGCGCCAAGCATCAGGTCATGCTTTATGCACCGAGTTCGATCCACCAGATATGGCTCAAGCGAGATGCGCGTGGATGGCTATGGCGACTTGAATAGGTGTTTCCCTTGGCCTCGCGGGAGCACGGCGATGAGATGGTCCCTGCTGATGACGCTTTCCTTTGCCACTGCGGCACTCGCGACAACGCCAACGTCGGCCGAGCTGACGGGGGTGTATCTGAAGCATTCCACGGGCGCGATGTGGGATCCGGGGGTGCAACTCGTGCTCACCAGCAGCGGTCGAGGCATGCACGTGATTCTTAGGTGCGGCAAAGGCGACCTGTCGGGCGTTCCTGAAGTGTTGGCTGCGAAGGTGACGCGCGGAGAGGTCTCCTTCTCGCTGCCTGAGGGTGGAGACTCGCGTTGTCCCGCAGGCGACTACGAAGGCCGTCTTCGTGTGGTCGACGGGGTTGCGACGTCGCTGATTCTCCGCATGCCTTCGGTCGCTACAGCGCTGGATCTGCAGCGCGAGTCAGGGTTCGCCCCCGCCGGCTCCTTCTACCCGTACGAGTAGACGCGGGCTCGAATCGACGACGTGTCTGCCACGAGCCGGTGTGCCTGTGCTCCGGATTGCTAGTCCACGCCAGAACGCAACAAAGCCACCCGCAGGTGGCTTTGTGTGCGCGTTTCGTGGCGAGCCGAGCTACTTCTTCGGCAAATACAGATCGGTAATCGTCCCCTCATACACCTCCGCCGCCATGCCCACCGATTCACTCAGCGTCGGATGTGGGTGGATGGTGAGGCCGATGTCGCTGGCTTCGGCGCCCATTTCAATCGCGAGGCCGACTTCGGCGATCAGGTCGCCGGCGTTGGGGCCAACGATGCCGGCGCCGATCACCTTGTGGGTGTCTTCGTCGAACAGCAGCTTGGTGAAGCCTTCGATGCGGCCCTGGCCGATGGCGCGGCCCGAGGCCGCGTAGGGGAACTTGCCGACGCCGACCTTGATGCCCTTGGCCTTGGCTTCGGTCTCGCTGACGCCGACCCAGGCGATTTCCGGGTCGGTGTAGGCCACGCTGGGAATCACGCGGGCGACGAATTCGGTCTTGTGGCCGGCGGCGACTTCGGCCGCGACCTTGCCCTCGTGCGTGGCCTTGTGCGCCAGCATCGGCTGGCCGACCAGATCACCGATCGCGAAGATGTGCGGCACATTGGTGCGCATCTGCCGGTCGACGGCGATGAAGCCGCGCTCGGATACCGCGACGCCGGCGGCGTCGGCATTGATCTTGCCGCCGTTGGGCGTGCGGCCCACCGAGACCAGCACGCGGTCGAACAGCTGGGCCTCGGGCGCCTTGTCGCCCTCGAACGTCACCTTCAGGCCCTGCTTCTCGGCAACCACGCCGCTGACCTTGGTCTTCAGATGGATGCCCTTGAAGCGCTTGGCCAGGCGCTGCTGCAGCGGGCGCACCAGGTCCGGATCCGCGCCCGGCATCAGCTGGTCGGCCAGTTCGACCACGGTGACTTCCGCGCCCAGCGCCGCATACACGCTGCCCATCTCAAGCCCGATGATGCCGCCGCCGATCACCAGCAGGGACTTCGGAATTTCCTTCAGCTCCAGCGCATCGGTGGAGTCCATCACCCGCGGGTCGTCCCAGGGGATGCCCGGCAGCTTCACCGGCTGCGAGCCGGCGGCGATGACGGCGTGCTCGAAGCGCACGATCTTCGCGCCGTCGGCAGTCTGCACTTCAATCTCATTCGGGCTGATGAAGCGGCCGGTGCCGGTGACCGTGCGCACCTTGCGCTGCTTGGCCATGCCTGCCAGGCCACCGTTCAGCTGCTTCACCACTTTCGACTTGTAGGCGCGCAGCTTGTCGAGGTCGATCTTGGGCGCGCCGAACGTCACGCCGAAATCTTCGCCATGCGCCGCTTCGTCGATGACGCGCGCGGCGTGCAGCAGGGCCTTCGACGGAATGCAGCCGACGTTCAAGCAGACGCCGCCGATCTCCGGGTAGCGCTCGATCAGGATCACATCGAGCCCCAGGTCAGCGCCGCGGAAGGCGGCGGTGTAGCCGCCGGGGCCGGAACCCAGCACCGCGAGCTGGCAGGTGTAGTCGGCGCCGCGGCCGCTGGCGCTGGCGGCTTTCGGTGCGGGTGCTGCGGCCGCAGGCGCGGGCGCTGCTGCCGCGGCTGGCGTGGGTGCCGCCGCCGGAACTTGGGTCGCTGCGGGCGCAGACGCTGCGGGCGAAGACTTCGCAGCGCCGGCTTCTTCGACGCGCAGCCTGGCGATCACGCTGCCCTCGCTGACCGCATCGCCGACCTTGACCGTGAGCGACACCAGCACGCCGGCGTGCGAACTCGGCACTTCCATCGTGGCCTTGTCGGATTCAAGCGTGACCAGGCCTTGATCCTTGGCGATGCTGTCGCCGGGCTTGGCCAGCAGTTCGATCACCGGCACGTCGCTGTGGCCGCCGATGTCGGGCACCTTGATCTCGATTTCCGTGCTCACGCGCGCTCCTGGATGCGGTTGACGGCCGGATTGTAGCGGCTGCGCGCTACCCCGCCGCCAGCGTACGGGGTGGTCTGGCAATGGTCGTGGACCGCATCGCCACCGGCATCCATGCCCTTCGGCGGTGTTGCGCGCGCGGGGCCGCGACTAGGCTGCCGCTTCCTCCACTGCCTGCACGGAGCGCTTCGATGCGCCGACTGCCCCTGCGCCTGAAAGCCACCTTCGCCCTGTACTGCGCCGCGCTGCTGCTGCCGCTTGCCGGCAGCGCGCAGCCGCTGGACCTCGAAAAGATCATGGACGACCCGGCCTGGATCGGGCCGCCGGTCGAAAACCCGCACTGGTCGCTGGACGGTCAGGCCGCGCTGTTCCAGCTGAAGCGCGCCGACAGCCCGCTGCGCGATCTGTATCGCGTGGGCTTCGATGGCAGCTCGGCGTCTAAACTGGCCGATGCCGATCTGGGCGGCGTGGATGCGCCCAATCCGGTGTTCGATGCAGCGGGTGAGCGCGCGCTGTTCCTGCGCGATGGCGATGTGTTTCTGCGCGAGATCGGCAGTGGCGCTCTGCGCCAGCTGACCCGCAGCGAGGTTGCCGAAGCCGCGCCCGCTTTCATGGCCGACGGCCGGGTGATGTACCGCGCCGGCGCCGACTGGATCGTGCACGACCTCGGCACCGGCCTTGCCGGGCCGATCGCGGTGCTCAAGGCCGAGAAGGACCCGGCCGAGGCGCCGAAGGCCGACGACCTGCGCGACATGCAGCTGCGTCTGATCGGCACGCTGGCGCGCGAGAAGGCCTGGCGCGATGCGCAGGCGGCGCGTGAGTCCGAACTGCGCCGCGGCCTGTCCACGCGCATCGCGCCGCCGGTCTATCTGGGCGACTCGGTGACGATCGCCGACAGCGCGCTCAGCCCGGATGGCCGCTGGATGCTGGTGGTCACCCAGCCCAAGGGCAGCGAGCCCGGTCGCGTCGGCAAGATGCCGAAGTACGTCACCGAGAGCGGCTACGAGGAGAGCGAGGACGTGCGCGTGCGCGTCGGCCGCAATCCGCCGGCCGGGCAGGCGCTGGTGCTGGTCGATCTGGCCGACGGCAAGACCTACCCGCTGGATCTGAAGGCGCTGCCGGGCATCGACACCGATCCCCTGGCCGAGCTGCGCGCGGCGGCTGGCAAGGAGGCGCTGAAAGGTTTGCGCCCGGTGCGCGTCAACGCGATGGAGTTCAGCCGTGACGGCGCGCGCGCCGCGGTGATGCTGCGCGCGGTCGACAACAAGGACCGCTGGATCGCCGAGGTGCAGCGCGAGGGCCGCGCGCTCGAAACCCGGCACCGCCTCACCGACCCGGGCTGGATCAACTGGAACTTCAACGAGTTCGGCTGGCTGCCCGACAACCGCACGCTCTGGTACCTGTCGGAAGAGGACGGCTACAGCCACTTCTACACCCGCCGCGGCGATGCGCGACCCAAGCAGCACACGCGCGGCAGCTGGGAGTTCTCAGATCCCGTCATCAGCCGCGATGGCCGCCAGGTCTACGCGCTGGCCAACCGGGAATGGCCGGGCAAGTACGACGTGGTGCGGCTTGATCTGGGCCGCGACCGCATCGAGACGCTGACCTCGCTCGGCGGCGTCAACGGCTTCGTGCTCTCGCCCGACGAGCAGCGGCTGCTGCTGCTGTACTCCGAGCCATACCTGCCGCCGCAGCTCGGCGTAATGGCGGCGAGCGGCGGTGCAATGCGCGCGCTCACCGACACCCGCAGCGAGGCCTACAAGGCGCAGACCTGGCTTGCACCCGAATTCGTGCAGGTGCCCAGCCGCCACGGTGCAGGCCATGTGTGGGGCAAGTACTACGGCCCGGCCCGGCTGGAACCGGGCAAGCGCTATCCGATCGTGCTGTTCGTGCACGGTGCCGGCTACCTGCAGAACGTGCACCTGCGCTGGTCGCAGTACTTCCGCGAGCAGATGTTCCACCAGCTGCTGGTGGAGAACGGCTACATCGTGCTCGACCTCGACTTCCGCGCCTCGGCCGGCTACGGCCGAGACTGGCGCAATGCGATCTACCGGCAGATGGGTCACCCGGAGCTGGAGGATTACCTCGATGGCATCGAGTGGCTGGTCGAGAACCGCCAGGGCGATCGCGCCAACGTCGGTGTCTACGGCGGCAGCTACGGCGGCTTCATGGCCTTCATGGCGATGTTCCGCGAACCCGGGGTCTTCCATGCGGGTGCAGCCCTGCGGCCGGTCACCGACTGGACGCAGTACAACCACCCCTACACCTCGAACATCCTCAACACCCCGGACATCGACCCGGAAGCCTTCCGCAAGAGCTCACCGATCGAATACGCCGAAGGCCTGCAGGGCCACCTGCTGATCGCCCACGGCATGATCGACGACAACGTGCTCTACCAGGATTCGGTGCGTCTGGCCCAGCGTCTGATCGAGCTGCGCAAGGACCACTGGGAGCTCGCCAGCTACCCGCTGGAGCGCCACGGCTACGTGCATCCCGAGGCCTGGTTCGACCAGTACCGGCGCATCTTCAAACTGTTCGAGCGGGTGTTGAAGGACTGAGCCTCGCGCAGTCGCCCGGCCCCGCACGAATGGCGGCGGGGCCGGGCGTCTCGACGATCGTTTCTAAAGAGCGATCGGTTCGCCACGACGGTCCGTTCGCCACGATCACCCTAGGGTGGGCCCTGGCCCACCGAAGCTCCACGCTCGCCCCGGCCCCATCCCGATCAATCGGGCGAATGCGATGCGCGCCGGGCCAGGGCAACTTGAGGGCGTCTTGCCTCCGTCGAGGTGCATCGAGTGCAGGGTCACTGCGTCTTGAATCGCGTACCGAGGCGAGTGTCGAGGGCATGGTGGGCCAGCGCCCACCCTATGGCGCTGCGTATCTTTTCCGCATGCCAGCGCGTCGGCGCGGTGCTCTGCGGAGCCCGGGCCGGTCTCCAGCTTCCAACACGTGTCCCGCCTGTCGCGAGGTTCCGGTACATGCGCTGCGCTTATGTGCTCTTCGCGCACATCTGGCTGCCGCTACGTTTGCTGCAAGGCGTCTCTCGAAACCGAGGGTTGGATACGCTGCGGTGCACGCGCTGCGCATAGGTGCCCTTCGCGCATACCTGGCTGCCGCTACTTTTGCTGCAAGGCGTCGCTCGAACTCGTGGGGTGGATAAGCTCAGCGCATCCACCAGCCGCGAGCCTCGGGTTCCAGCAAGACTCGCACGCGGGCGCTCTCTCTGGGCCCGAGCGCTCAGGGGCGTGCGGCGCAGCTGACGCGTCGCGCTTCGAACGGACTCCATGCTTCGCGGCGCAGGGTGCAGAGCCCTCACTCCGGCACCTCCAACGAAAAGGCCGGCGGGTTGCCCCGCCGGCCTTTCGCTCATCAATCACTCCGTCGAGCTCTTACGGGCGCTGCATCCAGAAGTTGTAGCTGCCCGAACCGCTGTAGGAGTACACGCGCCAGCGGTAGTAGCCCGCCGTGCCGCTGTAGGTCACGTCTTCGTTGGAGCTCGAGCTGGTGCCGGTGCGGACGTTCGACCAGCTGCTGCCGTTCCACTTCTGCAGCGCCAGATCGAAGTCGGCGCCGGAGGCCGGGCCGCGCAGCCAGCCGCGGTGGGTGCCACTCGCCGAGCTGTAGTAGTAGCTGCCGCCCGGGATGAAGGCCTGGGCGCCCGAACCCGAGAGCGTGCCGCTGTAGGCTTCGCAGCTGGTGCAGGGCGCGGTCGGGCCGGTGCTGACGGTGACCGTGCGGCTGGTGCTGTTGGCCTGGTTGGCGGTGTCGCGCACGGTCAGCGTGGCGGTGTAGGTGCCGGCTGCGGCATAGGTGCGGCTGGCGGTGGAGCCGGTGGCGGTGGCGCCGTCGCCGAAGGTCCAGCTGTAGCTGCTGATGCCGTTGTCATCGGTCGAGCCGCTGCCGTTGAACGAGCAGGTCAGGCCCGAGCAGCTGAAGGTGAAGCTGGCGGTCGGCGGATTGTCGGCCGGCGGAGTACCGCCGCCGAAGATCGAGTACAGCAGGCGGTTCGGCGAGCCGGTGCCGGCGCTGGTGACCTTGTTCGGCGTGCTGTTGTTGATCAGCGCGGTGGCCACCTGGGACGGCGTGGCGCTCGGGTTGTTGGCCAGGTACAGGGCGGCGGCGCCGGCCACGTGGGGCGAGGCCATCGAGGTGCCGCTGATGGTGTTGGTCGCACTGGTGCCGGTGTACCAGGCCGACAGGATGTTCGAGCCCGGCGCGAAGATGTCGAGGCAGGTGCCGAAGTTCGAGAAGCTCGAGCGTGCGTCGGTATTGGTGGTGGAGCCGACGGTGATCGCCACCGGCGCGCGCGCCGGCGAGTAATTGCAGGCGTTCGAGTTGTCGTTGCCGGCCGCCACGACCACGGTGACGCCGGCATTGTGCATGCGGGTCACGGCGTCATCGGTGGCGGTCGAGGCGCCGCCGCCCAAGCTCATGTTGGCCACGGCGGGCTTGATGTGGTTCGCCGCCACCCAGTCCATGCCGGCGATCACGCCTGAGTTGGTGCCCGAGCCGTTGCAGCCCAGCACGCGCACCGGATGGATGATGGCGCCCTTGGCGATGCCGTGGGTGGTGCCGGCGACGGTGCCGGCGACATGGGTGCCGTGGCCGTTGCAGTCTTCGGTGCCGCGGCCGTCGCTGATCGCGGTGTAGCCGTTGCCCATGCGGCCGCTGAACTGCACGTGGCTGCCCAGCACGCCGGTGTCGACGATGTAGGTGTGGACGTTGCTGGCGGTGGTCAGGTACTCGTAGCTGCCCGACAGCGGCAAGTTGCGCTGGTCGACGCGATCGATGCCCCAGGTGGCGCCGGTCTGCACCGCCGAGGTGCTGACGTAACCGTCCTGCTCGACATAGGCCACGCGGGCGTCGCCCAGCAGCTCGGCGATCTGCTTCTCGCTGGCGCGGACCACGAAGCCCGGCAGCACGTGCGAGTAGGCCATGTCGACCTGTAGGCCGAAGCGCGAGGCCATGTCGACGGCCAAGGAGCTCACGTCGGGACGGCGCGAGGAGGTTTCGCCCGCAAAGCGGACCAGGTCTTCCTTGAGAACGACGATGTACTGGCCATCGACAGGCTTGCTGGCGCGACGCAGCTCGGAGGCGGCGGCAAGACCCGGCAGCGCCATGGCCACGGCCACGGCGAAACAAAGCTTCTTCATCTGGTGTGACTCCCCGTTGAGTGCAGCGGATAGGACCGGCAGGAGCGGATGCTCTCTGGTACCGGCGCTCAGCACGGGGTCGACGTGTCCATGTGAGTTGGCGCCAGCCTCCCCCCGGAGACTGTGCCGGGCGTCATGCCCCGCGATCGCGAACCGGAACCTATGTCGAGCTGCCGTGATGTGTCAATCTGCAAACGCGCAATCAACCCATTCGTCCCCGATCCTCCGGGTAAAGCGTGATGAAACTCGCGCTTGGTGGCTTTCGTGTGAGTCCGTGCACATTGTGAATGCGCGTCAGTCCGCAAGTGACTCGACCACAGCGCGCCGCAGTGCGGGCACGACCTCGGCATCGAACCAGGGATTGCTGGCCACCCACAGCTGATTCCTCGGGCTGGGATGCGGCAGCGGGAAGTAGCGCGGCTGGTAGCGCGCATGCTCGCGCACGGTGTCGGTGAGGGTGCGGCCGCGCGCGGCGCCGAGAAATCCGGCTTGCGCGTAGTGGCCGATCAGCAGGGTGAGGCGGAGGTTGGGCAGCAGCGGCAGCAACTGCGGATGCCAGGTCGGCGCGCACTCCGGCCGCGGCGGCAGATCGCCGGCCGTGCCCTTGCCCGGATAACAGAAGCCCATCGGCACGATGGCAATACGGCGGCCGTCATAGAACTGCTCGCGATCGAGGCCCAGCCAGTGGCGCAGGCGGATGCCGGAGGCGTCATTCCAGGGGATGGAGGATTCATGCACCTTGGTCCCCGGCGCCTGGCCGACGATCAGCAGGCGCGCGCTGGCCTGCGCGCGCAGCACCGGATTCGGACCCAGCGGCAGCTGCGCTTCGCACAGGCGGCAGGCGCGGATGCGCGCCAGCAGGGCATCGAGTTCGCTCATCCGTTCGCGCCCATCCTCAGTCGAAGTCGGGCAGCAGTTTGCCCGGATTGAGCAGACCCTTGGGGTCGAAGGCGCGCTTGACCGCGGTCATCAGCTCCAGCGTGCGTGCATCCACCGCGGCGCGCATGAAGGGCCGCTTGGCCAGACCGATGCCGTGCTCGCCTGAGAGCGTGCCGTCGAGCGCGATCACCAGCCCGAACAGGGCTTCGAGGCAGGCCTCGGCGGCGGCATCGCGGCCGGGCTCGGCGGGGTCGTACATCAGATTGACGTGGATGTTGCCGTTGCCGGCGTGGCCGAAGTTGACGATGCGGATGCCGTGCTTCTGCGCCAGCGCGCGCACACCCTCGATCAGCTCGGGCAGGCGCGAGACCGGCACCACCACGTCCTCGTTGATCTTCTTGGGCGCCAGCGAACGCAGGGCCGGCGACAGCGCCTTGCGTGCCGCCCACAGGGCCTCGCTGTCGGCGGCATCGCGCGCGACCTGCAGATCATTCAGGCCGTGGCCTTCCGCGGCACGCGCCACAGCGGTCGCCGCGCGCTCTATGCCTTCCGCATCGCCATCGACCTCGACCAGCAGCAGGGCCTCGCCGGGCGGCAGGCCGAGGCCGCGAGAGCGCACCAGGGCCAGCGCCTCGCCGTCCATGAACTCCAGCGCGCAGGGCGTCACCGGCTGGGCCATGATCCGCGCCACCGCCTGCGCCGCGGCGACGATGTCGGCGTAGATCAAGCGAAGGCCGCGACGCAGCGGCGGCAGCGGCGTGAGCTTCAGTGTGGCCTCGGTGATCAGGGCCAGTGTTCCCTCCGAGCCGATCAACAGGCGGCTCAGGTCGAAGCCCACCGCGCCCTTGCTGGTCGGCGCGCCGCAGCGGAAGGCGCAGCCCGAGCCATCGACCGCGCGCAGGGCCAGCACATTGTCGCGGCAGGCACCGTACTTCACCGCGCGCGGCCCGCCAGCATTGCACGCCAAGTTGCCGCCAATGGTGGAGTAGGGCGCCGAGGTCGGGTCTGGCGGCCAGAAGAAGCCCAGCGGCGACAGGGCCGCCTGCAGGTCGCCGTTGAGGACGCCGGGCTCGACTACGGCATAGCGGTCGGCGGTGTTGATCTCGACGATGCGGCGCATGCGCTCGAAGCTCAGGGCCACGCCGCCGGCGATCGGTACGCTGGCGCCGGTGGTGTTGGTGCCACGGCCGCGCGCGGTGATCGGCAGGCCGTGCTCGGCGCATGCAGTCACGAGGGCGGCGACCTGGTCCGCGGTTTCCGGCAGGGCCACCGCCAGCGGCAAGGCCTGGCGCTTGCTGTTGTCGGCGCTGTAGGCGATGCGATCGGCCGTCTCCAGCAGCAGGGCCGAAGCAGGCAGGGACTCCCGCAGCGCGCGCAGCGCAGCAGGGCTCAGCGTGGTCGGCCAGCTCGTGATCATGCGCCGAGTGTATCGGCAGGGCCGCAGGTGAACGAAGCGTGCGCAGGGCTGTCCACCCGGGTCGCGTTAACCGTTAACCTTGCCGAGCGGCGCCGTTCACGCCACCGCGCCAGCCCGCGCACCTGCGCCCCACCACACAGCGGACCCCATGCGCATCCTGGTCATCGAAGACAACACCGACATCGCCGCCAACCTCGGCGACTACCTGGAAGACCGCGGCCACATCGTCGACTTCGCCGCCGATGGCGTGACCGGCCTGCATCTGGCCGTGGTCAACGAGTTCGACGCCATCGTGCTCGATCTCAATCTGCCCGGCATGGACGGGCTTGAGGTCTGCCGCAAGCTGCGCCAGGACGCGCGCCGGCAGACGCCTGTGCTCATGCTCACCGCCCGCGACGCGCTGGAGCAGAAGCTCGCCGGCTTCGACGTCGGCGCCGATGACTACCTGGTCAAGCCCTTCGCCCTGCAGGAGGTCGAGGCCCGGCTGACCGTGCTGGCGCGCCGCGGCAAGGGCCAACAGCCGCGCGTGCTGGAAGTGGCCGACCTGCGCTACAACCTCGATACGCTCGAAATCACCCGCGCCGGCAAGTCGATCAACCTGAACCCCACCGCGCTCAAGATCCTGCAGTGCCTGATGGAGGCCAGCCCCTCGGTGGTGACCCGGCAGGAGCTGGAGACCCGCGTCTGGGGCGAAGAACTGCCCGACAGCGATTCCCTGCGCGTGCACATCCATGGCCTGCGAGCGGCGCTCGACAAGCCCTTCGACCGCCCGCTGATCCACACCCGCCACGGGATCGGATATCGCCTTGCCGACACCGAAGCAGTTCAGACGCCGGCTTAGAAGCCGGATCATCATCTCCTTCCTCATTCTTGGCAGCGGGCTCACGGCTCTGTTCGCCGTGGCCACGATCGGCCTGCGCACGCGCCTTGAGAACCAGCTGGTCGACAACTGGCTGGCCCAGGAGGCGCAGAACTTCGTCGATTTCAAGCGCCTGAACCCGGCGCCGGATGCGCAATTCCAGTTCTCGCGCCAGATCGAGCTGTTCATCGTTCGCAGCAACCGCCAGGAGAGCGTGCCCTTTCGCTGGCGCGAGCTGCCCGAGGGCGTGCACCAGGTGGTCGAAGCGGGGCCCGACGGCGAACCCACCGAGTACAAGTTGGCGGTGCATCGCGCCTCCGACCTGGTCGGCTTCCTGCGCTACGACTACTCCAAGGAGGCGCTCGGCCAGCGTCAGCTGATCACCACCCTGATCGCTGCGGTGGCCCTGTTCTCGGCGCTTGCCGGCCTGATCGGCCTGTGGTCCTCGCGCCGCGTGATGCAGCCGGTGGCTGAGCTGGCGCGCCGCGTCGAGGGCTACAGCAGCCGCAGCGCGCCCGAGAAGCTCGCTCCGCACTTTCCGGATGACGAGGTTGGCCAGCTGGCCAGCGCGCTCGATGACTACGCCGATCAGCTGACCGAGCGGGTGACCCGCGACCGCGAGTTCAACGCCGACGTCAGCCACGAGCTGCGCACGCCGCTGGCGGTCATCCGCGGCGCGGTCGAGCTGATCCAGTCTCAGCCCGACCTGAACGACAAGACCCGCCAGCGCCTGCAGCGCATCGAGCGCGCGGTGCAGCAGTGCACCGACCTCATCACCGCGCTCTTGATGCTCTCGCGCGGCGAGCGCGGCAGCGGCGCCACGGACCTGCGCCGCTTGGCCGAACAGCTGGCCGAAGCCAACCGCGTCAACATCGGCTCGAAACCCATCGAGGTCATCGTCGAAGGCCAGCAGGGCGTGCTGGTCGACGCGCCCGAGGCGATCCTCGCGGTGGCCTTGGGCAACCTCATCGTCAACGCCTTCAAGTACACCCGCGAAGGCGAGATCCGCATCAGCGTGCTGGGTGATCGCGTGGAAGTGCGCGACACCGGCCCCGGCATACCCGAGGAAGAAGCCGCCCGGCTGTTCGAACGCGGTTATCGCGGCAGCAGTTCGGAAGGCAGCAAGGGCGGCGGTATTGGCCTCGCCATCGTGCGGCGCCTCTGCGAGCTCTACGAGTGGAAGGTCAGCCTGGCGCCGCGCACGGATCGGCAGGGCGCGATTGCGACGCTGGAGTTTGCGGTGTTTATGCGGAAGGGGTAGGGCGGGTTATTGGTGAGCCTGTCAGATCTGACAGGTTGACAACTTCACCAATCGGCTTGCCCGGCAGAAAGTTGACAGACCCTTGCGTCAACTGCTTGACGGGCAGGGGGGGGTGGCCAGTAGTGTTCGCAGTCGTCGCGATTGGCGACGTTCAGAAGATTGACAATATGAAAGCTAATATTGCGAGCCTTGTCGTGGCTCTCGTGGTCGGCGTGGCGTCCCTCGTCGCCACAACTCAGGCAAGCGCGCTTCCTGCTGGTTGGACGGAGGGCGGCTGCTTTGGTCGCGACCGAATTGTGTTTGGTCCCAACGGCTCCTACATCATCTATCACAACAGCATCCGCTGCCAGATTCCGTAAGCACCAAGGGGCGCTCCCCGTCGCCATGTAGGCGCGCCGGGGAGCGCTTCTCAATGACCTCTTTCCCCTTGCGGAGATCCCGTGCGCCTGTCACTCACGCTTATTCTCGCGTTGCTCGTTGCGCCTCCCTTGAGCGCGGCGGAACTTCCGACCGTGGACCGAACCGAGTTTGATCGACTGTGGCGGGTAGCAACCGAGCGAATGGCGCCTACCGCTCCGCCTCTTGCGATCGAGACAGCGCAGCTGATTCGCAAGCACGGGGAAATCGTGATCGAGCACGAGTTCGTCATTGACGGGGAAGGGACGCCTAGCGGCTACAAGCTTCTCTCGATCGAGCCACCCGACGTCGATCCGCGCCCGTTTATGGCAATGGCTATGTTCTGGAGATATCGGCCTGTTGAGGGAGTGCCCCCAACGCCGGTGCTGTTCCGAGACACGGAGCGGTTCCGTATGCCAAAGCCTGCGGCTGAGGGCGAAGAGTGAGCTTTGCGCTCGGATCAGCAGCAACCTTGTGCGTGTGTGGCGTGATGCACTGATGTGACATCGCTATCGTCTCAAGGAGCCCGCTGTTGTACTTGATCAGGTCAGTTCGCAGTCGCGCAACGAGCTTCGCGCTGTCCGTGTTGGGTCTCGCCCTCGCTTTAGCCGCCGTCCTCTCGGTGCAACGTATGTCTGTCGTCGTCGGCAGCGGGGAATTGAGTGGTACCCGCTTGTACGGCCAACCGGTCAGCGTCTTCACTTACTCCGCAGCACTTGACTTCGAGATGTTCCTCTCGCAGTTGACGATCCGAACGCTTGAGGAACGGCTGCAGGGCAGCGGAACACTGATCGGCGCATCCGGTACTCGCGCAGTTCATGGCCGAGTCGGTGGCGAGGTCGAGACCCTGCACGTGGATCTGGTGTCCCCGCGCTTCTTCGAATCTCTGGGTGTCGAGGTCCATGGTTGGCCTGCAGACCAGCGCGTTTTGGACCACAGCACTGCGGTGGTGTCGCAGCGCTTCCTCGCCGAGCGTCGACTGCAGCAGACCCCGGACTACATCGAGATCAAGGGTCGTCGCCTGCGCGTGGTAGGCGTGGCGCAACGCTTTACAGGCCTGTTCGATCACTACACCGACGTCTGGATCGACTGGTGGCACGCGCCCGGCATCCTCTACGACGAAGACGCGCGTCGACATCTGGACTACACGCCCTTCTTCTGGTCCGTCGCCCTGCCCACGGCAGGCCGTGAGGCCGAGTTCCGCACCCGCCTGCAGACCGCGATCAGCGAGCCCGAGGGGCTGTCGATCGACCCGCCCTTCGACAGCCTGCGCATCATCCCCGGTATCACCAACCAGACCCAATGGCGCAACCTTGCCGATGCCAGCCTTGATGCCTATCAGGCGATCGCGCTCGTTGCGCTTTGCGCGGCGGTGCTGAATCTGGCGGTGTGGGCGGCGCTGATGCGGGTGTCGCGGGCGCGCGAGGAGTGGACCCTGCTCAGCCTGGGTCTGCCGCGGCACAAGCATTTGATGCTGCGACTGGGCTATGTGCTGGTGGGACTGATTCCAGCCTTGGTGCTGGCGGCGGCCTTCGAGCCGCTGTTCGTCAGCCTGCTGGCTTCGGACTCGGCCGTGCATCTGCTGCTGAAGGACGCCGCCAAGTCCGACGCCGGCTTTGCTTGGCGGGCATGGTTACTGAGCGGCGGCCTCGCCCTTCTGGTTGTTCTGGCGGTGGCGAATCTGGTGGAGCGCGCCGCGGGCCTGCGCTTCGGCGCGCCGGCCCTGCGCGAAACCAGCCCCGTGCTGCGCGGCGTGTTCCGCGGCCTGACCGTGGCGATGGCCGTGGCCAGTTGCGCGGCCCTGCTGCTCGGCTACTGGGCGCTGTCGACCTCGATGGCGCGCCAAGGCGAGCTGGCGGGCATGGACAGCGACAGCACCTGGACAGCGCAGGCCAAGGCCACCGATTCCAAGGGTGACTTCGGCTTTGCCGACAGCGCCGAGCGCGCGCTGCTGGCCGAACAGCTGCGCGAGCGTATGCCGCAAATCGAGCGCGTGGGCTTCGGCACCCTGCGGCCGTTCGCAGAGGGCGAGGGGCCGCTGAACAGCTACACCCTGCCCAACTCGCCCGACACTACCTTGCGTCTGCGGCTGAACCAGATTGAGGGCGATGCGCTGGAGGCGATGGGCCTGAAATTGGTGGCCGGGCGAATGCTGCCGGACTCCGGCTATGCGCTGGAGGTGCTGCTGGACCAGCGAGCTGCGGCCGATCTGGCGCGACGTCTCGGCAAGCCCAGCGTGCTGGGTGAACTGCTGCGCGATGCCTCCTCGATGGATTACGAGATCGTCGGCATCGTCGAGGCCATGCCCTACAACATGGAGCTGGCCAGCCCGCTGGGCACGGTCTACCAGCGCATGGGCTCGATGGTGCCGAGCTTCCATGTGCTGATGCGCGGCGGGGTTGGGACTGCCGATGTCGAACGCGCATTCTCCGAACCTTTCACTGTCTCCGCGCTGCGCTTCAAGCTGGAAGAGCCGCAGCATCTGCCGGCGCTGGCCGAGCGCGCGCAGGCGCGCTACCGCGCACGTCTGCTGTTCGCCACAACAACAGCGGGTGTCACCCTGCTGATCGCGCTATTGGCTCTGGTGTCGATGGTGGTGGTGGAAGCCCGCGCCCGCAGCCATGCCCTGGCGGTGCGCGCCTGTCTCGGAGCGCGCCCACTGAACCTGGCGATACATGCCTTCCGCGGCCTGCTGCTGGCGCTGGGGTTCGGCGCGGTGCTGGGTGGCCTGGTGGCGCTGGCAGCGACGCGCAGCATCCCCGCGCTGGCCGCGATCGGCACCGGCAGCGCCCTCGACATCGGCCTGCCCGTGCTGGCATTGCTGCTGCTCGGCGTTCTGATCTGCGCCCTGGTCCTGGGCCTGCAGCAGCGCGGTGCGGCGCTGTATCGGAGGCTGCAGGCGGAGTGATCCGCAGAGCAAGCCTCCAGGCGCACAGGCTGCGTTCGGCGTTAGACGTCTTCCAAGCGCGCGGGTGAATGCGCTGCGCCTGGTTTTTCTATGACCGCGACTGACCCACTGTCTTTCTCAAGACAGGCGAACGAATCTCGCGAGTAGACATCGCGAGAGCACGTGACTCATCTCTGCACGGTTTCTCGTCGAGCTGGATGACGCGGCCTGCGAATCGAAGGGTCGCGCCGCCACCGGCGCGCGGGAAAGGGCAGGCGCCTGTGGAGAACTTCTTCGCCCGCTCTCCAATGAGGAAGCCTTCGATGAACTGCAAGCGTTCATTCTTCCGGCGTGCGCTGGCCCTGTGCATCACGCCGCTGGCCTGCACCGCGGGGCCATCCGTGCCCGGGTCCGCTGCCAGCCTTACCGCCGAGTATGAAATCAACGGTGCCGGAACCTGGAACAGTCGCGATGGCGTGCTCGCGCGGGAATGGCGGGTCGCCGACCGCTATGCGCTGACCGTACGCATGCAGGCGCGCGCGGCGTCGGGCTTTGCCGCCCTGCATGGCATGGCCGCAGGGCAGCAGGCGGCCGAGGGCCAGCGCAATGCCGCCGCGATGCGGGCGGCACAGAACATGGCGCCGATGATGGACGATGCGATGAAGATCGCGGAGCGCTGCGGCGAGGACGAGGCCTGCCTGATGCGCGAGACCATGAAGATGGCCGAAGGGATCGACATGAACTCCGCGGCGGTGCGCGGTGCCCGCGCCGATGTCGCCGTCGCCAGTCGAGCGCCCGCAGACCGCTACCAGGTGTTCGAGCCGCTCACGGTGAGTGGCCGTTTCGAGATCGATGAATTCCTGAAGGAAGCCGACCGCGATCCGATCTGCGCGGGTCGTCCGGCGGCAAGCTGTCACCGCCAGGTCACGCTGCGTCAGTCCGGAGAGATCACCCTTGAGGGCAAGGCCAACCCGCCGGGCGGCTCGGTCGTGGAGGTCGACCTCGAAGGGGGTTCGCTGCGCTTCGCCCTGCCTCTGCCCTATCCCGTGGCCGTGCAGGAGTCGGTCACGTCCGACAAGCCCGGCAGTTTCAGCGGCGAACGCGAGGCGCATCGATTCCTGACCGACCAGCGGCTCGATCTCGACATCACCCACGCCTGCGGCGACGGCTGCCGCAGCGCGCGCGGCAGCCGCAGCTACGAGATCGTCGACCAGATCAGCGGGCAGCCGGCACGGCTGACGGTGAACTGGCGCTTCCAGCGCGAGTAGGCGGCGGCTGCCACGAGGCGTCGCCGCAGCCCAGGGGTTTGGTCTATCGCGCCGCGGCGGCCTCTTCCCGGGGCTGGGGAGGTGTGTTCCTGTGCTCGTGCCGACCGCCTGGCCTGTTCCGGAGTCCTGGCCAGGGCCCAGGGGGCAGCCCTCCGCGGCTGTCCCCTGTTGGACGTGCACGTCTGGCGGGTGATGGGATTCGTCCGAGCGTCCAGAAGCGGGCAGGTCATTCTTGGGGAGGCTGTTCGAAAACGGACACAGCGCCCTTCTATGCGGCGCATCTGATTGATTTGGCGATGCAAATCGACTTGGCATACGGCGTGCTAGGTCCTGGGCATGGACATCCAGCGCATCGATCTCAAGCAGAAGGCCCGCCGTCGCCGCATCGCCTATGTGGCCGGTGGAATCATCGCCCTTGTCGCCCTGGTCGGATTTGTCAGCCGACTTGACCCCGCAGCGCCCAGCGTGGCCGAGGCCAGCCTGTGGATCGACACGGTGAAGCAGGGCGACATGTTGCGCGAAGTGCGCGGCCCCGGCGTGCTGGTGCCGCGCGAGATCCGCTGGATCGCGGCTGAAAGCAATGCGCGGGTCGAGCGCATCGTGGTGCGGCCGGGCGCACAGGTCGAGGCCGATACGGTCATCCTTGAACTGTCCAACCCCGAAGTGATCGATCAGCAGCTGGCCGCCGAGTCAGCCCTGACGGCCGCCGAGGCCGATTTCACCGCGCGCCAGGTCGGGCTGGAAAGCCAGCTGCTCGATCAGCGCGCCGCGCTGGCCGGCATCCGCGCCGACTACGAGGGCGCGCGACTCACCGCCGAAGCGGAAACCGAGCTGGCTGGCCGCGGCATCATCTCGCGCATCCAGGCCCGGCGCAGCGAGCTCGCGGCCGAGCAGCTCAAGCTGCGCACCGAGATCGAAGTCGAGCGCATCGCCAAGTTCGAGCAGACCATCCGCGCCCAGCTCGCCGCCGAGCGCGCGCGCATCAACCAGCTGAAGAACGTCGCTGATCTTCGTCGCCGCCAGGCCGAGGGCCTGCAGGTGCGCGCCGGTATCGCCGGCGTGCTGCAGCAGGTGCCGGTGCAGGAGGGCCAGCAGGTGGTCGCCGGTACCAATCTGGCCCGCGTCGCCAAGCCCGGCGCATTGATGGCCGAGCTGCGAATCAGCGAAACCCAGGTCAAGGACATCGTGCACGGCCAGAGCGTTCGCGTGGACACGCGCAACGGCGTGGTCGCAGGCACCGTGGTGCGTATCGACCCGGCCGTGCAGAACGGCACCGTGCTGGTCGAAGTCGACTTCACCGAGGCCCTGCCCGACAGCGCGCGTCCGGACCTGAGCGTCGACGGCACCATCGAAATCGAGCGCCTCACCAACGTGCTGCACGTGGGTCGCCCCGCCTACGGCCAGCCCGAGAGCGAAGTGCGTCTGTTCCGCATCGACGAGGACGACCAGGCCCACCGCATCCCGGTGCGCCTGGGGCGCGCCTCGGTCAACCAGATCGAAATCGCCCAGGGCCTGAACCCCGGCGACCGCATCATCCTGTCGGACACCTCGCAGTGGGATGGGTATGAGCGTTTGCGGATCGATTGATCGCTGGGAGCCGGGATTCGGGATTTGGGATTCGCAAGAGCGCGCAGCGTTGAGACTGAGGCGAGGAGCGAGGGCTGCAGAGTTGGGGTTCAAGAAGCGCATGGCGGTCCGGGCTCTTCAACGAATCCCGAATCCCCAATCCCTAATCCCGGCTTGAGCAGGGCCAGCAGGCCAAGCGACCACCACCACACATCGACACACCAAATACGGAAGCCCAGCAATGACCACCCAAACGGCCCTGCTCAAGCTCGAAGACATCGCCAAGGTCTTCTACACGGACGAAGTCGAGACCCACGCGCTGTCGGGCGTGCACTTCAACATCCAGCGCGGCGAATACGTCTCGATTTCCGGGCCTTCGGGCTGCGGCAAGTCGACCCTGCTGTCGATTCTGGGCCTGCTGGATACGCCGACCTCGGGGGTGTACGACCTGAACGGTGTGCCGGTGCAGGACATCAGCGCATCCGAGCGCGCGCGCATCCGCAACAAGGAAATCGGCTTCATCTTCCAGGCCTTCAACCTGATCGGTGACCTGTCGGTGTTCGAGAACGTCGAGCTGCCGCTGACCTACCGCGACGGCGTGTCCAAGGCCGAGCGCCGCGACCGCGTGCAACATGCGCTCGAACGCGTCGGCATGGCGCATCGCCTGAAGCACTATCCGGCCCAGCTGTCGGGGGGTCAGCAGCAGCGCGTGGCGGTCGCGCGTGCGCTGGTCGGCCAGCCCTCGCTGCTGCTCGCCGACGAGCCCACCGGCAACCTCGACAGCAAGAACGGCGAGGCGGTGATGGCCCTGCTGGACGAGCTGCACCAGTCGGGCTCGACCATCTGCATGGTCACCCACGACGCCCGCTATGCCGACTTTGCCCAGCGCAAGATCTGCATGTTCGACGGCCGCATCGTCGACGAGGACACCCTGCATCGCCTGCGTCGCGAAGAAGAGGACCGCCTCGATGCGCAGATCCAGCGCTCGCGCACTGCGAGGGCCTGAGGCCATGGCATCGGTGCTGGCGGAGATGCTGCGACAGCTGCCCGGCGCCTTCGGGCTGGCCGCGCGGCGCATGCTGCGGCGTCCGCTGGCGGCGCTGCCCTCGGTGGCCGTGATCGCCTTGACGACGCTGGGCCTGGGCCTGGTGCTGAGCCTCGTCCAGGGCGTGCTGCTGCGTCCCTTGCCCTACGCGCAGCCCGAGCAGCTGGTCCAGGTCGGGTGGCAGAGCCACCCCGATCAGCGCAACCCGATGAACCTCAACGAAGCCGCGGCCCTGTTCCTGCGCGGACAGGACGTCCTGTTCGCGGCCCAGAGCCTGTACAGCGAGGCCGGCATGCAGGTGGCCATCGGCCGCGGCGAAGCGGCGCACACAGCGCCGGCGGTGCGTGCCGATGCGGGCTTTCTGGCAACGCTCGGCGTGGCGCCGCAGCGCGGTCGCGCGCCCAGCGCGCAGGAGAACGCGGCGGGCCTACCGCAGGCGCTGGTGTCGCAGGCGCTCTGGCAGCGGCACTTCGGTGCGGTCGATGCCTTCGCGCCGAGCCGCATCGATATCGAAGGCGTGCCGCATGAGGTCCTGGGCGTGCTGCCGGCGAGCTTCAGTTTCGACCCGCCGGTGGATCTGGTCCTGCCCTGGCAGGCGGGTGGCGCCGGCGCGCAGGGCCACAACGTCAGCGTGATTGCGCGACTCAAGGCCGGCGCCGATCTCGATTCGACCCAGGCCCTGCTCGACGCCCGCGCGGCCGACGCGATCGCCGGCTTTGGCGGGGCCTCCAGCCCAGGCGTCGCGCCGCGCATGCGGCTGACCGATCTCAAGGCCGCGGTGGTGGGTGAAGCCGGCGACCTGCTGCTGCCGCTGGCCGCGGCGGTGGCGCTGCTGGCGCTGATGGCCGCCTTCAATCTGGCCAATCTGCAGATCGCCGGCCTGCTGGCGCGTCGTGCCGAGTCGGCGGTTCGCGGCGCACTCGGTGCGCAGCGCTGGATGCTGTGGTTGCCGCCCGTCGCCGAATCCGCGCTGCAGCTCGCTCTGGGCTTCGCGTTTGGCGTCGCGGGGGCGTACTGGCTGTTGCCGCAGCTGTTGGCCTGGCTGCCGGTGGACCTGCCCCGCGTGGCTGGCCTTGGGCTCGACTTCGCCAGCTTTGTCTGGATGGGTCTCAGCGCCCTGCTGATGCTCGGCCTGAGCCTGCTGATCGCGATGTTGGGGGAGCGCATCAGCGCGCAGGCCCTGCGCGGGCAGGGCCGCGGCAGTCGGCGTCTGGGCCTGCAGCCGCTGCTGGTCAGCGCGCAGGTGGCGCTGTCGGCCGTGCTGCTGGCCGGCTGCCTGATGGCGATCGGCAGCCTGGATCGGCTGCTGGGCGAAGATGCCGGCTTCAGCGTCGACGGCGTGCACGTGGTGGAGCTGGTGCTGCCCGAGGCCGAGTTCGGAAACCCCTCGACCGCAGCCGAGCGCACTGCGCGCTATCTCGACGGGCTGGCCGAGGCCCTGTCCAGCGTGCCGGGCGTGCAGGCGGTTGCCAGCACCAGCAGTCCGCCCTTGAGTCGGGGTCTGAACAATTTCGTCATCGCCCGCGGCACGCCGGCCGGCGAGGCCGGCGCCAGCGTGGAGCTGCGTATCGTCTCCCCGGGGTATCTGGATGCGCTGGGCGCGCAGCTGATGGCCGGGCGCGATTTCAGCCGCGGCGATGCCGCCGACACCCCCAAGGTGGCGATCGTCAACCGCAGCTATGCCGAGGCCTTCCTGCCACGCGGCGGCGAGATCGGTGCGCGGCTCGACATGGGCGGCGTCGAGTACGAAGTGGTCGGGATCAGCGCCGACCTGCGCGAGCAGAGCCTGCGCGAGGCCGCGCTGCCGACCGTGCTGCTGGCGCAGGCACAGATGGATCCAGGCCTGCAGGCAGCGGTGAACCGCTGGTTCGGCGCGCGTCTGCTGGTCAAGGGCGCGGAGGCCGCTGCCCTTGAGCCCGCCCTGCGCGCGGCCCTGAGGCAGGTGCCCGGCGATGCGGTGCTGCAGCGCCTGCGTCCGCTGTCCGACCTGCAGGCCGCGGCGCTGGCGAACGAGCGCCTGGTTTCGGCCCTGCTGGGCGGCTTCGCCGGGCTGGCGCTGAGCCTCGCCGCGCTCGGCCTGTACGCCCTGCTCGAACACCTGCGCCAGCAGCGCGAGCGCGAGCTGGCGGTTCGACTGGCGCTGGGCGCGCGCGCCGGCCAGAACGCTCAGCTGCTGCTCGGCGGCAACCTGAAACTCACGGCGCTGGGGCTTGCGGCGGGCGCGCTCGGCGCCTGGGCGCTGGCGCGCGGCATCGCGCACCTGCTCTACGGCGGTGATGGGGTGGTGGCGCAGAGCATCGGCGGCGCCTTGCTGGCGGTGTTGTTGCTGTCGCTGATGGCGGCGCTGATCCCCCTGCGCGCAACGCTCCGGCTCGCGCCAGCGAATGCGCTGCGCAGCGACTGATCGGCGAGCGCAGCAAGAAGAGTTCAAGGAGGCGACATGCAAGGACGCACTTATTCAACCCGCCGGGAGGCCCAGCCATGACCCTGCTGAGCGAGATCCGCCAGAGCTTGCGCAGCCTGCTGCGCCAGCCCGGCTTTCTGTTCACCGCCGTACTCACCCTGGCGCTCGGCGTGGGTGCGGTCACTGCGGTCTCCAGCGTGGTCTACGGCGTGCTGCTGAAGCCCCTGCCGTATCCGCAAGCCGAACGCATCGTCGAGGTACTGCGCGTGCAGGAAAACTATGGCGGCCCGGTCTCGCGGCCGCTGTATTTCGACTGGCGCGAGGCCACGCGCGGGCAGTTCGAGGCGCTGGCGGCGACCAGCGGAGGCATCAGCACCCTGCGCGTCGGCGATGCCGCCGAGCGTCGCACCAGCTATCGGGTCAGCCCCGAGTTCTGGACGGTGCTGGGCCTGTCGCCGCTGCTCGGCCGCTGGTTCGGTCAGGCCGAGGAAGACAGCGGCGAAAAGGTCGTCGTGCTCTCGCATGCCCTGTGGCAGCAGCGCTTCGCGGGGCGCAGCGATGTGATCGGTGAGCGCGTCGAGTTGAACGGCGAGGCCTGGACCGTGATCGGCGTGGCGCCTGAGGCTTTGCGCCTGCCCGAGGGCGCCGAGCTCTACCTGCCCACGCATCTGCCGCTGAGCGGGGCCGAGCGTGGCACCAGCTACCTGCGCCTGCTGGGGCGCTACGCCGAAGGCGTCACGCCCGTGCAGGCTCAGGCCGCGCTCGATGCGGTCAACGCGCGTCTGGCCGAGGCGTATCCGAGTGAGCACGCCAAACTCGACACGCGACTGCAGCCGCTGCGCGACGGCCTTGGCGCACACCTGCAGGACCCGCTCTGGAGCCTGTTCGTGGCCTCGCTGCTGGTGCTGCTGATCGCCTGCGCCAATCTCGCCAACCTGCTGCTGGCGCGCGCCACGCAGCGCAGTGCCGAGTACGCGGTGCGCGCGGCGCTGGGCGCGGCGCGCGGCCGCCTGCTGCGTGCCGCGCTGGTCGAAGCGCTGCTGATCGGTGTGCTCGGTGCGCTCGGCGGCGCGCTGATCGCCGCTGCGGGTGTGCCTCTGCTGCTGGCCGGCGCGCCGGACCTGCTGCCGGCCCAGGTCGAGGTCAGCGTGGATCTGCGCGTGCTGTCTGCGAGCCTTGCGCTGAGCCTCGGCACGCTGCTGCTGTTCGCCCTGCTGCCGGCGCGCCGCGCCGCCAGCGTCGCGCCTGCGGGCAGCCTGGGCGAGGCCGGGCGCGGACCCGCGGCCGCGCGCCACGGCGGCCGCGCGCGGCGTCTTCTGGTGGTTGCGGAAGTGGCGCTGGCGCTCACCTTGCTCGCCGGCGCCGGCCTGATGATCGAAAGCCTGCGTCGTCTGGGCGATGTCGATACCGGCGTGCAGGCCGAGGGCGTGCTCACCGCCAGTCTGGTGCTGAGCGTGCCGCCCGGCCCCGACGGCGAGGGCTGGGAGGACACCTACCGTCGCCACACCCAGTTCATCGCACCCAAGCTCGACGCCGTGCTGGCTGCGGTCAAGGGGCTGCCGGGCGTGGAGGCGGTCGGCCTCAGTGATTCGCTGCCGCTGTCGGCGCTCGACAACTTCAGTTCCAGCGTGCGGGTGATCGGCAGCGCGCCGGTCGAGGGTCAGGAGCCCGGCGCCAACTGGCGCTTCGTCAACCCGGACTTCTTCGCCGCGGTCGGCCTCATGATCGAGCAGGGGCGCGGCCTGCAGGACAGCGACGCGCGTGCCGGCGAGATGCCGGGCAATGTGCTGGTCAACCGCAGCTTCGCCCGGCGCTTCATGGGCGAGGGCAATCCGGTCGGCCGCCAGATCGAGTTCCTCGGCGGGCCCAAGACCGTCGTTGGCGTGGTCGCCGATACCCGCCACTTCGGCGCCGATCGCGAGCCGCCGCCCGAGGTCTACATGCACCACCACCAGGCGGTGCAGGAGCAGTTCTTCCTGGCGCTCCGCGTGCGCGGTGAACCCATGGCTCTGGCCGAGCCGCTGCGTCGCGCCCTGCAGACGCTCGACCCGGCCATGCCGGTGTCGGCGATTCGCCCCTTCGCGGCGCTGGCCGAGGATCTGAACCAGCTGCGCGTCTTCCGGCTGCGCCTGATGACGATCTTCAGCGCCGTCGCCCTCAGCCTCGCGGCGATCGGCCTCTACGGGGTGATCAGCTACGGCGTGCAGCAGCGACGCCAGGAGCTCGGCATCCGCATGTCGCTGGGCGCGGATGCGCGGCGCCTGCTCGGCCTGCTGCTGCGCCAGGGCCTGGGCTTGCTGCTGATCGGGCTGGCCTTGGGCGTGGTCGGTGCGCTGCTGCTGGGGCGCAGCTTGAGCGCCCAGCTGTTCGGCGTCGACGCCTTCGAGCCGGTGGTGCTGCTGGTGGTCGCCTGCGTTCTCGGCGCGACCGGTGTCGCGGCCTGTCTCATTCCCAGCCTGCGTGCGGTGCGCGCGGACCCCGTGCAAAGCCTGCGCGGCGCCTGAGGGCACCCATGAAAAGGAGAGCGACATGATCGGATCCCTGCTGCAGGACCTGCGCTACAGCCTTCGCGGCCTGCTGGCGCGACCGCTGTTCCTGGGCATCGCGGTGCTCACGCTCGGCCTGGGGATCGGCGCCAACACCGCGATCTTCTCGGTGATGCACGGTCTGCTGCTGCGGCCCCTGCCCTACGCCGACGGCGAGCGTCTGGTCGAGGTGTTCAACCGCTACCCGAACATGAACCTCGACTACGCCGGCACCTCGATCCCCGACTATCTGGATCGGCGCGAGCAGGCGCCCTCGATCGAGGACATGGCGCTCTACACCAACGTCAGCTTCGGGCTCAGCAGCAGCGCCGGCACGCCCGAGCGCCTCAGCGCGCTGAAGGCCACGCCCAGCCTGTTCAGCACGCTGGGCACGCAGGCGGCGGTGGGGCAGGTGTTCACTGAGGCGCATGCCGAACCGGGCAGCGACAGGGTGGCGGTGCTGTCCTGGAACCTCTGGCGCAACCGCTTCAACGCCGACCCTGAGCTGATCGGCCGCGAGATCCGTCTGAACGGCGAAAATTTCCGCGTGCTCGGGGTGATGCCGCAGGGCTTCGGCTTCCCCAACCGCAACGTGCAGCTGTGGGTGCCCTTTGCCTTCAGCGAGCAGCAGCGCAGCGACCTCGAGCGCGGCACCGAGTACTCGGCGAGCATCGCGCGCCTGAAGCCCGGCGCCAGCGTCGAGGGGCTTGCCGCCGAGATCGACACCATCATCGCCCGCAACGCCGATCGTCTGGCCTCGGCAGGCCAGCAGGGCGCCGACTTCGCCGCGTTCCTGCGCGCCGGCAACTTCAAGGGCGGCGCGCGCAGCCTGCGCGACCAGCAGGTGGGCGAGGCGCGTGAGGTGCTCGCCATCCTGCAGGCGGCGGTTGCCATGGTGCTGCTGATCGCCTGCGCCAATCTGGCCAACCTGATGCTCATCCGGCTGCACGGACGCCGCAAGGAGCTGACCCTGCGCAGTGCGCTCGGCGCGGGCCGCGGGCGTCTGGCCCTGCAGGTGCTGGGCGAGGCCCTGCTGCTGGCCCTGTTCGGCGGGCTGGCCGGTCTGGCGGTCGCCACCGCTGCGGTCGAACTGATGCCGGCGCTCGGCATCCAGCCCAACTCTGCCGATTACGACATCCGGCTCGATACCGAGGTGGTGCTGTTCGGCATCGGTATCAGCCTGCTGGCCGCGCTCCTGGCAAGCGCGCTGCCGTTGTTCAGCCTGCTGCGCATGGACATCGGCGAAACCCTGAAGGAAGGCGGCCGCTCGGGCGCGGGCGGACGCCGTGCGGCGCTGTCGCGGCAGGGGCTGGTGGTCGTGCAGATGGCGCTGGCGACCACCCTGCTGATCGGTGCGGGCCTGCTGCTGCGCAGCTTCCAGGCGCTGTCCGAGCAGAGCCCGGGCTTCGAGTCGAGTGGGCTGCTGACCGCGCGCGTCGACCTGGATGCGCCACGCCATGCCGAGGCCGACGTGCGCGCCCGCTTCATCGACGAGGCGCTGGCCAGGCTGCGCGCATTGCCCGGCGTGGAGCAGGCAGCGTTCACCTCGAACCTGCCCTTCAGCAACAGCAACTCCTCGGGCTCGTACAGCATCGTCGGGCGCGACACCGCCGAGGGCGAGCCCAACCCGCATGGCCTGCAGCGACAGGTGGCCGGCGACTACTTCGAGGCGCTGCGGATTCCGCTGCTGGCCGGTCGCTATCTGAGCGAGGCCGACAGCGCGGAGTCCGAGCGGGTGGTGGTGATCGACGAGATCCTCGCCAACAAGTACTTCGACGGCCGCGACGCGATCGGCCAGCAGCTGCGGCGCGGCGGCAGCGAGGTGCCCCCCGCGACCATCGTCGGCGTGGTCGGTAGCGTCACGCATCAGCAGCTGGCCACGACCGGCAGCAAGGAAACCCTGTACTGGCCGACCCGCCAGGCCACGCCGCCGTTCGGCAGCTTCGTGCTGCGCTCGGCGCTGCCGGCCGAGCAGCTGGTCCCGCAGGTGCGCGAGGCCCTGCGCGCGGTCGATCCCGAGCAGCCGGTCTATGACATCCGCAGCCTGGATGAGCGCATCGCGATCTCGCTGGACCAGCAGCGCGCGCCCATGCTGCTGCTCGGCGCCTTCGCCGCGGTGTCGATGCTCTTGGCCGCGCTCGGCATCTACGGCGTGCTGGCCTACGCGGTCAGCCAGCGCACTGGTGAGCTCGGCGTGCGCATGGCGATCGGCGCCAGCGCGCAGGAGCTGCTGCGCATGGTGATGGGGCAGGGCGCGCGGCTGGTGGCGGTCGGTCTCGGTCTCGGCCTGCTCGGTGCCGGCCTGTTCGGCTACGCCGCGCGCAGCCAGCTGTTCGGCGTCAGTGCCGGCGACCCGCTGACCTACGTCGGGGTCTGCGGCTTCCTCGCCGCGGTGGCGCTGGCCGCCTGCTACCTGCCCGCGCGCCGCGCCGCGCGGACCGATCCGATGGTGGCGCTGAGGTACGAATAGTCATGAGCCGCCTTGCCAAGATGGGGTACGAACTTGCGGGAGTCCTGCGCGGTCTCGTGCGTGCGCCCGGTTTCAGTCTGGTCGCCGTGTGGATGCTGGGCACCGGGATCGGGCTGAGCGTTGCCATGTTCAGTGCCCTGCAGGGCATGCTGCTGAGCAGCCTGCCGCTGCGCGAGGGCGCCTCCGTGGTCGTGCTGCAGGCCCACAACCGGGCTCAAGGGATCGATTCGGCGCCGTTCACCGCCGAGGAGGCCGAGGCGCTCTCGGCGGGCGTGCCGGGCTTCGAGCGAATTGCCTACTACTGGTGGTACAGCGTCGGCGTGTTCGACGGCGAGGCCGCGCGAGATCTCACCACGCACATGGTGGGCCCGGGCTACTTCGATGCGCTGGGCGTCGAACCGGTGCTCGGTCGTCTGCCCAGCGACGAGGACATCCGGCAGGATCGGCCGGTCGCGCTGCTGTCCTACGCCGAATGGCAGCGCCGGTTTGGCGGCTCGACCGAGGCTCTGGGGCAGCGTCTTGATGTCATCGACGAGGCACCCCTGGAGGTCATTGGGGTGCTGCCCGCGGACATCGGCGTGTTCGCAGGCGATACCGCGCTGTGGCGACCGCTGTCGCCGCGCTTTCTCCCCGAGGGTGAGCCGCGACGCAACGTGCGTGCCCTCATGCTGCTCGGCCGCCTGCTGGGTTCGACGACGACGCAGCAGGCGGACGCTGCGCTGGCCGCGCGCATGGCGGCACTTGCACGCAGCGCGCATGAAACCGAGTGGTCCGCGTCGACGCGCAGCCTGCTCGATCAACTGGTCGGCGATCTGCGTGGCGCCCTGTGGGGCGCATTCGCCCTGGCCCTGCTGGTGCTGCTGATTGGCGCCAGCAATCTGGCCCTGATGCTGGATGCGCGGCGCAGCGCCCGCCTGCGCGAGCACGCCGTCAGGCTCGCCCTGGGCGCGAGCCCGTCGCAGCTCTGGCGCGCCGGGCTCATTGAGCTGGTTACGCTTTCCACGGCGGCGGTCGCGGTGGGCGTGCTGTTGGCAGCTGCGGTCATCGGACTGCTGCGGTCCGTCGCAGAAGCCAGCCTGGCGCGCTCGGAGCAGATCCAGCTGGACTCGGGCGCACTGCTGTTCGCGACGGTCCTCGGACTGTTGCTGCCTGGCCTTGTGGTGATGGCGGGCGCGGTGCGTGGGCGCGCGCTCGAGGCGGGGGCGGTGCGCGGCGCGGGACGCGGCCTGCTGGCTCCGGCCGGCGCCCAGCGTTGGCTACCGACCGTGGCGGTCGCCCTGGCCACCGTCAGCCTGGTGAGCGCCCTCGGTCTTGCCAACGGCCTGTGGCGCCTGCAGCGGATCGAGCCCGGCTACCAGACCGAGCGCGTGCACGTGCTGCAGATCTTCCGCGTGGGCCAGGAGGCTTTCGTGCCCTTCGCCGAGCGGATGCTCGAAGCGCTGGCGGCCGTTCCGGGGGTCGAGCAGGTGGCGCTGTCCAGCGCCGTGCCGCTGTCCAACATCGGCAGTGCCCAGGCCGAACTGCGGCCGGCGGGCCGCAGCGATGCCGCAGCGCTGCAGGCGGGTGTCCGGCGCGTCTCGGCCGGCTATCGGAATCTGCTGGACATTCCCCTGCTGGGCGGTCGCGATTTCAGCCCGGAGGATCGTCGCGGATCGGCGCCCGTGATTCTGCTGAGCGCGACCGCCGCACGCCGCCTGTTCGCGACCGAGAACGCGGTAGGCCGCCAGGTCGAACTGCCGGATGGGCAGGGCGGATGGCTGCGTCACGAAGTGGTGGGTGTGGTCGCCGACATACGCAACGAGGGCGTGCGCAACGCGCCGGCACCCGAAGTGCTGGTGCCGTTCGCGCAATCGCCGCGGATGGGCATGAGCTTTCTCGTGCGCAGTCGCAGCGGTGGGTCCGAGATCGATGCGCAGGTCCGCGCCGCTCTGCAGGCGCTGGACCCCCGTCAGCCGGTGACGGACCAGTTCCTGCTGCAGGAACGGCTGGCGGATCAGCTGCAGCCAGCGCGCGTGTTCTCCGCCACCGTGGGGCTGTTCGCCGTGCTCGCTCTGCTGCTCGCGGCCGCGGGCGTCTACGCCGTGGCCTCGCTGCAGCAGCGGCGCCGCCTGCCCGAGTACGGCCTGCGCCTGGCGGTCGGCGCCCGGCCCGCCCAACTGGCAGGTCGGGCGCTTGGCGAAGGTCTGGTGATCTGCCTGGTCGGCGTGCTGGTCGGGGCCGTCGCGAGCACCCTCGGATTTCACCTGGCCGAGCTGGACGCCCTCGGAATACAGGCCGGACTTCCGCTGGATGCCTTGGCCGTCGGCGCAGTTCTGATGGTGCTCGTGGCCCTGGCGGCGAGCGCTGCTCCCGCGCTGCGGGCCGCGCGCACGCCGCCGACCGAAGTGCTGCGACATGTTTAGGCCGCGCGCCGGGCGCGTGCGAACGGTGGGACTTTATGGCCCGCGAGGCCGGCGCACCTCTCGCTGCAGGCTGAGGTCCGGCTTGGAGCTGCATGGAAAAGGAGATTCGCATGCTGATGCTTGAACTGAACAACGCCGCCCGCCGCCTGCTGCGCCGGCCCACCCAGAGTGCGCTGGTGGTGGGCGTGCTCGGCCTTGGGCTCGGCGCCTTCCTGTTCCTGCTGTCGGTGGTCAATGGCCTGTTGATCCGGCCGCTGCCCTTTCCCGAGGCCGATCGCCTGGTGGCCATGGGCGAGCGCCGCGACAGCGGGGTGGGCGGCATCCATGCCAACGACTACCTGCGCCTGCGCGATGAGCTGCGCAGCTTCGAGCGCATGGGCATGTACGACGAGGCCACCGCCAACATCAGCCGCGGCGGCAGCAGTCTGCCGCAGCGCTACGACGGCGCCCAGATGAGCATCGAGGCGCAGCAGCTGGTGGGCGTGCAGCCGATCCTCGGCCGGGGTTTCATCGCCGCCGATGACCAGCCCGGCGCGCCCGCCGTACTGCTGCTCGGCGAGCGCGTCTGGCGCGAGGACTTCGGCGCCGATCCAGCGGTGGTCGGCCGCGTGCTCAAACTCAACGGCGAAGCCGCCACGGTGGTCGGGGTATTGCCGGAGAGCTTCCGATTTCCCTTCATCGCCGAGGTGTGGATGCCGCGCCGCCTGCGCAGCGACGACCCCTACGGTGGGCAGGTGATCGCCAAGCTCGCCGAGGGCGTGTCGCTCAGCCAGGCGCGCGTCGAGTTCGACACCGTGGTCGAGCGGCTGGGGCCGGCGCTGATGGCGCACCGCGACCAGCGGCCCTTGAGCCTGAAGCCGCTGGTGCTGCGCTTCGTCAACGAGAACACCCGCGGCATCGTCGGCATGATCTTCGTGCCCGGCGCGCTGGTGCTGCTGCTGGCCTGCCTCAATGCCGCCAACCTGCGCCTCGGCCATGCACTCGCGCGCCAGCAGGAGCTGGCCGTGCGCGGCGCGCTCGGCGCCAGCCGCGGTCGTCTGCTTCGCGAACTGCTGGCCGAGAGCGTGCTGCTCGCGCTGGCGGCAACCGCCGTCGGCCTGGTCATCGCCGATGCCGCCGGGCGCTGGCTGCTTGCCGTGTTCATCGCCAACGAAGATGCGCCGGCCTATTTCGTCAACTTCGGCATCGACCTGCGCATGTTCGGCTTCGCCCTGCTGGCGGCGCTGGTGACCGCGCTGGCTTCGGGCCTGTGGCCGGCGCTGCGGGCCTCCAGGCTCGACCTGCAGCAGGGCCTGCGCGCGGGCGGCCGCAGCGGCGCCGATGCCGGCGCGGGCCGCGCCGTGCGCGCCTTGGTCGTGGCCGAGATCGCGCTGACCGTGCTGCTGCTGGTCGGCGCCGGCACCTTCCTGCGCGGGCTGGAGCGGACTTTCGCCTTCGACTTCGGCACCGCCACGCCGCCCACCGAAGTGCTGACCGGCCGCCTTGGCCTGCGCGATGCGCGCTATGCCGACGCGCCCGCGAAGCAGCTCTTCTACCAGTCCCTGGTCGAGGACCTCGAAGCCCAGCCCGGCGTGCGCGCGGCCTCGGTCTCCTCGGCCCTGCCAGGCACCATGGCCGGCGCCACGGAAACCATCGGCGCCGCGGGCCAGGCAGAGCCCAACGGCGGCTGGCCGCAGGCGCTGGCGGCGCATGTCGATCCCGGCTTTGCCGAGGTCTATGGGCTGGAACTGCTCGAAGGGCGCCTGCTCGACGCGCGCGACACCGCCGACAGCGCGCGCGTGGTGGTGGTCGATGCGCGACTCGCCCAGGAACTGTGGCCCGCTGGCACTGCGCTGGGCCAGACCCTGTGGGTGAATCCGCAGCGCGCCGAGCCCGAGGCCTACACCGTGGTCGGCGTGATCGCGAGCCTGCATCTGGAAGACGCGGATGACCCGGTGCAGCCGACCCTGCTGGCGCCACTGGCCCAGCACCCGCGCGAGTTCGTGACCGTGGCGATCCGCACCGAGGGCGATGCGCTCGACTTCGCCCCGCTGCTGGCCGAGCGCGTGCGCCAGCTCGATGCCGACCTGCCGGTCTACTGGCTGCGGACCCAGCAGCGCGCCATCGAGATGGGCCGCATCGGCCCGGTGATCCTGAGCCAGATGTTCACCGCGATCGGCCTGCTCGGCCTGGTGCTGGCGGCCACCGGTCTCTACGGCGTGCTGGCCCAGGCGGTGCTGGCGCGCTCGCGCGAGATCGGCATCCGCCGCGCGATTGGCGCCGACGCGCGCAGTGTGCTGCGTCTGGTCGGCGGTGGCGTCGGCCTGCAGCTGACGATTGGTCTGTCGATCGGCCTGGCCCTGGCCCTGCCCTGGTCGGGCATGCTCGCCAGCGAGAACTTCCACACGCGCAGCGCCGAGCCGGCGGTGTTCATCGCGGCCCTGCTGGTGGTGCTGCTGGCCGCTGTTGCGGCCTTCGCCGGCCCCTTGCTGCGCGCGCTGCGGATCGATCCGATGCAGGCCTTGAGGCAGGACTAGGCATGGGGGGCGCGCTTTACGCAGAAGAAGCGCCGTTGAGGCGAGTGATGCGTGTGCGGCAGGAAGCGGTGTGCGCCGCCCGCCGCAAGGTTTCTCCCCCTCTCCCCCAACCCCCTCCCACGAGGGGAGAGGGGAGTGAAAGCCGGCGCGCTGCGCAGCCAGGAGAGGGGCGGACGATCTCGACTCCTCGCGCGGAGAGGGCAGTGACAGCCGAACCCTTGCCCGCGGGGCAACGGTGACAGCACGAAGCTCACCCTGTTCAATGACTAAACAAAAACTGGAACCGCCCACGCCATGATCGAACTCCGCGAGCTTGAGAAGTCCTACCCGCTGGCCGCCCAGCGCCACTATGTGCTGCGCAAGATCAGCCTCGACATCCACGAGGGCGATTTCCTTTCCATCATGGGGCCATCCGGCTCGGGCAAGACCAGCCTGCTGTCGGTGCTGGGCCTGATGGACTCCGACTGGTCGGGCAGCTACCGCTTCGCCGGCACCGACCTGCACACGCTGAAAGAGCGCGCGCGCAAGGACTTCGCCCGCGAGCACATCGGCTTCGTGTTCCAGCACTACCACCTGCTCGACGACCTCACCGTCGCCGAGAACCTGGAGCTGCCCCTGTCCTACCGCAATGTGCGCGGCAGCGAGCGGCAGGCCCGCGTGGCCGAACTGCTCGATCGCTTCGGCATGGCGGCGCGCCGCGACCTGTACCCGCGCCAGCTCTCCGGCGGCCAGCAGCAGATCGTCGCGGTGGCGCGCGCGGTGATTGCGCGGCCGCGCCTGCTGCTCTGCGACGAGCCCACCGGCGCACTGCACTACAGCCAGGGCGTGCAGGTGATGGACCTGCTCAGCGAGTTGAACAAGGAAGGCACCACCATCGTGCAGGTCACCCACAACCCCGAGTACGCCGCGCGCGGTGGCCGCCAGGTCGAGCTGTTCGACGGCTGGATGAAGCAGGTGGCTTGAGCGCAGGGCGATGCATGGCAGACCGCCCAACCCACCAGCAACGCGCCCCATAGGGTGGGCCCCGGCCCACCATGAGATCGACGCTCGCCCCGGTCATTGATCGAATGCCTCGCCCCACGACAAGCTGCGAACCCGACATCGCCACAACAACAGCGTTCGCATAGGGTGGGCCCTGGCCCACCCTGGGCTCGACGCTCGCCCTGATACTCCAAGACACACCGGCGCAAGGCTTGAGCCCCGCTACGCCCACCCTCACCGGCGCAAGGCTTGAGCTCACGGTGGGCCAGGGCCCACCCTATGAGCCACGCGTCTCCATGTCGTATCGCGCACCACGCGTTCCTCCAAACCTTCCACGCGTTCCTGCCCCCATGACCTCCCGCATCCTCATCGCTGACGACCAGGCCGACGTGCTGCAGGCCCTGCGCCTGCTGCTGAAATCCGAAGGCCACACCTGCGTCTGCGCGGACGGCCCGCGCGAGGCCATCGAGAAGCTGCGCCGCGAGGCTTTCGACGCCGCGCTGATCGACTTGAACTACACCCGCGACACCACCTCGGGCGAAGAGGGCCTGGCCCTGCTCGCCGAGCTGAAGAAGCTGGCGCCGGACCTGCCAGTGGTGGTGATGACCGCCTGGGGCAGCATCGATCTGGCCGTGCGCGCCATGCGCGAAGGCGCCGGCGACTTTATCGAAAAGCCCTGGGACAACGCGCGCCTGCTCAGCATCCTCGCCACCCAGGTTGCGCTGGGCCGCAGCCAGCGCCGCGCCGCCAAGCTCGAAGGCATGCTGAAGCAGGGCGAGGGCGCCGAGCCCTTCATCGCCGAAGCGCCTTCGATGCGCCCCCTGCTCGACCTGCTCGACCGCGTCGCGCCGTCCGATGCCAACGTGCTGATCCTCGGCGAGAACGGCACCGGCAAGGGCCTGCTCGCCCGCGAGCTGCACCGCCGCTCGGCGCGGGCCGAAGCACCCCTGGTCAAGGTCAACATGGGCGGCATCGCCGAGACGGTCTTCGAGTCGGAAATGTTCGGCCACGTGCGCGGTGCGTTTACCGACGCCAAGGCCGACCGCATTGGCCGCTTCGAGCTGGCCGACGGCGGCACCCTTTTCCTGGATGAGATCGCCAACATCCCGCCCAGCCAGCAGCCCAAGCTGCTGCGCGTGCTGGAAGACGGCGAGCTGGAGCGGGTCGGCTCCTCGCGCACCCTCAAGGTGGATGTGCGCCTGGTGTCGGCGACCAATGCCGACCTCGCCGACGAAGTCGCCGCCGGCCGCTTCCGCAAGGACCTGCTGTACCGCCTGAACACGGTCGAGCTGCGCCTGCCGCCGCTGCGCGAGCGCCGCGAGGACATCGCCGCCATGGCCCGCGACTTCCTCGCCCGCGCCGCCCTGCGTTACCGACGCGACGGGTTGCGCTTCGCACCCTCGACCCTGCGTGCGCTGGAGCAGCACGCCTGGCCGGGCAACGTGCGCGAGCTGGCGCATGTGATCGAACGTGCCGTGCTGATGGCGCGCGGCAGCGAGATCGACAGTCTCGACCTCGGCAGCGGCAGCGCCGTGGTCGCGGATGCGCCCGCCGCCAGCGCAGCCGCGCCCGCCTTGAACGGCATGACCCTGGAGCAGGCCGAGCAGGCGATGATCCGCAACGCGCTGGATCAGTGCCGCGGCAACATCCAGCGCGCCGCCGAGGTGCTGGGCTTGAGCCGCGGCGCGCTGTACCGGCGGTTGGAGAAGTACGGCCTGGCGACGGAGGAGTAATCGATGGGCGCACGCGCCAAGCGCCTCGCGCCATCGCAGCGATCTGCGATGCGGGCGCCGCCCGCCGCATTCGCTGCACCCGTGTTCGCGCAGGCGGTGTTCGCCGCAGGTTCGTCCGAAGTGCCGCTCCACAGCGCAGCGCCCGCATGCTGAAGCCCAACTTCGAGCGCCGCCTGCTGCTCGATGCCGCTCTGCTGCTGCTGCCGGCCGTACTCTGCATCGGCCTGCTGCTGTGGCTGCCCGCCGACACCCTGAGCCGCCTGCGCACGCCGCTGCTGGTCACTGCCGCCATCGCCAGCCTGCTGCTGGCCCTGCGCTTGAAGCAGCGCGTGGTCTACCCGCTGTACACCTTGGCCAACCTGCTCGAAGCCCTGCGCGAAGGCGACTTCAGCCTGCGCGGCTCGCGCGCCCAGCGCGGCGATGCGATCGGTGAAGTGATCTGGGAGGTCAATGCGCTGTCCGCCACCCTGCGCGAGCAGCGCCTCAAGGTGGAGGAATCGAGCGCGCTGCTGGCCAAAGTGATCGAAGCCATCGACATCGCCCTCTTCAGCTTCGACGCCGAGTCGCGCCTGCAGCTGGTCAACGCCGCCGGCCTGCGCCTGCTCGGCCGCAGCCACGCGGCGGGCCGCAGTGCCGCCGAACTTGGCTTGGAGGACTGCCTCGCCGTGGAAACCGCCGCGGTGCTGAAGCGCAGCTTCGGCGGCAGCGAGGGCCGCTTCGACGTGCGCCGCTTCCGCTTCCGCTCGGCCGGCCGCCCGCAGGACCTGCTGGTGATCACCGACCTCTCGCGCGCCCTGCGCGAAGAAGAGCGTCAGGCCTGGCAGCGCCTGATTCGCGTACTCGGCCATGAGCTGAACAATTCGCTGGCGCCGATCAAATCGATGGCCGGCACCCTTGTGCGCGTGCTCGCGCGCGAGCCCCTGCCTGAAGACTGGCGCGAGGACGTCGACGCCGGCCTGCAGGTGATCGGCGACCGCGCCGAAGCCCTGAACCGCTTCATGATCGGCTACACCGCACTCGCCCGCCTTCCGCCGCCGCAGCGCCGCGAGGTCGAGCTGGCCCCACTGCTGCGTCGCGTGGCCGCCCTCGAGCAGCGCGTACCGGTCAAGCTCGGCGCCCTGCCCGAACTGCGCTTCGCCGCCGACCCCGACCAGCTGGAGCAGGCGCTGATCAACCTGGTCAAGAACGCCGCCGAAGCCAGTCTGGCCCAGCGCGGTGGCGTCGAAATCCGCGCCCGCACCGACGGCAGCCAGGTGCACATCGAAATCCTCGACGAGGGCCTCGGCCTGTCCGGCAGCGACAACCTGTTCGTGCCCTTCTTCACCACCAAGCCCGGCGGCTCCGGCATCGGCCTGGTTCTGGCGCGGCAGATCATCGAAGGTCATGGGGGCCGATTGAGCCTGCAGAACCGTGAGGACACCCAAGGGTGTCGGGCGGAGGTGTGGCTGGAGAGCGGGGATTCGGGATTGGGGAGTGGGGATTGAGCTGCCGACTGGGGCGGCGAGAGTTGGCCGAGTGGTGTCTGCGAAGCGGATGTGTTGGGCGAGTGGAATGCCCGGCGAACACCCCTGCGCGAACGGGTGTCGCGGACGCGCGCGTAGCGACCGCATCGACACGCGAAATTCGCGAACTGCAGCCTAGGCTTGCCGCCGCCTGAGTCTGGTGGCGCGGTCCGAATACGTCACACCCGGCTTCGATACCGATCGCAAGGCGGACAGCTAACCATCGATGTTGCGCATGGCCGATTCCGCGGCCCGCGGCGTCGTGGCGAACGATCCGCTCTCGGCTTGGCGTCAACAGCATTGGCGGGCCGCTGGCAGGCCGAGACCCACAGCCCGGTCCGCAGCGGCCGGTCGCACTCACGAACACACGCAGGAGAAACACATGACCACGCGACAACGGATGATCGCGCTTGCAGTGGCGCTCGCGCTCGGTGCGTCGGCGGCTGCCAGCGCGCAGGACATCGGCTTCAACTACATCGAAGGTGGCATCGTCGGTGGCTTCGTCAACGACGTCGAGGGCGCGGGCACCTTCACCGGAAGCGGCACCCCGCTTGAACTCGAGGCCGATGCCGGCGGCGGTCTCTTCGTTGGTGGCGCCTGGGAGTTCGGCGAGAACATGCACGTGTTCGGCGAGTACTCCAACGCCGGCCAGGAACTGGAGGTCAGAGGCGGCCCCGAGACGATCGACGGTGAGTTCGACGTCGTGCGCTGGCGCATCGGCGTCGGCTACGCGCATGCGCTTTCGCCGCGCACCAGCCTCTACGGCCGCCTCAGTTTTGACAGCGCCGAGCTGAAGAATCTTGAAGTCGCCAACTTCCGTTTCCCGGCCGACGGCGCCGAAGATGGCTTTGGTAGCGAGGTCGGCGTGATCTGGGCGGCGAGCCCCAGCGTCCACCTGCAGGGCCACGCTCGCTACACCTCGGTGGGCGACGTCGCCAGCGAGGGCTCCGATGTCTTCGACGCTGACGTCCTGGTCGGCCTGAGCGGTCGCTGGTATGTCCGACCCAATGTCGCGGTCTTCGCCGGCTACGAGCTGGGCAAGATCACCACCTTGAGCGTGGGTGCGCGCTACGCGTTCTGACGCGGCGCAAGCGAGCGCTTGATGCGCTCGCTCCCTGCTTTGCGAGATCAACGCGACCTCGCGAGGCCCCCTCCCGGAAGCAAACGGATCCCTCTCGAGTGGGGCGAGGCGCGCTGCCCAAGCTTCGCGCGCCAAGCGATGGGTCCAGGACCCAAAACGTCGAAATCGAAACCGGCGTTTCGCCATTCGCCGGTGATTCCGGGGGGCCATCCGGAACCCGAAGAACCAACGTCGAGATCGGCGCCCACTCCGGTGGTGGTAAGGCGCCCTCCGAAACGCTTGGCGCGCGGCCAGCTGTGTCTGGAAGCGCCGCTCTCTGCGTGCCCATCTCCATCGTCAGGCCCGGCTGCATTCGGCATTGGCTTGGCGATGGACCGGTAGATCCGTGACCGCCACGATGGACGGCTGAGCCCGGTGAGCTGCGAGAAAGGCCACGTGTTTCCGCCGGAGGTCTGATTGACGAGCGCGGACTGAGAGATAAGGCTCGAGCCCTGGCTTGGGCGCAGCTGGCGAGCGGGCTTGTCACTGCCCAGATGTGACTTGGTGGCGCGGGATCGACCGGGGCCAGCGCCGGCGCCCGCTCCAAGGCGCTTCGGCGGCGTAGGCGGGCATGGCATCCGCGCATCTGAAGCCCACCCGCGCAGCCAGCGCACTTGCCTTCGTCACATCGCGATGCAAGCATCCCGCGCCGGCAGGGCTTCCACGAAAGGCCGCCAGATTAGGCCGACGTGATAGGCAGAATGCCCGGCATGAGGCCCTGATTGAGCTAGGAGATTTCTCAGGCCTGCGCGCATGGCTCCAGATTGTGCGGCGGTGTTATCAGGACGGCTTTCGTCTAATAGTAGTTGGGCGAAATGAGATACCTCTTCGCAGCCGCCGCTTTGATCGCACCGTTGCCCTGCGCGGCAATCGACTGCCAAGGCGCACGGCTCGATGAGGCATGGAGTAGCGTTCCCGAATCTACTGAAACCCGTGCCGTTCGTGATTGCGCAGGCGACGCCGGTCTTCTCGATCGGAACACCAGTTGGGGAAAAGAGTCTTGGTGGGACTATTTTCAGCGCGTCCGCTGAGGCTGGTGTCAGCCGACCTTCGACTGGTTGAGGGTGGTCGCCTGCAATCACGCTCTACTGACCGCCTGTGCGTCTCACCGTTGCGGCAGGGGTGAGCTGCGAGTCCCCAATCCCCAATCCCCGCGCGGCCTTCGCGCGCAGCGCTCGGGCGGTCGTCGGCTCGCGCGGCAGTGCCGCGCAGACGAGCTTCCTCACTCTCAAGCCTCCACCACCATCACCCGGTTCTTGCCCGCGTGCTTGGCCGCGTACATGGCCTTGTCGGCGCGGTCGATGACTTCGCTGGGGTGTTCGCCCTGAGCGAAAGCGGTGATGCCGGCGCTGAAGGTGAGCAGCAGCTTCTGGGTGTTGGCGAGGAAGAAGCGGCGGGTCAGTTCGCGCTGCAGGCGCTGCACGACGTTGCTCGCTTCTTCCACACCGACGCCAGGCAGCAGCAGCACGAACTCTTCGCCGCCGAAGCGCACCACCGAGTCGTTGCCGCGCAGGGTTTCGCGCAGCACGGTGGCGATGTGGCGCAGCACTTCGTCGCCGACCAGGTGGCCGTGGCTGTCGTTGATCGCCTTGAAGTTGTCGACGTCGAGCACGACCAGGCAGAGCTGGGTGCCGAGGCGTTGCATGCGCGCTATCTCGCGCTCAAGTACTTCGTCGAGGCCCTTGCGGTTGAGCGCGCCGGTCAGCGGGTCGAGGCGCACCAGTTGGCTGGTTTCCTCCAGCTCGCGCTGCAGCACCAGCACGCTCTGGTTGGCGGTTTCGACCTGTTCGCGCAGTTCGGAGAGTTCGGCGGCCGAGCGTGCCGCGGTTTCGCGGGTTTCGCGGGTGCGCACCAGCAGCAGGCTGACCACGTCGGCCAGAGCATCCAGGCTGTCGGCTTGGCTGATGCGGGTGGCGCAGTCGTCCAGCACCTCGTGGTAGCTGGAGGTGCTGTCGGTCAACTCGCCCAAGCGGCTGATGAAGCCGGCGAGCAGGGCCTTGAGTCGCTGCTGGGCATCGGAGATCTGGCGGGCCAGATGGCGCTGCTTCTCGATGACCTTGCGCAGGCGGCGGCCGACTTCCTCCAGCACGCGCACGTCGAGCTGGCCCTGCAGGGATTCGGCCAGCAGGCCGAGCTGGCCGTGCAGCCAGTGGTCGTCGGTGACCAGCAGGCGGATGTTGTCGATGATGAGTCGCAGCAGGTCGATGAGGGCGTCGCGCAGGGCGGCTTCGCTTTGCCCGGCCAGCTCCAGCCCGCGCTGGAAGCGGTGCAGCTGCTGGCCCAGCGCCTGCAGGTCGAACTCGCCCTGGGAATCGCGCAGCTGGGCGGCGAGCAGACGCGCTTCGTGGGCGAGCGCCGGCTGGCTCTCCAGCAGGGGTGCGATGCCCTCGCGCAGCAGGCCGGCCAGCAGCTCGTGCAGACCTTCGGTGGGGGTATTCGCGGCTTCCTCGCGCGGCTCGCTCTGGCGGCGGCTGCGCCAGTCGCGGACCAGGGCATCCATGCGCCGGTGCAGCTGGGCGGCCTCCATCGGCTGGGCCAGCAGCTGCAGCAACTGCAGTTGGCGCAGGCCGCGCTGGGCGCCGGCGCGATCGGGGTCCAATTCGCGCAGGGTTTCCAGCAGCAGCGAGGCCCAAGGCAGTTCGGCGTCGACCACTTCCAGCAGTCCCTGGCTGAGCGCGCTGCGCAGCTCGCTCCAGCTGCCCTGAACCAGGGCGCGCTCGCACTGGCGCGCCAGGTTGAGCAGGGCCGGGGTGCCGCGGGGCAAGGCGTTCACCAGGGCGCGCAGGGATTCTTCCGGAAACGCGTCCGCAGGCGTCTCGCCGCTGATCTGCTGGTAGATGCGGGTGTAGTTCTCGGGCGTGGGCGGCAGGCGCAGGCTGGCGAGGCGCTTCAGGGTCTCGCGGGCGAGCTCGGAGGGGGCGCCGCGGGTCGGCTCGGTGCCGTTAGGCGTGCGATGTGGGCTCATGGCGCGAACTCGGATCCGGTCTGCATGGAAAGTTCACTGATACGCCAATCGGCAGGCATGCTACCCCCGAATCGCCACGCCCTGTCGACTGCCGAAAGGCCGTGGCGGACCGGCGTAGTGAGGGGCGCGTTCGCGTGCATTTCAGCAGGCCACGCGATTGCGGCCGGACTGTTTGGCCGAGTACAGGGCCGCATCGGCCTGCGACAGCATGCGGTCGTAGTCGGCGTGGCCCTCGTGCGAGGCCAGGCCGATGCTGATTGTGATGCGCAGGCCCGGGGCGATCATGTCGAGCTCCAGCCGCTCGATGCCGGCGCGGACGCGCTCGCACACCGCCAGCGCGTCCGACAGGCGGGTGTTCGGCAGCAGCAGGGCGAACTCCTCGCCGCCCCAGCGCGCCACCGTGTCGATGTCGCGGCAGAGCGCGCGCATGCGCTCTGCCACAGCGCGCAGTACAGCGTCCCCGGCGGCGTGTGAGAGCTCATCGTTGACGCGCTTGAACTGGTCGAGATCGACCAGGGCCACGCACAGCGGCTGCTCGCTGCGGCCGGCGCGGGCGAACTCGTAGGCCAGCAGCTCGTCGAAGGCGCGGCGGTTGGCCAGCCCGGTCAGCGCGTCCTCGCGGGCCTGGCGCTCGAAAGCGTCGGCCTGCTGGCGCAGCTGCTGCATCAGCTGGTTCTTCTCGCGATCGGCTTCCTGCAGGCGCTGCGCCTGCAGACGCAGGTCGGCGGTGCGCTGCTCGACCAGCTCGCGCAGGCGCAGTTCGTTGTGCGTCACCCGTCGCAGCCGGCGCTGAAGGAGGCGCTGCACGAAGAGGGCAGCGCCGGCCGCCAGCAGCAGCCAGGCCCAGGGGCGCTGCCACAGCTGCGGAGCGATCTCGAAGTCGATGCGGGCGGAGCCTTCGCTCCAGGGCCCGTTGGGATGCGCGGCCTGCACGCGCAGGCTGTACTCGCCGGGGCCGAGGTTGGTGAACACCGCGCTGCGCTGTTCGCCGCGCTCCACCCAGTCCTCGTCGAAGCCCTCCAGCCGGTAGCGGTAGCGCACGCGCTGGGGCATCACGAAGGCCAAACCGGTGAAGCCGATCTCGATGCGGCCGGTGCCGGCCGGCAGCTGCAGTGCGGGGGACGGCGCCAGCGCATGGCCATCGACCAGCACCGACTCGATGACCACTGGCGGGGCCTGTTCGGCGAAGTCGTCGAGGCGGGCCGGGGTGATGTAGGCGACACCCTGGGCGGTGGCGATCCACAGGCTGTCGTCGCCGCGGCGCACGGCGGCCGGCGAGGAGCCACCGTTGCACTGCGCGCTGGCCATGCCGTCGGCCTCGGTGAACTGCTCGTAGGGCACCGCTTCGCCGCTGCCGTTGGCATGGGCATGGGCTGCGGCGCTCGGTACGCGCAGCACACCGCGGTTGCCGGTCAGCCAGAGGTCGCCGGCGGCATCCTGCAGCACCGCGAAGAATTTCTCGAAGGGCAGGCCAGCGGCGTGGCCCACCGCTGCGATGCGGCCGTCACTGCGCCGCCAGCGCAGCAGGCCGCGATCCGTCGCCAGCCACAGTGCGCGTTCGCGCTGATCCTCGTGCATGGCGAACACCGACTCGACGCCGAGCTCGCCGCCGAGGTCGATGGTCTCGACCTCGCCAGCGCGGATGCGGCCGAGGCCCGTTCCGGTGCCGACCCAGAGGTCGCCTTCGGAATCCTCGAACAGGCTGACGATGTAGTCGCCGGGCAGGCCGTCGCTGCGCAGGAACAGCTGCTGCGCACCGCCCCGGCGCAGGACCAGGCCGTGGGTGGTGCCGATCCAGAGCGCTCCGTCCTCGGTTTCGAGCAGGGCGCGAACCTCGTTCGAGGGCAGCCCCGAGGCGCGGTCGAGGCGTTCGGCCACGCGGCTGTCCTGCACGCGCAGGGCGCCGCTCTGGTAGCTGCCGATCCAAACGCCGCGCGCGCTGCGGGCGAGACTGAGCACCGAGAGCTCGGCCAGCTCGCCGGCTTGGCCGCTGCCTCGGCCGGGCTCGGGCCAGGGACGCACGCCGTGGCCGTTGATGCGGCTGAGCCCGTGGCTGGTGCCGACCAGCAGGCTGCCGTCGGGCAGCTCCAGCAGGCTGCGCACGAAGTCATCGGCGAGCCCATGGCGGCGCACCAGGGATGAGAACGGTGCCGAGCCCAGCCGTACCAGGCCGCCATTGGTGCCGACCCAGAGGTTGCCCTCGCGGTCCTCGAAAAGCGCCAGCACGCGGTTGTTGGGCAGGCCGCTGAGCGTGTCCAGCGAGTCCAGCACTGCGCCGCTGCGACGGAACAGGCCCTCGGAGATCGTGCCGATCCACAGCTGGCCGTGGCGGTCGCGCAGCAGGCGGCTGATCGACGAGGCGGCCAGCTCGGGCTCGATGGCCTCGAAGGCAAGGTCAGGGTCGGCTGCCGCCGCCACCGGCTGTCGTGAGGAAAACAGGCCGCGCTCGGTGCCGACCAGCAGGTGGCCCTGCGGACCCAGCAGCAGCGAGAGCACGCGGCGCTCGCCGATCGCACCTTCGCGATCCGGTGCGGGCAGCAGGCGCTCGTCCTGGGCGCGCATCAGGCCGCGCGAAGTGCCGACCCAGATCCGCCCCAGCGCATCCTCCGCCAGCGCGTAGACGCTGCCGCCGCCGGTCTCGGGCGAGACGCTGAAGTGCTCGCGGGTGCCGTCGGTGCCGACCCGCATCAGACCGCCGTTCTCGGTACCGGCCCAGAGCCGGCCGCTGCGGTCGCGCAGCACTTCGGTGACCAGGGCGGGGGCTGCCGGCAGGCGCTCCCAGCGGCCATCGGCCAAGCGCACGATGCCGCCGCGTGATCCCGCGACCAGTAGCCCGCCGCCGGGCTCCAGCGCCAGCGCGCGCACCCCCGAATCGAGCATGCCGGTGCCGGCGTTGTAGTCGAAATTCTGGAAGCGCAGGCCGCTGTAGCGCACCGCGCCCTCCCAGGTGCCCAGCCACAGGTAGCCGTCAGGGCTCTGGACGATGGCGTTGACCGTGTTGTGCGGCAGGCCCTCGCGGGTGGTCCAGACCTCGAGGTTGTACTGGTCCAGCGGTCGCGGCACGGGGCTGTCCGCCAGCGCGCCCCGCATCAGGCCCAATACCAGGGCGAGGCTCGCCAAGGCCTGCAGCGCGAGGCGCCACGGCGATGTGCGGGAGAAAGCCGGAACCGCAAGGCAGGCAGGGCAGGGCATCAGGGGCAGGCAAATGTCGAGGTCAGCGAGCCCCTGTCGCATGCAAGACCTGAACCGTCAACGACGGTGACGTTGTGAAGCCGGCCGCGGCGGCGGGAGGCGGGGCCGTCGCGGCCGCGGCGGGCTTCAGCCCACCGCTTCCAGCCAGCCGTAGCGGTCCGGCGTGCGGCCATTGAACAGGCCGAAGAACAGCTCCTGGATGCGCGCCGTGACCGGGCCGGGCTTGCCGCTGCCAACCGGCTTGCCGTCAACGCTGCGGATCGGGGTGATCTCGGCGGCGGTACCGCACATGAACAGTTCGTCGCACAGGTACAGGTACTCGCGCGGCATGTCGCGTTCGACCACCTCGATGCCGTGCTCGCGGGCGAGCGTCATGATGCTGTGGCGGGTGATGCCGTTGAGGATCGCCGCCGAGGCCGGCGTCGTGTGCAGGGCGCCGTTGAAGACCAGGAACAGGTTCTCGCCCGCGCCTTCGCTGAGCAGGCCGGTCGAGGCCAGGGCGATGCCCTCGCCGAAGCCCAGACGCCGCGCCTCGCGCGCGATCAGCTGGCCGGAAAGGTAGTTGCCGCCGGCCTTGGCGCCGGTCGGGATGGTGTTCGGCGCCATCCGCTGCCAGCTCGACACGCAGGCGTCGATGCCCTGCTCCAGCACGCCGGCGCCGAGGTAGGCGCCCATGTTCCAGGCGGCCACGGCGACGTCCGTGGGGCAGTCGGCAGACAGGCCGAAGCCGCCCAGGCCACGATAGGCCACTGGCCGCAGATAGCCCTTGCCAAGGCCGTTGCGCTTCAGCACCTCACGGCAGGCCTGGGCCAGCGTGGCGAGGTCGTAGGGCATGGGGATGTCGTAGATCTTCGCCGAATGGAACAGCCGCACCAGATGGTCGGTGAGGCGGAAGATCGCCGGGCCGTTCGGCGTCTCGTAGCTGCGGATGCCCTCGAACACGGACGAGCCGTAGTGCAGGGCATGTGCCATCACGTGCGTGGTGGCCTCGGCCCAGGGCTTGATCGCGCCGTTCTGCCAGATGAATTCGGGGTACTGCGGAGTGCTCATGGGCGCGTGCTTCGGGGCTTGAGAAGGGCCCCGGATGATGCGCGAGCGTTCAGTGGTGCGGCAAGGCGACAAAGGTCATCGCGGAGAGTTCGTCGGAAGCGCGATTCTCAGGCCGATTCGAGCACATGTTGCAGCCAGTGCAGGCGCTCACTCGCGCCCTGGCCTTCGATGGCGACCACGTCGAAGCGGCAGGGACGCTTGGCCAGCGCCGGGTTCGCCGCCAGATAGGCCTGGGCGGCCTGCCACAGGCGCTGGCGCTTGGCCGCCCCGATCGAGGCCAGCGCCCCGCCGTGGCTGCCGCTGCGGCGGTAGCGCACCTCGACGAAGACCAGCATCTCGCCGGCCTCCATCACCAGGTCAAGCTCGCCGAAGCGGTAGCGCACGTTGGCGGCGCGGAAGCGCAGGCCCTGCGCCTCCAGATGCGCGCGTGCCTGGGCTTCGCGGCGTGCGCCCTCAGCGGTGACCGGCGCTGCCATCGAGCAGCAGGCCCGTCTCTTCGCCAGGAATGCGCTGGGCGCGGCCGCCCTGGAATCGGCCCCAGCCTGGGCGGCGCTGGATCTGGCCGAACTCGTCGAGGCTCAGGCTGCCGCTGGCGCCCTCGATGGCGCTGCCCGGCATGCGCGCCAGCGCCGGCAGCGCGGCCAGCACGCGGTAGGCGTCGAGGCCGAAGGCGAACAGCCGTGCGGAGGCGCCCTGCGCGGTGCCGAGGCGGCGGGTGTCGTCCTGCGCTGGCAGGCCGGGGCCGCTGGCGCCCAGCAGCCAGGGCAGTTCGGTGAACTCGATGCCGTCGAAATCGCGCTCGGGGCGGGCGCCGGCATCGGCGCCGCGGATCTGCGAGCTGGCCAGCAGCGGGCGATCAAAAATGCCGGCCGAGCGCAGCTGTGGCACCAGCAGGCGCGCCTGCTCGAAGCGCAGGGCGAGGTAGATGGCGTCCACATCCACCAGCACGGCACCCGATCGATCCGGGGTTTCCGGTTGGATCTCCGGTGTGCGCGTGCCGGCTGTGGCGATGGCACGCTGGATCTCCGCCGAGTAGTCCGGGCTGCCCTCGGGCAGCTGGATCTCGGTCACCACGCTGCCGCCGCCGCGGGCGAAGGTTGGCAGCAGAGCGGCCAGCACGCGACGCGCATGCTCGTCGCCGCCGTTGGCAACAAGAATGCGACGGTAGCCCAGTGCCAGCAGGCGCTCGGCCGCGGCGACGCCTTCGTCTTCGGGGCTGAGCGCGAAACTCTGGCTGCCGGGGGGCGGGGTGACCGTGCCGCGGTTCAGCGCCAGCACCGGCACCTGCAGGGTGCCCATCTCGAACAGCGCGCCCACGGCTTCGCGCGAGAGCGGGCCGACGATGCGTTCGGCGCCGTCGGCGCTGGCCTCGCGGAAGGCCTGCAGGTTCTGCTCGACGCTGTCGCCGGCGTCGTACAGCACCACTTCGGGGCGTTCGCCGGCATCGGCGTAGTAGGCGGACATGAAGCCGTCGCGCACGGCTTCGCCGGCGGCCGCCAGCGGGCCGCTGCGCGGCAGCAGCAGGGCGACGCGGCGGGCGCGTTGGTCCGGGGAGACGATGGCAACGCCGGACCCAGACGGCATCGCCAAGCCCAGCGAGCGCAGCTGGCGCGCGGCGTGGTCGTACAGCGGCTCACCGCGGCGCAGGGCGGCACTCGCGCGCTGCAGCTCGGCGGGGCGCATCTGGCCGAGCAGGGAGGTGATGGCCTGGGCGTTCTCGGCGCGCTCGCCCTCCGGCAGCCAGGCTTCGAGCGCAGCTCGCTCACGCGCCGCTTCGAAGGGGCGGTCGAGCCCGGCATAGGCCTGGGCGCGCAGGAAATACACCCGATCGCGCTGCGCTTCCGGCACCGCCTCGATGGGCTGGCCGAGCACGTCCAGCGCGCGCTGCGGATTGCGGTCGGCGATGGCCAGCTCGGCGCGCAGCAGATTGAGGCGCAGCAGACCATCGGCATCGAGACGACGCTCGCCGACGTTCGCCACCAGCGGCCGCGCCTGCTCGATCTGCCCATCCTCGCGCCAGGCCTCGGCGGCGCGCAGGGTCAGCAGATCGCGTTGCGCGCGCGAACGCTTGGCCGCATCGAGAAAGGCCTGTGCCGCCATCGGGAAGTCGCCCTCGGCATACAGGCGCTCGGCCATCTCCTGCTCGGGCGAGGTCGAGGCGCGGGTCGGCGTGCTGTCGCAGCCGCTCAGGGCGGTGGCGATCAGAAGGGCGCAGAACAGGGGGCGCAGACGGCGCATGGGCTGGGGCTCGGCGGCAGACTCGGAACGCGGAGTGTAAGAGCGGGGATTGGGGATTGGGGATTCGGGATTCAGGAACCGATGCCTTTCGTGCACACGAGGATCGTCTCCGAGCCATGCATGCGCCCGCAACGGTTAGCATGGCGGTCCCTCGCAGCGCAGCCTTGAGCCTGTCGCCGCGCCCCACGAATCCCCACTCCCGAATCCCCAATCCCGTGCCTTCAAACGGCTGCCTCCACGTCGTCGCCACGCCCATCGGCCATCTCGATGACCTGTCCCCGCGCGCGCAGCAGGTGTTGGCCGAGGCCGACCTGATCTGCGCCGAGGACACCCGCCACACCCAGCAACTGCTGGCTGCGAAGGGCTTGAAGCGTCCCCTGCTGGCCCTGCACGAGCACAACGAGTCGGCCCAGGTCGAGGCGGTGCTGGCGCGGCTGCGCGCGGGCGAGCAGATCGCGCTCGTCTCCGATGCCGGCACGCCCTTGATCAGCGATCCCGGTTTCCGCCTGGTCTGCGCCGCGCGTGCGGCCGGCCTGAAGGTGAGCCCGGTGCCCGGGCCCTGCGCGGCGATCGCCGCGCTGTCGGTGGCGGGCCTGCCGTCCGATCGTTTCGCTTTCGAAGGTTTCCTGCCGGCCAAGTCCGGCGCGCGCCGAGAGCGCCTGCAGGCCCTGCTGGGCGAGCCACGTACGCTCGTGTTCTACGAGTCCAGCCACCGCATCCTCGAATCCCTGGAGGACGCCGCCACGGTGTTCGGCGAGGCCCGTCGCGCGGTGATCGCGCGTGAGCTCACCAAGCTCTTCGAGACCGTGCTCGACGGCCGCCTGCCGCAGCTGGTCGAGGCCTTGCGGGCCGATCCCAACCAGCAGCGCGGCGAGTTCGTGCTGATGATCGAGGGCGCGCCCGAAGACAGTGATGCCGCGCTGCGCGAGGGCCAGCGCATCTTCGCGGTGCTGCGCGAGCACCTGCCGGCTTCGAAGGCCGCCAAGCTCGCGGCCGAGCTCTCGGGCGCGCCGCGCAAGGCGCTGTACGCGGCTGCCAGCGAAGGCGGAGCCGCGGGTTCAGCGGCTGCGTCACTTTAGCGCGTACACTGCGCGCCGCGAAGTTGGCCGGATCGTCGCGAGGGTGCTTGCCACCTTCGAGGAAAGTCCGGGCTCCACAGGGCGGGATGCCAGGTAACGCCTGGGCGGCGCGAGCCGACGGAAAGTGCAACAGAGAACAGACCGCCGAACGGTGTCGCAAGACATGCGTGGTAAGGGTGAAACGGTGCGGTAAGAGCGCACCGCGGACCTGGCAACAGGGACGGCACGGCAAACCCCATCCGGAGCAAGACCAAATAGGAAGGCGTTGGCGCGGCCCGCGTTGCCTTCGGGTAGGTTGCTTGAGCCCTGCGGTGATGCAGGGCCTAGAGGAATGACGGTCCTCGACAGAACCCGGCTTACAGGCCGACTTCGCCCCTATCGAGCTTGGCCGGCCGGCGCATGTGACTCATGCGTCGGCCGGCTCTGCGTCCACCGTGCGCACGATCTCAAAGCCCGGATCGCTGCCCAGCCGATAGCGGCAGGCGAAGCGCTCGCCGCCGCGCATGGCGCCCAGTGCGTGCAGCACCAGCGGATGGGTGAGCCCCGAGTCGTAGTCGTCCAGCACATCGACCTCGCTGGCTTCGATGCGGGTGCGCAGGATCAGCGACAAGCCCTGCGGAATCGCGCGCGGAATCAGCACGTCCGGGCAGTCGACGCGGCCATCGGCGAGGCGCTCTGCCAGATCAGGCACGCTGCGCTGCGAGAGCTCCACGAGTTCGCCCAGCGCGATCCGCAGGCGCTCGGCATCGGGGTCGAACTCGCGCGCGAGGTCGGCCAGCGCCGCGCTGACCCGGATACGCGCAGGCACCAGTGCCACATTCGGCGCGCACTGCGGCAGCAGGTTCGCCAGCACGGCCAGCTGCGGCTCATGGGCCAGCGCGCGCTGCATCAGCTCTGCGACGAGCACGTCGACCGCCATGTCGGTTGGCAGCCGGAGCGTCGCCGCATCGCCGCAGCGGCTGGGTAGCAGCCGGTCGGCCACGCCCGCCGCAGCACACAGGGCCTCGGCGCTGGCCAGCGAATCCGCATGTACGTCCAGCAGGCAGACTCGCAGGCGTTCGGCCGGATAGCGGGCCAGCAGCGGCAGCACCAGGCTGGCAAACGGCCCGCAGCCGGCATACAGCAGGCAGGCCGTGTCCGCCTGCTGCAGTCGTCGCTGGATCGCCGCATCGGCCGCGCGCAGCAGCACCACGCTGCGCTGGAAATCGAGCAGGCAGCGCGCCGCCTCCAGCGCCGACAGGGCCTTGCCCGAGGCCAGCGCGCTGGCCTGCTCCGAGAGCTCGCCGGCGAGTGCCATGCATTCGTTGAACAGGTCTTCGCAGGTCGAGCGCAGCAGCCCGGGCGGGGAGCGGCGATCCAGCATCACGGCTGTGCGGGTCTGCAGGCGCTCGGCGAAATCCTCGCTTTCCATGGGGCGCATGCGCTGGGAGGTGGGGAACGCATCCTGCCCGATCCGGCCCGTTGCGGCGGCGGCGACGGCGTGTTCTGCCGGCTGCGGCAGCCAGCTGCCTGTTGGGGGCACGAAGATTCGGAGCGCGCTGCGGCCCGAGGCAACGGTCGTGCGGTTCCCAGCGCGGCAGTCTGAATCAGAAGTGATCGTGAATCAGGCGCGCGCCTGCGTGTTCAGCCGGTCGTCAATTGCCGATGGCAAGACTCCGCCCCGCTGCCCCTCGGGACGGCGGCGAGCCAAGTGTCCCCGCCATCCCCGCAGCGCCCGGAATGAATCCGGGCCGTGCTTCTGCACCCGCAGAGGCCACCTGACAAACACACGGAGGTTTCACCCATGAAGCGTTCCCTCGTCACCCTCGGTCTGCTGGCTCTCCTGCCGGTGGCCGCCAGCGCCAGCGATCTGTCCTACAGCTACGTTGAAGGCGGCTATACCCGCGTCAACGGCCTCGGCGCGAAGGTCGACGGCGCCGCCCTCAACGGTTCGGTTGCGCTCGGCTCGCGTTTCCATGCGTTCGGCGGCTACGAGACTCTGGACATCGATCTCGTGGAGTCCGATGTTGACAGCTGGACTCTGGGCTTCGGCTACAACCAGGAGCTGAGCCAGAGCACCGACCTCGTGGCCCGTCTCGGCTACCGCAACTTCGACTTCAGCGGCCCGTTCGACCTGTCCTTCGACGGCGAGTCCTACTTCACTGAAGTCGGCGTGCGCAGCCAGCTGGCGCCCAGCTTCGAGGGCTATCTCTACGCCGGCTACGAGCGTCCGCAGGGCGGTGGTGGCGACTACTACGGCCGCATCGGCGGCCAGTACAACTTCAACCCGAGCTGGGGTCTGGTGGCCGACGTTCGCTTCGGTGACGGCGCCGAGCAGTACTTCGTCGGCCCGCGCTTCACCTTCTGAGGCGAGCGCCAGCCTGTAGTTCCCACAACGCCCGGCCTTGTGCCGGGCGTTGTCGTTTGCGGCAGCGGCAACACAGCGACGCTCGCATAGGGTGGGCTCCGGCCCACCTAGGGCTTCACCCGCGCCCCGGTCGGGCAGGTCATCACCGTGGTGGACCTTGAACTCCGTGGCTGTCCAACGCGCCGCAACCGGGGCAAGCGTGGGGGCCACGGTATGCCAGGGCCCACCCTATACGCGTTGAAACGCAGCCCGGCGGCATTGGAACGGTGGGTCAGGGCCTACCCCATGAAGTCTCGAAACGGTGCGGCAGGGGGGCGCCGTGCGGTATTCAAGCTGGCCTCCCGGCGCTGCATGCGTGGCCCAATCCGCCGTCCACGTGCGCTTTCCGCGCCGCCGTCGGAAACCCTCCGACCATGGTTTGCTTGGCATCGGCAGCCTGAACGGCGACAATGTCGCGCTGACTCGCGCCGGTTGCCCCACGGCGCGTCGCCCCTTCCGGCGCTGAGATCCTGCGCGCCGGGCCCTCCCCCGAAGCCAGGTGCAGCATGAACTTCCACGAGTATCAGGCCAAAGAGCTGTTCGCCGAATTCGGCATCGCCGTCCCCGCTGGCTATATCGCCCGCACCCCCGAAGAAGCCGTCGATGCCGCCAAGAAACTGGGCGGCGACCACTGGGTGGTGAAGGCGCAGATCCACGCCGGCGGCCGCGGCAAGGCCGGTGGCGTCAAGCTGGTCAAGACCTACGACGACGTCCGCGAAGCCGCCAAGAAGATGCTCGGCACCCGCATGGAAACCTACCAGTCGGGCGGCGTCGCCCTGCCGGTCGACACCGTGCTGATCACCGAAGCCACCGACATCGCCAAGGAGCTCTACCTCTCCGTGCTGGTGGACCGCGGCGCCAAGGCGATCACCTTCATCGCGTCCTCCGAGGGCGGCGTGGAGATCGAGAAGGTCGCGGAAGAAACCCCCGAAGCGATCCAGACCCTGATCGTCAATTTCGTCGAAGGCGTGCAGCCCTACCACTGCCGCAAGCTCGGCTTCGCGCTGGGCCTGAACCCCAAGCAGGTCGGCCAGCTGACCAAGCTGATGTTGGGCCTGTACAAGCTGTTCAACGAGCGTGATCTGTCGCTGGTCGAGCTGAACCCGCTGGCGATCGACACCAAGGGCGACCTCGTCGCGCTCGACGGCAAGGTCAACTCGGATGACAACGCCAGCTTCCGCCAGCCCAAGCTGGTGGCGATGCGCGACATCCGCCAGGAAGACGAGACCGAGGTGCTGGCCAGCAAGTACGACCTCAACTACGTGACCATGGACGGCAACATCGCCTGCATGGTCAACGGTGCGGGCCTCGCCATGGCGACCATGGACGTGATCAAGCTGGCGGGCGGCGAGCCGGCCAACTTCCTCGACGTCGGCGGCGGCGCCACCAAGGAGCGCGTCACCGAGGCCTTCAAGCTGATCCTGTCCTCGCCCAAGGTCGAGGCGATCCTGGTGAACATCTTCGGCGGCATCGTCCGCTGCGACATGATCGCCGAGGGCATCATCGGTGCGGTCAAGGAAGTCGACGTCAAGGTGCCGGTGATCGTGCGTCTTGAGGGCACCAACGTGGAGAAGGGCAAGGAGCTGCTGCGCAACAGCGGGCTTGCCATCACTCCGGCCGACGACCTCAACGACGGCGCCAGCAAGGCCGTCGCCGCCATCCGCAAGTAATCGCGCGCCCGCACGGCGCGCCGCGCGCCGCGGGCCACCACCAAGGATCCAAGACCCATGAGCGTTCTGGTCAATTCCAACACCAAGGTGATCGTGCAGGGCTTCACCGGCCAGCAGGGCACCTTCCACGCCCAGCAGATGCTGGACTACGGCACCAAGGTCGTCGGCGGCGTCACCCCGGGCAAGGGCGGCAGCGAGCACATCGGCCTGCCGGTGTTCAACACCGTGCAGGAAGCGGTCGACGCCACCGGCGCCGATGCTTCGGTCATCTACGTGCCGCCGCCGTTCGCGGCCGACGCCATTCTTGAGGCGGCCGATGCCGGCATCCGCGTCATCGTCTGCATCACCGAGGGTATCCCGGTGCTGGACATGCTGCGGGTCAAGAACGTGCTGAACGGCTACGACGACGTCGTGCTGATCGGCCCGAACTGCCCCGGCGTGATCACCCCCGGCGAGTGCAAGATCGGCATCATGCCCGGCCACATCCACAAGCCCGGCAAGGTCGGCATCGTCAGCCGCTCCGGCACCCTGACCTATGAAGCCGTCAAGCAGACCACCGACGTGGGCCTGGGCCAGTCGACCTGCATCGGCATCGGCGGCGACCCGATCAACGGCACCAACTTCATCGATGCGCTGAAGCTGTTCCAGGACGACCCGCAGACCGAGGGCATCATCATGGTCGGCGAGATCGGCGGCAGCGCCGAGGAAGAGGCCGCCGAGTTCATCAAGAGCTATGTCACCAAGCCCGTGGTCGGCTTCATCGCCGGCGCCTCGGCCCCGGCCGGCAAGCGCATGGGCCACGCCGGTGCGATCGCCTCGGGCGGCAAGGGCACCGCGGCCGGCAAGTTCGCCGCGCTGGAAGCCGCGGGCGTCAAGACCGTGCGCAGCCCGGCCGATCTCGGCAAGGCGCTGTTCGAACTGATGAACAAGTAAGCGCTGTCTGCATCGCGCTGACGTGCAAAGGCCGCCTTCGGGCGGCCTTTGTCTTTCCGGGCGGGCAGACGGGGCGTTTGGCAAGGCCCCACGATTCCGCAGATACCCGAGTGCCGGCCCTGACGGGGACGAATCGCGGGCTCGGCCTGCCCGGCTGCCGGGTGTATCCTGTGCAGAATTCTGTGCAGCAAACCGATGGGAGCCGCAGATGGGTATCACCTCCGCCGACGTCGTTCCCCTCACCCAGGCCCGTGCCAGCCTGTCCGAGCTGGCCGACCAGGCCAAGGCCGGCGCCGAGAAGATCATCACCAAGAACGGCGAGAGCTACGTCGCCCTGATTGACGCCGAGCGCCTCGACTACTACCACCGGCTGGAGCGCGAACGTATCCACCTGCTGCTGCTGGAAGACGCTCGCCGCGGCCTCGCGGACATCGAAGCCGGCCGCACCGAGCCCGCGGATATCGCGCTGGCCGCTCTGCAGGCCCGCCGCGCCGCCCCTGCTTCAGGCTGATCCGCGCGATGGATCCGCAGGAAGCCTTGCTCTGGCGCATCGAGCTGACGGCCAGTTTCCTGGAGCGCCTGCACGCGATCGAGGCCTTTCCTGCCGAAGCCGATGCGACGGCTGCCTTCGACGTGCTGCTGATCGAGCTGCGCCAGACACTGCTGCCCAACCTCGCCCGGTTTCCACGGATCGGACGCCGCTATCTCGATCATCCGCCGCAATCGGCGGAAGCCTTGGCGCTGCTTTCCGCGCTGAACCCCGGAGCCGCGGTCGCGCTGCGTGAATACCTCCATGGCGACTACCTGCTGCTCTACACCCTGGATACTGAGCGCCGCTGCGTCTATCTGCTGTCCATCCGCCACCACCGCCAGCTGTCCTTCGCCTTCGAGCGGCTGTGGCGATGAGTGCTCACACCGCCCTACTGCCAACCCTGTCTGCCGCGCCACACCTTGTGATCGGGCGAAGCGCGGCGCTGCCCGCAACCTACTGAAGAACCCACGACTCCATGCGCCTCGCCATCGCCCAATACGATTTCCCCGTCGGCGCCGTCGCCGCCAATGCCGCGCGCATCCTTGAGCTCATTCAGCGCGCGCGCGACGAGCTGGCGGCGGATCTCGTGGTGTTCCCCGAGCTTGCGATCTGCGGCTATCCGCCCGAGGACCTGCTGCTGCGGCCCAGCTTCGTGGAGGCCTGCGAGGCCGCCGTCGAGACGCTGATCCCGCAGGTGCAGGGCATTGCCGCGGTGGTCGGTCACCCGCAGCGCATCGACGGCGCGCTGTACAACGTCGCCAGCGTGATCGGCGAGGGGCGGCTGATCACCCGTTACCTCAAGCAACGTCTGCCGAACTACGCGGTGTTCGACGAGAAGCGCTACTTCGAGCACGCCAGTGACGACGCCGCGGGCGCCGGCGTGTTCGAGGTCGCCGGCGTGCGCGTCGGCCTGCTGATCTGCGAGGACGTCTGGCACGACGCGCCGCTGGCGGAGCGCGCGCGCCAAGGCGTGCAGCTGTGCGTGGTCACCAATGCTTCGCCTTATGAGGCCGACAAGCTGGCCGAGCGCGCGGCGCTCTTGGCGCGTCAGTCGGCGGCGAGCGGCGTCGCCATCGCCTATGCGAATGCGGTGGGTGGGCAGGATGCAGTCGTGTTCGACGGCGCCAGCCAGCTCGCCGACGGCGACGGCAGCGTGCACGCGCCGGCGGAGAGCTTCGCCGAGCACCTGCTGCTGGCCGGCTTCGATCCGGCAAAGCGCCAGCTGGTGCCCATGATTTGGCCGCAGAACACTGAGACCTCGCGCGCCGCCCAGACCTGGGGGGCGCTGGTCCGCGGCAGTCGCGACTACGTGCGCAAGAGCGGCTTTTCGAAGGTGCTGCTGGGCCTGTCCGGCGGCATCGACTCGGCCCTGGTGCTGGCGATCGCTGTCGATGCGCTCGGTGCGGAGAACGTCAGCGCCGTGCGCCTGCCCTCGCGCTACACCTCGGAGCTCAGCCAGGACCTCGCCGCGGACCAGGCACAGCGCCAGGGCGTGCGTCTCTTGACCCTGCCGATCGAGCCGCCGTTTGCGGGCTTCTTGAGCAGCCTCGATGGCCTGCTGGACGGCCGCGATTCCGACCTCACCGAACAGAACCTGCAGTCGCGCTCGCGCGGTGCGCTACTGATGGCGCTGTCGAATCTGGAGGGCGCCCTGCTGCTCACCACCGGCAACAAGAGCGAGTACGCGGTCGGCTACGCCACCATCTACGGCGACATGTGCGGCGCCTACGCGCCGCTGCTGGACGTCTACAAGACCGAGGTCTACGCGCTGGCCGAATGGCGCAACCGCGATGGCGAAGTGATTCCGCGCGGCGTGATCGAGCGCGCGCCATCCGCTGAGCTCAAGCCCGGCCAGGTCGACCAGGACTCGCTGCCCCCGTACGACCTGCTGGACGCCATCCTCTACCGCTTCATCGATCTGGAGCAGTCGCAGGCCGAGATCACTGCCCAGGGCTTCGAGGCCGCCACCGTCGAGCGCGTCGCCAGGCTGGTCTTCCGCAGCGAGTACAAGCGCCGCCAGGCCGCACCGGGCCCCAAGGTGTCGCGACGCGCGTTCGGACGGGAGCGGCGGTATCCGATTTGTTCGGGGTGGATGTGAGCGGCAGTGCTGCCGTTCAATGCTGCACACGCGAGATGCGCTAGACGCTGACGGTCGCTCTCAGCTGTAGTCGTCCTCGCGCTGATGGCGGACGGCCAGGATCAGCACATCGTTGGCCGATTCAACCTCGAACAGCGCGACATAGCCGGTTCGCCCGAAAGGGATAATCAGTTCGCGCAGGAACGGGCTCTGTGCGGCCTTGCGACAGGTGAATGGCGAGCTCTTCAGCGTCGCGAAACCCGCATGAATCGCAGACAGAGCCTTTTCGGCCAGTGACAGATCACCGCCTCGCTCCAGCTCGCGTTCAAGTACGAAGTCGAAAAGGCGATCAAGGTCGGCTTCAGCGCCTCGGGTCAGCCTAAGCCTGAAGCTCACTTGCGGCGTTCGGGTATGCGCTCGCGCGCAGCCTCGAGCTTGCGCTGCAGACCTGCGAGGACATCGTCGGCATCGGCGTAGTCATGCGTGCGATTTGCCTCTTCGCGCGAGCGTAGGCCACGAGCGATGAATTCGGCCTGCGTGCGCCTGCGCTCGACGCTGGCGCGCACCGAGGCCTCGACGAACTCGGACAGGCTCTCGCCTTCAGCGAGCACAGATTCGACTTCGGCCCGAAACTCTGGCTCGACGCGGACCGAAGGGATGGTTGCCGTCTTCATGGCCCCACGGTATCGCATTTGCGATGCATGGGCCAAGCGGGGAGTCGCGCACTTCACCGTGCGCTGTGCGGCAGCTGGGCGGATCCGTGGGCTGACCGTCGGAACGCGGTACGGGTCCGGTTCTTTGCTCGATCTATCCGACGCGCCGCAAGGCCGCCGCGCCGAACGCAAGCATCCCGCCAGCCAACAGCAGCAGCGCGGGCGATGCAGAAACGGGAATGGGGGTTGGGCGCGTCACGGGTGGACGCACGCCGGTGCGGATGACGGTCTCCACCAGGTTGTTCGAAGGGTCGGGATCGTCCACGACCGGCGTGAACCCGAAGGTCACGACCTGCGGTGAAGGGGATTCGGGGAAGGTCAGCAGGCCGACCATGCAGGACGTGGACTCAAGCGGCGCCAGCACACGCTCTGTCGAAATGCTGACGCCTATCGAGGAAAGCTGGCCTGGCGGGGCCACGAAATCGAGGTAACGGACGGTGCAGGGCGCGGTTTCCGGCAGCGGGATCACCGCAAAGTTCCGGAAGCCGACGTTCGGAGTAAACACTGCTGCCATGCCCGGGCTGCGTGAGCTTGGAACCGGCCCCAAGTTCGTCACGGTCAGGACCACCGTCGCCACCTCGCCGGGAGGTACCAAGGCTCCGCCGGGCAGGAAGACCTCACCGCGAAGGTCCGCGGCTGCCTGCGCTGGCGCAAACGCGCCGCCGCTCAGCAGTACAGCCGTCAGCAGGCGCCCAATCGCTTCTGCATGCGTTCTCATGGATGCGGATCGTCCGTCCGAGGCGGTTGGGCGACGCCGAGTCTAAGCCAGGCGCACGGGAGGGGCCCAACGCAAGAAGGCCGCGCAAAGCGCGGCCCTCCTGTTCAACACCATCGCAGGTCGAAACCTCAGCCGCGCGTCTCACCCATGAACGGGATCAGCTGCTTCCACTTGGCCTGTTCTCGCGGCCAGCCGCCCTGGAAGTAGGCGTGGTTCGGGTGGTTCAGCTCCAGCACGCGGCGGGCATCGGCTTCCAGCGTGGTCTGGCCGAGCTGGCGGTAGCTCTCGGCCAGCACGGCGACCGCGTCGCCGGTGAACTCCGACTGCGGATAGTTCTCGAGGATGAACTGGGCGCGGTTGATCGCACCGACATAGGCGCGGCGCTTCAGGTAGTAGGTGGCGACGTTGATCTCGTAGCGGGCCAGCTGGTTGCGCAGGAAGATCATGCGCTGGCGGGCGTCGGCGGCGTAGCGGCCGTTGGGGTAGCGCTGGATCAGCTCGGCGAAATCGTTGAAGGCCTGACGCGGCGCGCCCTGGTCGCGGCGGGTCATGTCGAGGCCGCCAATGCGCGAGAACACGCTGCGCTCGCGATCGAAGTTGATCAGACCGCGCAGGTAGTAGGCGTATTCGATGCTGGGGTGGGTCGGATAGGTGCGGATGAAGCGGCCGACCGCCGAGGTGGCTTCTTCCGACTGGCGGTTGCGGTAGTACACATAGGCCAGTTCGAGCTGCGACTGCTCGGTGTAGGGCCCGAACGGGAAGCGCGCGATCAGGCGCTTGTAGTAGCGCTCGGCCTTGGGCAGGTTGCCGCGCTCCAGCGAGTTCTTCGCCTCGGCATACAGGCCTTCGACCGGCAGCGTTTCCAGCGGATCGTCCTTGCCGAAGCGGCCACAGGCGGCGAGCAGGAGAACGAGCAGGCTGAGCAGCAGCAGGCGGGGCAGTCCGGCGGTCAGGGTCATGCGGAACGCGTTCCTGTTCGGGGCCAAGGCGAGTCGGGCATCATAGCAGCCCGCTTCAGGTGCGACCGAGTCTGGTCCGATACGCACGAAGCGCCCACTTAAGCGCGCAATCGATGAATCCCTCCGGAATACCTGCTGAGCCCTCGATCGAGGTCCGTGAACTCGTGCTGCCGGTCGAGTCCGCCGGCCTGCGCTTCGACCAGGCCCTGGCCGAGGCCCTGCCCGAATTCTCGCGCTCGCGCCTCGCTGCCTGGATCAAGGCCGGCGATGCGCTCATCGATGGTCGCACCGCGAAACCGAAGGAGCCGGTCAACGGCGGCGAGCGGGTGCGCCTCACGGTGCGCATGGAGACGGTCGAGCACGCAGCACCGCAGGACATCGCGCTGGACATCCTCTACCAGGACGCCGACCTGCTGGTGGTCAACAAGCCCGCTGGCCTCGTGGTGCACCCGGGCGCCGGCAACCCGGCCGGTACCCTGGTTAATGCCCTGCTGCACTTCGACGAGCGCCTGAACGCGCTGCCCCGCGCCGGCATCATCCATCGTCTGGACAAGGAGACCAGCGGTGCGCTGGTGATCGCGCGCACGCCGCAGGCCCACGCCGGGCTGGTCGAGCAGCTGGCCGCGCGCGAGGTGCATCGGCAGTACGAATGCGTGGTCTACGGCGTGCTGGTGGCCGGCGGCACGGTGGACGCGCCGCTCGACCGCCATCCGGTCGACCGTCTGCGCCGCGCCGTGGTCGAGGATGGCAAGCCGGCGGTCACCCACTACCGCGTGCGCCAGCGCTTCCGCGCGCACACCCACCTGCAGGTGAATCTCGAAACCGGGCGCACTCACCAGATCCGCGTGCACATGGCGCATATCCGCCATCCGCTGCTGGGCGATCCGCTGTACGGCGGCGGCCTGAAGCTGCCCAAGGCGGCGTCCCCCGAATTCGTCGAGGCCCTGCGCGCCTTCAAGCGCCAGGCCTTGCACGCCGAGCGCATCGCCTTCGCGCATCCGCGCAGCGGCGAGACTGTCGACGTGGAAGCGACGCGACCGGCAGATCTGCAGGCCCTGCTGGAGGCGCTGGCGGCCGATCTGGCCGAGGCCTCGGTCAAGCGCTGAGGCGGGCGTGATCGATCCGCGCATCGGCCAGCCCTTGGAACGCGCGATCGACGCGCAGGCGCGGGCTTCGGTGCGGCTCGACGCCGACTGGCCCGTGCCTGCCCGCGTGCGTGGCTTCTGCAGCCTGCGGCGCGGGCTGAACGTTGGTGTGTCCAAGCCGCCGTTCGACACCTTCAACCTGGGCGCGCACTGCGGCGATGAGCCGCAGGCGGTGGCCACCAATCGCGCGGCCCTGGGCTGGGCCGGCGCCTTGCCCTCGGCGCCCTGCTGGCTGCGGCAGGTGCACGGCACGCGGGTCTGGCGTTTCGAGACACCGAGTGCCGTCGAGATCGAAGCCGATGCCGCGGTGACTTCGACCCCCGGCGTGGTGCTGGCCGTGCTCACCGCCGACTGCCTGCCCGTGCTGTTCGCGGCACGAGACGGGAGCGAAGTGGCTGCTGCGCACGCCGGCTGGCGCGGGCTGTGCGCGGGCGTGCTGGAAAACACGGTGGCGGCGATGCGCAGCGCGCCGGTCGATGTGATCGCCTGGCTCGGTCCGGCCGCCGGTCCCGAGGCCTACGAGGTTGGCGATGAGGTGCGCACGGCCTTCGTGGCGCGCGATGCCGCGGCGGCCTCCGCCTTCGTCGCGACGCGCCCGGGGCACTGGCTCTGCGATCTGTATTCGCTGGCGCGGCTGCGGCTCGCTGCCGTCGGCGTGACGGCGATCCACGGCGGCGGCCGCTGCACGATCAGCGAGCCCGACCGGTTTTTCTCGCACCGCCGCGATGGCCGCAGTGGGCGCATGGCCAGCCTGGTGTGGGTCGAGCCTGCCTAGGCCGCGAGCCACCCATCCGTGCGCGCTGGGTGCCTCATCGATCTCAGCTCAGGCGCACCACGGGCGAATCCAAAGATGGCGCGCGACGCTGCTGCTTGAACGCGCGGAGTGCGTCGATTCGCTTAGGCTGGGCCCCGGCCCACCAGGGCCTCGAACCTGCTGCGGTCTGCCGACCCCCCGCGTGACTCCGATCAGCCCCGGCGCTCGAACCGACCTTCGCGCAGGAAGCGTGCCGTCTGCTGCGCCACCCCTCGCGAGTAGATCAGCCCGGTATGGCTGGTGCGCACTTCCAGGTGATCGATCAGGCCGGGCGCCCGCGTTTCCGCGACCGTCACCGTGCCGTCGTGCGCGCCCTCGAAACGTCCGAACCAGTGGCCCAGCCCCAGGGGCATGGTGCCAGCGATCACACCGACCTCGAAGCCCTCGGGCAGGGGCAGCACGCCCGCGCGCAGCAGGTGCACGGCGCGGCCGAGCACGCGGCCCAGCGGTCCGCGTGCGGCGACGCCGGCGGCCGTGCTGCTGCCGGCCAGCGGTGAGCCGAGGCAGAGGATCCGCCCGATCGGCAGTTCGGGATGCGCGCGCGCGCACTCCACCGAAAGCAGTCCGCCCATGCTGTGGCCGACCAGGTGGATCGGACCTTCGCCTGGCCAGTCGCGGATGCGTCGCTCAAGTCGCGCCAGGTGCTCGCGCGGGCTCGCGAACACCGAGCGGTAGTCGAAGCATTCCGCGTCGAAGCCCGCTGCGCGCAGGCGCGCGCGCAGCGGCAGCAGGGTGATTCCACGCAGCCACAGCCCGTGCAGCAGCAGCACGCGCGGGCGCGGTGCCTCGGTCATCGTCGATCAGGCCTGCGGCAGGTCGACCTTGACCGACAGCTCCTTGAGCTGTGCGGCCGGAATCGGCGAGGGCGCCGAGGTCAGCAGGCACTGTGCGCTGGCGGTTTTCGGGAAGGCAATGACGTCGCGGATCGACTCGGTGCCGGCGATCAGCGCGGCGATGCGATCAATGCCAAACGCGATGCCGCCGTGCGGCGGCGCGCCGTGGTTCAGCGCTTCCAACAGGAAGCCGAACTTCAGCTGGGCTTCTTCCGCTTCGATGCCCAAGAGCTCGAACACGGCCGCCTGCATGTCGGTGCGGTGGATGCGGATCGAACCGCCGCCGATCTCGTTGCCGTTCAGCACCATGTCGTAGCCGCGGCTGACCGCGATCTTCGCGTTGGCGCGCAGGTCGGCGATGTCGTCCACCGCCGGCGCGGTGAAGGGGTGGTGCAGGGCGACGTAGCGGCCACCTTCTTCGTCCCACTCGAACATGGGGAAGTCGGTGACCCACAGCGGCTTCCAGGCGTTCTCGACGCGGCCCAGATCGCGGCCGAGCTTCAGCCGCAGCGCGCCCATGAAGTCGCTGACGACCTTGTAGGTGCCGGCGCCGAAGAACAGCAGGTCGCCATTCTCCGCACCCGCGAGCTTGAGGATCGCGGCGATGGCGTCATCGGCCAGGAACTTGGCGATCGGCGAGTTGATGCCCTCGCGGCCCTTGGCGATGTCGTCCACCCGCATCCAGGCCAGGCCCTTGGCGCCGTAGCGGGCGACGAAGGCGGCGTAGTCGTCGATCTGCTTGCGCGAAAGCTGGGCCTGCGGCGCGCGCAGCGCGACCACGCGGCCGTCGGCGTGCTCGGCCCATTCGGCGAAGACCTTGAACTCGCAGCCGCGCACGGCCTCGGCGATGTCGACCAGCTCAAGGTCGATGCGCAGATCGGGCTTGTCCGAGCCGTAGCGGCGCATGGCCTCGGCATAGCTCATGCGCGGGAAGGGATTGGCCAGCTCGATGCCGTCGACCTCGCGCAGGACCTTGCGGATCATGTCCTCGACGAAGTCCTGCACGTCGCGCTCGCGGACGAAGGCGAACTCCATGTCGAGCTGGGTGAACTCGGGCTGGCGGTCGGCGCGCAGGTCCTCGTCGCGGAAGCAGCGGGCGATCTGATAGTAGCGATCGAAGCCGGCCATCATCAGCAGCTGCTTGAACAGCTGCGGCGACTGCGGCAGGGCGAAGAACTGGCCGCCGTGCACGCGCGAGGGCACCAGATAGTCGCGCGCGCCTTCCGGCGTGGCCTTGGTCAGGATCGGCGTTTCGATGTCCTGGAAGCCGGCGGCATCCAGATGCCGGCGCAGGGCCTGCACGAGCTTGATGCGGGTGCGCATCATGCGCTGCATTTCCGGGCGGCGCAGGTCGAGGTGGCGGTACTTGAGACGCGAATCCTCGCCCGGGTTCTCATGCCCGTAGAAGGGCAGCTTGCCGGCCTTGTTCAAGATTTCGATTTCGCTGGCGACGATCTCGACGCGGCCCGAGCGGATGCGCTCGTTGACGCTGTGGCGCGCCCGCACGGTGCCGACCACGCGCAGCACGTCCTCATAGCCCAGGCTGGCTGCCACTTCGAACAGCGCGGCCTGGTCGGGCTCGACCACCACCTGCACCACGCCCTCGTGGTCGCGCAGGTCGATGAAGCAGACGCCGCCCAGGTTGCGGGCGACATCGGTCCAGCCGCAGAGGGTGACGCTCTGGCCGAGCAGGGTCTCGTCGACGAGACCGCAGAAATGGGTACGCATGGCAGCTCCGGGGCGCCGCGGCGGGCGCGGACGCAATCAACAGGGAAAGAGAGGAGGCGCGGCTGCCGGCCTGCAGCCGGTCTCGCGGGCCGCATAGCGTAGGCCCGCGGACCGCCTGCGGCAATGCGGCATCCCGGCTATTCTCGCCGGCTTTCGCCTGGCCCAGGAACCTGTCGCCGCATGAGCACCCCCCAGCTGGAAGCTGCCCTGAACCTTCACCGCGCCGGACGCCTCGACGAGGCCGAGCAGGCGTATCGGGCCCTGCTGCCGACCCAGCCGGCCAGCGCCGGGCGTCTGCTTGGCGTGCTGCTTCTGCAGCGCGAGCGCTGGACCGAGGCCGCCGCTGTGCTGGCGCCGCTGTCGCAGGCCGAGCCGCGCGACGCCGAGCTGGCGGTGAACGCCTCGCTGGCCCTGCGCCGCAGCGGTCAGGTCGAGCCCGCCCTGCTGGCCGCGCGTTGCGCCACGGCGTCCGATCCACAGCGGATGTCGGCCTGGAATGCGCTGGGCTTGGCGGCGATGGAGAGCGCCGCCTTCGATGAGGCGCTGGCTGCCTTTGAAAGCGGTTTGAAGCTCAGCCCAGGGCATCCGGCCCTGTGCCTGCACCGCGCCCAGTGCCTGCGCCGACTGGGGCGCTACCACGAGGCCGGACAGGCCTTCTTTGAACTGCTGCAGGCCGACCCGACCCTGCTGGAGGGCTGGCGCGGGCTGGCGATGGTGAACGCCGCCCTCGGCAGCCACGACCTCGCGCTGGAATGCCGGACGCGCGCGCTGTCGCTGCAGCCCGCCGATCCCGAACTGCGGCTCGAACACGCCATCGCCCAGTTGCTGCACGAGCAGGTGGAAGCCGCGGTGCGCTCGATCGAGGCCCTGATCGCCGATGGCCACGACGATGCCCAGACCTGGGCCTGGTTGGGCCGCGCCCAGCTCAAGCGCGGCGAGCGCGAGGCTGCGCGCGCCGCCTTCGTGGAAGCGCAGAAGCGCGACCCGCAGGACCAGGTCGCGGCGCACTTCCTCGCTGCGCTCACCGGCGAGCTGCCGAGCGGCGTCGAGAGCGACTACATCCGTCGCCTGTTCGATGACTTCGCCGGCCATTTCGAGAGCACCCTGGTCGGCAAGTTGGGCTATGCGACGCCGGCGCGCCTCGCCGCCTTCATTCGCGAGCACGCTGGCGACCGCTTCGCGAGCGTGCTCGACCTCGGCTGCGGCACGGGCCTCATGGCCGTCGAACTGGCGGCCGAGGGCCGCGTCATCGATGGCGTCGACCTGTCCACGCGCATGCTCGATGTGGCGCGCGACAAGGGCCTCTATCGCTCGCTGTACGCGTCCGAAGTGCTGGAGTTCCTGCGCGGGCTCGACCAGCGCTGGGATCTGATCGCCGCCGCCGACGTGTTCGTCTACATCGCTGAACTTGCGCCGGTGTTCGCGGCAGCCTTCGAGCGCCTGCCCCCCGGCGGGGTGCTCGCCTTCTCGATCGAGCGCAGCGCCAGCGATGCCACCGAGCTGCCGGCCGAGACCGGCCGCTACCGTCATGCGCCGCAGGCCCTGCGCGCGCAGCTGGCGGCCTGCGGCTTCATCGACATCGCCGAGCAGCCGTCCGAGATACGGCTGGAGAAGGGTGAGCCGGTGGCGGGCGTGCTTCTGCTGGCCAAGCGGCCACGCTGAAGCCGACGCGCACCGGCGCGTTCGAGTGGCGAGGCCTGTGTTGATGTTGCAGGGCCGCTCTTCGCGGCGCAGGCCCAGCCAAGGCGAGGTGTGTGCGCGGGGGCGAGCCTGCCGCGAGACATCGACGACGCGATCAGCTCTCCACGATCCTCGCGCCATCACCTTCCAGCGGCGGGTGGCCCCAGGGCGTGGGCGGAAGGTCGACGGGCGTGCTCAGGTCGAACTCGACCTGGAACAGGCGGCCGCCGGGTCGCGACAGTTCATACAGGTAACGCTTGCCGGGCTCGATCTCGATCGCCCAGGTATTGGTCGTCGAAACCGAGCGGCCCTGCGCATTGAACAGGTCGATGCTGAACGGGTCGACCGGGAACTCCTGGCGCTGCGCCGTGCCTTCGCCGGCGGTGTCGCCGCCGTACTGGGTGAGCACATCCTCGCTGCCGTCGGCATGGCGATGGTCGTGCTTGAGGCGCAGGCCGGTGTCGGTGCGGGTGATGACCCAGGTGCGCGAATGGTCGTCGCCCACATGGAAGGGCAGCTTGACCTCGGTGTCGCCGCACTCGCGTACATGCATCACCAGCGCCTTGCCCGCGAAGGGATCGTTCGGCTCGGCCGGTACGTTGGCGACGATGCGGCCGGCGAAGGCTTGGCCGCAGTGCTGGCGCAGGGCATCGAGAAAGACATCGGGCGCGGCACGCACGACCTGCGCGACCGGCGCTTCCGCTGCGACCGGCCCGGAGGCAGCGGGTGGCGGCGATGCTTCGGTGCTGGCGGGTGGGGCATCGCCGCCGCAGGCAGTGAGCAGACACAGGGCGGGCAGCAGGGCCAGGCACGGAAGCTTCATCGTTGAGGTCCTCGGAAGGTGGCAGGCGCGGGACCGTAGCAGAGCGCCGCGACCCGCGCATCGTCACATTCGTTCAGGCCAAGCGCTGCCTGCACTTCGGCGCTAGCATGCGCCACCGCCATCGGAGTTGCCCTCATGCGCCTTCCCGTCCGTCCGGCTGTTCTGCTCGGCCTGCTCCTGCTGTGTCTGCTGCCGGCATTCGCGCAGGCCCAGGCCACCCGCACCTGGGTCTCCGGCGTGGGCGACGACGCCAACCCCTGCAGCCGTACCGCGCCTTGCCGTACCTTCGCCGGCGCGATCGGCAAAACGGCTGCGGGCGGCCTGATCTCGGTGCTCGATCCGGGCGCCTACGGCACGGTGACCATCACCAAGGCGATGACCATCGAATCGGAGGGCGACATCGCCGGCGTGCTGTTTTCGGGCAGCAATGGCATCGTCATCAACGCAGGCGCCAATGACGTCGTCAGCCTGCGCGGGCTCAGCCTCAACGGCGCCGGCACGGGCCTCAGCGGCGTCCGTTTCCTCGCGGGCAAGGCGCTGATCATCGAAGACCTGAGCATCGAGTCGATGACCACCCACGGGGTGGACTTCCAGCCTGCGGGCCCCGCCAGTCTGGTGATGCGCAAGGTGCAGATCCGTAGCGTCGGCGGCACCGCCGGCGCGGACGCGGCCGTGCACATCAAGCCGGGTGTCGCGGGCTCGGCTGCGATCCAGCTGGAGCGCCTGCAGATCGCCGAGGCCGAGGTCGGCCTGCTGCTGCAGGGGCCGGTCAGCGGCGATGTGCGCGACTCGACGATCCAGGGCGCTGCCTTCTACGGCGTGCACGCGCTCGCCAGCGCCGCGGCCGCCGTCGATCTGCACATCGGCAACTGCAGCGTGATCGACAGCGCGGAGGCCGGCGTGCGCGTGGAAGGCGTCGGCGGCGTGCTGCGGCTTTCGGGCAGCACGGTGACCGGCAATGCGCTGGGCCTGCAATCGGTGGCGGGTGGACAGCTGCTTTCCTACGGCGACAACCGGGTCAGCGGCAACCTGAGCAATGGCGCGCCGACCGGCACACTGGGCCGGCTGTAATGCGTGTCAGCGGATCGTGCGTGCGCGTCTTCCGCGGTATCGCTTGCGGCTGGCTGCTGGCGTGTGCGCCCGCACTGGCGCAGCAGGTGGTGACCCCCGGCTTTGGCGGCTGCGGCAGTTTCGATGAGGAGCGACGCCTCGAGTTCACCCTCGCCGCGCCGGTCAGCGCGGGTCAGACGCTGAGCCTCGCGCTTGCGGTGGGGCCGGGCCTGGTCAGTGGGCTGAGCCTGGGCGACAGCCGCGGCAATGTCTATCTGCCCTTGGCGGCCAGCCGTGGCCGCGAGCACGATGCGGCCGCTCTGGTCTGGGCCGGTCGCCTACAGCAGGGGCTGAGCGCGGGCGATCGCCTGCAGCTGCGTCTGGACAGCCTCGTCACCGACACCCGGGCCTGCGTGCTGGCCTTGGGCTATGGCGATCTGCTGGCTGTGCCGGGAAGCCTGCGTGCGGCAAACGCCGCGCACGGACAGGACGCGCAGCCGAGCCTCGGCCTTGTGAACATGACGCCTGCCGTGGCCCAGGCCGCGCTGGCGGTGTTCGCCTTCGAGTCGAGCCCGGGCGCGTTGACGGCGGCCGGCGATCTCGCCGTGCTGGGACCGATCTGCGCCAGCGGTGGGACGCCCTGCCTTGCGCTGGCGCATGCGCAGGGCGATACCGGCAGTGCGATCGCTCCGAGCCTGGTGCTCACCGCAGCGCAGGCCGTGGGCTGGCAGGGCGCCGCGGTGGTGCTGCCACGCGCCAGCTTGTTCCGCGACGGCTTCGAATCCTAGGGCACCAAGGATCAAGTCCCTCCTGGCCTTGATCAGTGGTCGCGAGTCCGGCACATGTCCGGACGCGCTCTTACGCGTCACAGCTCCGCCCACTGCCTCAACAGGTTGTGATAGACGCCCGACAGCTGCACCAGCTCCGCGCTTTCGCCGTGGCGGCGGCGCAGGCCCTGGATGTTGAGATCGAGATCCAGCAGCAGGCGGCGCTGTTCGCCGCTGCGCACCAGGCTCTGCACCCAGAAGAACGAGGCGATGCGCTCGCCGCGGGTGACCGGCGCCACCCGATGCAGGGTCGTTGCCGGATACAGGATCATCGCGCCGGCGGCCAGCTTGATGCGCTGGGTGCCCTGGTAGTCCTCGATCAGCAGCTCGCCGCCCTCGTAGTCCTCGGGCGCATTCAGGAACAGCGTGCAGGAGAGGTCCGTGCGCAGCTTGTGCGACTCACCGCGGATGGCATTGTCGATGTGGTGGCCGAAGTCCATGCCTTCGCCGTAGCGGTTGAACAATGGCGGAAAAATGGCGTGGGGAAGCGCTGCGGCAATGAACAGCGGATGCGCCGAGAGCTTGCGCAGGATCAGCGCGCCCAGCACCTGGGCGGCCTCGCAGTCCTCGGGCAGCTGCTGGTTGCGCTTCACCTGGGCCGACTGGTGGCCGGCGGTGATGCGCCCATCCGCCCAGGGCGCGCGCGCAAGCTGCTCGCGGGCGAGGGTCAGTTCATCAGCGGTGAGCACGTCGGGGATGGGCAGCAGCATGGCGGCTCCGGCTTTTGTCGTAGGGAGGGGGCGCAGCACGCCGGGCACGTCCCCGGCGTGCTGCGCGGGGCATCAGAGCGCGTAGCTGAAGCTCAGGCGCCAGCTGCGGCCTTCGCCCGGGGTGAGGAACACCGGGTGCGCGAACTCGAAGTACTCGGTGTCGGCGAGGTTGTAGGCGTTCAGAGCGATCCGCCACTGCTTGGCGCGATAGCCGGCGTAGGCATCCCAGCGCGTGTACGCCGGCACGGCCAGGGTGTTGGCCGTGTTGGCGAAGCGTTCGCCGACGTGGAAGGCACCGCCGCCCAGCTCAAAGCCCCGGCCGAACTCGTAGACCGTCCACAGGCTGGCGCTGCGCTTCGGCGCGTTCGAGGGTCGGTTGCCCTCGATCGGCAGCCCACCGTTGGTGAGGTTGGATTCGACGATTTCCGGGTCCATCAGGGCCACACCGCCAAACACGTGCCACGCCTCGGTGATGGCACCGGAGATGCCGAGCTCCACGCCGCGGCTGCGCTGGCGACCGTCCAGGGTCTGCACGGCGGTATTGCTCGGGTCGACATCGCGGGCGTTGAACTTGTCGAGGGCGAACAGCGCCACATCGACCAGCAGGCGATCGCCGAAGGGCGTGTACTTGAAGCCGAGCTCGAGGTTGCGCGTCTCCTCCGGGTCGAGCTGGGCCGAGCTCTCGCTCAAGCCGAAGGTTTCTGCTGAGGGGTTGAAGGCGTTGGAAGCATTGGCATACCAGGCGGTCTTCTCGCTCGGCTGGTAGACCGCGCCCAGCGTGTAGGCAGTCATGTTGTCCTCGCGCTCGAGCACCGCACCGGTGAGCTGGTTGCTGACCCGAGCCTCGAAGCGGTCGTGGCGCAGTCCGGCCAGCAGACGCCAGTGCTCGCTCAGCTTGAGGTTGTCCTGCAGATAGAGCGCGCGAGTGTCGGTGGCCGTCTTGCTGTAGCCGGCCAGCGCGGCGCCCTCCAGCGAACTGGGCAGCGGCTCGGTGACGCGGACCGAGCCCGGGTTCAGCAGCGGCACCGGAGGTAGCGCGGGCAGGCCCGCGCGCGAGCGGTTGCTGAAGTCCTCCCGGCCGAATTCGAGGCCGAGCGCGAAGTCGTGGCTGACCGCTCCCGTGTTCGCGCTGAAGACCAGATCGGTCTGGTTGTAGAGATTATTCTGGGTCGTTCCGGACAGCGAATGATTGCGGGTCACCAGCGTGCTCGCGTCCGGGTTGGCGACGGTGACCGCATTCGGCCGCACCATCCGATGCAGTCGCTCGACTTCGCTGAAGCTCAGGGTGTGGCGCAGCTCGGCGCCATTCGCAAAGCCGTGGCTCAGGGCCACGCGGCTGCTGAGGACGTCGAACTGGACGAAGGAGTCGCGGCCGAGGCCGTAGTGGTTGCCGCGCGGCACATCCACCGGCGTGCCCGACGGCGTGTGCCAGGGAATGCCGTAGTCGGACACGCCGTCTTCGGTCTGCCACAGCAGGTTGGCGTCCAGCCGCGTGGTTTCGCCAAGGCGCAGGCCCAGGCTGGGCGCCACGCCGCGACGCTCAAGGAACACCTCGTCGCGGAAGCTGTCGGCATCGTGATACAGCGCGGCCACGCGCAAGCCCGCGGCCTCGTTGACGCTCTCGTTCACATCAAGCACGGCGCGCTGCAGGCGGTTCGCGCCGAGACTGAGGTCGATGCGCTGGAAGTCCTCCGGCTGCGGGCGCTTCGAGGCGGTGTTGACCACGCCACCGGCGGCGCCGCGACCGAACTGCATGGCGGCGGCACCCTTCAGCACTTCGACCTGTTCGGTGGCAAAGGTGTCGCGGGCGTACTGGCCGTTGTCGCGCACGCCGTCGAGGTAGATGTCGGTACGCCCGCCGAAGCCGCGCAGGCTGATGTTGTCGCCTCTGAACCCGCCTTCGCCCGAAGCCAGGGTAAGGCCGGCCACATTGCGCAAGGCATCGGCCAGGTTGATCGCGCCCTGGGTCTCGATCACCGCATTCGGCACCACGCTGACCGCGCGCGGGGCATCGCGCAGCGGCTCGGGCATCTTCAGGCCACCGGCCTCCGCGCGGTAGCGATCGGGCGCGCTGCCCTGCACGTCGACGCGGTCCAGCTGTTCAGCGTGGGCGCTGGCGCCGTCGGCGGTTTCGATAAGGACCGATTCGGCCTGGGCGGGAAGGGCAAACGCAGCGAGCAGCGCCGCATACAGCGGTGCACTGTGGGTGGAGGAGGGCATTGCGGAACTCCGGTCGAAAGGCAGGCGTGTGGTCGTGAGGGCCTGGCTGTGGACCGTGGAGACTGGCTTCCGAAGCGGACGCGATCGGTCGTGCATGACACGAACGTACGGTCGATCCGGAGCCCGCCGCACAGTCCCACTCGAACGGCTGGGTACCCGCGGGGCCGCGAGCTTCAGAGCGTCGCGGCGGATGCTCAGTTTAGATGCAAATGCGAATAGATCGCAATAATGTCTCGGCCTGAAGAGGCGAAGCGCCGGCGCTCAGCGGCGAGGTCTGCCCGCGGTGTCGCTACCCGCGGGGGCATCAGGCGGTTGGGGTGAGGGCGCGCCAGCCGATGGGCCAGCGAGTTGGCGGGGACGGGCTCAGTCCGCTTCGGCCGCATCCTGCGCTGCGCGCAGGATGCGCAAGACGTTGCCGCCCCAGAGCTTGCGAATTTCCTCTTCGCTATAGCCGCGGCGCATGAGCTCCCAGGTGACGTTGAGCGTCTCGGCGGCATTGTCCCAGCCAACCACGCCGCCGCCGCCGTCGAAATCCGAGGCGATGCCGACGTGGTCAACGCCGATCAGGTCAACGGCGTAGTCGATGTGGTCGACGAAGGCGCCGAGGCCCACGTCGGCGTAGCGCGCGCGCAGGTCGAGCACGCCCTGGTTGTACGCGGCGATGTCGGCTTCGCTGGCGGCATCCCAACCCTTGGCGACGTGCTTGGCGCGCAGTTCGGCGATGCCGGCGGCCACCTCTGGCGCGAGCGCCGCCACGTACGAACGGAAAGCCACCATCTGGGCGACGCCGCCGTTGTCGCGGATCGCCTTCAATTGCTCGTCATCGAGATTTCGGGCGTTCTCATAGCGGCCGGCGGCGCCGGAGTGCGAGGCGATGACCGGCGCGCGTGACAGCGCGACGGCTTCCAGCATCGAGCGTTTGCCGACGTGGCTGATGTCGACCAGGATGCCGTGATCGTTGAGTGCCTTGACAAGATCGCGACCCAGCTCGGTGAGGCCGCCGTCCTCGGGCGCATCGCCCAGCGCCGGATTCGGATTGGAGCTTCCGCCGAACTGGTTGTGGCCCATATGGGTGAGACCGACATAGCGCACGCCGCGCTCGGCCCAGAGCGGAATGCTCTCGATCGAGGGCCCCAGCGGATAGGCGTTCTCCATGCCGATCAGCGCGACCTTGCGCCCGCTGGCATGGATGGCCTCGACCTCCTCGGCCGTCTTCGCCAGCGCGATCTGATCCGGATAGGCCTCGATGGCGCGGCGGATCGCGCGGTAGCTGTCTTCGGCGCTGGCCGCGGCTTTGGCATAGCCCGCTTCATCGCGCGCGCCCTGGCCGGTGAACACGATCAGGAACATCGCATCGAGGCCGCCCGCCCGCATCTTCGGCAGATCGACCTGGGCGCGCGTGAAGCGGCCGGGGTCGAGTTGTTCGGTGGCGTAACCGCGGCCGATATCGACGTGGGTGTCGAGCGTGAGTACGCGCGAATGCAGGCTGCGGGCCTCGCTCTCCCCGACGTCGCGGGCTTCGCGCGCAAGGCAGGGCAGCGATGTGGCAAGGCACAAGACAGCCAGCAGCGGGGCACGCAGCGATCGGGTCATGGGGAAGAAGAAAGTAGTGGAACACGCCCTCAGTCTTGTCCGCCGCAGGACGCACCGACAGCCCCGAAAGTCCCGGTCAATTGGACGGCGTTTATCCGAGCTATGCCCCTGAGCAAGACAAGCGCCCTGTAGCGCTCAGCGCGAAGAGAGGCCTTGCATGGGCTGGGATCTGGCGCCGGATCACCGCCCTGAGCGTGGGCCGGCCCACCGATCTTGCCGCCGGCGCGGCCCCGGCGGGGTTCCGGGCGCCCGCCGGGGCCGCAGCACGAACTCAACCTTCTGATGCGGGACCGGTTGAGTCTTCGTCGCCAAACTCGATGTGCACGTGCTCGTTCCACTCGCGCGCCGCCTCACGCGTGTACCAGCGACCATCGACCTGGACCAGCGTCTGCTCGAAATGCAAGGGGGCGTCAAAGACAGTGAAGGTGGTGCGCACACGTGCTTCATCCCCATCGACCTCGAGCACGTCCATGCGTGCCGTCGAGGCGATGGCGTCGAGATCAATGCCGTAGAGCTTCACCGCTTGTTTGCCCGCGGCCAGCATTCGTCCGCCGTGTCCCAGAACCTGCTCGAAACTCAGCATCTTGAACTGTTCCAGTTCGCTGATGCCCGTCCGCCGCGCGGCATCGGCCACCAGGGTCAGCGCCTGACGGAGCGTATCCACGCTGAAGAAATCGGTCTGGATCACCCAGGCCTCAATGCCCGGCAACGCCGCCTTGAGCATGGCGCGTTGTTCTTCGGTCAGGTCCGAGTCGGGCGAGGTGACGGCCATGTTCAGGGCGCCGAGTCCCAGCAGAATCATGCCTTCCGATTGCGCGGCACGCTCGGTCAACTTCGGCTCGATCTCCGCCATCAGGGTGTCGACCGCGTCAGGTGCGATCAGCTTCTGAACGCTCTCTGCAAACTCGGCGCGCTGCGACTCGGTCGTCGGTCGCTGGCGAGCCTGCTCGTACTTGTCCAACAGCGTCTGGTAGTGCGCTGGCGGAACGCTGCCGCGAACGAGACCCACAAGGTCATTGCTGCGGAAGTGCCTGACCAGTTCCTGCAGCTGAAGGCTGGGATCCGCCGCAGCGACCGCGGCGGTCGCGACGGCCATGGGGGGCTGTGCCGGCAGGGTCTGCGGGGCCAGACCCAGGCAGGCCAGCAGTGAAAGGGTGAGCATCGTGCTGCGCATGGGCATCCTCCTTGTGCGGCGCCGGGCGGATCGCCGTGGCCGCGTGTCCCGATCGAGACTCCCGGCTGGCCTCCTGCCGGCCGGGGGTCAGTGTCCTGCATGCCGTCATCCGCTCGCAGCAGGCCCTGCTCGGCAACGGTTGCGGTGGGCGTCCGGGGCAGCAGGTGGATTTAGTGTTGTAGATAACTACAACACCAATCAGTGCCAAAAGTCATGCGCGCGGGTCACGTGCCGCCGCGCATCGCGTCGGGCGGGTTCGCAGTCGAGTACGTTCGCGCTCTTGCAGTCGGCGTGCCCCTGCGCTTTCGCCTGCATGCCGGCTACGGATCAGCGTCCGCGGCGCGCGGGATCGACGCCGCTGTCACCCCAATCGCACCCGAGGTGCCCGCCATGCTGAGACTGTGGATCACCCTGCTGCTGGTGCTGTTGCTGATCGGCGCGGTGGTCGGCGCGCTGACGCGCACCGAGACCAAGCGGCTGTGGGCGTTGGCCTTGGGCCTGCTGTGCGTGGGGCTGATCGGCGGCGGCCTGCTGTGGATCCTCGCGCCTTGAGCGCAGCGAGGCTCAGCGTCCCCGGCCGGTGCGCTTGACCGCGAACACGCCGTCCAGCGCCAGTTCGGCCTTGAAGCCAGCAGTCTCCAGACGCTTGGCGACCTCGCGCGGCACGTCGCGACCGCTGGTCAGGCGGTTCGGTGCGCCGGTGTAGTGGAACAGGCGGCCGCCGGGCTTCAGCACCCGCTCCAGCTGGTCGTAGAAGGCCTGCGAGTAGAGTTCGCCGGCGATGCCGAAGCGTGGCGGGTCGTGCAGGGCGGCGTCGAAGCTGGATTCGGGCAGTCCCGTAATCGCCAGCGATACGTCGCCCTGACGCAGCTCCAGCCGGCCGCCGGCCTCGGGTGCCGACGGGTCCGGCGACCATGGGTTGAGGCTGCGCAGCCAGTGCACGGAAGGGTTCTTCTCGAAGCTCAGGATCTGCGCGGCGCCCTGCGCCAGCGCGCAGGCGGCGAAGTAGCCGAGGCCCCCGCAGGTGTCGAGCAGGCGCTTGCCGCGCGGCTGCACCAGCTCGACCTTGCGGCGCGCGTCCTCGAAGGGCGAGAGCTTCGCGGTCGGCAGCATCTTGATGCCATCGATCTCGAAGGTCGGCGCGCCCCACTCGGTCGGCACCAGCTTGATCAGCGCGCCGGCGAAGCGCGACACCACGCTGAACGCCTGCCCGTCGAACCAGTACAGCGTGCGGTCCTTGAGCTCGCCCGGCCAGGGATAGTGCGCGCCATCAAGCGTCCAGCCGTCGGCGTCGAGCAGAGCTTCGGCCTCGCTGCGGCCGAGGTCGAAGCTGGCGCGCAGGCGCGACTGGCCCGACTCCTGCGCGCGGCGCAGGGCCTCGGCCAGGGATCGGGTGAGCAGTGGGCCGCGGTAGTGGGTCAAGCCGGTGTCCAGCGCAGGCGAGGGGACGCGGACCTTAGCAAAGCCCCGAATCGCGCGCCCGCTCAGGACAGCGCGCCACTCGCAGCTTAGGCGTTTCTCGCCATCCCGAAGCGATCGCGCAGCCTTGCCTCGTGCCGCGGGTCGAAGTTGACGCGCGCGGCGTCGCCGTCCGCCGCAGTGATCACCCGCCGGTCCATCACCCGGAACCACAGCGGCGGCACATAGGCCAGCAGGAACATGCCGAAGTAGCCGGTCGGCAGCTGCGGCGCCTCCTCGAAGTGGCGGAGGCTCTGGTAGCGGCGCGCGGCATGGGCGTGGTGGTCGGCGTGCCGCTGCAGGTGGAACAGCACCCAGTTCGAGACCAGCGAGTTGCTGTTCCAGGAGTGGCGCGGCGTGCAGCGCTCCAGCCGGCCCTCGGCGTCGATCCGCCGCTTCAGGCCGTAGTGCTCGATGTAGTTGGCCGAGGACAGTTGGAAGTTGGCCCAGGCCGAGGCCAGCAGCAGGAAGCCCAGCACGCCGGCGCCCAGCCACAGCACCAGCCCGGCCCATAGCGCCAGAGTGATCGCGCCGGTCTGCAGGATCTCGTTGTCGTGATGCCAGGCGCTGCGGCCTGCGCGCTGCAGTCGCCCGGCTTCCAGCCCCCATGCGCGTCGCCACGCGCCGGGCCATTCGCGTAGCACGAAACGCCAGATCGACTCGCCGAGGCGCGCCGAGGCCGGATCTTCGAAGGTCGCGACATCGCGGTGATGGCCGCGGTTGTGCTCGACCACGAAGTGGCCATATGCGGTGGGTGCCAGCACCCATTGCGCCAGCGCGCGTTCGAGGCGCGACTTCTTGTGGCCCAGCTCGTGGCCCGCATTGATGCAGAAGCCGCCGACCACGCCGGTGGACAGCGCCAGCGCCAGCCAGCCGTGCCAGGGCAGGTCGGCGCGCGTGGCGTACCACGCACCGACGATGAACCAGAACCAGAGCAGGGGCACCACCGCCCAGGTGATCCAGCGGTAGTAGCGGTCCTCCTCCAGCGCCGGCACCAGTGCCTCCGGCGGATTGCCGCGGTCCTCGCCGACCGCCCAGTCGAGCAGGGGCAGGGCGACGTAGACCAGCAGCAGCGGTGCCCACAGCGCGAGAGGTGTGTCCAGCGCTTCGGCCAGCAGTGGGCCGGCGCCGATCAGGCTGGGCACAGCCAGCGACAGCAGCCAAAGCGGGCGCTTGCGGTCGTGCCAAGGCTGGGCTTCAAGCGTCGGGGTCGAGGCGCAGGGTGTGGACACGGGGAAGGCTCGAACGGAGGGTCCGGTGCAGCGTGTCGCCCCGGGCGGCAGGCTTCCAGCGTCACAGCTGCCAGCCACTCGTCAATTCGTGCCAGCATGCCGCGCATGTCGCCATCGTCCGCGCCCGCCCTGCATCCGGCCTACGCACGCCTGCTGCTGCTGCAGCTGCGCCGGCACGGGCTGAAGGCCGAGTCCGTCCTCGCCCAGGCGGGCCTGGTCATGTCCGAGCTGGAGGGTGACGAGCGCCTGCTCGACCGCGAGCGGCTGCGCCGGCTGGTGCTCGGCGCGTTGCGCGCCAGCGGTCGGCCCTGGCTGGGGCTGGAGTTCGGCGCCGCGGTGCCGGTGCTGAGCCACGGGCCGCTGGGCCTGGCCGCCTCGGCCAGCGGCACTCTGGGCGAAGCGCTGGCGCTGATCGCGCGCTTCCTCGCCCTGCGCGCGCCACTGCTGCGGCTGGAGGTCTCGCAGGCCGCGGGCGGGCTGTGGGCCCGCTTCGAGACCGAAGCGGATCTCGGCGAGGCGCGCACGTTCGTGCTCGAAGCCGCGCTGGTGATGCTGGAGCGCCTGCTGCAGGGCCTGTGCGCGCGCGACTTCGCCGCCGCGGGCATCGAGCTGCCGTGGCCGCGCCCGACTTGGGCGCGCCACTACGCGGCCTTCCTTGCCTCGCCGCTGCGTTTCGATGCGCGCGCGGCACGGCTGTGGCTGCCGGAGACGCTGGCGCAGGCACCCTGCCTGTCGGCCGATCCGGCCGCCTTGGCGTTTGCGCGCGCCGAGTGCGAGCGGCGGCTGGCCGCGGCCAGCCCGCGCCTCGATTTCGTCGCGGCCATTCGCCGTCGCCTGCAGGCCTGCGAAGGCGACTATCCCGACGCGCCACAGATGGCCGCCGAGCTGGGCCTTTCGCTGCGCAGCTTCTTCCGCCGCCTGGCCGACGAGGAACTGCGCTGGCGTAGCCTGCTGGATGAGGCGCGCTACGCGCGCGCCCTGCAGTTGCTGCGCGAGACCGATCTGCCGGTCGAGCGGATTGCGGAGCGACTGGGCTATGCCGACGCCAGCAACTTCAGCCGTTGTCTGCGGCGCTGGTGCGGCAGGAGCGCACGTGAGCTGCGCGCGGAACACCGCTGATTGACCGCAGGCCGGGTCGGGAAACGGGAAACCCGAACTCGCCGCGATTGGCCGCCGCAGGCGTCGGCGGCTTACCCCACCCAGGCGGCGACGATGCGACCGACCTCAGCCAGCACGGCATCGTCCTGTGGGCGCATGTGCGGATAGGGCGCGTCCGCTTCGTAGTAGGCCGCAATCAAGGTCGGCGGCCGACGTGGCGGCCAGGCGATGGCGACATCGTTGTGCTTGTTGGCGAAGCCCTCGCCGATCGCGGTGCCGGTCTTGTCGCCGATCCGCCAGTCGGGCGGCAGGCCGGCGCGCAGGCGCTTCAGACCCGTGCGGGTCTCGATCATCCAATGCGCAAGGACGCGCTGGCTGCTGGCATCCAGAAGGCCGGGCCCGAACAGTCGCGCGCACAGTCTGGCCATGCCGCGCGGACTGACGGTGTCGCGCTGCTCGCCCGTCGGCACCTCGTTCATCTCAGGCTCCCAGCGGTCGACGCGAAGATCGGTCTCGCCGAGGGCGCGCAGGCGCGCAGTGAAGCCTTGGGGGCCGTCGAACAGCCGAAGCAGCAGGTTGGCGGCGAGGTTGTCGCTGGTGGTCTGGATCGCCCGCGCCAGTTCGAGCGCGCTCAGGTGCGTGCGTCCCGAGGCGCGCGCGGCGTCGACGGCGGGCTGGTGCGGTACGTCTGGCTGGCTGTCAAGCGCGATCGGGGCATGGCCATCGAGGCGCCCGTCCGCATGCTCGCGCAGCACCAGCGCCGCCAGCGGCAGCTTGAAGGTCGAACACAGCGCGAAGCGCTCGCCGTCGCGCCAGCCGAAGCCCAGGCCGCTGCCGGTGTCGAGCACGGCCACGCCCAAGCGCCCACCATGGGCGCTTTCCAGCTGGGCGAGGCGCAGGCTCGCGGCTTCGGTGCTGAGCCGCGCGGAGGCGGGGGTGGATGTGGCTGGCGTCGCGATGGCGGCTGCTGGCAGCAGGGCGAGGCCACCACCGGCGGCAAGGCCGCCCAGCAGGCGGCGGCGGAGTCCAAGTCGGGACATTCGGAAGCGCTCTGGTTCAGGGCGCTTGAGCCTGCCCGGCAGAGATGGCGAAACGCGGGCAGCAGGCTGCATCGCCGGGGCAGCACGCCTCCGGCGCGAGGCCGGAGGCGACTGCGGGATCGGCCTCGCGCCGATCAGTAGTAGAAGAAGCCGTAGAGCACGTCGACGATCTCGCCGCTGCGCTCATCGACCAGCAGCAGGTCGCCGTCGACACGCAGCCAGCGGCAGCCCCAAGGCGGCGCAGCCAGGCGGTAGTAGCGCCAGTCCACGTACCAGTCGTTGACCAGGAACACCGGCGGCAGGCGATAGCCGATGCGCCAGCTCTGCGCGCGATAGCCGCGCGGATAGACGTAGCGCACCTCGGCGCGGTAGCGATGCCCACCCCAGCCGTGCTGCCAGTGGCGGCGCCACTCGGGGTGGCGCCAGTCACCACGCCAGTCGCCGCGATGGCGATCATCGTGGCGCCAATCGTTGCGACGAAAATCATCGCGGCGCCAGTCGCCGCGTCCGCGGTGTTCCTCACGCCAGTCGCGGTCCGACTGCCAGTGCCTCGCGTCGTCGCGTCGAGTGCCGGAGTTCCAGTGATCGCGGCGATCCTGGCCCCAGCGGTCGCCCTGCCACTGCGGCTCGCGACCACCGCGATGCTCGGGCTCGCGATGGCCGCCCTGCCAGCCGGCGATGCGCTGCATCTGGCTCGATTCGCCGCGCGACTCCCCGCGCCAGCCTTCGCTGCGCGAACTGCCGCGCTCCTGCCAGCTGTCGCGGCGGTCCTGCGAGCCTGCCTGCCAGCTCTGCTCGCGTTCGCCGCGGCCACCGCCGCGTTCACCCCAGCCGCCATCGCCGTGGCCCTTGTCGGAATCGCCGCGTTCGACCCCGCTGTCGCTGCCGCGACCGCCATAGTCGGCGCCGCGATCCGGACGCTCGGCGTGGGCGCTGCCGGCGGCCAGCGCAAGGCCGATCAGGAGGGTGGCGTGGCTGAGGAAGCGACCGCTGAGCTGGGTTCTCATGACTTCGTATCCGTCGATGGGTCGAGGTCCCGTCCGCGGGATGGCCTCGCACCGCGCTGCCGGGCTTGAACTCTGCCGGGCGTCCCGCCCGGCCCCCGGCGCAGAGGCCGGGAGGCGACGATCGGCAGCGACCGTCGCGAGGCAGAGCATCGAGTCTGCAAGCTGTACGCGAGGTGGCCCACGCGCCGGCCTGTGCGCCTCGTTCAGCTGGCGAATGGCTTGCCACACGTCGCCTGAGCACCGACACATCGGAAATGTCTGCCAGCGCATCGCGGTTCCGTATGCGCTGCCGCGCCGAGGGGTCGCCAGCAGGCTGGTAGCATCCGCGCCGGTTTCGAAACGTCAGCGGGAGCTCGTCGTCGTGCCGACCGTCGTCCATCGCCTTTCGCGAAGAGTCCAGCGCAGCCTGCGCACCCGCGGCCTGTGGGGAAGCCTGGGCCATGCGGTTCGCAGCTTGCTCGCCCGCCTTGGTGGGGCGCGCTCGGACAAGGAGTTTGCCGCCGATGACGATTTCGATCGCCGTTACGGCGTCGACACGGCAGGCGTGATCCCGCAGGCGGATCTCGATGTCGAGCGCGACAGCTGGGTCCACGGCTCCGCCTACGTCGCCACCAGCCCGGTCGACTTCGCCGCCGTGCTGGCGCCATTCTCGCTCGCGCCGGAGCGCAGCAGCTTCGTCGACCTCGGCTGCGGCAAAGGGCGCGTGCTGCTGATGGCCGCGGCGCTGCCCTTCGATCGGATCATCGGGGTCGAGTATTCGCCGGCGCTGTCGGAGGTCGCGCGCGCCAACCTCGACCGCTACCGCGGCCCGCGCCAGGCGCGACGCATCGAAGTCCACACAGGCGATGCCGGCGAATACGACTTTCCCGCGGGTGATCTGGTGGTGTTCATGTACCACCCCTTCGACGAGGTGGTGATGGCCCGCGTGCTGGCGCAGCTGTCCGCGTCCCTGCGCGCCGCCCCGCGACGGGCCCTGGTGCTGTACTTCAAGCCGGTGCACGCCAGCCTGTGGCTGCAGACCGAACTGTTCAGCGTCCGCCATCGCAGCGGGCTCTACGACGTCTACGAGCACCGGCTTGCCGAAGCGGCCTGAGCCTCAGCCCGAGCGCCGCGCCTGCAGAGATACGGTGCCATGGCCGCGCTGGCGCAGGCCCTCCAGCTTGGCCTGGTAGCGCGTGTGCTCCGCGCCTTCGCTGGTGCTGCGCGCGGCCTCCAGCGCACGTGCGGCACGGTCCACACGCCCCAGCTGGGCCCAGGCGCGCGCCAGCGCGAAATGGAAGCGGTGGTCGTAGCGATGCAGGCGGATCGCGCGCCGCAGGTGATCGACGGCGCCGGCCGCATCGCCCGCCGCCTCGCTCTGCAGGCCGAGCAGGAAGTGGTGGAAGGGATCGCGCTGCTGGGCATGCGCAAGGCGACGACGCATATCGCTGGCCAGTCCGCCGCGCTGCTCGCGCGCATACAGTTCGCCGAGGTTGAACAGCGCGCCCGCGTGGTCGGGCTCGATGGCGAGCGCCGCCAGGTAGGCGCGCTCGGCGGCGTTCGGGTTGCCAAGGCGGCCTTCGATCACGCCTGCATTGCTGTGGGCGGCGGCGTGCCGCGGGTCAATCGCGATGGCCTGGCGTGCGTGTGTCAGCGCTGCCCCCGCAGCGCCCAGCGCGAGCAGTTCGGCGGCGCGGTTGCTGTGGAAGTGGGCCAACAGGCGGGCGTCGTCGATCGGCCGCGGCGGCTCGCGGGTAATGACCTGGTTCGAGGCGATATCGATGGTGAAGCGGCGGCCATCGATGCGCACGCCCGCATTCACGTGAAGGGTTCGGTAGACGCTGCCGCCTTCCTGGTACCAGCTGACCGCATCGGCGTCCTGGCCGTAGGCCTGCAGGCCCAACTCGCGGGCCAGCGCCACGGTGACCAGGGTGAAGGTCAGGCAGTTGCCCTCGCGCCGCTCGAAGGCCTCGGCCACGCTCAGGGTGGCGTCATGCCGGTAGCGCAGGCCGAGGCCTTCGGGCTTGAGCAGGAAATCCGCCAGCGCCTGCAGGCTTCGCGCCGGGTCGGGGTTGGGTCGTACGCTCGCCTGCAGCTGCTGGCGCAGGGCCTCGGGCACCTGCAACAGCTGGGCATCGGCAGACTGTTCTTCAGTCGCTGCGAGCCGCGCCGGCACGGTTGGCTGGGCGCCGGCGTTGGCGACTGACGCAAGGACGCAACACAGGAACTGCACCAGCAGACGCGCGAGGCAGGCCATGGCGAGCACTCCTGGTCGCCCGGAGAGCGACCCCTGCGGGCGAGACTAGCAGGCACCGGGCCCGGCGATGTCGATGGCGGACGCGCTGTGGCGTCAGCGAGGCTCCCCGATCGGCCTCAGGCCGGCGCGTCCTGGTCGAGGAACCACACCTGCACCTCGCCGCTGTGCTTGAAACACATCGGCCGGCCGCGGCGGTCCAGGCTGCGGCCCACCGGCAGGCGCACCCAGCCCTCGCTGACGCAATACTCCTCGACGTCGGTGCGCTCGACGCCCTTGAAGCGCACGCCGATGCCGCGCTCCAGCGCCTCGGCGTTGTGGAAGCGGCTGCGCGGATCGGCGCACATGCGGTCGGGGGGCTGGTCGCTCATGGGGGTTCCGGGGTTATGGAGGGGCGCGCAAGGATACCGATGCCGGCGCCGGCCGACACCTGCGGGCTTGACCTCGCCGAAGGATGGCCCAGGCTGTCGCCTTCGGACGAGCAAAGGAAGGTGTCGATGAGCGGACGATGGATGCTGCTGGCGGCGCTGGCCCTGCCCACCGCCGCGTGGTCGCAGGCCCCGCAGGTGCCTGCCGATGGCCTGCTGGTGGTTGTAGTGCGCCATGCCGAGAAGGCGCAGGACGATCCGCGCGATCCCGGCCTCAGCGATGCCGGGTTGGCGCGCGCCGCAGCGCTTGCCGAGCGCCTGCACGAGCTGCCGCTGGCGGCGGTCTACGCCACGCCGTTCCGGCGCACGCAGCTCACCGCCCAGCCCAGCGCCGCGGCTCAGGGTCTGGAGATCGAGGTGCGCGAGTTCGTCAGTCGCGATCCCGACGAGGATGCGCTGGCCTTGCGCGAGACCCTGCTGCGCGAGCACCGCGGCGAGGCGGTGCTGGTGGTCGGCCACAGCAATACCGTGCCGGCGATCGTCGAGGCGCTGTCCGGCGAGGAAGCCGAAGCCATGCCGGAGACCGAGTACGACCGCTTGAGCCTCATCCGCATCGAAGCGGATGGGCGCGTCGAACTGCGCGTCGAGCGCTACTGAGCTTCGCTTACAGCGGTGCGAAGAAACCCGCCGCGGTGCTGTCGACGAAGTCGCAGTCGTCGCGATGGAACCACTCGTTGCGGCGCTCGCAGTAACGGTAGTCCTGCGCCCACGCGCGATGGTGGGCAGCCAGTTCGCGAATCGCGTGGACAATGAACCTTGCTTCGGCGTCGGTCATGGTGGGGTGCAGGGACAGCCTCACCCAGCCGGGCTTGTCGCAGAGGATGCCGGCGTTGATCTTGTCGGTGATCGACTTCGAGCGCTCGTAGCTGACCTGCAGCAGGTAATGCCCATAGGTGCCGGCGCAGGAGCAGCCGCCGCGCACCTGGATGCCGTAGCGGTCGTTGAGCAGGCGCACCGCGAGGTTGTAGTGCAGGTCCTCGATGTAGAAGCTCAGCACGCCGAGCCGGTCCGGGTGGTCGGCGGCGAGCAGGTGCAAGCCGGGGATGGCCGACAGCGCGGGCCAGACGATGTCCAGCAGTTCGTGCTCGCGGGCGAGGATGTTGGCCACGCCCATCTGTTCCTTCAGCTGGATGGCGAGCGCGGTGCGGATCGCCTGCAGGAAGCCCGGCGTGCCGCCGTCCTCGCGGGCCTCGATGTCGTCGACGTACTTGTGCTGGCCCCAGGGGTTGGTCCAATCGACCGTGCCGCCGCCGGGGTTGTCCGGCACGCGGTTGCGGTACAGCCGGGTGTTGAACACCAGTACGCCCGAAGTGCCGGGGCCGCCGAGGAACTTGTGCGGGCTGAAATAGATCGCGTCCAGCCCGGCCTGCGGCCGCCCCGGCGGGTGCATGACGATGTCGATGTAGGGCGCGCTGCAGGCGAAATCGACGAAGCACAGGCCGCCGGCGGCATGCATGCGCTCGGCGATGTCGTGGTAGGGCGTGAACAGGCCGGTGACGTTCGAGCAGCTGGTGATGCTGGCGATCTTGACCGGCCGCTGCGCGTACTTCGCCAGCAGCGCGTCGAGCGCGGCCAGATCGACTTCGCCGTTGGCATCCGGCGGGATCACCTCGACGTCGCACAGCGTTTCCAGCCATGAGGTCTGGTTGCTGTGGTGTTCCATGTGGGTGACGAACACGATCGGTCGCTGGTCCGGTGCCGGGCTGACCCGCTCGAGGTAGCTCTCGTGCACGCGCAGGCCGAGGATGCGCTGGAACTTGTTGACCACGGCGGTCATGCCCGAGCCGTAGCAGATGATCGCGTCCTCGGGCGAGGCGCCGACGTGGGCTTTGATCTTCTTCAGCGCCTGGTGGTAGGCGCGGGTCATCAGCGTGCCGGTGGTCGAGGTCTCGGTGTGGGTGTTGGCCACGAAGGGGCCGATCACCGCGCTCATGCGCTGTTCGATCGGCGCGTAGAGCCGGCCGCTGGCGATCCAGTCGGCGTACACGATCGGCATCTCGCCATACGGCGTACGCAGACGCTGGGCGCTGCCCAGCGTGCGTTCGCGGAACGGAGCGAAATGGGCTTCAAGCGCGCCGGGCGCGGCGTGGGCGTGGGGCAGGGCGGACATGGCGGGTGCTCATATGCTAGGCCGCTAATGTACGCGTCACCGTCCTTTCACGCATCCGGCAGCGCGGCGGCGTTGGGTGGACTGGCGGCCGCGCCCGGCTCTGGCCGCTTGTCGAAAAACGCCCATGCCGGGCGTGCTTCGAGTCGGCGGTCCGGCGCAGGTCGGTGCCGCCGCGCCACGAATCAAGCGCTTACACGCTCGATTCCTCGCTACGGCCATCCATGGCCGGTCTAGCAGGCTGCATTTCAACAGCCTGCCAGCGGGCGTTCATCGGCACTTCGAGGGGGGCGCGGCTGCAGCTGCCAGACCGGGCCCGGCGCCAGCTCCAAGCGGTTACGGCCGCTGTTCTTGGCGACGTAGAGCGCGCGGTCGGCGGCCGAAACGATGTCCTCCGGGCCCGTGCCCGGCTGCCACCAGCCCCAGGCGAGGCCGGCGCTCAGCGTGACCCGGCCCGAGGGCGCCCGCGCATGCGGCAGGTCCAGCGCCTCGACGCGCGCGAGCAGTTCGCGCGCGGTGGCGATGAAACGCTCGATGGCGCCGCCCGCAACCACCATCGAGAACTCTTCGCCGCCGCTGCGCGCCAGCTGGGCGCCGCATTCGCGGGCGACCGCCTGCAGCACCTCCGCCACCCGGCGCAGGCAGAGGTCGCCGGCGGGATGGCCGTAGCTGTCGTTGTACTGCTTGAAGTGATCGACATCGATCTGCAGCACCGCCATCGCCTCGCGGGTGCCGCTGATGCGCTGCCAGCTCTCTTCGATGGCCTGGCGGTAGGCGCGGTAGTTGCCGATGCCGGTCAATGAGTCCGTGCGGCTTTCGTCGCGCAGGGCGGCGACGGCGCGGCGCAAGGCCGAGGTGCGCCGCTCGATCTCGTGCTCGCGCTCGCGCAGGGCCGCGTCGAGCTGGGCGAAAGCCTCGCGCTCGCGCCGCCACAGGGCCGCGACTTCGTTGGCGATCGGCTGCAGCTCGCGTGGCAGCGAGCGGGTCAGGGCCTCGCCGGCATCTGCCGATTGCCCGGGCTGCAGGCCGCGGATTCCACGGCTGAGCGACAACACCGGACGGGTCAGCCAGACGCCCCCGTGGTGCGCGGCCATCCACACGCCCAGTAGCGACAGCAACAGCACCGGCAGGGCAACGCGCAAGCCCTGGCCAAGTGCGCTCTCGAGGGCGTGCTCCGGAAGCAGGGCGACTGCGGTCCAGCCGAACTCGGTGGCGGCAGCCATGGCGAAGTAGCGCACCTCACCGATCTCGAGGCCGCCGGGCTCCTCCCGGTCCTGCAGGGTGGCCAGCGCCTCGCGCAGGCCGGCCTCGGCGGCGATCCCGGGCTTGAGGCCAAGCCCGGCGCTGGCGAACACCACCTGGCCGCTGCGGTCGAGCAGCAGGCCGAGGCGCTGGCGATCGACCAGCGCGCCCAGCCGGCGCTGGATCACCTCGAGGTCGAGGGTGGCTTGGAGCACGCCGATCGGCTCGCCCCCGCCGTCGAGGATCGGCGCCGAGAGGGCGACCACCGGCTCGCTCCACAGGCCGCGGCCGATGAAGACATCGCTGAGATAGGGCCGACGCTCGAACCAGGCGACCCGGAAGTACTCGCGGTCAGCCACCGAGGCACCGACCCGGCTACGCAGGGCCTCGACGTTTTCGGACTCGCGCTGCAGCGAGACGATGCGGCCCTGCGGGTCGGCCACCAGCAGGGTGCGCAGCTCAGGGTTGCGCTGCGAGAGCTGGCGCAGGCGGCGCTCGGCGGTGGCGGTGTCGAGGGCCTCCCAGGGCAGGCGTGCCGCCAGTTCGATGCCGGTGAGGTGGCGCTCGACCAGCCCGCTGCTGCCCAAGGCCAGCGCGTCGGCGACCGAGGACAGGGCGTTGCCGATGCGCACCTTGGCGCCGTCCAGATAGGTCCAGAGCAGTACGCCAAGCAGCAGCAGGCTGGGCAGCAGGGCGAACACCGCCAGCAGGGCCACGCCGCGCGCGTGCAGGCTGCGACCGCCAGCGGAGGGGCCTTCGGGCGGGAGGGCGGCGGTGCTGGGGTCGGCTGTGCTCATGGGCAGCCGCGCATGCTAGCAGCCGTCTACCGGCCCGCGCCGGCTCAGCGCCTGATATCGCCCGCCGGCTGCCCGCGTGGCGGAATCGGTTCGGCCTGCAGCGCCGGCAGCGGTGCCTCCTGCAGGCGTTGCCGAAGGTGGGACAGGGCGGCTTCGAGCTGGGCGTCTTCACCAAGGAAGCTGGCCCGCGGCGGGTTGTCGACCTCGATGTCGGGCGCCACCCCCAGGCCTTCGATCAGCCAGCGGCCGCTGCCGACCTCGAACTGCCCGAACTCGGCGATGCGCGCGGTGCCGCCGTCGACCAGGCGGTTGCGGTCGGAGAGCCAGACGCCTGCGCCGGCCGTGCGGGTGCCGATCACCGGTCCCAGTTGCAGCGCCTTGATGCCTGCGGCGAAGGTCTCGCCGTCGGAGTAGGTGAGCGCGTCCGTCAAGACCACGAGATGACCCCGGAAGGTCTGCTGCATGTTGGTGTACGGGGCGCCGCGCGGCGGCTGCCAGAACGCCCAGGCACGCCGCAGCAGCTTCTCGAGGATCCAGCTGTCGATGTTGCCGCCGCGGTTGCGGCGCACGTCGATGATCAGGCCCTGGCGGTCGAACTGGGCGTAGAAGTCGCGGGCGAAGCTGGCGATGTCCTGCGGCCCCATCGCGCGCAGGTGCAGGTAGCCGATGCGGCCTTCCGCCACGCCCTCGACGCGGGCGCGCCGGCCCTCCACCCAGTCGCTGTAGCGCAGCGCGGCCTCGCGGTCGCTGCGCACCGGCAGCACCACCGTGCGGTGCGGGCTGGCAGCGCCGCGCTGCAGGTCCAGCAGCACCTGCTGGCCGGCCTGGTTGAGCAGCGCCTGCGCGAGCTCGGCGCGCGCGGTCACCGGGCGGCCGTTGACGGCCAGCAGGCGATCGCCGCTGCGTGCATCCACGCCGGGCTGGGCCAGCGGGCTGCGCTCGGCCGGCAGCTCGGGATCGCTGCGATAGATCCGCTCGATGAACAGGCCGCGGGCATCCGCGCCGATCTGTGCGCCGAGCGCGGCCGGTACCGGCGCATCGGGTGCCGCGCGGTACTCGCCGGGACGGATCTGCGAGTGCAGCAGGCCGAGCTCGGCGATCATCTGCGCCAGCAGGTCGTCGAGCTCGATGCGGTCCTGCACGCGCGGCAGCAGGGCCGCGTACTTGCCGCGGATCGCGTCCCAGTCGAGCCCGCGCATGGCCGGGTCGAAGCTGAACTCGCGGTGCATCCGCCAGGCGTCATCGAACATCTGCGTCCATTCCTCGCGCGGATCGTTGGGCAGGCGCCAGTCGGCCAGTTTGAGCGTCGCCCGCGACAAGTCCTCGGGCGCCTTGGCGCCGGCGGCGACGATCTGCAACTCGCTGGCGCCGCCGTTGTCGGGCTTGGCGCGCAGCAGCAGGAGTTTCTTGCCATCGGCCGAGAGCGCGTAGTCGGCGAGGCCGGTCGCGAAGGTCTCCGGCTTGGGCGGGGCATTGCCGATCGCGAGCGTGCGCAGCTGGGCCTGGCTGCCCGGGACGCTGTCGCGCTCCAGGAAGTACAGCCGGGCCTCGTCGGCGGCGAGTTCGCTGTAGTTGCCGGCCGGCAGCGGTGCCTCGAACAGGCGCTCGGCGAGGCCCTCCCAGACGAGCGGCCGCTTGCCTTTGTCCTTTTCGTCGCCCTTGCCTTTCTCCTCGCCCGCCGGCGCGGCGCGATCGAGCTCGGTGGTGGGCGCGAACGGGAATCGTGCCTCGGGGTCGAGCGCCAGTGCGTACAGACGGTTGCGGCGGTCGAAGAAGGGCCCGGTGTTGCGATCGCCCCAGGGGCCCGGCACCGAGCTCGCATAGCTGCGGCTGGCCAGGAAGTACAGAAAGGCGCCATCGCGCGAGAACGCCGCCGACACCGTCGGGTAGCGATCCGAGGTGAGGGTCGCGCGCCGGCCGCTGGCGACGTCGATCAGGATGAGCTGGTTCAGCAGCCGCGCGGAATCGACTCGCAGCACGGCCAGATGGCGGCTGTCGGGCGACCACTTGACCTCGGCGTAGGCGTCGTCACGCGCGAACTCGCCGTGGTCGACCTCGCGGTTGCGGCCGCTGGCGAGTTCCAGCACGAACAGCCGGCCGGCCTTGTCGGAATGTGCCAGCAGGCGGCCATCGGGCGAGGGATACAGACGCAAACGGTAGCTGCCTTCATCGCCGAGCACGCGCTCGCCGACGGGCCTGCCGTCGGCCGGATAGCTCCACAGCTCGCTGCGGCCTTCGATGTCGGTCAGCGCATAGGCGTGGGTGGCGTCCTTGGGCAGCACTGCCTCGCGCAGGCGCGCACCCGGCGGCGCAGCCAGCTCGATGCGGCGCAGGCTGTCGAGGCCGGCCACGACGGCCTGGCCGCGGGCGGTGAGCACGGCGCGGCTGCCGTCGGCGGCGAGCGTCGCGCCCTGCAGGTATTTCAGCGGCTCGGCCAGCTGGCGCTCGCGCGTCTGCGCGAAGTCAGATCCCAGGCGGATCTCAAGCCGGCGGTTCTCGCCGCTGCCGAGGTCCAGCAGGCGCAGGTCGGCGCCGTGCTGGTAGACCACCCGACCTCCGTGGGCGCTGGGGTGGCGCACGTCGAAGTCGGTGTGCGCGGTCAGCGCGGCCGGCGCCTCGCTGCCGTTCCAGCGCCAGAGCTGGGTGAGGCCCTCCTGTTCACCGAGCAAAAGCAGCTGGCCATCGAGGAACAGCGGGCGCTGCGGATTGCCGAGGCCAGCGGGCCGCAGGCGCTGCGCCTCTTCTTCCGAGCCAAGCTGCCATTGCCAGAGCTGGGCGGCCGCACCGCCGACGTAGTCGCGGGCGTTGTCGTTGGTGACGGCGAGCCCGAAGCGGCTGAAGTAGACGCGGCTGCTGGCGGCGTCGAAGGCCGCCTCGCGGGCATCCGCCAGCGGCAGGGTCTCGGTGGCGCCGCTCGCGGAATCGACCAGGCGCAGCACCCGCATCCACGAGGGCCCCACCGCGGCCTCGCTTGCGTAAACCACCCGGCCATCGGGCGCAAAGCCCTGCACCCAGACGCGGGCGTTGTCGAAGGAGAGACGTTTCGGCGCGCCGCCGACCAGCGGCATGGCATACACCTCGGGAGCGCCTTCGTAACTGGCCACGAAGGCGAGCGTGCGACCGTCGGGTGACAGCGCCGCCTGCGACTCCTCCGCGGGATGCGTGGTCAGCCGCTGGGCGAGACCGCCCTGCGTGGAGACCCGCCACAGATCGCCCTCGGCGGTGAAAACCACGGTGTCGCCGTGGAGCGCCGGATCGCGATACCAGCCTTCGGTGGCCGCGGCGGGCAGGGCAATGAGAAACAAGAGACCGGCAGGCACCGGCAGACGCGGAAAGGACATCGACGCAACCCTCGGCAGGCGGAGGTTCGAGTGTCCGGGTCAGGCGCGGCCGCGGCAATGGGGGAGGGTTGGGCTTGGAGCCGGGAGTGGCGATTCTGGATTGGGGATTCGCGAGAAGCGCGGCATCACGGCATGCCGCGAGAGCCGTTGCCCGGCTTCAGCGAATCCCGAATCCGGAATCCCCAATCCCGGGCGTTACTGCACCGTCCCCGCCGTGTCGCTGCCGCCGCCGGCGAACAGCTGCTCCAGGTCGACCGGGTCGAAGTGATAGTGCTGGCCGCAGAACTCGCAGATCACCTCGACCCGCCCGTCCTGCAGCGAATCGAAGGCTTCCTGGCGGCCCAGCGACAGCAGCATCCCGCCGACGCGGGCGCGGGTACAGGAGCAGCCGAAGGCCAGCGTGTCCTGCTGCAGCAGACGCACGCCCTCCTCGTGGAACAGGCGGTAGAGCAGGGTTTCGGCCGGCAGCGCCAGCAGCTCGGCGCGGGTCAGGGTGTCGAACAGGGCCTGGGCGCGCGGCCAGGCATCGGGCTCGTCGCTGGCGCCGGGGAGCTGCTGCAGGATCAGTCCGCAGGCACGCTCGCCGTCGGCGGCCAGCAGGATGCGCGTGGGCAGCTGCTCGCTCTGGCCGAAATAGCCCTCGAAGGCCTCCGCGAGGCTGCGTGCGTCGAGCGCCACCAGGCCTTGGTAGCGCTGCGGCTCGCGCTGCGCGCCGAGGGTGTTCTCGATGGTGATGGCCAGCATCGAGTCGGCGCCGAAGTGGCGCGGGTCGAGCGGCTCGGGCAGGGGCTCCTCGAAGCGCGCCAGACCGCGCAGGCGGCCCTTGGAGGTGCATTCGGCGAACAGGGTGCGCAGGGCGCCGCTGCCGCGCAGCTGGATCGACAGCCGACCATCGACCTTGACGTGGCCGGTGAACATCGCCGCCGCGGCGCAGGCTTCGCCGAGCAGGCCGGCGACGGCATCCGGATAGTCGGCGCGGCCGCGGATCGCCTGCCAAGCGGCGTCCAGCCGCACATGCACGCCGCGCAGGCCGCTGCGCTCCAGCAGGAAGCGGCTCAGCACGCCGTCGGAGTCGGTCGGAGCCACGGGGGTCGCCTCGGAAGCCATTAGGATGCCGCCATGTCGAATCGAGCCCGCCATCATGGGGACGCGCGAAAGCGCCCGCAAGCGCGGCGCCCGTCACGGCTGCGGCGCTGGCTGCGCCGCGCCGCGCTGCTGAGCCTGGCCCTGCTGCTCCTGCCGGTGCTGCTGGTCGGCCTGCTGCGCTTCGTTGATCCGCCCACCTCGGCCTTCATGCTCGCCTACCGGCTGGAGAGCGGCCAAGCCGTGGATCACCGCTGGCGACCGCTGGATGAGATCGCGCCGGCACTGGCCATTGCGGTGGTCGCCGCCGAGGATCAGCGCTTTCCGCAGCATTCCGGCTTCGATGTCGAAGCCATCCGCAGCGCGCTGGAGGAGGCCCGCGACGGCGGCCGCGTCCGCGGCGCCAGCACGCTGAGCCAGCAGGTCGCGAAGAACCTGTTCCTGTGGGAGACCTCGAGCTGGCCGCGCAAGGCGGTGGAGGCCGGTCTGACCGTGTTGATCGAGGCACTGTGGTCGAAGCGGCGGATCCTGGAGATGCACCTGAACCTCGCCGAATTCGGCGTCGGCGTGTACGGCGCGGAGGCCGCCGCGCAGCGCTATTTCAACAAGCCCGCGGCGGCACTGACGGCGGTCGAGGCCGCGCGTCTGGCCGTCGTGCTGCCTGCCCCCAAGCGCTACAGCGCCACACGGCCCGGAGCGCAGCTGCAGCGGCGCGCAGCGTGGGTTCAACGCCAGGTGCGGCAGCTCGGCGGCCCGGCCTACCTGCACGAGTGCTGCGGCTTGGACTAGAGCCTGCCTGCTAGCATGCGCGGCCGATTGGACGATGCCGGAACGAGCGAATCCGTGAACCCGCGCCTGACCTTAGTGGTGCCTGCCTACAACGAGGGCGAGGGCCTGCGTGCATTTCATGCGCGCGCCCGCGCCGCGCTGGATGCGCTGGTCGACGTCGAGGGCGAGATCCTCTACGTCGACGACGGCAGCCGCGACCACACCTGGCAGGTCATGCTCGCGCTGGTCAGTGAGGATCCGCGCTGCGGCGCCCTTCGGCTGTCGCGCAATTTCGGCAAGGAGCTGGCGCTCACAGCCGGGCTCGATGCCGTCGATGCCGACGCCGCGGTGGTCATCGATGCCGATCTGCAGGACCCGCCCGAACTCATCGTCGACTTCGTCGCGCGCTGGCGCGAGGGCTGCGACGTGGTCTACGGCACACGCCTGGAGCGCGAGGGCGAAACCTGGCTGAAGCGTTTCACCGCGGCCGGCTTCTATCGGCTGATGGAGACACTCTCGTCGACGCCGGTGCCGCGCGATACCGGGGATTTCCGCCTGCTCTCGCGGGCGGCACTCGATGCCCTGCGCCAGGTCCGCGAGCGCCATCGCTTCATGAAGGGCCTGTTCGCCTGGGTGGGCTTCCGCCAGTGCGCCATCGGCTACCACCGCGACCCGCGACATGCCGGCAGCAGCAAATTCAGTTACTGGAAGCTCTGGAACTTCGCGATCGAGGGCATCACCTCGTTCAGCACCGTGCCTCTGCGGATCGGTACCTACATTGGCGGCCTCGCAGCCCTCGCCGCCTTCGTGTATGGGCTGGTGATCATCGCCAAGACCCTGCTCTGGGGCGATCCGGTGGCGGGCTATCCCTCGTTGATGACGGTGGTCCTGTTCCTCGGCGGCCTGCAGCTGATGGCGCTGGGCGTGATCGGCGAGTACCTCGGGCGGCTGTACATGGAAGCCAAGCAGCGGCCGCTCTACCTGATCGAGACCGCGCTGTCGCCGGCCGCGCGTGCGCCGGCCGCCGCCGCGAACACCCGCACGAGCGCCTGAGCGTCATGCAGCCCGAGGTGAAGCTACGTCTGGAGGCGCTGCTGGCCCGCTTTGGCGCCCGCGTGCGCGCGCAGATCGAGTCCAACCGTTTGAATCAGCACGGAATCGACCCCGAGGACGTGGAGCAGGAGGTGCGCATCCGGCTGTGGAAGACGCTGGAGCGTGACCCAAATGCCGAACTCCCTGCGTCTTATGTCCAGAGAACGGTAGCCAGTGCCCTGGTCGATGCGGTGCGACGTGCCCAGGTGCGTCCCACCGAGGCACTTCCGGAGACGGAAGACGGCCTCGTCGATTTGCCGGGCCTGGGCCACGGTCCCGATCGCAGTGCGCTCGATGCCCAGCACGTCGAGCATCTGCGGGCCTGCTTGCAGGCGCTGCCGCCGAGGCGGCGCTTGCCGCTGCAGCTCTATCTGCAGGGCTATGCACTGCAGGAGATCGCCGACCTCACCGATCTCACCCTGGATGCCGCCCGCAAGCTGGTCTACCGCGGGCTGGACGAAATCAAGCAGCGCCTCGCGGCGCTAGGACTGGACGACTTCGATGACTGACGCACCCGCCCCCCGCCGACTCGCCGAGCTCTATCGTGCCGCCATGGCGCAGTCCCCGGCGGCAGACGCCGAGGCCCTGCTGTCCGCCCTCGATGGCCGCGGCAGCCGTGAATCGCGCGACGAGATCCTGAGCTTGGCGGCCCAGAACCCGACCCAGGCCGCTGTACTGCGCACGCTGGTCGAGCTGCGCAGCGATGTCGACCTTCTGCAGCGCGAAGTCGCCGGCCTGCGCCGGCGCTCGCAGTCTCGCACCCGCCCCGTCTGGGCGGCGTTGGCCGCGTCCTGCGCGCTGGCCGCGGTTGTGGCCTTCGGTCTCGGCGCGCCGGTGTCCGCGCCAACCGTGGACGACAGCTTTGCCCAGCAGACCCTGCAGGACGCGGACCGGATCAGCGCGGTGTCCTTCGAAGGTCCGGCCGAGCAGGCCGCTGAAGCGCCCCTGTTCAGCGGCAGCTTCGACTCCTGAGCGCACCAGCGCGGGTGGTGCAGGGGCGGGGCTGCGACAGGTGCCCGCAACGGACCCCGAGCTTCCGCAAGCGACCGCGCCTACCGGGCTAGACTGGGCGCCATGGCCGATCGCGATCTCCCGCTCTTCCCCTTGCGCACCGTGCTGTTTCCCGGCGGTGAACTGCGCCTGCGGGTATTCGAGCCGCGCTACCTGGACCTGGTGCGTGAATGCAGCCGGCAGGGCACGCCCTTCGGCGTCAGCCTGATCCTCGACGGCGTCGAAGCCGGTGGCCCGGCGCTGCCGGCGGCCGTGGGCACCACCGCGCGGATTGTCGATTTCTACACCCTGCCGGACGGCCTGCTCGGTCTGCGCTGCGTCGGCGAGTCGCGCTTCCGCGTGCGCCAGACCCGCATGCGCGACACCGGCCTCATCATCGGCGAGGTCGAGGCCCTGCAGACCTTCACGCCCGAGCCTGTGGCCGCCCAGCACGGCCTGCTGGCGCAGCTGCTGGAGCGCCTGCTCGCCCATTTCGGCGGCCCGCACGGCGACGCCGGAAAGGCTGAGCTCGATGATGCGCACTGGGTGGGCTTCCGGCTGGCGGAGATGCTGCCCTTCGAGAACGAGGCGCGGCAGGTCCTGCTGGAACTCGACTCCGCGGAAGCGCGGCTGGATCGCATCCTCGAGGCCCTGCCGCAGTTCCAGAGCGAAGCCTGAAACTGCGTTCAGGCAAGGCCGGCCGCGGCCCGGCCTGCGTGTAAGATGCGGCCGCTATCGGCCGTCAACGTGCTCACTTCGATGCGATTCTCCCTCCCGCTTTCCGCCATGGCCGCCGCCGTGGTCCTTGGCCTGTCGCCCGCGCTGTCGTTCGCCTCGGCCCGCCCCATCCTGAGCCCCGAAGCGCGCGCGGCCTTCATCGCCGAAGCCGCATCGAAGCACGGCACCGACCCGGCCGAGATCGAGCGCTGGCTGGGTGAGGCGCGCTACCAGCAGTCGATCATCGACGCCATCACCCGCCCCGCCGAGGCCAAGCCCTGGCGCGACTACCGCCCGATCTTCATGAACGAGCGGCGGATCAGCGATGGCCGCGCCTTCCTGCGCGAGCACTGGGACCTGTTGGCCAGGATCGAGGCCGACACCGGCGTGCCTGCCGAGATGATCGTGGCGATCATGGGCGTCGAAACCAGCTACGGCCGCATCACCGGCAGCCACCGCGTGTTGGATGCGCTCTATACGCTTGGTCTGTTCTACCCCCCGCGCGAGGCCTTCTTCCGCGGCGAGCTGTCGGCGATTTTCAAGTTGGCGCAGGAGGAGGGTATCGACCTCAACACCGCGAAGGGCAGCTATGCCGGCGCGATGGGCTGGGGCCAGTTCATGCCGTCTTCCTACCGCGCCTACGCCGTTGACGGCGATGGTGACGGCCGCCGCGATCTCTGGGGTTCACTGCCGGACATCTCCGCCTCGATCGCCAACTACTTCGTCGCCCACGGCTGGGAGCGCGGTCGTCCGGTGGTGGTGCCGGCAAAGTTCGCGGCCGCACAGGAGTTCCTGCCGGGCAACCTGGAGGCCAGCCATCGTCTCGCCGATCTTGCCGAGCGTGGCTACCGGCCGCAGCAGGCGATCGGCGCCGATCTGCCGGCGACGGTGCTGAACCTCGACGGGGCAGCAGGGCGTGAGCACTGGATCGCGTTCAAGAACTTCTACGTGATCTCGCGCTACAACCGCAGCCCGCTGTATTCGCTCGCGGTGTTCCAGCTGGCCGGCGAGATCGCGCAGGCCCGTCCGGACGGCGCCACCCCGCTGGCGCCGTGATGCGTTCCGACTGCGTGCGACGCGTCGCGCCGATACGTTCGCAGACGCTCGGTCGTCCCGTGCCGGCGCTGCTGCTGGCGGTGCTCCTGCTGCTGCTCGCGGGCTGCGCCGGCGGCCCGGCGCCGCGCCCGCCCGAGGGCCACGCGCCGATCTCGCGTCCTGATCCATCGAGGCCGCGGCGCCCGCCCTCGCACGGCGAGCCGGCGGGTGAACAGGGCGGTGGCCTGTACGCACCCCACATCCGCGACGGCGGGCCGGAAGTGCCGCCCGATGTCAGCGGCCTGCCAGAGCCAGTGCCGCGTGCCGAGCCGCGTGCGCGCTACGGCAACCACAGCCCTTACGTGGTGCTGGGCCGCCGCTATCACGTGATGGACAGCGCCGAAGGCTATGTCGAGCGCGGCGTGGCCAGCTGGTACGGCACCAAATTCCACGGCCGGCCGACCTCAAGCTTCGAGCCCTACGACATGTACGCCTTCACCGCGGCGCACAAGACCCTGCCGCTGCCGACCTACGCGCGCGTGACCAATCTCGAGAACGGTCGCAGCGTCATCGTGCGGATCAACGACCGCGGGCCCTTCCATGCCGATCGCCTGATCGACCTGTCCTATGCGGCGGCGGTCAAGCTTGGCATCCATATCCGCGGCACCGGCCCCGTCGAAGTGCGCGCGATCGTGCCGCGCGGCATGCACGCCGGCGTGGGCGAGGCCCCGCCCGCCGCGCGCGCCGCGGGCGCACCCCCGGCCGCGGAACCGCCGCCGCCGATGCTGGTCGAGGCCGGCGACGTGCTGCTGCAGGTCGGCAGCTATGCCGAGCGCGCCAACGCGCGCCGCGTGCAGGACCAGCTTGAGCGCGCCGGCCTGAGGCCGGTCCGGATCGAGCGCGCCGAGGTCGGCAGCGGCACGGTCTACCGCGTCCGCATCGGTCCGATCGACGTCGACCGCCAGACCGCCGTGGTCGAGCGCGTGCAGTCGCTGGGACTCGGCACGCCGCGCCCCGTCCGCCCCTGATTTCCCGCTTCCGAAAGAGGACTTCCCATGCCCCGATTCCACCAGCGCCTGCTGGCTGCCGCGCTCTGCGGCGCCGCGGCTTTCGCCACCGCCGCCCTGGCGCAGGCGCCTGCGCCCCAGCCCCTACCCACACCGCAGCCCGCCCCGACCCCCCAGCCCATGCCGCGCCCGGTGCCGGTGCCCAGCGCGCCGGCGCCTGCGCCACAACCGCCCAGTATTGAAGGCACGGCCTGGCTGCTGATGGACTACGCGACCGGCCAGGTGCTGCTGGGCGAGAACATCGACGCCCGCGTCGAGCCCGCGAGCATCACCAAGGTCATGACCAGCTACGTGGTTTCGGCCGAAGTGGCCGCCGGCAAGGTTGGCATGGACGATGAGGTGATGATCTCGGAGTACGCCTGGCGCCGCGGTGGCGGCGGCACCGACGGCTCGACCAGCTTCCTGCCGGTGAACTCGAAACACCGCCTGCAGGATCTGCTGCACGGGATGATCGTGCAGAGCGGCAACGATGCATCGATCGCGCTGGCCGAACACGTCGCCGGCAGCGAGGAGGCCTTCGCCAGCCTGATGAACCGCTACGCCCAGCAGCTCGGCATGACCGGCAGCTCCTATGCCAATGCCACCGGCCTGCCGGATCCGAACCTGTACACCACCGCGCGTGACGTCGCGATCCTGGGGCAGGCTCTGATTCGCGACTTCCCCGAGAGCTATGCCGTGCACTCGAAGAAGGAGCTCACCCTCAACGGCATCACCCAGCACAACCGCAACTCGCTGCTTTGGCGCGACCCCAGCGTGGACGGCATCAAGACCGGCCACACCAGCGCAGCCGGCTACTGCCTGCTGACTTCGGCGCAGCGCGAGGGCATGCGCCTCATCAGCGTGATCATGGGCTCGTCCAGCGAGAAGAAGCGTGCCGACGACAGCCAGGCCCTGCTGAACTACGGTTTCCGTTTCTTCGAATCGCACCAGCTCTACGGCGGCGGCGAGGCGTTGGCCGAACCCAGGCTCTGGAAGGGCGCGCAGGCCACGCTCAAGCTCGGCGTCACCGAACCGGTGCGGATCACCGTGGCCCGAGGCAAGTACGAGCAGGTCAAGGCCATGATTGACGTGCCCAAGCAGTTGGTCGCGCCCTATGCCAAGGGTGATGTGGTGGGCACCCTGCGTCTGATGCTCGACGACCAGACCCTGGTCGAGCGCCCGCTGGTGGCCTTGGAAGAGGCGCCCGAGGCGGGCTTCTTCGGCCGCACCTGGGATGGCCTCATGCTGTGGTGGGAATCCGAGTAGGGCCGCAGGCCTGGCCTGGGCGGCTTCGCTGAACGGAGTCCCGCCGGGCCGCGACGGAAGCGGCGGCCTGCCGCGTTGGACGGTTCAAGGCAGCCCGCCTTGACCCAGACACGCACAGGAGTCTCGCCATGCATACCCACGTTTCCCGTTCTCTGCTGGTGCTGGCCATTGGCGCCAGCCTGTTCAGCCTGGCCGCGCTCGCCCGTCAGCCGGGTGCCGGCGGCGAGCCCGGCGCCCGTGCCGAGCATCATGCGATGCGCCAGGCCGAACGTCTGAAGTCGCTCGACAGCGACAGCGACGGCCGTGTCAGCCCAGCCGAGATCGAGGCCGCCGCCGCCCGCCATGCCGCCGAGGTCGACGCCAACCGCGACGGCCGCATCGAGGCCGCCGAGATTGACGCCTTCCGTGAAGCGCGCCGCGCCCAAGCGCGCGCCGAGCGCCAGCAGCGGCAGCTCGCCCGGCTCGATGCGGACGGCAACGGACAGGTCAGTGCCGAGGAGTTCGCCGCTGCCCATGCCCGGCGCTTGCAGCGCATGGACCGCAACGGCGACGGCGTGATCGAGGCCGAGGAGTTCGGTCGCGGACAAGGTCGCGAGGGCCACCATGGCCGTCGCCACGGCCAAGGCCACGGCGGTCGCGGCGGCTGATTCCTGATGCCGAGCGTGTCGCCCGCTGCCTCGCATGGGGCCTGCGCCGAGGATCCGGACGCCGCCTTGATGGCGGCGGCCGGTCGCGGTGAGCCGCGGGCCTGCGCGCAGCTGGTGGACCGCCATCTCGCCCGTGTCCACCGGCTGGCGACCCGCCTGCTGGAGGACCCGAGCGAAGCCGAGGACGTCGCCCAGGAACTGTTCCTGCGGCTCTGGCAGGCGGCACCCGGCTGGCGCCGCGGCGACGCGCGGGTGTCGACCTGGATCCACACGGTCACTCTGAACCTCTGCCGCGATCGACTGCGTCGGCGTCGGCCGCAGCTCGCGATCGATGAGACCGTCGAGAACAGCCTGCCGGGCGAAGCCTCGGCGCAGCCGGAGAACGCCCTGCAGTCGGGCCAGCGTGAGGGCGCGCTGCGTCAGGCCATCCGCGAGCTGCCCGAACGCCAGCGCGAGGCCCTGCTGCTGTTCCACTTCGAAGGGCTCGACCAGGCCGAATGCGCGCAGGCGCTGGGCGTCAGCGTCGATGCGCTCGAATCCTTGCTGGCGCGCGCGCGCCGCACGCTCAAACATCGTTTCGCAGCGTCCCAAGGAGGCGCGCCATGAATCCACAACGCATGCAGCAGCTGATCGACGCCTACGGCGCTGATGCGACGCGCTGGCCAAGCGCGGAGGGCGGCCGTTCCGCGCTGCCCATCGACGCGCTGGGCCGTGCACTGCGCGAGGCCGATGCCTTGGATCGCGCGCTCGACGCCAGCTTCGAGTCAATGCCACTGCCGCTGGGCCTGCGCGCGCGCATCCTCGCTTCGGCACCTGCGCTCCGGCGCACCTGGTGGCAGGAGCTGGCGGAAGCGCTCGGCGGCGCGCGTCTCGCCGCGCCGGTGTTCGCCTGTGCACTGAGCCTCGGCATCGGCCTGGCCTGGCTGCTGCCCGCCGGCGGCAGCGCGGTCGACGGCGAGCTCGACAACTATCTCGCGCTCGCCTGGATCGACCCCACCGACAGCGAGGAACTGCCGTGAACACACTGAGCACGCCGATCCGTGTCGTCCTGCTGGCTTCGTTGGGCCTGAACCTGCTGCTGGCGGTGGCGGCCGGGGGGCTCTGGTGGCCCCAGCGCGCCGCCCCGGCGCCGCATGAGGCGCTGGAGGCGCGGAGCCTGCCGGATCCCCGGCGGATCGCGCGGGCCCTGCCGCCGGAGCGCCGGGCCCTGGTGCGCGAAGCGCTGGCGCCGGATCGTGCGGCTTTCGCCGAGGATTTGCGGGCGCTGCGTGCTGCCCACGCCGAAGTCCGTGATGCGCTGCGGGCCCAGCCCTTCGACGCGGACGCGCTGGCGACTGCCTTGGCCGACGTCCGTGAGCGCGAACGCGCCATGGCTGAGCGCGTCCATGGCGGCCTGCTGCGCCTGTCCGTCCAGCTCACCGACGCCGAGCGTGCCCAACTGGCGGACAGCGTGCCCCGGCGTGACCACCACCATGGCCGCGAGCGTGAGCGCGAGCACCGGGGCCGCGAGCGCGAGGAGCGGCGCGAGCAGCGTCGCGAGGACTCGGAATGAGGCGGGCGGAGAAGCCTGGCGCGCCCGGTGCAGCGAGTCCAGGCGGCGAGACTGTGCCGTCTCTCGCCTTCGCTTGGGAATCATGGGGGTCGGCCCGATAATGCGGGGATGAACAGCCAGCCTCCTTCGCCCTTCGGCGGCGCGCCCGAGCAGCGCGGCTTCGAGTTTCCCTGCAGCGTCGAGATCACCGCGGTTGGCGTGGCCGCCGCCGACTGGGTTGAGCGCGTTACCGGCGCAATCATGGCGGCCGGCCTCGCCCTCGACCCTGACAGCGTGCGGACGCGCGACTCCTCGGGCGGCAAGTACCAGTCGGTCACTCTCGCTTTCCACGCCGAGGCGCGCGAGCACTACGAGGCTGCCCACAACGCCCTGCGCGCGCTGCCAGGCATCAAGTGGACGCTGTGAAGCCGCTGCAGGTCTGCCGCCTCGGCCGGCAGCCCTATGAGCCGGTCTGGCGGGCCATGCAGGCCTACACCGACCAGCGCGGCCCGGACAGCCCGGACCAGCTCTGGCTGGTCGAGCACGATCCGGTCTTCACCTTGGGCCAGGCCGGCAAACCCGAGCACGTGCTGCTGCCCGGTAACATCCCGGTGGTGCGGGTCGACCGCGGCGGCCAGGTGACCTATCACGGCCCCGGTCAGCTGGTGGCCTATCCGCTGCTCGACCTTCGCCGCCTCGGCCTTGGCGTGCGGGAACTCGTCTGCCGCATCGAAAAGGCGACCATTGACGCCTTGGCCGAGTGGGGCGTGCAGGCGCATCGCGTCGACGGCGCGCCCGGCATCTATGTTGACGGCGCCAAGGTCATGGCGCTGGGTCTGCGCGTGCGCCGCGGCTGCAGCTTCCACGGCCTGGCCTTCAACGTGGCCATGGACCTCTCGCCCTATGTCCGCATCAATCCCTGCGGCTACCAGGGGCTGGCGGTGACCCAACTGCTAGACTTGGGCGGCCCCGATACCCTCGATGGCGCCGCTGCCGTGTTGGTGCCGGCGCTGGCCCGCGTGTTCGGGCTGGACCCCGTCGAGACACCCGCGCCGGATCTGACCGCGCTCGCCGCGCAGGCCGCCGTCGCCACTTCCCCAGAGCCGACCCCCGCATGACCGACATCGCCACCAAGCCCGAGTCCCGCGAGATCCCGCTGCTGGTGATGGGCGAAAAGCAGCTCGGCGAAACCAAGATCGCCCGCAGCCCGGTCAAGTTCGACGAAGCGCCCACCCTGCGCAAGCCGAGCTGGATCCGCGTGCGCCTGCCCTCGGGCAATGCCGTGCAGCAGCTGAAGTCGCGCCTGCGCGAGAACGCCCTGGTCACGGTCTGTGAAGAGGCCAGCTGCCCCAACATCCACGAGTGCTTCAGCCACGGCACCGCGACCTTCATGATCCTGGGCGAGGTCTGCACCCGCCGCTGCAGCTTCTGTGATGTGGCCCACGGCCGGCCCAAGCCGCCGGACCCGCTGGAGCCGATCAACCTCGCCCGCACGATCGCCGACATGCGGCTGAAGTACGTGGTGATCACGTCCGTCGATCGCGATGACCTGCGCGACGGCGGCGCCCAGCACTTCGTCGACTGCATCCGCGAAACCCGTGCGCTGTCGCCGAACATCAAGGTCGAGATCCTGACTCCGGACTTCCGCGGCCGTGGCCGAATGGACCGCGCGCTCGAAATCCTGGCGACCAACCCGCCGGACGTGTTCAACCACAACCTCGAAACCGTCCGCGAGCTCTACACCAATGTCCGCCCTGGCGCCGATTACGACTGGTCGCTGCAGCTCTTGAAGCGCTTCAAGGCCCAGCACCCGAACGTCGCCACCAAGTCCGGGATCATGCTTGGCCTCGGCGAGGACATGGACCAGGTTGTCGGCGCGCTGCGCGATCTGCGCGCGCACGATGTCGACATGGTCACCATCGGCCAATACCTGCAGCCGACCCCGCACCACCACCCGGTGATGCGCTACTGGCACCCCGACGAGTTCGCCGAGCTCGAGCGGATCGGGCTTGAGATGGGTTTCACCCACGTCGCATCGGGCCCTCTGGTGCGCTCCAGCTACCACGCCGATCGCATGGCCAAGGACGCGGGCTTCGTCGAGCTCTGAGAGTTCGCGCCGGGCCTGCTGCCTGGGCTTTCGCGCACCGCCTGCCCTCCGGCACACGCCAAGCCGACATTCGCGGGTGCAGGGTAGGGCCTGAACCGAAGGGCGTGAGCTGGGGAACTCTCCCGCGTCCCCGCACTCCTTGCGGTTCCAGTTGCGCGATCCTGCCGCGCTCGTCGCTCTCGGGGCTTCGAGACTGGCATGATCGGCGCCTTGGGTCCTCCAGCCCCACTCCGCATTCAAGGTGCACGGCATGCGTTTCAGCTCACTCCGCTTCGCCCCCCTGCTGTTGGCCCTGGTGCTGCCGCTGGCGCCGGCGTTGGCCAAAACCGAGCGCAGCCGCGTCGATGCGCTGTCGCTGGAACCCAATGCCCAGCAGACCGAAGCCGCGCGCTGGATGGCGCAGCTGGTCAGCAATTCGCGCTTCCACTACAGCCCACAGAAGCTCGACGACGCGCTCTCGGCGCAGATTTTTGATCGTTACCTGGAGGCGCTGGACGGCGACAAGCTGTTCCTGCGCGCCGAGGACGTGGCGGCCTTCGAGTCGTATCGGCCGCAGCTTGACGATGCCATCAGCGGTGGTCGCCTCGCGCCCGCCTTCGAGATCTTCAAGGTCTACCGTCAGCGCGTCGATGAGCGTACCGCCGCCATCCGCGAGCTGCTGAAGCAGGACTTCGACTTCACCGTCGACGAGAGCTACAGCTTTGATCGGGAAGATGCGGCCTGGGCGCAGTCCGCGGAGGAGCTGGATGAACTGTGGCGGCTGCGGGTAAAGAACGACGTGCTGCGCCTGCGCCTGGCGGGGCGCGAGATGGACAAGATCCGCGAGACCCTCGACAAGCGCTACAAGAACTTCGGCGAGCGCATCCGCCAGATCGACGCGGAGGACGTGTTCCAGACCTTCATGAACGCCTATGCCGGCGCGATCGAGCCGCACACCTCCTACATGAATCCGCGCACCTCGGAGAATTTCAACATCTCCATGCGCCTGTCCCTCGAGGGCATCGGCGCGGTGCTGAGCCGCAACGACGAGGAGTTCACCGTGGTCCGCTCGGTGGTGCCGGGTGGCCCGGCCGCGCTGTCCGGCAGGATCAAGCCAGGCGACCGGATCGTCGCCGTCGGGCAGGGCGAGAGCGGACCGATGGTCGATGTCGTGGGCTGGCGCCTGGATGACGTGGTCGACCTGATCCGCGGGCCCAAGGACTCGGTGGTGCGCCTGGATGTGCTGCCGGCCGAGGCTGGTATCGATGGCGAGCACGTGCTGCTGTCGCTGTCGCGGCAGAAGGTGAAGCTCGAGGAACAGGCGGCGAAGAAGCAAGTGATCGAAGTCGGCGAGGGCGAGAACGCGCGCCGGGTCGGCGTGATCTCGCTGCCCGCGTTCTACCAGGACTTCGAGGGCCGTCGTCGCGACGAGCCCGACTACCGTTCGGCCACTCGCGATGTGGCTCGCCTGCTGGAAGAGCTCAAGGCCGAAAACGTCGAGGGCGTGGTCATCGACCTCCGCAACAACGGTGGCGGGTCGCTGGATGAGGCGACGGAGCTGACCGGCCTCTTCATCGATACCGGCCCGGTGGTGCAGATCAAGGACGCAGGCCGGCGCGTGTCCATTCAGACCGACCGCAAGCCCGGCGTGGCCTGGGACGGTCCGTTGGCGGTCATGATCAACCGTGCTTCGGCTTCGGCCTCGGAGATCTTTGCTGGCGCCATCCAGGACTACGGCCGCGGGCTGATCGTGGGCGAGCCCACCTTCGGCAAGGGGACGGTGCAGAACCTGGTGGATCTCGACGCCTTCTCGCGTGAGAACCCGGGCTTGGGTCACCTCAAGATGACCGTGGCGCAGTTCTTCCGGATCGCCGGCGGCAGCACCCAGCACAAGGGCGTGGAGCCCGATATCGCCTTCCCGGTGACCTGGGATGCCAGCGAATACGGCGAGAGCGTCTACGACAACGCCCTGCCCTGGGCCGCAATTGCGCCGGCCAAGTACGAGGCCTACGGCGACTTCGCGCCGCTGCTGCCGATGCTGAAGTCGCGGCACGAAGCGCGCATTGCCCATGACCAGGAGTTCCAATGGTGGATTCAGGACGTCGAGGAATACCGCAGCCTGCGCGAGCGCAAGACCCTGTCCCTGAACGAGGCCACGCGTCGCGCCGAGCGTGAGCGTGACGAGGCCCGCCGCAAGGCGCGCGATGAGCAGCGCAAGGCCCTGGGTCAGAGCGTCGACGAGGATGCGATCGCCGACCTCGACGATGGCCTGCAGGCCGACGAGCGCCCGATCGAGAGCGAGGATGAAAGCGCTGAAGAGAAGCCCGACGCCCTGGTACGTGAGACGGCGCATCTGCTGGTCGATGCGATCGACCTCTTGCGCGCCGACTCCAAGCTCGCCGCTCGCGTGATCCCCGAGACCAGCCCGCTCAAGGCCCTGGTCGACTGAGGCCCCTGCGGCGGTGGCTCGAACGCGCCGCCGCAGCCTCTCTGAGAACCCTGAATGGATTCGCTGAGCCAGCTGCTGCTGGGCGCGGCCTGCACCGCCGCCTGCGTGCCCTCACGCCATCGCCGCGCCGGCCTTCTGATCGGCGCGGCCCTGGGCACCTTGCCCGATCTTGATGTCATCCCGCTGTCCTTCTTCGATCTCGATCCGGTGCAGCAGATGACCCTGCACCGTGGCGCCTCGCATTCGCTGTTCCTGCTGCCTCTGCTGGCCCTGGCGCTGTGGGCGCTGCTGCGACGCTGGGCCCCCGTGTGCGAGGCCCCGCGCGCCTGGCTGGCCGGCATCGCGCTGGCCCTGTTCACCCATCCGCTGCTGGATGCGCTCACCGTCTACGGCACCCAGCTGGTCTGGCCGCTGCAGCCGCATCCGGCGATGTGGGCCTCGCTGTTCATCATCGACCCGCTCTACACGCTGCCGCTGCTCATCGGCTGCGTGCTGGGCTGGCTGCTGCGTCACCGTCCCGCGGGAACGCGCGCGCTGCTGGCCGGGCTGATACTGTCGACCGGCTACATCGGCTGGTCGCTGACCGCGAAGATTCTGGTGGAGCGCGAAGTCGAACGCAGCCTGGTGGGCACCGGCCATGAGGATGCGCCGCGCTTTTCGGTGCCCATGCCCTTCCAGACCCTGCTGTGGCGCGTGGTGGTGATGACGCCCGAGGGATTTCTCGAGGGCGAGCGCTCGTTGTGGGCGGACTCGGGCCCGATCCGTTTCCGCGAGTACCGCAGCGACGTCGCGGCGCTGGACGCGGTACGCGAGTTGCCGTCGGTGCAGCGCCTGCGGTGGTTCAACCGCGGCTTCATGAAGGCCGAGGTGCGCGAGGGCCGGATCGTGCTGTCCGATCTGCGCATGGGGGCGGAACCCGACTACAGCTTCAACTTCGCGGTGGCGCGGGTCACCGATACGGGGATCGAGGAGATCCGCCCCGAGCAGCTGGCCTGGCCTTGGCAGGTGAGACGACGGCTGGCCGAAATGTGGGATCGGATCTGGGTGCAGCCGCCGTAAGCAGGGATTCGGGATTCGGGATTCGGGATTCGTAGAGCAGGGCCGCGCAAGCGTTCCCGCCTGGCGCAGGCCCTGGGCGCGGCAGATGGAAGACTGGTGAATGGGCTGCATCAGCTGGCCGATCGTCTCCCCTCTCCCCTTGTGGGAGAGGTGCAGCCATCTCGCGGCAAGCTTTTCTCCCCCTCTCCCCAACCCCTCTCCCACAAGGGGAGAGGGGCTCACGCGCGCATCCTGCGGAGCCCTACGAAACCCCAACCCCGCTATCCATCCACCTCGAGCTCCAGCGTCTCCTTGACCTCCTCCATCACCGCGTAGCTGCGTGAGCCGGACACGTGGGGCAGGGTCAGCAGGGTTTCGCCCAGCAGGCGGCGGTAGGCGGCCATGTCGGGCACGCGGGCCTTGATGAGGTAGTCGAAGTCGCCGGACACCAGGTGGCACTCCAGCACCTGCGGCAGCACCACCACGGCGCGCTTGAACTCCTCGAACACGTCCATGGCCGTGCGCAGCAGACGGATCTCGACGAACACCAGCAGGCCGGCGCCCATGCGGCCCGGGTCGAGGCGCGCGTGGTAGCCGCGGATATAGCCCTCGTCCTCCAGCTTCTTGACCCGTTCGAGACAGGGCGTGGGCGATAGGCCAACGCGCTTGGCCAGCTCGACATTGGCCAAACGGCCGTCGCGCTGGAGTTCGCGCAGGATTCGGCGGTCGATCTTATCCAATTGATTTAAAACAACTTTCTTCTGCTTCACGGAGATCCTGCTGCGAAGTCGCGCTTGGGCCGACGATTCGGCGGTCGATCTTCAATCTACAGCAGGAAACTCTGGCAAGCCGCGCCTAGACTTCGCGGCTGTTTTGCCTTGGACGCTTCGGGCAGCGGATCTGCTCTGTTGCGGCGCGTCATGGCAGGGCATTCCCCTCATCCACCGCATCGAGGTCGCAGCCATGCTGATCGGCGTTCCCAAGGAAATCAAAAACCACGAATACCGCGTCGGCATGGTGCCGGCCTCGGTCCGCGAACTGGTCCAGCAGGGCCATCAGGTGGTCGTTGAAACGAACGCCGGCGCCGGCATCGGCTGCTCGGACGCGGATTACGTCGCCGCGGGCGCCACGGTGCTGGTAACGGCCGACGAGGTGTTCGCGAAGGCCGAGATGATCGTCAAGGTCAAGGAGCCGCAGGCGGTCGAGCGCGCCCGCCTCCGCGAGGGCCAGGTGCTGTTCACCTACCTGCACCTCGCGCCGGACTGGCCGCAGACGGAAGACCTGATCAAGTCCAAGGCGACCTGCATCGCCTATGAGACCGTCACCGCCGCCAATGGCAGCCTGCCGCTGCTGGCGCCGATGTCCGAAGTGGCCGGCCGCATGTCGATCCAGGCCGGTGCGACCGCCCTGCAGAAGGCCAACGGCGGCCGCGGCATGCTGCTCGGCGGCGTGCCGGGCGTGGAGCCCGCCAAGGTGGTGATTCTGGGCGGCGGCGTGGTCGGTGCGAACGCCGCGCTGATGGCCGTCGGCCTGGGCGCGCAGGTGGTGATCCTCGACCGCAACGTCGACGTGCTGCGTCGTCTGGTCGCCCAGTTCGGCACCCGCGTCGAGACCGTGTTCTCCAGCGCCGATGCGGTCGAGCGTCACGTGCTGACGGCCGACCTGGTGATCGGCGGCGTGCTGATCCCGGGTGCCGCGGCGCCCAAGCTGGTCAGCGCGGATCTGGTACGGCGCATGAAACCGGGCGCGGCCGTGGTCGACGTCGCCATCGACCAGGGCGGCTGCTTCGAGACCGCGCACGCCACCACCCACGCCGAGCCGACCTACATCGTTGATGACGTCGTGCACTACTGCGTCGCCAACATGCCGGGCGCGGTGCCGCGCACCAGCACCTTCGCGCTCAACAACGCGACCCTGCCTTTCATCCTCGAGTTGGCCAACAAGGGCGCCAAGCGCGCCATGGCGGAGAACTTGCACCTGCTGCGCGGCTTGAACGTGCACGCTGGCCACGTCACCTACCAGCCGGTGGCGGAGGGCTTCAACCTGCCCTACGTGCCGGCGGAGAAGGCGCTGGGCCTGTAAGCCTCGCGCGTGCCGGGCGGCCTGCGGCCGGAACCGCCGGAGCCCCCGACCATCCATCGCAGCCCCCGCGATACGCAGACAGCCCGGCACCTGCCGGGCTGTCTGCGTTTGCAGCGCGGGATGTCAGCTGGCGCGCGGCTGCGCCGTCGCCAGGAACTCTGCGAAGGCCCGCTGGGTATCGGCGCTTGCATACAGCGACGGTGCCCGCTCGCGCAGCCGGGCGCGCAGCTGTGCGCGCAGTGCTGCGTCGCTGCCCAGCCGCTGCGCGATGCGGACCATGTCGGCCGCATCGCGGGCGATCAACTCCGGGGTGTCCAGCCACCTCAGCAGGGCGGCGGTCTGCCGCGAGCGCATGGTCGGGCCTTCGACTGCGACGATCGGCAGACCCTGCGGCAGCAGGTCGAGCGCGCTCATCCCGCCCGACCAGCCCAGGGTGTCGAGACCGAAGTCGCAGGCCGCGGCCAAGGCCTGGAAGCGCTCCAGGGGCATCAAGGCATGGGTCAGCACGCGCGCATCCATGTCCACGCCCTCGCGCTCGAAGGCCGGGCGCATGCGCGCGCGCAGATCGGCAATGTGCGCCTCGCCAACCAGCGGGGTCAGGTGCAGGCGGGCCTGCGGCAGCGCTCGCAGGATCCGCGCGAACACCGCGTCCTGGGCCGGCAGCAGTTTGAAGGCCGCCTGCGCGCAGAGGATCTCCAGGTCGTCCGGCCCCTGGCGACGCACGTCCTCCGGGGCCTCGCCGGGTGCGCGCGGCGACGCCGGCGCAAGCCCATGGCCCAAGCCCGGCAGGCGCACCAGCGCCTCGTGGTAGTGCTCCGCCGCATTGCGCGGCTCCAGCGCATCCGGCACCAGGGCGTAGTCGATCGTCGGCAGGCCGGTGGTGACCGGGTGCCCCCACAGGCAGGTCTGAACGGGGGCGAGACGCAGCGCGGCGAGGCCCTGGTGCATCGGGTGCATGCCGATTTCGGGGTAGACGATCACATCGGGCTGCAGCGCGGCGAGCAGGGCCCGCCACTGCGGCGCCGGGCGCGGGCCGGCGTGGCGGGTGCCGGCGGCGTTCAGCCGCGCCTGCCACTCGGCGGCCCCCGGTTCGAGATCGAGGAAATGGACCTCGAAGCGGTCGCGGTCCAGGCTCTCGAACAGGGGCAGGAACAGTCGCGCCACCGTATGCTCGCGGAAGTGCGCGCTGACCACGGCGATGCGGCGCCGGCCCTGGCGCAGTGGCCGCGGCGGCAAGCCGGGATCGAGCGCGGCCATCATCCGCGCGACAAGGCGCCCATAGCGGCGCATCTCCGGCACCGCGTCCTCCAGGTAGTGCAGGTAGAAGGGCGTCGCGCTGCCGACGCAGCCCCAGACCTGGGCGGCCATGCCGGGACGACGGAAATCCTGCGACTCGAACCAGCGCAGGCCCTCGCGCCAGCGCTGCAGGTAGGCCTGCTGTTCGGTCTCGCTGGCCGGGCTGGGATCCAGCGGGTACTGGAAGCCGAGCCAGCGCGCGGCGAGGAAGGCGGGGTCGCGCTGGCGCGCCACTGCGAGTGCGGCGTGCCCCTCACGGAAACGGTAGCCGGCGAAGCACTCGAAGGCCCAGTCCATGGCCGAGTACAGGTCGCCGACCGCCTCCGACCGCGCGCGGGCGGCGTCGCGCCGTACCGGAGCGCCCTGCGCCTCGCTCTGGCACAGGCGAGCATAGGCTTGGACGGTGTCTTCGGCGGACGGGGCAGGGGGCGCGGAGATCGGTTGTGACATGGGCGAATTTCAGGGCTCAAACCCCGGCACGGTATCATCGGCGGCCTCCCTCCCAGCGCCGGTGACCGCCCCATGTTCGCGTCCTCCATGAAGATCGAAGGCTATGACCCCGAACTCGCCGCGGCCATGGCCGCCGAGCGCCAGCGCCAGGAGGACCACGTCGAACTGATCGCGTCCGAGAACTACGCCAGCCCGCGCGTGCTCGAAGCCCAGGGCAGCGTGCTGACCAACAAGTACGCCGAGGGCTATCCGGGCAAGCGCTACTACGGCGGCTGCGAGCACGTCGACGTCGCCGAGAAGCTGGCCATCGAACGCTGCAAGCAGCTGTTCGGCGCCGACTACGCCAACGTGCAGCCGCACTCGGGCAGCCAGGCCAACCAGGGCGTGTTCCTGGCCCTGCTGCAGCCGGGCGACACCATCCTCGGCATGAGCCTGGCCCACGGCGGTCATCTCACCCATGGCGCCAAGGTCAATGCCTCCGGCAAGCTGTTCAACGCCGTGCAGTACGGCGTCAACGAGCACGGCCTGATCGACATGGACGAGGTCGAGAAGCTCGCCATCGAGCACACGCCCAAGATGATCATCGCCGGCTTCTCGGCCTACTCCCAGGTGATGGACTGGGCGCGCTTCCGCGCCATCGCCGACAAGGTCGGCGCCGTCCTGTTCGTCGACATGGCGCACATCGCAGGCCTCGTCGCCGCGGGCGTCTACCCGAACCCGCTGCCGCATGCGCACGTGGTCACCAGCACCACCCACAAGACCCTGCGCGGACCGCGCGGCGGCATCATCGTGTTCAGCCGCGAAGGTGCCGGCGACAAGGCCGAGGAGCTGGAGAAGAAGCTGCAGAGCATCGTCTTCCCCGGCATCCAGGGCGGCCCGCTGATGCACGTCATCGCTGCCAAGGCAGTGGCCTTCAAGGAGGCGCTGGAGCCCGAGTTCAAGGCCTACCAGCAGCAGGTGGTTAAGAACGCCCAGGCGATGGCGAAAACGCTGATGTCGCGCGGCTACAAGATCGTGTCGGGCGGCACCGAGAACCATCTGATGCTGATCGACCTGATCGGCCGCGAGGTCAGCGGCAAGGACGCCGAGGCCGCACTCGGCAAGGCGCACATCACGGTCAACAAGAACTCGGTGCCGAACGACCCGCGCTCGCCCTTCGTCACCTCCGGTCTGCGCATCGGCACCCCCGCCGTCACCACCCGCGGCTACACCGAAGCCGATTGCGTCGAACTCGCCAACCTGATCGCCGATGTGCTGGATGCCCCGGCCGACGAGGCGGTGCTGGCGCGCGTGCGCCAGGCCATCACCGCGCAGTGCCGTCGACTGCCGGTCTACGGCTGAACTTCCATGCAGCTGCATGCGCTCAAAGGGTCGGCCGGCGGCAGCTTCGATCGCCTGATCTGCGAGCGCGCCGATGGCAGCCGCACCGAGGTCGAGATGCCGCGGCAGGGCATCCTGCCGCATGACCTCTTGCACGCCCTGGTGGAGACCGCCCTCGAATTCGACAACGGGTTCATGGGGCGTGTCGCCGCCGGCGCTGACATCGGCTTTCTCTCCAAGACCTTCCACGACTTCGCCGATCCGCAGCGCAGCGCGCAGTCGCCGCAGGCCGAATCGGTGGTCGAGGCCTTGCAGACCCAGCTTTGGCAGGGTGCGTTCGACGTCGTTGCATTCGACTACGGCGTCGAGACCGCCTGCGCCATGCGTGGCGTGCCGATCCCGCCGTGGCCGCACCCGCAGGCTTCGCTGCAGCTGTTCCAGCGGGCGCAGGCGCTGGGCGCGCGCTGGCAGGCCCTGCCCGAGCAGGCAGGCCTGCGCTTGAGCTTTCCGCTGCTGCAGGAGGCGTGCTGATGCATTGCCCGTTCTGCTCGCGTGCCGATACCCGGGTGGTGGACTCGCGGGTGGCCGACGAGGGCAGCAGTATCCGTCGGCGTCGCGAGTGTCCGGGCTGCGGAGAGCGCTTCTCGACCCTGGAAACGGTCGAGATCAAGCTGCCGGCGATCGTGAAGAGTGACGGCCGGCGCGAGGCCTTCGACGAGCGCAAGCTGCGCGGCAGCCTCGGCAAGGCGCTGCAGAAGCGACCCGTGTCGGAGCCGGCGATTGACGACGCGGTCCGCGGCATCGTCCGCCAGCTGCGCTCCTCGGCCGAGCGCGAGCTGCCCTCGCGCCAGCTTGGCGAGTGGGTCATGGAGGCTCTGCGTGAGCTCGACCAGGTGGCTTACGTCCGATTCGCCTCGGTGTATCGTCGCTTCGAGGACGTTCAGGCCTTTCGCGAAGAGATTGAGAAGCTCGAACGCGAGCTGCCCGGCCTCGACAAGGTGCAATTGCCGCTGCTTCAGGACCTGCCGCCCACGCCCACGCGAGGTCGCAAATGAGCGAGACGACCGATTCACCGCAGTCGGTGGCGCCGACGTCCGACTACCGCATCACCTGGCTGTCGGCGCACCGTGATCTGGTGCCGACACTCGCTGCCTGGCACTACGACGCTTTCCGGCACTACGTGCCGAACTGGGGCGTCGCCGCGGCCGCGGCCGAACTCGCCACCCACCGCCTGCACGAATTGCCCTGCACCCTGGTGGCCATCGGCGAGGAGGGCGAAGCGTTGGGCTCGGTCAGCCTGCTGCTGGAGGATCCGCCCGGCGGCCCCGAGCACGCCCCCTGGCTCGCCAATTTCTTCGTGCGCCCGGATCTGCGCGGTCGCGGCATCGGTCGCGCGCTGATGCAGCGCGCCAGCTGCGAAGCCTTCGACATGGGGCACGCACACCTGCATCTCTGGACACGCGACCAGGCGCCCTACTACGAGCGCCACGGCTGGGAGCGCATCGGCGTGGTGCGCCTGCCGGTGGGGCCGGCGATTCTGATGCGCACGCGCACCCATCCGAATGCGCCGGAGCCCGAGCCGCCGGCCGAGGATGCGGCGCCCTGAGCGCGGGCACGCGGCTCAACCCGGGCCACAGGGTCGACACGCCATCGCCCGGCCTTGTCGTGGCTCGTGTCCCGAGTTTCTCCTTGCCGTTCGTGCGGCCGGATCGCGACCCTGCCAGCCCCGTAGAGACGCCGCATGCCTCCGCCTGCGTGGACGCTTCGGCCGCCAGACCACTTCAGGCCCACCGGCTGTGAATCCCCAATTCCCCATCCCCAATCCCCGCTTCTCACCCACCGATCACGCCCATATGGCGCGGGCCCTGCGTCTGGCTGCGCGCGGGCTGTTCAGCACCCAGCCGAATCCGCGGGTCGGCTGCGTGATCGCGCGTGGCGAGGACGTGCTGGGCGAGGGCTGGCATGTCCGTGCCGGCGGTCCGCATGCGGAGGTGCATGCGCTGCGCGCGGCCGGCGAGTCGGCGCGCGGCGCCACCGCTTACGTCACGCTTGAGCCCTGCGGCCTGCATGGACGCACGCCACCCTGCGCGGATGCGCTGATCGCTGCTGGCGTGGCGCGCGTGGTGATCGCCTGCGAGGACGCCTTCCAGCGCGAGGGTGGGGCGGTCGAACGCATGCGCGCGGCTGGCATCGAGGTCGTCTCGGGGCTCATGCGCGAACAGGCGCGTGAACTCAACATCGGTTTCTTCAGCCGGGTCGAGCGCGCTCGGCCCTTCCTGCGGCTCAAGCTTGCGGCCAGCCTCGACGGGCGTATCGCCCTGGCCTCGGGCGAGTCGAAGTGGATCACCGGCGAGGCCGCGCGCGCCGATGTGCAGCGCTGGCGCGCCCGCGCCTCTGCCATCCTCACTGGCAGCGGCACCGCGCTGGCCGATGATCCCCGGCTCACCGTCCGCCTCGCCGACGCGGAATCCGTGCCGCCGCTGCGCGTCCTGCTGGATCGCGAGCTGCGTCTGCCGCGCTCGGCGAACCTGCTGGCGGATGACGCGGCACCGACCCTGGTGTTTCACGCCGAGCGCATCGCCGCGCCTGCAGACTGCGCGCCGTTTGTGCAGCACCTGGGCGTGGCCGAGGGCGATCACGGGCTCGACCTTGCAGCAGTGCTGGCCGAACTCGCGCGACGCGGAGTGAATGAACTGTTGGTGGAATGCGGTCCGCGACTTTCAGGCGCACTGGTGCGCGGCGGTTTCGTTGATGAGCTGCTGCTCTATCAGGCGCCCCTGCTGCTGGGCGGCGATGCGCAGCCGATGCTGGATGCGCTCGGCCTGCAGCGCCTCGATCAGCACGCCCGCTGGCGGGTGATCGAGCGCCGGCAGGTTGGCGTCGACCAGCGCCTGCGCCTGCGCCCCGGAGAGGCACCCTAGGGTGGGCCCTGGCCCACCGTGAACTTGACCCGCACGACGCATCTGATTCGAGCGCGCCGTCCCACCGCAGCAAACCCTGAGGTGAGCGTTGAGCCCCGGTGGGCCAGGGCACACCCTATGCGGGTCGCGTTGATCGGCAGCATGCGCTTCGAAGGAGCGAAGCGTTCAGACGCTGATGCCGCTTCCCCGGCCCTCGCGCATAGCGCTCGGGCGTTCGTCGGCTGGCGCGGCAGTGCCGCGCCAGCCAGCCTCCTCACCCCCCAATCCCGGCTCCCAACCATGTTCACTGGAATCATCGAATCCGTCGGCAAAATTCGCGCGCTGGAACCTGTCGATGGCGACGTGCGCCTGCACATCGAAACCGGCACGCTCGACATGCATGACGTGGTGCTGGGCGAGAGCATCGCGGTCAGTGGCGTCTGTCTGACCGTCATCGCCTTCGATGCCGCGAGTTTCGCGGCGGACGTCTCCAACGAGACGCTCTCGCGCACCACGCTCGGCGGGCTCAAGCCCGGTTCTGCGGTCAATCTTGAGCGCGCCATGCGCGCCGACGGCCGTTTCGGCGGGCATATGGTCTCCGGCCATGTCGATGGTGTGGGCGAGGTGGTGTCGATCAGCGAAGACGCGCGCTCGCAGCGCTGGCGCTTCCGCGTGCCGCAGAGCCTTGCGCGCTACATTGCCGAGAAGGGCTCGGTCTGCATCGAAGGCACCAGCCTCACGGTCAACACCGTCGAGGGCGCCGAGTTCGAGGTCAACCTGGTCCCGCATACCGTGACCCACACCAACTTCGGTGCGCTCGGCGCTGGCGCGCGGGTGAACATCGAGGTCGATCTGGTGGCGAGGTATCTTGAGCGGCTGGTTGCCGCTCGGGATTCGGGAGTCGGGATTCGGGATTCGTCAGAAGCCGGGGGCTCCGACTGAACGAAAGTCCGGCGCCTCACGTCTTTGGTTCAATGCCTCGGATCGATGCTCGACATCGGGCGTGCCTCAAGCTGCTCCTAACGAATCCCCAATCCCGACTCCCGAATCCCGGTCAGAAAATGCCCTTCTCCCCCATCCCCGAAATCCTCGAAGAAATCCGCGCCGGTCGCATGGTCGTCATCGTCGATGACGAGGACCGTGAGAACGAGGGCGATCTGATCATGGCGGCCGAGCTGGTGCGGCCGCAGGACATCAATTTCATGGTGACGCATGCGCGCGGCCTGGTCTGCCTCTCGCTCACCCGCGAGCGCTGCCAGCAGCTGGCGCTGCCGCCGATGGTCGTCGACAACAACTCGCCCTACCGCACCAACTTCACGGTGTCGATCGAGGCCGCCGAGGGCGTGACCACCGGCATCTCGGCGTACGACCGTGCGCATACCATCCGCACGGCGGTGAAGCCTGACGCGCGCGCCGCCGATCTGCGCCAGCCCGGCCACATCTTTCCGCTGACCGCCCAGCCCGGCGGCGTGCTGACGCGCACCGGACACACCGAAGCCGCCTCCGACCTGCCGCGCCTCGCCGGCCTGGAGCCGGCCGGCGTTCTCGTCGAGATCCTGAACCCGGACGGCAGCATGGCGCGGCGGCCGGATCTCGAAATCTTCGCGCGCGAGCACGGCCTCAAGATGGGCTCGATCGAAGATCTCGTGGCCTATCGCCTGGCCAACGAGCACACCGTCGAGCGCATCGACAGTCGGCCGATCCAGACCCGCTTCGGCGCCTTCACCCTGCACACCTACCGCGACCGAATCAGCCCCGAGCTGCACTTCGCCCTGGTGCGCGGGGAGATCCGCGCCGATCAGCCCACCTTGGTGCGCGTGCACGTGAAGAACCCGCTGGCCGACGTGCTGCACTGGCAGCGACCGGATTTCGGCGTCGCTGCCATTGACGCGCTGCAGGCCATCGACGCCGCCGGTGCCGGCGTGCTGGTGGTGCTGACCGAGCCGCAGTCGGCCGAACAGATGCTGGCAAGGATTACTGGCGACACCGCGCAGCCCGGCCACGGCGATGCCGGTCCCGCCGGCGCCCGCGCCGGCCAGTGGCGCCGCAACGGCGCCGGCTCGCAGATCCTGGCCGACCTGGGCGCCGGCAAGCTGCGCGTTCTAGGCACCCCGCGCCGGCAGATCGGCCTGGGCGGGTTCGGGCTGGAAGTCGTGGGGTATGGGTGAGAGCCGGGATTCGGGATTTGGGATTCGGGATTCGTGAGAGCGGGGCTGGGCACGTTTCGGGGGCGTGCTTAGACCCATTGCCTCTCCGCTCCACGTTGGATGTGCTGTACGCGCTGAACTTGGCGATGCGCTCGCCGCACCGGCTTTTGACTAATCCCGAATCCCGAATCCCCAATCCCAGCTTCACCAATGAGCTAAACTCCCGTCCCCCCAAGAGAATTTGAAGCCCATGGCGCATTATGAAGGCGACCTGCGGGTGGTGCCGGGCGCGCGTTTCGCGGTGCTGGCCAGCCGCTGGAACCCGCGCATCACCGACACCCTGGTCGACGGCGCGCGGCGCGCGCTCACTGGCAACGGCGTCGACGCGGCCGACATCGATGTGATCCGCGTGCCCGGCGCCTGGGAGCTCCCGCTGGCGGCACGCGAGCTGGCGCTGGCCGGCCGGCATGTGGCCTTGATCGCCCTGGGCTGTGTGGTGCGTGGCGACACCCGCCACTACGAGCATGTGGCGGATCTGTGTGCGGACGGCCTCGCCCGCGTGGCGCTGGATTCCGGCATTCCGGTCGCCAATGGCGTGCTCGCCGTCGAGCGACTGGAAGATGCCGAGAACCGCGCCGGCGGCAGCCACGGCAACAAGGGTGAGGAGGCCGCCCTGGCCGCCTTGGAGATGGCCAGCCTGATCACCGCCCTGCGCGGCCAGGACGACTGAGCCCACGCGCTGGTTCGCCAGCGCCTGCATCAACAGGGCAGGGCCAAGCACCCCGCCCGCGGAGCCGAACATGAAGCACACCCGTCCCGATGGCATCGATCCCGCCGCGCGCTCGCGCGCCCGCCGCCGCGCCCTGCAGGCGGTCTACGCCTGGCAGCTGTCCGGTTCCAGCATGAACAAGGTGCTGGAGCAGTTCCGCGACGAGCAGGACATGGAGATCGCTGATCTCGAGTATTTCGAGGATCTGCTGCGCGGGCTGGAGGCCCATCTGGCCCAGGTCGACGAGGCGCTCGCGCCCTTCATCGATCGCCCGCTCGAACAGGTCGATCCGATCGAGCGCGGCGTGCTGCGACTTGCCGTCTACGAACTGCTGCATCGGCTCGACGTGCCCTATCGCGTGATCATCAACGAGGCCATCGAGATCGCCAAGCGCTTCGGCTCAGAGCACGGCCACACCTACATCAACGGTGTGCTGGACCGCGGCGCGCAAAGCTGGCGCGCCGCCGAGGCCCGCGGCGGCCCCCGTCGCGGCTGATCGCGCGCATCGCCGTGGCCACCGGCGAGTTCGACCTGATCGCGCGCATCGCTGCGCGCAGCCGCATCCGCCCTGATGTGCTGCTCGGCATCGGCGACGACGCCGCGCTGCTGGCCTCGCCGCCCGCCGGCGAAGCGCTTTGCGTCTGCGTCGATACGCTGAATGCCGGCGTGCACTTCCCGCTGGAGACCGCGCCCTTCGATATCGGCTGGAAGGCGCTGGCGGTCAATCTGAGCGACCTCGCCGCCATGGGCGCCACACCGCGCTGGGCGACGCTGGCGCTGAGCCTGGCGAGCCCGGCCCCGGCCTTTGTCGATGCCTTGATCGACGGCCTGCTCTCGCTTGCCGAGCAGCACGACGTTGCCCTGGTCGGCGGCGACACCACGCGCGGTCCCTTGAGCCTCAGCGTGCAGGCGATCGGCAGCGTGGCGCCTGCGCAGGCCCTGCGTCGCGATGCGGCGCGGGCGGGGGATGCCCTCTACGTCAGCGGCTCGCTGGGCGATGCGGCGGCGGGGCTGGCGCTGCTGCAGGGGCGGATCGCGTGCGGGCACACCGCAGTCGCGGAGACGCTGCGCGCCCGTCTCGATCGACCGACGCCGCGCCTCGCGCTGGGGTGTGCCTTGGCCGGTGTGGCGCGCGCAGGCATCGATGTCAGCGACGGCCTGCTGGCCGATCTCGGCCATGTGCTGCAGGCCAGCGGAGTCGGCGCGGTGATCGATCTCGATGCACTGCCCGCATCGACGGCGCTGTGCGCCCTGCTCCCGGAGGCCGAACAGCGCTGGCCCCTTCAGCTCGCGGGCGGCGATGACTACGAGCTGGTGGTCAGCGGTGACGCCGAACGCATCGAAGCGCTGCCTGAGTTCGCCCGCGGCGAACTTGCCCGCATCGGGCGCATTACCGCCGAACCCGGCCTCGCCTTCGAGCGCGGAGGACGTGCCTGCGGCTACGTGCCTTCAGGGCGCGGTTACGAGCATTTCGTCTGAGCTGCGAAGCCGGCGTCCCACCCGCTCTGCATCGGGTGGGCCCGGGCCCCTGCCGCGGCCGCCGATCTCCCTCGGCCCTTGATCCTGTCTCCGGCGCCACGCGGGATGAGCGTGTTGGTTTCCTGTGCTCGATGCGACCCCATCGCCACGGCGGGCCGGGCCCCACCCTGTGCATCCGTCGGGGTCGCGCCCACGCGAGCTCACGGTTCGTACCCCATCCTTCGGTTCGCATGGCTGGTCCCGGTCCGCGTCGGGCGGGCTCAGACCGTGATGCATCGCCTTCGGTTGGGGCTGTGCGCTCGGGACTCGGGCGATGTCGCGACAAACCCCTTGCGTGGCGCTGCCGGCATACTTGCGCGCATGAAGCGCAACCGTCCCCCGCTGAGCCTGCTCAAACACCCCTACGGCTGGATCGCCAGCGGCTTCGGCTCGGGCTTCTCGCCGATTGCGCCGGGCACCGTGGGCAGCGCTGCCGCGCTGGTTCCGTGGCTGTGGCTGCGCGAGTTGCCGCCCGCGGACTACCTCGTGATCGTGCTGGGCTTCTTTGCGCTTGGCGTGCTCGCAGCGGAGTGGGTCGTCCGCACGATCCGCGTGGACGACCCCGGCGTCGTGGTCGCGGACGAATGGGTCGGGCAGTGGCTGGCCCTGTTCCTCGCTCCCGCCGGCTGGGCCTGGATGCTGCTGGGCTTTGCGCTGTTCCGGCTGTTCGACGTGTGGAAGCCGTGGCCCGTGCGTTGGGCCGATCGGCGCCTGCACGGCGGCTTCGGCGCGATGTTCGATGACCTGCTGGCGGGCATGTACGCCTTCCTCGCCCTGCAGGCTCTCGTTCTGCTCAATGCGCGCTACGGAGCACTCTCTTCATGAGCGATCTCCCCGCGGGACTGCTGCGCGGCGAGGATGGCGTGCTGCGCTGCGCCTGGCAGCAGAACCTGCCGGACTACGCGCATTACCACGACCACGAGTGGGGGCGGCCGGTGCGCGATGACCTGCGCCTTTTCGAGAAACTCTGCCTCGAAGGTTTCCAGTCGGGTTTGAGCTGGCTGACCATCCTGCGCAAGCGCGAGAAGTTTCGCGAAGCGTTTGCTGGCTTTGACCCGCATCGCGTCGCCCGCTTCGATGCCGACGACATCCAGCGGCTCCTCGGTGACGCCGGTATCGTCCGCCACCGCGGCAAGATCGAGGCGACGATCAACAATGCCACGAGGGTCATCGAGGTACAGCGCGAATGCGGCAGCTTTGCCGCGTACATTTGGGGTTTTCGCCCGCCCGACGCCGAGCGGCCCACGCGCTGCGACTGGGACAGCCTGCGCGCGATGGCGCAGACGCCCAGCTCCACAGCGCTGTCGAAGGATCTGCGAAAGCGTGGCTTCAAATTCGTCGGCCCCACCACCTGCTATGCCTTCATGCAGGCGATGGGGTTGGTCAACGATCACGTCGAAGGCTGCGCCTTCCGTTGAAGCCGGCGGCCGTCCTTGGCCCAATCACCGCCGTTACGGCAGATCGCTGCCGCTGTAGCGCTTGGCTTCCGCACCCTCGACGCGGCCGATGCGCGCGCTTTCGTGCACGAACAGTTCGACTTCGCGCTTGAACACCATGGGGCCGACTACTTCGGAGTCCGGACCGATCACGATCTTCGGCAGGCGGGTGTTGCCGCCCCAGTTGAACCAGCCGGTGCTGGGTTTCTCGATGGTGATGCCGCCGGCGATACGGCTGCCGTCGAGCAGGGTGATGTCGCCGTTGACGGTTTCGACATCGCCGCCAATCGTCGCGGCTTCGAGGCGGATCGCGCCGTTGACGGTCTCGACATCGCGCTGCACGGCTGCACCGCGATCGAGGCGGATGCTGCCGTTGACGGTCTCGGCCGAGCCGGCCTGCGACGAGGCGCCGAAGCTGATCGAGCCGTTGACGGTCTCCACGCTTTCGGCGCGGGCGCCCTCGTTGAGGCTGATGCTGCCGTTGACCGTCTCGACGCTCTCCGCCTGCACCTGCGCCGCAAGCGTGACGCTGCCGTTGACGGTTTCAAGGCTGTCATAGGCCCGGCCCTGCTCGGTGCGGATCGAGCCGTTGACCTTGTCGATGCTGGTCAGGCGCTCGGCGGCGGCACTGCCGGCGAAGGTGATCAGGACGAGGAGGGGAAGAATGGACGTGCGCATCGGTGCTGCTCCCTGCGGATAGGCCACGCTCTGCGGTGGCGGCAGTCAAGCGGATGCCGGACCGTCCGAAAGGGTTTACCGAGGCCGGTCCGGGTACGGCCGCTTGGCTAGAATGCGGTCCTTGACTGTCATTCGGAGCTCGCCCGTGTCCCGACCCAAGCCCGTCATGCTGCTGATCCTCGATGGCTGGGGCCATCGCGAGGAGCGCGAGGACAATGCCATCGCCCAGGCCAAGGCGCCGCACTGGCATGCGCTGCTGGCGAGCTGCCCGCACACCCTGATCGAAACCTCGGGCAAGCATGTCGGCCTGCCCGAGGGGCAGATGGGCAACTCCGAGGTCGGCCACATGAACCTCGGCGCGGGCCGCATCGTCTACCAGGACCTGACCCGCATCGATCACGCCATCGAGACCGGCGAGTTCTTCGAGAACGCGGCGCTCACCGGCGCCTGCGCCGCGGTCAAGGCCAGCGGCGGCACCCTGCACGTCTTCGGCCTGCTGTCGCCGGGCGGCGTGCACAGCCACGAGGACCATATCCACGCCTTCCTCGATCTAGCCAGGCGACAGGGCGTGTCACGGCTTGCCGTGCACGCGTTTCTGGACGGCCGCGACACGCCGCCGCGCTCCGCCCGTCCGAGTCTGGAGCGGCTCGACGCACGCTGCGCCGAGCTCGGCTATCGCATCGGCTCGGTCAGCGGCCGCTACTACGCCATGGACCGCGACAAGCGCTGGGATCGCGTCGAGCGCGCCTATGCCGCGATCGTCGAAGCCAGCGCCGAGCATCGCGCGAGCACCGGCGTTGCGGCGCTGGACGCAGCCTATGCGCGCGACGAGAACGACGAGTTCGTGCTGCCGACCGTCATCGAGGGGGCACAGCCCATGGTCGATGGCGATGCGGTGGTGTTCATGAACTTCCGCGCCGATCGCGCCCGCGAGCTCACCGCCGCCTTCGTGCAGCCGGGTTTCGACGGCTTCGTCGCGCGGCGGCCGCAGCTGGCGCGCTTCGTCTGCCTGACCGAGTACGACGCCAAGCTGCCGGCCACCTTGGCCTATCCGCCCGAGACCCTGCACAACACCCTGCCGCAGGTGCTGGCCGCGCACGGCCTCAGCCAGCTGCGCATCGCCGAGACCGAAAAGTACGCCCACGTCACCTTCTTCTTCAGCGGCGGCGTCGAGGCGGAGCAGCCCGGTGAATCGCGGGTGCTCATCCCTTCGCCCAAGGTCGCCACCTATGACCTGAAGCCCGAGATGAGCTGCCCCGAAGTCACCGCCGCGCTCGTCGAGGACATCCGTGCCCAGCGCCACGACGTCATCGTCTGCAACATCGCCAACCCCGACATGGTCGGCCACACCGGCGTGCTGGAAGCCGCGATCAAGGCGGTCGAGGCCGTCGACACGGCGATCGGCGAAATCACGACAGCCCTGCGTGAAGTCGGCGGCGAACTGATCCTCACCGCCGACCACGGCAACCTCGAGAAGATGCGTGACCACGACACCGGCCAGCCGCACACCGCGCATACCGTCGGCCCGGTACCGCTGGTGTATCTGGGGCGTCCCGCGCGGCTGAAGTCCGGCGGTGCCCTGCGCGATGTCGCGCCGACCCTGCTGCATCTGCTCGGCCTGCCCAAGCCGGCCGAGATGACGGGGCAATCGCTGGTCGAATTCGTGTGATCCAGCGCTTCGCCGGCCTCGCGCTGGTCCTGCTCTGCGCTGGCGCGCTCCTGGCCCTGGCAGGCGGCGGCACGGCGCAGGCCCAACCCAGCGACCCGGAAGCCGAGCGCGTCGCGCAGGCTCGGCTGGACGCCGTGCGCGCGGAGCTGCGCGAAGTGGCCGCGGTGCAGGCGCGGCTGGCCGCCGAGCGCGATGCCGCCTCGGCGCAGATCCGCGAGGTCGATCGCGCCATTGCCGACCAGCTCAAGGCCCAGGCAGGGCTGGAGACCGAAGTGGCCGCGCAGCGCCAGCGCTTCGAGGCGCTGGACGCCGATCGGCAGACGGTTGCCGCCGGGCTGGAGCGGCAGCGCGCCGCCTTGGCTGCGCTGATGCGCGCGGCCCACGTGCAGGGCGGGCAGGCCCCGCTGCGCCTGCTGCTGTCGCAGGATCGCCTGCGCGACGCCAGCCGCGCCCTGGCCTATCACCATTACGTGCAGGCGGCCCAGGTCGGGCGGATCCGAGGTCTGCTCGATGAGCTCGCGGAGCTGGCGCGGGTGACTACCGAGGTCGAGGCCCAGCGCGCTGCCCTGGATGCGGCACTGGCGCGCGAGCTGGCCGCGCTGGCTGCGTTGGAATCGCGGCGCGCGGATCGCCGCGCCCTGCTGGAGGTGCTGGCCAGCCAGCAGCAGGCGCAGGCGAAGCGCATTGCCGAACTCAAGCGCGACGAGCGCGCCTTGCTTGATCTCATCGAGTCGTTGCGCGACATCTTCGCCGACATCCCGGACGAGCTGGACGGCGACCAGCCCTTCGTCCAGCGCCGCGGCAGCCTGCCGATGCCGGTGCCGGGCAAGGTGCTCACCGCGTTTGCCGGCACGCTGCTCGACGGCCGTCGCAGCGAGGGCTGGCTGATCGAAGCGGCCTCAGGCGAGACGGTGCGCGCTGTGGCGCCGGGGCGGGTGGCCTTCGCGGACTGGATGAAGGGCTACGGTCTGCTGCTCATCGTCGACCATGGCGAGGGCTACCTCAGCCTGTACGCCCACAATGACGGCCTGCTGCGCGAGGTCGGCGACTGGGTCAAGGCGGGCGAGCCGCTGGCCCAGGCCGGCAGTTCCGGCGGGCAGGGTCGCAGCGCCCTGTACTTCGAACTGCGTCGGCAGAGCCAGCCGCTCGACCCGCGCCTGTGGCTGCGACGTTGAGGATCGCGCGGCGCCGATGAGGCCCGCCGCGAGCGCGGCGCCCTATACTGCCGGGCATGAACGCCACGCCTCGCCTTCGCCTGTCGCTGCTCGTTTCCGGCCTGCTGCTCGCCTCCAGCGTGCGCCTCTGGGCGCAGGAGACGGACGCCCCCGTACCTGCCGAGGACACCCCGGCCGTCGTGCCTGAGACCGAACGCGTCAGCCTCGACGAGGTGCGTCGCTTCGTTTCGGTGTTCCGCGCCGTGCAGCAGGCCTATGTCGACCAGGTGCCCGACCAGCAGCTGATGCAGTCGGCCATCCGCGGTCTGCTCACCGATCTCGATCCGCACAGCGCCTATCTGGACGCGCGCGCGACCCAGGCGATGAACGAGACCGCCACCGGCGCCTACGGCGGCCTCGGTCTCGAGATCCTGCAGCGCCCCGATCGCAGTCTCGTGGTGATCGCGCCGATGGACGACACGCCGGCGGCGCGCGCCGGCATCCAGCCCGGCGACATCATCATCGAGCTCGACGGCGCGCCGATCAGCGCCGACAGCGTGGACGCCGCAGTCGAAGCCATGCGCGGCGAGCCGGGCACCACCATCGTGCTGACCGTGCTGCGGGAGGGCGAGAGCGAGCCGCTCAAGCTCAGCCTGACCCGCGAGATCATCCGCGTCGCCAGCGCGCGGGGCGAGGCGCTGGATACCGACTTCGCCTACATCCGCATCGCCACCTTCCAGGCCGATACGGCCAGCGAGGTGCAGCGCAGGCTCGAAAGCCTGAAGGCCGCCGGCGGCGGCGCGCTGAAGGGGCTGGTGCTGGACCTGCGGCGCAACCCGGGCGGCCTGCTGAACGCCGGCATCGAAGTCGCCGACCTGTTCCTCGAGCGTGGCGTGATCGTCAGCACCCGCGGCCGCGTGCCGCGCGCGAGCGCGGAGTACGAGGCCAAGCGCGGGGATCTCTTGGACGGCGCACCGATCGTGGTGCTGATCGACAGCGGCAGCGCCAGCGCCGCCGAAGTCGTCGCCGGCGCCCTGCGCGACCATCGGCGCGCGCTCATCATGGGCAGCACCAGCTTCGGCAAGGGCTCGGTGCAGACCGTGCTGCCGCTGGACAATGGCGACTCGATCAAGCTGACCACGGCGCGCTATTACACGCCCAACGGCATCTCGATCCAGGCCACCGGCATCGTTCCCGATATCGAACTGCCGGAGAACGCGGAGCTGCGCGTCGGCGCCCAGACCTCGCCACAGCTGCGCGAGGCCGACCTGCCGGGGCATCTGGAGGCGGAGAGCGCGGCCAGCGACACCGGCGAGGCCGCGGCCCAGACCGATTACGCCGTCAACGAAGCCTTGAACCTGCTGCGCGGGCTGGCGGTGTTCCGCGAGCGCGGCTGAGGCCGAACTGCCGCGCTCTGCATCGGCGTTCATCACTCGCGCGTGCGTGGACGGGCCAGAGCGCGTGAAAGAAGACCAGACGCTGCTGCGAGGGCGTCCAGAGGTGATCGCTGCAGGCGAGGGGTTCTCGCATCCTCTCAGTCGCGCGGAGAGGCATCGACTGCCCGCAGTGCCGCCGAGCGCAGGGAGTCCTCCGCGCCCGCGGTCGCTTCCAGCAGACGCCCGAGCAGGGCGTCGAACTGCGCGTATTCGGCGGCATCGAGGCCCGACAGCAGGGCGCGCTCATACTCCAACGCCAGCGGCGCCACCTGCGCGTAAACCGCACGACCGGCCGCGCTGAGATTCAGCGGCACGCGCCGGCGATCGCGCTCGTCGCTGCCGCGTTCGACCCGACCGGAACTCATCAACCCAGCCACCGCGCGGCTGACCGCGACCTTGTCCATGGCCGTGCGCTCGACCAGCTCGCCCGCGGTCAGCCCGGGATACCGGCCCAGCACCGCCATCAGTCGCCATTCGGTCACCGAGAGGTCGAAGCGCTCGGCATAGATCCGCGCGATCGCCTGGCTGACCCGGTTCGACAGCACCGACAGCCGGTAGGGCAGGAAGGCCTCCAGCACCAGCTCGGCCGCTTGTTCAGCGGAGACGGGGCTTGGCGAACGCGCTGCGGTGGATCGGGAGGAGCTCATCCTGCACTGCACCTTGCAAATGGTTTCATCTGAAACTATAAAGCGCCCACCCCGCGGCGACCAGCCGCGAGCGACTTCCGGCGCCCGCCAAGCGGCGGCGCCGCGCCCTTGTCAACGCCGCGCGCGAACGCCGCACGCCCAGCCCCTAGAGGAGCCCAGCATGAACGCCCAGCCGAACCTCGGCATGCAGGTCACTACCTTTGAAAACCCGATGGGGATCAATGGCTTCGAGTTCGTCGAGTTCGCCGCCCCGGCCGGCAGCCTCGACCTGCACGCGCTGTTCCGCAAGATGGGTTTCGCGCCGGTGCTGAAGCACCGCAGCCGCGCGATTACGGTCTATCGGCAGGGCGGGGTCAACTTCCTGGTCAATGAGGACCCGGACAGCTTCGCCGCCGATTTCGCCGCCCAGCACGGCCCCAGCGCCTGCGGTTTCGGCATCCGCTTCACCAAGCCGGTGGCCGAGGTCGAGCAGAAGGTGATCGCCAACGGCGGCGAGCGTATCGACCACAAGCCCATGAGCCGCGCGATCGACGCGCCGGTGGTCAAGGGCATCGGTGACTGCATGCTCTACCTCGTGCCCAGCGAGGGCGACGCCTACGCCGCCGACTACGTCGCCATTGAAGGGGCAGAGGGCAATCCCGCGGGCTTCGGCCTGACCTTCATCGACCACCTGACCCACAACCTGTACTTCGGGAACATGGAGAAGTGGTCGGACTACTACGAGCGCCTGTTCAATTTCCGCGAGATCCGCTACTTCGACATCAAGGGCGCCAAGACCGGCCTGGTGTCGAAGGCCATGACCGCACCGGACGGCATCGTGCGCATCCCGCTGAACGAGTCCTCGGACCCGAAGAGCCAGATCAACGAGTATCTGGATCAGTACAAAGGCGAGGGCATCCAGCACATCGCCTGCTTCACCGACGACATCTACGCCACGGTCGAGGCCATGCGTGCGCAGGGCGTCGAGTTCCTCGATACCCCGGCGACCTATTTCGAGGTGATCGACCAGCGCATCCCGAACCATGGCGAGGATGTTGCGCGCCTGGCCAAGAACAAGATCCTGATCGACGCCGATCCCGAGACCAAGCAGCGCAAGCTGCTGCAGATCTTCACCCAGAACGCGATCGGCCCGATCTTCTTCGAAATCATCCAGCGCAAGGGCAACGAAGGGTTTGGCGAAGGCAATTTCCAGGCCCTGTTCGAGAGCATCGAACGGGATCAGATGAAGCGCGGGGTGCTGTAAGAGTTGGGACTCGGAGTTCAGGCTTTGAAGAGGCAGGCCGTGAAGTGCATGGGCACGGCTGGGCTTCATGCCGGCAGAGCTGCTGCCGATTCGCTCTAAGCCCCTCTCTCCACGGGAGAGGGGCTTGAGCAAGACGCCCCTCCCTGAGGCGGTCACCCACCCCATTGTTCTCGCAGTCACCACCGACCGCGCCACACACCGGACCCCGCAGCGATGATCCAGGCACCATCCATCCCGCCCTACCTCACCGGCTTCGCCAACGACTTCGCCACCGAGACCCTGCCCGGCGCGCTGCCGATTGGCCGCAACTCGCCGCAGCGCTGTCCCTACGGCCTTTATGCCGAGCAGATCTCGGGCACGGCCTTCACCGCGCCGCGGCATGCCAATCGCCGGACTTGGATGTATCGGGTCCGCCCGGCCGTGCTGCATGGCCGCTTCGAGCCCTACGCGCAGCCGCGTCTGCACAACCGCTTCGACGAAATCGCGGCCAGCCCCGAGCAGTACCGCTGGAGTCCGCTGCCGCTGCCGACTGAGCCCACCGACTTCATCGATGGCCTGTTCACGATGGGCGGCAACGGTGGGCCGGACGCCTCAGGCATGGCCGTGCACCTGTACGCCGCCAACCGCGACATGGTCGATCGCTACTTCTATAGCGCCGACAGCGAGCTGCTGGTGGTACCGCAGCTGGGGCGTCTGTGTATCGACACCGAGCTGGGTCGCATCGAGGTCGAGCCGCAGCAGATCGCGGTGCTGCCGCGCGGCGTGCGCTTCACGGTCAGCCTGCCGGACGGCGAGGCCCGCGGCTATGTCTGCGAGAACTTCGGTGCCCTGCTCAAGCTCCCGGACCTCGGCGTGATCGGCAGCAATGGCTTGGCCAATCCGCGCGACTTCGAAACGCCCGTCGCGCGCTATGAGCAGCGCGAGGGCAGCTTCGAGCTCATCGCAAAATTCCAGGGCCAGCTCTGGCGCGCGCCGATCGGCCACAGTCCGCTCGATGTGGTCGCCTGGCACGGCAACTACGCGCCCTACCGCTACGACCTGCGCCGCTTCAACACCATCGGCTCGATCAGCTACGACCACCCGGACCCGTCGATCTTCCTGGTGCTGCACTCGCCGGGCGAGGCGGAGGGGGTGAGCAACCTCGACTTCGTGATCTTCCCGCCGCGCTGGCTGGTGGCGCAGGACACCTTCCGCCCGCCCTGGTTCCACCGCAATGTGGCCAGCGAGTTCATGGGGCTGGTGCACGGGGCCTACGATGCCAAGGCCGAGGGCTTCGTCCCCGGTGGCGCCTCGCTACACAACTGCATGACGGGCCACGGACCGGATGCGGCGACGTTCGAGAAGGCGTCCCGTGCTGACCTGTCCAAGCCCGACGTGATCACCGATACCATGGCCTTCATGTTCGAGGCGCCGCGGGTGATCCGCCCGACCAAGCAGGCGGTCGAGGCCGCGCACCGGCAGCGCGACTACCCGGACTGCTGGGCGGGGCTCAAGGCGAACTTCGACCCGAAGACACCTTGAGCCGCTCGGCTCGCGAGGCGCGCGAGCCGAACATCGAGCACTGGCTCGGGCGCTGCGCGAGCCATGACGGAAACGGCCCGGGCTCGCGCAGCGTGGACCGGACACCCAGCACACCGGGTTCGCGCAGGGCGCGGACCGAACATTCGACAGGGGCTCGCGCACCGCGCGGGCCGAGCACCGAGGACACCCGATGAAACTCGCAAGCCTCAAGGAGGGCGGCCGTGACGGCAGCCTGATCGTCGTCAACCGTGAGCTCAGCCGCGCGGTGCGCGTGCCGCAGATCGCACCGACCCTGCAGCGTGCGCTGGAGGACTGGAGTGTCACCGCGCCGCGCCTGAACGCCGTCTACGAGCAGCTGCAGGCGGGTGCCGACAGCATCGAAGGCCAGACCGTGTTCGCCTTCGACACCGCCGCGCTGGCCGCGCCGCTGCCGCGCGCCTATGAGTTCGTCGACGGCTCGGCCTATCTGCCGCACGTCGAGCGCGTGCGGCGCGCGCGTGGCGCCACCGTGCCCGAGAGCTTCTATGTCGACCCGCTCATGTACCACGCGGTCGGCGCCGGCTTCTACGGCCCCAACGACCCCGTGCGGGTGCCGGACGAGGCTTTCGGCATCGACCTCGAAGCCGAGGTGGTGGTGGTCACCGACGACGTGCCGATGGGCGTGTCGGCCGAGGTCGCGGCGGGCCACATCCAGCTGGTCGGCCTGATCAACGACGTGTCCTTGCGCAACCTGATTCCGGACGAGCTGGCCAAGGGCTTCGGCTTCCTGCAGTCCAAGCCGCGCTCGACCCTGTCGCCGGTGTTCGTGACCCCCGACGAGCTGGGCGATGCCTGGCAGGACAGCAAGGTGCACCTCCCGCTCCTCAGCCACATCAACGGCGAGTGGTTCGGTGCGCCCGAAGCCGGCGTCGACATGCAGTTCAACTTCGCCCAGCTGATCGCGCATGCCGCCAAGACCCGCCCGCTGGTCGCAGGCAGCATTGTCGGCTCCGGCACGGTGGCCAACGAGGACGAGGGCAAGGGGGCTTCGTGCCTGGCCGAGAAGCGCATGCTGGAGATCATCCGCGAGGGCAAGCCCAGTACGCCCTTCATGAAGTTCGGTGACCGCGTGCGCATCGAAATGCTCGACCGCGAGGGGCGCTCGATCTTCGGCGCCATCGACCAGGTGATGGAGCAGGGCTGAGCGCCGAGCTCCGCTGCGAACGCCGCCTACGCTGGACGGGCCCCGAGTGCGCGGATGGAGCTGGTGCGCACCCGCGGGCTTCCGCTGGCTCGCCCAGCAGGCCTTCGGATCTGCGCGCGGCGGCCGCCGGCCGAGCCGCTGCCATCCGGGCGCTCGGCCGGCTTCGCCTCCTGAACAGTCATCGGCATCTGCCAATGCCACGAGGTTTTCCACCGTGCCCGGCGCCTCGTCGCCTCGCTCCTCGTCCGGGGCGGAGTGCCGGTTGCCTCGGCCCTGCCGAGGCGCGTAGATTTTGTGAGGTCGATCACGCCTGATTCGGGAGCGGCACAATGAGCGAGATGCTGAGCCTCTACAGCTACTGGCGATCCAGCGCCGCCTACCGGGTACGAATCGCCCTTCATCTCAAGGGCTTGGCCTATGCGCAGAAGCCCATCCACCTGCTCAACAACGGCGGCGAGCAGCGCAGCGCCGAGTTCCGGGTGGTCAACCCGCAGGCGCTGGTGCCGGTGCTGTTGGACGGCGAACGCGCCATCCGCCAATCACTGGCCATCATCGAATACCTCGACGAGAGCTTTCCCGCGATCCCTCTGCTGCCCGCGATGGCACGCGATCGAGCTCGCGTCCGCGGCTTGGCTCAGCTGATCGCCTGCGACGTGCATCCGCTGGCCAACCTGCGGGTGCAGCAGTACCTGGAGCGTGAGCTCGGGGTGGACCAGGCCGGGCGAGAAACCTGGTCCCGACACTGGATCGCCGAGGGCCTGTCCGCCTTCGAGGCGCTGGTCCGCGACAACCCCTCCACCGGGGAGTACTGCGAAGGCGAGCTGCCCTCGCTGGCCGACTGCTGCCTGATCCCGCAGCTCTACAACGCCCGCCGCCTGCAGATGGATCTGTCGCCCTATCCGACCCTGCTGCGGATCGAAGCCAGCTGCCTGGCCCTGCAGGCCTTCCAGCAGGCGGCGCCGGAGCGCCAGCCGGATGCGCCTCAGGCCTGAGGGCTGCGGTCTGGAGGCCCGGGGCAGGGGGCGGCGGCGAGTGCGGGCCAAGCGCCTGCAATCCGAGGGAGCGAGGCCGGCGGGTTTGTCGACCGGAGGGGGGCGTTTGATCGCCCTTTCCGCTGGCCCTGTTCCGCTCCTTGGAAGTCATCCTTTCGTCGACGGCGGTTGACGAATTCTTAACCTTGGCTCTATAAAGCTGCGCCGCTGCTTCTAAATGGCAGCATCGCGTAAGGCACTGCTTCGTCGGGCAATCGTCCGTATCGGCGCAGGGTCATACAGGGGAGTCCAAGCCCCCTCGCCCTCGCAGGTGGAGGGTTCGTACGGACACGACAACGGCCCGCGCGCAGCGCCGGGCGCTACTGGGGATCACCAATGAAGAAGAAGTTGCTTGTAAACGTTCTGCAGCTGAGCCTGCTGCAGCTCGCGTTTGCGCCCGTCGTTCTCGCGCAGGACACCGCCGAGGCGGAAGGTCAGGAAGCCGAGGAGGCGCGCACCCTCGATACCATCCAGGTCACCGGCTCGCGCATCCCGCGCGCGGGTTTTGACACCCTGGAGCCCGCCACCTCGATCAGCCGCAGCGCCATCGACGCGCGCGGCATCACCAACATCGCTGACATCCTCAACGAAGGCCCGACCTTCGGCGTCGGCACCACCCCCGAGGCGGGGCAGTCCAGCTTCGGCGTCGGCGTGAACTTCGCCAACCAGTTCGGCCTCGGCTCCGCGCGTACGCTGAGCCTGATCAACGGCCGTCGCGTCGTGTCCTCGAACACCCCGACCATCTTCGGGCCTGCCGGTCCGGGCCTGCAGGTCGACCTGAACATTATCCCCGTGCAGATCGTCGAGCAGGTCGACAACCTGACCATCGGCGGTGCGCCGACCTACGGTTCCGACGCGATCGCGGGCACCGTCAACATCATCACCCGTCGTGACTACGAAGGGGCCGAAGTCAGTTCGACCATCGGCAGCACGGAAGAGGGCGACAACCTCCGCCGCAACATCAGCGCGATCGCTGGTTCCAGCGTCGGCAACGGCCGCGGCAACATCATGGTGTCTGCCAGCTTCGACGACGTGGAAGGCGTGCTGCTGGCCGATCGCGACTGGGGTGCGGCGGCGTTCTCGTTCCGCGGCAATCCCTGCGCCAGCACCGTGCCGGCTGGTCGCGATGCCGCCACCGATGGTCGCGTCAACACCGGCATTCCGTTCCAGACCTGTTCGCCCTCGCCGGCAACCGACGGCATCCCGAACTCGGTGCTGATCCGCAATGACCGTTTCAACACCTTCACCGCGGGTGGCCTGATCCTCGGCCGCAACCTGCAGTTCGCTCCGAACGGCGACATCGTTCCCTTCGATCCGGGTGTGCGCTTCGGCACCAATGCCGGCACCGCCACCAACTCCTCGGGCGGCGACGGTTTCAATCTGTCCGAAACCGCGCAGATCACGTCGGACGTGACCCGCCGTTCCGGTACCCTCAACTTCACCTACGACCTGACCGACGACCTGCGCTTTTTCGCTGAAGGCCTGACCTACAGCGCCGAGAGCCTGGAGTTGGTCGACCAGTCGATCTACAACGTCAACCTGTTCGGCGGCCTGAGCGCACCGATCGGGTTCAGCTCGCAGTATCCGCTGCTGAGCGCCCAGAACCGCAGCGCCCTTGAGGCCGCCGGCATCACCAGCTTCCAGCTCTCGCGCGCCTCGCGTGACCTGGTCGAGAACAATGCCCGCGCCGAAACGGACTTGTATCGCGTGGTGCTGGGTTTCGACGGCAGCTTCGAGCTGGGCGGCCGCTTCTTCAACTGGGAAGTCTCCGGCAACCAGGGCAAGAGCGAGTCGACCTTCTTCCAGACCGTGCTGAACCAGCAGGCCTTCGTCAACGCCCTGAACGTGGCGGTGGTCAACGGCCAGGTCGTCTGCTCGACGACGCCGACTCCGGGTCTGACGATCCCCGGCGGCGGTACCCCGCGTGCCGACGCCAACTGCGTGCCGCTGAACCTGTTCGGCGAAGGCGCGCCCAGCGCTGCGGCCCGCAACTACGTCACCGACGAGGTGCTCACCAACACGTCGCTCGAGCAGACCATCTTCAACGCCAACCTTGGCGGTGAGATGTTCGACATGTGGGGCGGCCCGGCGGCCTTCAACGTCGGCTTCGAGCGTCGCATCGAGCGCGGCAACTTCCAGCCGGACTTCTTCCAGCAGCAGGGCCTGGGCCGCGCGGTGCCGATCACTCCGCTGGTCGGCTCCTTCAGCACCAAGGAAATGTTCGGCGAGTTCGTCCTGCCCTTCATTGATGGCGGCCGCGACCTGCCGATGCTGAAGCGCTTCGACATCACCGGCAAGTTCCGTCGCGTCGACAACACCGTCAACGGCAAGTTCGACGCCTACACCATCGGCTTCCAGTACAACCCGATCGAGGATCTGGAAGTGCGCGGCAACGTGACCCGCTCGCTGCGCGCGCCGGCCATCACCGAGCTGTTCACCCCGGTGGCCGAGATCTTCACGACGGTGCCGGACCCCTGCGACAGCCGCAATGTGGCCGGCGGCACCAACCCGGCGGTGCGTCAGGCCAACTGCGCCGCGTTCTACCAGGCGTTCAACCTCGACCCGAACGATTTCACCTCGGTGGCGGTGAATGCGACCATCCGCGGCGTCACCGGCGGTGATCCCAACCTGCAGAACGAGGACAGCAAGGCCGAGACCGTCGGCCTGGTCTGGTCGCCGTCCTTTGTCGATGGCCTGCGCATGTCGGTGGACTGGTACAAGATCGACATCGACGATGTGATCTCGAACCTCAACGCCACCGCGATCGCCACCGGCTGCTTCGACAACCCGGACTTCAATGCCTCCGACGTCCGCAATGCCAATGTGTTCTGTTCGCGCATTCGCCGCACGGCTGACGGTCAGATCGATGGCATCACCACGGGCTTTGTCAACGGCGGCTTCCTCGACTTCACCGGTTGGCAGTCGCAGGTCCTCTACACCAAGGACCTGTCGGATTGGGGCTGGAGCATCGGTGGTCGCGGCACGGTCGCCCTGACCGCGTTCAAGCTCAACCGCCTCGAGACCTCGACCAACAATGTCGTCACCGACGTCAATGCCGGCGAGTTGGGCAACTCCGAGTACCGCGGCCAGCTGAGCCTTGCCTACGATCGTGATCGCTGGGGTGTGAACTGGCAGGCCGACTACACCGGCGCGGCGGTGATCAACGTCAACAACACCGCCGAAACCCAGGACATCCTGGGCGCGGGCGCCTACTGGCTGCACAACGCTGGTGCCAACTTCAAGATCAGCGACCAGGGCGTGCTGCGCTTCTCGGTGACCAACGTGTTCAACGAGGATCCGCCGATCCCGACCCTGGGTCTGTCGGCTGGTGCGTATGACATCCTCGGCCGTCGCTACACCCTGTCGATCAACTGGAAGTTCTGATCGAGCAGTGCATCGCGCCGGTGCTTTCCTGGCCGGCGCAAACACACAGGGCCCCGCAAGGGGCCCTGTGTGTTTTCGGTTCCCGTCCGCGTCGAGGCGGTCACGCGCCGAGCAACGCGCTCCGCTTGGCCTGGTTCGGCCACTGCGATCACCCCTCGCAGCCCTGATGTGGCCGAATCGCGGGTCGAACACCTCGATGAGCGCCGCGTCGAGCCGGGCTCGGTTTTCCCGCCCGCGACGGCTTGCCTGCGCAACCGGTTCATTCGTTGCGAGCGTGAGGGCGCCCTTGTCTGATTCCGCCCCGGGCCTGTGTTCGCAACCAAACGACCGTGGTGCAAGCAAGGTGTCGCCTCAGCAGTCCGCGCGTCGGCAGGAGCCGGCGAAAATTCGGAGCTGGCGAGATTCCGGGAAGATTGCGCGCGGCTGGCTGTCGCGAAGCAGGATGGAACCGAGCGTCACGGAACTGCTGAGATCAGGCTCTTCGCGGTTTCCGTGCTGGTCGCGTCGCCCTACGGGATAGGCACATCTGCGAGCCTGTTCGTCGATTGCGCACTGAACGTCTTCGGTGGGCCCTGAGGCGTGGGTGCCAGCGACCCCTGTGCGTACAGGGCGCGACAAAGTTTCGAGGTCCCGGCATAGCGGGGACCTCGGGTGTCAGCGGCGACGCTCAAAGCGTGTGAATAAACCCAGACGCCGTAGCGAGGGCGTCTCTGGGCGTTCGTGGCAAAGCGGGGTGCGCGAATTCAAGGGAGTTTGGCGGGTCAAATGACCGCGGAATTCGCGTAGCGCGCTGCCGCCACGGGCGGCCAGAGGCGGCCGCAATAGGCGGAGGGTTTCTTCACAGGCTCTCAGTATTCACCGTTGCTGGCCGAGCTCAGAACCAGGCAGGCGTTGGTCCCGCCGAAACCGAAGCTGTTGGACAGCACGGTACGCACAGGCGACTCCCGCGTTGAGCGCAGAAGGGGCGAGTCGCCCACGCCTTCGTCGGGCGTCTCCACATTGGCCGAGCCGGCCATGAAGCCACCTTCGAGCATGGCCAGACAATAGATCGCCTCGTGCACGCCGGCCGCGCCCAGTGAATGGCCGGACAGCGACTTGGTCGACGAGAACGGCGGCACGGCCTCGCCGAACACCTCGCGCAGGGCGCGCAGTTCGATCAGATCGCCCAGCGGCGTCGAGGTGCCGTGGGTGTTGATGTAGTCGATGGGCTGCGCCAGACCGTCGATGGCCTGGCGCATGCAGGCGACCGCGCCCTCGCCCGAGGGGGCGACCATGTCGGCGCCGTCGGAGGTCGCACCGTAGCCGACGATCTCGGCGAGGATGCGCGCCCCGCGCGCCTGGGCGTGCTCCAGCGACTCCAGCACCAGCGCACCGCCGCCGCCGGCGATGACGAAGCCGTCGCGGTCGGCGTCATAGGCGCGCGAGGCGGACTCGGGCGTGTCGTTACGCTTGGTCGACAGGGCGCCCATGCCGTCGAACAGGCTGGCCATGCCCCAGGAGTTCTCCTCGCCGCCACCGGCGAACATCACGTCCTGCAGGCCCCAGGCGATCTGCTGGGCAGCGGCACCAATGCAGTGCGCGGAGGTCGCGCAGGCCGAACTGATCGAATAGTTGATGCCGCGCACCTTGAAGCGCGTGGCGACGCAGGCCGACACCGTCGAGGCCATGGTGCGCGTGACCTGGTAGGGTCCGATGCGGCGTACGCCGCGGCTGCGCAGGGTGTCGGCGGCTTCGATCTGGTGCGCCGGCGAGCCGCCGCCCGAGCCCATGATCAGGCCAGTGCGCGGGCTGCTGATCTGCGCGGGCATGAGACCGGCCATGGCGATGGCGTCGTCGAGGGCGACGCTAGCGTAGGCCGCGGCGTCGCCCATGAAGCGGCGGTCGCGGCGGTCGATGCGGGCATCGAGATCGATCTCCGGCACACCGGCGATCTGGCTGCGCAGGCCGGCCTCGACGAACTCCTGGCAGCGGCGGATGCCCGAGCGGCCCGCGCGCAGGTTCGCGCTGACCGTGGCCAGATCATTGCCCAGGCAGCTGACGATGCCGGCCCCGGTGATGACTACGCGGCGCGGAAACATCAGAAGCCCGAGGTGTCGGTGAACAGGCCGACGCGCAGGTCGCTGGCCGTGTAGATCTCGCGGCCGTCGACCGACATGCGGGCGTCGGCGACGATCATGTTGAGCTTGCGGCGGATCACCCGCTTCACGTCAATCTGGTAGCGCACCTGCGTGGCGGAGGGCAGCACCTGGCCGGAGAAGCGCACCTCACCGACGCCCAGCGCCCGGCCGCGGCCGGGCAGGCCCTGCCAGGTCAGGTAGAAGCCCGCCAGCTGCCACATCGCATCGAGCCCGAGGCAGCCCGGCATCACCGGATCGCCGCGGAAATGGCAGTCGAAGAACCACAGGTCCGGGCGGATATCGAGCTCGGCCTTGATCTCGCCCTGGCCGTGCGCGCCGCCCTCGTCGGTGATCCGGGTGATGCGGTCGAACATCAGCATGGGCGGCAGCGGCAGACGCGCCTGGCTGCCCTCGAACAGGCGGCCTTCGCCCGAGGCGATCAGCTGGTCGCGATCGAAAGAATCGAACATGTGTTCCGGATCCGGGATGCGCCGCAGGACGCGGCGGGCCGGGCATTATCCTTGAAACGGGAACAAGTGTTCACCGAGTCGGCACAGGAGATCGACGCACGGCGCCCCGAAACGCCCCGGCGAGCGCCGCGGGTCGGCGCAAAGTCCACGTGGGAATATTCATCGCTTGATCGCGATGAAAGGATTGACAGCTTCCGGGGGCGCCTGCAGACTGCCGCACAGCCATCAAGACCGGCAGAGGGACAGGCCCTTTGAAGCCGGGGCAACCTGCAGGCGCGCAACGCGCCCAGCAGGTGCCAAATCCTGCGGCAGGCGCGCGTCCTTACCGGCGCGCGCAGCCGGAAGATGGGCATGTCGCGCAGGGCTTCTCGCCCGCCGCCATGAATCGCTTCCGACCCTGCCTCCGGTCCTGATGGATCACCGTCCTCCCGGAGCGCGCCATGTCCCTTGCCTCTGCCGAAGCCTGCGCACCTGCCCACAGCGAGCCCGACTGTTGCGGGCTTGAACCGAAATCACGTTTGCCCGTGGGCGGACAGGACTGCTTCGAGTTCGATCTGGAGATGCGCCACGCGGGCCCACGCCGCGTGCGCCTGCGCGTGGAGTGGAGCGGCGATCCGCGCCTGCCTGCCGTGTGGGTGGCCGGCGGCATCAGCGCGCACCGGCACGTCTGCGCCAACCAGACCGATGCCCAGCCCGGCTGGTGGCAGGAGCTCGTCGATGCGCATCCGGCGCTCGACCCGCAGCGCCACTGCCTGATCGCCTGCGACTGGCTGGGCGCCGAGGGCGACATCGACGCGCCGATCAGCAGCGAGGACCAGGCCGATGCCATCGCCCGCGCGCTGGACCTGCTGGGCATCCGTCGCCTGCGCGCCTTCGTTGGCGCGTCCTACGGCGGGATGGTCGGACAGGCCTTCGCGGCGCGCTATCCCCAGCGTCTGGAGCGCTTGATCTGCCTGTCGGCAGGACCGCGCCCGCATCCCTTCGCCTCGGCCTTCCGCGCCCTGCAGCGGCAGGTGGTGGCCCTGGGCCAGCTGCAGTGCGCCGACCAGCTCGGCCTGTCGCTGGCGCGGCAGTTCGCGATGCTGAGCTACCGCAGCCCGGCCGAGTTCGCCCAGCGCTTCGATGCGCCGACCGAGCTCAGCAACGGCCGCGCGCGCAGCGCGTCCGAGGCCTATCTCGCCAGCTGCGGCAGCCGCTACGCCGAACGCTGGAGCGCGACGGCATTCCTGCGCCTGTCCGAGTCGATCGATCTGCACGCAGTCGAGCCCGCGCAGATCCGCGTGCCCGCGCATCTGCTGGCCGTCAGCGGCGACTGGCTGGCGCCGCCCGAGGACTTGCAGGCCTTCGCCGCCGCCATCGCCGCCCCCGCGCAGTTCGAGTGCATCGACTCGCTGTACGGCCACGACGCTTTTCTCAAGGAAACCGACCGCGTGGGTTCGTTGCTCGCGCGCGCCCTGTCTGCCCCGAACGCCAACGAGGTGCACTGATGAGCCGCCACGCCCCTGCCACTGTTGCTGCACGTGCCGGCATTGACCGCGATCCCGCCTTCGGCGCCGTGGTGCCGCCGCTGGTGCTGTCGACCAACTTCAGCTTCGCCGGCTTCAACGAGAAGCGCGAATACGACTACACCCGCAGCGGCAATCCGACCCGTGATCTGCTCGGCGAAGCCCTGGCGGAACTCGAAGGCGGCGCGGGCGGCGTGGTGACATCCAGCGGCATGGCCGCCATCACCCTGGCCCTAGCCCTGCTGGAGCCGGGCGATCGGCTGGTCGTGCCGCACGACTGCTACGGCGGCAGCTGGCGTCTCTTCAATGCGCTGGCGAAGAAGGGACACTTCGAACTGGTGGTGGCCGACCTGACCTGTCCGCGCCAGCTGGCCGAGGCGCTGGCGAAGCCGCCGAAGCTGGTCTGGATCGAAACTCCCAGCAACCCGCTGCTGCGCATCACCGACCTGCGCTTCGTCATCGAAGCCGCACATCGTGCCGGCGCGCTGGCCTTGGTCGACAACACCTTTCTCTCGCCCGCGCTCCAGCGACCCATCGAGTTCGGTGCCGATCTGGTGCTGCACTCGACCACCAAGTACATCAATGGGCACAGCGACGTGGTCGGTGGCGCGATCGTCGCCGCCACGCCCGAGCTGCATCAGCGGCTGACCTGGTGGGCGAACTGCCTGGGCCTGACCGGCAGCCCCTTCGACAGCTTCCTGACCCTGCGCGGTCTGCGTACGCTGGAGCCGCGCCTGCGCTGCCATGTCGAGAACGCGCAGGCCCTGGCCGAGCTGCTGGATGCGCATCCGGCGGTGAAGGCGGTGCACTATCCGGGCCTTGCCTCGCATCCCGGGCACGCGCTGGCCCTGCGCCAGCAGAAGAACGGTGGCGCGATGATCTCCTTCGAGCTGGACGGCGGCGAGGCGGCGGTACGCGCTTTCCTCGACGGCCTGCAGTGCTTCACCCTGGCCGAATCGCTGGGTGGCGTGGAGAGCCTGATCGCGCACCCGGCGACGATGACGCATGCAGCGATGAGTGCGGAAGCGCGCGCGGTGGCGGGCATCGGCGATGGCCTGCTGCGCCTGTCGGTGGGCATCGAGTCCAGCGAGGACCTGGTCGCCGATATCACGGCTGCCTTGCGGCGTGCCGAGCGCGCGCGGGCGGCCTAGAAGAGCTTGAAAGGCCCAGGCCAGAGCGTCTGAGCCAAAGGACGCTGTGCTCACGCCCGAATCGTGAGGCGAAGCATGGGGCCTTGATCGCGGAGATCCCTGAAGGACGATCACAGCCTCTCCAGACGGGCTTCGTCTCTCATCTGGCTGACGGGCCCAAAAGGAAACGCCCGCCGGAAGGCGGGCGTTTCCTTAGTGGCGCTGGCGCGCTGTTCTCAGTGCTCGCGGCGTCCGAAGGCCAAGCCGCCGACGGCGAGCAGGCTCAGCACCAAGGCCAGCAGGCCCACTGCGTTGAGACTCGGCACCACCGCCGGGCGGGCCGCCGCGACGGGCGCACCCGAGAGGCTGGAAGCGGCGGCGTTGTTGGTCGTCACCGGGTCCGTCGTCGAAGAGCTCACGCTCGAGCTGACGCTGATCGCTCCGCCTGCCGAGATGCTCGTGTTGATCGTGCAACTGGCGCTGGCCCCATTGGCCAGGGCGCCGACCGCCCAGGTGACGGTCTGGCCGACCGCGGTGGCGCCGCAGGTGCTGTTGACGAAGCTCAGCTGCGCGGGCAGGACAGTCGAAACCGTAACGCCACTGGCGGCCCCCGGGCCTGCATTGGCCGCGGTCAGCGCCACATCGACGCCATTGCCCACCAGCTGCGCACCGACCGGCGTGAGCGTCTGGGCGATCGAGAGATCCGCGTTCGGCGGAGCCACGCACACCGGCGAGCTGGGCAAGCTGACGTCGTCGATACTGAAGTTGCTCGAAGTCCCTGCCGTGCCGCTGGTGGATTCGAAGCGCACCGCCTGCGTGCTTCCCGCCAGCGCGCTGATGTCCACGCTGGCGAGTGCGTATGCGGTGGCACCGCACTCAGCGGACGACGCATCGCGACGCCAGAGCTCGGTGCCGCCCACCGTCAGGCGGATGAAGTCGTTGGCACCGGCGCCAGCCGCGCAGAGGCCCAGGCGGTAGCCGAAGCTCAGCGTCGTCGCGCCCGCCGGGATGGCCACCGACTGCTCGGCCACGCCCACTTCCAGCGCGCCTGCGCCACCGAACCACATCCACTGCGATCCAGTGCGCGGGCCGGCCGTACCGCCGCCCGTGCCGCAGCCGGCCTCGTCACACAGCGGGCTGCCGTAGTTGGTTGAGCTTTGCGTCCAGGCCGGCGCGCTCGGCGCTTCGAAGCTGCCGTCCACGATCAAGTCGCTACCGCCGTTGCTGTGGGTTGCGGTGTTGTTGGCCGGATTGGGATCCGTCTCGGTGCCGCTGATCGAGGCCGTATTCACCACGGTGCTGCAGGTGAGCGAATCGCGCGACACCGTCAAGGTGCAGCTCGTGCTGCCGCCGTTGGCGAAAGCGCCGATCGGCCAGGTGACCGTTTGCCCCGCTGCGGTCGCGCCGCAGGTGCTGGAAACAAAGCTGACGCCCGCCGGAAGGGTATCGGTGACGGTCACGCCGGTGGCGTTGTCGGGGCCGGCGTTGCTGGCGGCGAGCACGTAGCGGTAGGTGCCGCCGTTGACCACGCCGTCCGGCGCGCTCTTCGTCAGGCCGAGATTGGCAGAGGGGCCGGCGCCGACCAGGCTGATGCCGCCCGGGCCGGTGATCTCGTTGTTGAAGCTGCCGGTTTCGCCGTTACCGAAGGTGGTGGTGACCAGCACATAGGTCGTGCCGGTGGCCAGCGTCTGGGTGATGCGCGACAGCGCGCCGAGGCCAGCCGTGTCGTCGTTGTAGGCGATGCAGTTGGTGAGCGGCGAGGCGGCGCTGAAGCTGCCTTGGTAAAGCACCATCACCGTATCGATCGCGGGTGCGGTGTTGAGCACCGTCAGCGTGTAGCTGCCCGCGGTGTCGACCGTGAAAGACTGCTCGTGGAAGGCCACTGCGGTGCCCACACCTGACAGGCTGGCGCAGCCGCTCGGCCGATTGAAGGTGGGACTCGCGGGCAGGGTGCCCGGATAGCTCACGGTGGCGGCGATCGTCGAAGTCATCTGCACCACCGGCGCGCTGGCCGGCTTTTCAGTGGCGGGCGCCAGCTCTGGCGCGCTGCGTCGGGTGCTGTCGGCGTGCACTCCAGCCGCAAAAAGAAGGGCGGCGGCTGCCGGAATCCAAGGCTTGAACATTGCGGTCTCTACTCCCCAGTGAGCGCGCGAGTGCGCATAGGCGGCCGCGATCGTCCGCTTGGCGGCGACCCGGCACAAAGCTTATGGTCATCAACGAATTGCCCCCACGGCAGCGCCCGCGAACTCCTTCGCGTGCCCCGGTCGTCGACTTCCCCCTCCGCGCGGCGTGTTCACGCGCGGACCACGTTGGAGACTAGTTTTGTGTTCTTGGACACGCAAGCGCCGCAGCGTCGCCGCAGGCCAGGGCGCGTGGGGCTGCGTCTTGCTGGAGCCGCGGGTTTCTTGGCTTTGCGGGCCCTGGGGCCCTATCCGCGGAGAAATGTGAAGAAAGTTGAGCTGAAGCGGAGGAGGTGCCGGGTGAGTCCGGGCCCCGGCGAACGGCGCCGACGACCCACGTCGACCACAGGGCGGGCGGTCGGCTCAAAGCGCGGGTTTCAGGCTGCTGCACGCGGCTGGCCGAGCCGGAAGGTCTGCGGAGACGGGACAGCGATGCCCGGCAGACGCACGGAGCATGACCCCGGCCTGGTGCTGCAGGGCAGGCTGCGGGCTAAGGTGGAGCACGACTGCACAGTTCGCCTTTACTGCGGGCGCCGGGCAGCGGCCAGCGCCAACCCCCTACGCGGCCTAGAACAGATCGACGCCGCCCGCGCCCATGTCGGTTTGCGACACCGGCTTGTGCGGCATCGGCTGCCAGTTGTCGCGCAGCTCGCGCAGGCGGCGGTGCAGGTCGTTCAGGGCTTCGAGCTTGCGGTGGCTGCTGGCGCCGGCGCTGGAAGCCAACAGCTGCTGCAGGCCGGTGGCATCGCGGTTGATGGCTTCGAGCCGCTCCAGATGGCGCTCGGCGGCGCCCAGCGCCTGGGTGACGATGTCTTCGAACTGCAGCGAGCGCACGGCTTCCGCCACCGACTGGTCGATCACCCGCGCGCTGCTGGCGACCTCGTTGATGCCGGCGGCCAGGCTGTCGTTGATCTCCTCGACCTGGGAGAACAGCTTGGAGGCCTCGTGGCGGGCCTGCTGGCTGCGGCTCTGGTCGCGGGTGGCCATGTTGGACACCGTCTCGCGCACCTTGTGCACGGCCTCCTTGGAGCTGTTGGCCAGCTTGCGGATCTGTTCGTTGAAGCTGGTCGAGCGCTCCGACAGGCTGCGCACCTCGTCGGCGACCACCGCGAAGCCGCGGCCCGCTTCACCGGCGCGCGCCGCTTCGATGGCGGCATTGAGTGCGAGCAGATTGGTCTGGTCGGCGATCGACTTGACGTCTTCCAGCAGGGCGAAGATGCCTTCGAGATGCTGGGTCATGGCATCGATATGGTTCACGGTCGTCGAGCTCTGCTCGCTGACCTGCTCCAGCGCCGAAGTCAGTTCGCCCATGTGGCGGCTGGCCTCCTGGGCGAAGCGGCGGACATCGATGCTGTTGCTGTCACCGCTGCGGTCGACGATCTTGGCCAGGGTCTGCGTCTGGTGGCGCGCGGTCTTGTTCATGGTCTGGAAGCTGTCGGCCAGCTTGCCGATCGACTGCGCAAGCAGGGCGCGGGTGCGCTGGATCTCCTGCTGGCTGCCGCCGACCTCGCGGCTCACGAACTCGCGCAGCTCACCGAGCAGCTGCTCCTGCTCCTTGACCAACCGGCTCTCGTCCGGCGACAGGGCGAAGGCATTGCGGGAGAACCACCAGCCGAACGCGCCCCAGGCCAGGAACATCGTTGTCAGCAGCGCGAGTTCGAAGGCGAGCGGCCACTCGACGAACTGCGCGACCACGTGCGCGAGGCTGAGCAGCAGGGCGGGGGCGATTCGGATCAGGATGCCGGTTTGCATTGCGGTGTTCCCTTGGACTCGGGCTTCTATCGGCCGCAGGCGCGGTCGACTTGAGCGCTGGTGGATCGCGGCGCCGCGGGCGCCCTCGAGGCTGCTGTCTGCAATGCGCGTTCCACAGCCGCGCGGCTCACGGGCCGCCGCGCGCGGCGCGCCGCGATTCATCGGCCGCGAGCTCAAGCAGGCGACCGGCGATGCGGTTCAGCGGCAGGATCTCGTCCACGCCGCCCATCTTCACTGCGGCCCCAGGCATGCCCCAGACCACCGAAGTCGCTTCGTCCTGGGCCAGGGTGGGAATGCCGACCTGATGCATTTCGAGCATGCCGGCGGCGCCGTCATTGCCCATGCCGGTGAGGATGGCGGCGACGGCGTTGCGGCCGGCCGCCTGCGCCACCGACCGGAACAGCACGTCGACACTGGGCTTGTGTCGGCTGACCGGGGCGTCGTCGCCGATCCGGCACAGCCAGCGCGCGCCGCTGCGTTCGACCCGCAGGTGGTAGCCGCCCGGCGCGATGTAGGCGTAGCCGGGCACGATCTGCTGCCCGTCTTCGGCCTCGCAGACGGCCATCGGTGAGCAGCGGTTCATGCGCTGGGCGAAAGCGCGGCTGAACTCGGCCGGGATGTGCTGGGTGATGACGATGCCCGGCGCGTCCGGCGGCATCATCTCCAGCACCACACGGATGGCTTCAGTGCCACCGGCCGAGGCGCCGATGGCGATCAGTCGATCGGTGGTGCGGAAGCCGGCGGCGCCGCGTGCCTTCGGGCGCTCGGCGCTTCGCGCGGGCGCGCTGCGCGCCTGCACCTTGGCGCGGGCGGCCGATTTGACCCGCGCCGCCAGCTCGCCGGCGTATTCCGTCAAACCTTTGGCGACCTCAAGTTTGGGCTTCGTCACGAAGTCGACGGCACCGAGGCTCAGTGCGTCGAGCGTGACCTCGGCCCCGGCCTCGGTCAGCGAAGACACCATGACCACCGGCATCGGCCGCAGGCGCATCAGGTTCTCGAGGAAGGTCAGCCCGTCCATGCGTGGCATCTCGACGTCGAGCGTGAGCACGTCGGGATTGAGCTGCTTGATCATCTCGCGGGCGACGAAGGGGTCCTGGGCCGTGCCCACCACCTCGATCTCCGGGTCTTCGCCCAGCACGCGCGAGAGCACCTGGCGGACCAGGGCCGAGTCATCGACGATCAGTACGCGAGTAGCCATGTCAGTCGAACAGCTCCACGCCACCCGCACTTGGCTGCTGCTTCAGCTGATTGCGGTAGGCGATTTCTTCGGAGGCGATGGCGGTGTCGTGGGCGTGCGGCAGACGACGCACCAGCACCTTGCCGGTGGCAGGGATGTACCAGACTTTGCGTGGATGAATGCTGCCCAGATCCTGGGCCACCACCGGGATGCGCTCGGCCTTGAGATACGCGATCACGAACTCGGCGTTGCGGGTGCCGACCGGGTTGGTGGTGAAACTCTTCAGCACGTTGCCGCCGCCGAAGACCTTGGCCTCCAGCCGTTCGCGGCGGGCGCCGGCCTTCAGCAGCTCGTTGATCAGCAGTTCCATGGCATAGCTGCCATAGCGCGCCGAGGTGTCATCGGCGTCGCCGCCGTCGGGCAGCATGAAGTGGTTCATGCCGCCGATCCGCAGCACCGGGTCACGCATGCAGGCCGCCACGCAGCTGCCCAGCACCGTGGACAGCGCGATGTCCTTGGAGGTCACGACGTAGTCGGCCGGCATCAGCTTCAGCGCGTCCATCTGCAGCTGTACGTCGAAGTAGGGCATGGGCCCTTTCAGATGGCGCGAGGGCGTGCTCATTCACGGCCTCCTGCAGCCACCGGCGCATAGACGGTTCGGCCGAGGTTCTTGAACAGGTCGGCGGCGTGGAAGAAGCTCTCGCTGTGGCCGGCGTAGAGGAAGCCGTCCGGCTCAAGCAGAGGCTTCATTCGCGCCAGGATCGCGCGCTGCGTCGGCTTGTCGAAGTAGATCATCACGTTGCGGCAGAAGATCACCGCAAAGGTGCCGGAGAGCGGATAGCGCGTATCCAGGAGGTTCAGCGGCGAGAAGCTCAGCAGCCTCTGCAGCGCGGGGTTCACGCGCACCTTGCCGGCATTGGCGCCGGTGCCGCGCTGGAAGAAGGTCTTCTTGCGCGCCTCGGCCATGCGCTCGACGCGCTCCAGCGGATACACACCGCGCTCGGCGGTGGCCAGCACCTGGGTGTCGATGTCGGTAGCGATGATCTCGACCGGCGGCGACAGCGTGCCGAAGGCTTCACAGGCGGTGATCGCGATGGAGTAGGGCTCTTCGCCGGTCGAGGCCGCCGAACACCAGATGCGTACCTTGCCATTGACGCGCTTCATCTTCGGCAGGTGCTCGCGCAGGTGCTCGAAGTGGTGCTCTTCGCGAAAGAAGCTGGTGAGATTCGTGGTGAGCGCGTTGACGAAGTTCTGCCACTCGTCCTCGCCTTCGCGCTCAAGCCAGTCGAGGTAGTCGCCGAAGCTGTCCATGCCGAGTGCGCGCAGGCGTCGCGACAGGCGGCTGTAGACCATGTCGCGCTTGCTGTCGGCCAAGGCGATGCCGGCGCGGGCGTGGATCAAGGCGCAGACACGGCGGAAATCGCGGTCGGCGAACTCGAACTCGCGCTGGCCCTGGGGGATCTCGCTGCTCATCGGCCCTCGTCGGCGGCTGGATCCACGGCGCGATGCCGTGGCGCTCCGTCACTGCAGCAAGCCGCGTGCCGCACCGCGCCGCCGGGATTACGCCGGTGTTCTGGAGGGCGACGCCCAGCAAGCGCCGCAACGCAGGACGGGCGCTTGCGCGCCCGTCCCGGGAGTGTCGCGAATGCCTGCGTGCAGACGTTCAGAACTCGGTCCACTCCATGTCGTCGCTGGCCGACGGCGCGGCCGGACCGGTCGGCGCATTGCGCGAGGGCGCCGGCTTGGCGGGCGCGCGCGATGAGGATGCGCTGCGCGCCGTGGCGGCGAGGGGCTTCAGCGGCCGGGACGGCGTGGCCTTGCCGGCCACCGCCCGCAGCCCGGGCTTGGCGGGTTCGCGCTTGGTCTCGGCGCTGCTCCCGGCGACCGCTGGCGATGTCGACGTGGGCGAAGCCTCGTCGGAACGCGGAGCGGCCACGGCGGGCGCACTACTGCGCATGGGCGGCACGGCGCGCAGGCTGGCCTGGTTGGAGTTCAGACGGAAGCGCGAGACGGCAACGGACAGGGCGCCCGCCTGGTCTTCCAGGGCACGCGCCGAGGCCGAGGCTTCTTCCACCAGGGCCGCGTTCTGCTGGGTGACTTCGTCCATCTGGGTGATGGTGGCATTGACCTGCTCGATGCCGCTCGACTGCTCGGCCGAGGCCGCACTGATCTCGCCCATGATGTCGGTGACACGCTTCACCGAGGTCACGATCTCGGCCATGGTCTTGCCGGCCGAATCGACCAGGCTGCTGCCGGTGGCGATCTTGTCCACGGTGTCGCCGATCAGGGTCTTGATCTCCTTGGCCGCCGCCGCCGAGCGCTGCGCCAGCGAGCGCACCTCGGAGGCCACCACCGCGAAGCCGCGGCCCTGCTCACCGGCGCGTGCGGCCTCGACCGCCGCGTTCAGCGCGAGGATGTTGGTCTGGAAGGCGATGCCGTCGATCACGCTGATGATGTCGACGATCTTGCGCGAGGCGGCATCGATGTCGCCCATGGTGGTGACCACTTCGCCGACCACGCTGCCGCCCTTTTCGGCGACTTCGCCGGCACCGATCGCCAGTTGATTCGCCGAGCGCGCGTTCTCGGCGTTCTGGCGCACGGTGGAGGTGAGCTCTTCCATGCTGCTGGCGGTTTCCTCCAGCGAAGCCGCCTGCTGCTCGGTGCGACCCGACAGGTCGCTGTTGCCGGCGGCGATCTCGCGGGCGGCGGTGTTGATGCTGTCGGTGGCTTCCTTGACCTGGCCGATCAGCTCGCCCAGCGACTTCACCGTGGTGTTGGCCGCCTGCTTCAGCGCGTCGAACTGGCCGCGGTATTCGGCGGTGATGCTCTCGGTCAGGTCGCCGCGGGCCAGTGCATCCAGCACGCGGCCGACATCGCGCAGTCCGGCGTCGCTCACCGCCATCAGGCTGTTCAGGCCCTCGATCATGCGGCGGAACTCATGCTGGAACTGGTTGGCGTCGCCGCGGGCGCTGAAGTCGCCGGCATTGGCTGCCGTCACCAGGCGCTGGATCTCGGCGCTGATCGCCGACATGTTGGTCTTGGTGAGGCGCATCGCCTCGGTGATGCGCTTCTTCTCGCCGGGCAGTTCGGGCATGTCGCCTGAGAGGTCGCCGATGCCGTAGCGCCCCATCAGTTCCACCGCCTGCATCTTGACCTGCAGATGGCCGTCGGCCAGCTCGTTGGTGCCCTCGGCGAGCTTGCGGTACTCGCCTTCGAAGGTCGCGGCGTCGATGCGATGGCTGATGAGGCCGGCCGCATGCTGGTCCGCCATTTCGGTCTGCGCGGCAGCGAAGCGGCGGATGGCGGTGCTGACCGACTCCAGGGCGTTGGCGATCTGGCGCAGCTCGTCGTTGCTGCGCACGTTGACGCGCTCGCGGAACACGCCGCCGGCGAGGTCGTTGGCGGAGGCCGCGATTTCGCGCACCGCGCGGCCTACGCTCTGGGTGAAGCCGAGGAACAGGTAGCCGGCCAGCAGCAGGGCGATCACGATGGCGCCGATCACCAGGCTGCGCTCGGTGCTGAGCGCCGACAGGCGCGATGCGATGCGGTTCTTCAGCATCGGCTCGACGACATCCAGCAGGGCGTAGACCGAGGCGTCGGCGGCCTGGCCCAGGGCGAGCAGTTCGGCCGCGTCCATCTGGATCTCTTCGGCGTCGAGCAAGCCCTCCTTCATGCCCTGGCGCAGGGCGGCGAAGGCGGAATTGACGCCCTCCAGCGGGGCGCGGACGGCATCGAACTCGGTGCCGAGGTCGGCCACCGCACCGCCGAGCGTTTCGAGCGCGTTACCGATCTCGCGGTCCGAGCTGGTCAGGTCGATTCGGTCCTCCACCCAGACGGCCCCGCCGTCGATCACCAGGTTGCCGAGCGCGCGAATGCGCAGCGCGCGGTCCAACAGCAGCGGGCCGTGCGCGGTGACGATCTCGCCGAGCAGCAGGGTGCCCTCCTCGTTGTCGAGGTAGAGGTCGCTTGCCACCTCGAGCACGCTCATGAAGTTGCGCACCTTGGCGATCGCGTCCAGGTCGTGCTGGATGATGGTGTTGATGTCGTCCGAGGGCTGCAGGGCCAGCTCCATCGCCGCCTGCAGCTCCTCGACGGCCTTGTCGAGCCGTGGGTCGGGCGGCAGCTGCTCGCGCACTTCGATGGCCGCGGCGGTGCCGGCTCGCAGCGTGTCGACAATCCGCGGGATCTCGGCCTGTGCCGCGGCGTCGCCGCCCAGCGCGCGGCGCGACTGCGCGGCGTGGCTGGAGATGTCGCGCATCAGGGTGATCGCCTTCGGGAAAGCGGCTTCACCGGTCTGCAGCTGCTGCAGGTGGGCGACCTTGGTGTTGATCTCACGCACCAGTAGCGCCGCCATGATCACCGCCACGCCGACGAAGACGGCGGCAATCAGCATCAGCTTGGAGTTCAGGCGCAAGCGGTCCATGAAGCGGACCGAAGGCGCGGTGGCGACGTGAAGCAGTTCAAGTGGCGTCATGGACGTGGCTCGATCAGGCGTGGGGCCCCGCGAGGGGCGGTCAGGCGTCGGTCGAGGCGGCTGCAAGCGATGTGCCGGTGGCGGCGACGGCGCGTCGGCGCGGCCGCGGGGCGCGACGGCGAACCGTCGGTGATCCGCCGGTACGGGCATTGCACCGTGGATGACGTTCGCAGTTTCGCGAGCGACCGCGCCGCCGGCGCACCCCCTTCCCCAACGTAGATTTCTGGAGACGCCCATGCGCCCCTCTGGTCTTTCACCACTGGCACGCACCCTGTTCCTGGCCCTGCCGATGGCTGCCTGCGCCTGCTTCGCCCTGCCGGCGCTGGCGATGGCCGGCCCGGCGACCCCGCTCAAGACCGACCCGCCGAACTATCCGGCCGAGGCCGCGCGTCGCGGTACCGAGGGCTTCGTCGAAGTCGAGATCGTGATCGGCGCCGACGGCAAGGTGAGCTCGGTCAACGTGCTCAAGGCCCAGCCCGCACGCGTGTTCGAGCGCGAGGCCCTGGCCGCGGTGCGTCGCTGGACCTTCAACCCCGCCACCGAAGGCGGCAACCCGGTCGAGTCGCGCATGCGCAGGACGATCGAGTTCAAGCTCTGAGGCGCCTGGATGTGACCGAAACAGAAAGCCGCCCTGTGGGGCGGCTTTCTTTTTGCTGGGAATGGGTGAACGGGAATCGGGAATCGTCAGAGCGGCTGCGCGTCAGAGCCCGGCATGAGGATGAGCGACTGATGCCTGACAGCTCGTGGGGCTAGGTAATCGCGCGCCATGCGTTGGCATGCCACGCTGTTTGCGATTCCCGATTCCCGATTCCCGATTCCCGATTCCCGGCCCTCAAAGCCTGAACCGCGCCACGTTCTGCGCCAGCCGGCCGGCCTGGTCTTCGAGCGCGCGGGCGGCGGCGGTGGCTTCTTCGACGAGGGCAGCGTTCTGCTGGGTCGCTTCGTCCATGTGGGTGATGGTGGCGCTGACCTGCTCGATGCCGGCAGTCTGCTCGGCGGACGCCGCGGAAATCTCGCCCATGATGTCGGTGACGCGCTTCACCGAGGCCAGGATCTCGGCCATGGTGGCGCCGGCGGAGTCGACCAGCTGGCTGCCGGAATCGATGCGCTGCACGGTGTCCGAGATCAGCTGCTTGATCTCGCGGGCGGCCGCCGCCGAGCGTTGGGCGAGCGTGCGCACCTCACCTGCGACCACCGCGAAGCCGCGGCCCTGTTCACCGGCACGCGCGGCTTCGACCGCGGCATTGAGCGCGAGGATGTTGGTCTGGAAGGCGATGCCGTCGATCACCCCGACGATGTCCTCGATCTTGCGCGACTGCACGTGGATCTGGCCCATGGTGTCGACCACCTGGCGCACCACGCTGCCGCCGCGTTCGGCGACATCGCCGGCGCCGATGGCGAGCTGGTTCGCCGAGCGCGCGTTCTCGGCATTGCCGCGCACGGTCGAGGTGAGCTCTTCCATGCTGGCGGCGGTTTCCTCCAGCGAGGCTGCCTGCTGCTCGGTGCGGGCGGAGAGATCGGCGTTGCCGGCGGCGATCTCGCTGGCGGCGCTGTTGATCGCGTCCACCGCCGTGTGGATATCACCGAGGATGCCGCGGAGCGCATCCGCGGTGGCATTGGTCGAGGCTTGCAGCTCGGCGAAGCGGCCCGAGGCGGCGCCTTCGATCCGCTTGCGCAGATCGCCCTGGGCGATCGCGCCCAGCACTTCGCAGGTGCGGCTCAAGCCGGTGTCTGCGTTTTCCATCAGCGCGTTCAGCGCGTCCACCATCTCGCGGAAGGCATGCTCGAAGCGCGCAGCGTCGCCGCGAAGGTGGAACTCGCCGGCGGCGGCGCCGCGCGACAGGCGCAGGATTTCGTCGCGCATCGCGGTGAGATTGGCGCGCACGCCGTCCACCGCCTCGCTGTAGCGACGCATCTCGCCAGCAAGCTTGGGCATGCTCGGACTCAGGTCGCCGCGCGCGTAGGCTTGGACGACATCGATGATCTGTCCGCTCGTGGCGATATGCTGATCCACCAGCCGATTGACGCCAGAGGCCATGCCGCCAAAGGCACCGCGGTAGCGGCTCGCGTCGACGCGCAGGCTGAGCTCGCCTTCCGCGTGGCGGCGGGCGAGCTCAGCCTGCTCATGCATGAAGGCGCGCAGCAGGTCGCGCATCTGCACCAGGGCCTTGCCGAGCCGGCCCACTTCGTCATCGGACTGGGCCTCGAAGCGCGCATCGAAATCGCCCCTGGCCAGGCGTTCGACCGCCTGTACCGCCGAGGCGAGCGGCTGACCGACCAGGCGACGGATGATCAGCGCGACCGCGGCCACCAGCGCCAGCACGCTGAACAGCCCGATCAGCAGGATGCGGTTGCGCACCTCACCGACGCTGGCCATCACCACGTCCACCGGCGCCGACACCTGCAGCACGAACACATCGCTGCCGGTGCCCACGCGGAAGGGCAGGAACACCTGCAGGGCCTCGCCCTCGATCGCCGCATCCGCTGCGCGCAACTTGACGCGCTCGCCCTGGGCAAGGCGCGGCAGCGCTTCACGCAGGGAGTGCTGAGGCCAGTCACCGCCCAGCAGGTCGGTCTCGGGCGCCGCCATCACTTTGCCGGTCGGCGAGAACAGGCGCAGCACGCCGGAGTCGAAAGGCCGCACCTCCGCCAGCGCGCGCTGCATGCCATCGAGGGTGACATCGGCGCCGGCCACGCCGCGATGCACGCCATCGACCAGGATCGGCACCATCAGGCTGGTCATCAGCACTTCGCGGCCGAAGACCTCGTAGGGATAGGGCTCGAACATCAGCTCGGCGCCGCGCGCGCGGGCGGCGGCGTAGTAGTCCTCGTCCGCGAGATCCGGATCTTCGTCGGGCCCTGCCGTGCCTTCCAGCGAGACCGTGCCGTCGTCGCCCCGCACCCAGTAGATGGAGAGTCGCCCACTGTCCGTGCTGGCAGTGGACTCGCCGGTCGCGAACTCGGCGTCGCGACCGTCGAAACCCTGGGGTTCGAACTCGATCCAGTAGCCCAGCGAATCGGTGTCCTGCAGCGTGTACTGGCGCACGGTCTCGATCATGCGCGCGCGGTCGGGGTCCGACGAAGCGATCTCTGCGCGAACCGATGCGGCCAGCGCCCGGCTCATCACCAGCGGGCCCTCGGCGAGGCGCTGCACGCGGCCGGCCTGGGCCTCGGCGATGGCAATCAACTCACGGTTGGCGGCCTCGGTCTGGGCATCGGACGCCTTGTCCTGGATGAACAGGGTGGCCAAGGCGAAACTGAGCATCGCAAGCGCGCCCAGCAGCAGGGTGGAACGGAACTGGATACTGCGTCGCATCGACGGTCTTCCGCTTCAATGGCGTCCTTTCCGCCGCGGCGTATCAGCCGGCCGCAGCGACGAGGCTCAGCGCCTCGGCTTTCAGCATTTCATCGATGTCGAGCAGCAGCACCATGCGCTCGCCGGCCATGCCGATGCCGGTGAGGAAGCGGGCGTCGACGGTCTTGCCGAAGTCGGGCGCGGGCTTCAACTGGTCGGCGCCGAAGGATGTGACATCCGACACGCTGTCGACCACGATGCCGACCACGGCACTGGCCATGTTGAGCACGATCATCACGGTGAAGGCGTCGTACTCGGCGGCCAGGCGGAACTTCAGCCGCATGTCGACCACCGGCACAACCGCGCCGCGCAGGTTGATCACGCCTTTCAGGTAGTCCGGTGTGTCGGGAATGCGGGTGACGTTCTCGTAGCCGCGGATCTCCTGCACCTTGAGGATGTCGACGCCGAACTCCTGCGAGCCCAGACGGAAGGTGAGGAACTCCTGCCGCGCCTCGTTGGCGGCCTCTGCCGCCCGCGCCGAAGAGGAACGCTTGCTGCTGGAAAGGGCGAAGGACATGGGGGCTCCGATGCGGCGGTGACGGTTTGGCGGCGGTTGCAGCAGGGGAAGGCAAGGCTTGTGCCGGTGAAGCCGGGATTAGGGATTGGGGATTGGGGATTCGTTAGAGAGCTGGGATTCGGGAGTCGGGATTGGGGATTCGCTGGAGCAGGGTGCGGCTGTGATCCAGACCGCTCCGGCTCCTCAGCTCGGCTAGGGGCAGAACTCGAAGCGTTCGCGCGACGTTCTCGACCAGCTGCTCTGACGAATCCCGAATCCCGACTCCCGAATCCCGGCTGTCAAAGCCTGAACCGCGCCACGTTCTGCGCCAGCCGGCCGGCCTGGTCTTCGAGCGCGCGGGCGGCGGCAGTGGCTTCTTCGACCAGGGCCGCGTTCTGCTGGGTGGCTTCGTCCATGTGGGTGATGGTGGCGCTGACCTGCTCGATGCCGGCGGTCTGCTCGGCGGACGCCGCGCTGATCTCGCCCATGATGTCGGTGACGCGCTTCACCGAGGCCAGGATCTCGGCCATCGTGGCGCCCGCGGAGTCGACCAGCTGGCTGCCGGAATCGATGCGCTGCACGGTGTCCGAGATCAGCTGCTTGATCTCGCGGGCGGCGGCGGCCGAGCGCTGGGCAAGGGTGCGCACCTCACCTGCCACCACCGCGAAGCCTCGGCCCTGCTCGCCGGCGCGGGCGGCTTCGACCGCGGCGTTCAGCGCCAGGATATTGGTCTGGAAGGCGATCCCGTCGATCACCCCGATGATGTCCTCGATCTTGCGCGACTGCACATGGATCTGGCCCATGGTGTCGACCACCTGGCGCACCACGCTGCCGCCGCGCTCGGCGACGTCGCCGGCGCCGATGGCGAGCTGGTTCGCGGATCTCGCGTTCTCGGCGTTGCCGCGCACGGTGGAGGTGAGCTCCTCCATGCTGGCGGCGGTCTCTTCCAGTGCCGCGGCCTGCTGCTCGGTGCGCGAGGACAGGTCGGCGTTGCCGGCGGCGATCTCGCCCGCGGCTGAACGCACCGTCTCGGACGAGGCCTGGATCTCGCCGATGATGCTGCGCAGCTGCTCGACCATGCGGTTGGCGTCGCCGCGGATCTGCGCGAACACACCCTGCGCCTCGCCCTGAAGGCGTTGGCCGAGATCGCCGTCGGCGAGCGCGCGCAGCAGGGTCGAGATGCCGCTGAGCTGGGTGTCTGCGGTGGCCATCAGCGAGTTCAGGCCTTCCACCATGCGGCGGAAGTCGTGCTTGAAGCGGCTGGCGTCGCCACGGGTCTTGAACTCGCCGCGGGTGGCGGCCTGCGAGAGCTCGGTGATCGCCGCGTTGATCTCGCCGAGGCGCGTCTTGACCGCGTCCATCGCCTGCGAGATCGCCGCCTGCTCGCCGGGCAGACGATCCATGTCGTGGTTGAAGTCGCCTTCGGCGTAGTGGCTCATCACCTCGGCCATGCGCCTCTGCGCGCGCACGTGGCCGTCGACCACGGCATTGACCTCCTCGGCCATGCGCGCGAAGTCGCCGGCGAAGCGGCTGGCGTCGATGCGCTGGTCGAGCATGCCGGCGCCGTGCTGTTCGGCCAGCTGGCGCTGGGCCTCACGGACCGCGTTCAGCTGCTGCTGCATCGTCGCCATCGAGGCCAGCAGCTGGCCGGCCTCGTCGCGGGCTTCGGCGCGGATCTCCTGGTCGAGGCGGCCGCGGGCGATGCCCTCGGCGGCGCGGGTGGCCTGGCCCAGCGGCCGGGTGATGGCGCGGGTGATGCTCCAGCCGAACACCGCGGCGAAGAGTGCCACTGCGACCATGCCGAGACTCAGTTGGAGCATTGCTCGCTCGGAGGCGGCATCGGCTGCTGCGACCTGCGCGTCCAGCAGGCGGCTGGTTTCCTCGATCAGGGCCTTGATCTCGTCCATCAGCGCGCGGCGCAGGGGGCGGGCCTCGTCGCTGGACACGGCGCGCGCAGTGTCGAAATCGTCGGCGTCGATGGCGGCGGCGATCTTTGCGCCAGCGCTGAAGTAGGCTGCGCCCGCGGCCTTCACCTTCTCGAACAGGGCGCGCTCGCCGTCACTGCGGATCAGCGCCTCGTAGCGCGTGAGCGTGCTGCCGAAATCGTTGCGCAGGCTATCGGTCCGCTTGCGGTAGTCGGCGAGTTCAGCGGCCTGGCCCTGATAGCCGAGCTGGGCCACTTCAAACGTGCGGTACTCACCGAGGATGCCGCGCAGCTCGAGCAGGGCGGTGCGCGCAGGCAGCGAGCGTTCGGTCAGGTCGCTCACGAGCGCGTTCTCGTCGCGCAGATCCTTGATGCCGTAGCCTCCGATCGAGAGGGCGAGAAAGGTGAGTACGGCAAAGGCGAAGGCCAGCTTGCGGCCGATGGGAAGATGGGCGAACCAGCGCATGATGGGGGCTCCTTGCGGCGCCGCTGAGGGCGCCTGGCGGTGCTTGCTGCGGGAAGGCCGCTGGCGCGGCTCAGTAGCTCAGCTGGATGCGGAACTGCAGCAGGTTCGGGTCGTCGGCCACGCCGCGACGCGCGCTGCGCACGGCGGTGTAGTTGGCGAGCAGTCGCACATTGGGGTGCACATACCAAGTGGCGCCGAGCGTCCAGTCGCGCTGGGTGCCGCCGAGCACCGGAGCATCGTCGAGGTCGATGCGGCTGAAGCGCAGGAACAGCTCCCAGGGCATCTCGCCTTCGCCGGCCTTGGGCGAGCCCACGACGCCGGACTTGTAGCTGCGCGCATGCCCGCTGGGCGACCAGCTGATCAGGGCATAGCTGGCATTCGAGCTGAAGTCGCCAGCCTGCGAACGCGTGCTGCGGCCGATCGCATGCTCGGCCTGCAGCGACCAGGGCCCGTGCAGCCACAGGGCCTCGGCGGCGAAGCGCTGGTTCTGGTCGACGTCGGCGAAGGTGCCGGTGTCGACCAGCGAGCGGCTGGCGATGCCGGATTCCGGGCGCACGTTCCAGCGCGCGCTGTCGCTGCGCGGACTGTCGATGGCCAGCGAGCCGCCGACGTGGAGCAGACCCTCGCCGCTGCGGCTCAGCACCCGGGTGTAGCGGGTGGCGAGCCCGCTGCCTTCGAAGCGGCCGTCGAGGCGCTTGTCGAACAGCGAGAGGTCGAAACTGTGCCGCTCGTTCGACTGGCCATAGGCGACGCCCAGTCGGCGACTGACCGCATAGGCGGCGGTCAGCGACTGCTCCATCAGCGGTGTCTGCCGCTCGTTGATGACATCGTCGAGCAGGAAGGGATGCTTGAACTGGCCGAAGCGCAGGTGACGACCGCCGCCGAGGAACCACTGGAAGCTCAGCTCGGGCGCGGTGCGCTCCTCGACGTCATGCTCGCCGCGCAGCTGCCAGCGCTCACCGGACTTGATCGTGATGCCGATGCGCGCGCGGCGGAAATCGCGCACGTCGGGAAAGGCGCGGGCATCCTCGTCGACGCGCAGCCAGTCGTAGTTGGCGCTCAGCGTAGGGGTCAGCGTCCAGCCCTGCGGCAGGGCCTGGGCTTGGGCGGCGGACGCGCCAAGGCCGGCGCCCAGCGCGAGCCCCAACAGGGAAAGAACGGTCTTCATGCGTCGAGTCTCCGCGTGGCGTCGATGTGCGCCCAATCCGTGCAAGAGCCGCGCCGCGCTCTGGGAACAAGATCCGACGCTTGATGCAAGGCTCAACGTGGACCCGGTACGCGCCTGCGATGCGGATATCGCGCTGCGACGCTGTTCCCGATGCCCGATGCCCGATGCCCGATGCCCGATGCCCGATTCCCAGCCCTACAGCCGGAAGCGCGCGACCGCGCGGCGCAGTTGGGCGGCCTGCTCTTCCATCGAGCGCGCGGCGGCCGAGGCTTCCTCGACGAGGGCGGCATTCTGCTGGGTGCCTTCGTCGAGCTGGGTCACGGTCTGGTTGACCTGTTCGATGCCGCTCGACTGCTCCACCGCGGCGGTCGAGATCTCGCCCATGAGGTCGCTGACCCGGCGCACGGCGCTCAGCACTTCCTGCATGGTGCTGCCTGCACGCGCCGCCAGCTGGGCGCCGCTGCGGCTCTTCTCGACCGACTCGCCGATCAGGGATTTGATCTCGCGGGCGGCGGTGGCGGCGCGCTGGGCCAGCGAGCGCACTTCGCCCGCGACCACCGCGAAGCCGCGGCCCTGCTCACCGGCGCGGGCGGCCTCGACCGCGGCGTTCAGCGCCAGGATGTTGGTCTGGAAGGCAATGCCGTCGATCACCCCGATGATGTCCTCGATGCGCTTGGACTGCGCGTCGATCTCGCCCATCGTGGCCACCAGTTGACCGACTGCGCGACCGCCGCTGTCGGCCGTGCCGCTGGCGCCCTGGGCCAGGCGACTGGCGGTCTGGGCGTGGTCGGCGGTGGCGCGCACGTTGGAGGTGAGCTCTTCCATGCTGGCCGCGGTCTCCTCCAGCGAGGCGGCCTGCTGTTCGGTGCGCACCGACAGATCGGCGTTGCCCGCGGCGATCTCGCTGGCGGCGGTGTGGATCGCATCCACCGAAGTCTTGATGTCGCGGACGATCCCGGACAGCGCGTCGACCGTGCTGTTGGTGGCCTGCTTCATCTCGTCGAACAGGCCGGACAGCTGCACTTCGATGCGGCGGCTGAGGTCGCCATCGGCGAGGCCGAGCAGCACGGTGCGGACGGCCTCAAGGCTCTGTGCGGTGCTGTCCATCAGGCTGTCGATCGACACGGCAAGATTGCGCACGAAGCCGGTCTTGCCCTCCAGCGGGATGCGCTGGCTGAAGTCGCCGCGGGCGGCGGCGGCCACCACCGAGGCGACCCCTTCCTCGGTGGCCAGTTCGGCCGTGCGATCCTTCCATTCGGTGACCGTGCCGATGCGCTCGCCGTTCTCTGCAAACACTGGCGTCACCACGAGGTCAAGCTTGTGGCCGCCGACTTCGATGCGCGCGTGGTGCGGGGTCTTCAGTTCGGCCAGCAGACGGCGCTGGTGCTCGGGATTGGCATGAAACTGATCGATGCTGCCCCCCGTCACCGTATCAGCGCTGAAGCCGGGCATGGCGCGCCGCAGATCGGTCTCGGCTTCGCGGAACATCGCGCGGATGGCCCGGTTGACGTAGACGATGCGGTTGTCGGAATTGGCGATCATCACGCAGGCGCTGGCGGCATCAAGGGCCGAGACGATGCGGGCGTTGATCTTGGCCTGCTTGGCGGTTTCCTCGACTTCGTAGCCGAGGCGGATCTGCAGCGACTTCAGCCCGATCAGCACCTTGCCGACGCTGTCGCTGCGGTGGATCGGCAGCGGGTCGTTGTACTCGCCCTGGGCGATGCGCTCGAACACTTCGTTGGCGAGGAACAGGCGGTCGCGGATGTCGTGCGAAAGCCACCAGGCGCTGTAGAAGGCGAACACGCTGCCGATGCCGAGGATCCACAGGCTCCAGGGGCCGAGGCCGGCGCTGCTGTGGAGCAGGGCCGCACCCAGCCCTACCACGCCGGCGGCGGACAGCATCAGCCGCTGCTTCAAGGTCAGCAGCCAGAGCGGGTTGTAGCGCTCGGAGAGCGTGGGCCGGTGCAGCTCGCCATAGCGCAGACGCAGGCCGGCAGCATTGCCGGCGCGGATCGCAGCATAGGCCGACTCGGCGGCGCGGATGCGCTCGCGCGGGACCTTGCGGCGCACCGAGATGTAGCCGGTGGTCTGGCCGCGCTCGACGATCGGGGTGACGTTGGCCTCGACCCAGTAGTGGTCGCCGTTCTTGCAGCGGTTCTTGACCAGGCCGACCCAGGGCCGCCCCGACTTCAGCGTCTTCCACATGTCGGCGAAGGCTTGGGGCGGCATGTCCGGGTGCCGGATCATGTTGTGCGGCTGGCCGACCAGCTCCTCGACGCCGTAGCCGCTGACCCGCACGAAGGCGCGGTTCACCGAGGTGATCACGCCTTTGGGGTCGGTCTGCGAGACCAGGGTTTCGCCGTCGGCGATCTCGACTTCTCGGCCGGTGACGGGAAGGTTGGTGCGCATCCGGGGCTCCTGGGGAGTGGTGACTCGGCGCGCGGCTGGCAAGCCTTGACGCCGGTCTCACATCAGGCAAGAGCCGTGCCCGGTGAAACGCCGGGTCGGCGTCGGCGTCCGCCCCGGCGCCCGGCCGGTCCGGCGACGGGCGCGCCCGCTCAGGCGGCCGCGTCGGTCAGCGCCATGTCGCGGCCCAGCATCATCGGTTCGATGTCGAGCAGGAGCAGCATGCGCTCGGCCACGGTGGCCACGCCCTTGAGGTAGCGGGTGTCGACCGCGCCGCCCAGGTCCGGCGAGGGCTTGATGTCGGCCGCCGGCAGGCGCACCACGTCGGACACGCTGTCGACCACGATGCCGACCACGCGACTGCCGAGGTTCAGGATGATCATCACCGTGAGCTCGTCGTACGTGGCCTCGCCGAGCTCGAACTTCAGGCGCAGGTCGACGATTGGCACGATCACGCCGCGCAGGTTGATCACGCCCTTGATGAAGGCCGGCGAGTCGGGCAGGCGGGTGACGTTCTCGTAGCCGCGGATCTCCTGCACCTTGAGGATGTCGACGGCGTACTCCTCCTCGCCCAGGCTGAAGGTGAGGTACTCGTCGCCGATGCCGGCATGGGCTTCGGTAGCGGCCGCGGTGGCCTTGGCGATGTCGGTGCTCATGGGGGTCCTGTGGATCGGGGGTTCAGTGCGGGGACTGGCTGTTCAGGCGGAAGGCGGAGGCCGCTGCCACGAGGTCTCGGGCCTGCTCCTCCATCGAGCGGGCGGAGGCCATGGCCTCTTCGACCAGGGCGGCATTCTGCTGGGTCATTTCGTCGAGTTGCGCGACCGTGCGGTTGACCTGCTCGATGCCGCCGGACTGCTCGGTCGAGGCCGAGGCGATTTCGGCGATGAGGTCGGTCACCTGCTTCACCGAGCTCACGATCCGCAGCATGGTGGCGCCGGCTTCGTTCACCAGTCGCGAGCCGGCACCGACCTTGTCCATCGAATTCCCGACCAGCTGCTTGATTTCCTTCGCCGCCTCGGCCGAGCGCTGCGCCAGCGCGCGGACTTCGGTGGCCACCACGGCAAAGCCACGACCGGCTTCGCCCGCGCGCGCCGCCTCGACTGCGGCATTCAGGGCCAGGATGTTGGTCTGGAAGGCGATGCCGTCGACCGTGCCGATGATGTCGCCGATCTTCTTGGAGGCGATGTTGATTTCGCCCATGACCTCGACGACCTGCTGCACCACCTCGCCGCCCTCGGTGGCGACGCCCGTGGCATCGTGGGCGAGTTCGTTGGCCTTGCGCGCGCTGTCCGCGTTCTGCTGCACGGTGCCGGTCAGCTCCTCCATGGACGAGGCGGTTTCTTCCAGTGAGGCCGCCTGCTGTTCGGTGCGCGAGGACAGATCGATGTTGCCGGCGCTGATCTCGCCGGCGGCGGTGTTGATGCTTTCGGCGGCGGTCTGGATCTGGCCGACGATCTCGCGCAGGCGTTCGATCGTCGCATTGGCGTCGGACTTCATGGCGCCGAACACGCCCACCATGTCGGCTTCGATGCGGCGCGAGAGATCACCCTGCGCGAGAGCCGACAGTACCCCGCGAAGCTCGACGAGGCTGGCGTTGACCTGATCGAGCAGCTGATTGAGTCGGTTCGAAACCAGCGCATAGAAGCCGCTGCGACCTCCCGTCTGCATGCGCAGATCGAGATTGCCTTGGGCGGCAGCCTCCACGACCTCCGTGATTTCCTGCTCGAACTGGACGTCCGTGGTGCGGTCGTGCCACTCGACCACGAAGCCGGCGCGCTGGCCGGAGGCATCCGCCACGGTGTTCACCGAGAGCTCGAAGATCGCGTTGCCCAGGGTGATGCGCGTGCGGTGCTGCCCGCTCAGCCCATCGAGCGTCCGACTGACGCGCTCCACCGAGCCGCCGTGGAAGCGGTGGATGCTCTTGCCGACGATGTCGTCCGGGTCGAACTCGGGAATGCGCAGGCGAATCTGCTCCAGCTGGTCGCGCAGCATCTGGCTGACGCGCGGATTGGCGAAGGTGATCCTGTGCTCGTTGTCGGCGATCATCAGGCCCACGCTGGCCTGCTCCAGGGCCAGCCGTACGCCGAGGTTCTGCTGGGCGACGTCGCGCTCGGCCTGCATGCGCTCCTTGATCTGCGCGCTCATCCGGGTCATCGCGCCATAGAGCCGACCGACCTCGTCCTCGCGATCGGTGCGCAGGGATACCTCAAGATTGCCCGAGGCCACGGCCTCGACCGCCTGCACGGCTTCGCCGAGCGGCTTGGTGACCAGACGTCGGGCAATCCAGCTCAGCGCCGCCGCCAGAAAGGCGAGCGCGAGCACGCCGAGCACGGACATCGTCGCCAGCAGGCGGACCGCGGGCCCCCGCGCGGCGGCCCTCGACTCGAGGGCGATCAGCCGCCAACCCCAGGGGGCGAAGTCGCGTGCCCGTCCCAGCATCGTCTGCGGCTCGCCCGATCGCGAGGGCAGGCTGAGTTCGAACTCGCTGCCCGGCTCCTTCCACAGCGCGGTCAGCGCGGCCTTCTGCCCGGCATCCGTGATCTCGTCGATCTTCTGACCCTCGAGATCGGGGTGCACTTCGAGGCGTCCGTCCGCGGTGTTGATCGCGATGAAATAGCCGTCCTTGCCCAGCTCGGCCTGGCGAATGGACTCGCGCAGCCCTTGCAGCGTTTCGCCGTAGGGCACGCCGATGAAGAACACGCCGATCACTTCATCGTCGAGATCGGTGATCGGACTGTAGTAGGTCATGTAGTCGCGCCCGAACAGGGTCGCCCGTCCCACGTACTCCTTGCCCTCGAACAGCCCGGCGTAGGCGGGGTGCTGACGGTTCAGCGCGGTGCCCACCTCGCGGAAGTTGTTGTCGTCCCGCAGCGAGGTGGTGACCCGGATGAAGTCCTCGCCGTCGCGCGCGAAGACGGTCGCGACGCCGCCCGTCGCGAGTTCGAAAAGGTCCACCGGATCGTCGTTGCCATTCAGCAGCATGTCGCCCATGTACAGGGCGGGCGGGTTGAAGTCGCCGACGGCGATGCGTTCGTCCGCGGCGGCGCGCAGATCCTGCTCGGGCAGGAAGGCAAGGAAGGTGTCGTAAAGCCGGCGTGCGGTGTCGCGCAGGCTGCTGTCGTAGGTCTGCAGCAGCCGCTCGCCCACGTCCACCGCCGTGCCGAGTTCGTCTTCGGCTTTGCTGACCAAAGCGGACGAGGCCTGCCAACCGACGATCAGGGTGGTGCTGCCCAGGACCGCGAGTACGCCCAAGGCGACCGACAGGGCGAGCTTGAGACCGAGCGAACTGCGCGTCATCGCCAGCAGTTGCTGCCAGCGCAACCCCGCACCGGAGCCGGCACGGGATCGGGGTGGCTTGGCTGACTCGGTCTTCGGCGGGTTCCGGTCCGGTGACGGGGGGCGCGTTGTCATGCCATGGACTCCGGTTGACGACGGCAGCCCCGCGCGGCGCGCGCGGCTGTCGCGGGAGAACTTGCCCGTCTCAGGCCGCGGCGCTGGTCGCCAGCGCCCTGACCAGGCCGCCGATGTCGACGATCAGGGCGACGCGGCCGTCGCCGAGGATGGTGGCCCCGGACACCGCCGGGATGCGGCGGTAGTTGGCTTCGAGGTTCTTGACCACCACCTGCTGCTGGCCGAGCAGCTCGTCGACGACCAGGGCCAGCTTGCGGCCACCGCCCTCGACCACCACCACCAGGCTGTTCTCATCGAGACGCGCATCGCCGAGACGATAGAACTCGGAGAGGTTGACCAGGGGCAGGTAGTCGCCGCGCACCTTCAGCACCTTGCCGCTGCCGTGCACGCTGCGGATCTCCTGCAGGTCGGGCTGCATGGCTTCGATCACATAGCCGAGCGGCAGCACGAAGGTCTCGCCGCCGACCGCGACGGTCATGCCGTCGAGGATGGCGAGCGTCAGCGGCAGGCGGATGGTCACGCGGGTGCCTTCGCCGAGGTGGCTCTCGATGTCGATCTCACCGCCGAGCTCGGCGATGTTGGAACGCACCACGTCCATGCCGACGCCGCGGCCGGAGACATCGGTGACCTGCTCGGCGGTGGACAGGCCCGGATGGAAGATCAGCTGCCAGACCTCCGAGTCGGCCATGCCTTCATGGGCCGGCAGGCCCCGCTCCATCGCCTTGCGCAGGATGCGCTCGCGGTTCAGGCCGCGGCCGTCGTCGGTGATCTCGATGACGATGTGGCCGCCCTGGTGGGAGGCGCCCAGCTCGACCGTGCCGACCGGGTCCTTGCCCGCGGCTTCGCGCTCTTCCGGCGTTTCCAGGCCGTGGTCGACCGAGTTGCGCACCAGGTGCACCAGCGGATCGACGATGCGTTCGATGACGCCCTTGTCGAGCTCGGTGCCTTCGCCGAAGGTGCGCAGGTTGACCTTCTTGTTCAGGCGCGCCGCGAGGTCGCGGACCATGCGCGGGAAGCGCGAGAACACGAACTCGACCGGCAGCATGCGCACGCTCATCACCGCTTCCTGCAGGTCGCGGGTGTTGCGGTCAAGCAGGGCGAGGCCGTTCAGGAGTTTCTCGTGCTGGGTCGGGTCGAGGCCGTGCGACTGTTGGCGCAACATCGCCTGGGTGATGACCAGCTCGCCGACCAGGTTGATCAGCGCATCGACCTTGGAAATGTTGACGCGAATCGAGCTGTCGACTTCCGCGGCTCCGCGCTCGGCTTTGCCAGCAGCGCCGGCGGCGGGCTTGGCGACGTCCTTGCGCTCGCTCGCCTGCGGCATCGGCACGATGTCGGCGCTCTTGGCCGGCACCGGCAGGGCTTCGGTGCTGGCGGCTGCCGGTGCGGGGGCGGCCGCAGTCGCCGCGGGCGCGGCCGCCGTGATCGCTTCGATGCTGAGGTCGCATTCGTCCTCGACCCAGGCGAAGGCATCGCCGATCGCCGCTTGCTTGACGGTGGCCGGCAGGCTCAGGGTCCAGCGCAGGTAGGAGGTGGCGGGCTCCAGCGCTTCAAGCGCCGGCAGCTGAGAGGTGTCGCATTGCGCCTGCAGCTCGCCCAGGCGATCGAGCTCGCGCAGGATGCGCAGCGGATCGTTGCCGGTGATGAACAGATTGGGATGCGGCGCGAAGCGCACGCACCAGCCGCTGGCGGCCTGGCCTGCGCCGGCTTGGGTGGCGGCCCCAGGTTTGGCCGGCGCCGCGCTCGGCGCGCCGGAGTCGAGGAGGGCCGAGAGGCGGAGGTTGAGGTCGGCGCAGGGCGCGGTGTCGTCGGGGTTGCCGGTTTCGGCGGCGACCAGCAGCTCGCGCAGCACGTCGACCGAGGCCAGCAGGGCGTCGGACAGCTCGGCGGTGATCTCGCGCTTTCCGGCGCGGACCTGGTCGAGCAGGGTCTCCAGCAGGTGGGTGGTGCCGGTGATGGCCGAGAAGCCAAAGGTGGCGGCACCGCCCTTGATCGAGTGGGCCGCGCGGAAGATGGTGTTGATGGTGTCCGGATCGTTGCCCGACGACTCAAGGCTGAGCAGGCCGGACTCCATGGCATCGAGGCCTTCGCGGCTTTCGGCGAAGAAGACCGCCTGGAACTGCTTCATGTCGATGGGCATGGCGGCCTCACCCCATCACTTTGCGGATGGTGGCAATCAACTGGTCGGGGTCGAAAGGCTTGACGATCCAGCCGGTGGCGCCGGCGGCCTTGCCTTCCTGCTTCTTGTCCATGCCGGCCTCGGTGGTCAGCATGAGCAGGGGGGTGAACTTGTAGTCCGGCAGCTGGCGCAGGTGGCGGATCAGGGTGATGCCGTCCATGTTCGGCATGTTCACGTCGGCCACGACGCAGTTGAACTTGCCACCCTTGGCCTTCTCCAGCGCGACCACGCCGTCTTCGGCCTCTTCGACCTCCCAGCCGGCGGAACGCAGCGCGAAGGCGACCATCTGCCGCATCGAAGCGGAATCATCCACGGCCAAAATGCGTGCACCACTCATTGCGCGTACTCCGTATGCGTATCAGGGGGAGGACCAGCCGAACAGGCCGCCGAGGCCGCTGATGCGCGCGGCAGCCTTGAACTCGTCCGAGGGATTTTCGATCTGGGTTTCGAGCCCGGCGCCGCGCCGCTGCAGCACCAGCGCGGCCAGCACCTGCAGCGAGGCCGCATGCAGGCGGCTGACCTTGCTGCCGTCGAGCTTGAGCGGCTTCTTGCCCTTGGCCAGGCCGCGCAGCTGCTCCAGCAGCGGCTCGGCGGCCTCGATGCCGAGGTCTTCGGGGATCTGGATCGTGCTCATGGCGGTGCTCAGGGCCTCGTTGCGTGGCCTGCCGCGACCGGCGGCAGCCCGTGTCGATGCTTAGGCAAGCGGCGTGCCGGGCGGCGCGTGACGGGATTGCGGCGCGTGTTGAAGCCGGGATTCGGGATCGGGGATTCGGGATTCGCTCAAGAGCCGGGATTCGGGAATGGGCATTCGGGATTCGCAAGGGCAGGAGCACGCGAGGTTCGGGGTAGCGGGACCTTGCCCGCCTGGGATCGCTGGGAGGCAGCAGTTCGCGAGGCCTGCTTCAACGAATCCCGAATCCCGAATCCCCAATCCCGGTTTCATCTAAGAAAAACCGTCGCATCCAGCAGCACACTCATGTGGCTGCCGTGGCGGGCGATGCCGATCAGGGCTTCGCGGGGCAGGGCGGGGATCGAGCTCACCGGGTTCTCGACCGCGCGTTCGGACAGCGAGATCACTTCCGCCACGGCGCTGACCAGCAGGCCGACGGTTTCCTCTTCGGTCTCCAGCACAATCACCCGCGAGGCTTCGGTCAGGGGTTCCTGCGGCAGGCCGATGCAGGCGCCGAGGTCGATCACGGCGATGATCTGACCGCGCAGGTTCATCACGCCCATCACATGAGGCGCGGCGCCGCGCACCGGCAGGATGTCGGGCACGCGCTGCACCTCCTGCACCTTCAGCAGTTCGACGGCATAGCTCTGGCCGCCCATCTGGAAGCGCAGCCAGCGGTGGAACTTCTCCACCGGCACCGGCGGCAGCTCAGGCACTTCCTGCTCGCGGCGCCGCGCCAGCCGGCGGCGCACGGCCTCGCTGCGCTTGGCCAGCTGCGGTTTCAGCAGGCCGTGCTGCGGCGGCATTTCGGCCGGGCCCGGCATGGGCACATGGCTGGGCAGGGGGGGGGCGGCGGCCACCGCGGCCTGGCGAGCGATGCGGGCGGCCTCGGCGGCCGCATCGAAGGCGGCCTCGAGTTCGTCCAGCTCGCTCGGGCCCGCGCTGGCGGTCGCGGCGGCCTGGTTGAAGACGCCGCTGGCCTTGGCCTCGGCATGAGCCTGCTCGAACACGGCTTCGAGCTCGTCGAGTGGATCGCCCAAGGGCACGGCAGGTGCGGCGGCCGTCGCGGCCTGGTTGAAGACGCCGCTGGCCTTGGCCTCGGCATGGGCCTGCTCGAACGCGGCTTCGAGTTCATCGAGCGGATCGCCGAGCGGCGCGGCGGGCGCGGGAGCAGCCGCGGCTTGGTTGAAGACGCCGGCAGCCTTGGCCTCGGCATGGGCCTGCTCGAACACGGCTTCGAGTTCATCGAGCGGATCGCCGAGCGGCGCGGCGGGCACGGGAGCAGCCGCGGCCTGGTTGAAGACGCCGGCAGCCTTGGCTTCGGCATGGGCCTGCTCGAACACGGCTTCGAGCTCGTCGAGCGGATCGCCCAGCGGCGCCGCAGGCGCGGGGGCTGCCGCGACCTGGTTGAAGACGCCTGCAGCCTTGGCTTCGGCATGGGCCTGCTCGAACACGGCTTCGAGTTCGTCGGGGGGATCGCCCATGACGACAGGCGGCGCCTCGGCGTGCGCGGCGGACGGCGGGACCGGGTCTGCCGGGCTGACCGGCGGTGCGGGCGCGGAGGCCGCGCTGACGGCTGGGGCGGCGGGCTCGCCCAGCAGCGCGTCGAAGTAGTCGTCCAGTGCGGGTTTGCCGTTCATGGCGTGCTGCCTCGGGGGGCGGCGTCAGCCGCTGCTTTCAGGTCGGCCGTGACCAGCCAGTCGGTCAGGCGCATGTAGGCGCTGGCGCCGCGCGCGCTGGCGCCGAGCGAGGCCGGGGTCAGGGCCTGCCGGCTGGCCTCACGCAGGCGGGTGTCGACGGGAATCTCCTCGTCCCACACGGCCTCGCCGTGGCGGCTGCGCAGCTCGGCAAGGCTGTCGACGGCGGCGCGGGTGCGCTTGTCGTAGAGGGTGGGAACGATGCGCGCCGGCACCGGCGTTCCACGCGAGCGCTGCACCATCTCGGCGGTGCGCAGCATCGCGTTCAGGCCATGCAGGGCCAGTGGTTCGGTCTGGGTGGGGATGATCAGGGCATCGGCGGCGGCCAGCGCGGCCACCATCAGCACGCCCAGGGTGGGCGGGCAGTCGAGCAGGGCGTAGTCGTAGCGGTGCTGGCCGGCAAACGCCCGCACCAGCGCGCGTCCCAGGCCCTGGCGGGTGGCGCTCTGGCGTTCCAGCGTCGCCAGCGCCGGCTGGCCGGGCAGCAGGTCGAGGCCGGGCTGGCCGCTGGGTCGGGTCAGGGTCACCAGCGGCGGCGGCGTCTCTGCGAACAATTCGAACACGCCGGGCGGCGCCGGGTCCTCGGGCACTTCGAGCCAGCGCGACAGCGAGGCATGCGGATCGAGGTCGACCATGAGCGTGCGGAAGCCGCGTTCAGCCAGGCAGGCGCCGATGGCGAGCGTGGACGTGGTCTTGCCGACGCCGCCCTTCTGGTTGGCGATGCACCAGGTGCGCATGGCTTACGGGCCCTCCTGCGGGGGAGCGAGTGTGTCCTCGCCATTGCTGCGCGCCAGGATCACCAGCACGACCCGGCGGTTGGCGTTGCGTCCGCCTTCGCTGACGTTGTCGGCGACCGGCTGGAACTCGCCGTAGCCCACCACCGTGAGGCGACCGGGGGCGATACCCGAGCCGATCAGCACGCGGGCGATGCTGGCCGCGCGCGCGGCCGACAGCTCCCAGTTGCTGGGGAACAGGGCGGTGGCGATCGGCACGTTGTCGGTGTGGCCTTCGATGCGGATCAGGTTGGGCGCCTCGCGCAGCACCTCGGCGACGCGGGTGACCGCGGCCACTGCTTCCGGGCGTGGCGCGGCCGAACCCGAGGCGAACAGCATGTCGGACTTGATCTCGACCTCCAGCCAGTCGCCGCGGCGGTAGACCTGCACGATGTCTTCGAGGATCAGGGAATCCAGCGCCTGCTCGATGTCGCTGGCGATCGCCGACAGTGCATCGCGCGAGCGGCTCTGTTCCAGGGCGGTCTCGCGTGCGCGCTGGTCCAGCCAGCGCTGGCGCTCTTCTTCGGGGAGGTTCTGCGCGATCCGCTCCGCGACCAGCCCCATCGGCAGCTGGCTGCCGATGATCGACTTCGCCTCCAGTCGCGCGCCGTCCGGCCGCAGCTGGCCGAACTGGACCGGCTGGATCTGTGTGCCGGGCCCGCCGAAGGCCTCCGACAGCGAGTTCGACACCACCCGGTACTTGCCCTCGTTGACCGAGGAGATCGAGTACATCACCACGAAGAAGGCGAGCAGCAGGGTCACGAGGTCGCCGTAGGGGATGGCCCAGGCCTCGTGGTTGGCGTGCTCTTCGTGGCTGTGTCGACGGCCCATGGCGACTCGCAGGCGGCGGATTCAGGCCTGCCCTGCAAGCGCCGCGCCGCGGCCGCTCGGGGGTCGGCGGCTCACAGCAGATAGCCCTGCAGGCGCGATTCGAGGTTGCGCGGGTTCTCGCCCTCGGCGATCGCGATCAAGCCCTCGATGACCAGTTCGCGGGTGCGCGCACGCTGGCGGATCACCGCCTTCAGCTTCGCCGCGACAGGCAGGAAGAACAGATTGGCCGAGGCGATGCCGTAGATGGTGGCGGTGAAGGCCGCGGCGATGCCGACGCCGAGCTTGGAGGGGTCGGCCAGGTTCTGCATCACCGCCATCAGGCCCAGCACCGCGCCGATGATGCCGAGCGTCGGCGCGTACACACCCATGCCCTCGAAGACCTTGGCGGCGGCCAGGTCGGTCTGCTCCTGGCTGTTGAGGTCGATCTCCAACACCTTGCGCAGGGTGTCGGGCTCATTGCCGTCGACCAGCATCTGCAGGCCCTTGCGCAGGAAGGGGTCGGACAGCTTGTCGATGTCGTTCTCCAGCCCGAGCAGGCCGTCCTTGCGGGCGCGCGTGCTCCAGCCGACGATCTGCGCGAGCAGCTGGCGGCCGGGGTCTTCCGGCGGCTTCACGATCCACACGAAGATCTGCATCGCGCGGCGGAAGGTCGGCATCGGCGTCTGCACGAGGATGGCCGCGAGCGTGCCGACGATGACGATGATGAAGGCCGCCGCCGACCACAGCGAGGACAGGCCGGCACCCTTGGCGACTGCGCCGCCGAGGATGGCGACGAGGCCGAGCACGATGCCGATGAGGCTCAGGATATCCATGCGGAAAGCTATCGGCCGTGGCGCTGGGGGCTTGAGGGTGGGTGGCAGGGGCTGGAAGGTCGAGCTGGCGTCTAGACCGCGTTCTGCAGGCCGGCGACGTCGAGAATCAGCGCCAGATTTCCGTCGCCGGTAATCGTGGCGGCGGCCAGCCCGGTCAGCCCGCGCAGGGAATGCGGCAGCGGTTTGACCACGACTTCCTCGCGGCCGCGGACCTGGTCGACCACGATGCCGAGCTTGCGGCTCTGGGTCTGCACCACCACCACGCCAGCGTCCTCGGTCGACACCGGCTTGCCCAGCCAGCGCCGCAGGAACACCAGCGGAAAGGTCTGCTGGCGCAGGTCCAGCACCTCATGGCCGTCGATGAAGCGCACCAGGCTCTCGCGGTACTTGAACACCTCCAGCACGTTGGACAGCGGCAGCGCGTAGGGCCGGCCGGCGGCGGTGACCATCAGGGTCGGCAGGATCGCCAGCGTCAGCGGCACGCGGATCACGAAGCGCGTGCCTTCGCCGCGGACGGATTCGATCAGCACCTGGCCATTCAGTTCGGCCAGCTTGCTCTTGACCACATCCATGCCGACGCCGCGGCCGGAGATGTCGGTGGCCTGCTCCTTGGTCGAAAACCCCGGCAGGAAGATCAGCTGCAGGGCCTCGGTGGGCGACAGACGCGCCGCCGTGTCGGCATCGATCAGGCCCTTCTCGCGCGCTTTGGTGCGCAGCATGTCGGGGTCGATGCCGCCGCCGTCGTCGGCGACGATGATCACGATGTGGTCGCCTTCCTGCTGCGCCGACAGCTTGAGCGTGCCGGCTCTGGGCTTGCCGATCGACTCGCGGCGGTCGGGCGCCTCGATGCCGTGGTCGATGGCGTTGCGCACCAGGTGGATCAGTGGATCAGACAGGGCTTCGACGAGGTTCTTGTCGAGTTCGGTCTCCTCGCCGATCAACTGCACGTTGACCTCTTTCTTCAGCGTGCGGGCGACGTCGCGGGCGACCTTGGGGAAGCGCGAGAAGGCGCGACCCACCGGCTGCATGCGCACGCGCATCACCTCGGCCTGCAGGCGCGCGGTGACGACATCGAGGTTGGAGACCGCGCGTTCCATGTCCTCGTCACGCGTGCGGCGACGCAAGGCCTTCAGGCGATTGCGGGCCAGCACCAGTTCGCCGACCAGGTTCATCAGCCCGTCGAGGCGCTTGGTGTCGACGCGGACGCTGCTTTCGGCAGGCGGTGCTGCTTTCGCGGCGGGGCCGGCAGACGCCGGCGGAGCGGTCGGCGGTGGCGCCGCCGGCGCGCGCGCGCCCGGTGCCTGCACTGGGCTGGCCGGCAGCGGCGTGGCCTTGCCGGCCGGCACCTGCTGGGCGGCCTGGAACATGTCGACCAGGGCCTCGAACTCGTCCTCGGTGATGCTTTCGCCGGTGCCCGCCTTGGCGGCGGCCGGGGGTGCCGCGGGGGCGGGCTTGGGCGCGGGTTTGGCCGGCGCAGCGGCAGGCGCCGCCTGCGGGCTGGAATCCGGCAGGGCGGCGATGCGGATGGCGCTGAGAAGTGCGTCCGGCGCGCGCTCCGCTGCCGCGCCGGAGCGCAGCGCGGCCAGCTGGCCCGAGAGGTGGTCGAGCGCGCCCTGGGCGAGATCGAACAGGTCACCGTCGACCGCCAGTCGCCCCTTGCGCAAGAGGTCGAACAGTTCCTCGACGCCGTGGCAGAGCTCGACCAGCGGGCTGAAGTTGAGGAAGCTGGCGCCGCCCTTGATGGTGTGGAAGCCGCGGAAGATGGCGTTCAGCAGGTTGGTGTCCTGCGGCTGCATCTCCAGCTGCACCAGCTCGTCGCCCAAGCGCTCGGCGATCTCGCTGGCCTCGACCAGGAAGTCGGCGGCGATGTCGTCGTGTCCGCTCATGCGTGGTCGTTCCCGCTAGAGGCCGAGGCCGGCGAGCAGGTCGTCGGCATCGTCCTGGCTCACGCCGTGGGCGTCGATGCCAGGCAGGGCGGGGCCCTGCGCTTCGATGCCTTCGTTCTTGCGCTGCTCGGGCAGGCCCAGCGCGTTGCTGATCTTGCCGATCGCCTGCTCGACCTGATGCACCAGGCCGACCACACGCTTGATCGTCTGCCCGGTGAGGTCCTGGTACTCCTGCGCCAGCGCGATGCTGGACAGGTTGCCGCGCACGCTCATCAGCTCGTTCTCGATCGCCGAGTCCAGCCCTTGGCTGCGCAGCAGGTCGATGCGGTTGCGGCAGTCCTCGACCAGGTCCAGCGTGCGGTGGGTGGCTTCCTCGGTGGTCTGCACCACGAAGTTCAGGCGCGCCCGCGCATCCGGCAGCTCCTCGCCGGCCAAGGCACCGAGACGCGCGTCGATCGGCAGGTTGGCCAAGGCGCCGGTCAGCTCGCGGGCGAGCCGATCGATGGCGGCGTAGATCGGCCGCGAGCGCCACTGCGCCAGCGATTCGATGCAGCTGCGGTAGAGGGTGTCGTCGCCCTGCTCCAACGCACCCAGCGCCGCGTGCATCAGGTGCAGCAGGTGCTCGCGCTCTGCTGCCGAGGCGTTCATGCGGCGCTGCCCATGCGTTCGAAAATTTTCTGCAGCTTCTCCTGAAGGGTCTGCGCGGTGAAGGGCTTGATGATGTAGCCGTTCACGCCGCTCTGCGCGGCCTCGATGATCTGCTCGCGCTTGGCCTCGGCGGTGACCATCATCACCGGCAGATGGGCCAGCTTGGGATCGGTGCGGATCGCCTTCAGCAGCTCGATGCCGGTCATGCCCGGCATGTTCCAGTCGGTGATCACCAGGTCGACCGGGGCCGAGCGCAGGTGGGCCAGCGCACTGTTGCCGTCCTCGGCCTCGGAGGTGATCTGGAAGCCGAGGTCATTGAGCAGGTTCTTGACGATCCGGCGCATCGTTGAGAAGTCGTCGACGATGAGGATCTTGATGTTCTTGTCCATGGGAGACGGCTCGTCAGGAGAGGGTCGGGGTAGGGAAGGGGTCAGTCGGCTTCGACCGGATCGCGGATCCAGTCGGCGAGGCGCGAGCGCAGGCGCACCAGGGCCTGGCCATGCAACTGGCAGACCCGCGATTCGGTGACGCCGAGCACTGCACCGATCTCGCGCAGGTTGAGCTCCTGCTCGTAGTACAGGCTCATCACCAGCTGCTCGCGCTCGGGCAGCTTGCCGATCGCCGCAGCCAGATCGTCGGCGAAGGCTTCGCGCTCGACGCCGGCCGCGGCCGAGCTCGCGGCCACGCTGGTTGGCAGGCGCAGTTCGCCCGATTCATCGGCATGCGCATCGATGCTCAGCACCTGCCCGCGCGAGGCGTCTTCGAGCAGGCGGTTCAATTCCTCGATGGGCATCTGCAGCGCCTGCGCGACTTCGACATCGCGGGCGGCGCGACCGGTCTTCTGCTCGATCGCGGAGGTGGCGGCGGCGAGTTCGCGCACCTTGCGGTGGACGCTGCGCGGCACCCAGTCGCCTCTTCGGATCTCGTCCAGCATGGCGCCGCGAATGCGGATCGAGGCGTAGGTTTCGAAGGCCGCGCCTTGACTCGCGTCGTAGCTGCGCGAGGCTTCGATCAGGCCGATCATGCCGGCCTGGATGAGGTCGTTGACGTCAACGCTGGCCGGCAGTCGCGCGGCCAGATGGTGGGCGATGCGCGCCACCAGGCTGCCGTGCTGGGCCACGGTCTCGTTGGCGTCCGGTCGGCGGACGGCGCGGTATTCGGCTTCCGCCTGCGACATCACACATGCGCCTCGGGCGGAGCGACCAGGCGCTCGACGAAGAACTCGACCGGGCCACGCGGGCCGCTGGGCGCGCTCCACTGGTCGATGCGGCGGGCGATGCCGCGCAGGGCATGCGCGGACGGACAGGCGGGGAAGGCCTCGACCACCGCCTGCTGGCGCTGGATCGAGCGGCGCAGCCATTCGTCGTGCGGAATGATGCCGAGCAGGCTGACGGTGACGTCGAGGAAGCGGTCGGTGACCCGCGAGAGCTTGTCGAACAGCTCGCGGCCCTCGGCCGGGCTGCGCACCATGTTGGCGATGATGTGCACGCGGTTCACCCCGCGCTCGCGCGAGAGCACCTTGATCAGGGCGTAGGCGTCGGTGATCGAGGCCGGTTCGTTGCAGACCACGAGGATCACGTCCTGCGCCGCCTGGGCGAAGGTCAGCACGCTCTCGTGGATGCCGGCGGCGGTGTCGACCACCATCACGTCGACCTCGCGGTCGAGCTCGGAGAAGGCGCGGATCAGGCCGACCTGCTCGGGCGCCGACAGCTCGGCCATGGCGCGCTTGCCCGAGGCGGCAGGAATGACAGCCAGCCCGTGCGGTCCCTCGAGAATGGTGTCCTGCAGCTGGCAGCGGCCTTCGATGACGTCGGCCAGGGTGAAGCGCGGCGACAGGCCCAGCAGCACGTCGACATTGGCGAGGCCAAGGTCGGCGTCGAGCAGCATCACGTGGCGGCCGGCATCGGCCAGGGCCACGGCGAGGTTGACCGACACGCTGGTCTTGCCGACGCCACCCTTGCCGCCGCTGACGGCGATGACCCGCACGGGCTTGACCCGCGGCTTGCGCAGGCCCTGGGCCTGATCGTCCATGGGGGCATCGGCGCGGGCTTCACCCTGCGACATGCTCGATCTCCTCGTGCAGATGACTGCTGCCGCGGCGCTGCTCGGTGACGCGCAGGGCGAGGCGGTGGGCCTCGGCGCGGTGGATGTCCTCGGGCACGCGCTGGCCGTCGGTGAGGTAGCTGATCGGCAGGCCGTGGCGCACGGTCACGCCCAGCGCGGCACCCAGGCGGCCGGTTTCGTCGACCTTGCTCAACACGACTCCGCGCGGCTTGGCGATGCCGAAGCGGCGCACCACCTCATCCAGGTCGTCGGCATGGGTATTGGCCGGCAGCACCAGCTGGGTGTTGACGTGGCGCAGCTTCGCCAGCGCCGACAGCTGCGCGCCGAGCGCCAGATCGCGATGCGAGAGGCCGGCAGTGTCGACCAGCACCAGCTTGTACTCGCCGAGGCGATCCAGGGTCTCGCCGAGTTCGTTCGGGTTGGCGACCTCGATCACCGGCATGCCGAGCAGACGTCCGTAGGTGAACAGTTGCTCGCGGGCGCCGATGCGGAAGCCGTCGGTGGTGACCAGGGCGACATCGCGCGCGCTGTGCTGGGCGGCGTAGCGCGCCGCCAGCTTGGCCAGCGTGGTGGTCTTGCCGACGCCGGTCGGGCCGACCAGGGCGACCACGCCGCCGTGGGCGATGGGCTCGTCCTCGCAGACGCGCAGCGACTTGGCTAGTTGACCCAGCAGCAGGCCGCGGGCGCGCTGCGGATCGAGATCAGCGGGGATACGTTCGACGATGCCGCGGGCGAAGGCCTCATCGCAGCCATAGCCGGCGAGTTCCTCGAAGGCCGCGGCGCGCGCCGGCGACAGCCGCATGCGCTGGTCGGAGAAGCGCTCCAGCTCCTTCTTGAGGCTCTCGCGCAGCAGGGCCATCTCGCGCTTCATCTCGGCGATCTGCGGGTCTTCGACGCAGAGCTGCGCGACCTGGTCGGGGATGCGGGTGAGCCGGCGTGCGGCGGCGCGTTCGATCTGATCGATCGCGGTGATCGGCCGCTGCGGCGCTTCCGCCGCCACGGGCTGGGCGCGCGCAGCGGGGGCGGGCGGCGGCGCGGCCGCGGGCATACGCGGGTTCATGGCTTCGGCGCGAGCCACAGCGGCGACCTGCGCGGCCTGCGGCGGCAGCAGCGGATCCGGCGGCGGCGGAGGCGCCGAGGGGCTCAGGTGGGCGGTTGCCACCCGGGGCATCTCGGTGATCTTCACCGGCGTGGCAACTGCGGAGGCGGCTGCCTCGCTGGCCGCTTCGGCGGCGCGGCGCGCGGCCGTCAGCGACTGCTGCACCAGCGATTCGTCGTAGTCGGTGGCGCTGACCACCTCGACGCCGCCCTCGACGCGACGGTTCGACAGGATCACCGCATTCGGGCCCTGCTCCTCGCGCACCAGACGCAACGCGGTGCGCATGTCCTGGGCAAAGAACCGCTTGATCTTCATGAGCGCCTTCCGCCTGTACTCGTGTTCTCGAATGCCGTGCTGGAAACCTGCCCCGCGGGGCGATCACTTCAGCCGACGTTGCCGACCAGCTTGAGCTTCTTGTCGTCCGGCACCTCGTGGTAGGCCAGCACATGAAGCTCGGGAATCCCGGTGCGGGTGAGCTTGGCGATCAGCGATCGCACCGGCCCCGGCACCAGCAGCACGGCGGGCTCGCCGACCGCTTCCTGCCGTTTCACGCACTCCAGCAGCGACTGGTGCATGCGCTCGGCGAGACCCGGTTCCAGCGCGGCGCCGTTGCCGCTGACGGACTCCTGCAACACCCGTTCCAGCGGCGGAGCCAAGGTGTAGACCGGCAGTTCGGGGGCGAGTCCGTTGATCTCCTGGACGATGAAGCGGCCCAGCGCGGCGCGCACGGCGGCGGTCAACTGGGCGGCATCCTGGGTATTCGGCCCGTGTTCGAGCAGGGCTTCGCAGATCCGTCGCAGCTGTCGGATCGGTACCTTCTCGGTCAGCAGGTTCTGCAGGACGCGGACGATGACGGAAAGCGGAAGGGTTCTTGGCGTCAAATCTTCGACGAGCTTCGGGTGGCTGCGTCCAAGCGCCGTCAGCAGCTGCTGCACCTCCTCGTGGCCGAGCAGGTCGGGGGCATGCTGGCGCACCAGATGCGAGACGTGGGTGGCCATCACGGTGGCAGGGTCGACCACGGTCAGACCCAGGGCCTCGGCCTGGCGGCGGTTGGCCGGGCTGATCCAGAGCGCATCCAGCCCGAACGCCGGGTCGCGGGTCGGCACGCCGTCGATGTTGACCGGGATGCGCCCCGGGTTCAGGGCCAGCTCGCGGTCGGGCAGGATGTCGCCGGCGCCGATCGGCACGCCGTGCAGCAAGATGCGGTAGGCGCCGGGTGAGAACTCGAGGTTGTCGCGGATGTGCACCGGCGGGATCAGGAAGCCCAACTCCTGGGTGAGCTTGCGGCGCACGCCCTTGATGCGAGCCATCAGCTCGCCACCCTGTGCGCGGTCGACCAGCGGGATCAGCCGGTAGCCCACTTCAAGGCCCAGCGAATCGACCGGCGACAGGTCGTCCCAGCTGAGCTCGGTCGGTGCGGCGGGCTTGGGCGCCTCTTCGGCCGGCGCCGCGGGCGGCGGCGCGATGCTGCGCTTGTACAGGGCCCAGGCGGCATAGCCGAGCACTGCGGCCAGGCTCAGGAAGGCCAGGTTGGGCATGCCGGGCACCAGCCCGACCAGGCCGAGCAGGGCGGCGGCGATGGCCAGCGCCTTGTGCTGCCCGAACAGCTGGCTCATCACCGTGCCGCTCATGTCGTGCGAGCGCGAGACGCGGGTGACCAGCATCGCTACCGCGGTCGAGATCAGCAGGCCCGGGATCTGCGCGACCAGACCGTCGCCGATGGTCAGCAGGGTGTAGACCTCGGCGGATTCACCGGCCGACATGCCGTGTTGGGCCATGCCGATGGCGAAGCCGCCGATCAGGTTGATGAACAGGATCAGGATGCCGGCGATGGCGTCACCGCGGATGAACTTCGAAGCGCCGTCCATGGAACCGTAGAAGTCCGACTCTTCGCGCACCTCCTCGCGGCGGCGCATGGCCTCCTCGCGCGAGAGCAGGCCGGCGTTGAGATCGGCGTCGATGGCCATTTGCTTGCCGGGCAGCGAGTCGAGGATGAAGCGCGCCGACACTTCAGAGACGCGGCCGGCGCCCTTGGTCACCACCACGAAGTTGATGATGGTGAGGATGGCGAACACCACGAAGCCGACCGCGTAGTTGCCGCCGATGACGAAGGCGGCGAAGGACTCGATCACCTTGCCGGCGGCATCCGGGCCCTCGTGCCCGTGCAGCAGCACCACGCGGGTCGAGGCCACGTTCAGCGCCAGTCGCAGCAGGGTCACCAGCAGCAGGATGCTGGGGAAGATCGAGAACTCCAGCGGTCGTTGCACGTAGAGCACGGCCAGCAGGATCACCAGCGAGATCGCGATGTTGAAGCTGAACAGCACGTCCAGCGCCAGCGGCGGCAGTGGCACCACGATCATCGCCATCATGGCCATGACGATGAGTGGGGCGCCGAGGCCCTGGCGCAGCATGCCCATCAGCTGGCTGCCGCGGCTGGCGGTGGCCGGTTCGGCCATGGATCAGGCGTCCTTGTCGGGAGTGGAGGGAGTCTTTTCGGGGCTGTCTTCGACCTCGATCCTCGGCGGTCGCGGCTGGCTGCCGCCGTGCCGGCGCCAGTGCTTCAGCTGGTAGACGAAGCCGAGCACCTGGGCCACCGCGGCGTACAGCCGCACCGGGATCTCCTGGTCAAGCTCGCACTCCCGATACAAGGCGCGTGCCAGAGGCGGCGCCTCGACGATCGGAACCTTGTGCTTCTCGCCGAGCTCGCGGATGGTCAGCGCGATCAGGTCGACGCCCTTGGCCACCACCTTGGGCGCGCGCATCTTCTGGCCGTCGTAGACGATCGCCACGGCGTAATGGGTGGGGTTCACCAGAATCGCGTCGGCGGTGGGCACCGCCTCCATCATCCGGCGGTTGGCGATCTCCTGCTGGACCCGGCGCACGCGCGCCTTGAGCTCGGGGCTGCCCTCGCTTTCCTTGAACTCGTCCATCAGCTGCTTGCGGGTCATCTTCAGCTGACGACGGTGGTTCCACAGCTGCAGCGGCGCATCGATGATCGCGACGAAGATCAGCGCGCCGGTCAGCGCGGCCAGCAGGGTCAGGGCCATGCGCCCGCCGTGGGCGGCGGCGCGCGGCAGCGGCTCGTTGACCAGGCTGATCAGCTCCGGCAGCTGCGCGTTCAGCACCGCCACGCCGACCAGCAGGATCAGGCTCACGCGCAGCACCGACTTGCCGGTCTCCAGCAGGCCCTCGGGTCCGAACACCCGCTTCAGCCCGTTGATCGGGTTCATCTTGCTGAACTTCGGCGCCAGCGCCTTGGTGCTGAAGTTGAAGCCGCCCAGCACCAGCGGCGCCAGCGCGCCGGCCAGGGCGCCGGCCAGCATCAGCGGCAGGGCAGGCCAGAACAGGCCGAACAGCAGTTCGCCCACATGGGCGACGGGATCACCGCGCAGCACCTGCTCGCGCGGCAACGACAGCGCGTGGTCCAGCCAGGCGCCGGCGGTGGCGGTGAGGTGGCCGCCGCTGGCGAACAGGATCAGCACGCAGATGCCCAGCATCGCGGCACCGCCCAGCTCGCGCGAGCGCGGGACCTGGCCTTCCTTGCGCGCATCGTCGAGCCGCTTCTGGGTTGGCTCTTCAGTTTTGTCCTGGCCGTCGTCTTCGCCGGCCATCACTGCACCAGCCCGGAAGCGACGGACAGGGCCTGGCCGAACAGCGCGCGCAGCGGCTCAAGCAGGTGCGGCACGAGCGCGATCATCAGCACGAAGCCGACCAGCAGGGCCGAGGGCAGACCGATCTGGATGGGGTTCAGCGAGGGCGCGGTGCGCGCCATCACGCCGAAGGCGATGTTGACGGTGATCATCGCGATCATGATCGGCAGGGCCAGGCTGACCCCGGCGAGGAAGATGATCCCGGCGAACGAAGGAATCGCATCGAGCAGGGTGTAGAGCGCGACCGGCGTGGCCCCGGCGGGCAGCACGCGGTAGCTCTCGAACACCACGCCCAGCAGGGCCAGGTGCGCATCGACCGCGAAGAAGGTGAGGCCGGCGACCACCGTGAACCACTGCGCGACCACGCCGCTCTGCACGCCGCGCATGGGGTCGATCATCTGCGCGAAGGACAGGCCCATGCCCTGCGCCACCAGCTCGCCGCACAGGGCCACGGCCTCCAGCGCCAGCCGCATGAGAAAGCCCAGCGAGGCGCCGATGGCGAGCTCACGCGCCACCGCCAGCACGGTTTCGGCATTGAGGTCGGCCTGGATGGCCGGCGCCGGCACCAGCGGCGCGATGGCCGCTGAAAGCGCCAGCGCGAAGATCAGGCGGATGCGCCGTGGCACCGCCTGGGTGCCGAGGAAGGGCGAGAGCAGCAGCAGGCCGCCGATGCGCAGCGAGAGCCAGATCACCTGCTGCCCGTAGTTCAGCAGGTTGAGGCCTTCGAGGCTGATGGCGGTGGCGCCGTCCATGCGGTCAACCGAGCATCGAAGGAATGCGCTGGTAGAGCCCGATGGTGAACTGCACCAGCTGGTTCAGCATCCAGCCGCCGCCGATGGCCAGCACGGCCGCCATGGTAAAGACCTTGCCGATGAAGGCGATGCTCGGCTCGTTGACCTGGGTGGCGGCCTGCAGCAGGCCGATCGCCACGCCGATCAACAGCGCCACGCCGAGCAGCGGCATGGCGACCAGCAGGCCCATGCTGAGCGCGGCCTGCAGCTCGGACATGACGGTATCGGGCGTCATGTGGTCACGAAAGAAGCAGCGAGCGTGCCGACCACCAGCGACCAGCCGTCGACCAGCACGAACAGCAGGATCTTGAAGGGCGCCGAGATCAGCATCGGCGAGAGCATCATCATGCCCATCGACATCAGCACGCTGGCGATCACCAGGTCGATGATCACGAAGGGCACGAACAGGAAGAAGCCAATCTGGAAGGCGGTCTTCAGCTCGCTGGTGAGGAAACTCGCCATCAGCACGGTGAAGGGCACTTCGTCGGGCGAGGCATAGCCGGTGCTGCCGCTCATGCCGGCGAACAGCATCAGGTCGGCTTCGCGGATCTGCGCGAACATGAACTCGCGGATCGGCCCCAGCGTGGCGGTCAGTGCGGCCTCGAAGCCGAGCTGGCCATCGAGATAGGGGCGGATGCCCTGGGCCCAGGAGGCGTCGATGACCGGCGCCATCACCAGGGCGGTGATGAACAGCGCCAGCGCCAGCAGGATCTGGTTGGACGGCGTCTGGCCGGTGCCCAGCGCCTGCCGCAGCAGGGCCAGCACCACGATGATGCGGGTGAAGGCGGTCATCGCCAGCAGGATGCCGGGCAGCAGGGTGATGACCGTCATCAGCGCCAGGATCTGCAGCGGCAGGCTGACCGTCTGCGTGCCGACGGTGGCGACGGTGACCTCCGGCATCGGCGGCAGCGTGACCGCGGCCGGCGCAGCCGAAACATCGGCGCCCGCGAGGATCATCAACAGGGCGAGCAGTGCCCGCAGCAGGCTCGGCACGGCAGCGGCGCTCATGCGCGCGGCCCCAGGCCGAGCTGCTTGTGCAGCAGTTGCGCGAAGGCGCCGGGCGCGGCCGCTTCGCTGGGCACGGGCGCGTCGAAACGGTGCAGGCAGGTAACGCCGCCGGGGCTGACGCCGAGCAGCAGGGTTTCGCCCGCGGCCTCGATCAGCACCACGCGCTCTTTCATGCCGACGGCGAGGCTGGCGCGCAGCTTGAGCACGCCGCTGCCGCCGGCCTGCAGGCTGCCCATGCGCTTCAGCAGCCAGGCGCAGAGCAGGATCAGGCCGATCACAAGCAGCAGCGAGCCGGCCATGCCGACCAGGGTGCCGAAGCTCGCGACGGGTGTGGCCGCGGACACCGGCGCCGTGCTCGCAGTGGCCGCGACGGTGCTGGCGATCAGGCTGGCGAAAGGTAGGGGCATGCGGCGCTCAGCGCAGTCGGCGCAGGCGTTCGGCGGGGCTGACCACATCGGTCAGGCGCACGCCGAAGCGATCGTTCACCACCACCACTTCGCCGTGGGCGATCAGGGTGCCGTTGACGTAGACGTCCAGTGGTTCGGCGGCGCCGCGCTCGAGTTCGATCACCGAGCCGGGGTTCAGCTGCAGCAGGTTGCGGATCGGCACGCGCGCGCGGCCGACCTCAAGCTGCAGGGTGACCGGCACGTCCAGTAGCACGTCGAGGTTGAGCTCGCCGCCCGCGCCCTCCGGCGACAGCGTGCTGAACTGCGCCGCGGTGGCGCCCAAAGCATCGGAATTGCTGCTCATGGCTGAGGCCTCTGCAGAGCGGTGCTGAAGGGAATGCTGGGAGGACGCACTTCGGTGATCTTCACTGCGCGCTTGCCGCCATGGGCGCCGAATTCGCCGCGGAACACGGGCACGTTCTCGACCAGCAGGTCGAGCTGCTTGGGCATCTCGATCGGCAGGATGTCGCCCGGCTTCAGGTTCAGCAGGTCGCGCAGGGCCAGCGTCTTGCGGGTCAGCACGCTGCTGATCTCGACCTCGGTGTCGTTGATCTGCGCGCGCATCTCGGTGACCCAGCGCTCATCGCGCTCGGCGCGATCGCTCTGCAGGCCGGCATCGAGCTGCTCGCGCAGCGGCTCCAGCATGCCGTAGGGGTAGCTGATGTGGATGTCGGCCACCACGCCTTCGAGCTCGACCGAGAAGCGTGAGACCACGATGTACTCGCGCGGGGTCAGGATGTTCGCGAAGTGCGGATTGACCTCGGAGTTGACGTACTCGAACTCGAGCTTGAGCACGGGCGCCCAGGACTCCACCAGGTCGCGGAACACCTGCTCCAGCAGCAGCTGGATGACCCGCATCTCGGTGGCGGTGAACTCGCGGCCTTCGATCTTGGCGTGGAAGCGACCGCCGCCACCGAAGAAGGTGTCGACCACGGCGAACACCAGCTTCGGTTCGAAGATCACCAGCGCGGTGCCGCGCAGCGGCTTGACCTTGATCAGGTTGATGTTGGTCGGCACGAACAGGCCATGCGTGTATTCGGCGAACTTGAGCATCTCGATGCCGCGCACCGAAATTTCGGGCGAGCGCCGCAGCAGGTTGAAGATGCCGATGCGGATCAGGCGGGCGAAGCGCTCGTTGACCATCTCCAGGGTGGGCATGCGCCCGCGGACGATGCGGTCCTGGGTGGCGAAGTCGTAGGGACGCGCCTCGCCGGGCGCGAATTCCGGCTCGGTCGAAACCACGCCGGCGTCGACGCCGTGCAGCAGGGCATCGATCTCGTCCTGGCTGAGGATGTCCCTGTTCACGGGCCGGCGCTTACTGGGTCACGAAGCTGGTGAAGAACAGCGCGTCGACGCCCTCGTAGCCGGTCTCCGCTTTCAGCACGCGGTTGACCTCGGCGAGCGCGTCCTTCTGCAACTGCTCGCGGCCCTCGACCGAACGCAGTTCGCCCTGGGTCTTCTTGGCGAACAGCATCAACAGGGCGTTGCGGATGGCCGGGCTGTGGGTGCCGATGTCGGCGATCACCTGCGGATCGCGCGAGCTCAGCTGGACCTCGGTCTGCAGGTAGCGCGTGCTGCCCTCGTCGGCGAGGTTGACCACGAAGGCCGGCTGCAGCGGCACGTACTGCGCTGGGGCGCCGGCATCGACGGGCTTGCGTGCCGGCTTTGCCGGCTCGGCGGAGGCCGCATCGCCGGCGGGCTTGGGCAGCAGGAAGAACGCCGCGGCTCCGCCCGCGCCCAGACCCGCCAGCAGCACGATCAGCACCAGCATGACGGGGAAGCCCTTCTTCGGGGCTTCGGCGGCCGCTGCGGGTGCGGCGGCGGGCTTGGCGGAAGGCTTGGCAGCCATGGGCGTCTCCAGAGGGGTCTGGACGCCCGGGCTGCAAGCGGCGTGCCGCGCCCTTGGAGGGCTCTGCGCAGGCCTGCCGGCTGGGGAGTCAATCTACCGGCGACACCGTGCGCCAAAAAACCGGCGCTTCTGTCCGACTGCCCTGACTGTGCGTGTCAGCGCCCCTCCAGCACGCCCAGCGCCAGCGTCAGCATCGCCCGCGTGCCGTGGCGCAAGGCGTCCTCGTGCAGCAGGAACTCGGGCGAATGATTGTTGGGCGCGCGCGCCGGGTGGATCTCCGGGCCGGTGCTGCCGACGAAGAACAGGAAGCCCGGCGCGCGGTTGGCGAACTCGGAGAAGTCCTCGGCCACCGTCTGCAGCGGCATCTCCTTCACCTGCTCGGCGCCCATCAGCTCGCGCAGCCACGGCCGCACGCGCTGGGTGAGCGCAAGCGCGTTGGCGGTGACCGGCGCGGTGTTCTCGACGATGAGCTCCGCCTCGCCGCCGGCGGCTTCGGCGATCGCTTTCGCGGTGCGCTCGAAGCGATTGATCACGTCCGCGCGCACGTCCATGTCGAAGGTGCGCAGGGTGCCCTCCATCTCCGCCGTCTCGGGAATGATGTTGAAGCGGATACCGCCGCGCACCGCGCCAGCGGTGAGCACCACCGGCGAACTGGTGATGTCGATCTGGCGGGCGATGATGCTCTGGCTGGCGATCAGCGCCTGCGCGGCGATGGTGATCGGATCGACGCCGCCCCAGGGCCGCGAGGCGTGGGTCTGCTTGCCGCGCACCTTCAGCACCCAGCGGTCGGCGCTGGCCATCATCGGCCCGCCGCGAAAACCAATCGTGCCGACCGGCAGCTGCGCCCACACGTGCAGGCCGAACACCGCCTCGGGTTCGAAGTCGTCGAACACGCCCTCGGCCAGCATCTGCTTTGCGCCACCGGTCTCGCCCGGCGGCGGGCCTTCCTCGGCCGGCTGGAAAAGGAACATCACCTCGCCCGGCAGTTCCTCGCGCACGCTCGCCAGCGCCTCGGCCACGCCCATCAGGATGGCGACGTGGGCATCGTGCCCGCAGGCGTGCATCACGCCGGTGGTCTGGCCGTTGTACTCGGCGGTGACCGTGCTGGCGAAGGGCAGGCCGGTGGCCTCGGTGACCGGCAGCGCATCCATGTCGGCACGCAGCGCGATCTTCGGGCCCGGCCTTCCACCACGCAGCAGGCCGACCACGCCGGTGTGGGCGATGCCGGTGCGCACCTCGATGCCCAAAGCGCGCAGATGCTCGGCGACCTTTGCCGAGTTGCGGAACTCGCGGTTGCCGAGCTCGGGGTGTTGATGGATGTCGCGGCGCCACTCGACGACCTTGGCATCCACGGCCGTGGACAGCGTTTCCACATCGAAAGCTGCGCGCGCGGAGGGCGAGAGCAGCAGGGCTAGGGCGAGGGTGGGTAGCAGGCGCATGGGGGATGGCTCCTCGGAGGCATAGGTGTGCCGGCGCGGCGTAATCGAATATCCGGGCGACGCCATCCCGGTACGCGACACGAGTGACCGGAGTCTGAGCATTCGAGGCCTCGATGCGAGCGGCCTCTGCCGCCAGCACTCACTCTTGACCGAGAGCGTCGGGCTTCGACTCAACGTTAAGCAGGACATAGCGGCCGCGGCCGCCGCGCTTGCATTCATACAGTGCCGCATCAGCGGTGGCCAACAGCTCGAGCGCATGGGTGTCTCCCTTCTCGCTATAGGCAATGCCGATACTGGTGCCCATCCGGCGCTCCACCGGCCCCAGTCGCACCGGTTCCGCCATACGCTGCAGCAGTTTCTGAGCGGCCGCCTCGCAGTTTTCAGGTGCGCTCACATGTTCCATCAAGACCACGAACTCATCGCCTCCCAGGCGCGCCACCAGATCCACCTCGTACACCGAGTCCCGGATGCGCTGTCCGAACTCGAACAGGGCGGTGTCGCCGGCAGCGTGGCCCAGGCTGTCGTTGATCTGCTTGAAGTGGTCCAGATCCAGCGCCAGCACGGCCAGCGGCTCACCGTAGCGGCGTGCACGCGCCAGCGCGCGATCAAGCCGCTCCTCGAACTCGCGGCGGTTGGCGAGGCCGGTCAGCGGATCGGTTCGCGCCTGGGCCTTCAAGGCCGCTTCGGCTTCGATGCGTGCGCTGATGTCGCGGCCGGAATACACCACCTCCCAGCCCTCGCCCGACGCGTCGGGCACGCGCTCGGCCAACGCTTCCAGCCAGACCCAGTGCCCCTGCTCATGGCGGATACGGAACTCGACCTGCGCCGTGCCGCCCTCGCTGAAGAGCCTGCCCAGCAGGTCTCGCAGCTTCGGCTGGTCCTCGGGATGCACCAGCTCCCAGCGCGGCTGCAGCAGGGTCTCGGGCGAGTAGCCCAGCAGGCTCAGGCTCGAGGGCGACACGTAGCGTCGACCGCCATCCGGACCGATGCGCACCACAAGGTCGCGAGTGCGCTCGGCCAAGGTGCGATACAGCTGCTCGCGACCGCGCAAGGCCTCCAGCAGCCGACGCCGCTCGGTCACCATCAGCCCGAGCGGCAGCGCCAGCCCGCAGGCCGCCAGCACATAGATCTGGGGCAACAGACTGCGCCACAGGAACTCCGATTCCGGCACCAGCTGAAATGGACCCAGCCGCAGGATCGACGCTGCGCTCGCCGCTACTGCAATGCCCAGCACGCCCATGACGGCACCGGCCACGCCGTGCCCGAACGCCAACCAGGCCAGCGGTAGCAGCGGCAGGAAAAGCAGGGGATAGGTCTGCTGCGCCAGCACGGCCACCAGCGTCGTCATCAGCAGCAGCCAGCGCAGGGCAAAGGCACTGCGACGTCCGGCGCGCCCCAGCAATCGGCCGCGCAGGGCGATCATCGCGCTGACCAGGCTGGCCGCTGTCACCAGACCCACCGCATGCGCACTGAAAACCACCGCGCTCGCGCTGGCAAAGCTGACCCGCTGTTCGCCAAGCAGGCTGAGCGTCAGGCTGAAGAGCGGCGCCACCGCCGCACAGGACAGCAGGCCGGCGATGGCGCCTCGACGGGCGTTGAGGATCAGCCCGCCAGGATCACTCAGACCGACGCTTCGCCGCCGTAGCGCCGCGACCACGGGTGCGATTTCAAGCAGGTTCAAGCTGGAAATCAGCAGGACCCGCCCGGCACTGTCACCCGCCAGCCACCGCGCCAGCAGCAGCCCGAGTGCGACTGCGAACCATACGCGGGGGCGCCACAGATCCTTCAGCCAGATCAGAACGCCCACGGCGAAACCGTTGCTCAGCCAGACGGTGGCGATGCCGGCCTCCCTGCGACTCAGCTCCAGCGACAGCAGCGAGAGCAACAGCACACCGCCCATCAGCCCCAGCAATACCCGTGGGCTCGCCTCGATCAGCTCGGTTGGACGTGAGGTCAGCGAGGTCATGGGCGATGACGTTTGTCTGCACGGGCAGCAGTCTGCGCCAATCGGTGCAAGACATGCGCCCCGGTGCGCATCGCCTCACCGCCGCCCCACATAGCCCTCGTCCTTGGCCTCGGCGCGGCCCAGCGCCAGCAGCATGTCGATCAGCTGGGGCAGGCGGTTTTTCCAGGGGCCGCGGCTGCTGAAGTGGGCGGCGATCTGGTCGAGGGTCAGCGGGGCGGGGGCGGCGAGCAGCAGGTCGGCGATGGCGCGGATCTGGTCGACGGTGTCGCGGGGCCAGGGCTGGGCCTTGAGGGGCGTGATCGATGGGGTGGCGCTGTCGGTGGCGGCGTCTTCGTCGCTGCTGGCCTCGCCATCGGCGTCGTCCGCTGGCGCCGGCAGCAGGCTGGCCTGGGTGCCAGTGTGCTGCGCGTCTTCGGCCTGCGCGTGCGCTGCGATGTGCGTTGCGCGGTCGGCCGCAGCGTCGATGCTGGCGTTGGCGCTGGCCCCGGTATGGGCAGGGCGCGCGCTGGCGCTGTGCGCGGTCGGGTTGCGGTGGTCCGGGTTCTGGTACTCGGGGCGCAGCCAGCGGATCAGGCCGCGGGCTTCTTCGGCGGCGCGTTCGGCGTTCAGGGCGACCAGGCGTTCGAGCACGGCTTCATCGAAGCGGCGACGCGCCTCGACGCGGCTATCGCCGCTGGGCGCGGACTCATTGCCGTGGGCGATGCGCAGGTCGGGCAGCAGGTCGGCCCAGCCGTAGGCCTCAAGCACGGCGGCGTCGAGTTCATCGTGGATCTGCCGCAGCACGCTGACCAGGCCCTCGCCGTGGATGCCGCGCTCCTTGGCGCTGAGCTCGCGGCCTTCGCGCAGGGCCTCCAGCACGTTGTACATGCCGGTCAGGGTGAGGCCGGGATGGGCGGCCTGCTGACGCTTGCGGTGGGCGTCGAGCTGTTCGGCGAGTGTACGGATGCGTTCGGCTTGGGCTTCGGTGGGGGTGGGGAAGGGGAAGGGGTCGAAGCAGCGCGAGCCGTTGTAGACCGGGCGGTCCTCAAGCGTCCCACCAGTCTTGAGAGACCAGCCGACGTGAACCGCAGAGGAGAGCACTGCAAGACTTTCAGATCCAGCAAGGGCAATAACTCTCACCTTCTGATCCGGCAAGACCGATGAGTCGATGAAGACGAAGATTCGATGCTTTGCGGTCTCAGTAGTGCCGATGTATCGAGGCAAGTCAGCGATGGCATTCCGCAGTGCAGGCCGCGCTTCCGCGAAGTACCACCAGTAGTCGCGGTAGGACTTCCTCTTGTCGTTCGCGCGCGCGGGCTTGGCCCGCTCCAACAGCCACTGATAGCTGGCTGGAAACCGCTGGCGCAGGGTCTGCTCATCAAGCCCGAAGAAGTCGAGCGCAAAGATTCCGCGAGGTGCGTACAGCACGTCGCGCCCGTTCCTGTACTCGCGGACGTGCGGGGCAAGTTCGGGGCCATCTTCATCCATCAACGCTTTGGCGCGATCGCTATCGATCCAGAATCCTTCGCCCAGCGGGATCATGCCCATGTAGGCGAGCCCCTTGTTTGCTTGCAGCGGCAGCGCGTTCGACAGCTCCGCCCCACATCGCAAGTCAGCCTGCAACGCGCCCATCGTCTCGCGGAGGTTGACCAACACCTCGCCATCATCTCCCTCGGACTCCCTCTGAACCTCCAGCAGGCGGCCCGACGCGCGGCCAGCGGCGTCGCCCGTAGTCATGGCAATTCTCACCGCAGCGCCATCGGCCGTATCCACCCACGGATGGTCCGGAATCGCGAACACCAGCGAGATCGCCTGCTCGCTGCCTTTGCTCTTGCCGCTGGGCTCGGCCAGCGCCGCTTCGATGATCTTGCGGTTGAAGGCCTGCCGGATCGAGTTGGTGGTGATCAGGCCGAAGCGCTTGAGCGCACCGCGACGCGTGAGCTGGGCGGCGTGATGCCACCAGTACATGACCAGATCGGCCGACTCCGGCACATCGTTCCAGGCCGCACGCAGGGCTTCGACATAGCCATCGCCCAGGGCGAGGCGCATGCGCTTGTTGCCGATGAACGGCGGATTCCCCACCACAAAATCCGCTTCCGGCCACGCCGCCTTGCGCGGGTTCACGTAGACCTCGATCGGCACGCGCGCGCTGTCGTTGGGCACGTTTTCGCCGGTGACCGGCGAGGGCTTCAGCGTGCGGCCGTCCCAGCGGGTCTGCACTTCGCCGTTCGCATCGCGGGCGTAGTCGACGCGGTCGTAGGCCAGCACGGCGTCGCGGTTCTCGATGGTGCGGAAGTCGCGGATCACCGGCTGCGGCGTCGGCGCGTTCGCTGCCCAGGGCCAGCCCGGTCTGGCGGTCGCCGAAATCGTCGAGTGCGTTCAGCACTTCGCCTTCGAGGCGCTTCAGGTGCTCGAGCGTGACGTACAGAAAGTTGCCGCTGCCACAGGCGGGGTCGAGCACGCGCACGCTGCACAGGCGGTGGTGGAAGGCGCGCAGTTCGGCGGCTGCGGCATCCATCGCGGCGCTCTGCTGGCGCTTCAGCGCGTCGAACTGGCGCGGCTTCAGGCCCATTGCCAGCAGGCGTTCGCCCAGCTCGGCGGCCTCCTGCGCGTGCATGCCGGAGGCGGCGCGGGCGATGGCCCACTCCTCGCGCAGGGGCTCGATGACGGTGGGCAGCACCAGGCGCTCGACATAGGCGCGCGGGGTGTAGTGGGCGCCGAGCTTGTGGCGCTCGGTGGGGTCGAGCGCGCGCTCCAGCAGGGTGCCGAAGATGGCCGGTTCGACATAGCGCCAGTCGGCGCGCGCGGCTTCGATCAGCAGCTCGATCTGGGTCCGGTCGAGCGGCAGTGTGGTCGGGTCCTTGAACAGCTTGCCGTTGAAGTGCAGCACGTCGGCGGCGAGCGCGGGCGAGAAGCCGCCGCTGTCCATGTCGCGCCAGAGCTGGGCGAGCATGCGCATGGCAGTCTCGGGGCGTTCGACATGGCTGCGCAGCAGGTTGCGGAAGCTCTCGGCCGGCAGCAGGCGCACGTCCTCGGCAAACATGGTGAACAGGCAGCGCATCAGGAACTGGGCGACGGCTTCGGCCGGGTGGCCGCTGGCTTCCAGGCTGCGCGCGAGCTTGGCCAGCTTGGCGGCGATCTCGCGGGTGACGCGGGCGGACTCGCGCGAGGGGTCCAGCCCCATCGGGTCCAGCCAGATGCGGCGCAGGCGTGCGAGCAACTCCGGCCGGCGCAGATCGGTGAGCGCGATGCGGTGGCTGCGCGGATCGGGGAAGGGCGTGTAGGTGGCGCCCGAGCGCGAGAACTCGCTGTACAGCTCGATGCGCTGGCCCACATCGACCACCAGCACGAAGGGCGGGCGGCCCTCGCTGGCCGGCAGGGCTCGGGCATAGGCCTCAGCCTGGCTGCGCGCGCGCAGAAGCGCATGGTCGAAGCCCTTGGGCGAGAGCGCACTACGCAGCTTCTTCGACTCCAGCACGAAGGCGCCGCGGCGATACAGGTCGATGCGCCCGGCGCTGTTGCTGCCATCGCCGTGGCTGAAGCTGATCGGCCGCTCGAACATGTAGTCCTGCTCGGCCGTGGGGTGCGGGGTGTCGACGCCGAGCAGGTGGCAGAGGTCGATCAGAAAGCTCTGCGAGGTCGACAGCTCGGAGGCATTGACGCCGTTCCACTTGGCGATGAAAGCCTCGACCGCGGCGAGATCGAAGGCGTGCGTATCGGCGCTCATGCAGGAGGTCGGAAGGGCATCGAAGGGGAAGCGGCGAGGATGCCACGGCTGGGCGCCGGGTTGGTCAGCCCCAGGCTCGGCATCGCGGGTTCGTAGGTTGGGACAAGCCGCAGGCGCGTCCCAACGGCGCGGGGCTTCGGGCTTCGTCGAGGCGGGTGCTCGCGATGTTGGGCCGCGGTGCGCTTGGTCCAACCTAGGGGGCTGCGCCCTCGACGCTCTGGGGTGTGAGCCCAGCGAAGGAATGCCCGCGCCACGGCCGACAAGACAGGTCGCAGGCTCCGGGCCCGTACGATGCGCAAGCAGATCAGCGTGCCGCCGGAAGTGATGGCCGGGAAGGGCCTGGGCAGGCACTGGGCGCAGCGTGCGGTCGCTGGCTGGCAAGCGCCCATCAAGGGCGCACACGCGCTGCTCACGCGCAGGCATTGAATGGCCGCGGCGCGTCGGCTCCTTGTGCATCGCAGCACCCGCGCCTAAACTGCGCGCCCGCGCCGTGTGTGTCCGCCACTGCGCTCCGCTGCCCGATCCCGCCTCATGACGCCACCCTGAAACGCTGCAGGCCCCGCCGGGCTTGATGCCCGCACCTACCGCCTGCCGCGCTCGCGGCCGTTCGTTCTGTCTGTGTGCCGGTTGCGCTCGCAGCCGCCTGGAGTTCCGTCTTGAAAACCCTGCCCCGTCTCCGCGAGGAGTGGTTCGGCAACGTGCGCGGCGATCTGCTCGCCGGGCTCGTGGTCGCGCTCGCCCTCATTCCCGAAGCGATCGCGTTCTCGATCATCGCCGGCGTCGATCCCAAGGTCGGCCTGTATGCCTCGTTCTGCATCGCCGTGGTCATCGCCTTTGCCGGCGGCCGGCCCGGCATGATCTCGGCCGCCACCGGCGCGATGGCCCTGGTGATGGTGGATCTGGTCAAGGACCACGGCCTGCAGTACCTGCTGGCCGCCACCCTGCTCACCGGCCTGCTGCAGATCCTGGCCGGCTGGGCGAAGCTGGCGCAGCTGATGCGCTTCGTCTCGCGCTCGGTGATCACCGGCTTCGTCAACGCGCTGGCGATCCTGATCTTCATGGCCCAGCTGCCCGAGCTGATCGGCGTGCCGGCGATGGTCTACCTGCTGGTGGCGATCGGGCTCGGCATCATCTACCTGCTGCCGCTGTTGACCCGCGCGATTCCCTCGCCGCTGGTGACCATCGTGGTGCTGACCGCGGCAACGCTCGCGCTGGGCATCGAGGTGCGCACCGTTGGCGACATGGGCGCACTGCCCGACAGCCTGCCGGTATTCCTGCTGCCGGACGTGCCGCTGAATCTTGAGACCCTGTGGATCCTCCTGCCGGTGTCGCTGACGCTGACCGTGGTCGGCCTGCTGGAGTCGCTGCTGACCGCACAGATCGTCGATGACCTCACCGATACGCCCAGCGACAAGAACCGCGAATCCACGGGACAGGGTGTCGCCAACATCGTCGCCGGCCTGTTCGGCGGCATGGCCGGCTGCGCGATGATCGGGCAGTCGGTGATCAACGTGAAATCCGGTGGCCGCGGTCGGCTGTCCTCGCTCGCGGCGGGCGTCTATCTGCTGCTGATGGTGGTATTTGCCAGCGAGTGGGTGAGCCTGATCCCGATGGCGGCGCTGGTGGCAGTGATGATCATGGTCTCGATCGGCACCTTCAACTGGGGCGCGATCCGCGACATGGGCAGCCTCCCCAAGAGCAGCAGCATCGTGATGATCGCCACCGTGCTGGTCACCGTGTTCACCCACGACCTGGCCAAGGGTGTGCTGACCGGCGTGCTGCTGTCGGCGCTGTTCTTCGCTCGCCGCGTATCGACTGTGCTGCACGTTGGCTCCACGTCTATCGAGGACGGCAAGGTTCGCGAGTACGTGGTGACCGGCCAGGTGTTCTTCGCCTCGGCCGAGCGCTTCCTCGCCGGCTTCGACTTCAAGGAAGCCCTAGACCGCGTACGCATCGACGTCAGCCGCGCGCACTTCTGGGATTTGACGGCCGTGGGCGCGCTCGACAAGGTGGTGATCAAGTTCCGCCGTGAGGGTGTCGAGGTGGAGATCCTTGGCCTGAACGAGGCCAGCGCCACCCTGGTGGAGCGGCTGGGCGTGCATGACAAGCCCGATGCCGTCGAAAAACTGATGGGCCACTGAGCAAGGACCGCATGAACACGACCGTTCTACCGAATGCCGAAGGCCGCGTGCTGGCTGCCGTGGATGCTTCGCTCTACGGCGCCAGCGTGACTGATCACGCCGCCTGGGCCGCGGCTCGCCTTGGCGCGTCAGTCGATTTCCTGCACGTGCTGGATCGCGAGGAGCAGCCGCCCGCGCTGACCGACATGAGCGGCAGCCTGGTGCTGGGCGCGCAGGAGACCCTGCTGAAGGAGCTGACCGAGGCTGACGCCCAGCGCAGCCGCCTCAACCGCGAGCGCGGCCGCGTGCTGCTGCAGGCCGCCGCCGAGCGCGCGCGGGCCGCCGGCGCCAAGGTGGCCGAAACGCGACTGCGCCATGACCACCTGCTGGATGCCCTGGTCGAGCTGGAACCCGGCGTGCGCCTGTTCGTACTGGGCAAGCGCGGCGAGCACGCTGACTTCGCCAAGGGCCACCTCGGCGGCCATCTGGAGCGTGTGGTGCGCGCGGTGCGTCATCCGCTGCTGGTGGCATCGCGCGCCTTCAGGCCGATCGCGCGGGTGATGCTGGCCTTTGATGGCAGCCCGACCGTGCTGAAGGGCGTCGAGATGCTGGCCGCAAGCCCCTTGCTTCGCGGCCTGCCGATCGTGCTGCAGGTCGCGGGTGAGGCCAGCGAGTCGCTACAGCGTGCGCTGTCGGATGCCGGCGCGCGTCTGCAGGCGGCGGGTTTTGAAGTCGATGCGGCGATTACGCCGGGTCATCCGGAAGCCGTTCTGGCCGAGGCCGTGCGCGCGCAGGCGATCGACCTGCTGGTAATGGGAGCCTACGGCCACTCGCGCATCCGCCAGCTTTTCGTCGGCTCCACCACCACCGCCCTGCTGCGCGCGTGCCAGATCCCGGTGCTGCTGTTGCGCTGAGGGGGGCAGGTTGGGCCGCGCTGCGCCTGACTCAACCTGCGGGTGCGACGCGGCCGCTGCAGGGGGCAGGCCGCCGTCATCCGCGAGCCGGTCCAAACAACGAGCGCGGTGAGAGGGCGCTGGCGTACATCTCCCGCCTGCCTTGCGACATCCCGGCCCAAAGGATGAGCAAGCGGCATTCCGCTTTGGTTCCAAGCTGAGCCGCACCCTGCACACTACCGGCTTCGGCTACCGAATCCCCAATCCCGAATCCCGGCTCTCCAATGTCCTACGTCCGCTGCCTGCGCGGCCTCGCTTCCGGCCGCGAGTACTCCGCCGATGTGCCGATGAACCTCGACCCGGTCGATGGCCGGCCGGTCGAGATGGTGCTGGATCTGGAACGGCTGGCCTTCGAGCAGCCCGACCGTGCCTGGTATCGACCGCAGCGCCGCGATATGTGGCGCTTCGGCGGGCTGATGGCGCTGGACATCAAGGACCCGGCCGATGCCCGGCACATCCTCAGTCTGGGCGAGGGGGCGACGCCGCTGCTGCCCTTCGCCCATCCGGAGGCAGATGCCGCAGGCATCGCGCTGCAGCTGAAGGAGGAAGGCCGCGCAGCGCCCGGCTACGGCGCCAACCCGACCCAGAGCTTCAAGGACCGCGGCATGGCCATGGTGGTGGCGCAGGCGCGGCGGCTGGGTCTGACCAGGCTCGCGGTGCCGACCCAGGGCAATGCCGGCGATTCGCTGGTGCGCTACGCGCTTGAAGCCGGCATCGAGGTGCATGTGGCGATGCCGCCGGACACGCCCCTGCCCATCCTCGGCAGCGTCGCCGCGGCGGCAGTGAAGCATCCGGGTCGCGTGCATCTGAGCCTGGTCGGGCCGACGATCCGCGAGGCCGGTGCGTTTCTCAAGGCCGAGATCGTTCCGCAGGGCTTCTTTCTGGTCGCGACCTTCCAGGAGCCCGGCTGGCGCATCGAGGGCAAGAAGAGCTTGGGCCTGGAGTTGGCCGAGCCGCTGTACGGCGAGACTCGCTGGCAGCTGCCGGACGCGGTGATCTATCCCACCGGCGGCGGCACCGGCGTGCTCGGCATGTGGAAGGCCTGGGCCGAACTGGAAGCGCTGGGCGTGATCGACGGCCAGCGCCCGCGCATGTACTGCGTGCAGAGCGAAGTCACCCCGCCGCTGGTGCGCGCCTTCGAGTCGGGCGCGCCCGACACCACGCCGGTCGAGGCGGGCCACACGCTGTCGACCGGCCTGAACGTGCCGGGCGGCGTGGGCCACTTCCGCGTGCTGGAGATCCTTCGCGCCTCGAACGGTGCGGCACTCGCGGTCAGCGAAGCGGATACCGCCGCCGAGCTGCAGTGCATCTGGCGCCGCGATCGCCTGTGGATCAGCCCCGAGGGCGCGGCCTGTGCGGCGGCGATTCCGCAGCTGCTGGATCGCGGTCTGCTGAAGCGCGGCGAGCGGGTGGTGATCGTCAATACCGGCTCGGCCGAGAAGTACCTTCCGGAGCTACGGCATCTGCTGGACTGAACAGGCACGCCCAGCGGTTGCGCACGGCTAGACTGCGCCTTGAATTCACAAGGAGACAGCGCGTGTCCGAGGCCCTCATCACCCACACCGGCGGCTGCCACTGCGGCGCGGTGCGCTTCGAAGTGGACGCGCCCGCCGACATCGAAGCGGTCGACTGCAACTGCTCGCTGTGCGCGATGACCGGCTTCCTGCACCTGATCGTGCCGGCCAGTCGCTTCCGCCTGCTGACGGATCCCGCAGCGATGAGCGAGTACCGCTTCGGCACCGGCACCGCGCGCCACTTCTTCTGCCGCACCTGCGGCATCAAGAGCTGGTATGTGCCGCGTTCGAACCCCGACGGTTTCGACGTCAATGTGCGCTGCCTCGACCCCGCCACCATTGCTTCGATCCGCACCACGCCCTTCAACGGTCGCGAGGACTGGGAAGGGCAGGCGGCGGGCATCGCGCACTTGAGCCGCGATGACGCCTGAGCGCGAGCGACCGATGCCGCGCCTATACTCCTGCGCCATGAACCGACTCCGACTGCTCGCCCTGACCTGCGCCCTGAGCGCTCCCTTGCTCATTGCTGCCTGCGGTAATCGCGGCCCGCTGGTGCTGCCCGAAGACGCGCCGCCGCCGATGCAGCCGCCGGCCGAGCAGGCCGCGCCCTCCGACGCGGCCACGGACAAGGACGAGGCCGGGCGATGAATCCGCATGCCGCTCTGCGCGGCCTGCGCTTCACCAAGATGCACGGCGCCGGCAACGACTTCGTCGTGCTGGATGCGCGCGCTGGCCTGCCCGAGCTCTCACCTGAGGTGAGGCGCTGGATCGCCGAGCGCCGCACCGGCGTCGGCTTCGACCAGCTGCTCAGCATCGAGCCCGCGCGCAGCGAGGGCTCGGCTCTCTACTACGGCATCTGGAACACCGATGGCAGCGCCGCGGGCCAATGCGGCAATGGCGCGCGCTGCGTCGCGGCCTGGGCGCTGCGCGCCGGCATGGTGGAGGGATCGAGCTTCCGCATGGACAGCCCCGGCGGCCCAGTCGATGTGAAGGTGCACGCGCCGGACGACATCGAAGTCAGCCTCGGCGTGCCCGACTTCCGCGCGCGGGCCCTGCCGGCGCGCGGGGTGGGCGCGCCCGACGGCGTGCTTGAGTTCGGCGGTGAGGTCTACAAGTACCGCGGCGTGTCGATGGGCAATCCGCACGCGCTGATCGAGGTGGCCGACGTGGCCAGTGCTGCGGTCGCCGGCGTCGGCGCAGCCCTCCAGGCCGATCGCCGCTTTCCCGACAGCGTCAACGTCGGCTTCGCCGAAGTGCTGGACCCAGGCCACATCCGCCTGCGCGTGTACGAGCGTGGCGTGGGCGAAACCCAGGCCTGCGGCAGCGGTGCCTGTGCGGCGGTGGCCGTGCTGCATGCGCGCGGCCGCGTCGATGCGGCGCACGGCGTAGCGGTCGATCTGCCCGGCGGGCGGCTGCAGATCCACTGGGCCGGCCCGGGCCACGCGGTGCGCATGCGCGGGCCGGCCGTGTTCGTTTTCGAAGGAGTGTTCTGCGAATGAGCGATACCCGACTGGCACCGGAGGTCGTGGCGGCCTACCTGCGCGCGCATCCTGAATTCCTGCAGGCGCATCCCGAGCTTGCCGCGAGCCTGGCGGTGCCGCGCGAGTCCGGCGCGGCCACCTCGCTGACCGCGTATCAGCTCGACGTGCTGCGCGACAAGAACCGCGAGCTCTCGCGCCGGCTGCAGGAGCTGTATTCGACGGCGCAGGAGAACGAACGCCTGACCCTGCGCACGCATCAGCTGACCCTGGCCCTGCTGCGCGCCTCGACGCCGCTGGCGGCCCTGCAGGCGATGGTGGCCAGCCTGATCGAGGACTTCCACAGCGAGCTGGTCCGGGTGCTGCTGATCGGCCAGAGCTTCGAGCTGCCGGCCGCCGAGTGGCTGATCGAGCGCCCGCCGCAGTCGCCGGAGCTGGCCCAGTTCGCCGAGTTCCTGCGTGGCGGCGAGCCTCTGTGCGGTCGGCTGGCGCCGCAGAAGATGGAGTTCCTGTTCGGCGTGCAGGCCGCGCAGGTGCAGAGTTGTGCGTTGATCCCGCTGCCCGGTCGCGGCCTGCTTGCGATCGGCTCGCGCGAGCCGAATCGCTTCTACCCAGGCATGGGCACGCTGTTCCTGCGGATGATGGGCGAGGCGATCGCCGCCGCGCTGTCGAGGCATCCGGCCTGATGGCGCGCGCGCCGACCGCAGCCGGCGGGGCGGTGCGTTCGCCGGCACCTGCGCTGCGGCAGGCGGTCGAGGACTGGCTGGGTGCGCTGCGCGTGGAGCGCGGCGCTTCGCCGCACACGCTTGAGGCCTACCGCGCGGATGCCGACACCCTGCTGGCCTGGTGTGCGCAGCGCGGCGTCGACGACTTCGCTGCGCTGGACGCCGAAGCCCTGCGCCTGTACCTCGCCGCCGCGCATCGCTCCGGGCTGTCGCCGAAGAGCCTGCAGCGGCGTCTGTCTGCCTGTCGCGGTCTGTTCCGCTTCCTGCTGAAGCACGGCCGCATCGATCGCGACCCGAGCGCCGGCGTGCGCGGCCCGAAGGCGCCGCGTCGCCTGCCGCAGGTGCTCGATGCCGACGAAGCGCAGGCCTTGGTCGAACTGCAGGGCGAGGACCCGCTCAGCCTGCGCGATCGCGCCATGCTGGAGCTGTTCTATTCCTCCGGCCTGCGCCTGTCCGAGCTGTGCGGCCTGCGCTGGATCGATCTCGATTTGAGCGAGGGCAGCGCGCGCGTCCTCGGCAAGGGCCGCAAGACGCGGCTGGTGCCGGTGGGCCGCCACGCCGTGGAAGCGCTACGCACGCTCGCCGTGCAGGGCGCCGCGCCCGAGTCGCCGGTGTTCAGCGGCCGCGGTGGAGCTGCCATCGCGCCGCGCACGGTGCAGCAGCGCATCAAGCTGGCCGCGCAGAAGCAGGGACTGTGGAAGCGGGTGCATCCGCACATGCTGCGGCATTCCTGTGCCAGCCATCTGCTGGAATCCTCGGCCGACCTGCGCGGCGTGCAGGAGTTGCTCGGCCATGCCGACATCGCCACCACCCAGATCTACACCCACCTCGATTTCCAGCATCTCGCCCGCGTCTACGATGCCGCGCATCCACGCGCGAAGCGGGTGCGTCAGGGCGATTGAGTTCCCGCTTCGGCGTGGCGGACGCTCCCGAATCCCGAATCCCGAATCCCGAATCCCGAATCCCGAATCCCGAGAACGAGAAGGCCGACCCGCGACCGTGAGGGATCGCGGGCCGGCCTTGAGGCCGCAGCCACCGCTAGGGGTGGCTCAACGATGTTTGTCGCGGGGCGAACTCAGAAGCGGTAGCCCAAGGTCAGTCCGACCACGAGCGGATCGACCACTGCAGTGCCGACCTTGGTGCCGTTGACCTTGACGTCGGAATCGATGTCGATCCAGCGGGCGTCGAACACCAGGTCGATCGCGTCGCTCATCTTGAACACCAGGCCCGCCTGGGCGGCCAGGCCGAAGCTGTTGTCGAGGCCGATCTTCGCGCCGGCCACAGGGCCACCGGCGACGGCCTCTTCGTCGTACACGAAGGTGTAGTTCAGACCTGCGCCGAGGAACGGATTCACTCGGCCTTCCGGGTTGAAGTACCACTGCAGGCTGACGGTCGGCGGCAGGTGCTTGAAGTCGACGGCTTTGGCGCCGTTGAGCTTGGCGGTGTGCGAGAAAGGCGTGGCGGCGAGCAGTTCGACGGCGAGGTTTGGCGTCAGGTGGCGGCCGAGGATCAGGCCGAGCTGGGTGTTGCTGTCGATGTCGGTCTTGAGCGCGCCGCCAGCGAGGGTGCCGTTGTCGGACTTCGGCGACACCTGCACGGCGCCGACGCGCACGAACCAGTCCTCGGCCTGGGCGGGCAGGGCGGTGGCGGTGAGTACGGCAGCAGTGAGCAGCGGGGCAACGAACTTCTTCATGGGGCTGTCCTCTTGGGTGGGTTTGTTTTGTGGCGGCAAGTCTGCGTCGGCACGCCGGGGCGCGACTTGATAACTGTCAAGCGGTGCAGCAATGCGCTCGCGCCCGCCTCGGGCGCCCCCGGTGCCGCGCAGTGCGTGCGGATGGATGGGCGCGATCCTTCGCTTCTGCCTCGACTCCCCGCCCCGTATTCAGGCCGTTTCGATGGAACGCCGGCCGTGATTCGCTTCGCAGAGCGACACGCGGACGCGCTTTGTGATCGACCGCAAACACCGCGCCCGACCCGCGCTGCTAGCGTCGGTCCCCTGCGTGCATGCAAGACCGCGGGTCGGGGGATCCGCCGCACTGCAGAGCCGGACGCCGGAGGCGCCCAGCACTTCCAAACGGGCGCCGGAGAGCGCCACCACACTCAAACGGGGAGTTCCAATGCATCACTCGATCCGGCGCCTGAGCGCCGCGCTGTTCTGCGTCCTGCCTTTCGCCGCGTCCGCCGGTGAGTTGCACCTGCTGCCTGCGCCCGACCTCGCCAAGCTGCAGATGGAGGATTCCAAGTCCGTCGGCGGCCCCTTCCGCTACGGCATCCAGATTCCGGTCAAGGGCTTCGGCTTCGATGGCCGCCGCCTGTCCAAGGCGAGCTGGAACGTCGGCAAGGACGGCATCGCCCGCTTCAGCTGGGACATCGCCGCACCGGGCGCACGCACGCTCGACTTCCACTTCAGCCGGCTGGTGTTGCCCGAAGGCGCGACCCTGATCCTGCGCGGTGAGGGCGCGGACAACCTGCGCAAGATCACCGCCGAGAGCCTGAGCGGGGGCGAGGGCTACTGGGCGCCCTACATCGCCGGCGAGAAGGTTTCGATCGAGCTGCACGTGCCCAGCGCCAAGCGCCACCTGGCGCGGGTCGAGCTGGCCTCGGTCACCCACGGCTACCGCGGTCTGTTCGAGTCGGTCGAGCCGGCGCAGAAGTCCGGCAGCTGCAATGTTGACGTCGCCTGCCCGGCCGGCACCGGCTGGGATGACCAGATCGATTCAGTCGGCCACTACACCTTCAGCCAGAGCGGCAGCTCCTACGTCTGCACCGGCTCGCTGGTGGCCAACACCGCCGGCACCTCGGTGCCGTACTTCCTGACCGCCAACCACTGCCTCAGCACCGGCACGGTGGCCTCGACGGTCGTCGTGTACTGGAACTACCAGAGTTCCACCTGCCGCACGCCGGGCTCCAGCGCCTCGGGCACGCCGCTGTCGAAGACCATCGCCACCCACACCCAGTCCGGCGCCAGTCTGGTCGCGACCAATGCCGCCAGCGACTTCGCCCTGCTGCGCCTCAACACCGACGTGCCCGCGGGCGCCGACGCCTACTGGAGCGGCTGGGACGCGAGCGGTGCGACGCCGAGCTCGGCGGTGGGCATCCACCATCCAGCCGGCCACGAGAAGCGCATCGCCGTCGAGAACCAGGCACTGGGCATTTCGGCCTACGGTGGCGGCAGCGGCAGCACCCACTGGCGCGTCATCGACTGGGACCAGGGCACCACCGAAGGCGGCAGCTCGGGTTCGGGGCTGTGGGACCAGAACAAGCGCCTGGTCGGTCAGCTGCACGGCGGCTCGGCGGCCTGTGGCAATGATCTGTCCGACTACTACGGCCGTCTGTCGGTGTCGTGGACCGGTGGCGGCAGCGCGGCCACCCGTCTGCGCGACTGGCTGGATCCGAGCAGCAGCGGCCAGACCGCGATCGGCGGCTACCGCAGCGGCAGCACGCCGCCGCCCCCGCCGCCCAGTGGCTCGCTCAGCAACGGCGTGCCGGTGACCGGCCTCGCCGGAGCGGCCAATGCCGAGCTGCGCTACACCCTGAGCGTGCCGGCCGGCGCCAGCAACCTGAGCTTCGCGATGAACGGCGGCACGGGCGATGCCGACCTCTACGTGCGATTCGGCAGCGCACCGACCACCAGCACCTACGACTGCCGTCCCTACCTGGGTGGCAATGCCGAGTCCTGCAGCTTCGCGGCACCGCAGGCCGGCACCTACCACGTCATGGTGCGCGGCTACTCGGCGTTCTCCGGCGTGAGCCTCACCGGCAGCTACGCCACCGGTGGCGGCGGCTCGCAGCCGAGCTTCTTCCAGAACACCTCGGCCTACACCATCGCCGACAACAGCACCATCGAAAGCCCGATCACGGTCAGCGGCCGCACCGGCAACGCGCCGTCCACGCTGCAGGTGGCGGTGAACATCACCCACACCTACAAGGGCGACCTGAAGGTCGATCTGGTGGCCCCCGATGGCTCGGTCTACGTGCTGCACAACCGCAGCGGCGGCAGCGCCGACAACATCATCCAGACCTTCACGGTGAACGCGTCCTCCGAAGTCGCCAACGGCACCTGGAAGCTGCGAGTGAACGACAATGCGGCGGGTGATACCGGCAGGTTGAACAGCTGGAGCCTGCAGTTCTAAGCGGGCCCACTATCCGCTGCCCGCCGTTGCGTTCGGGCATCGACGTCGGGGACGGTCGTGTCTTGGCCGTCCCCGACGTTCCACCAAGAGAATTGCGTGGGACACCTTTGCCACGCGGATCGGGGTGAACGAGATCCGCGAATCGTGGTGCTCCCGCGCTGACTTCCTGGGCGTTCGAGCAGCGCATTGACCGGCAGGCCGTCCAAGGCCCGCTCGTGGCGTGCCAGTGCAGGAAGACACGCCTGTTCGCTGCTTCTGCGGCCCCGGCATGTGCTGAATTCTTCGCGCCTCATTCACTGATGCGATGACGCGTGCGACGCAGCTTGCGGCAACGCTATCGCTGTCCTATGGTTGCGCGATGGCGACAAGTGCGCCATAGGGGCAGGATTCCGTCAGCGGGGGCGCTGTGGGTTTCCGTGGTTCGTCAGGTAGAAGACTTGGCCGGACTTCGATCCCAGGGGGGCGGGACAAGCAGTCCCACACCATGGGGTGGGTGGCGCAGGCTGCCGAAATCACCATCAACCAGACCCGCACGGTTCCCTTGGTCCTGAGGGGGTCGGGCGTGGGTGCGTGTTTCCTGATCCCTTGCGCTGTCCTGGAGCCTTCAGAGGATCCCTGCAGCGTGCTTCAAGGTCGCCCGGCCCAGAGTCTGTGTCGAGCGTCCCGCGTCGAGCTGTCCCCGCGTGCCCGGGGGCACATCCAGCAATCAAGGAAGTCAGCATGAAACCCAACACACCCAAACTCAGGATCCGCAGCCTCGCGCTGATGTGTGCCCTGCTGCCAGCTGCGGCGCCGGCGTTCGCGGAGCTGCCGGTCGAGAACCTGCTGGAAGTCCCAGCGCAGTACTCCGAGGCCGACGCCTCCGGGCGCTTCGTGTATCTCATTCGGTTCGCGGAGGCCGGGCTTGCGGAGCGCGCTCGCGCCGCCGGTGAAGCGCTGGACGCACGTTCGGATGCCTCGAAGTCCATTCTGAGCGAGATTCAGAGCCAGCAGCGGGTCCACCTTGAGTCGATGTCGGCGGCCCTTGGTCGTGGCCTGCAGCCCAGCCACTACTACCTGGCAACCCACAGCGGCGTCGCCGCCCGTTTGACGCCCGCCGAGGCGCAGAAGCTCCTTGACCTGCCGGGCGTGGTCGCGGTCGAACGCGAGCAGGTGTACCAGCTGGAGACGCGCAGCACGCCTGAGTTCATTGGCGCCAACACCATCTGGAGTGGTGCCAACGTGCCGGGCGGGTCCGAGGTTCTGGGTCAGGGCATGATCACCGCCATCCTCGACTCGGGTGTGGTTCCCTCGCATCCGTCATTCACCAACGAAACCGAAGTGTGCGGTTTCGGCCAGAATGATGTGCCGAACAAGCTGCTCAGCGCGGTCGACTGCGCTGCAACCGACCCCTCCGGCCTCTGCGCCGGCCCAAACCCCGCTGACGTGAACGGTCATGGCACCCACGTGGCCAGTACCGCCGCCGGCAATTTCGTGGGTTTGGACGCAACCCCGGCACCGGTCGCCCCGATCGCAGGCATCGCGCCCTGCTCGCACATCCGCTCGTACAAGGTCTGCCCGGGCAGCAGCTGCCCCGGTGCCGATCTGACCGCAGGCCTGAACCATCTGCTGCTGGATGGCGATGCGGACGTCATGAACTATTCGATTTCGGGCGGCGCCTCGCCGTGGACCGACTTCGACCGCACCAAGCTGGACCTGGTCAACGCCGGCATCATGGTGGTGGCGGCGGCGGGCAACACCAATACCACGGTCACCAACCCGATCGGTGCGGTGAACCACCGCGGCCCGTGGGTGATGGCGGTGGCCAATACCACCCACGACCGCGTCACCAGCAACCCTGTCAGTGTCTCGCTGGACGGCCCGCAGAACGTCTACGGCCTCAAGGGGCTGATGACCATTCCGGCGGACGTCACCGCCGAAGTCGCCGACAGCCTGGCGCTCGGCAACGAGCTCGGCTGCGACGCCGGCGGCGGTTTCCCCGCTGGCAGCATGACTGGCAAGATCGCCCTGATCTCGCGTGGCACCTGCGCTTTCACCGAGAAGCTCGCGAACGCCCAGACCGCAGGTGCGATCGGCGCGATCATCTTCAACAATAATCCCGGTCAGCCGCCGATCGCGATGGGTGGTACCGAGGCCTCGATTCCGGCAGTCATGGTCTTCAACGCGGACGGCTTGGCCATTCGCGCTCATGTCACCGCCAATGCGGGGGCTCAGGCCACCATCTCCGCGACGTCGGTGACGTCCTCGGATCCGGCCGCGGGCGACATTCTCGCGTCCAGCAGCCTGCGCGGCCCGACGCCTTCGCCCCTGCAGCACCTGCAGAAGCCGGACATCGCTGCTCCGGGCACGGGCATCTACGCGGCGCTGGCCACGCCGGCCAGCGAGCCCACCTACGGTGACCTGAGCGGCACCTCGATGGCCAGCCCGCATGTGGCGGGTTCCGCGGTCCTGGTGCGCCAGATCCACCCGACCTGGACCGTGCAGGAAGTCAAGTCCGCGCTGCAGATGACGGCCAAGCGCACGGGCTCCAAGGACTTCGTCAACGGTACGCCCAGCAGCGGGCCTTGGGACGCCGACGATGTCGGCAGCGGCCGCGTCGACCTCACCAAGGCGGCTCGCGCCGGCCTGGTGATGGATGAGACGACCTCAAACTTCCTGGCGGCCAATCCGGCGACGGGCGGCGACGTTCGCACGCTCAACCTGCCGGCCCTGCGCAACCTCGACTGCTCGCCCACCTGCACCTTCACGCGGACCGTGCGCAACACCCTGAGCACGCCTTCGACGTGGACGGTTGCTGCGAGCCTGAACACCGGCAGCTTCGACATCCAGGTCAGCCCGACGACATTCGAGTTCGCGGGTGATTTGGCCGAGACCCGCACGATCACCATCACGGTGACGCCGAACGGCACCCAGAACACGGTCACCCACTTTGGTGCCGTCACCTTCACCGAAGCCGGAGGTGCTTCGCCGCAGCTGCATTGGCCGATGGCCATTCGCGGTCTTGAGCAGACGCCGCCGGTCCTGCAGTACACGCCGGAGGCCTTGGACACGGTGGTCGTTGCGGGCGGTAGCCGCACGCTTCCGATCACCATCACCAATGCCAGCCCGACGGCTGCGCCGCTGACCTTCAGCTTCGCCGAAGCGCCCGCTCGAGCGGTGGTGCTGGATCTGGAAGACAAACAGCCCGAGTCGCTGTCCGGTGGCGTGAGCCAGCCGATCAACCTGCAGGTTGACGGCGGTATCGCCACGATCATCAACGTTGCTACCCAGCAGTGGACCTGGTTCAACCGCTTCTCGCCGACCCTCTTGCAGGTGCCCTTCACCCTGCAGCAGGTGCAGGTGGGCTTCGCGCCAGGCAATGGCAACGTGCTGGCGGGTGACCTGTTCGATGTGCACGTCTGGATCGACCCGGATCGCGATCCCACCAACGGTGCCACCCTGGTCGCTTCGGTGACCGATCAGGTGATCACCGCGGGCGTGGGCTTCAAGACGGTCAATCTGCCGGCGGGCGTCGAGATCACGGCTGCCAGCGGTGATGTTCTGGTGGGTGTCGTCAATCGCTCCGCACGCGGTGGCGCCCAGGGCGCTGGCTACGGCGTGGCGATCGGTGATTCGGCGGGCAACTCGCAGCAGCGCTCCTGGGCAGCGTTCAACTTCCCGGGCGGTATCGCGCCGAACCCGCCGGTGCTGACTGAAGCGGCTACCCTGTCTTTGATCGATTCCCTCGTTCCTGGCCGCAACTGGAGCATCCGTGCTACCGGCACGGGCGGCACCAACTGCTTGGCGCCGTCGGAGGTGCCCTGGGTCTCTGTCGCGCCTGCGTCCGGTACGGTGGCGGGCAACGCCAGCACGACCGTGCAGGTGACCACGGACTCCACCGGCCTTGCGCCGGGCCAGTACGATGCGCTGCTGTGCCTTGAGAGCAACGACCCCGAGCGCACGCTGTCGGTCGTGCCGGTGTCCATGCAAGTGGTCACCAACGACCAGCTGCCGAGCATCGCCCTGGCGCCGCCCTCGCTGAGCCTGCAGGCCACCGTGGGTTCGACCGCCACGGACAACCTTGGCATCACCAACAATGGCACTCTGCTGCCGCTGAACTGGGAAATCACCGAGGCGTCCACGGTCGAGGGCGGCAACATCGTGCGCTTCGACAACATCAACTTCACCTTCCCGGCAGATTTTGACGGTGGTTCCGTCAAGTGGGGCAACGGCGAGACCTGCGCCGGCTGCTTCGAGGCTCCGTTCGACCTCAACGTCTATGCCACGCCCAACATGGCCTTCTACTGGCCGAACGTGAACGAGCTGGGCCAGCTTGGCGGCGCCGTCTGGAACGGAACGCTGTACACCGTGCTGCAGCCCGGCGACACGGTTGGACCCGACAGCACCTTCGGCGCGTCCGCTCAGTCGGCCGCCACCGCGGCATGGCGTCAGGCCGGTGGCGTGGATGGCTATCTGGGCTTCCGTTTCATCAACCCGAGCACGCAACAGCTGAACTTCGGCTATGCCCGTCTGACCACGACCGGCACGACCGGCTATCCGGCGGTGCTGCGCAGCATCGCCTTCGACAGCACTGGAGCGGCGATCACCATCCCGCTGCCGTCGGTCTGCGACAGCCCGTCCAGCATCCCGTGGCTGAGCACGTCGGTGGCCTCCGGCAGCACGGCCGCCGGTGCGACCAGCACGGTCGGCGTGACCGCTGATGCGACGGGTCTGGCGGCCGGAACCGTCGAAGCCACGATTTGCGTGCGCAGCAACGATGCCGCCAACCCGCTGGTGGAAGTGCCGGTGAGCCTGGAAGTGCAGCCGCTGCCGCCGGAGATCTTTGCCAACGGCTTCGAAGGCACCAACTGAGGCTTGCTCCCTGGGCCGGTGAAGCGACATCGCTTCACCGGCCCGCTGGACTTTCATGACGTTCGCGGCGTTTCGCAGCCCCGACGTTTCTAGCCTGCAAAGTGAAGGGCCACCCTCGGGTGGCCCTTCGCGTATCTGCGGGTGCTGGGGGCAGGTCAGGTGTAGACGCCGGGGATTGGCCCTGGAGCAGCTACGGCGCGATGGTTGGCGCACAGGCCCCACCCGACTGGCTGGCGACCGACGGCCTGCTGTCCGCCTTCGCGAACACGCGCAACGCGGCGCGCCGCCGCTACATGCAGTTCGTCGCGGCCGGCGTCGGCGCCGAGCCGATCTGGAAGCACTTGAACCGTCAGGTCTACCTGGGCAGCGATGCCTTCGTGCAGCGGATGCAGGACAAGGCGGGGGACGCGGATGAAATCAACGTCCCCCGCGCCCATCGCCGCCCACCGCCTCCGTCCCTGGAGGCCATTGCTACCGCCAACCCCGACCGCGACGCCGCCATGCTGGCCGCCCATCGCACCGGGGAGTACAGCTACGCGGAAATCGCCCGCCATTTCGGCGTCCACTTCACCACGGTGGGGCGGGTGGTGCGTGGGGCCGGCAAGCTCTAGCGCGGGAGCCTCGATGCTACGAAGCTAGACCTGACCCCGCTGATGCATTTAGACCTGACCCCGCTGATGCATTGGCGACGTCTTTTGGTGTGAATCTGGCTGTGTAATGGTATCCGGAAGTCTGATGGGCTTCTGTCTGTTGGGTGAGTGCTGAAGCTTCTTCGACAGGGTCTTGGTAAAATTCTATTGATCGAGTCTGTGTGACACCTTTTCAAGGCGATCTGAAACATTCAGGCAAAGGGGATTGGGGGGGCGGCTGGCGCAATCCGGAGTTTGCATTGCCATCCTGAGCGCAACAGCTTGATTTCTTAAGTTGTCTCGACTGGGTACTTGATCCGCGTCCGCATACCTGCTGTCGGCAAGAATCAACAGGGCGTCATCATGATTTCCTGAGCGCATCAGCACAATAGACAGTTGCACCTGTGCCTGCAGTGATATCGGCGCGAGTCTCCGGTAGAGACGCTGCGTGGTTGCGTACGTCTCCCTAAGTATCGCCTCTGCTTGGTGGAGCCTGCTTGGGGATCCTTCCTGCTGAAGTGTGAGTGCATGGTTAAGTCTGTTCTGCAAAACAGCCTCATGATCCTGGCCAAGCGAGGCTTCCAATATCTGAAGAGCGTTGTTGTATTCTTCTGACGCTTCATTGAGTTTGCCGAGGCGTCTGAACATCCTCGCTCTGGCGGCAATCCCCAGGCCAATAACTGCGCTCGCGGGGCCGTAGGCTTCTCTCAGTCGGATGAGCTCTTGATCGAGTGCGGCCACGTTCTCCATATCCGTCGACCTGTTACTGAGTTCTACCAGCCTCATCAGTCGAGAGCGGGCGACCAAGCCGTGGTCCGGGGGAAGCCGCTGGAGTTGCCAGGTGATTACTTTCTCCAGAACGTTGGCTGCTTCGATGTGCCGGCCCACCATGCCGAGGGCGGCTGCCTCGGTCCAGCGCAGCTCGGTTGCAATTAACGACTCTGGCCCCAGGTCCATCTTGTCCGCTCGACCGATTGCCGTTTGCAGAATGGGAATAGCTTCTGCGATGCGCGATCTTGTCATCAGAACGCGCGCGCTAGCGAGTTCATTTTCAAGTCTTGGCGCCGCTGGGAGAGCTTGGAGTCGAGCCAGATACCCCTCGGCCTTGCTGGCGTCGCCATGCCTAGCCATTGCCATGGTCCCGGTGTAGAGCAGGCTGTTGAGGACTTCGCTGGACAAGCCTGTTCTGTCGTCAACGGCAAGTGCGCGATCAACCCAATCGGAGGCGAGTCTGTTCTGTGAGAGGTCCAGCTCAACGCGCGCCATCGTGGCCGCAAGGCGGGCAAAGACCTCAGGTTGATGCGCCTCGAGCCCTTTGATTCCCGGAGCGGCTGAGTTCAAGATCTCACGCGCGGTCACACGGTCGCCGGATACTCGCCCCGGATCCGCATTCCGAAACGCCGACTCCAGAATCTCCACCACCTGCAGCGCGCGATCGCGCTCGATCACCGCGAGGTTTCGCTGCTCGCGCAGCTCGATGGCCTGCAGCACAAGGCCGCTGCCGAATGCAGCAATGGCCAGAACCAGGGCAGCCGACAGCCCCACCGCCACGCGGTGCCTGCGGATGAACAGGCGGCTGCGATAGGCCCAGCTCGGGGCCCGCGCCGTGACCGGGCGGCCCTCCAGCCAGCGCTGCAGTTCGGCGTCGAGCGTGTCGACGTTGCGGTAGCGTTCGCCGGCAGCTTTGCGAAGGCAGGTGGCGATGATGGCGTCGAGGTCGCCCTTGAGTTCGCGCGCCCAGGGCAGGGCGCTGCGCTCGCTCATCAGTGGCGGCGCCACCTGCAGCACCAGACGCTCGATCTCGGCAGCGCGCAGGCCCTGGAAGTCGAAGGGCAGGGCGCCGCTCAGCAGCTCGTAGGCCAACGCGCCGAGGCTGTAGACGTCGCAGGCCACGCCCGCCGGCTCGCCGAGCAGTTGCTCTGGCGCGCTGGCGTTGGGCGTGAAGAAGCGCTCGGCGGTGCGGGTGACGCTGGCCTGCGCGTCTTCGATCGATTTGGCGATGCCGAAGTCGAGCAGTTTGGGCTGGCCGTCGGCGGTCACCAGCACGTTGTGCGGCTTGATGTCCCGGTGCAGCAGCAGGCGATCGTGGGCGTGGGCCACGGCGGCCAGCAGCTTGCGCAGCAGCTCGACGCGGGCGCGCAGGCCCAGGGCATGGCGCTGGCAGTAGTCGACGATCGGTTCGCCCTGCACGGCCTCCATCACCACATAGGGCGTGCCGTCGGCGAGGCTGTCGGCGTCGATGAAGCGGCAGATGCCGGGATGGTCGAGCGCGGCCAGATGGCGACGTTCGGCCTCGAAGCGGGCGAGCAGGCCGGCGCCGGCGCGGTCGGGGCGGATCAGCTTGATGGCCACGTCGCGGCTGACCGGGCCGTCGCTGCGGCGGGCGAGATAGACGCGCCCCATCCCGCCCTCGCCGAGCAGGCGCAGCACGTGGTACGGGCCGATCTGTGCGGGGGCGGGGTCCAACTCGGGCAGGGCTTCCTGCAGGAGGGGCTGGATCTGCGCGGACAGGGTGGTATCCAGCGGGCCCGTCTCGGCATCGCGGTCGAGCAGGGCGCGCAGTTCGCGTTCGAGTTCGGGGCACTCAAGGCCCAGGGCCTGAATCGCCGCCTCGCGCTCCGCGGGCGGCACATCGGCCACGGCGTCGAAGGCCGCCAGAAGCTGCTGGCCAAAGCTCGCGGTGTCGCGGTCCGGCCCCGAGGCGGGGCGAGGCGTCTCGTTTCTCATGGTCTTACGGGCTCAGATGTTCGGCCAACCAGGCGCGCGCGAAGCGCCATTGACGGCCCACGGTGGCGCTGGAGCTGCCCATGACCTCGGTGATCTCGTCCACGCTCAGGCCGCCGAACACGCGCATTTCGACCACACGCACGCAGTCCGCATTGATCGCGGCCAATGCCTGCAGGGCGGAGTCGAGCTCCAGCCAGTCCAGCGGGGCGGACTGGGCTGATTCGATGCGGTCGATCTGCGCCTCCAGATCCACGCGCACAGCGTCGCCGCCGCGCTTCTGGCTGCCCTTCTGGCGTAGATGGTCGACCAGGATCGAACGGATCGCCGTGGCCGCCATGGCGTAGAAGTGGCTGCGGTTTTCCCAGTCGACCTGCTTCTGCCGGTGCAGGCGCTCGTAGGCCTCGTGGACAAGCTCGGTCGGCTGCAGGGTGCGCGCGCCGGGAAAGCGCGCGAGCTGGCCTTGGGCGATTTCGCGCAGCATCGGGTAGAGCGCGGACATGAGGGCGGAGGCAGCGCCGGCCTCGCCCGAGCGCCAGGCGTGCAGCAGCGCGGTGACTGAACTGTCGGTCATGGCTTTCCCGGGCGACCTGCGCCCCGCTGGCGACACCTTCCGCCCGCATCCGCGACGCTCGCGCGCGGCGATCGGGTGGCTCCCCCTGGCGCACCGGAACCGCGCGATCCCGTCCGTGGGTCGCCGCTCGATGCCGCATCAGGCGCGCCATGCTAGCAGCGCGTATCCGGCGCGCAACCGTGACGCTGTGAAGCCGCCTGCAGCGCGTCTACGCGTTCACTCGCCCTTGGAGCCCGATGGCGTGAGTGACTTGGCGCCCGATCACTCCACCCCGACGGCCTGCGCATGTTCGCGGGTGGCGTCGAAGCGGACCTCGGGCCAGCGCTCCTGGGTGAGCTGCAGGTTGACCCGCGAGGGCGCCAGATAGACCAGATGTCCGGCCGCATCGACCGCGAGGTTGTTGGCGTTGCGCTCGCGGAACTCTTCGAGCTTTTTGGCGTTGTCGCAGCGGATCCAGCGGGTGGTGGCGACGCTGACCTGCTCGAAACTGGCGTCCACGCTGTATTCGTCCTTGAGACGGTAGGCCACCACGTCGAACTGCAGCACGCCGACCGCGCCGAGGATCAGGTCATTGCTCATCAGCGGCTTGAAGAACTGGGTGGCGCCTTCCTCGCTGAGCTGGGCCAAGCCCTTCTGGAGCTGCTTGAGCTTGAGCGGATCGCGCAGACGCGCGCGGCGGAAGAGCTCGGGCGCGAAGTTCGGGATGCCGGTGAAGAATAGCGGCTCGCCCTCGGTGAAGCTGTCGCCGATCGAGATGGTGCCGTGGTTGTGGATACCGATCACATCGCCCGGCCAGGCCTCGACGGCGATCTCGCGGTCCGAGGCCATGAAGGTCAGCGCATTGGCGATCTTCATGTCCTTGCCGGTGCGCACGTGCAGGGTCTTCATGCCGGCGGTGAAATGGCCGGAGCAGATGCGCATGAAGGCCACGCGGTCGCGGTGCTGCGGGTCCATGTTGGCCTGGATCTTGAACACGAAGCCGGTCAGCGGCTCCTCGCTCGGTGCAACCTCGCGGGTGCTGGTGGCGCGCGGACGCGGCGAGGGCGCGTGCTCGACGAAGAAGTCGAGCAGCAGCTGCACGCCGAAGTTGTTCACCGCCGAGCCGAAGAACACCGGAGTCTGCTTGCCGGCCAGATAGTCGTCGAGCTTGAAGGGCTGGGCTGCCCCCTGCACCAGCTCCAGCTGCTCGCGGGCCTCCGCCAGCAGCTCGGCGCCGACCAGCTGGGCCAGGCCGGGATCGTCCAGGCTGGGGAAGATGGTCGAGTCCTGGCGGGTGAAGTTGCGGCCGGACTCGAACACGTGGACCTCGCCGGTGACCAGATGCACCACGCCCTTCAGGCGCTTGCCCATGCCGATCGGCCAGGTGATCGGTGCGCAGGCGATGCCCAGCACCTGCTCGATTTCATCCAGCAGCTCGATCGGGTCCTTGCCCTCGCGATCAAGCTTGTTGATGAAGCTCATGATCGGCGTGTCGCGCAGGCGGCAGACCTCCATCAGCTTGATGGTCCGCTCCTCCACGCCCTTGGCGACGTCGATCACCATCAGCGCCGAGTCGACCGCGGTCAGCACGCGGTAGGTGTCCTCGCCGAAGTCGGCGTGGCCGGGCGTGTCCAGCAGGTTGACGATGCGGCCCTCGTAGGGGAACTGCATCACCGAGCTGGTGACCGAGATGCCGCGCTCCTTTTCCAGCGCCATCCAGTCGGAGGTCGCGTGGCGTGCGGCCTTGCGGCCCTTGACCGAGCCGGCCATCTGGATCGCACCGCCGAACAGCAGCAGCTTCTCGGTGAGCGTGGTCTTGCCGGCGTCCGGGTGGGAAATGATGGCGAAGGTGCGGCGACGCATCGCCTCTTTCGCGGCTTCGGTGATCATGGGCAGGCGGTCGCCGCATGGCGACGCTCAGGGCAGCAAAGGGGCGCGGATTCTACCGCAGCGCCTGACACCCACCTGCGGCACGGCGGGATCGAGGCCCGGCCATCGCCTCAGGGCGCGCCCGGAATGCGCAGGGCGCCACCCGGGCCCTGCATGCGGAAGGGCACCGATTCCAGCTTCAGGCCGCGGTTCACCTGCACCACGAAGTGCAGGTGCGGGCCGGTGGAGTAGCCGGTGCTGCCGACCGCGCCGATCACCTGGCCAGCGCGCACTCGTGCCCCCGGCCGCACCCGCGCCGACTCCGGGGCGAGGTGCGCGTACAGGCCCATGCTGCCGTCGGCATGCAGCACGCGGACGAAGTTGGCGCGCGCACCGTACTTCTCCAGATCGAGACCGGCGCCGCGGAAGTCGTCGGCGATCTGCATCACCACGCCCTCGCGGGCGGCGAGCACGGGGGTGCCTTCGGGCGCGCTGAAGTCGACCGCATGCCGGGACTCGGGCGAGGTGTGGCTGAAGCGCCCGCCCCAACCCTGGTCGATGCGCCAACCATCGCCCTCGAAGGGCAGGGCGTAGTCGACGTCCTCATGCACGGCGCGCGGATCGCCCGGCATGGCCTGCAGCTGCAGCGAGAAGCCCCAGCCCTGCGCCGGGTCCAGTGGACCGAACACCGCCACCCGCTGCTCGCCCTCGCCGGTCAACACGGTCCGCAGGGGCAGGGCGGGCTCGCTCTGCAGGTTGCTGGCCTCGGCAGCGAGCAGCCGGATTTCCAGAGGCCCGTGCAGGACGTTGCCAACCACCGCGTGGCGCAGCTCGCGGTCGGACTCGACCCGCAGGCGGGCGATCTGCTGCACTTCGGCGCGCACCTGGATCGTCTCGACGCCGTCGATGTCCGCCGGCCGGCGATCGGTGTAGTGCACCGTGCCGTCCGGGCGGACCAGCTTGTAGACGGTCTGCGCGCTGGCCGGCAGGGCCAGGGTGAGTGCGAGCGGGATCAGCAGTGGCAGTCGGTGGCGCATGTGCCGAGTGTAGCCAGCCGTGCCGCGCTCAAGGCCATGATTGCCCTGGGCTTCCGCGCGCGAATCGCTGTGCGCAGCGTGTCTTGGGTGTCTCCCTGTCCCTGCGTGGAAGAGGTCGATCGCGCGCGGACGGGGGCGCAGACGCTTGGGCTGAGCGGATCAGGCCCCTGCCGGCCTCGATCCGTGATGGCGAGGCCGGCACAGGTCCGTACCCGTTGCGCCGCTGCGCGGCAACGTCTTGGTCTACGCACGGGTGCGCTGAATCAGGCGCTTGCATGCTCGACCGTGGGCGCCGCCGCCCCGGTGCGCGACAAGGCTGGATGCTTCAGCGCGGCCTTGGCCCGGAGGCCAGGCTCGCGCAGGGGCAGGCCGCCAACATGCCTGGATTCGCCGCGCCGAGTTGCCCGCGGCAGCGATGGACCTCGTCCGCCGGGTCCTGCGATCATCCGGGACATCGCCGCCCGCGGCCCCGGTTGCTGTGTCGGCTCACTCTCACTGCTGACCCGCAGGCCGCCTCGATGTGGATAGACCCCTTGCGCGCTCGCATCGATACCGCCACGGCGGAGGAGCGGCTGTTCGCCGAATTCCTGATCGAGTGGGCGCAGGCGCGCGGTGAGCTGCTGCGAGCCCTGGCGGAGTTGAAGCGCGATCCGGCCTCGACCGGTGCGCTCAATGCCCTGTTCCGTGCCCTGCATTCGCAGAAGAGCGGGCTGCGCATGCTGCGGCTCGACGCCGCTGCCGATCTCGTGCATGCGCTGGAGGACGTGCTGCAGCCCGTCCGTGACGGCCAGTTGCCCATGGACGACGCGCTGCGTCAACTGCTGAGGCGCAGCGGCCGACTGCTGGAGCAGAGCCTGCATCTGCATGGCCTGGATGGTCCTGCCTACGGTCTGGATCTCGCTCCGGTGACACGCAGCCTGCAGCGGCTGGTGCCGGCAGGACGCGAACGCGAGGAGCAGCTGGCCGTGCTGCGGGTGCTGCTCGATCCCTGGAGCGCCGGGGCCGGGCGCGGCGACGAGGCGTCTCTGCAGGTTGACCTGGACATGTTCCGCCGCATCGGAGGCGCCGCCGAAACACGCCTGCAGCGGGAGGCGGAGGGTGCCCTCTGGCGCGAGCAGATCGCGGCGCGCCTGCACGCTGCGAGCGGCATGGCCTTGCCCCAGCTGCAGGTGCAGGGCGCGGCCCTGCTCTGGAATGTGGGGCGTGCGCAGTTGCCCGGCGATCTTCGACTGCTGGAGCGCGCGCCCGCCGACGAGCCGCGCAGCACGGTCTGGCGTGGACATCCCGAGGTGGCGGCGGCCTTCCTCGACGCGCGCCCGCAGTGGCGCGACTGCGCCAGCCTGCTGGCGCGCCAGCTCGAACCGCGACGGGCCGGCCCGGTGGAGCCCGTAGTCGAGTGTGCGGCCTTGCTGCGGGCAGTGGCGGCGTGGGTCGCCGCCGGTGGGCGCCAAAGCCTCTCCGACGCCGCGCTGCGTGGCGCCCGCGCGCGGCTGGGTGCCGATTCCGGCTGGCTGGATGCGCTGATCGCGGTGCTGGATCGCTAGGCCCACCCGCGTGCAGAGGGGCGTCTTGCGCTGGGCGAGGGCTCGCGGGGTCCAAGGCAAGACGGATCAAGTCCCTCCTGGCCTTGATCAGTGGTCGCGAGTCCCTCACAGGTCCGGACTCGCTTCGGCTGGATCAAGCATCGCGTGCTCGATCCGCGGGCGGCGCTCCATGGCGCGCGGCAACGCCGAATTCTCCAGCGTTGCCCCAGGCTTTGTACGAGCTTCGCGCCCGCCAACGCTGGCTGCACACAAGCCTCGCGTGGCGGTGCCCCGCCAGCGGTGGGCGTTTCGCTGGCGGCCCGATGGGCACCTGTCCGGACCTGCGCGAGGAGGCGCGGTGCGGCCCTGCCGCGGGCGGCGACTGCGCCCCTCGGAACGGCCTCGGAAGTGGCCAAAGCGGACGTGCAGGGCGCAGGCAGTGCGGCCCCATGCTGGCCTTTCGGCCGCCAGGGCCGCCCCGTTCCGCCGCCCGGCCGACATGACCGTCTGGCGTCCGAGCTACAAAACTGTCATATAGTCCGGTTAAACTTGAGTTAACGACCGTCCTCCCGCTACGCCTGCGTATGGCCGCAGCGACGGTGGGCGCGCCGATTCTCAAACGTGGTTCGAAGGGCTGCCCTTGGGCAGCTCGTCGCCGCCAACGCGGCGACACCCGCCGGAACGCGTCACCCGCCCAGGCTGCCGCGCACCGGACCAGCAAGCTCCCCCCTCCAAACGCAGGAACTCAGCACGATGAACAAGCAGTTGCGGGTCACCCGACTTGCCGGCGCCCTGGCGCTGGTGCTTGCGACTTCCACCCCGGTCTTCGCGCAGACCACCTCGGCCCAGATGGCCGGTCGCGTGACCTCCGAGCAGGGCGAAGCCCTGGCCGGCGCCGAGGTCGTGATCGTCCACACCCCCTCCGGCACCACCGTGCGCTCCACCACCGACGCCGAGGGCCGCTACACCGCCCGTGGCCTGCGCGTCGGCGGCCCCTACACCGTCACCGTGCTGCGCCCTGGTTTTGAGCCCGAGAGCACCGAGAACGTGTTCCTGCAGCTGAACGAAGTCACCGCCGTCAACGTCGACCTGGCCGCCGAGGCCACCGAGCTTGAGGCTGTCACCGTGGTGGGCTCGGCCGGCACGGTGTTCTCACCCGAGCGCATGGGCGCCAGCACCCAGATCAGCCGTGACCAGCTCGACAGCTTCGCCTCGATCCAGCGCAACCTGCAGGACTACGCCCGCCTCGACCCGCGCGTGTCGCAGACCGACAAGGATCGCGGTGAAATCTCGGTGGCCGGCCAGAACAGCCGCTTCAACCGCATCACCGTCGACGGCGTCAGCATCTCCGACACCTTCGGCCTCGAAGCCAACAACCTGCCGACGCAGAAGCAGCCGATCTCGATCGACGCGATCGACGCGGTGCAGATCAACATCTCCAACGTCGACGTGACCCAGAAGGGCTACACCGGCGCCAACATCAACGCCGTCACCAAGTCGGGCACCAACGAGTTCAGCGGCAGCGTCTACTACGTGTGGCGCGACGACCAGCTGGCCGGCGACCGCTACAACCGCACCAGCGACAGCTTCTTCGCACCGCCGGCATCGGAAGATGAAACCGTCGGTGTGACCTTCGGCGGCCCGATCCTGAAGGACCGCCTGTTCTTCTTCCTGTCGTACGAAGACTACAAGTCGACCCGCGTGGGCAACACCTTCGTGCCCCTGGGCGGCAACGGCACCGAGGTCTTCATCACCCAGCAGGACATCGACGCGACCCGCGCTCTGGCGCAGAGCCGCTACGGCATCGACATCGGCACCGCCGATGCGCCGACCCAGGCGGAACTCTCGGTCGAAGACGTGCTGCTGAAGTTCGACTGGAACATCAATGATTTCCAGCGCGCCAACCTGCGCTACACCAAGACCGAGGAGTCCAACCCGATCTTCCCGGGCTCCGGCACGCGCGCGCTGAGCCTGAGCTCGCACTGGTACACCCAGGAGAAGACCGTCGAATCGCTGGTCGGCCAGTGGTACGCCGACTGGACCGACAGTTTCTCGACGGAACTGCGCGTCAGCCGCTCCGAGTACGACAGCGCGCCGAACAACAACAGCTTCCTGCCGGCGATCACGGTCCAGTTCACCGGTGGCACTCCCCCGGCTGGAGTGCTGGGCGGCACCCGCAGCCTGAACTTCGGCACCGAGCGCTCGCGCCACTTCAACGTGCTGGGCACCACGTCGGACGAGATCTTCTTCGCCGGCAACTGGTTCGTCGGCGACCATGAGATCAAGGCCGGTTTCGACTGGTCCAACATCGACGTCTACAACGCCTTCCTGCAGGACACCCGCGGCAACTACACGTTCGCCTGCTTGACGGGTTGCGCCAACAGCTTCGAGTCGGGTCGCCCGACCAACTACCAGGTGCAGGTGGCCCGCCCGGGCCTCACCCTGGATGACGGCGTGGCGCAGTGGGAGCTGGGCAACTGGGGCGTCTTCCTGCAGGACACCTGGGCGGTCAACTACAACCTGAGCCTGCAGTTCGGCGTGCGCTATGACCGCACCCGCATGCCGGAAAGCCCGCTGTTCAACGCCGCCGCGGCCGCTGCTCCGGGCCCGATCGTCAACGGCCGCGCCACCGGCGGTTTTGGCCTCGACAACAGCGCCACGCTGGATGGCAAGGGCCTGTTCCAGCCGCGTCTGGGCATGAACTACACCTTCGACACCGAGCGTGCGACCCAGCTGCGCGCCGGCATCGGTCTGTTCCAGGGCTCGGCCGCCAACGTGTGGCTGTCCAACCCCTACTCCAACACCGGTCTGGCCACCCAGGTCGTGGGCTGCGGCGGCACGTTCGCCGCCTGCTCGGCCGATGGGATCTTCAACCCGGATCCGAACAACCAGAACGTGTCCTTCCCCGGCTCGAACCCGGCCGCCAACGTCGATTTCCTGTCGCCGGATCTGGAGCTGCCCTCGGTTTGGAAGGCCAACCTGGCCTTCGATCATGAAACCCCGTTCTGGGGTGCGGTGTTCACCGCCGAGCTGCTGCTGACCCAGACCGAAAGCGGCATCTACTACCGCCACCTCAATCTGGGTGAGGCCACGCGTCTCGGTCCGGATGGCCGCGCCCTGTTCTGGAACCCGGCCGGCTACAACGCCAACTGCTGGAACGCCAACGGCACGGCAGTCACCAGCGGCGCCTGTGCCGGGGCGAATTCACCGCGCTCGCGCTTCCAGAACAACAGCGCGTTCAACAACGTGCTGGTCGCCGAGAACACCACCAAGGGCAGCGGCCAGAACCTGACCCTGTCGCTGTCGCGCGCCCGCCAGGACGATCCCTGGTCGTGGTCGGTGGCCTACAACTATTCCGATGCGGACGAGGTCAGCCCGCTGACCTCCTCGGTCGGCAACTCGAACTGGGCCAACCGGGCTGTGTTCAACCCCAATGAGGAGGTGGTGGCACGTTCGCCCTACGTGGTGCGTGACCGCTTCGTTGCCACCCTGGGCTACCGCGCCTTCCTGTTCGGCGACAACGCCACCGATTTCGGCCTGTTCTATGAAGGCCGCAAGGGCAAGCCCTACAGCTGGACCTTCAACAACGACGCCAACGGCGATGGCATCCTCGGAAACGATCTGATGTACATCCCGAGCGCCCAGGGCAGCGGCGAGGTGGTCTTCCGCGGTGGTGCCGCTGAAGAGGCCGCGTTCTGGCAGGTCGTGCGTGACAACGGTCTGGACCGGTTCGCGGGCCAGGTGGTCGGACGCAACACCGAGTTCTCGCCGTGGACCAACAGCTTCGACATCCGCGTCAGCCAGCAGCTGCCGGGCTTCATGGACGGCCACAAGACCGAGATCGTTCTCGACATCCTCAACGTTGGCAACCTGATCAACAAGGATTGGGGTCGCATTGACGAAATCGGTTTCAACGGTGGTACCAACGTCGGCGGCGCCCAGGCCCGCAGCTTTGTGGCCTACAACGGTATGGACGCTCAGGGGCGTTACGTCTACAGCCTGCTTGAGACCGAGAACTTCACCACCCGCCAGAACCGCGGCGAGTCGCAGTGGGCCGCGCAGATCACCCTGCGCTACCGCTTCTGATGTCCCGCGCGTGTCGGGCCCGTCCGGGTCCGGCACGCGGCATGGGATGCGACACTTGCACGGCCGGCGCAGCGATGCGCCGGCCGTTCTTTTTGTGCGGGTCTGGGACTGGATGGGCGCTGTCGTCCGCCGAACGCGGCGGTCGCGCTCGCCCTGTGCCACGCCTTTTGGCTTTGAGGGAGTCAGCAATGCAGGGTTGGATTGCCGTGTGCGGCGAGAATCAGATGGCCGAAGGCGAGTTCCAGGTGGTGTGGGACGGCGACACCGCCATCGCCGTGTACCGCACCGCCGAAGGCTGGTTTGCGGTCGAGGATGTCTGCACCCACGACGGCGCCGAGTTGGCCGGCGGCCCGGTGCACGGCTGCGTGGTCGAATGCCCGCGTCACGGCGCCCGCTTCGACCTGCGCACAGGCGAAGCTCTGTGCGCGCCGGCCTATGAGGCGATCGCGGTGTTTCCGGTGCGGCTGGAAGGCGGGGTGGTCTATACCCGCGACGATCGCTGAGAGCCGGGATTCGGGATTCGGGATTGGGGATTCGAAGAAGCGCGCTGATCGCGTGCCCCGACGGGCGTCTCGTGTGCATAGGGTGGGTCCCGGCCCACCCTATGCGTCGTCCTGCGCTTCACCCGCCCGCCAGCGCGCCAACCGCCGTTCGAGTGCCTGTTCGGTGACCTGCAGCGCCCGTGCGTCCTGCGGCCCGCGCGCGTCCGGACCTTTGCCCTTGGATTGATTGCAGGTGGCGCAGGCGAGCGCCAGGTTGCGAGCGTCGTTGGCGTCGCTGCCGACACGCGCGCACAGATCCGCCGCGGCGCGTTTGCCGAACCAGGCCTGCGGGATCACGTGCTCCAGCGAGCCGGCGCCGCGCGGCTCGCCGTCGGGCTTGAACTCCAGCCGCGCGCGGCAGTGCAGGCAGCGGGTGCGGTAGCCGCCGTCCGCGAGCACCTCGGCCTGCACGTCCGTGTGCAGGGCGCGCAGGAACAGGCGCTTCAGGGCAGGGCGCATCGAGGCCGACCGGGCGTCACGCGAAAGCGCTGAGGCTCAGCCCTTCAGGACGCCCAGCCGCTTGCCAACGGCGATGAAGGCCTCGGCGGCGCGCTCGATCTGCTCCGGCGTATGCGCCGCGCTCATCTGCGTGCGGATGCGCGCCTGGCCCTTGGGTACCACCGGAAAGAAAAAGCCGATCGCGTACACGCCTTCCTCCAGCAGCTCGGCAGCGAAGCGCTGCGCCAGCGGCGCGTCGTAGAGCATGACCGGAACGATCGGGTGCTCGCCGGGCTTCAGATCGAAACCGGCGGCGGCGAGCTTCGCGCGGAAGCGCGCGGTGTTGTCGCGCAGGCGCGCGCGCAGCTCGGTGGCGGCGACGATGCGCTCGAACACGGCGAGGCCGGAGGCCACCACCGAGGGCGGCAGCGCGTTCGAGAACAGGTAGGGCCGGGAACGCTGGCGCAGCATCTCGATGACCTCGCGCGAGCCGCAGGTGAAGCCACCGAGCGCGCCGCCCAGCGCCTTGCCCAGGGTGCCGGTGATGATGTCGATCTTCTCCAGCACCCCCTTCACTTCGGCCGAGCCGCGGCCGGTCTCGCCCAAGAAACCGGTGGCGTGGCATTCGTCGATGTGCACGGACGCGCCGTACTTCGCCGCCAGCGCGGTGATCTGGTCGAGCGGGGCGATGAAGCCGTCCATCGAGAACACGCCGTCGGTGGTGATCAGGATGTCGCGCACCCCATCGGCCCGCGCCTGCTGCAGCTGCTTTTCGAGGTCCGCCATGTCGCAGTTGGCGTAGCGGTAGCGCTTGGCCTTGCACAGGCGCACCCCGTCAATGATCGAGGCGTGGTTCAGAGCGTCGGAGATGATCGCGTCCTGCTCGCCCAGCAGGGGCTCGAACAGGCCGCCATTGGCGTCGAAGCAGGCGGCGTAGAGGATCGCGTCGTCCTTGCCGAAGAACTCGGCGATTTTCGCTTCCAGCTGCTTGTGCAGGTCCTGGGTACCGCAGATGAAGCGCACGCTGGCCATGCCGTGGCCGTGGGTGTCCAGCGCGCTTTTTGCCGCTTCGATCACGCCGGGGTCGTCGGCCAGGCCGAGGTAGTTGTTGGCGCAGAAGTTCAGCACCCGGCGGCCGTCCGCCAGCTCTATCTCGGCCGACTGCGGGGAGACGATGATGCGCTCGGACTTGAACAGCCCGGCGGCGCGGATTTCGTCGAGTTCAGAAGCGAGGCGCGAGTTGAGGCTCATGGGCGTGGGAATCGGCAGCGGGCGCGGGGCGCGGGGCCGCCATTGTCCTAGAGCGGCGCGTGCATCCCAAGTGTCGATCGATGCGGCCATGCGTTGAATGCCGGTTTGACTCGACCTGCGCCGGGACTGGGTATCCTGCGCCGACCCTCCGATCGAGCCTCCGGCGTTTTGGATCGACTGCCCGCTCTTCTGTGTCTGTGCCTGCTGCTGTGCCCCGCGGCCGCAGCGCGCGCGCAGGCGGACCTCCCGACAGACCGGGCCAGCGACGTGAAGGCGGCCGATCGCGCGCCGCTGCGCCTCGCCAGCGTGCGGGTGCGCGGCCTGAGCGCCAGCCAGGCCGACAACGTGCGGGCCCAGGTCGGGCTGTTCCAGCTCGACGAAGCCGATCGCGAGGATGTCGGCCCTGGCCGCATGGCCCTGCTGCTGCGGCGTGCGCCGGACGAAGTGCGACGCGCGCTGGAGCCCTTCGGCTACTACGCGGTGGGTGTCGACGTGCAGGTCGACGAAACCGCGGCGGGCCTCGCGGTGAGCCTGAACGTGCAGCGCGGCCCGCCGGTGCGGGTGCGGACGGTGGACGTGCGGGTCGAAGGCGCCGCCGCGGAGGACGCGCGCATTGCCTCGGCCATCGCTGCGTTCCGCCCGCGCGTGGGCGACCTGATGAACCACGCCCGCTACGAGGGCGGCAAGGCGGCGATCGCCCGCGAACTGTCGGCGCGCGGCTATTTCGATGCGCGGCTGGAAGAGAACCGCGTTGAAGTCATCCGCGCCGACAGCCGCGCCGACATCCGGCTGCGCTGGGCGAGCGGTGCCCGCTACCGCTTCGGCACGGTCGCCATCGACGGCAGCCAGCTCGAGCCGGGCCTCGTTGAACGTTGGATCGACATCGCGCCCGGCCAGGACTTCGACCAGGCCGAACTGCTCCAGCTGCACCAGCGCTTGGGCGACCTCGACTATTTCGGTTTCATCGACCTTCGCCCCGAGCCCGAACCCGACACGCTGGATGTGCCGGTGCAGGTCGAGCTCGCGCCCGCCAAACGGGACATCTACACCGCCGGCCTGAGTTTCGGCACCGACTCGGGGGCAGGCCTGAAGCTGGGCCTCGATCGCCGCTGGGTGAACGCGCGCGGACACAAGTTCAGCGCCGGCCTCGACCTTGCCCAGCGACGCAGCGCGCTGAACAGCCTGTATCGCATCCCCGCTTTCGCGCCCATCGAGGGGTGGTACCAGCTCGGCGCCAGCTACCGTGAGGACGAGAGCGAACTGGTCGACAGCGAGACCGCCGAGCTGTCGGCCAGTCGCATCGGTCGCCTCGGTGACTGGAGCCTCGAACTCGGCCTGCATGCGCTGCGCGAGCGCTATGCGATCGGCGTCGAGCGCAATCTGGAAACCAGCGGCCTGTCGACCCTCGTCTATCCGGCGCTGCGCGCGCGCTGGCAGCGCTACAACGACGCCAACTACTCGACCCGTGGCTTCAGCTTCACCGGCGAAGTGAAGCAGGGCCTGAGCGCGCTGGGCTCGGACGCGAACTTCACCCAGCTGCTGGTGCAGGCCCGCTACATCCGCGGCTTCGGCGAGCGCAACCGCGTGCTGCTGCGCGGCCAGCTGGGCAGAACCTTCTCCGGCGAGTTCCTGCGCCTGCCGTCCTCGCTGCGCTTCTTCGCCGGCGGCGATCGCAGCGTGCGCGGCTACGGCTACCAGGAGATCAGCCCGTCGGGCCTGGGCGGCAATCCTGTTGGCGGTCGCAACCTCGCCGTGCTCAACATCGAGTACGAGCGCATGTTCACCGAGGCCTGGGGCGCGGCCGTGTTCGCCGACGCCGGCAGCGCCTTCAATGACGGCAGCATCGATCTGCGGCGCGGTGCGGGGCTTGGCCTGCGCTGGCGCTCGCCGGTGGGCCAGGTGGCGCTGGACCTGGCGCGGGGCCTGGACGATCCGCGCGAGCCTTTTCAGATCCACCTCAGCCTGGGGCCTGAGCTGTGAGTCGCGTCCGTCGCTGGCTGCGTCTCACCGCGCTTGCGCTCGGTGCGGGCGCACTGTTGCTCGCGCTGTTCGGCGCCTGGCTGCTGGGCACCGAAGCCGGCGCCCGCTTCGCCCTGGCGCGCCTGCAGGGCGCGCTGCCTGCCGGCAGTCTGCACTGGCAGCTCGTGCGCGGCAGCCTCACCCACGGGCTGGCCTTCGAGGGCCTGCGCTATCAGCAGGATGGCCTGAGCCTCGAGATCGAGCGTCTGCAGCTGCGCGCGGAGCTGGGTGCACTGGCCGCCGCGCGCCTGCATGTGCAGGCGATCGAGGGCGAGGGCATCCGCCTCGTGCTGCCGCCCGACGAGGCCGATCCGCCACCGCCGAGCTTCGAGCTCGCCTTGCCGGAATCACTGCCCAGCCTCGTGCTGCCCATCGAGCTGGCGCTCGACTCGGCCGAGCTGCGCGGGCTGCGCATCGAGCGGGCGTCGGATGCGCTTGCACCCGCCGCCTCGGCGCTTGCGGGCGAGGGCGCAGCGGCCGACGCCGAGCCCCCGGAAGCAGCGCCAGCCGACGCGGTGGACGCGCTGCTGTTCGAGGCGGAACGCATCGCGGTCACCTCGCTGACGCTGGACGCGGGCCAGCTGCGCATGGCCGAGCTGAGCCTCGACGCGCCGCTGATCTCCCTCCGCGCGGAGGGCAGCATCGACAGCGCCCGCGACTGGCAGGCTGCGCTGCGACTGCGCGGCGAGTGGCGCGCAGGGCTCGCGGCCGCGCAGGCCTTCGAGGCCACGATCGATGGCGGACTCGCGGCGGCGCGTCTCGAACTGCGCCTGCCCGACGCGCCGGAGTTCGCCCTGGATGTCGACGTGCGCGAGGCCCTGTCGAGGCTGCAGTGGCAGCTGAATCTGCAGGCGCCCACGCCGCCGCCGGCGCTCACCGCCGTGTGGCCAATCGGCTTGGCTGGCCTGCAGCTGCGGGGCGAGGGCGGCCTGGACCGCGTCGCGCTGTCGGGCGGCTTCGCGGTCGACGGCCGCAGCTATGCCTTGGAGGCCGCCACGCTGCGCACCGATGCCTCGACTCTGCACATCGACGCCCTGCGACTGCAGCAGGGCGAGGGCAGCGCCGCGCTGCGCGGCTGGCTGCGGCTGCCGTCCGCCGATGCGCCGGCGCGCTTCGAGGCCCGCTGGGACTTCGAGCGTTTCGATCTGCCCCTGGCCGATGCCCCGCCCCTGCGCGTCGACGGCGCGCTTGAGGCCCGCGGCGCGTTCGACGATGCCGAGCTCACCCTGGCGCTGCAGCTCGCCCGCGGCGAGCTGGCCGGTGCACTGAGCGGCGGCCTGCGCGTGCAGGGCGAGCAGGCGCAGCTGCAGGCGCTGGAGCTGCGCACCGACGAGGGCCGCCTGCGCGCCGACGGCGAGCTCGACTGGAGCGAAGGCCTGCACTGGCGCATCAGGGCCGATCTGGCCGAGCTGGATGCCAGCCTGCTCGCGCCCGAGTGGCCGAGCCGGGTCTCCGCGCGTCTATACAGCGAGGGTCGCGAGACGAGGGCGGCACGCGAAGGCGTACTGCGCCTGGAGGACTTCGACGGCAGCCTGCGCGAGCAAGCCCTTCGAGGGCATGTCCGCGCGCGCTGGAGCGGCGCGCCGCCGGCCCCCGCCGCCGCACTGCCGGTGGGCGCGGGCGAGGCCGAACTGGAGCTGCGCTGGGGCGAGAGTGCGCTCAGCGGCAGCGCGCGGCTGGGCGAAACCGTAGCCGCCACGCTGCAGTTGGCACCTCTGCAGCTGGACGGTCTGGCGGCCGATGCGAAGGGAGCGCTTCGCGGCGAACTGCGTCTGTCCGGCACCCCGGCCGCGCCGCGTCTTGGCTTGGATCTGCGCGCGGACCAGGTCCGTGCCGCGGGCGCCGAGATCGATGCCCCGCACCTGCGCGGCGAGCTCGGCCTTGCGCCCGAGGCGCCGCTGCAGCTGCAGCTCGAGAGCGCTCAGACTCGCATCGCCGGCCGCGCACTGGGCGCGCTGGTGCTGGCGCTGCGCGGCGAGGTGTCGGCGCACGCGCTGTCGCTGCGGCAGCCGGTCGCCGGCGGCGGACTCGCGCTCGAACTCGCCGGCGGCTGGCGCGCGGACGAGCGGCGCTGGCTGGGTCGACTTGAGCAGCTGGATTGGCGCGCGCCGGATCGGCGCGGAAGCGGGGGCGACTGGGCCTTGGCTGAGCCCGCGGCGATCGAGCTGGGGGCGCGGCGTCTTCGCCTCGATGGCTTCTGTCTCGAAGGCACGCAGCGCGCCGAGCGCGGCAGTGCGGCGCTGTCGCCCGGCGCGGCGCCTGCGGTGGATCCCGTGGGCGCGGATGGCATCGCCTCAGGGCGCATCGACGGCGCGGAATCCCTCGGTCGGCTCTGTGCGTCGCTGCGCGGCGAGGGCAGTGAATCGCTGACCGCCCGCCTCGAGCTGGACGCCCTGCCTTTGGCGCTGCCGCTCGGGCTTCTGTCCGATCGCGAAGCTCCGGCGCGGCCGCGATGGCAGGGTGTGCTGGGCGGCAGCATCGATCTCGCGTCCAAGGCGGGCGACTGGCAGGTCGAGGGCCGGCTCGCTTCGGCGCAGGGCGGGCTCTCTCTCGGCCGGCGTGAGGGGCGCGAACTCCTGCGCTGGCAGGACTTTTCGATCGAGATCGCGGGCGATGCGGAGCTGCTGCGCCTCGGGCTGGGCGCGCGCCTGGGCGAGGACGGGCTGCTGCAGGGCGAGCTGCGCGCGCTTGCGGTGGGCAGCGAGAACGCAGGCATCGAAGGCCAACTCGCGCTGCAGCTCGACCAACTCGGTCTGCTGGAGTGGCTGAGCGACGAGGCGATGATCGCGCCCAGCGGCAGGCTCAGCGTCGAGCTCGCGTTCGACGGTGCGCTGGGCGCACCGAATCTGCGCGGCGGCGCGCAACTCAGCGGCTTCAGCGCCGAGCTGCCCGCCCTGGGCATCCGACCCAGCGAAGGCCTGATCGAGCTGCAGCTTGAGGGCGCCAGTGCGGCCGAGCTCAGCTTCGCCCTGCGCTCCGAGGGCGAGCTGCGCGGGCGCGGCCGCATCGACTGGTCGGAGGCGGCCGAGTCGCCGCTGCGCCTGAGCATCGAGGGCAGCGAAGTGCTGCTGTCGGATACCGCCCAGCTGCGTCTGTTCGCCTCGCCCGCACTGGAGCTGGAGCAGCGCGATGCGTTGCTGCGCCTGCGCGGCCGCGTCGATGTGCCGCGCGCCGACGTGAGGCTCGATCGCTTCGAGGGCGGTCAGCAGGTCAGTGCCGACGTGCTTGTGCTCGATCCGGCGCAACCCGAGCGCGCGGTCGAGGCCGCGCAGCGCGTCGATGCGGATATCCGGGTGGCCCTGGGCGAGGCGGTCGCGCTGCAGGGCTTTGGCTTGAAAGGCAAGGTGCGCGGCGAATTGCGCGTGCGCGATCGGCCCGGCCGCGCCACTCGCGCCAGCGGCAGTCTCAACGTCAGCGGCCGCTACAAGGCCTATGGACAGGATCTCGATATCACGCGCGGCCGGCTCTCCTTCGCACAGTCGCCGCTCGACAACCCGGGCCTTGATATCCGCGCCGAGCGCAGGCTGGACGAGGTGACGGTCGGTATCCGCGTCACCGGTACGGCGGCGGCGCCGGTGCTGGGCCTGTGGTCGCAGCCCAGCCTCGACCAGGCCGACGTGCTGAGCTATCTCATGCTGGGCCGGCCAGTGCGTGCGGTGCGCAGCGGCGAAGGCCAGCAGCTGAACGCTGCCGCCGCCGCACTGGGCGCAGGCGGCAACTACATCGCCGAGCGTCTGGGCGCGCGCTTGGGCTTCGATCAGGCCAGCGTCGAGGATTCCGCCGCGCTCGGTGGTGCCGCGCTCATGCTCGGCAAGTTCCTTTCGCCGCGCCTCTACGTGGCCTACGGCGTGGCCCTGTTCGGCGAGGGGCAAGTGTTCAGCATCAAATACCTGCTGACCGAGCAGTGGGACCTGCAGATCGACACCAGCGAGCGCGAGACGCGCGGTTCGGTGAACTATCGGCTGGAGCGCTGAGGAGCGAAGCCTGGAGCCGGACCCGGGCGAACCGGCTGCGCCCGCACGCGGAGCGCGGCCAGGCGCTTCGATGGGCGCAGGAAAGTCAGCGGAAAGTGCCCGCCTGGCCGCGCCGGCAGAGCCTGCGTTCGTCGTCGATCAGCGTGCGACGTTCGGCATCGCTGATGCCGGAGACCATCTTGCGGCGGAGATCGGCGCAGGTGGCGCCGCCGCCGGCGCCCAGGCCCACCAGACTGAGCACGGCCTGCACGCGGTCCGCCGGGCTCACTTCCTCGCGCACGTGGAAGCCTTCGGCAAAGGCTTCGCCGCGGCCCGGCAGGACCTGCGCGGGGCGGTCGAGCGGCCCGCGTTCGTACTGTGTCGTGGATGTGCCCTCACCGGCGAAGGCGCCGATCTGCGCCGCCAGAGAGCGCGCGATCGGCGCCGGCTCCATGGGCTCGTTTGCGCTCGCGGCGCGTTCATCGACGGCATTGGTCGGCGGCGGCTCGGGGGCGACATCCACGGCCGCCGAGCGCACGCGAGTGTCGCGCTCCGTTCGCGTTGGCGCCTGCGGCATGGGCGGCACCGGTGGCGCCTCGGTGGCGCGGCGAATCCATTCGACCTGCAGCGGCGTGTCCTCGGCCGCGGGCAGGCGCTGCCGATCGCCGGCCAGCAGCCACAGCAGCATCAGCGCATGCACGCCCAGCGCGATGCCCACCGCGCTGGCCGGACGCTGGAGCCAGGCAGGTGCCGGCCTCCGCAGGCGCGTGCGCGGCGGCGGGCTCGGCGCGTGGGGCAGGGCGTCGGCAATTCGGGGCATGCGGCGGGCAGGCAAGAGGGAGCGCGCATGCTGGTGAGGCGCGCATTAAGCCCGGGTTAGCCGCGCGGCAAGCCGGCGTTATCCGTCGCCGGGCTCAGGGCGTGCTTTCGAAACCGTTGCGGAAGATCGCGACCGGCAGCGGGTGCTCGTAGGCGCCGACATCGCACTGCGCCTCGCCGTCGCCGTCGCCATCGATGGGCCGCTCGGTATCGCGGGCGTCCTTGACCGGGCAGCTGCTCAGGCTGTCGATCACGCCGCTGTCAGGGCCGAACACCAGCACCGGCATCAGCCCGTCGCGGGTGTCCAGGGTGCCCAGCTGGCTGCTGCTGATGGGCTGAGCGCCGCTCGCTGCGAGTGCGCCGCAGCTCGCCGACTCGGCGAACAGGTTGCCGCGCAGCAGCCCACCGCCCTGCACCAGCGCGCCGCTCAGGTCACAGCTCGACGTGCTGCCGCCGGCGCTGGCGTCAGTGGCGGCCAGCACCGTGCCGGAGAGGCGATCGACAACGAGCGAGCCGGTGACCGCCAGATGGCCTCCGCCGGGCGCGCGATTGCGCTGCAGGCTGAGGTTGCGCGCGTCCAGCGAGAAACCGCCGACCTCGATCGCGCCGCCGCGGAGACTCGCGATGTTGCGCTCGAAGCTGAGGTTCTCGAGGTTGAGGGCGGGCGGCAGGGCCACCGCGGAGGCCGACAGGATTGCCAGCGCACCGCCGCTGCGGGCGTTGTTGCCGCCGAAGTAGCCCTGCTCGATGGTGATCACGCACTGCGGGCAGCTGCCGCCGATGGCGCCGCCGATCGCCGCCTGCACGCCATCCACGCTGTTGTCGATGAAGCGGTTGCCCTGCAGGAAGGCGAGGCCGAACTCGGGCAGGCTGAGCGCCAGCGCACCGCCTGCACTCACGCTGCCGCTGCTGCCGAGCGCGAAGTTGCGCTCGAAGCGGCTGCCGCGCAGGTCCACCGAGGTGGCTTCGGTGGCGATCGCGCCGCCACCCGCGCTCGGGCCCATCGCGAGGTTGTCGGTGAATGCGCTGTCCAGCACCGTCAGGGTCGCTGCCTGGGGCTGGTACACCGCGCCGCCGACGGTTTCGCCGCTGCTGCCTTCGGCCGTGCAGGCCTCGAAGCGCATGCGCTCCAGGCGCAGACTGGCTTGGGCACTGGCGTGGGCGAGCACGCAGCCGCCGCGCGCCGCCTTGCCGCGGCGCAGGTGCAGGTCGGTCAGGGCCAGGCTGGTGTTGCCCGTGCCGGTCTCGAAGATGCGGTGGAAGGTCTGGCCGTCGATGCGGAAGCCCGGGCTGGCGGCGGCCGTGATGGTCAGATCCGCAGTGCTGATCACCGGCAGCGGCGAGAGCAGGCTGAGGGTGACCGCGCTGCCGGGGACCTGGATTTCGATGACGTGCGGACCGGGCGCGGCATTGGCGAGGGTGATCGCCGCGCGCAGGCTGCCTTCGCCGCTGTCCTCGGCGGAGTCGACCACGAAGGTGGCGGCGCCGACCACCTGGGCCAGGCCGAGGCCGAGGGCGAGTGCAAGGCTGATGGGCAGACGGTGCGAAGCTTCGGTGCGCATGCTTGTTCCGGCTCAGGACGAAAGGCAAGGGCGCCGAGCATACCGCCGGGGCGCCCCGCATGCGCGCAGCGGCGGCTCGGCAGGCCACTGCGGCACAATAGCCGCCCATGGACCGACACGAACGCACCCTCACCCTGCACCGCATCCTGAAAGTCGCGCGCTATCCGGTCTCGGCGCAGCGCCTGATGGACGAGCTGCAGTGCTCGCGCGCCACGCTCTACCGCGACATCGCCTTCCTGCGCGACAGCCTGGGCGCACCGATCGAGTCCAGCGAGGATCCTTCGGGCTTCCGCTACGCCGACGACGAGGCCGAGCGCTTCGAGCTGCCAGGTCTGTGGCTCACCTCGGACGAACTGCATGCCCTGCTGGCGGCCCAGCAGTTGCTGGAACGCACTGGCGCCGGCGTGCTCAGCGAGGCGATCGAGCCGCTGCGCGGGCGCATCGATGCGCTGCTGGCCGAGCAGAGCGGCGGCAAGCGCTGGCCTCTGCAGCGCGTGCGCGTCGTCGGTCACGGCAGTCGTCCGCTGGACCAGCAGAGCTTTCGCGCCGTCGCCAGCGCGGTGCTGGAGCGCAAGCGCCTGAGCTTTGACTACCGCGCTCGTTCGACCGACACACCGACGCGCCGGCAGGTCTCGCCGCAGCGGCTGACGCATTACCGCAACCACTGGTACCTCGACGCCTTCGACCATGAGCGCGAAGGCCTGCGCAGCTTCGCGCTGGACCGCATCCGCGGGCCGCGGGTGCAGGACGAGACCGCGATCGACATGGCCGAGGCCGAACTCGACCAGCAGCTGTCCTCGAGCTACGGGATCTTCTCCGGCACGCCCAAAGCAGTGGCGACCATCCGCTTCTCGCCGCACGCCGCGCGCTGGGTGGCCGACGAGCATTGGCACTCCAAGCAGGAAGGCCGCTTCCTCGATGACGGCAGCTACGAGCTGAAACTGCCCTACAGCAATCCCAAGGAGCTGCTGATGGACGTGCTCAAGTACGGCCCCGACGCTGAAGTGATGGCGCCGCCGGCGCTGCGCCAGGAAGCGCGCATCCTGCTCAAGTTGGCGGCTTCGGCCTATGGCGACTGAGCCCGGCGCAATCGCCAGCGCCAAGCGGGTCTCGCTGGTGCTGGGCGCGGGCGGTGCCCGCGGCCTCGGTCACATTGGTGCCATCGAGGTGCTGCAGGAGCGCGGCTACCGCATCGTCGGCATCGCCGGTTCATCGATGGGGGCTCTGGTCGGCGGCATCCACGCGGCCGGCCGTCTGCCCCTCTACAAGGAATGGGCCTGTGCGCTGGAACGCAGCGACGTGCTGCGCCTGCTCGACTTCAGCTTTGGCTTTCCCGGCCTGATCCGCGGAGACCGGGTGATTGGCGCGCTGCGCGATCTGGTCGGCGAGCATGCGATCGAGAGTCTGTCCATTCCCTTCACTGCCGTGGCAACCGACCTGCAAAGCCAGCGTGAGGTGTGGTTGAACCGCGGCCGTTTGTTCGATGCGATCCGCGCCTCCATCGCCATACCGATGGTGTTCACGCCCTACCGCCTTGAAGGCCGTGACCTGGTGGATGGCGGCTTGCTGGCGCCGGTGCCGATCGCGGCCACCCGCCAGGTGCGGGCGGACCTGGTCATCGCCATCGACGTCAACGGGCCACCGGCGGCGGGCTTTCCGCGCGTCGAGCCCGCGGCCGAGCCTCTGCCGGTGACCACCAGCGAGGAGCCCAGTGGCTATCGTGCCCGGATCGCCGCTTTCATCGAATCGCTGACCGCCGGCTTCAGCGATGCCAAGCGCGAGGCAGGCGCGGAACAGAAGGCCCAGCCCGGCCTGATCGACCTGATGGGGCGCTCGCTCGACACCATGCAGGCGCAGATCGCGCGCATGCAGCTGGCGCTGGACCCGCCGGACCTCTTGATCCGCATGCCGCGCGATCGCTGCAGCTTCTATGAGTTCTGGCGCGCGGCCGAGCTGATCGAGCTGGGCCGGCAGTGTACGCAGCGCGCGCTGGATGCCTTCGAGGCCGGCCAGCGCGAGCGCTGATCCTGCGGGGGTTCCGCGGGTTGGCGGTTCTCAGGCCCTGAGATGCAGGCCGCACAGAGTCCGGGCTCCCGAGCGATCCGGAGCCCGCCATGTCCCTGTTGCGCCACCGCGTCCTGCAGCCGCTTCCATCCGCACCCGCAGCACTCCGTCGCCAGCCGCGGGCCGCGGGCCGCGCCCCGGCCGCCTGCGATCTGCTCGCGCCCCTGCTCTATCTCTGGCTGTGCACCGGCATCATCGCCAGCCTGCTGTTCCCGGCGCTGCGCGGCAGCGATCCGCTGATCGGCTGGTGGCCGTTCTGGCTGCTGCTCTGGCCCGCCACTTCGATGGTCCTGCTCGTCGCGTGTCGGCGCCAGCGCTTGCCGTACGCGCGCCGACTGCACTGAGTCCGCAGGCGCCGAAGCGCGGGCCTGCGCTCAGCGTCCCTGCAGGCTCAAGTCGATCGCGCCGGAGAAGGTCTCCAGCCGGATCCTTGACTCACCGCCGCCAAGCGTCGCGTCCAGGCTGGAGCCCGGGCCGTAGTCCTCGCGCTCCACCTCGCCGACCGGGCTGCGGATGCGACCGCTGAAGCTCTCGGCTTCGATCCGCGCCGAGGTGTCCGCGGGCAGCTCAAGGCGCAGCGCGCCGCTCAGCGTCTCGATGCGCAGCAGCCCGCCCGCGCTGGGGCCAGCACTGGCCCGCACGGCGCCGGATACCGTCTCGATCCTCAGCTCCTCGATCCGCTGCTGCAGGCGGACATCCACATCGCCGGAAACGGCTTCCGCGCGCAGGCGGCGGGCGGCGCTCGCTTCGACCTCAATGCTGCCGCTGACCGATTCCAGGTCCAGTTCGCTGGCGCCCGTTTGGATGCGCTGCCCGCCGCTGACGGTTTCCAGCTCCAACTGCTGGGGTGCGCTGTCGCGCAGGTCGACCTCGCCACTCACTGCGCTGATCTTCAGGCTGCGGCCGTTCATGCCGCGCACGTCGACCGTGGCGCTGACCGCTTCGACCTCAAGCCGCGCGTCGCGGGGCAGTTCGATCTGCAGGTCGGTATCGCCGCCCGCGCCGCCGCCCCAGCCCCAGCCTGAGCTGTTGGGGTATTCGATCTCGATGCTGACCGATTCGGGGTCGTCCGCCGAGAGCTTGAGTTCGGCGTCCTCGCCCAGCTGCCCGCGCAGGCGCAGCGTGCTGCCCTCGCCGCCGACCACGCGAATGCTGCCCTTGACGTTGCTGACCGACACGCGCGCATCGGCCGAAAGGGTGCGGGTTTCGTTGATGGCGGTCTGGGCCGAAGCGCAGGGCAGGGCAGCCAGCAGGCTGAGCGCCAGGCCCAGGGGGAAGAAGCGCAGGGGGCGGTGTTCAGACATGGCGGGTTCTCTCCGATAGGGAAACGAGTGGGGGCAGCGCGCGTCCTGCGGGTCGGCGTTGTGCTCAGGCATGGCGTTCGATGCCGCGCCGCAGCAGATCGAGGCGACGCTGGTGGACGCGGCGCAGCTCATCGAGCAGGCGTGCCTGTCGAGGGTGTTCGGCCAGCGCGGCGCTGATGCGGCGGCCTTCCAGATCCAGCGCCTGCAGTCCCGGCTGCAGGGCGGCCGGCAGCGGCGCGCCCTCGAACTGCGCGAAGGCAGCCGCGTACTCGCGCTCGAGGGCTTCGGCCTCGCGCAGAAGCAGGGTGTCGAGCGGATGCGCGCTCGCCATCGGCGCGGGCGCGAGGTCGGGCGGATGCTGGACCAGCACGCCCAGCACCACCACCGCCAGCAGACAGGCACTGGCCAGCAGCGACAGCGCGAACGTGCGATGCCGGCGTCGGGACGCTGTGCGCACGGAGCGCAGCGCAGCTGCCGGCACGCCATGTGCGGGGTTTGACGCTTGCGCATCTTGCTGCGCCAGGCGCGCGGCGATGTCCGGCCACAGATCGGGTGTGCGCGCGGGCATCGGTGCGGCGGCCCGCAGCCGCTCGCTCCAGCCGAGCTCGTCGTCGTGTTCGGGCAAACGGTTCATGCGGTGTCTCCCAGCGCGCGCCGCAGGTGCTGGCGCGCGCGATGCAGATGGGCCTTGCAGCTGCCGGGCGCGATGCCCAGCGAGTCGCCGATTTCCTCGTGGGTCAGACCCTCGATGTCGTGCAGCACCAGCACGGCACGGGCGCGGGCCGGCAGCTTGAGGATCGCCGCCTGCAGATCGATCTGATGCTCCTGTGCCTGTCGCGGCGCGGCCTGCAGCGACAGCGTGCTGTCGTCCACCTCGAGATCCTCGGCGTCGCGGCGTGCGCGCAGATCCATCAGGGCGGTGTTCACGGCCAGGCGATGCAGCCAGGCGCCGACCGGCGCCTCGAAGCGGAAGCCCGGCAGCGCCTTCCAGGCGCGGACGAAGGCGTCCTGGGTGAGTTCTTCGGCGCGCGCCTCATGCCCGCCCACCAGTCGCCACACCGCCGCATAGATCCGTCGATGCTCCGCGCGATAGAGCGCTTCGAAGGCTCGCACATCGCCCCGCGCCGCGCGTCGCGCCAGCGTCGCCAGCGGATCGGACGGTGCGCACTCATCGGCTTCGGGCGCGGTGGCGTCGGTCACGTCGATTGCATCGGGCAAGGGCAGGGTCGCGTTGAGCATACGTGCCCGGATGCCCTACGGCGCCGAAGGGTTTACCTGTACGTTCGAAGCTCGATAATGCGCCTCCGATTCTTCCAGCCCCGCATTGGAGCCCGCATGAGCCAGCAGACCGTGTTGAACGCCCGCCACCGTGAACTCGGCGCCCGCATGGTCGACTTCGGCGGCTGGGACATGCCGATCGCCTACGGCTCGCAGATCGAGGAACACCACCAGGTGCGCCGCGACGCCGGCATGTTCGATGTCTCCCACATGACCGTGGTCGATCTGCATGGCGCCAAGGTGCGCGCCTTCCTGCGCCAGCTGCTGGCCAACTCGGTCGACAAGCTGAAGAAGCCTGGCAAGGCCCTGTACTCCTGCATGCTCAACACGCGCGGCGGCGTGGTCGACGACCTGATCGTCTATTTCCTTGCCGAGGACTTCTTCCGCCTGGTGGTGAACGCCGCCACCCGCGACAAGGACATGGCCTGGATCGCCGCCAAGGCCGAACCTTTCGGCATTGAAGTGCGCGAGCGCCCGGAGCTGGCGATGATCGCGGTGCAGGGCCCGAGTGCGCGCGAGCGCGTGCTGGGCCTGCTGAGTGCGGAAGGTCGCGCGGCGATCGAACCCGTCGGCAAATTTGCCGCCGCCGAGGCCGATGGCCTGTTCATCGCGCGCACCGGCTACACCGGCGAGGACGGCTTCGAGATCATCGTGCCCGAGGGCGAGGCCGTAGCCCTGTGGGATCGCCTGTTGGAGGTCGGCGTCAAACCCTGCGGACTCGGCGCCCGCGACACCCTGCGTCTCGAAGCCGGCATGAACCTCTATGGCCAGGACATGGACGAGGACACCACGCCCTGGGAAGCCGCACTCGCCTGGACGGTGGCGCTGGACGAAGGCCGCGACTTCATCGGCCGCGCCGCGCTGGAAGCGCAGAAGGCGGCCGGCGCGCCGCGCCAGCTGATCGGCCTGGTGCTGGACGAAAAGGGTGTACTCCGCCACGGTCAGACCGTGCGCACCGCCAAGGGCGATGGCGAGATCCTCTCGGGCACCTTCTCGCCGACGCTGGGCAAGGCGATCGCGTTTGCGCGCGTTCCGTCGGGCGAACCCGGCGCGATCGCGGTCGACATCCGTGGCCGCGACGTCCCCGTGCGGCAGGTGACGCCGCCCTTTGTGCGCGAGGGCAAGCCGCGCGACGGCATCTGAAGCAGCGGACTCCACTGATAAACTCGCGCCGCCCGCGACGCGGTACTGCATCGCCTCCACACCGAACCACCGCCTGCCAAGGAGCAGACCCATGAGCGAGATCCCCGGTGACCTGAAGTTCCTGAAGTCCCACGAGTGGGCGCGACTAGAGGACGACGGCCGCGTCACCGTCGGCATCTCCGACCATGCGCAGGCTGCGCTGGGTGATCTGGTCTACGTCGAACTGCCCGGCGTCGGCGACGAGGTCGAGGCCGGCAAGGGCGTGGCCGTGGTCGAGTCGGTCAAGGCCGCCAGTGATGTCTATGCGCCGATCTCCGGCACTGTCGTTGCGGTGAACGAGGAGCTCGCCGATGCGCCCGAGACGATCAATGCCGATGCTTACGGCAAGGGCTGGCTGTTCGTGCTGCAGCCATCGGAGCCCGCTCAGCTCGGCGAGCTGCTCGGCCCGGACGAGTATGCCGAGCTGATCGAAGAGTAAGCCCGCAGCGACCGCGCGATTGGTCGCACGCGTGTGAACGAACGGGGCGCCTGGCGCCCCGTTCGTGTTTTCGATACCGGGTTGCGCCGGGTATCCGCGACCTTGGTCGAGTGATTCGCTGGAGGCATCGCCTTTGATCCGGAGCCGCATGCGACACGCCTCGCACGCAGCGCGACTGCGCTGCAGCACTGCGCTCGAGTGCTCGTCCTGATGCGGAGTGCTCGCGCAGTTTGCGCAGTTCTGCGCAGTTTGCGCATCGGAGTGGCCTGTGGGCACGAATCGAAGCGCAGCGCTGATGCTTCCGGTGGCGCAGCACGCTGTGCCGAAGGCGAAAACCATGAAGTTCCACCGTCACTTCGCGAGAATCATTGCGTAGCAAGGCTTTCAGCGTTTGGTTCTGCTACTTATCGAAGCGGAATCGGGCTGCCGGGAGTGGCTTCCAGGACGCTTCCGATACATCGAATCGCGCCGGTGCGAAGGCTTTGCGCGCTGCGCGCACGACAACTCTGTTGACACTTAGAAAAGCGCTGATTAGCTTTCGCGCAGCGTGTCAAGAACAGAACACATGGCGTTGAACATAGCGAGCCATCGAAACGGCCTCCGGCAGAGAACTCTCTGCGAATCCCTGCAAAGGGTGGGGCCGCGTTCTCTTCGAAAAACACGCTCGCCCGGAACGTCGCCGCAAGCGGCACGTCGCCGGATCCGCGGTCCGAACCCGGTCCGCATCACGCTGCTCGCGGCGTCCGCCGCGGCATTCGCCTCATGTGTTTGGACGCGTGGGCCTTGGGGCCCTCGCGCGTGATCGGCTGGGCTGCCATGGAAGGTGTCCAGGCGCGGAACCGGACGCGGTGTCCGGGAGTGGAGTGGTGGCGGACCAGGATGCCCGCACCGCAGGACGCGTGTTGCAAGAGTTGCGATCAACCCTGACGAGGAACCCGACGATGGCTATCAAGAAACCCGCTGCGAAGAAGGCCGCTCCGGCCAAGAAGGCTGCTGCCAAGAAGGCTGCTCCCGCGAAGAAGGCTGCTGCGAAGAAGGCCGCTGCTCCGGCCAAGAAGGCTGCTGCGAAGAAGGCCGCCGCTCCGGCCAAGAAGGCCGCGGTGAAGAAGGTCGCTGCCAAGAAGGCTCCGGCCAAGAAGGCCGTCGCCAAGAAGGCGGCTCCGGCCAAGAAGGCCGTGGTCAAGAAGGCCGCGGTCAAGAAGGCGGCGGTCAAGAAGGCTCCCGCCAAGAAGGTCGCTGCCAAGAAGGCGGCTCCGGCGAAGAAGGTGGCTGCCAAGAAGGCGGCTCCGGCGAAGAAGGTCGCTGCCAAGAAGGCTGCCCCGGCCAAGAAGCCTGCTGCGAAGAAGCCGGCGGCCAAGAAGAAGCCCGCTGCTCCGCTCGTTCCGCCGCCGGCTGCTCCGGCTGCCTGAAGCTGCGCGTTGCGTGCTCGCGCGTGAGGCGACATTCGTCGTCGCCTCACCGCAGAACATCAACCCCGGTGCCGCTTGGCATCGGGGTTTCTTTTTGGGCAACGCTGAAGAGTTCAGCCTTGTCGCGCGCCATGGAGAGCGCGCCCGCGGATCGAGCACGCGGTGCTCGGTTCGGCGTGGCCGAGCGAAGCGAAGGCGTCGTCGCGTAGCGGCCGGAGGAGTCCGGACATGTGTCGGACTCGCGATCACGGATCAAGGCCAGGAGGGACTTGATCCGTGTTGCCTTTGGGCCCGCTTGGCGGCTGTCGGGACGCGTGTTCTGCAGATGTGCAGCACGCCGGCGCCCGCAGCGAAGCCGGGACGCGCATGAGCCCACGCGACCGTGGGCTGACGGGGCATCAGGCACGAATCCCGGTGGGTCGAGTGGATTGGCTCTGGTCTAGGGTCGGCTGGCCACGTGCACCGGCTCGCTGACGGCGTCGCGTGCGCCTTCAGCCCCAGCGCTCTCGATTGGGGCGGGGCTCAGCGCCGACGGCGGCGAGGCTGCGAGTCGAGCTGCATCCAATCCTTGCGCGGCAGGCCAAGGAAGCTGTCGAGCGCGGTCGGCAACAGGCCGCTCTGCAGTCGGCACTCGCAGTTGACGAGCACCGCAATGCCAAACCCCCGCTCGGGCAGGAAGCCGATCAAGCCGCGGTAGCCCTGCACCGCGCCGCCATGGAACACCAGGGTTTCGCCGGCGTAGTCGAAGACGCGCCAGCCGAGGCCGTAGTGCGCGGCTTTGAGGCGTTCGCGACGCCAGGGCGCTGCGCGACGTTCCGAGGGCGTGGCTACCCGAGGCTTCTGGATCTCAGCCAGCAGCTCTGGCGAGAGCACGTCGGGACGGCGCCCCATCTGCGCCAGCAGCCACTGCGACATGTCGCGTGCGGTGGCGTTGACGCCCGCGGCCGGCGGTACGCGGTAGTAGTTCTCCTTGGGTCGCAGTGCGACGAAGCGCCCGCCCGCGCTCACGTGGGGGCGCGCCCAGCGGGCGCTGCCCTCCAGGCCTTCACGGCCATAGGTCGCCCCATACATCCCCAGCGGGTGGAAGATCTTCTTCTCGACCAGATGGGTGAAGAAGTCGCCTGTCACGGCGAAGGCGAGATCGCCGATCAGGCTGAAGGCGATGTTCTGGTAGGCGTAGCAGCGTCCGTCCGGGCACAGCATCGGCGCCTCGCCCAGACGCTGCGCCAGCAGCGGGTAGGGCTGGTCGTCCTCCAGCTCGCGATCGAAGGTGTGGAAGCCCAGTCCCACGGTGTGGCTCAGCAGATCGGCGGCCGTGGTTTCCATCGCCGTGTCGGCGCGCGCCAGCGCGAAGGCCGGCAGGTGATCGGCGACGCGGGTGTCCCAGCGCAGTGCGCCCTCTTCGACCAACAAGCCCGCGAGCGTACCGGCGAAGGCCTTGGACAACGAGGCCAGGCGGAAGGCGGTGTCGGCGTCGACCTCCTCGCTGCGCCTTGCCTGGGTATGACCGAAGCCGCGCTCCAGCAGCACCTGGTCGCCGTGCACCACGCTGACCGCCATGCCGACCACCCCGTACTCGCGCACCAGCCGCTCGGCCAGGCGTTCCACCGTGCGCGCGGTCTGTTCGGCGCGTGCGGCCTGGGCGGTGATCTCCACCGTGGGCTGGCGCGTCGGTGCCGCGCTCACCTCGGCGCTGGCCGCGGTCGACAGCCAGCCGAGGGCGAGGCCGAATCCAAGCGCGAGGCGCGATGTCACACGGGGCATGCGATGGGGTCGGTGCGGCACGTCGGGTCCAGGCTGGCGCGGCGGAGAAAGCCCACGCATTCTAGCCCGCGAGATCCGGTCGACGACCGCGACGCACGTCCCCCGTTCATCCCTGGAGGAGCCATGTCCATCCTGTTTCTGTTCGTGTTGACCGTGTTCGGCGTCGGCATCGCCCTGGTGCTGTGGGCGGTCGGCATCTACAACGGCCTTGTCACCCGCCGCAACGCCTACCGCAACGCATTTGCCCAGATCGATGTGCAGCTCACCCGTCGCCACGACCTGATCCCCAACCTGGTCGAGACGGTGAAGGCCTACATGCAGCACGAGCGCGACACCCTGGAGGCGGTGATCCGCGCCCGCAACAGCGCCATCGGCGGTTTGAACGCCGCCAAGGGCAACCCGGGCGATCCCGCGGCGATGCAGCAGCTGGCCCAGGCCGAGGGCGCGCTGGGCGGCGCACTGGGTCGCCTGTTCGCGCTGTCCGAGGCCTATCCCGAGCTGAAGTCGAGCGCCAACATGGCGCAGCTGACCGAAGAGCTGTCCTCGACCGAGAACCGTGTCGCCTTTGCCCGCCAGGCCTTCAACGATGCGGTGATGAGCTACAACAACCAGCGCGAGGTGTTCCCTGCCAACCTGCTGGCCGGCACCTTCAACTTCCAGCAGGCCGCCCTGCTCGGCATCGGCGAGGAGGAAGCGCACAAGCGCGAGGTGCCGAAGGTCCAGTTCTAAGGCCGCGGCGGAGCTCCCAGGCATGAACTTCTTCGAGCGTCAGGCACAGGCGCGCAGCCAGTCCAAGCGGCTGCTGCTGCTGTTCATCGCGGCGGTCGTGGCCATCGTCACGGCCGTCAGCGGGGGGATCTTCCTGCTGCTTCTGATCGGCGCCGACGCCCGCGATCTCGAACGCGCAGGCGGCGCTCTGGGCCTGCTGGGCGAGTTCAGCGGTCTGCTGCTGTTCGTCGCTGCGGCGACTGCCCTCGTGATCGCGGCGGCCTCGCTCTACCGCATCGCCAGCCTGCGCGGCGGCGGCGCGGCGGTGGCGCGGGCTATGGGCGGTCGCGAGGTGTCCGAGGACACCCGCGACCCCGAGCTCAAGCGGCTTCGCAACGTGGTCGAGGAGATCGCGATCGCCTCCTCGCTGCCGGTGCCGGCCATCTTCGTGCTCGAGGACGAGCCCGGCATCAACGCCTTCGCTGCGGGTTATGCGCCGGGAGATGCGGCGGTCGCCGTCAGTCGGGGGGCGCTACTGCACCTGAATCGCGATGAGCTGCAGGGGGTGATCGCCCACGAATTCAGCCACGTGCTGAACGGCGACATGCGCCTCAACATCCGCCTGATGGGCGTCCTGTTCGGTGTGCTGGCGCTGGGCGTCATCGGCGCGCGCGTGCTCGAACTCACTCGCGGCAGCCGCAGCCGCGATGCCGGACCGATCGTCGCCATCGGCCTGGTGCTGATGGTCGTCGGCTACGTCGGCCTGTTCTTCGGCCGGTTGATCAAGGCCGCGGTGTCGCGACAGCGCGAGTTTCTGGCCGATGCGTCCGCGGTGCAGTTCACCCGCCAGACCCACGGCATCGCCGGTGCGCTGAAGAAAATCGGCGGGCTGCCGGTCGGCTCGAAGCTGGCCTCGGCCGAGACCGAAGAAGTTGCGCACATGCTGTTCGGCGAGGGCATGGGCTTCGCAGGTCTGTTCGCCACCCATCCGCCCCTGCACGAGCGCATCAGGGCGCTGGAGCCTGGCTTCAACTGGGCCGAACTGAATCGCCTGCAGGCGCAGTGGCTGGCGAATCCGCCGCACGGCATGGAAGAGGACCTCGCGCTCGGTCTGGCCCAGCGCCAGCGCGGCGAACTGCCCGCGCGCGAAGCCGAGGTGGAACTGCAGGTCGAACGCGTCATCGAGCAGGTCGGTGCGCCCGACGTGCAGGATTTCCTGCGCGCCGGCGAGGCCCGCGCGGCGATCCCGCCGGCCATCGATCTCGCCCTGCAGCAGCCCGAACGCGCCCAGGCCCTGCTGCTCGGCCTGCTGCTGGACCGCGAGGAGCGGCTGCGCGCGCAGCAGCTGCATGCGGTGCGCGAGCTGCTGGGCGCCAGTGCGGCCGAACAGGTGCAGGTCGAGTCGGCCCTGCTGATCGGACTGCATCCGGCGCTGCGCTTGCCGGTGTTGCTGCTGGCACTGGGCAGCGTGCGGCATCTCGGGCGAGCCGGACAGCAGCGTCTGGTGGACGCCGTCGATGCCCTCATACATGCCGACGGCGAGCTCGAACTGTTCGAATACGCCATCGGCCGACTGCTGGTCCGGCAGATCGAGGACAGCATCGACCCGCGTGCCCGCGCCCGCCAGCGCATGATCAAGTTGAGCGAGGCCAGCGATGCAGCAGCCGATCTGCTCGCCGTGCTGGCCTGGTACGGCCACGACAGCGAAGCCGACGCCCGGCGCGCCTATCTGTCGGCCCTGCATGCAGCCTTGCCGCAGATGGCGAAGCCGTATGTGCCGCCGCAGGACTGGCGCCATCGTCTGGATCAGGCACTGCCGGTGCTCGACCGCATCGATCCGCCGGGCAAGCGCCTGCTGATCGAAGCCCTGGTCGTCGCGATCACCCACGACCAGCGCGTCAGCCTTGAAGAGGCCGAGCTGCTGCGCACGGTCTGCGCGTATCTCAGGTGCCCGCTGCCGCCGGTGGCCTGATTAAGAGCCGGGATGCGGGATTCGGGATTCGTTGAAGAGCGGGCGCCGCGATGTGTTTCTTCAACCCCGTCGACGCAGCCTTCGCCTTTTGCCTCAGCCTCAGTGCTGCGCGCTGTTGCGAATCCCGAATCTCAAATCCCGAATCCCAACGCGCTGCTGCCTTCAGCGCGAAGCGATGAAGGCTGCAGCACGTTCAGCAATCATCACCGTCGGCGCATTGGTGTTGCCGCCGACGAGCGTCGGCATCACCGAGGCGTCGACCACGCGCAGGCCGTCGACGCCGCGCACGCGAAGTTCGGAGTCGACGACGGCGGTCTCGTCCTCGCCCATGCGGCAGGTGCCGACCGGGTGATAGATCGTCTCGGCTTTGCGGCGGATGAAGTCGATGATGCCGGCCTCGTCCCGCACGGCCTCGCCCGGCAGCAGCTCGTGACTGCGGTGCGGCTTGAAGGCCGGCTGCGCGAGGATCTCGCGCGAGAGTCTCACGCACTCCACCATCACCTTGAGATCGAAGCCTTCGGCGTCGCTCAGGTAGTTGGCGTGGATGCGGATCTTGTCCTGTGGATTGGCCGATGCGAGTTCGAGATGGCCGCGGCTCTTGGGCCGCAGGAAGCAGGCGTGCACGGTGTAGCCGCTGCCCTTGAGCCGATTGCGGCCGTGGTCGTCGAGCAGGGCGGGGACGAAGTGGAACTGGATGTCGGGCCGCTCGTCCGCGGCCAGCCGCGAGCGCAGGAAGCCCCCGGCTTCGGCCACGTTGCTGGTGCCCGGGCCCTTGCGGAACAGGTAGTACTGCCAAGCCACCGCGATGTCGGAGAGCGTGTCGTAGCTCAGATCGTTGCTGGCCTGGGTCAGCGTGCAGATGTCCAGATGGTCCTGCAGGTTGGCGCCGACGCCGGGGGCATCCACGCGCACCTCGATGCCGTGCCGACGCAGCTGCTCGGCCGGGCCGATGCCCGAGAGCATCAGCAGCTGCGGTGAGTTGAGCGCGCCACCGCAAAGAATGACTTCGCGCTGCGCGCGCGCTTCGCGCAGACTCGAGCCCTGCAGGTAGCGCAAGCCGACTGCACGCTGCCCCTCGAAGATCAGACCCTGGGCCTGCGCGCCGGTGACGATGCTGAGATTCGTGCGATCGCGAGCCGGGTTCAGATAGGCCACTGCGGTTGAACAGCGTGCGCCGTTCTTCTGGGTGACCTGGTAGTAGCCGAAGCCGTCCTGGCGTGCGCCGTTGAAATCGTCGGTGCGGGTGTGGCCCGCCTGCAGCGCGGCCTCGATGAACACATCCGACAGCGGATTGGTGTGGATGTGGTCGCTGACCACGAGGGGGCCGTCCGCGCCGTGGAAGGCCGAGGCGCCGCGGGTGTTGCCTTCAGCCTTGCGGAAGGCGGGCAGGGCGCTCTGCCAGTTCCAGCCGCGCGCGCCCTGCTGCTCCCATTCGTCGTAGTCGCGGGCGTCGCCGCGGGTGTAGCACATGGCGTTGATCGAGCTTGAGCCGCCGAGGACGCGACCGCGCGGCCACCACAGGCGGCGGCCGCCGAGTTGGGCTTCGGGTTCGGTGCTGTAGTCCCAGTTGGCGTTCTTCTTGCCCACCAGCTTGGCGATGCCGGCCGGCATGTGGATGAAGGGATGCCAGTCGCGCGGGCCGGCCTCGATCAGCAGCACCTTGCAGTCGCGATCGGCGGAAAGCCGGTTCGCCAGCACGCAGCCTGCGGAGCCGGCGCCCACGATGATGTAGTCGTACATGAGAGGGCCTGATGCTGCGCTGCAGCGAGGCGCAGCGCGGGTTTGCGGGGTTTTTCCGAAGTGTCGGGACCGTAGACCCCATGTCTAGAGCAAAGACTCGATCCGCGCCGCGGAAAGCAGCGTTGCACGACCAAGGTCGCAGGCGCGCGGGCGATCGGCTAAGGTTCGCGCGCCGCGGCCGCGGCGCGCCCGTCGAGAACCGCTTGAGCCAGTCAGCCACTTCCGTGAAGTCCGCACAGAGCGCACGCGATGACGCCGGCGCCAGCCTCGGCAAGCTCGCCGGGCTGCGCGGGGCCTTGCGCGAGTTTCCGCCGCTGATCTGGGCCGCGCTGTACTTCTTCTTCCTGCTGACTGGCTACTACATCCTCCGGCCCGTGCGCGACGCGATGGGCAGTACCCAGAACCTGCAGCTGCTGTTCACCGGCACCTTCATCTGCATGCTGCTGCTGCAGCCGATCTACGGCGCCATCGTCAGTCGCTATGCGCGGCGCGTGTTCCTGCCCGTGGTCTATCTGTTCTTCATCGCCTGCCTGGCCGGCTTCTGGTGGATATTCAACCGCGACTACGCCTGGAAGAACACGGTGTTCTTCATCTGGGTGGCGGTGTTCAACCTGTTCGCCGTCAGCGTGTTCTGGAGCTACATGGCGGATGTGTTCCGCAATATCGAAGCGAGGCGGCTCTACGGCTACATCGGTGCGGGAGGCACGATGGGCGGATTCCTTGGCCCTGTGATCACACGCAGCTTGGCCGAGCAGATCGGCGTCGCCAACCTGCTACTGGTTTCTGCCGCGCTGATCGGGCTCTGCCTGTACTGCATCGTGCGCCTCGCGCCGTACGCGCGCCGGCGCGAGATCGAAGACGGCACGCGTTCCGGCGAGGAGGCGATGGGCGGCTCGATCCTCGCCGGCCTGCGCCTGGTCTGGGAGCGGCCGGTGCTGCGTGCGATGGCCGCGCTGCTGTTCTTTGGCGTCGGCGTCGGCACCCTGCTGTACAACGAACAGGCCGCGATCGCGCGTACCTACTTCGCGACACCGGAAGCCCGCACCAGCTACTACGCGAGCTTGGACCTCGCGATCAACCTCACCACCATCCTGGTGCAGGTGTTCCTCACCCGCTTCCTGCTGGTGCGCTACGGCATCGCCCCGCTGCTGCTGATCCCCGCTGGCGCGATCTTCCTGGGCTACTGCCTGCTCGCGGCAGCACCGCTGCCTCTGCTGGTGGCGATCGTGCAGGTGGCGACCCGCGCCGGCGAGTTCTCGCTGGCCAAGCCGGCGCGCGAGACGGTCTATACCCGCGTCGACCGCGAGTCGCGCTACAAGGCCAAGGCGGTGATCGATACCGTGATCTACCGCGCCGGCGACCTCACCTTCGTCTGGCTGCACAAGGGTCTGGCCATGCTCGGTTCGACCGCGGTCTTCCTGACCGGCGCCGCTCTGGCCGCGGGTCTGGGACTCGCGGCGTGGTCATTGATCCGCCTGCAGAAGCAGGCTCTGCCCGAAGAGCAGGCCGCGCAGGGCGCCGCCGAGCCCCGCTGAACCGGCCCTCAGGCCTGTCTGGAACGGGCGGGCGGAATCTTCCGGCACATCCGCTCCTTCACAAGCGGCCTACAATCGTGGGCTTCCAACACCGCTGTGGAGTCCCCATGCGCCTTATCGCCGCCAGCATTGCCCTTGCGATCGCCTCGCCCTCCTTTGCCGCCGAAGGCATGTGGACCCTCGACAACCTGCCGAAAGCGCAGATGCAGGCCGAGTTCGGCTTCACCCCGACCGAGGCCTGGGTGCAGAAGGTGATGCGCTCGTCCGTGCGTCTGGCCGGCGGCTGCTCGGGCAGCTTCATTTCGGGCGATGGCCTGGTCCTGACCAACCACCACTGCATCGTCGGCTGCATCGGTGATTTGTCCTCCGCCGACGCCAACCTGATGCAGGACGGTTTCCTCGCCAAGACGCGGGCCGAGGAGCGCCAGTGCCCCAACTTCGAAATCAACCGCCTGGAGTCGATCAGCGACGTCAGCGGCCGCGTCAGCGAAGCGACCAAGGGTCTGTCGGGTGAGGCCTTCGCCAACGCCAAGCGCGCCGCGCAGTCGGCGATCGAGGCCGAGTGCGCGGGTGAGGATCGCAACCGCGTGCGCTGCGATGTGGTCGACCTCTACCAGGGCGGCGTGCAGCACCTGTACCGCTACACCCGCTTCCAGGATGTGCGCCTCGCGTTTGCGCCGGAGTTCGCGGCCGGCTTCTTCGGTGGCGACCCCGACAACTTCAACTTCCCGCGCTACAACCTCGACATGGGCCTGCTGCGCGTCTACGAAGACGGCAAGCCGGTCGCGCTGGAAGACTTCTTTCCGCTGAACCCGGACGGCGCGGCGGAGGGTGAGCTGGTGATGATCACCGGCCATCCCGGTTCGACCCAGCGCCTGCTGACCGTGGCCCAGCTCGAGGCGCTGCGCGACCAGTCCCTGATCAACCGTCTGCTGAGCCTGGCCGAGATGCGCGGCGTGCTGCTGCAGTTCGGCGCACTCGGCGAGGAGCAGGCGCGGCAGGCCCAGAACGACCTGTTCGGCGTCGAGAACAGCTTCAAGGCCCTGCGCGGCCGCCAGAGCACGCTCAACGATCCGGCCGTGTTCGAGGCCAAGCGCAAGGACGAAGAATCGCTGAAGGCCTTCGTCGCCGCCGATCCCAAGCTGAGCGAGGAGATTGGCGACCCCTGGTCGGCGATCGCCGAAGCCACCCGCATTTCGCGCGAGATCGAGACCGCCTTCAACATGCTGGAAGGCGCTGGCGGCTTCCGCACCGGCTACTTCGGCTTGGCGCGCACGCTGGTGCGTGGCGCCGACGAGCGCGCCAAGCCCAACGCCGAGCGTCTGCGCGAATTCGGCGAGGCCGGCCTGCCGCGCGTCGAGCAGGGCCTGTTCGCCGAGCGTCCGCTCTACCCCGATTTCGAGATCGTCAAGCTCGGCTGGAGCCTGTCCAAGCTGCGCGAGGAGCTGGGCGCCGATCATCCGGTCGTGCGGCAGGTGCTGGGCAAGGACAGCCCGCAGCAGCTGGCCGAGCGCGTGATCCGCGGCACCAAGCTGGGCGATGTCGCGGTGCGCCGTGCGCTGTGGGAAGGCGGTGCCGATGCCATTGCCAAGTCCGACGACCCCATGATCGCGCTGGCGCGTGCCGTCGACCCGGCGGCACGCGAGCTGCGCGCGCGCTACGAGCGCGAGGTGCAGGCGGTCACCCAGCAGGCGGCCGAGAAGATCGCCCGCGCGCGCTTCGCCCAGCTGGGCACCGGCGTCTACCCCGATGCGACCTTCAGCCTGCGCCTGTCCTATGGCGCCGTGCAGGGCTGGGAGTGGGGCGGTGAGACCGTGCCGTCGATGACCTACATCCGCGGCCTGTACGAACGCGCGACGGGCTCTGATCCGTACAAGCTGGCGCCGAGCTGGGAGAGCTCGCGCGAGAAACTGAACCTTGATCTGCCGATGAACTTCGTCAGCACCAACGACATCATCGGCGGCAACTCCGGCAGCCCGGTGATCAATGCCAAGGCCGAGGTGGTGGGCCTGGTGTTCGACGGCAACATCCATAGCCTGGGTGGCGCCTTCTGGTACGACGCCCGGATCAACCGCGCGGTCAGCGTGCACTCGGCGGCGATGATCGAGGCCCTGCGCAAGGTGTACGACGCGAACCATCTGGCGGATGAGATTCTTGAGGGCCGAGAATAGGGAATAGGGAATCGGGAGTGGGGAATCGACCGAAGGTCGGTTCCCCGCGGCCCCGTTGAAACGACGGCTGTCGCAGCAAAGCGGCAGCTGTCGTGTCGTCCACGCGAAAGCGCGGCGGGTGTGGGGCGCACGGTGGGCCAGGGCCCACCCCATGCCGCACGCTTTTTCGAATCCCGAATCCCGAATCCCGAATCCCGAATCCCGAATCCCGAATCCCGAATCCCGAATCCCGAATCCCGGCGCTCACATGTTGAGCGCCCGCCCGCCGTCCACCCGCAGCACCTGCCCGCTGGTGTACTCGGCGCGGAGCAGGTAGGCGATGGCCTCGGCCACGTCTTCCGGGCGTCCGGGGCGCTTCAGCGTGGTCTTGTCGAGCAGGGCCTGCTGTTCGGCGCTGGGCTTGCCGGTCTCCGGCCACAGCACGGCGCCCGGTGCGACGGCGTTGACGCGGACCTCGGGCCCCAGCTCTTTCGCCAGCGACAGGGTCATCATCAGCAGGGCGGCCTTGGCCATGCAGTAGACGGTGTGCTCCGCCAGCGGACGTTCGGCGTAGACGTCCACCAGATTGACGATGCAGCCGCGCGTGGCACGCAAGTGCGCTGCGGCGGACTGGCTCAGAAAGAAGGGCGCGCGCGCGTTGCTGGCGAACAGTCCGTCCCAGTCCGCCTCGGTGGCACTGCCGATCGGCGTCGGATGGAAGCTCGAAGCGTTGTTGATCAGCGCATCCAGACGACCGAAGCGCGCCATCGTCGACGCCACCAGCGAGGACGCCGCGCCGGGCTCGGCGAGCTCCGCGCGAATGGCCAGCACGCTGCCTGGCCGGGCGGCCTCCAGCTCCTGCTCCAGCGCCAGCATCGCGTCGGTCGAACTGCGGTAGTGCAGGGCGAGGTCGTAGCCTTCGGCGTGCAGGCGGCGCGCGATCACCGCGCCGACCCGGCGCGCCGCGCCGGTGATCAGCGCGACCGGAGCGCGCGGGGTGGATGCAGACATCGGGGTATCCTTCGTGCGGTCTGGCCGCAGTGTCGATGTTGGCCGCTGAAGATTCCATCACGAGACCGCCCATGATCCCCCTCGACCTGCCGGCGCCCGCACCCGAGGCGCAGGCCCACAGCGAACGTCTGCGCGCGCTGATCCACGCCGAGATCGCGCGCAGTGGCGGCGCGATTCCGTTCTCGCGCTACATGGAGCTGGCCCTGTACGCCCCGGGGCTGGGCTACTACAGCGCCGGCGCCACCAAGTTCGGTGCGGCCGGCGACTTCATCACCGCGCCCGAGCTGGGCGGCCTGTTCGCGGCCTGCGTGGCCGAAGCCACGGCGCCGGTGCTTCGCCGCTACAAGGGGGCCGCCTGCTTCTTCGAGCTTGGCGGCGGCAGCGGTGCCTTCGCCCGTCACGTGCTGCCGGCGTTGTCCGCGCGCCATGCGCTGCCGGCCGAGTACCGCATCCTGGAGCCCAGCGCCGACCTGCGCGAGCGCCAGCGCGCCCGGCTCGAGGCCGAGCTTCCCGCCGAGCTGTTCGGGCGGCTGCGCTGGCTGGACCGCCTGCCCGAGGAGGACTGGGTCGGCGTGCTGTTCGCCAATGAAGTCCTGGATGCGCTGCCGGCTTCCCGGTTCGTGATGCGTGCCGGCGAAGTCATGGAGCAGCATGTCGAACGCACCGACGCGGGTCTGCGCTTCTGCGAGCGCCCCGCCGACATGCTGGTCGGCGGCGCGGTGCGCCATCTGGAGCGCAGCCTGGGCCGCGGCTTCGAGGGGGGCTACACCAGTGAGCTGCTGCCGCAGCTGCCCTATTGGCTGGACGCGGTCTGCGCGTCGCTGGCCGAGGGCCTGGCCCTGTTCGTCGACTACGGCTATCCGCGTTCGGAGTTCTACCTGCCCGAGCGCTCGGACGGGACCCTGCTCTGCCACTACCGCCACCGCGTGCATGCCGATCCGTTTCATCTGCCCGGCCTCACCGACATCACCGCCTCGGTCGATTTCACCGCGCTGGCGGAAGCCGGCCAGCACGCCGGCTTCGAGCTGGCCGGCTACTGCAGCCAAGCGGCCTTCCTGCTCAACAACGGCCTGCAGCAGCACGTCGAGGCCGGCGCGACGGATGCGATCAGCCAGCAGCGTCTGGCCCTGGAGTCGAAGCGCCTGATCCTGCCCGCCGAGATGGGCGAGCGTTTCCAGGTGATGGGCCTGGTGCGCGATGTCGACTGCGAGGCGCAGTTCGCGTTTGGCGACCTGAGCCACCGCCTGTGAGCCCGGCCGCCCGCCTCGCGCGGCGCCATGCCTGGTTGCGTCCGCTGTGGATCACCGGCCTCGCGCTCTACCTGGCTCTGATCGCGCTGCTGTCGCTGCTGCCGCCGCCCGAGCTGCCGCTGGACCCGGGGCGCTACGACAAGCTCTGGCACGCCTTGGGCTACGCGCTGGCCGGATTCGCCTGCGTGCCGCTGTGCCGGCGCGCGCGGACCCTGCTGGTGGCCGGTATCGGGCTGGCCGGCTTCGGACTGGCGCTCGAATTCCTGCAGGGCGCGGGCGGCGTCCGCAGCTTTGACCTCATGGACGCCCTCGCCAACGGCCTTGGCGCCGGTCTTGGCCTGCTGGCGGGCGTTTCGCCGCTGCGCGGCCTGCTGACGGTATCGCGCCGCGACTAGCGCGCGGGCCGCGGCCCGCCGCTTGCATCAACGCCCATGCTGTCCTGCCCCCAGGTGCGCCCTTTCGGCCATGATCAAGGCCATTCCCATCCGTCTCGCCCGCCCGGGCATGTGGTTCCATCGCCTCGGTGGCGACGGCACCCATCCGGTGTTCTTCCGGCATTCCTTCCTGCTGACCGCGCAGGAGATCGACGTGCTTCGGCGCGGCGGCGTGGCCGAATTGCTGATCGACACCGAACGCGGCCTGGACTGCCCCGGCTGGCCGCCGCCAGGGGTCGAAGCAGCGGAAGCGCAGGACCCGGCCGAGGAGGACGGTCCGGTGGCGGAGCCCGCGGAGGCGATCGCGCAGGAAGCGGGCGATGACGCTCAAACGGACGAGGACGCGCCGAGCGAAGGCGCCTGCGAAGCGCCTGGGGACTCCACGGCCGAGAACGCGACCGAAGCTCACGCGGATTCCCTGGAGCAGCCCCCTGCGGCGCCCATCAAGCCCGCGCCCCCGCGCCGTGCTCAGCGCGCCATCGAAGCCGAACTGCAGTCCGCGCAGAAACTCTGTCTTGCGGCCAAGGAGAAGATGGTCGAGTTGTTCAGTGAGGCGCGCATGGGCAAGGCGGTCAGCCCCTCGGCGGTGGAGCCGCTGGTGGAGGAGATCAGCGCGTCGGTCACCCGTAACCCGGACGCCTTGATCAGCGTCGCGCGTCTGAAGCGCCATGACGACTACACCTACCTGCACTCGGTCGCGGTGTGCGCTTTGATGATCGCGCTGGCGAGGCAGCTGCGCCTTCCCGCCCAGCAGATCCGCGAGGCCGGCATCGGCGGCATGCTGCACGACATCGGCAAGGCGGCCATGCCCCTGCAGGTGCTGAACAAGCCGGGCGCGCTGACCGACGATGAGTACCGGATCATGAAGGCGCACCCGGTGCGCGGCTACGAGATGCTCAAGGAAGGCGGTGCCGCCTCGGCGGCGGCGCTGGAGATCGCCCTGCATCACCACGAGAAGTACGACGGCACCGGCTATCCGCACGGCCAGGCTGGCGAAGACATCGACCTGCTCTCGCGGATGGGGGCGGTCTGTGACGTCTACGATGCGATCAGCTCGAACCGTCCCTACAAGAAGGCCTGGAGCCCGGCGGAATCGGTGCGCCGCATGGCCGCCTGGAAAGGTCACTTCGACCCGCAGGTGTTCAACGCCTTCGTGAAATCGATCGGTATCTATCCGGTCGGCGCGCTGGTGCGGCTGCAGTCCGACCTGCTGGCCGTGGTCACGGAGCAGCACGACGAATCGCTGCTGACGCCCAAGGTGCGGATCTTCTTCAACGCCAAGAAGCGCGAGCCGGTGTTCATCCGCGATCTCGACCTCGCATCGCCCAACTGCGCCGACCGCATCGCTGGCATCGAATCGCCCGAAACCTGGAATTTTCCGCAGCTGGAGAAGCTGTGGATGCCGGGGTAGGCCGCGCGACTCGGGAGCGACAAGGCGAAGAGGCGGCTCGCGGATCCACGCGCTGTGGCGTGACCGAGCGCGCTGGGCGAAGCGGGCGATCGGGGATGCGGACCGAGGCGGCCACACGCGACGAGCCCGGCGACCCCCCCATTCAGCCATGGGCCCGGCGGCGACCGCCTCCGCCCGGCCGGGACTCACGCGTGTCCCGAGGGCCTGGCGGGCGCACTCACTGTCGCAGCGCCTCCATCGGCGCGATGCGTGCGGCCTGCCGTGCAGGCAGCGCGCCGGCGAGCACCGCGGTGACGAGCAGGATCAGAACGGCCGCAGCGAGGCTGGCCATATCCAGACTGCCGACGCCGTACAGCAGGCTGCGCAGCGACGGTACCAGCAGGGCGTACAGGCCGAGCCCGGCGCCGATACCGATCACAGCGAGGCTGATGGCCTGCAGCATGACCAGACGGGCGATGCGAAGGGGAGCCGCGCCGAGCGCGGCGCGTACGCCGAACTCCCGACGGCGCAGCGCGACCGTGTAGGCCATCGCGCCATACAGGCCCAGGCTGCCGAGCAGCAGCGCCAGCGCGGCGGCGGCGCTCAGCAGCCGCAGCCCCAGCGAGAGCGCTGCGGTCGAAGCGTCGCTGATCGTCTGCAGAGACTCCGCAGTCGACACCGGGACGCCGGGGTCGAGCTCGCGGACGATGGCGCGGATCGACTCGACCAGGGCCTCGGTGGCGGCGGCGTCCTGCGAACGCAGCAGCAGGGCCAGGCTGCGGGGAGCGGCGGGCTCCCGCTGCGGATCAAGCGCTGGCAGCGGCGGGCGATACAGGGTGGGCTGCGGGGGCGCGGTCAGGCTGCGGTCGCGTACATCTGCCACCACGCCGACCACCGTGTACGTCGGGCCATCAGGGTCGAGCGCAAGCTGTCGTCCGACTGCCGCGGCGCTGTCCGCATCGCCGAACAGTGCGCTTGCAGCGGACCGGTTCAGCACCACGTTGCTGACCTGTTCGTGTTCGCTGCGGGCAAAGCCGCGCCCGGCCAGCACGGGGATCTGCAGCGCTGCGAAGTAGTGATCGTCGACAGCGTTGATCGGCAGGCTGAGCAGGCGGTCGCCACCGACCGCGCGCAGGGTTTGCTGCAGCGGCTCTCCGCCCGCCAGCGGCAGCCGCTGCGCCAGTCCGGCCGCTTCCACGCCCGGCAATTCCCGCGCCCGAGCGCTCAGGGCCGAGTAGAAGGCGACGCCGCACGCTTCGTCGTAGCGGGCGAACGGCAGCTGGGTCCACAGCGTGGTCACGCCCGCGGTGCTGAAGCCGGGGTCGATCTGCTGCAGCGCCTGCGCCGAGCGCAGCAACAGCACAGCACCGGCGGTCACCGCCAGCGCCACCGCGAACTGCGCTGCGACCACGACGCCCTGCACTCGCGCCGTCCTTGCGCGCCCGCTCGCGCTGCTGGCCTGCTGCGACAGCGAGGCGGCGCGCAGAGGCAGCCGCGCGGAGGCCGCGCAGAGCAGGGCGCTGACCAAGGCGAGGGCGGCGCCGACGCCGAGGCTTGGCAGGTTCAGGCCGAGACCGGACAGTCGCGGCAGGTCGGGCGGAGCGAAGGCGGCGAACACGTGCACGGCCATCGCGGCCAGCGGCGGTACGAGAGCGGCTGCTGCCATCGCCAGCAGCAGGGGTTCGGCGAACTGCTGTCCTTGGCCGCGCAGGCCATGGGCGCCCAGCGCCTGGCGGATCGCCTGTTCGGCGCGGCGGCTGTTGGCGCGGATCAGCATCAGGTTCATCACGTTGGCCCAGGACACGAGCAGCAGCAGGCCACCGGCCGCGGCGAGCAGACCAAGCGTCTGCTCGGCACCTCGGGTCAGGCTGTCGTGCAGCAGCGCGACCCGCGGCTGTGGCTGCAGCGTGTCCAGCCAGTCCTGGGTGCGGCCACCCGCCTGCAGGCGGGGATAGGCGGTCGCCAGTCCGGGCAGCAGGACGCCGAGTTCCTGCTGCAGCTGTTGCGGCGAGGCGCCGGGCTTGAGCCGCGCCACGCCGGCGTAGGAGAAGTCGCCCAGCGCTGCATCGGCGCTGAGCCGGCCCGGCAGCCAGAGGCGCGTCTCTGCCGAGGGAAAGGCGAAGCGCGCGGGCATGACGCCGACGATCTCGCGGCGCACCTCGTTGATCAGCAGGGTTCGCCCCAGCACCGTCGGATCGGCGCCGTAGCGGGCCCGCCATTCGGCTTCACTGAGAATCACCGCACCGCCACCGTCCATGCGGTGTTCGTCGTCAGTGAAGAAACGACCGAGCAGCGGCGCGACGCCGAGCAGGTCCAGTGTGCCCGGGCCGACCCAGGTCGCGCGGATGCGCTGGGCGGGCGCATCGCTGCTTTCGTCGCGAAGGTTGGACTCGCCCTGGCCGCCGCGATAGAAACCGACCGCCTCGATCTGGCTTGCCGACCGATAGATCGATTGCAGCACCAGCGGCTGCGCCAGCGCCGGCTGCCGTGCGCTCTCCCAGCCGATGCTGACCAGACGCTCGGGTTCGCGGAAGGGCAGGGGCGCCAGCAGGATGCCGTACACGATCGCGAACATCGCGGTCGCAGCGGCCATGCCCACCGCCAGGGTCAGCACCACGGTGATGCTGAAAACGGGCGTGCGCAGCAGGCCGCGCAGAGCGTGGTGCAGGTTCATGTCCGCAGGGCCTCGGAGTTCATGACGGGGCGTCGCTGGCGATCACAGCCGAGATGGCAGCGACTCGCGCGCGCTTCAGAGCCTCGCCCACCTCCGGGCCTTTGAGCCCTGACAGGTCGAGGTCGCGGGCCTGCACACCCAGCGCGGCGCGGTGGCAGCGGTCGAGCCGTTCGCGGTTTGGGTAGGGCTGGTCGGCGAGACCGGCGCGGCCGCGCTTGTCGATCTCGCAGACCCAGCCGATCTGGGCGATGCGCTCGGGCCGGCGGTAGCCGTCACAGCGTTGGATCAGGGCCTCGATGCTGGCGGCGCGCATCTCGTGCAGACGATGCACGTTCAGATGCTCGCGGCAGGCATGCAGGGCGAGGTCGCGGGCGTCCACAGGCACGCGCAGGCGCTCGCAGACCGCGCGGATCGGCTCGAGCCCGCGCTCCTCGTGGGCGATGTGTCTGGGCAGCTCCTCGGCGGGCGTCAGCGCCTTGCCCAGGTCGTGGACGAGCACCGCGAAGGCGACCTGCGTGTCCCCCGGCCTGAGCTTCGCCGACTGCTCCAGACACAGCTCGATGTGCAGGCCGGTGTCGATTTCGGGATGGTATTCGGGGCGCTGCGGCACGCCGTAGAGGGCGTCGACCTCGGGCAGCAGCCGGGCCAGCGCGCCGCATTCGCGCAGCACGCGCAGCAGGGTCTGCGGGGCGGGCTCGGCGAGGCCGCGGGAGAGCTCCTTCCACACGCGCTCCGGCACCAGATGATCGACCTCGCCGTTCGCCACCATCTGCCGCATCAGCGCCAGGGTCTCGGCGGCGACCCGGAAGCCCTGCGGCGCGAAGCGGGCGGCGAAGCGCGCCACCCGAAGGATCCGAACCGGGTCTTCGGCAAAGGCCGGCGACACATGGCGCAGCAGGCGCGCCTCGATGTCCGCGCGGCCGCCCCAGGGATCGACCAGGCGACCGTCCGGGGCCATCGCGATGGCATTCAGGGTCAGGTCGCGGCGCTGCAGATCGTCCTCCAGCGTGACCGAGGGGTCGGCATCGACAACGAAACCGCGGTAGCCGCGTCCGGATTTGCGCTCGGTGCGCGCCAGCGCGTACTCCTCGCCGCTGACCGGATGCAGGAATACCGGGAAATCGGCGCCGACCGCGCGAAAGCCCATGGCCTCCATCGCAGCCTGCGTGCTGCCAACCACCACCCAGTCGCATTCGCCGACGGGGCGATCAAGCAGCAGATCGCGGACGGCGCCTCCGACCAGATAGGTGCCGGGAGGAAGGGGGGAAGGACGTGCGGGGAAGCTCGACATGGGGGGATGGTAGCGAGCATGCGGTTCTGCTGCGCGTTCGTTCTCCCCTCACATGACTGCAGTCGTGGCGGCGCGCTGCCAGCGCGCGCGGGCGCCATATGCGTCAACCGCCCTTGGTCGCGCCAGCAGCGAGCGCCTATCCTTCCGGGCTCGACTTCCCCGGAGCTTTCGCGATGTTCTTCGAGCTGCAGCCCGCCCCCGCCGATCCCATCCTGGGCCTGATGGCCGCGTTCCGCGCCGATCCGCGGCCGCACAAGATCGATCTCGGCGTCGGCGTGTACAAGGACGAAGCCGGGCACACGCCGGTGCTGGCCTGCGTCAAGCGCGCCGAAGCCCGCCGCACCGAGCGCGAGGACAGCAAGACGTATATCGGCATGGCCGGTGATCCGGGCTTCAACGCCGCGCTGGAAAAGCTCGCGCTCGGCGATGTGCCGGCGCTGGCCGAGGGCCGCGTGGCCACCGCGCACACGCCGGGCGGTACCGGCGCCCTGCGCGTCGCCGCCGAGCTGATCAAGCGGGCGCGGCCCGAGGCCACCGTGTGGGTCAGTGACCCGACTTGGGGCAACCATCCCTCCGTGTTCAAGGCCGCGGGGCTGAAGGTGCGCGAGTACCCCTACTACGACGCGGCGACGCAGTCGCTGCGCGCCGAGGCCATGCTGGCCGCGCTGGCGGAGGTGCCTGCCGGTGACGTCGTGCTGCTGCACGCCTGCTGCCACAACCCCAGCGGCGTTGATCTCGAAGCGCAGCACTGGCAGGCGGTGGCCGAGCTGGCCGAAAGACAGGGCTTCCTGTGCTTTGTCGACATGGCCTACCAGGGCTTCAGCACCGAGCTCGAGGCCGATGCCTTCGGCCCGCGCCTGTTGGCGCGGCGCCTGCCCGAGCTGCTGCTCGCCACCTCCTGCTCGAAGAACTTCGGCCTCTACCGCGAGCGCATCGGCGCCGTCAGCGTGATCGGCCACAGCGCGCAGCAGACGCAGGCGACCTTCTCGCAGCTGCTGTCGGCGATCCGCAACGTCTACTCCATGCCGCCGGCGCACGGCGCGATCCTGGTGCGCGAGATCCTCGAAGACGCCGAGCTGCGCGCGCAGTGGGTGGACGAACTCGCCGCCATGCGCGGCCGCATCAACCACTACCGCAGCGCCATGGTGCAGGCGCTGCGCGAGGCGGGTGTCGCGCGTGACTTCAGCTTCATCGAACGCCAGCGCGGCATGTTCAGTTTCCTCGGCATCACGCCCGAGCAGGTCGAGCGCCTGAAGACCGAGCATGCGATCTACATGGTCGGCAGCAGCCGCATGAACATCGCGGGGCTGTCGGCTGCGAACCTCAGCCACTTCGCGCGATCGCTGAAAGCCGTGCTCTGAACTCCTGCGCCGGGGCAGGGGCCGCTTGGCCGGTTGCTGACGTGGTCGCGCCCTGCGCTGCCGTGCGCGACGAGGCACTCGTGCGCGCTGCGGGATGTCGATGAGACGGCTGCGAAGTGACAGGCCGGGCCTGCCCCCGATTCGATGCCCGTCACCACCGATGGCGCGCTCGCCAGCAGCAGGCGACGGCTTTCTGACGCGCCTCGCGTCGTGGCCTCAGCTGGCGCCTCGCCAGCGGCTTCGCATCAGAGCCCAGGCCTTGAAAGGCTGGACGGCGGCCAGGGCGCCCAGGGGAATCTTCAGCCCGGAACAGAACTTGCTGGCAGCGGCCACGCGCCGCGCGCGCTTTCGCTCACTGCCACGGGTTTCCCTATGCGCTCTCGCCTTCCCGCTCCGCTCGCTTCGACGATCGAATCCGTCGACGGCTCCGTGTTCTCGCGCTGCCTGCTGGCCTTGTTGCTGCTCCTGGCGCCGCTGTTCGCCGCGGCCGCCGAGCCGTCGCGGCCGGCGCAGCCCAAGGGCGGCCCGATTCCGCTGACCTTCTTCTACGAGAGCTTCGCGGGTGCCGGCAGCCTGCTGAACTTCAACGGCAATGCCTATATCAACGGCACCGAACTGCGGCTCACCGAAGCGGCCAGCAGTCAGGCCGGCAGTGCCTTCAACAACCGTCGTGTCCAGTTGGGGGCGGACTACAGCTTCAGCAGCTACTTCACCTTCCGCATGCTGAACCCGGGCGGCGACGGTGCGGATGGCCTCACCTTCACCGTGCAGACCTCGTCGAACAGCGCGGTTACGGTGGGTGGTGGACTGGGCTATCAGGGCATCAACAACAGCATCGCCGTCGAGTTCGACACCTTCGTCAACGGCGGAGGTGACGCCGATCCCAATCATGTCGCCATCGACATCAACGGCGATGTCAGCCACAACGTCTACACCGCGGCGCAGGGGTATTACGCGGCCTACGGCAACGAGTTCGCCAACGGCAACACCTATCACGTCTGGGTCGACTACAACGGCGCCAACCAGACCATGGAAGTGCGGGTGCACGGCAACAACAGTCGTGCTGCGGCGCCCGTGGTGCTGAACAAGAGCGGCATCAACCTCGCCTCGATCCTCGGCACCAATCAGGCCTTCATCGGTTTCACCGCGGCCACCGGCGGCTCCTGGGAAACCCACGACATCCAGACCTGGTACTTCCAGAACCGCTACGAGCCCATCGACACCGTTGGCAACACATACGTGCAGGCGAGTTCGGATGCGACCTTGAGCAGCCTGGCCACCAGCCAGGGCAGCCTGTCGCCCGTGTTCTCCAGCGGCGTCTTCAGTTACACGGTGAACGTGGCGAACGCGGTGAGCAGCATCACGGTGACTCCCACGGTGACCAACGCGGCCGCGAGCGTCAGCGTCAACGGCGTTGCCGTGACCAGCGGTACAGCCTCCGGCCCGATCGCGCTGAACGTCGGCAACAACACCATCACCGTGCTCGGCGTCGCCGAAAACGGCTCGACCCAGCCCTATACCCTCACGGTCGTGCGTGCGCCGGGCGCGCCCACGGTCAGCGCGACCGACGCGGCCAGCAGCATCGCCCAGACCAGCGCGACCTCGGGCGGCACGGTCACCGCGGACGGCGGCGCAGCCATCACCCAGCGCGGCCTGGTGTTCGGCACTTCGGCCAGCCCGACCACGGCCAACAGCGTGGTCGTCGTGGGCGGCACCCTTGGCAGCTACAGCGCCAACCTGTCGGGGCTTGCCCCCGGCGTGACCTACTTCGTGCGTGCCTTCGCCACCAACTCCGCGGGCACTGCCTATGGCCCCGAAATCAGCTTCACCACCTTGAAGCTCGACCAGACGATCAGCTTCAGTAACCCCGGTAACCAGACCTACAGCCCGGGTGGCAGCTTCATCGCCACCGCGACCGCCAGCTCCGGCCTGCCTGTGACCATCACCTCGGCCAGCGCCACCTGCTCGGTCAATGCGACCAGTCCGGCCACGGTCGCGATCCAGGCGGCGGGCCCCTGCACGCTCAACGCGAACCAGGCCGGCGACGGCACCTACAACGCCGCGCCGCAGGCCAGCCAGTCGCTGACCATCCAGCAGGCTTCGCAAGCCATCACGATCGATGATCCCGGCGCTCAGACCTACAGCGCGGGAGGCAGCTTCAGCGTTACCGCGACCGGCGGTGGATCGGGCAACCCGGTGGTGCTGAGTTCGGATTCGCCTGCGATCTGTTCGGTGTCCGGGAGCACCGTGACTCAACTGAGCGCAGGTACCTGCCTGTTGCTGGCGGATCAGGCCGGCGATGGCAACTATCTCGCCGCGCCGCAGGCGAGTCTTGGCGTCACCATCAACCCGGCGCCGACAGCAGCGGCCGTGGTCTCGACCAGCGCCGGTGCCGAGGCCCGCAGCAATCAGGGCTTCAGTGTCGATGTGCAGGTGGCGGGCGCGGATCCCCAGGGCGACGTCACCGTTTTCGTGCGCAGAGCGGACAACAGCACGGTGACGAGTTGCGTCGCAAGCTTGCAGCCACCCAGCGCGGGCGTGGCGACCGGCAGCTGCAGCGTCCCCGAAGGCACCCTCCGACCCGGTGACCTGGTGACGCAGCTGGTGGCCAGCTATCCGGGCGATCTCAATGATTCGGCGAGCACTTCCCCCAGCTTCGCCTTCAGTGTGGCTCGCGGCGATGTCGCGATCTCGAGCGTGGTGGTGGATGCCTCGGGGGATCGTGATGCCGTGGCGGGCGAACCGATCACGGTGACAGTGAGCCTGGCCGCGGTGGCACCTGCAGTGGGCCCGGTGACAGGCGATGGCACGGCGGCGCCGGATGTCACGGTGACGACGAGTGAGACCGGCACGGGCTGCACGATCGATTGGGACATGGCGACGAGCTGCACGCTGGTCTTTACCGGCGTCAACAACACGTCGCAGCTGCTGTCGGCGGTGGCCGATCCGGATCCGAAGCGTGCGGCGGCCGCCAAGGCGGCGCTCATGAAGACGCTGCAGCTGAGCTATGCGGCGACGGCGGATTTCAATGCTTCGGGCCCGACGGAGGCAGATCCGGTGACGGTGTCTTCCGCGCCCACCGTGACCGTGCTTTCGACGCAGTCGGCGACCGGCAATGCGAACAGCGTGGCGGGCGAGGGCGTGCGTCTGACGGCGACGGTGACCACCGATGCGCCTTCGACGCTTCCACCGCGTGGACGCGTGCTGTTCACGCGCGATTCGGATGTGCTTGGCCAGGTGACGCTGACGGCGGGTGCGGGCAACACGGCGACGGCGGAGTTCGTGGCGCCGGCGCGTCTGGTGGGCACGGAGACCTACTTTGCTTTCTTCCTGAACAACGACGATTTCGTGGGTTCGGACGACGACGCCGAGCACACCACGGTCCAGGCCTCCACGGCGACGATGATCGATGCGGTGGTTCCGGCCACGCCGGAGGCGCTGCAGACGGTGACGGTGTCGGCCTCGGTGGCGGCGGTGGCGCCGGGCGCGGGCACGCCGACGGGCACGATCACGATTTCCGGTGACGACACCACGGGCTGCGTGATCACGCTGCCGGCGACGAGCTGCGAGCTGAGCTTCGCCAGCAAGGGCAGCAAGACGCTGACCGCGACCTATGGCGGCGACAGCCAGTTCCTGGCCAGCGGCGCCAACTCGGGTACGGCGGCGGTGACGGTGGTGGGCATTCCGGTGACGCTGAGCCTGAGCGGCAGCACGCCGAGCCCGCACTACTACGGCACGGCCTACACCGTGAGCTATGAGCTGAGCGGCGGCGACGGCAGCTTCGGTGGCGCTGTCACGGTGACGGCGGCGCCGGGCGGTGCGAGCTGCACGGGTGTGGTGACCGGCACGAGCGGCAGCTGCGAGATCGTGCTGCCGAACGGCAACGCTGGCACCTACGCCCTGAGCGGCGCGTACGCCGGCGACAGCACCGATGCCGAGGCGAGCTCGGCGCCGCTGAACCACACGATCAGTCAGGCGACGACGGCGCTGGTGCTGAGCGGCAACACGGTCGATCCGATCGACGCGGCACAGCTCGTGACGGTGAGCCTGGACCTGACGATGACCAACGGCGTGGCGCCGCTGGCGGGCACGCTCACGGTGAGCGGCGACAACACCGCGGGTTGCGCGGTCACGCTGACCGGCGGCGAGACCATGCCGCAGAGCTGCGACCTGAGCTTCTCGGTGGTGGGCAGCAACGCGATCAGCGCGACGTTCGTGCCGAGCGATGCCATCAACGTGGCCGGCAGCACCAGCAACACGATCACCTATACGGTGGTGCGCGCGATCACCACGACTGAGATCAGCGGTTTCGCGCCGGCCTCGGGCACGGCCCAGGTGGGCGATGCGGTGACGGTGAGCTTCGCGGTGACGGGCGGCGTGCAGCCCTACGACGGTGCGGTGACCGTCGAGTACGGCGCGGGCCCGACGGCCTGTGGGCCGGTGAGCTTCGATACCGGCACGGGTCTGGGCAGCTGCGAGATTCCGGCGACGGCCCTGCAGCTGGCGGGCGACTACGCGGTGCGCGTGGCCTACGCCGGCGACGCGGACGACGTGCCGAGCGAGGACAGCGAGACGCTCGGCATCGCCAAGCGTGCGACGGCGACCACGCTGGCATCGACGCCGGCGGACGACCAGCAGGCGGGCCAGACGGTGACCTGGACGGTGGGCGTGAGCGCGGTCGGCGGCGCGGCGACCACGCCGCTCGGCGGCGAGGTCTTCGTCTGCCCGAGCTCGGCACCGAGCTGCGATGGGCTGAGCGCGGTCTGCACGATCACGCTG
>NZ_FNAG01000003.1 GCF_900101825.1 Aquimonas voraii
GCCAGCAGCACCGCCACTTCCAGTTTCACCGTGGCCAAGCAGACGCCGACGGTGGGTCTGAGCCTGGGCCCGGATCCGGTGAGCGCGGGCTCGACGCTGACGGCGACGGTGACGGTGGGCACCACCGGCACGGTGAGCCCGCCGACCGGCACGATCACGGTGAGCACCGACGGCAGCGAGAGCGGCTGCACGGTGCCGGCGACCGGCGGCAGCTGTGACCTCAGCCTGACCGTGACCGGCGCCCGCACGCTGAGTGCGAGCTATGCCGGCGACGACAACTTCAATGGCGACAGCGACAGCGCGTCGGTGACGGTGGATGCCGCCACCACCACGGCCCGCATCGACACGATCAGCCCGGCCGCCCCGGTGGTGGGTGAGGCGATCGCGATCGGCTTCAGCCTGAGCGGCGGCGTGGCGCCGTACAGCGGCGCGGTCAGCGTCCTGATCGACCCGACCCCGGCCGATACCGGCAATGGCGATGCCTTCGCCTGCCCGGGCCTGCTGTTCGATGCCAACACCGGCACCGGCAGCTGCAGCCTGGTGGCGGGCCTGGCCGATGCCGGTGTCTACGGCCTGAGCCTCGACTACGCCGGCGACGGCAACGAGGGCCCGGGCAGCGATACCGACAGCGTGACTGTCAGTGCGGCCAGCGCGAGCCTGAGCCTGTCGAGCGGCGGCAGCAGCGTGGTCGGCCAGGCGGTGAGCGTGAATGCCCTGGTCAGCCGCCTGGCGCCGGCCACCGGCAGCGCCGAGGGCAGCGTGCAGATCACCGCCACCGGCCCGGCACCGTCCCTCGCGACCCAGGTCTGCGACATCGCCGCCCTGGCCGGCGGCGCCGGCAGCTGCGGTTTCACTTTCACCGAGGTCGGCAGCTACAGCCTGAGCGCCAGCTACACCTCGGCGGACGGCAACACCCAGTCGATCGCGGGTCCAGCCGGCACGATCCTCCACAGCGTCGAGCGCGCGCTGGCGACGATCAGCCTCGACAGCGTGCTGCCGGCCAGCCCGCGCGTGGGCCAGTCGACCACGGTGAGCTTCAGCGTGGCCGGCGGCTTCGGCGGCAACGACGGTCTGGTCGACATCAGCACCAGCTCGAGCGGCGGCGCCGGTCCGGGCTGCAGCGGGCTGGCGGCCAGCGCCGGCAGCTGCGTGCTGAGCTTCGCCACCGCCGGCAGCTACACGGTGACGGCGACCTACAACGCCAGCGGCAGCGACGGCGATGACAGCATCGGCGCCACCGATGTGCTGGTGGGCCTGACCGTGCAGCCGGCCGAGGGCGGGCTGGATGTGGGCGTCAGCGACACCACGCCGGAGGCCGGCCAGCCGGTGACGATCAGCGCCAGCGTGCAGACCGTCGGCGGCACGCCGGCGACCGGCACGATCACGGTGAGCCGCAGCGGCAGCCCGGTGTGCACGATCACCCTGCCGGCGACCAGCTGCGAGGCGAGCTTCGGCAGCATCGGCAGCGCCCCGCTGGACTTCGCCTACAGCGGCGACGCCAACTACGCACCGGCCAGCACCAGCGTGCCGCTGACGGTCAGCCCGGCGGCGACCACGCTGGCGATCACCGGCGTCAGCCCGACCAGCCTGCTGGCGGGCCAGTCGAGCACGGTGAGCTACACGGTGAGCGGCGGCTTTGCCGGCAACACCGGCACGGTGCTGGTGACCGCGAGCAGCGGCAGCAACACCGCGACCTGCTCGGCCCCGGCCGCGGCCGGCAGCTGCGCCATCGCCCTGGCCCGCGCCGGCGTGTGGAGCTTTGCCGCGACCTACAACGCCGGCGGCAGCGACGTCGACGACGCCGCCAGCAGCGCCAGCTCGGCGACCCCGGTGAGCGTGACCCGCACGCCGACGGTGACCGCGCTGACGGTGGATCCGGCGGCCGGTGGTCCGTTCGGGACGACGGTGACGCTGTCGGCCCAGGTCGACCGCAACGCCCCGGGCGTGGGCCAGCCGCAGGGCATGGTGACCTTCCTGGTGGACGGTGCCTCGATCGGCGAGGCCCCGCTGTCGCCGAGCGGGCAGGCGGTGTTCAGCACCAGCACCCTGCCGGTGGGCAGCCGCGTGCTGCGCGCGCAGTACAACGGCAACGACGACTACCTGGTGAGCTTCGACGAGAAGACCTTCGAGGTGAGCCGCAAGGCGGTGACGCTGGCGATCACCGGCAGCTCGGTGAACCCGTCGGCGATCGCCGAGTCGGTGGTGTTCAGCTACAGCTTCAGCACCGCCCCGGGCACCACCCCGACCGGCAACATCACCCTCACCGCCAGCACCGGCGAGAGCTGCGTGGGCACGATCGCGGCGGGTCAATGCGCGATCAGCTTCACGACCGGCGGCAACCGCAGCCTCAGCGCCAGCTACGCCGGCGACGCCCTGCACGCCGCGGCCAGCTCGGCAGCGTTTGCGCACAGCGTGGCCGGCACCCCGACCACCCTGGTGTTCGCGGCCGGCAACCCGGTGAGCGCGACCTTTGGTGATCTGGTCAGCATCGCCACCGAGCTGAGCGGCGGCACCGCGCCGAACGACGGCCTGGTGAGCGTGACCGCCAGCGCCGCCGGCCAGACCAGCGTGAGCTGCAGCGCCGCCGTGGTCGGCGGAGCCAGCAGCTGCAGCCTGGCCGGTCTCGGCGCCGGCACGTGGAGCGTCAGCGCCAGCTACGCCGGAGACAGCGACGACGCCGGCAGCAATACGCCCGCGCCGCTCAGCCTGCTCATCAACCCGGCGAGCCAGACGATCGTGTTCGGTACCGCCCCCAGCCTGGTCTTCGACGGCCCGGCCGGCACGCTGAGCGCGACCGGTGGGGCCTCCGGCAACCCGATCGTGTTCAGCAGCACCACGCCGAGCGTGTGCAGCGTGGTCGGCGACCAGGTCAGCCCGCTCGCGGCCGGCGCCTGCATCGTCGCCGCCAACCAGGCCGGCAGCGCCAACTACAGCGCGGCGGCGGAAGTGACGCAGACGATCGAGGTCGCCCAGGCCAGCCAGACGATCGTCTTCGGCCCGGCCCCGAGCCTGGTGTTCAACGGCCCGGCCGGCACCCTGAGTGCCACCGGTGGTGCCTCCGGCAACCCGGTGGTGTTCGGCAGCAGCACGCCGAGCGTGTGCAGCGTGGTCGGCACCCAGGTCACGCCGCTGGCGGTGGGCAGCTGCATCGTCACCGCCAACCAGGCCGGCAACGCCAACTACGCCGCCGCGGCGGAAGCGACGCAGACGCTCGTGATCGGCAACGGCAGCCAGACGATCACCTTTGGCCCGAACCCCGGCCCGCTGAGCTTTGGCGGCCCGGTGGCACAGGTCAGCGCGACCGCCAGCAGCGGCCTGCCGGTGAGCTTCGGCACCCGCAGCCCCGAGGTGTGCACGATCAGCGGCACCGGCCCGAGCACGGCCAGCCTGACGATCCTCGCCGCCGGCACCTGCGTGGTGACCGCCGACCAGGCGGGTGACGGCAGCTTCAATGCCGCCCCGCAGGAGACCCAGAGCGTGCAGATCGACCGCGCCAGCCAGACGATCACCTTTGCGGCGATCGCCGATGCGGTGGCCGGCAGCGGCGCGATCACGCTGAACGCCACGGCGGACAGCGGGCTCAGCGTGAGCTTCGGCACCCCGAGCAGCGCCAGCGTCTGCACCGTCGACAGCGGTGCCGGCACGGTGACCCCGGTGGGCCCGGGCAGCTGCGTGGTCGAAGCCACCCAGGCCGGCAACGGCAACTACCTGCCGGCGACCCCGGTCAGCCGCAGCTTCACGGTGACCGCAGCACAGGTCGACCTGTCGATGCTGAAGACCGGCCGCTATCTGGCCGGTGGGCTGATCCAGTGGAACCTGGCGATCGGCAACACCGGCCCCGGAGCGGCGACCGCCGCCACCGTGCTCGACTCGCTGCCGGCGGCGGTGACGGGCGCCACCTGGACCTGCGCGGCGAGCGTGGGCAGCAGCTGCGCTGCGGCCAGCGGCACCGGCGACATCAACACCACGGTGAACGTGGCGGCGGGCGGCAGCGTGGTGATCGAAATCACCGCGACCCTGGTCGACCCGAACGCGAGCACGGTGGTGAACAGCGCCAGCGTGCAGCCGGCGGCGGGCGTGATCGACACCAACCCGGGCAACAACGTCAGCACGCTGGACCTGCGCGTCGCCCTGTTCAGCGATGGCTTCGAGAGCGCGGCGGTGCCCGGTGGCCTGCTGAAGGCGCTGGACAGCCTGAGCATGGACGGCGCGGCGGTGGAGTCGAAGCTGCGCGGTGCCGAGCCGGTGGACATCGGCTACTACGTGGGCGAAGGCAAGGCCCTGCGGCTGCAGGCCCGCGAAGTGCACGGACTGGTGGAAGTGCGCCTGCTGCAGAAGACGCAGGCGCAGCCCTGGGCCCGCAGCCGCTGGATCGAGCTGTGGCCGGGCGACCGCGTCCACCTCGACTACGTCAACACCGGCCCGCAGCTTGAGGCCCAGGTGGCGGTCGGCCAGTAAGGCAGCGCCCTCGCTGGAAACCCAAAGGGCCCGCGCAAGCGGGCCCTTTGGGTTTGTCGGGCGGGGCCGCGAAAGCGGTGCCATTGCCCATCAGGGCCGGGGCCGCGAAAGCGGTCCCTGGGCGCGTCGGGACTTCGCCCGCGCAAGCGGGCGCCTGCCGTTCAAGCACCGGCCCACGCGCCCGGCCGCCGGCTTTGCAGGCCGTGCGATCGCCATGGCGCACGCCTCAGGGAGGGAACCGGCGCGCGCCGATCCCGTATGCTTGCCCGGCCTGTCCCAGCCCGGAGCTCCACCCATGAAAATGGTCACCGCCATCATCAAGCCCTTCAAGCTCGACGACGTGCGCGAGGCGCTGTCGGACGTGGGCGTGACCGGCGTGACGGTCACCGAGGTCAAGGGCTTCGGCCGGCAGAAGGGCCACACCGAGCTGTATCGCGGCGCCGAGTATGTGGTCGACTTCCTGCCCAAGGTGCGGATCGAGGTGGCGATCGAGGCCGAGCGCGTGGATCAGGTCGTCGAGGCGATCCGCAACGCGGCCAACACCGGCAAGATCGGTGACGGCAAGATCTTCGTACATACCCTTGACCAGGTGATCCGTATCCGCACGGGCGAAGTCGGGCAGGACGCGCTCTGAGAGCAGGGATAGGGGTGAGCCGGCGCGCAGGCGCGGCACTGCCGCGCGCGCCGGCGAACGCCCGAGCGCTGCGCGCGCGGGCCGGGAAGGGCGTCGGGAGTCGAAGCGACCTGCATAGGATGGGCCCCGGCCCACCATGGGCGTGAGCCTCGCGACCCGTGTCGTTGGCGCGCGCGTGGATCGACGCTTCGAAGCCGTGACCGCGGCGGCCTCGGGCTCATGGTGGACCAGGGCCCACCCTATGGGGCTTCGATCTTCATCGCGGCCTGCGCCATCGCCAGCGCCTCGTCGAAGCCGGCAGCCAGGCCCAGCAGATTGGGATGTTTGCCGAAATCCATTTGCTGCAGGATCTCTCGCGGCTGGCCGTGCAGGCCAGACAGGATCACCGCCGTGCCCATCTTCTGGCAGCGGTCGAGGAAGGCCTCCAGCGCGGTGACGCCCGAGGCATCGATCAGCGGCACCTGACGCAGGCGCAGGATGAACACGCGCGGCGGTTCGCGGATCGGGTCCAGTACCTGATCGAGGCGGTTGGCGACGGCGAAGAACAGCGGCCCCGAGATGCGGAACATGTCCACGCCCGCGGGCAGGCGCTGGCGCGCGTCGGGCTCTTCTTCGTTGGCGCCCTCGTCGCCTGCGTCGACGCTGACGCGGGTGCTCATGCGGTGCATGAACACGAAGGCGGCCAGCACCACCCCGACCTCGATGGCGATCGTGAGATCGAAGGCCACCGTCAGCGCAAAGGTCACCAGCAGCACCACCCGATCGCCCACCGGCGCGCGCAGCAGCTGCTTGAAGCGGTGGATCTCGGCCATGTTCCAGGCCACCACCAGCAGCAGGGCCGCCAGCACCGACAGCGGCACATAGACCATCAGCGGCGCCAGCACCAGCATGAAGGCCAGCAGGAAACCCGCGTGCGCCATGCCGGCGATCGGTGAGCGCGCGCCGGCGCGGATATTGGTGGCGGTGCGTGCCAGCGCGCCGGTGGCCGGCAGGCCGGCGACCAGGGCCGAGGCCGCATTCGCTACACCCTGGGCCACCAGCTCGGCGTTGGAACGATGGCGCTGGCCGGTCATGCCGTCGGCCACCACCGCTGACAGCAAGGATTCGACGCCGGCGAGAAAGGCGATGGTCAGCGCTGCCGGCAGCAGTTCCAGCGTGCGCTCGAAGGGAATGTCCGGGATCGCGAACTCGGGCAGCGCCGCGGGCAGCTGGCCGAAGGTGCTGCCGATTGTCGGCACCGGCAGGGCCAGTGCCGCCAGGCTGCCGACCACCACTACGATCAGGAAGGCCGGCCAGCCCGGACGATGGCGCTTGAGCAGGGCCAGCGCCATCAGGCCAGCGACACACAGCCCTGCCGCGGCGGGCTGCCAGCTCGGCAGGTGGGCGAAGTAGGCCGCCCAGCGCTCGAAGAACTCCCCGGGCACCTGGTCCATGCGCAGGCCGAGCGCGTCCTTGACCTGGCTGGCGAAGATCGAGACCGCGATACCGGCGGTGAAGCCGGTGATCACCGGCTGCGGCATGTAGCGCAGCAGCACGCCCAAGCGCAGCAGGCCGGCGGCGATCAGGATCAGCCCGGCCAGCAGGGTGCAGAGGACCAGGCCCTCGTAGCCGAAGCGTTCGATGACGTTGAACACCACCGGGATGAAGGCGGCGGTGGGTCCGCCGATCTGCACGCGCGAGCCGCCGAGTGCGGAGATCAGGAAGCCGGCGACGATGGCGGTGTGCAGGCCGCGCTCGGGCGTGGTGCCCGAGGCGATCGCCAACGCCATCGCCAGCGGCAGGGCGACGATGGCGACGGTGAGCCCGGCGATCAGGTCGGCGCGCAGGTCGCGCGCGCCGTAGCCGCGGCTCAGCGAGGTGTACAGCTGCGGTACGAAGCCCCGGAAGTCGCTGAGCAGGCGCCGGGGCATGCGATCAGTCCTGAGCGATGTCGGGCAGGCCGGTGGTCAGCCACCACTGCTTGGCCTCGGCGTCCCAGCGCCACAGCTCGCGCACCAGGAAGGTCCGCTCGATCTGGGTGTGGCGGTTGATCAGCCGCACCTCGACGAGTTGGCGCACCTCGCCCTGTCCGGCGGGCTCCTTGGCCTTGACCAGGTAGCCGGTGAACTGCACCTGGGCGAAACGCTCCCATTCGAGCCGGCTCATCGGCTTCTCTACGCGCAGCTTGGGGTCGACGAATTCGTAGGCCCGCTCGATGTCGCTGAAGCGGATCGCTCCGGCGTAGTTGAACAGCGCGGCATCGAGCTTGATGTTGTCGCCGCCCTTGGTGGCGCAGGCGCCGAGCAGGACGATCAGGGCGAGCGAAACGAGCAGGCGTGGCAGTCCGGGGCGTGGGATCACGGGCGGTCCGATGCGGCGGGTGGCGCCTGATTCTGCGGCATGCAGCAGGCTCGATGCGAGTTGCACCAAGGTCAAGGCCGCTCGGCGTCGCGTATAGGGTGGGCCCTGGCCCACCGTGGACACCACGCGTGCCCCGGTCATGAATGTGGGCGGGCGTCCTTCGGAGAGCGCGCGCCGATGTAATGGACCCGCACAGCTGCGGTCGAGGCCCTTGCACAGGGTGGGCCCTGGCCCACCACAGGCAACACGCTTGCCCCGGTCATTGATGTGGGCGGGCCTCCTTCGCAGGGCGCGCGCCGAAGCAACGGAAGCGCACAGGCGCTGTCGAGCTCCTCGTATAGGGTGGGCCTTGGCCCACCATCCGCCCACTCTGGCCCCGGTCCTCCATGCAGGGGGGCTTCCTTCGCTGCGCGAAGGCAGAAGCCACAGGGCGTACCGAGCTGCGGTCGAGCCCATGGTGGGCCAGGGCCCACCCTATAAAGCGCTGCTTCGTCTTGGGCGCCCAAGCGTTCGACGCATTGGTTAGAGTGCCGCCATGGCCCCCGAACTCGCCCACCACATCGCCCTCGATGCCCGTCTGGTCGAGGCCGTGGGCGCGATTCGCCTACTGCAGGCGGTGAGCTGGCCGGTGGCCGAGCAGGAGCGCTTCCTCGAAGGCTTCCGCCGCGGCCAGCCGCAGCTGCCGACGCCGCGCTACCGCAGCCGCGACCTGTCGGCGGCGCGCGCCGAGCTGGCGGCGATCCGCGATGCCGCCGATCCGCAGCATCCTCTCGGCCAATACCTGCAGCGCAGCGCCGAGAGCTGGCTGCACGCGGCCTGGCTGATCGAAGCGGCGGGCAGCGAAGCGGCGAGCTGGCACTCCATCCAGATCTTCGGCCGACCCGGCGATGCGCTGCCCGGCTCGAACCACACCAATATCGACGCCGCCCGCCACTTCATCGAGATCGCCGACGAAGTCAGTGGCACGCTGGCGCCCGAGGACGGCGACGAGGTCTACAGCGCCGAGGCCATGGCGGCCGAACTGCAGGCCTCACTGGACGCCTTCTTCGTCGGCCATCGCGTGCGCGTCGAGGTCGACTCGGAGCTGATCGCCAAGGCCGCGGCCGGGCCCACCCGCATCCGCCTGCGCGGCGGCGCCAGCTTCAGCGAGTACGACCTGCGCCAGCTGCTTGAGCACGAGGCCTTCGTACATTCGCTGACCGCACTGAACGGCCGCGAGCAGCCGCATCTGAAGAGCCTTTCGCGCAGCGCGCCGAGGGTCACCGCGACGCAAGAAGGTCTGGCCACCTTCGCCGAGCTGATGACCGGGGCGATTGACCTGCCGCGGCTGAAGCGCCTGTCGCTGCGCATCCTCGCCATCGACATGGCGCTGAACGGTGCCGACTTCATCCAGGTGTTCCGCTTCTTCCTCGACTCGGGCCAGAGCGAGACCGAGAGCTTCGCTTCGGCGCAGCGCGTGTTCCGCGGCTGTCCCACCTCGGGTGGCGCGGCCTTCACCAAGGACGCCGTCTACCTGCACGGCATGCTGAGCGTGCACACCTTCTTCCGCTGGACCATCCGCCACCGCCGGCCGCGCCTCGCGCACCTGCTGTTCGCCGGCAAGATGGCCCTGCATGACGTATTCACCCTGGAGCCGCTGTTCGAGCAAGGCGTGATCGCCGAGCCGCTCTACCTGCCGCCCTGGGCGCAGCGCGCCAATGGCCTGGCCGGCGTGCTGGCCTTCTCGCTGTTCGCCAACCGCATCCGTATCGATCGCGTCGAGGCCGAGGACCTGACCCTGGGGCTGTAGCGCGCAGGGCTGCGAGGTCACCGCCGCACAGCACGCGGCGGGAGCTTGGGCTGCCGGCGCTGTTCATTACCCGGCACCGTGCGCCGACGGCCGCATGCGCCTCGTCGGTCAGCGCCGGCGCTTGTTCAAGACGGGATCGCGCGGCCTCCGCTGCGCCCGAGCCCTCAATCGCGCAGCACCGGCTGCGCGAGCGCCTTCAGGCGCGCCAGGTCGAGCAGCTCGAACTCGCGGCGCTTGACCTCGATCAGGCCCTCGTCCTGGAAACGCCGCACCACGCGCGAGACCGTCTCCGCCGCCAGTCGCAGGTAGTTGGCGATGTCGGTGCGCGACATCGCGAGGTTGAAGCGGGTGGCGGAGAAGCCACGTGCGGCAAAGCGCCGAGAAAAGCTCAGCAGGAAGGCGGCCATGCGCTCGTCGGCGCTGAAATCCCCGGCCAGAAGAGCGGCCTTGTTGATGTCCTGGCTCAGCAGGCGGAACAGCTGGCCCTGCAGGCCCGGCATGCGGGTCGCCAGCGTCGCCATCATCGGGAACGAGAAGCGGCACAGCATCACCGTGTCCAGCGCCATCACGTTGCAGGGAAAACGCGCGCTGTGGATGGCGTTCAAGCCGATCACCTCGCCGGGCAGGAAGAAGCCCAGCACCTGCTCGCGCCCCTGCGCGTCGACGGTGAAGGTCTTGACCGTGCCCGCGCGCACCGCGGCGATCGCGGTGAAGGGGTCGCCCTCGCGGAAGATGTAGTCGCCGGCCTGGAAGGGCCCGATGTGCTCGACCAGGCAGTGCAGCTCCAGCAGCGCCGACTTGTCGTAGCCCTCGGCCTGGCAGGCGCCGGCGAAGGCACAGGTGCTGCAGAAGTGCAGGGCGTCGCCGTCATCGGAAATCGGATGGGGCAGCGGAACGCGGGCGGCGTGCGGGCTCATGCGGCGGCCGTGACTTGAGTTGGGGCCGAATGCTACCGCGGCCCGGCCTTGTGGCACATGCCTCGCCTTCACGTCCGGCCGCACTGTCGCCGGGCCGTGCGGTCAGCCCTTCATGCCCCGCGCGCCCTTCCTCCACCCCTGCGCGGAGAGCGCCATGGACAGACGCGATTTCCTCACCTTCACCGGGCTCGGTGCCGCCGGCCTGCTGCTGGCCCGCCCCGGCCGCCTGATCGCCGCCGAGGCGCTCACCGACGGCCGCATCGACCTCGCCATCAAGAAGGCCCTGGCCGACCGCGCGCTGACCGCCGCGACCGAGGCCGGCGCCAGCTACTGCGACATCCGCATCGGCCGGTATCTCAACCAGTTCATCGTCACCCGCGAGGACAAGGTGCAGAACGTCGCCAGCACCGAGTCGATCGGCGCCGGCATCCGCGTCATCGCCAACGGCACCTGGGGCTTCGCCGCCACCAGCACGCTGACCGCCGAGGCCATCGTCGCCGCAGCACTCGAAGCCGTCGCCATCGCCAAGGCCAACTCGGCCGTGCAGACCACGCCGGTGCAGCTCGCGCCGGTCAAGGGCGTGGGTGAAGTCAGCTGGGCCACGCCGATCAAGAAGAACGCGATGGAGGTGCCGATCAAGGAGAAGGTCGATCTTCTGCTCGCCGCCAATGCCGAGGCGATGAAGGCCGGCGCCAGCTTCGTCAACTCAACGCTGTTCCAGGTCAACGAGCAGAAGTACTTCGCCTCGACCGACGGCAGCTACATCGACCAGGACGTGCACCGCCTGTGGGTGCCGATGCAGGTCACCGCGGTCGACCAGGCCAGCGGCAAGTTCCGCAATCGCGCCGGCCTGTCGACGCCGGTCGGCATGGGCTACGAGTATCTGGATGGCGACGCCTCGGAGCGCATCGAAATGCCCGGCGGCGTCATCGGCTACCGCAACAGCTACAACCTCGTCGAGGACGCCGCCGCCGCTGCGCGCCACGCGGTCGAGAAGCTGAAAGCGCCGAGCGTCAAGCCCGGCAAGTACGACCTGGTGCTCGACCCGCAGCACCTCTGGCTGACCATCCACGAGTCGGTGGGCCACCCGCTCGAGCTCGACCGCGTGCTCGGCTACGAGGCCAACTTCGCCGGCACCAGCTTCGCCACGCTGGACAAGCGCGAGGCCAAGTTCCAGTACGGCAGCGACAAGGTCACCCTGTTCGCCGACAAGACCCAGGTCGGCAGCCTCGGCGCGGTGGGATACGACGACGAGGGCGTGCCGACCAAGCGCTGGGATCTGGTCCGTGACGGCATCCTGGTCAACTACCAGGCGATCCGCGACCAGGCCCACATCATCGGCGAGAGCGAGTCGCACGGCTGCTGCTATGCGGATTCGTGGAATGCCGTGCAGTTCCAGCGCATGCCCAACGTGTCGCTGGCGCCGGGCAAGGACGAGCTCAGCCCCGAGAAGATGATCGAAGGCGTCGAGAACGGCATCTACATCGTCGGCGCCGGCAGCTTCTCGATCGACCAGCAGCGCTACAACGCGCAGTTCGGCGGCCAGCTGTTCTACGAGATCAAGGACGGCAAGATCACGCAGATGCTTGAGGACGTGGCCTACCAGATCCGCACGCCGGAGTTCTGGAACGCCTGCGACGCCGTCTGCGACGAACGCGACTACCGTCTGGGCGGCAGCTTCTTCGACGGCAAGGGCCAGCCCTCGCAGGTCTCGGCGGTGTCGCATGGATCGAGCACGGCGCGCTTCCGCGGCATCAACGTCATCAACACCGCCCGCAACATCGGCTGAGGTCCAAGGAGGACGCCATGAGCATGTTCACTGAAGCCGAAGCCAAGGCCATCCTCGACAAGGTCATCGCCCTGTCGAAGGCCGACGAGTGCATCGCCACCCTGACCGGCAACCGCGAGGGCAACATCCGCTTCGCCCGCAACTCGGTCTCGACCTCGGGCGTGGTCAACGAAACCAACCTCGCCGTGCAGGTCGCCTTTGGCAAGCGCAGCGGCATCGCCACCACCAACAGCTTCGACGACACTTCGCTGGAGCGCGTCGTGCGCCGCGCCGAGGAGCTGGCCCAGCTGGCGCCGGAGAACCCCGAGTTCATGCCGGCGGTGGAGAAGCAGAGCTACACCGCCACGCCGACCTATGTGCAGGCCACCGCCGACATCGACCCGGCCTTCCGCGCCAAGGTCGCGCTGGATTCGATCAAGCCCTGCAAGGACGAGAACCTGGTCGCGGCCGGCTACCTCGCCGACAACACCGGCTTCATCGCCACCGCCAACAGCCGCGGCAACTTCGGCTACCAGCAGCTCAACAACCTCGACTACACCTGCACGGTGCGCACCGCCGACGAGACGGGCTCGGGCTGGGTCGCCACCAATCTGGCGGATGCCTCGAAGTTCGACGCCTCGAAAGACATCCAGACCGCGATTCGCAAGGCCAAGGGCTCGGTCGACGCCAAAGCGCTGGAGCCCGGCAAGTACACGGTGGTGCTCGAACCGGCCGCGGTCTCGGGTCTCTTGATGTTCATGCTGATGGGCTTTGACGCCCGCCAGTCGGACGAGGGCCGCAGCTTCCTGTCCAAGAAGGGCGGCGGCAACCGCCTCGGCGAGAAGGTGTTCGACGAGCGCGTGAATGCCTTCGCCGACCCGGCCCACCCCGATGTGCCGGTGCTGCCCTGGGACATGGACGGCCTGCCGCGCGGCAAGCACGCCATCATCGAGAACGGTGTCGTCAAGCACCTGAACTATTCACGCTACTGGGCGCAGAAGCAGGGCATCGACCCGATCGCCATGCCCGGCAACATCATCATGAGCGGCGGCGACAAGAGCACCGAGGACATGGTCAAGTCGACCAAGCGCGGCATCCTGGTCACCCGCACCTGGTATATCCGCCTGGTCGACCCGCAGACCGTGCTGCTGACCGGCCTGACCCGCGACGGCACCTTCTACATCGAAGACGGCGAGGTGAAGCACCCGATCAAGAATTTCCGCTTCAACGAATCGCCGATCATCATGCTCAACAACATCGAAGAGTTGGGCAAACCCGAGCGCATCAACGCCGGTGCCGGCGTCGGCGGCGGCCCGGGCATCGCGATGATGGTGCCGGCGATGAAGGTGCGGGACTTCACCTTTACGTCCCTCTCGGACGCGGTGTAGTCCGAGCCTCGGGCGCGCGGGCTCATAGGGTGGACCCTGGCCCACCATGAGCTCGACACTCGCCTCGGTCTCGCTTTGTCGTTTCGTCGCTTCGTCGCTCGAAGCGAAGAGCAAGAGCTTTCGGTCAGCCCTTCGGGCTGCCCGAGTCACTTTCTCTTGAGTGGCCAAGAGAAAGTAACCAAAGAGAAGGCCACCCCTCGTCCGCGCCCTCTGCGCATCCTTGCGCAGAGGGTACGCAAGGCTCGGCCGGTGTTCGTGGACAGGCCCTCCGTGGCCTGTCACGAACATCGCCGGCATCCCTGCCGGCGACCCTGCGGGCTGATCGTCCGAGCCTCGCCGCTCCCCAGGGGCCCCGTGGAAGAGCGCGGGCTCCTGCCCGCAAGAGCGAGGCACGCTTCGTTGAGCGCGTGACCAACTCGAGTGTGCTGGCATCTTTGGTTGAAGGGCTCGACCGAGATCTACAACCTCCACACCACCGCAAGCCCGCTCTTACGAATCCCAAATCCCAAATCCCGATTCCCGGCTCTCCAATGCTCCGCCGCCACTTCCTCAAGCTCGGCTCCGTCACCCTCGCTGCCCTCGCAGCGACGCGGGCGCGTGCGTTCCAGCCGATCGAGGGCGAGTACGACTTCTGGTTCACCCGGCTGATGTACGCCTCGGGCAACTGGGACGTGGACCAGCGCATGCCGTCCAACCTGATCACCTCGCTGATCGACTACACCGGCCTGCGCGTCGATCCCGTCGAAAGGGTGATCCCGCTGGCCGATCCGCGGATGCTGGAGGCGCCGTTCTGCTACCTGTCGGGGCACAAGCTGGTCGAGTTCGACCCCGACGAGCGGCGCAACTTCGAGGCCTACGTGCGGCGCGGCGGCTTCGTCCTCGTGGATGACTGCAACCACGACATCGACGGTCTGTTCGCGCGCAGCTTCGAGGCCGAGATGGCCTCGATCTTCGGCCCGCGCGCCCTGGTCAAGCTGCCCAACACGCACCCGGTCTATTCCAGCTTCTTCAAGTTCGACGGCCCGCCGACCACCAGCTTCGAATTGAACGGCTGGGGCGACGATCTGGTGCACGACTATCTGAAGGGCATCGAGCACGAGGGTCGGCTCGGCGTGCTCTACAGCAACAAGGACTACGGCTGCGAGTGGGACTACGACTGGCGCAACAAGCGCTGGCTCGCGGAAGACAACACCCGCTTCGCCGTCAACATCGTGATGTACGCACTCAACGGATGAGCCATGAACGCCATCGCCCTGGATGAAGCCAGCCTCGCCGCCCGCCTCGAGCGCCTCGCTGCGCTGAAGAAATCCATCGCCCGCGCCGTCGTCGGCCAGGCCGAGGTGGTCGAGCAACTGCTGATCGCGCTGCTGGCTGGCGGCCACTGCCTGCTCGAAGGCGTGCCCGGCCTCGGCAAGACCCTGCTGATCCGCAGTCTTGGCCAGGCCCTGAAGCTCGACTTCCACCGCATCCAGTTCACCCCGGACCTGATGCCCAGCGACATCCTCGGCACCGAGGTGCTGGAGGAGGACCACGGCACCGGCAAGCGCGTGTTCAAGTTCCAGCCCGGGCCGGTGTTCACCCACCTGCTGCTGGCGGATGAGCTCAATCGCACGCCGCCCAAGACCCAGGCTGCGCTGTTGGAGGCGATGCAGGAGCGCACCGTCAGCACCGCCGGCCAGACCTTCGAGCTGCCCAAGCCCTTCTTCGTGCTGGCCACGCAGAACCCGCTGGAGCAGGCCGGCACCTATCCCCTGCCCGAAGCCCAGCTCGACCGCTTCCTGCTCTACATCCGCGTCGACTATCCCAGCCTCGACGAGGAGATCGCCATCCTCGACCTCACCACGGGCCGCAGCGGCGAGACGCCGCCGGCGGTGATGGAGGCGAACGAACTGATCGAACTGCAGGCGCTGACCCGCGAGGTCCACATCGAGCCCGAGCTGACCCGTTGGATCGCGCGCCTGGTGCGCGCCACCCGCCCCGGCAGCGATGCGCCAGAGCGCGTCAACCAGGCCCTGCGCTTCGGCGCCGGCCCGCGCGCCGGGCAGTCGCTGGTGCTGGCGGCGAAAGCGCGCGCCCTGCTGCAGGGCCGCCTCGCCGTCACCCGCGAGGACATCCGCGCGCTCGCCAAGCCCGTGCTGCGCCACCGCCTGCTGCTGTCCTTCGCGGCGGAAGCCGAAGGCCGCAGCACCGACTGGGTGGTGCAGGGTGTGCTCGAAGCGGTGGCTGTGTAGGCCGAGGCCGCAAGCGATGCATCGCCCCCGCATAGGGTGGGCCCTGGCCCACCGAAGCTCGACGCTCACCTCGGTGTCGATCGCCTTCCCGCGGCGAGGCCAGCGTCCGCCCCCCACAAGGCCGGGGCGAGCAGGAAGCTCATGGTGGGCCAGGGCCCACCCTATGGCGTCATTTGAAACCGAGGTCCGCGTCGAGCTGCGGTGGGCGAGGCCTCACCCAACGCGCGCCATCGGAGCGTTTCGCGCATGAACCTCACCGGCACCGGCCTCGATCTGCCCGCCGAGCTGCGCGCGCGCCTGCGTGATCTGCGCCTGCGCACGCCGCTGCAGGCGCCGGTCGGGCCGCTCGGTCGTCAACAGAGCCGCTCGCGCGGACAGGGCCTCGAATTCGCCCAGTACCGCGGCTACGTCGCCGGCGATGCACCGCGCCAGGTCGACTGGAAGCTGTTCGCGCGCAGCGATCGCCTGTTCGTGCGTGAGTCCGAGCGTGATGCGCCGCTCAGCGTCTACCTCGTGCTCGACTGCAGCCCCTCGATGGCGCAGGACGATCTGGCAAATCCCGGCTGGACGCGGCTGCATGCCGCGCGTCGGCTGGCCGCCTGCGTGCTGGAGCTGGCCCTGCGCGAGGATGAGCTGTTCGGCCTGCTGGCCTTCGAGGCGCGCGCGCCGCTGTGGGCGGCGGCCAACGGCGGCCGCGGCCAGCGCGATCGCCTGCTGGCGGCGCTGGCGGGCCTTGCGCCGACGCAGGCCTGGCCCGATGCAAAGGCCCTCGATGCATTCGCCGCGCGCATGCCGCCCGGCGCTCTGGTGCTGGTGCTGAGCGATGGCTTCGACGCTGCAGCCGCCGAGTTCGCCGCGCGCCTCGCCGCTGCACAGCGCAGCGTGGCCTTCGTCCGTGTGCTCACCGCCGAGGAGCGCGAGTTCCCGCTGCGCGGCGCCCTGCATCTGGTCGACCCCGAATCGAGCGCGGTGCGCGAAGTCGATGCCGAGGCGGTGCGCGCGGGCTTTCTGCAGCGCTTTGGCGCCGCCCGCGCCGAGTTCATCGCGGGCCTGCAGCAGCGCGGCGTGGCCTGCGTCGAGCATTGGCTGGACCAGCCGGAAGACACCGCGCTGCGCGCCCTGTTCGGTCGCGGTGGCCGCATCGACATCGGGGGCGCGACGTGAGCCTGCTGCTGCCCACGGCCCTGTTCGCGCTGCTGGCGCTGGCCCTGCCGCTGCTGATCCATCTGCAGCGGCGCCGAGAGACCCCGCCGCCGCGGCTGTTCGCCGCGCTCGCCTACATCGATCCGCAGGCGCGGCCGAAGCAGCGGGTGCGTCTGCGCGATCGCCTGCTCCTGCTGCTGCGCCTGCTGCTGCTGGCGGTGCTGGCTTTCGTGCTGGCGCAACCGCTGCTGCACGGCCGCGCCGGTCCGCCCTGGGTGCTGCTGTGGCCGGGGCTGGATCCGGCGCAGGTCGGCGCGCTGAATGAGGACGCCGAGCTGCGCTGGCTGGCGCCGGGCTTCCCGCGGGTTGATGCGGTGGCTGCGCCCGCAGCGGGTCCGACCTTCAGCCTGCTGCGCGAGCTGGCCTTCGAGCGCCCCGCCGCGCAGGCGCTTGAAGTGCGGGTGCCGCGCGAGCTGGGGGATTGGGACGGTGCGCCGCTGCAGTTGGGCCGTGCGATCGAATGGACGGTGCTGCCGGTGGAGCTGCCGGTGGCGCCTCAATCGCCGCAGGTGCTGCGCGTTGCAGTCCATGTGATGGAGCACATCGAGTCGGAGCAGCGCCGTGCGCTGAGCGCGCTGCGAGCCTACTTCGAGGCGATGGGCGAGAACGCGCCACTGCGCTTTGTGGAGGCGAGCGAGGCGCCGCCCGCTGAGGGCGTTGATGCGCTGTGGGTGATGGCGCCGATGCAGACGCCGACACCGCGCGCAGCCGATGCGCTCCTGCAGCCGTCAGCGAACGACGCCAAGGTGCAGGACGACGCGCGCGGCGACGGTGGCGCGTTGCGCGCGCCATCGGTAGCGCCGGAGGGCGCCGGACATCCGTTGGCGGATACGAGCGCTGAGCGGGGCGAATCCGCGGCCACGGTGGGCCAGGGCCCACCCTATGCGGGTGCGCTGGCCTCGCTCTCCCCGACCTGGCGGGCGTGGCTGCGCGACGGCGGACGCGCCTTGATAAGCGGCTCGGACACACGCGAAACGCAGCCACCCCAGATCGAGCCCGCGTCTGCAGAGACTGAGGTGCTCGCCGCTCTGGATGCCCGCGCCCACACGCTGTGGCGCGGCGAGCACGCGTCGCTCAGCCGGGTGCTGACCGACGGCGCCGAGCTGCGACTGCTGGACTGCCCGCTGGACCCACGCTGCCTGCCCGAGCTGCTGGCGCCTCGCTTCCCGCGTCTGCTGCAGGGCTGGCTGGAGCCCGAGCGCGCGCCGGTTTCGCATATCGACGCGAACCTGGTCGCGCCGAGTGCGGACGGGACCCCGCCGCAGCCCGCCGGCACGCCGCTGCGCGATGCGCTGATCCTCGCGCTGCTGCTCCTGCTGCTGGCCGAACGCTGGCTGGCGGCGACCCGGAGGCCCGCATGAGCGCACCGATGTCAGCGTCGACTGCGCGCGCATTCGCGCCCAGCCCGGCAGCGCAGGCCCTGCTGCGACGCGTGCGGCGACTGGGCCTGATCGAGGCCGCGCTGTGGGTGCTGCCGGCCTGGTCACTGCTGCGTTTCGCGTCCCCGCCATGGCCGGCGCTGTGGACAGATGTCGCGGCACTGCTGGTGCTGCTCGCCATCGCCGGCCTGCGCACTCGCGAGCGCAGCCCGGCCTGGCTGGCGCAGCGACTCAATCTGCGCCTCTCGAACTTCGAGGACAGCGCCGGCCTGCTGTTCGCGCCCGGAACGGGTGCCTTGGCTGCACTGCAGCGCCAGCGGCTGGAGCAGCGCCTGCCGCGGGTCACGCTCGCCGCACTGGGCCTGCGCGCGCACTCGCCGTGGATGCTGGCGCCGGTGCTGTTGGCGGCCACCGTGCTGCTGGTGCCCGCGCAGCGCATCGATGGAGCGACCTCGACCGGCGCGCGCGAGGCGCCGACCGCGGCGGGCGAAGCACCGCTCGGCCCGCCGGCGCTTCAATCCACCGAAGTGCGCATCACCGCACCGCGCTACACCGGCCTGCCCGAGGCCACGCAGGCCGCGCTGGATATCGAAGCCGTGGCCGGCAGCCGCATCGACTGGGCCCTGCAGATCGAGCCTGCCCCCGACTCGGCAGCGCTGGTCTTCATCGACGGCCGCCGCATCGAACTCGCGCTGGACGATCAGCGTTGGCGCGGCAGCGAGACGCCCAAGGCCAGCAGCCGCTACCGCATCGAGATCGACGGCGCGGTGTTGGGGCTCGACGAAGCGGCTGCACGTCTTGAGCTGAAGCCCGATGCGCCCCCGCAGATCCGCGTCCGCCGTCCCGGCCAGACCCTGAACATCGTCGAATCGGCCGCGGCCATGGAGCTCGACATCGAGGCCAGCGACGACTTCGGCCTCGGCGCCGCCGAGCTGCTGCTGACCCTGGCCAAGGGCGACGGCGAGCTGGTCGAGGTCAGCGAGCAGCGTCTCGCCCTGCGCGGCGAAGGCGATGCGCGCAGCCGGCGCTACCTGCGCCGGCTCGATCTCGGAGCACTCGGCTTCGAGACCGGCAACGACCTGATCCTGCGCGTCGAGGTGCTGGACAGCCTGGGCCAGCGCGCGCGCAGCCCCAGCTACATCCTGCGCTGGCCCAAGCTGCGCGACACCGAGGGCGAGGGCGTGGAGGGCTTCGTCCAGCGCACCCTGCCGGCCTACTTCCGCAGCCAGCGCCAGATCATCATCGACACCGAGGCGCTGATCGCCGAGCGCGCCGCATTGGAGCGCGAGCGCCTGCTCGCGCGCAGCGACAGCATCGGCGTCGACCAACGCCTGCTGCGTCTGCGCTACGGCGAGTTCCTCGGCGAGGAGGTCGAAACCGAAGGCCCGCTGCTGCCCGAGGGCCACAGCCTCGACGACGGCCATGGCCATGCCGACCCTGCCAACTTCGGCGACGCCAACGCTCTGCTGCGCGCCTACGGCCATGCCCACGACCAGGAGGAAGGCACGACCCTGTTCGATCCGGTGACGCGGGAGCGCCTGCGCTCGGCCCTGCGCGAGATGTGGCAGAGCGAGCTGCATCTGCGCATGGGCGATCCGGTGGCGGCCCTGCCGTATCAGTACCGCGCGCTGGACCTGATCAAGCAGATCCAGCAGGCCAGCCGCATCTACCTGGCGCGCGTGGGCCTGGAGCTGCCGCCGATCCTATTCTCGCGGCGGTTGAGCGGCGATCGTTCGACGGCGGTACGACCCGGCGATCCGCTGCGCGCGGCCGAGCGTGGGGATGCGGCGCTGGTGGGGATGTTCTCGGCCCTCGCGGGCCGGGGATTGGGGATTGGGGATTCGGGATTGGTTGGGGGTGAGGCTCTTGCCGACGCGCCGCCGGCTCCCGACGCGCTCGCAGCTTTCGAGTCTTGGCTTACCGAGCAGCCGATCGAATCGACGCTGGACCTGCGCGAGCGCTTCGATCGGGTGCGACGCGATCCGGACTGCGCGGAGTGCCGTGCGGCGTTGTCCTCGAGTCTGTGGCAACGGCTGGCGCCACCGCCGCAGGGCGCGCGCTCGCGTGCGGGCATGGATGCCGCCGGCGAGGCCTGGCTGCGCGCGCTTGAGGACGCCCGATGAGCCTGCCGCCGAATGTCATTGCGATCGCCCTGGTCGCCATCGGCCTGCTCGCCGCCGCGCGCCTGCTGTGGAAGCGTCCGCAGCGCTGGCCCTGGCGCCTGCTGCTGCAGAGCGGTGCGCTGCTGCTGGTGTACCTGGTGCTGAACCCGCCCCCGCAGCTCCTGCCGCAGGCCGGCACGCTGACCGTGCTCGGCGCGGGTTGGCAGCAGGCCCATAGGGTGGGCCCTGGCCCAGCGGAGCCCCACGCTCGCCTCGGTGCGAACCTCAGCGAGGCAGCCGCCCGCGATCAACGCGATCAGGATCAAGCCGCGGCAGCGACGCGTTCACCGGCAGGAAGCGGAGACTTCGGAGCGAACAGCGCAGCGGATGCGCGCAGCGGTGCCGAGGCCACGGTGGGCCAGGGCCCATCCTATGCGGGCTCGGCGCGTGCGGAGGACGCACGCCAAGGCAGCGCTCAGCGTCGACCGTTAAACGCGAGCGCCGAGCTCGGCCCGTCCGCTGCCGTCATCGCCCTGCCGGACGCCGAGGATCCGCTGCCTCCCGGCGTGCAGCGCGCACCGGATCTGGCGACCGCACTGCGGATGCGGCCGGAGTTCTCCACCCTGCGCCTGTTCGGGCGTGGCCTGTCGCTGCGCGATCTGCAGGCCGCGCGCGGTCGCAGCCTTGAGTTCATCCCGGCGCCGCTGCCGCGCGGCTTCGTCGAGGTCGCCTACGCGCCGCAGGTGATGCTGGGTGACCGCATCGACGTCGCGGCGCGCTGGAACGGTGCGCCGCCCACGCGCGTGCAGCTGCTGGATGCGGCGGGCGAAGTGCTGGCCGAGCAGGTGTTCGATGCGGAGGCCGCGCTGAGCTCCGCGAGCTCACTGGCGCCTGCCTCCGCCCTTGCGGCGCCCTCCGCCGCGACACCGGCCTCGCGCACGTCGAGAGATCCCTCGTCGGCCGCAGCCGAAGATATCGATGTGCCGTCGTCTGCAGATCCAGCCGCGCTCGCGGCAGAGTCAGGTTTGGCGCAGGAACCTCATGACGCGAGTGCAGCCGAGGTGGCCGCACCAGAGTCCGGTGCTCGCGACGCTGCGCCCGCGCCCGCGCAGGCTTCCGCTGCCAGCGCCGTGGACACCGCCTCCGCGCAGGAGCGGGCAGACGCGACATCGCAGCGTGACCTCGGCGCGACAGCTTCATCAAGGGCCGGCGTCGTCTACCTGCGCGCACCCGCGCGCGCAACGGGCGCGCTGCCGCTGCGCCTGCGCGCGCTCGATGGCGACGAGCGGACGCTGGATGCCTACGACTTCCGCGTCGAAGTCACGCCGCCACGCGCCCCAAAGGTGCTGCTGCTGGCCGCCGCACCCGGGCCTGAGACGCGCGCGCTGCGGCGCTGGGCGGTGGACGCCGGCCTCGACTTCGACAGCCGCATCCAGTTCGCGCCGGGCCTGGTGCAGGGCGGTCGCGTGCTGGCGCCCAGCACCGAAGAGCTTGCCGCGCTGGATCTGTTCATCATTGAGGAGCGCGCCTGGGGCGCCTTGGGTGTCGGCGGTCGCGCCACCGTACTGGCCGAAGTGGAGAACGGTCTCGGCCTGCTGCTGCGCCTCACCGCACTGCCCAACCCGGGCCTGCTCGCCGAGTGGCGCGAGGCCGGCTTCGCCATCGAGCGCGTGCCCGGCGAGACCAGCGCCCAGGCGCGCCTGCCCCAGGCACCCACGCGTCTGCGCCAGCTGCCGATCCGGGTGGTCTCGGCGCAGGCCGCGTCGGCCGTGCACACAGACCAGGGTGAGCCGCTGGCGCTGTGGCGCGCGCGCGGGCTGGGGCGCCTCGGCCTGATCTGGCTGACGGACAGCTATCGCCTGCAGGCGGCGGGCCATGGAGAGGTCTACGGCGAGCTGTGGAGCGAGATCACGAGCGCGCTTGCGCGCGCACCGACCCCCGCAGCACCCGCGCCGACGCTGCGCCTGCCGCGTGGGCAGACCGAGGCCTGGGCGGGCGAGCGCATCGAGCTCTGCAGCCTGCGCGGGGCACCGTCGCTGTTAGCGCCTGACGGTTCCCGACTCACGCTGGCGGCGCCGGATGCGCAGGGCTGCGTCGCCAGCTTGCCGAGCCTGCCGGGTCGCTACCGTCTGGCCGATGGCGAGTCGACTGCGCTGGCCATCGAAGTGCGCGATCCCGGACGAGAGGCCGCACTGCACGCGGCGGATCTGCTCGCCCGCACCTTCGCCGTCGTGTCCACCCGAGCGGCTGGCGAGGACAGCAGCGGTCCCCTGTACGCCGCCGGCGACTTCCGGCCCTGGCTGCTGGCCCTGCTCGCCGTGTTGGCCCTGCTGTGGTGGCTGGAGCGGCCGCGGTCGCCGTGAGCGCTTGATGCGGGAAGCGAGCCGGGGGGTCTAGGCCTGATGCGACCGCTCGCGCGCTCGGCACGCGCCTGTCCGCGCGCGCTCTTCGTAGACACGCTCTCAGGTCAAGCCTCGACGGCTCGCGATTCGCGCCAAGCCTGCGGGTCGCGAGCACGCTCGCTCCTACACACAGCAGAGCTTCGGGGCTGCACGGGACGACCCGCGGAGCGCAAGCACTCTGTTTCTGGATCGTCAGTGGCCGCCCTTTGTGGGAGCCTGCCTGCCGGCGACCGCAGCCTTCGTCCCGCACCAGGCTCTGGATCGCGGGCTGCGGGCGCGCGCTCAGCGCGCAGGGCGCGGCGGCGCCGTCAGCTCGCGCACATCGAGAAAGCCATCACGGTCGACATCCTGCAGATCGAAGCGGGCGTTGATGCGCGCGTGGTGTTCGCTCAGGCTCAGCGCCTGCCCGCGCCGGAAGCTCGTGCCCGGCGGCAGCTCCTGCGGCTGCAGTACGCCGTCACCGTTGACGTCCATCGCGCGGAAGCCGCGGCTCATCCAGGCGCGGTATTCGGCGGGGCTGATCTTGCCGTCGCCGTCGGAATCGACGCGCGCCAACTGTTCGGCAGGGGCGTTCGGAAACGCCGATGCGAGGGCGGGCGAACAGAGCAGGGCGAGGGTCAGGGCGCGCATCGCCGCATGATAGGGCGATGCGCGCCCTGGACCCGAAGGCAGATCCGCAGGCTCAGGCGCGCACGGGCTGCAGGCTGTAGCCCTTCAGGCGCTGGGCGAACTGCTGGAGCGCCGCATTGCCCGACTGCTCGGCCTCGTGGCACCACTGGCGCAAGGCCTCCAGCGTCGCTTCCGAGCCCTGACCGGTGCGCTCGAACACCGCGCGCAGGCGTCGGCGGTAGTCGTAGACCGCCGCCAGCTGCGGGTGCTCGGCGATCCAGCGATCGAGCTTTTCCTGCTGCTCGGGCTTGAGCCAACGGCCGTGATCCTTGAGCGCGCGGCGCAGCCGACCCGGCAGCGCCTTCAGGTTGGCCTGGGCGCCGGCCATGTCGGCCTTGAGATGCGGGGCAACGACGATGCGGAAGTAGTCGGTCATCACCTGGAAGCGATGCGCCAGCACTGCGCGCACGGTGTCGGTATCGGGCATCTGGATGTTCGGGCGGATGTCGAGCTTGGGCGCGACCCGCAGGATCTTCGCCAGGCCCAGCGCCGACAGCATGCGCAGCGCCACCCAGCCAATGTCGAACTCGAAGCGGCGCAGGGCAAACCGCGCCGAGCTGGGGAACGCGTGGTGGTTGTTGTGCAGTTCTTCGCCCGCGATGATCAGGCCCCAGGGGCTGATGTTGGTGGCGCGGTCGTCGGTCTCGAAGTTGCGATAGCCCCACCAGTGGCCAAGCCCATTGATCACGCCGGCCGCCAGCACCGGGATCACCAGCATCTGCAGCGCCCACACGGTGATGCCGATGACGCCGAACACGCCGATGTTGAGGAACAGCAGCAGGCTGGGGCCGAGGCCGGGAAAGCGCGCGTAGACATTGCGCTCGACCCAGTCGGTCGGCGTTCCGTGGCCGAACTGGGCGTGGATCGTGCGATCCTTGCGCGCGCTCTGGTACAGCGTCACGCCGTGGAACAGCACCTTGTTGATGCCCAGCACCTGCGGGCTGTGCGGGTCCTCGGCGGTCTCGCAGCGGGCGTGGTGCTTGCGATGGATGGCGACCCAGTCCTCGGTGACCATGGCGGTGGTGAACCACAGCCAGAAACGCATCGGATGGCTGATGAGCGGATGCAGGTCGACCGCGCGATGCGCCTGGCAGCGGTGCAGGTAGATCGTCACCGACATCAGGGTGAGATGCGCCATCACGAGAAAGGCGCCGAGCACCAGCCACCATGCGTTGCCGAACAGGCCGTCCGTGGCCCAGGCGAAGAATGCGTTGTCCATGAAACCCTGCGTCTGCGGTGTTTTTGAGTGAACAGATGTTAGCAGCCTGCCTCCACCCCGCTTTCACGAACACCCGCACACTTCCGAGCCATGCCTGAGCTGCCCGAGGTCGAAACCACCCGCCGCGGCATCGAACCGCATCTGGTGCAGCGGCGCATCGCGCGCGCCGTGCTGCGCCGTCCCGACCTGCGCTGGCCGATCCCCCCCGAGATCACGCAGGAGTTGCCCGGGCAGCGCATCGAAGCCGTCGAACGCCGCGCCAAGTACCTGATCCTGCGCGCTGAAACCGGCGATGCCATCCTGCATCTGGGCATGTCCGGCAGCCTGCGCGTGCTGCCCGCCGGCGTGCCGGTGCGCACGCATGACCACGTCGACCTCGAGCTCGACGACGGCCAGCTGCTGCGCTTCAACGACCCGCGGCGCTTCGGCGCGCTGCTCTGGCAGGCGCGCGGGCAGACCCATCCCCTGCTGGCTGGGCTGGGCCCCGAGCCCTTGTCCGCCGAGTTCTCCGGTGAACACCTGTTCCGCCTGAGTCGCGGGCGCGCGGCACCGGTCAAGACCTTCCTGATGGACCAGGCCATCGTCGTTGGCGTCGGCAACATCTACGCCGCGGAGAGCCTGTTCCGCGCCGGCATCGACCCGCGCCGTGCGGCGGGAAAGGTGAGCCTTGCGCGCTACCAGGCCTTGGCCGAAGCCGTGCGCGAGATCCTCGCCTACGCGATCGTCCGCGGCGGCACCACGCTTCGTGACTTCCTCGCGCCTGACGGCGCGCCCGGCTACTTCGAGCAGGAGCTGCTGGTCTATGGCCGCGAGGGTCAGGCCTGCAAGCTCTGCGGCACGCAGTTGAAGCACATGGCCCTGGGCCAGCGCGCGACGGTGTGGTGTCCGCGCTGTCAGCGTTGAGAGCGGGGCATAGGGGATAGGGTGGGCCCTGGCCCACCGTGGCCATCGCTTCGCCTAGGTATCCAAGCCCGACAGAGCGCGCCAGCGCCGCATTCCCAGGAAGCTGGGCGCGGGTCGATCTCTGCTGAGCGCGAGTGCCACGCACGCGACGATCAATACCGCGGAAATACAAGCCGCGCAGCCGTCTGTAGGGTGGGCCCTGGCCCACCGTGGCCATCACTTCGCCTCGGTATCCAAGCCCGACAGAGCCCGGCAGCGCCGCACTCCCTGGAACCGGGGCGAGGGTCGACCTCTTGGTGGGCCAGGGCCCACCCTTTGTGCGCGGACCACGGCCCAGTGCTGTGTCCAGGCCGGGTTCGGGGTCTTCCTATCCTAGGTTTCGTCCTCTGCCAGCTCTACGAGCCGATCAAGGTGAACACCCACGATCACACGACCCGATGCCGGGTCCGCGACTGCGGCATGCCCCGGCATATTCGGAATCTCTCCGAGAAAGAGCACGGTCTCCGGCCATCCGTTGCAGGGCTCCGCCGCCAACCGTTGCAGTCTGCAGAGACACATCGGACGCGGTGGCGCACTCACCCCACCGCCCCCAGCGCCACGAACCGCCCTTCCAGCCGCGCCGCCTCGCGCCCGTCCTTCAGCCGCACGCTCGCCACCAGCTTCAGACGCGCCTTGCGGCGGCTGCGCATGCTGCGGATCGCGGCCTCGATGTCCTCGCCCTCGGCCAGCCGCGCCTCGGCTTCGATGTCTTCCAGCACCGGCACGAAGTACTGCACATGGCTGTCCTGCACATAGACCTCGGCGATCAGGCCAGCCTGCTTGAGTCGCGCGCTGAACAATCCCCAGCAGGCAACGGTCATCAGCCCCGCCAGGCTGCCGCCGAAGGCGCTGCCCTTGTCGTTTACGTTGGCGTCCAGCGGTGCGGCCAGCACCAGCCGTTCGGGCTCGACGCTGGCCACGCGGCAGCCCATCGCGCGCAGCGGCGGCATCGACAGCAGCACGCGTTCAAGATCCTGTCCTAGGGTGGCTTCAGGTGCGGCAATCAGCGGTGCGGCTTGGCTCATGGACAGCATCGTTCGGACAGGCGCCGGTGCGGCGGGGCAGACTATCTAGCATGCGCACGCGGATACCCACGAGTACGGACTCATCTGTCATATCGCCACCGCTACGCGGCTGGACGGTGATCAGCCTGCGCGAGCGCAGCCAGCAGGCCGCGGCGAAGCGCACGATCGAAGCGGCGGGTGCCAAGGCTCTGGCCCTGCCGGGCCTGCGCCTTGAGCCTCTCGATGCGAGCGCAGCGCTCGAACAGGCGCTGGCGAAGCGGCCGGGCATCGCCCTGTGCATCAGTCCGGCCGCGGTGCGCTTCCTGCTGAAGCTCGACCCGCGGATCGCAGCGCGGGTACCGATTGGCGCCGGCGTCGGCGCCGGCACGGCGGCGGCGCTGGGTCGCGCGGGATTCGCCGAGGTGCTGGCGCCGATCGACCAGGGTCCGCAGATCAGCGAAGGCCTGCTGGCGCATCCGCGACTGGCGCAGGGCGCTGGCGAGACCGTGCTGCTGGTGGCCGCCCCCGGCGGTCGCGGCGTGCTCGCACCAGAGCTTCGCGCGCGCGGCTTCGCGGTGGAAGAAGTACAGGTCTATCGACGCGGGCCGGCCCGGCTGGATGCGCGGCATGCGCGCACTGTGCTGACGGCCGGCGCGCCGCTGGGCCTGCTGCTGTCCAGTGCCGAGGCGCTCGACAACGTGCTGGGCCAGCTGCCGGCCGAGGCGGTCGTCAAGCTCAAGCAAGCGCGCGTGGCGGCCAGCAGCGAGCGTCTGCTCGCGCATGCCCGGTCGCGCGGGTTCAGCGATACCGTGCTGGCCGCGGGCCCGCAGCCGCAGGCTCTGGTGGCCGCGCTGGCGGCTTCCGTTATGCCTTGAGCAAGGCCGTGCTCCGCGGGCGACGGTGCGGCTCGGGTCGGGCCTTGCGACAGCGCCTTCCGGGTACCGCCAGCGCTGAAGCGAGGACGCATGGTCTGCGCCTGTAACGGGTGCACAAGGCGCAAGGCCTCTACCGCCTTCACGTTTGCGACCGGCCGGGCGGGAGGCGCATCCGCGATCTAGCGCATACACTTGCGCCCAGATCGGGGCCACACCCGACGCCACTGCGCCCGCCGCCCACGGGCTGTCCTTACTGAACGCGAGGATCCCGGTTGCTTCGAGCGCTGCCAGTGCTGTGCCTGCTGCTGATGCCGGCCGCCCTCGCGGCGCAGCCGGCCGAGGAGCGCTGGGCGGGCGATCCGCTGGCGCCCATCGCGCCGATTGAGATCGCGGCGCCGCTGCAGGCGCGGCTGGTCGAGGCCGAGCGCCTCGCCGCCAGCGGCGACTTCGCGATGGCCGGCACCGTGCTCAAGGAAGCCGCTGGCCTCGCTGCCGAGGGCTCGGCCGAGGTCGACGCCGTCGATCGGGTGTCGGCGCAGATCGAGTTCCGTCGCGGTCGCTACCCCGAAGCCTTGGCCCTGCAGCGCGGCATCCTGGAGCGCGCCAGCCGGCGCGGCGACACCGCCAGCGTGGCCCGCGCCGAGACCGACATCGCCATCCTGCTGCGCCGCCAGGGCGACCTGTCGCCGGCGCTGTCGGGCTTCGAGCGGGCGCTGAACCTCTATCGGCAGCTGAAGGACGACGACGGCATCGCCGACGTGCTGACCCACATCGGCCTGATCCGCCTGAACCAGGGCCTGTACTCGACCTCGCTGGAGTCGCTGCGGGAAAGCCTCAAGCTGCAGCAGGCCGGCGCCAAGGCCGAGATCGAGCGCACCTACCACTACCTCGGCCTGCTCTATGCCGGCCTGCGCGAGTACGAGACCGCGCGCACCTTCCTTGACCGCGGCCTCGCCGAGGCGCGGCGACTGGCCGACCCTTCGCGCGAGGCGCCGCTGCTTGGCAGCATGGCGCGCACGGCCAACCTCGCCGGCAGCTACAGCGAAGCCCTGACTCTGGCGCTGGAGGCCGAGCGCTTGGCCGAACGCCTCGGCAGTCCGCCGGGTCAGGCCTACGCACTGCTCGAGAATGGCCGCGCCAAGCTGGGCTTGAACAAGCTCGACGAAGCGCGCGAGGCGCTGATCCGCGGCGCGGCCGTCGCCGAGCGCCTGGGCCAGCGCAGCACGCTGGCGCGCTATCGCGCGACGCTCGCTGAAGTCGCCGCGCGCCAGGACCGCCCAGAGGAAGCGCTGGCGCTGTGGCAGCAGGCGCTGCCCGAGTTCAGGAGCGGCGATGACCAGCCGCAGCTGCTCGACAGCTACAAGCTGATGGTGCCGCTGCTGCGCGAGCAGGGTCAGGAAACCCGCGCGCTCGATATCGCGATGGAAAGCCTGGCCCTGCAGGAGCAACTGGCCGGCCTCGACATGAACCGCCGCGTCGCGGTGATGGAGAGCGCCTACCGTGCGCAGGAGGCCGAGCGCCAGATCGAGCTGCTGCAGCGCGACCTCGAGATCCAGTCGCTCAAGCTGCGGCAGGAGTCGCTGGGCCGCTGGCTGGCCACCTTCGGCGTGCTGAGCCTGCTGGTCATTGCCGGCCTGCTGGCCTTCCGCTACCGCGAAAGCCGGCGTCTGGGCCGCCAGCTCTCCGAAGCAAATGCCGAGCTGGAGCGCAATCGCGAAGCGCTGGCCCAGGCCAACGTCGAGCTGGAGAAGCGCGCCGAAGCACTGGCTCATGCGGCCAGCATCGATCCGCTCACCGGCATCGCCAACCGCCGCGCCTTCGTCGAGCGCTTCGAAGTGCACTGGGCGGATGCCATGAGCCGGCACGCACCGCTGTCGATCGCGCTGATCGACGTCGACCACTTCAAGCGCATCAACGACACCCAGGGCCATGCGGTCGGTGATGCCGTGCTGTGCGCGCTGGCCGCCACCCTGCAGGGCCTGCTGCGCGCCGGCACCCTGCTGGCCCGCTGGGGTGGCGAGGAGTTCGTCGTGTTGATCCCGGGCGCCAACGCGCAGGCTGCCGCAGGCCTGGCCGAGCGCCTGCGCGCTGCGGTCGAGAACCTGCGTCGCGAGGATCTGCCGCCGATCACCATCAGTGTCGGCGTGGCCTCGCTGTCCGGGCGCACGCGGCTGCGTCCCGAAGGCCTGTTCGACGAGGCCGATGGCGCGCTCTACGCCGCCAAGACCGCCGGCCGCAATCGCGTGGTGGTGGTCGCCGATCCGCAGCCGGACGGCTCCGAGCCGGAGTGAATCCGGATCGCTGGCTGCGAGCCCCCGCCCGCCGCGCGAGCCGCTTTCAGAAACGCAGGTCTACCGACACGCTCACGCTGCGGCCCGGCTGGCTGTAGAAGCCGAGGTTGGGGGTGTTCGCGGCCAGTCCGCGCACGTTGGCCCAGCGCCAATAGCGGCGGTCGCCCAAGTTGAACAGACCAAGGTTCAGACGCAGGCGATCGTGCACCTGCCACCAGGCGAAGGCGTCGAACACGGCGTGGCCCGGCGGGGCGAACAGCGCGCCGGCGCTCTCGTCGAGAGCGTCCTTGCCGCGGACGCCGGTCGCGATGAACTCGGTTCCCCAGCGGCCGCTGTCGGCGGCGTAGTTCAGGCCCAGCACGGCGGTGTCGGGGTCGACGCTGTTGAGCGGTCGCCCGCGGCGGGTGTCCTCGCCGTCCGCCGTCGCCAGCGCGCCCTGCACGCGGAAACCCTCGAGCGACTCGGCGAGCCCGGCCAGGTCCCATTCGACTTCGAGCTCGACGCCTTCGATGCGCGCGCGATCGCGGTTGATCGACTGGAACACCAGCGCGCCGGTGGCCGGGTCCACGCCGAGGTTGGCGCGCGATTCGATCAGGTCGCGGTAGTCGTTGCGGTAGGCCGACAGGGTGGCGTGCACGCGCTCGCCGGCATAGCGCCAGCCGGCCTCGAAACCGTGGCTGGTCTCGGGCTTCAACTCCGGGTTCGGCCGCACCTCGTAGTTCAGCAGCGTCAGCGACAGGCCGATGTTCAAGTCGGAAAAGGGCGGGGCGCGGAAGCCGCGCGCGTACTGCAGGAACAGCTGGCTGTTCTCAGTCGCAGCGAAGCGCAGGCCGAGCTTGCCGGTCAGGCGGTCCTCGCTGCCGTCCACCACCGCGAACTCGGGATAGTCCTCCACGAACATCGCGTCGGGGCGCGCATCCAGCCGGTACTGGTCGTAGCGCAGGCCGGGGATGAGCGCGAAGCGGCCGAGCGTGATCTCGTCCTGCACGAACAGGGCGCGGCGCTCGCCGATCGAGGTCGGGAAATCGCGCACCGGGAAGCGCTCGCCCAGCACCACGGTCGAGGTGCTGCCGTTGCGCAGGTTGGTCTCGAGGCCATCGCGCTCGCCTTGGTAGCGGTTGCGCTCCAGTTCGAGTCCGGCCAGCAGGGCGTGCGCGGCCGCGCCGGTGCTGAAGCTGCGCATGCCCAGCAGGTCCAGGCCGAGGTCGCGCTGCGTGAAGTCGAAGCGCCGCCAGCGCAGCGACTCGAAGGGTGTGGTGCGGTCGGCCAGACGGAACTGTTCGGTGTCCTGGCGGGTTTCGCTGTCCTGCGCGTAGAACAGGGCTTCGATGCGGTCGAAGCCGAGCAGGCTCGCCTCCCAGTTCGTCTTCAGGCTGATCCGATCGCGGCGCTGGGCGTCATCGCCCAGCAGTTTGTAGGTGGTGGTGAAGCGACCGGGGGCGAAGCGCTGGCTGACCACATCGGTCTGCACTGCGCTGCGCTGGTGCTCGAAGCCGAGCTCCCACTGCCCGTGTTCGCCGAAGCCGCGGCCCAGCTTGCCGAGCAGGCTGCGCGCCTCGCGGTCGGTGGGGTTGGCGTCTTCGGCCGGCGTGCGCCCGCGGTTGCCCGGTGTCCCGGCCTCGCGCAGCGAAGCGACCAGCACGCTCTGCAGGCCGTGATCGCCGGCGAAGGCATGGGTGAAGCCGAGCTGCCGGCTGGCGTCGCGGCCGGCATAGCCCGCCTGCAGCCCGACGTGGCGATCGCTGCCGCTCATCGCCAGCAGGCTGTCGGCCTCGCGGCTGCGGATGGCGACGATGCCGGCCAGCGCATCGCTGCCGTACAGGGTCGACGCCGGCCCGCGCAGCACCTCGATGCGCTCGATTCCGGCCAGTTCGCCGAAGTCGCGGCCGGCGGCGGCGAACTGGCCGACGGCGAAGGCCTCCGGCAGGGGCACGCCGTCGATCTCAACGCGCACGCGGTTGCCGCCGAGGCCGCGGATCGACACGCCCTGGCTGCCGAAGCGGTTCGGTTCCGAGTCCATGCGCAGGCCCGGCACATAGCGCACCAGGTCGGCGGCATCCACGGCCAGCCGCGCTTCGAACTGTTCGCGGTCGACCAGGCTGACGCTGGAGACGACCTGCGACAGTGGCTCGGGCGCGCGTCGCGCCACCACCACGATCTGGTCGAGGCGGGTGGCGTCGGCCGAGGCCTCCGCGTGCGTCGGCCCGGTGGGCGTCATCAATGTGGACAGGCTGAGCGCCAGTGCGATGGCGCGCGGCAGGGGACGTTGCAGTGCAGCAGTCATGGCAGGGCGGTCCGCGGCGAGGTCGGGTGCAGACTACGGGGCGCTGCCCTCACGCGAATTTGAGTGAGGTCAAATGCGCCTTCACGAAGCCCGGGAGACTGCGGTCCACCTGATCCAGGTCAGGGTTCCAGCGCGAAACCCGGGCACAGACTGGCCACCGAGCAGGACGCTCAGGCACACGACAGAACGTGCCCGCCCTGCATCCCCCGCTCGCAGCCAGGAGATCGCCATGCGTTACCGACACCTCACCGGGGCCTTGGCCCTGATGCTCTTCAGCGCCGCGGCCTGCGGCAGCGACACCGTCAACGAGCGTCCGCCGAAGTCCGAGGCCGAAGCCGGCCAAGCCGCCTACCTCGCCAACTGCGCGGCCTGTCACCAGCCCGATGGCGCGGGTCTCGCTGGCGCCTTTCCGCCGCTGAAAGGCTCGGACTGGCTGAGCGGCAACACCGCCGAGACCGCCATCCGCGCGGTGCTGACCGGTCTGTCCGGCCCGCTCAAGGTCAGCGGCAAGGACTACAACGGCGTGATGCCGGCGATGAGCCATCTGAGCGACACCGACATCGCCCACATCCTGAGCTACGTCTACACCGGCCTGAACTCGGGCGGCAGCCCGGTCAGCGCTGAGCAGGTGGCGGCCGTGCGCGCCGAGATCGGTGCGCCTACGGACCCGGCCCAGGGCCAGGCCCATCCGGGCACCTCGCAGGCTCAGGCGGCCTATGAGGGCGCGCCCACCACGCTGGCCGGCGCCGACGTCAAGCAGGTGCGCACGCCCGGTGCGCCCGACATGAGCGAGGACGAATTCGCTGCGGCCAGCGAGATCTTCTTCCAGCGCTGCGCCGGCTGCCACGGCGTGCTGCGCAAGGGTGCCACCGGCAAGCCGCTGACTCCGGACATCACCCAGGCCAAGGGCACCGACTACCTGAAGGCGCTGATCACCTTCGGCTCGCCGGCGGGCATGCCGAACTTCGGTACCGGCGGTGAGCTCACCACCGAGCAGGTCGATCTGATGGCCCGCTTCCTCCAGCACACGCCGCCGAACCCGCCGGAGTGGGGCATGCCGGAGATGCGCGGCAGCTGGAAAGTCATCGTGCCGGTCGCGGATCGCCCGACCCGCAAGATGAATGACTACAACCTGGAGAACATCTTCTCGGTGACCCTGCGCGACTCGGGCGAGATCGCCCTGATCGACGGCGACACCTACAAGATCATCAACATCATCAAGACCGGCTACGCGGTGCACATCTCGCGCATCAGCCACTCGATGCGCTACGTCTACACCATCGGTCGCGACGGCAAGATCGACCTGATCGACCTGTGGATGGAAACCCCCGACCGCGTCGCCGAGATCAAGATCGGCCTCGAAGCCCGCTCGGTCGAGACCAGCAAGTTCCCCGGCTACGAGGACAAGCTGGCCATCGCCGGTGCCTACTGGCCGCCGCAGTACGTGATCATGGACGGCCCGACGCTGGAGCCGATCAAGATCGTCTCGACCCGCGGCATGACGGTCGACACCCAGGAGTTCCATCCCGAGCCGCGCGTCGCCGCCATCGTCGGCAGCCATGAGCACCCCGAGTTCATCGTCAATGTCAAGGAGACCGGCCGCATCCTGCTGGTCGACTACAGCGACATCGACGCGCTCAAGGTGACCACGCTGGATGCCGCGCGCTTCCTGCATGACGGCGGCTGGGACGTGACCAAGCGCTACTTCCTCACCGCCGCGAACCAGAGCGACAAGATCGCCGTGGTCGACTCGCGCGAGCAGAAGATGGTCGGCCTGATCGACGTCGACAAGATCCCGCACCCGGGTCGCGGCGCCAACTTCGTGCACCCCGAGTTCGGCCCGGTCTGGGGCACCTCGGCGCTCGGCAACGCCAAGGTCACCCTGATCGGCACCGACCCCGAAGGCCACCCCGACCAGGCCTGGAAGGTGGTCGACGTGCTCGAAGGCCAGGGCGGCGGTTCGCTCTTCATCAAGACCCATCCGCAGTCGAGGAACCTGTGGGTCGACAGCCCGCTGAACCCGACCGCCGAGGTCTCGCAAAGCGTGGCGGTGTTCAGCCTCGACAACCTGGACGCGGGCTACGAGGCGCTGCCGATCGCCGAGTGGGCCAACCTCGGCGAAGGCCCGAAGCGCGTGGTGCAGCCGGAGTACAACAAGGACGGTACCGAAGTCTGGTTCTCGGTATGGAACGGCAAGGACCAGCGCTCGGCGATCGTGGTGGTCGACGACAAGACCCGCACGCTCAAGGCCGTCATCGACGACCCGCGCCTGATCACCCCGACCGGCAAGTTCAACGTCTACAACACGGCGAAGGACGTCTACTGATCCTCGCTCGCTGCAAGGTTTGAACGCACAAGGCCCGGGTTTCCCGGGCCTTGTGCGTTCTGGGGCTGCGGAGGCCGGAAGCGTCCCGAATAGAGCTGGCGAAGCAGTGCAAGCCCGAGGCTGCGAGTCCGTGAGTCAGCATCCTGCAGCGTGCCAGGCGAAGCTCCGGCGGGGTCAGAGATGCCCAGCTCGAAGCCCGCGTTCGCTTCAGGGGCAGTGGGTTGTCCGGATCCTGCCGTGACACCCCCGGTGATCGCAGGTCACGCTGATGATCTCGACTCCCGGCGTGCAGTTGACAGGAATGCCCCAGCGCTGCGCCTGGTCAAGGATGGACAGGATGTAGTCTTCGTCGAGGTAGTTGTCGGCACTGAAATCCCGCAGCGATTCGCGGCGATTCGGAAAGAACCGTCCGTTCAATTGCCCGGTGTCATCGATAATCTTGAATTCGTAGATGCCGACGGAGGGCGGGCTCGTGATTAGCATCAGGTTGAACTCGACGTTGATTCTTCCCCCGTCCGGGAAGCTCAGCGTGGCAACGAAGTTGCCGGTGCCCAGCCCCTCCACGGCGCCCAGCCGCGCCAGGGCCTGCTGAACCACCGGCGTGAGGTTGGCGACCGAGATGCCCGCGAACTCGCTGGTGAAAATCTGCTCAACCCGTGACTGGACGAAGCTGCGGGTCTGGCCGAAGGCGAAGCCGTTGCTGATGAACTCCGGAAGGGTGGGCGCCACCTCGGCTGGAACGGAAATCTGCTTCAACTCCGCCTCCGTTGCCCAATAGGCGTTCGCAAAGTCACGCATCTCGGGCTCGACAGGCACGCTCAGCGCCCGAACGATGTTGGTCCCTGGTTCGCTGGTCACCTGTAGCCACACCTTCTCGACGTGCATCGCAGCGTTGTCGAACACGTAAACCGTCGCGTCATCGCGGGCGCTCGCCGCCGCTGCCAGAGCCGCGTTGCGATAGCCGCTGGGGTTGCAAGCATCGCAGCGAGCCACCAAGGGGTCGGCAGCTTGGGAGCTGCCAGCCGCAGCGAGGAGCAGGACGCAGCAAGAAAGAAGTCTGAGCATGATCGATCGCCTCGAAAGAGCAGCCCTACCATTCGAAGTGGATTGCCGAAGGGAGCTGATCGCAAGCCTTCGGTCACGGAAAATCTCCGGGATTTCCCGGCGGATGGACAAGCTGTCATTTCTGACAGTGGGAGCAGGCTCGGCCCGCGTGGGCGGGCTCGCTGCAGAAGGTGATGCGAGACAGTCCGCCATCAACGCGCTTGTTGATGCAGGGCCGCACAGCGCTCGCTAGAGTCGCGCTCCGGGCATCCCCCGGTTTGCATGCGCGTGGAGATGCTCTGCCGATGACGATGCCCCCTTCAGACGATAGAACCGGAGCGTCGACGGCGCCCCAAGCTCCCGATGCGTGGGGCGCGCTCGATCCCGTCCTCGCCGACGCCGCCCGCGCCGTGGCCGAACGCGCCTATGCGCCGTACTCGAACTTCCATGTCGGCTGTGCACTGCGCACGGCCGGTGGCGGCGTGTACGCGGCCTGCAACGTCGAGAACAGCGCCTATCCGCTCAGCGGGTGCGCGGAGCGGCATGCGCTGGCGGCTGCGGTGGCGGCGGAGGGTGCAGGTGTCGAGGTGGTCGAGCTGGTGGTGCTGGCCTTCGATGCCGAGGGCCGTGCGCAGGAGGCCGCGCCCTGCGGCGGCTGCCGGCAGCAGATCTTCGAGCTGGGGCCGCGGGCATGCGTCGGCTTCGTCGCCGAGGGGGAGGTGCGCATGCTGCCGATCGAGGCCTTGCTGCCTTTCGGTTTCCGGCTGGCGCCTTGAGCTTCGCGCAAGGCATGGGGTGGGCTTGACCGCAGGCCCGGCCGCGCGACGCTGTCCCGAATCCCGAATCCCGAATCCCGAATCCCGAATCCCGAATCCCGGCGACTCAGCCGCTTGATTCTGATCAGCGCCGTGTCCGTGCGGCGGGTGCAGGCTGTGGCTCCGTTCGCCCTGTCGCCACGCCCATGTCCGACCCTGTCCTCACCGCGCGGCAGCTGCTGCCCCTGCTCGACCTGACCTGTCTCGACGAGGACGCCACGCCGGCGCAGATCGCCGCGCTGTGCGCCCGCGCCGATGGGCCGCATGGGCGCGTGGCAGCGGTCTGCGTGTATCCCGAGCATGTCCAGCACGCGCGCTCGCGGCTGCCGGAATCGATCGCGGTGGCGACGGTGGTGAACTTCCCCGAGGGCGGCGAGGACCCGCTGCGGGTGGCGCGCGAGATCCGCCGCGCGCGTGCCGTCGGCGCGCAGGAGATCGATGCGGTGCTGCCCTGGCAGGCCCTGCTGCAGGGCCGCGAGGGCCCGGCCCGGCAGGTGCTGCGCGCCGCCCGCGAGGCCAGCGGCGGCGCCCTGCTCAAGATCATCCTCGAAAGCGGCGAACTGGCCGCACCCGATCGCATCGTCCTGGCCAGCGAGCTGGCGCTGGAGGCTGGCGCGGATTTCCTCAAGACCAGCACCGGCAAGGCCAGCGTGGGCGCCACCCTGCCGGCCGCGCAGCTCATGCTGGACACGATCCGCCGGCGCGCGGCACCGGCGGGCTTCAAGGCCGCGGGAGGCTTGCGTTCGCTGGCCCAGGCCGAGCCCTACCTGCGCCTCGTCGAGCGCGAGCTGGGCGAGGCCGCGCGGGGGCCGGCGCGGCTGCGCTTCGGCGCCAGCGGCCTGCTCGACCAGATCGAGGCCGCGCTGGAAGGCCGACTCCCGACCGACACCGGCACCTACTGAGGGTCCGCCCATGCACGCCGCGCCCTTCCGTTTCGACAGCCTGATCGCGGCCAAGCGCGAGGGCCGCAGCGTGCTCGCCAGCGAGTGGTGCGAAGTCGCGCAGGGCCTGGCCGACGGCCGGCTCGACGACGCCCAGGCCGGCGCGCTGGCGATGGCGGTCTGCCTGCGCGGGCTCTCACCCCGCGAGACGCGCGACCTCACCGCATCGATGCGTGACTCCGGCCGCGTGCTGAATTGGCCTGCGCTGGGCGTCCATGCGCCGGTGCTGGACAAGCACTCCACCGGCGGCGTCGGCGACTGCCTCAGCCTGGTGCTGGCGCCGGTGCTGGCGGCCTGCGGTGCGGCCGTGCCGATGGTGTCGGGGCGTGGCCTCGGCCACACCGGCGGCACGCTGGACAAGCTGGAAGCCCTGCCAGGCCTGCGCACCGAGCTCAGCCTCGAGCAGTTCGCCAGCTGCGTGCGTCGGCAGGGGCTGGCGATCGTCAGCGCCTCGCGTGAACTGGCGCCGGCCGACCAGCGCCTGTATGCGATTCGCGACCGCACCGCCACGGTCGACTCGCTGCCGCTGATCGTGAGCTCGATCCTGTCGAAGAAGCTCGCCGCCGGCGTGCAGCACCTGCTGTTGGACCTCAAGCTCGGCTCCGGGGCGATCTTCCGCGAGCGCGGCGAGAGCGAGGCCCTGGCCCAGGCGCTGGTGGCCACCGCGCAGGCCCTGGGCCTCGGCTGCGAACTGGCCTTCAGCGACATGGACCAGCCGCTGGCCAATGCCGCCGGCAATGCGCTCGAACTGGATGCCGTGGCTCGCGTCCTGCGCGGCGAGGACACGCGCTCGCGCCTGTATCGGTTGAACCTCGCCTTCTGCGCGCGCCTGCTGCTGCACGGCGGTCTCTGCGAAGACGAGGCCGAAGCGCAGGCGCGGGTGCACTGGGCCCTGTGCAGCGGCCAGGCGGCGGCGCGCTTCGAGGCCATGGTGCGGGTCATGGGCGGGCCGGCCGAGGCGCTGTCGGCACCGCATCGCTGGCGCGAACAGGCGCCCTGCGTGGGCGATCTAGTCGCTGCAGACGACGGCGTGCTGGCGCGCATCGACACCCGCGCCCTGGGCCAGGTCTGCCTGCAGCTGGGCGCGGGCCGCGGTGCGGCCGACGCGCGCATCGACCCGCGCGTGGGGCTGTCGGACATCCTCGAGGTCGGCGGCCGAGTGCGCCGCGGCGACCCGCTGCTGCGTATCCACGCGGCCAGCGCGTCGGCGCTGGAGGCGGCGCGACAGGCCTTGCTGCCGGCCCTGCAGCTCAGCGAACGCATCCCGGAACCGCGGCCGCTGCTGCACGGCTGGCTGGAGCCGAGCCCGGAGGCTTTCGCCAACGCACAGAGCGAGGCCTGCGCGGCGCAGCGCGCCTGCCGTGACTGCGCCGAGCCCGGCTGCCGCGGCCCGCAGGCGCTGGCCGCCAGCCGCGCCCAGAGCCGCTGCCGCGACGCCGCCCTGCTCGCATGAGCGCGCCGCGCATCCGCCGCGCCGTGGTGGTGGTGCTGGATTCGCTCGGCATCGGCGCACTGCCCGACGCCGAGCGCTTCGGCGATGCCGGCAGCGACACCCTGGGCCATATCGCCGCGGCCTGTGCGGCGGGGGAGGCCGACAGCGGGCCACGCGCGGGCCTGCCCGAGTGGCTTGCGCGCAGCGGTCCGCTGCGGGTGCCGAATCTCGAAGCCTTGGGCCTCGGCCGCGCCGCACGCCTGGCGACGGGCCGCCTGCCGGCCGGCTTCGACGATACGGCGCCGATGAAGGGGGCGTGGTCCGCGGCGCGCGAGCGCTCGCCCGGCAAGGACACCGTCACCGGCCACTGGGAGCTGATGGGCCTGCCGCTGAAGCAGGCGTGGGGCTATTTCAGCGCGCCGGTCGACAGCTTTCCGCCCGCGCTGCTCGATGCGCTGGCCGCCGAGTGCAGCCTGCCCGGCTGGCTGGGCAACTGCCACGCCTCGGGCACCGAGATCCTGAAGCGCCTCGGCGAGGCGCATATCGCCAGCGGCAAGCCCATCATCTACACCTCGGCCGATTCGGTGCTGCAGATCGCCGCGCATGAGCAGCACTTCGGCCTCGCGCGCCTGTATGCACTGTGCGAGGCCGCGCGCCGCCATGTCGATGCCTGGAACATCGGCCGCGTCATCGCCCGGCCTTTTGTCGGCGACAGCGCCGAGAGCTTCCGCCGCACCGGCAACCGCCACGACTATGCGGTGCCGCCGCCGGGCTCGACCCTGCTCGACGTGCTCCAGCAGAACGGGCTCGCCACCGTCGGGGTCGGCAAGATCGGCGATCTGTTCGCCCATCGCGGGCTGGACGAGGAGATCCACGCCAGCGGTCTCGACGGCCAGATCGACGCCACTCTGGCCGCGGTGGATGCGCTGGACCGCCCCGGCCTGGTGTTCGCCAACCTGGTCGACTTCGACAGCGAGTACGGGCACCGCCGCGACGTGGCCGGCTATGCCGCGGCGCTGGAGCGCTTCGATGCGCGCCTGCCCGAGCTGCGCGCGCGGCTCGACTCCGACGACCTGCTGGTGCTGACCGCCGACCACGGCAACGACCCGACCTGGCGCGGCAGCGACCACACCCGCGAGCACGTGCCGATCCTGGTCTCCGGCGCCCATGTCGCGCCGGTCAGCCTCGGCCTGCGCGCGGGCTTCGCCGACCTCGCCCAGGGCCTGGCCACGGCCTTCGGGCTGGCGCCGCTGGCCGCCGGGCGCGACCTGTTCGAGTAGCGCGCTGCGCTGGACCTTCCGATCCGCTGCCGGAGTTTTCGATGAGCACGCCCCACCTTGGCGCCGAAGCCGGTGCCTTCGCCGACACCGTGCTGCTGCCGGGCGACCCGCTGCGCGCGCGCCACATCGCCGAGCACTTCCTCGACGACGCGGTCGAGGTCAACCGCGTGCGCGGCATGCTCGGCTATACCGGGAGCTACCGCGGCCGGCCGATCAGCGTGCTCGGCAGCGGCATGGGCATGCCGTCGTGCCTGATCTATGCCACCGAGCTGATCCGCGAGTACGGCGCGCGTCGCCTGCTGCGGCTTGGCACGGCCGGCAGCCTGCAGCGGGATCTGAAGCTTGGCGCGCTGGTGCTGGCGACCGCGGCCAGCACCGACTCCAGCCTCAACCGCCGCCGCTTCGACGGCATGGACTACGCGCCACCGGCGAGCTTCGCCCTGTGCCGGCGCATTGCCGAAGCGGCGGAGTCGGCGGGCGCTGCCCTGCATGCAGGGGGCGTGTTCTCCACCGACCGCTTCTACAGCGATGAGCCGGCGCTGCTGACGCTGTTGGAGCGCATGGGCCTGCTGGCGGTGGAGATGGAAGCCGCTGCGCTGTTCGGTATCGCCGCCGAGCACGGCGTCGAGGCCGGCTGCCTGCTCACCCTCAGCGACGAGCTGCACAGCGGCCAGCGCTTTTCCGCCCGCCAGCGCGAGGAAGGCCTGGCCTTGGCCACGCGAATTGCGCTGGAGGCGCTCGCATGGGGCGGGATTGGGGATTCGGGATTCGGGATTCGGGATTCGAAGCGGCGCGGCGACTGCGTGACCCAAGGGGCGTGCTGCTTGCAAAGGGTGGGCCCTGGCTCCTGATAACCGGGATTTGGGATTCGGGATTCGGGATTCGAAGAGGCGCGGCGACTGCGTGACCCAAGGGGCGTCCCGCTCGCATAGGGTGGGCCCTGGCCCACCCTATGCGGGATTCAGCGGATCGCCCTGCCGCGCCCACCGAGCGAATCCACATCGCCTGCGCGCGCACGATGCTCTGATGCGCGCATGCCCATCGCCCCGCCTTCCGCTCTCGACCTGTTCCCTCCCACCCGGACGGAGGGTCTGCGCCGGCTGCAGGCCTTCCTGCCGCGTGCGGGTGCACGCTATGCCGCCGAGCGCAATCACGACCTCGGTCTTGAGGCACGCGGCAATGTCTCGATGCTCTCGCCCTACCTGCGCCATCGCCTGCTGACCGAAGCCGAGGTGGTGCGTGCGGTGCTGGCGCGACACGGGCATGCCGCGGCCGAGAAGTTCGTGCAGGAGGTGCTCTGGCGCACCTACTGGAAGGGCTGGCTGGAGCTGCGGCCCGAGGCGTGGCGTCGCTACCGCGCGGAGCTCGCGCACGAGCGCGCGGCGACCGCGGCCAACGCCGGACGGGCGCATGCGCTGGCCCAGGCCGAGCGCGGTGCCACCGGCATCGAGGGCTTCGACGACTGGGCGCGCGAACTGGTGGAAACCGGCTACCTGCACAACCACGCGCGCATGTGGTTCGCGTCGATCTGGATCTTCACCCTGCGCCTGCCGTGGACGCTGGGCGCCGACTTCTTCGCCCGCCATCTGCTCGATGCCGATCCCGCCTCGAACACGCTCGGCTGGCGCTGGGTGGCCGGCCTGCAGACGCCCGGCAAGACCTATGCGGCCAGCGCCGACAACATCGCCCGCTACAGCGGCGGGCGTTTCCGGCCGCAGGGCCTGGCCAGCGTCTGCGAGGCCCTGAGCGAGCCTCCGCTGCCGTGCGCGCAGGCGCTGCCGCCGCGCAAGCCGCTCGATGCGTCCACGCCCTGCCTGCTGCTGGTCCACGGCGAGGATCTAGATCCGCACAGTCTGCTGCCGGAAGGCCCGCGTCCGCGTCATGTGCTGATTGTCGAAGGCGTCGGCGCGGCGTCGGCCGAGGGGTCCAGCGCTGGCCGCGACTGGCCCTGGGGCGCAAAGGCCAAGGCCTTCGTCCACGGCGCCTGCCTCGATCTGGAAGCGCGCCTGGTGGCGGACGGGCTGGCGGTGACGCGGTTGCCGGCACTCGGGGCCGATGCGCTCGCCACGATCGCCGGCGACAGCGGCGTGTCGACCGTCGTCACGGCCGAAGCCCCGGTCGGCCCGGTCGCCGATGCGCTCGACGGACTCGAGTCGGCGCTGGCCAAACGCGGCCTCCGCCTGCAGCGCCTGCGCCGCGACTGGGACAGCCGCTTCTGGCCGCGCGCCAGCCGCGGCTTCTTCGCCTTCCGCGAGCACATCGCCGATGAGCTGCGCGCGCTCGGAATGCCGGGCCTGTGAGCACGCCCGCGCTCACGGTCTGGTACGACGGCGCCTGTCCGCTGTGCCGCCGCGAGATCGCCCTGATGTGTCGACTCGACTGGCGCCGGCGGGTGGCTTTCGTGAATCTCAGCGAGGCCGCACCGGAGGCCTGCCCCCTCGATCCGGCCGCGCTGCTGGCGCGGATGCATGCGGGCGACGGCGAGCGTCTGTACGACGGTGCGGCGGCCTTCGCCGCCCTGTGGCGGCAGCTGCCCCTGCTCTGGCCGCTGGGCCAGCTCGCGCGCCTGCCCTTGGTGCTCACCGTGCTGGAACGCGGCTACGTCCGATTCCTGCGCTGGCGGCCGCGGCTGCAGCGCTGGGCTGGCGGATGACCGCCCGACAGCAGGTTCAGCTCGGGGCCTGAACTAGCGCGGCAGCCGCGTCGCCCGCCCCGAGGCGCCATGCGCCAGCCTGGGCAGCAGGCCCTCGTGCTCCAGCAGCCAGCGCTTGCGCTCCAGCCCCGCGGCATAGCCGGTGAGCGCGCCGTTCGCGCCGACCACGCGGTGACAGGGCAGCACCAGCAGCAGCGGATTCGCGCCGACGGCAGCACCGATCGCGCGCGCGCTGCCGGCGCGGCCGATGCGCTCGGCCAGCTCGGCATAGCTGCAGGTGCGGCCGGGGGGGATGGTGCGCAGTGCGGTCCACACCTGCTGCTGCAGCGGGCTGCCCTGCGGATCGACGTCAAGCGCATCCAGCGCCTGCAGGTCGCCATCGAAATAGCGGCGCAGCGCAGCCACTGCAGCCGACGCCACGGCGGCCGGCGGCGCGGCCGCGAGCGCCGCGCGTCGCGCCTCCGGCAGGCGGTCGAGGGTATCCAGCCAGTCGACGACGGCGAGGCGGCCGTCAGCTGTGCTGAAGACCAGCAGCTTGCCCAGCGGCGTGGCCAGGCTTTCGCGAAGCAGGGGAGTCATGGCGCGCATTGTCGCTTGAGGCGTCGATGGCGTCAGCCGACCTCGTTGGCCTGCTCGCCAAGCGAGCCGGCGAGACGGCACAGGTCTTGCCTGCCTGCAGCAGACATCAGCACCGGGTCCGGCGCTTGCCGCGACCGTGGCCATGACGGTTCCCGACCCTCTCTCCTGCACGATCCCATCGCATGAAGCGCATCCTCTTCCTCTGCCCCGACAACAGCCTGCTGAGCCCGATGGCGCAGGCGCTGGCCCGCCTCTACGCGCAGGAGGACACGCTCACCTACAGCGCGGGCTTGAACGCCGCCGAGGCCTTGGATCCGCGGCTGGCGAGCATGCTCGGCGAGCTCGGCCTGGCGCCGCGCATCCAGGCCCCGCAATCGCTCGCCGAGCATGCCGATCTCCGCTTCGACTGCTGCGTCTGGCTGGGCCCGCAGCCGCCACCGTCCACCGGCCTGAATCTCGATGTGCAGTGGATCCTGCCCGACCCCTCAGGCCTGCCTGACGAGGCCTATCGCCATTTCCGCGACCGCCTGGCCGAGCGCGTGCGCAACCTGATGAATCTTTTCGAGACCGAGCTCGATTGAGCGTCTGAGCGGTCCGCCGCCGCGACGCGACCGCCACCGGCGGGTGTTCTTGCCTCGACTGCCGCCTCCGCCCACAGGCGCCGTTTGCCACTGAAGAGATCCCGATGGCCACGATCGAAATCACTCCGTTCCTGCGCCTGATGGCCGAACACCACGCCTCGGACCTGTTCTTTTCGGTCGGCGCGCCACCCAGCATCAAGATCCAGGGCGTGACCCGCCACATCGGCGACAAGGTGCTGAGCAGCGAGGCCCTGCACGACCTCGCCTATGCGGCGATGAACGACAAGCAGCAGCGCGAGTTCGAGGCCCAACTCGAGATGAACCTGGCGATCGCCCTGCCGGGCACGGGCCGCTTCCGTCTGTCGATCTATCGCCAGCGCGGCAGCATCGCGGTGGCGGTGCGCTACATCACCAGCCAGATTCCCTCGCTGGAGGAGCTCAACCTGCCGCCGGTGCTGAACGAGCTGATCATGCTGCCGCGCGGACTGATCCTCGTCGTGGGCGCGACCGGCTCGGGCAAGTCCTCGACGCTGGCGGCGATGATCGACCACCGCAACCGCACGCGCACCGGCCACATCCTCACCGTCGAAGACCCCATCGAGTTCCTCCACGAGCACAAGCAGTCGGTGGTCGACCAGCGCGAGATCGGCATCGACACCCTGAGCTATGCGGCGGCGCTGAAGAACGCCATGCGGCAGGCGCCCGAGGTGATCATGATCGGCGAGATCCGCGACCGCGAGACCATGGCGGCGGCGATCGCCTATGCCGAGACCGGCCACCTCTGCCTGTCGACCCTGCACGCCAACAACGCCAACCAGACGCTCGATCGCATCATCAACTTCTTCCCCGAGACCGCGCGTCACCAGCTGCTGATCGATCTGTCGCTGAACCTGAAGGCGGTCATCAGCCAGCGCCTGATCCGCGCGGTCGACGGCAAGCGCGTGCCGGCGGTCGAGATCCTGATGTCCAGCCCCTTCATCGCCGACCTGATCGAGAAGGGTGAGATCGCCAGCATCAAGGAGGCGATGAAGGCGTCCAAGGAGAACGGCATGCAGACCTTCGACGGCGCGCTGTACGACCTCTACGCGGGTGGCCGGATCAGCTACGAACAGGCGATCGAGAACGCCGACTCGCGTACCGACCTGGCCCTGCGCATCCGCCTGGAGGGTGGCCCGGCCACCCATGAGCTGGACGGCATGAGCATCGCCGGACTCGATTCCGGGCGCTGAGGCCGATGAACCCCTCCACCCTGATCGGTATCGTCGCCTCGATCCTGCTGCTGGGCGTGGTGACCCTGTGGGCGGCCGAGGACCCGCGACTCTTCATCGATCTGCCGGGGCTGGGCATCGTCGCGCTCGGCACGCTGGCGGCCACCTTCATCAGCTACCCGCTGCGCGAAGTGCTGCGGGTGTTCGGCCTGATCGGCACGGTGCTGCGCAACGAGAAGCTCTACACCGAGGACGACATCGAGGAGCTGGTCAAGGTCGCGCGGCTGTGGATCGCCGCCGACGTGCGCGGGCTGGAGCGCGAGCTGGCGCAGATCCGGAACCCCTTCCTGCGCACCGGCGTGCAGCTGGTGATCGACATGACGCCCGAGGACGACATCCTCGAACTGATGCGCTGGCGCATCGCCCGCCTGCGCGCCCGCGAGCGCGCCGAGGCCCAGCTGTTCCGGGTGATGGCGGGCTATGCGCCGGCCTTCGGCATGCTCGGCACCCTGGTTGGCCTGATCAACCTGATGTTCCTGCTCGGCGACGGCGACATGGCTGCGATCGGCCGCCAGCTGGCGGTCGCCTTGATGACCACCTTCTACGGCATCCTGCTGGCCAACCTGCTGTTCAAGCCGATCGCGGTCAAGCTCGAGCGCCGCACCGAGCAGCGGGTGATCGCGATGAACATGGTCATGCAGGGCATCCAGCTGATGTGCCGCAAGCGCGGCCCGGCGCTGATCCGCGAGACGCTCAACTCGTTCGTCGCCAACTACCGTGACGAGGTCCACGACAGCGGTGCTGTGGCCGAGCCCGCGACGGACCGCTGAGGCATGGCCCTGCCGAACGAGCCCGATGTGCCAGCACCGACGCCGGCGCCCGTGCGCCCGGCGGATGCCGAGCTGGTGGCGCAGGCTGAGGCGCCCGCTGCAGCGACCGCGGAGGTTTCGCCGGAATCCGCCGATACGGCGGCCGTGCGCGCAGCCGGCAAGGCCAAGCCTGGCGCCGCGCCGGCACGGGCGGCTCTTGCCGCGCGCAAGGCTCTGCCTGCGGGGGCCGCGGCGGCGCTGCTGGACGCGGTCGCGGACGACGAAGGCGAAAGCGAGGGCTGGCTGATCACCTACCTCGACATGATCACCCTGCTGCTGGTGATGATGGTCGTGATGCTGGCCTTCGCCGGCAAGTTCGAGGGCGTCGGCGAGGCCAGCGAGGCGCTCGCCCGGCAGTCGGGCACGGCCGCCCCGGTCGAGCTGCCGCTGCCCACCACACCGCCGGAGACGATGGCGGTGCCCGACCTTGGCGAGGACATCGAAGTCCTGGTCAAGGACAAGCGCATCAGCTTCCGCATCAGCAGCGAAATCCTGTTCGAGTCGGGGCAGGCCGACCTCAGCCTCGGTGGCCTCACCCTGCTGCGTCGCCTGCTGCCGGTGCTGCGCGAGAGCCCGCACCCGATCGCCGTGCACGGCCATACCGATGCCGTGCCGATCCGCAGCGCCCGCTTTCCCTCGAACTGGGAGCTGTCGGGCGCGCGCGCCGGCAGCGTGGTCCGCTACTTCGAGGCCAATGGCATCGACAAGCAGCGCCTGCGCGCGGTGGGCTTTGCCGACACCCGGCCGCTGGCCGACAACGCCAGCGCCGAAGGCCGCGCCAGCAACCGCCGCGTCGAACTGGTGCTGGAGCAGCCGGCCGACTGAGGCATGGGCGCGGGCGCAGGTCCGTACCGCCTCTCGACGAATCAAGCGCTCACACGCTCGATTCGTCGCTCCGGCCATCCGCGGGCGATCTGGCACGCTGCATTTCAACAGCCTGTTGGGGCAAGGCCCAAGAATTCAGGGTTGCCGCGCGCCATGCAGGGCACGCCCAGGGCAATCCGCTGTCGCCGAGCGTCGCCGACTGGGCGACCTGCATGACCCGGGAGGCGCGGGGTGCGCAGCGCCCCATCGACGCCAGCAGTCCCGGCGTGCTCGCGGTCTGCGACGTCGGCGCGGTCGAGCATCCGCGGATCCGCGTGTTCGCTGACGGTTTCGAATCGGCGCTGTAGACGCGCTTCGGCCGGGCCGCGCAAGGCCAGGGGACGCCGCGGGCGACGGATCGGCGTCCCGGCCGCGTTTCAGTGGGCGCCTTGCTTCGCGCTGCGCATACGCCGTCTTCCGCACCCTGCACATATGTCAAAGATCGTTCTCCCCGCTGGCGCCCGCGGCGCCCTGGCTGCGCTCGGCGCGGCCCTTCTGCTTTCTGCCTGCGCCGATTCCGGGTCGGCCCCGCCGGCGCCCGCCGCGACTGCCGTGCGCGAAGAGCGCAGCCAGCCCGTACGCGCCTACACGCTCGCACCGCGCACGCTGGGCCGCAGCGTGCTGGTGGCGGGCACCGTCGAGCCTCTGCGCAGCATCGCGCTGGCGGCGCGCACCGACGGCGTGGTCGCCGAGGTGGCCGTCGAAGCCGGCGACCGCGTGCGTGCCGGCCAGCTGCTGGCGCGCATCGACGTCAGCGAGCAGCAGGCCGAGTTGGCCCGCGCCGAAGCCGCCCTGCGTGAAGCACGCGCCAACTTCGAGCGTCTCGACGCCCTGCGCGGTCGCAGCTTTGTCGACGCGGCCAGCGTGCTCAGCGCGCGCTCGGCGCTGGAGGTCGCGGAAAGCGAGGTCGCGCTGTGGCGCACGCGCGTCGAGTTCGGTCGCATCGAAGCCAGCATCGACGGCTATGTGATCGCGCGTCTGATCGAGCCGGGGGCGGCGGTTGGCCGCCTCGCCCCCGCCTTCGAACTGGCCGACCTCGACCAGCTGGTGCTGCGGGTGGGGGTGTCCGAGCTGGACGCCGCCCGCATCGCGCCGGGCGCCGAGGTCGAGGTCGCCGTCGATGCCTTGGCCGGCGAAAACGTCGAAGCGCGCGTGCGCCGCGTGTTTCCGGCGGCCGATCCCAGCAGTCGCCTGGTCACCGTCGAACTGCAGTTGCCGCAGGCGCATGCGCGCGGCGTGCGTCCCGGCTTCCTGGCGCGGGCCCGCTTCGCCATCGAGGCGCGCAGCGATGTGCTCGCCGTGCCCGCTGCTGCCGTGGGTCTGGGCGAGCAGAGCTTCGTGATGGTGATCGACGCGGACGGCCGACTGGTGCGCCGCGAGGTCGAGACCGGCGTGGTCCGCGGCGAATGGCGCGAGATCACGGCCGGGCTCGACGCCGGCGAGCGGATCGTCGCCACCAGTCCGCTGGAGCTCGCCGCCGGCGACCGCGTGCGCGTGGTCGAGACCGTGGGAGACGAGGCGTGAGCGGCGAGGGCTCGATCCGCGAGAAGGCCTCGCGGCGCTATCGCGGGCTCACCCATGCCGCGATCCGGCGGCCGATCGGCACCGCCGCGATCACCAGCGTCGTGCTGGTGCTGGGCCTGTTCTTCGTCGGCCGGCTGCCGGTCGATCTGCTGCCAGAAGTGGTGTATCCGCTGATCCGGGTCGACGTGTCCTACCCCGGCGTGGCGCCCGAGGTCATCGAGGAGCAGGTGACCCGACCGCTGGAGCGCCAGCTGTCCTCGACCGAAGGCCTCACGCTGATGGCCAGCGAAGCCGAAGAGGGCAGTACCGACGTCAGCCTGCTGTTCCGCTACGGTACGGATCTGGACCTCGCCCTGCAGAACGCGGCGCGTCTGCTCGAGCGCGCGCGCGGCCAGCTGCCCGATGACATCGAGCCACCGCGGCTGTCCAAGTTCGACCCCGGTGCGCAGGCGGTGTTCGAAGCCGGCTTTTCCTCGACACGGCGCAGCGCGCGCGAGGTGCGCGACTGGCTGGACAACCGCCTGGCCCCGCAGCTGCAGTCCATTCCCGGCGTCTCCGGCGTGCTCAGCGTCGGCGGCCAGGAGCGCGAGCTCGAAGTGGTGGTCGACCAGCAGCGCCTGCGCGCCTATGGCCTGAGCCTGGCCGACGTGTCCGCCCAGCTCGCCGCCGAGAACCAGAACGTCTCGGCCGGCAACATCACCAGCAGCAGCCTGGACGTGCGTGCGCGCACGGAAGGCCGCTTCCAGTCGGCGGACGACATCGCCGCGGTGCTGCTGCAGATTCCCGGCAGCGATCGGCGCATCCGCCTCGATGAGGTGGCCGAGGTGCGTGACGGCTTCCGCGAGCAGCGCGTGTTCGTGCGCCTCGACGGCGCGCCGGCCACCCAGCTGTCGGTATTCAAGCAGCCCGATGCCAATACGGTCGAAGTGGTCGGCGAGGTGCAGGCGCGACTCGACTCGCTGCGGGCCTCGGGCTTCATTCCCGACGACATCGAATTCAGCACCACCCGCGACGGCGCCTACTTCGTGCGCGGCTCGGTGAAGTCGGTGGCCTCGGCGGCCATCCTCGGCGGCGTGCTGGCCATGCTGGTGGTGCTGTTCTTCCTCGGCAGCCTGCGCGGCAGCGTGGTGATCGGGCTGGCGATTCCGCTGGCGATCATGGCGACCTTCGCCCTGATGGGCGGCGCGGGCCTGAGCCTCAACGTAATGAGCCTGGGCGGCCTGGCGCTGGGTGTGGGCCTGCTGCTGGACAACGCCATCGTCATGCTCGAGAACATCGAGCGGCACCGCAGCCAGCTGCGCGAGGATCCACAGCAGGCCGCGCACGCGGGCGCCGACGAGGTGATCTCGGCGGTCACCGCCGGCACCCTGACCAACCTCGCGGCCGTGCTGCCCTTCCTGCTGATCACGGGGCTGGCGACGCTGGTCTTCCGCGAGCTGCTGGTGACCATCTCGTTCGCGGTCATCGCTTCGCTGGCGGTGGCGCTGACGCTGGTGCCGATGCTCGCCGCGCAGATGGCCAAGCTCGGCTTTTCGTCCGGCTTTGATCGCAGCCTGCCCTATCGGGCCTTCCGGCGCGGCCTGCGGGCCCTGACCGAGGCCTACCGTGGGCTGCTGCGCCTCCTGCTGCCGCGCCGCGGCTGGGTGCTGCTGCTGGCCTTCGGCAGCGTGCTGGCGGTGCTGCCGCTGGCGTCCAAGCTCGGCAACGAGTTCCTGCCGCAGCTCGATGACGGCAGCCTCAACGTGCGCATCGCGCTGCCGGCTGGCACCACCCCAGAGCTGTCCGACCGCGCGGTGCGCGAGGTCGAGGCGGCGATCAAGGACATGCCGCATGTGCAGAGCGTGTTCTCGGTCGCGGGCGGTTTCGTCTGGGGCGGCAATGTCTCCGAGCGCGCCGGTCGCGGTTGGCTGTCGATCCAGCTGGATGACGCCAGCCAGCGGCCCGACTGGCCGGTGGGCCGCTGGGCGCGCGAGGCGCAGCGCAGGGTCGATGCGCTGGACATCGCCGGCGCCCGTATCGCGGTGCGCACCAGCGGCATCCGCGGGCTCAACTTCGGGCTGTCGGGCAATGACATGGAGCTCAAGGTGCTTGGCGAGGACCTGCCGACCCTGCAGCGCCTGGCCCGCGAGATCATTCGAGCGATCGAAGACATCCCCGGCCTTGAAGCCGTGGAGATGGACGACGAGGACCGGACGCCGGCGCTGCAGATCGAAGTGGATCGCGAGCGCGCCGCCGCGCTCGGCCTCGACGTGCGCGCGGTGGCCGTGGCCCTGCGGCAGGCGGTCACTGGCACCGTGCCGACCCGCTACAGCACCGGCGTCAACGAATACGACGTGCGCGTGCGGATGCCGCGCGAAGAGGTCGAGAACCTCGATCGGCTGGGCGAGGTGATCGTCGCCAACGGCGCCAACGGTCCGATCCAGGCGCGCCAGGTCGCGCGCTTCACCCTCGGCGAGGGGCCGGCCGAGATCGGGCGCGAGAACCAGCTGCGCATCCAGCGCATCGTCGGCAGCTTCAACACCAGCCAGAGCGATGTCGGCACGATCATGGCCGAGGTCCAGAAGCGCCTGTCCGCGATCGAGATGCCCGACCAGTACGGCGTGGCGCTCGGCGGCCAGTTCGAAACGCTGGCCGAGACCGAGCGCGAGATGAACACGGTCATCCTGCTGGCGGTGTTCCTGGTGCTGGTGGTGCTGGTGGTGCAGTACGAGCAGCTCACCAATCCGCTGGTCATCATGACCGCCGCGCCGCTCGCGCCGGGCGGCGCCCTGGTCGCCCTGTGGCTGAGCTCGACGCCGCTGTCCGCGCCGGTGTTCCTGGGGGCCGTCCTGCTGATCGGCATCGTGGTGAACAATGCGATCCTGCTGGTCGAGTACATCGAGCAGGGCCGCGCGCGCGGCCTCGCCGACATGGAGGCGGTGATCGAGGCAGGGGCGGTGCGCCTGCGGCCGATCCTGATGACCACGCTCACCACCGTGGTCGGCATGCTGCCGCTGGCGATCGGCCTCGACGCCGGCGGCCTGCTGATGCAGCCGCTGGCGGTGGCGGTGGTGGGTGGCCTGCTGAGCTCGATGCTGCTGACCCTGCTGATCGTGCCCTGCCTGTACCTGGTGGCACAGCCGGCCGCGCGTTCGGTCATCGACTTCCTGACCCGGCGACGTGTGCAGCCGGCGGCGTCGGGGGCATAGAAGCCTGTCGGACTCTGGATGGCCGGCCTGCAGATCCGTCCGCGCGGTCCATCTTCAGGGCAACACCGATCACGTCCCTCCTGGCCTTGATCCGTGGTCGCGAGTCCGGTAACCGTCCGGACTCGCTTGCGCTGGATCAGGCATCGCGTGCTCGGTCCGCGGGCGCGCCCTCCAGGCCTTGCGCCGATCCTCGACCCCTGGCGCTGCCCTAGGCCAGCCCGTGTCCGAAAACCTGTCCTCACCCGGCCGGATTTTGGCCTGGACCCGAAAAATCCGACGCGCTCCCGGGCGAAAAGAAGGGCCGTCCCTGGCCCGGGCAGGCGGCGGCCGGGAGACCGCCGCCGCCCCAAGGACTCGATTTACAGCTCGTGCTGCGCCAGGGTCTCCAAAGGCGCGTCGCGCCCGCCCGACGGGCGCTCGCCCGCACCCAGGGGCGCGCCGACAACGGCCTCCGGCTCACTCGGCAGCGCGCCGCGCTGGTAGGCGATACGTGCGCTGCCGCCGTTGCAGCTGCCGACGATGCGGCCGACGTCGCGCGCATCCGGCTCGACGATCTGCAGCTGGTAGTGGCGTACGCCGTTGGCTTCGATGCGCGCGGCGATCTCGGACTTGAGCTCCTCGCAGTCCTTGCGCGCCGACTGCGCGTGGGTGGGCGTGGCCAGCAGCCCCAGCGCGCTCAGCGCCAGGCTGGAGTGGAGGAGGGCGAGGGCAAGGCTGCGCTTCATGGCGGGCTCGTGTTCAGAGGGCGACGCGGGCTGCCTCGGAACACAGGCTGCGCCCGCCAGCGGGCGCTGGCGGGGAGCGCTTGTGGCGGAATGCGGGCAGTGGCGACACGCGCGAGGCACCGGCGCAGCCCAGCCGCGCATCGGGTGGGCCTCGGCACACCATGGCGCTGAACCTCGCCCCGGTCCCGAACAGGATGGGCGCTGTCCCACTCAGGGCTCCGCATCTGCCAGGGCTGCATCAAGGACCGAGGCAAGAGTGGCGCCCCTGGCGGGCCGGTGCCCACCCTAAGCGTGGCCACCTGCATTCGCAGCCGCACCCCGAATCATCAGGGGCTCAGCCGCCAGCACCCCTGAATGGCGCCACGCAGGCGACGCCCTACAGCGGCCACACCCACAGCAGCATCGGCATCGAGACCAGCAGCACTGCCAGCTGCACCGGCAGTCCCAGCCGCCAGTAGTCGCCGAAGCGGAAGCCGCCCGGGCCCAGGATCAGGGTGTTGTTCTGATGGCCGATGGGCGTGAGAAACGCGCAGGACGCGCCGATCGCGACCGCCATCAGGAAGGGATCGGCGGAGCAATCCAGCGAGGCCGCGGCGCTGACTGCGATCGGGCACATCACCGCTGCGGTGGCGGCATTGTTCATGAGGTCGGAGAGGGTCATGGTCACCACCATCACCAGGGCCAGCGCCAGCACGGGCTGGCCGCGCGCCAGGTCCTCCATCAGCAGTGCGGCGATGAGGCCGGCCGCGCCCGAGCTTTCCATCGCGCCGGCGACCGGAATCAATGCCGCCAGCAGAACAATCACCGGCCAGTCGATCGCGGCATAGGTCGCCCGCTCGGGCAGGGTGCGCAGCAGCAGGCTGGCCAGGGCGCCGCCGGCGAAGGCCACGGCCGCCGGCACCCCGAGCGCCGAGGCGCCGATGGCCGCAAGCAGGATCGAGGTGGCGACCAGGGCCTTGCGCCGCTCGGGAATGCGCAGCTCGCGTTCGGCCAGCGGTACGCAGCCCGCCTCGGTGGCGAAGCCGGACAGGGCCTCCGGGGTGCCCTGCATCAACAGCAGGTCGCCCGGCTGCAGCGCCAGCGCGCGCAGTCGGCTGAGGCTGCGGCGTCCCTGCCGCGACACCGCGAGCAGGTTGATGCCGTGGCGGGTACGCAGCTGCAGGTCGGTCGGGCTGCGGCCCACGATCGACGCGCCCGGCAGCACCACCAGCTCCACCAGCCCCAGCTCCGAGCGTGAAGGCTCGGGGCGGACACTCTTCGGCGCCGCGCCGCTCGCCGCTTCAGCGATGTCCGCGGCCGCCGGCTGCGCGGACCGCGCTGCCATGCCCGCCGCGGCGCCCCCGTCCAGGCGGGAGCTCGGCTCGGCTGCGCTCGCTTCCGCAACGGCATTGGCCTTCTCGCTGTGGCGCTTGTCCTCCTCCAGCTTGAGCCCCAGTGCGTCCAGGGTCTTGGCGAGACTCTCGGCCTCGGCCTCGATGACCAGGATGTCGCCCGCGCGAATGCGGCGTGCCGGGTTTGGCGCGTTCAGGCGCAGCTCGTCGCGCACCAGGGCCAGCACCTGCGCGCCCAGTTCGTCGAGGCTGTCCTCGAGCTCGTACAGGGATTTGCCGGCGCTGGGGCTGCCCTCCGGCACGCGCGCTTCGGTGAGGTAGGCGCCGCTCTCGAAGCTGTCGGCGGTGGCTTCGCGCCGCGAGGGCACCAGCCGCCAGCCACCGGCAACGATCAGCAGCAGTCCGGACAGGGCGACGGCGACGCCGACCGGGCTGAAGTCGAACATGCCGAAGCCGGCGCCCGCGGTTTCCGCCCGGAAGCCGGAGACGATGAGATTGGGCGGCGTGCCGATCAGGGTGGTCATGCCGCCCAGGATCGAGGCGAAGGCCAGCGGCATCAGCAGGCGTCCCGGCGGCAGCTGCAGTCGCCGCGCCAGCTGCAGCGCCACCGGCATCAACAGAGCGAGCGCGCCGACGTTGTTCATGAAGGCCGACAGCAGCGCCGCCAGCGCGGTCAGGGCGGCCAGACTGAGCGTGGGCCCGGCCTGCGCGGGCAGTACGCGCTGGGTCAGGACATCCACCGCACCCGACAGCTGCAGCGAGCGGCTCAGCACCAGTACGCAGGCCACGGTGATGACCGCCGGGTGACCAAAGCCGGCGAAGGCCTCGCCCGGCGCGACCAGGCCGGCAGCGACGCAGGCCAGCAGCGCCGCCATCGCGACCACGTCATGGCGGAAGCGCCCCCACAGGAACAGGCCGACGGTGGCGGCCAGGATCAACAGGATGAGGATCTGCTCGGTGCTCATGCGATCAACGGTTCAGGGATCGACGCATGCTTGCAGCTCCGGTGGCGGAGTGCCAGCGGCGCACGGGAAACGCGTCCCGTATCGGCCGCTTCGAGGCGGCCTCCGGCGCTGCTTGGCCGGAAAGCGCTTCACCTTCCCCGGCGCCCGCGTGGGCGCCGCTGCGCGGCTGCGGTCGCGACCGCGGCGGTAAGCGCTTTCGAATAGGGTGGGCCCTGGCCCACCCTGGGCTCGACTTCCGCCAGGCCCTGGCGAGGACCGGGGCGAGTGTGCGGCTCGTGGTGGGCCAGGGCCCACCCTATGCAGCGGTGGGGCGATGGCGGCGCGTTGTCAGGCACAAAGGCTCGCGGCGGCGGATTGCCCTTGCGGCGAGACGCAGCGCCTCAGCGCTGCGTCTCCTCCTCCCGCCGATGCACGAGGCGATACAGCGCCGGCAGCACCAGCAGGGTCAGCAGGGTCGAGCTGATCACGCCGCCGATCACCACGGTCGCCAGCGGCCGCTGCACTTCGGCGCCGGCGCCCACGGCCAGCGCCATCGGCACGAAGCCCAGGCTGGCCACCAGCGCCGTCATCAGCACGGGTCGTAGGCGGGTCAGCGCGCCCTGTTCGATGGCGGCGTCGAGGCCCAACCCTTGTGCGCGCAGCTGGCGGATGAAGCTCAGCATCACCAGGCCGTTCAGCACCGCGATGCCGGACAGCGCGATGAAGCCGACGCCGGCCGAGATCGACAGCGGCAGGCCGCGCAGCATGAGCGCCGCCACGCCGCCGGTCAGCGCCAGCGGCACGCCGGAGAACACCACCAGCGCATCGCGGCCCGAGCGCAGGGCCATCAGCAGCAGGCCGAGGATCAGGGCGAGCGTCAGCGGCACCACGATCGACAGCCGCTGTGAGGCGCTGATCAGCTTCTCGAAGCTGCCGCCGTAGCCGATCCAGTAGCCCGGCGGAAGTTCGACGTCGCGGCGGGTCCTCGCGCGCAGGTCCTCGACGAAGCCGCCGAGGTCGCGGCCGCGGATATTGGCGGTCACCACCACCCGGCGCTTGCCGTTCTCGCGGTTGATCTGGTTGGGCCCGGTCTCGATGCGCAGCTCGGCCAGCCGGGCAAGCGGCAGGCTGCGCGGCAGGCCGTCAGCCTGCGCGGGCAGCAGGATCGGCAGCTCGCCCAGCCGCGCCAGATCGGCGCGCTGCGATTCGTCGAGGCGGACGACAATCGGCACCCGACGATCGCCCTCGTAGTACAGCCCGGCCTCGACGCCGCCGATGGCCATGCGGATCGCGTCCTGCAGGTCGGCCACGCGCAGGCCGGCGCGGGCCAGCGCTTCGCGGTCCGGCGCGATCTGCAGCAGGGGCAGGCCGGTGGTCTGCTCGACCGCCACGTCTTGGGCGCCGGCGCTGCTTTCCACCACCGCGCGGATCGCTTCGCCGAGGCTCGCCAGTGTGTCCAGATCATCGCCATAGACCTTGACCGCGAGATCGGCGCGCACGCCGGAGATCAGCTCGTTGAAGCGCATCTGGATCGGCTGGGTGATCTCGTAGTTGTTGCCGGGCACCTGGTCCAAGACGGCCTGCAGCTCGGCGATGAACTGCGTGCGCGGCTTGCGCGGCTCGGGCCAGTCGCGTCGGGGTTTCATCAGCACGTAGATGTCGGCGACCGAGGGCGGCATCGGGTCGGTGGCGACTTCGGCCGTACCGATCTTGCCGATCACCCGCTCGACCTCGGGCAGGGCGGCGATGCGCGCCTCCAGCTGGCCCTGCATGTGGATGGCCTGGCTCAGCGAGGTGCCGGGGATGCGCATGGCGTGCAGGGCGAAGTCGCCCTCGTCGAGACTGGGCATGAACTCGCTGCCCATGCGGCTGGCAGCGAAGCCCGCGCCCAGCACCAGCAATGCGGCCACGGCCACCACCGGCAGGCGCGCGCCGAGCGCGCGGCGCAGGGCCGGCCGATAGGCGCGGGTGGCGAGCGCCATGAGCCGGCTCTCATGCGCCTGCACGCGGCCACCCAAGCCCACCGCGATCATCGCCGGCACGAAGGTCAGCGACAGCAGCAGGGCTGCGGTCAGCGCCAGCACCACCGTAATCGCCATCGGGTGGAACATCTTTCCTTCCACGCCTTCGAGCGCAAAGATCGGCAGGTAGACCGCGGTGATGATGCCGACGCCGAACAGGGCCGGGCGGATCACCTCGGTGGTCGCCTCGGCCGCCAGCGCATAGCGTTCGCGCGCCGACAGCAGACGGCCGAGGCGCTGCTGTTCATCGCCGAAACGACGCAGGGCGTTCTCGATGATGATCACCGCGCCATCGACGATCAGGCCGAAGTCGAGCGCGCCCAGGCTCATGAGGTTGCCCGACACGCCGGCCTGGCGCATGCCGATCGCGGTCATCAGGAAACTCAGCGGAATCACCGCCGCGGTGATCAGGGCCGCGCGCAGATTGCCCAGCAGCAGGAACAGCACGGCGATCACCAGCAGGGCGCCTTCGGCCAGCGAGGTCGCCACCGTGCGCACGGTGCGATCGACCAGCGCCGTGCGGTCGTAGGCGGTGACCAGGCGCACGCCCGGCGGCAGCGAGGCGCGGATCTCTGCCACGCGCGCGTCGACCGCGCGTGCCACCTCGCGGCTGTTGGCGCCGATGCGCATGAAGACGGTGCCCAGCACGACCTCGCGGCCGTTCTCGGTGGCCGCTCCGCTGCGCAGCTCCAGGCCTTCCTGCACGCGGGCGACATCGCGCAGGCGGATCACCGCATCGTCGCGATTCGCCACCACCAGCGCCTCCAGCGCGGTGACATCCTGCAGCTGGCCGGGCACGCGCACCAGCACCTGTTCGCCGAAGCGCTCGATGTAGCCGGCGCCGACATTGGCATTGCCGGCTTCGATGGCCTCGACCAGATCCTGCAGATCCAGGCCCAGGGCCTGCAGGCGGGCCAGATCGGGCGCCACCTGCAGCTCGCGCGCGTGGCCGCCGATGGTGTTGACCTCGACCACGCCGGGCACGCCGCGCAGCTGCGGACGCACGATCCAGTCCTGCACGCCGCGCAGGTCGGTGGGCGTGTAGGTGCTGCCGTCAGGCTTGCGCGCCTCGGGCTCGGCCTCGACCGTGTACAGGTAGATCTCGCCCAGCCCGGTGGCGATCGGCCCCATCGCCGGCTCCAGCCCCGGCGGCAGCTGGCCGCGCACCTGCTGCAGGCGTTCGGCGATCTGCTGGCGCGCCCAGTAGAGGTCGGTGCCGTCCTCGAACACCACGGTGACCTGGGAGAGCCCATAGCGCGACAGCGAGCGCGTGTAGTCGAGCCGCGGCAGGCCGGCCAGGGCGGTTTCGACCGGAACGCTGATGCGCTGCTCGGTTTCCAGCGGCGCGTAGCCGGGCGCCTCGGTGTTGATCTGCACCTGCACGTTGGTGATGTCGGGCACGGCGTCGATCGGCAGCTGGCGCAGCTGCCAGGCGCCGAACGCGGCCAGCGCCAGCACCGCGGCCAGCACCGCCCAGCGCTGCCGGATGGCGGCGTGGATCAATGAATCCAGCATGGTCCGTGCTCCCTCAGTGGTCGTGGCTGGCGCCGGACTTCTCGATGTCCGCCTTGATCAGAAAGCTCTGCTCGACCACGACCTCGTCGCCCGCCTTCAAGCCTTCGAGCACCTCGACCCAGTCGCCATCGCTGCGGCCGAGTTCCAGCGGGCGGATTTCGTAGTCCTCGCCGACGCGGAGGAAGGCCACCTGCCAGTCGCGGAAGCGCTGCAGGGCCGACAGCGGCAGGCGCAGCGGCACCTCGTCGGCGCTGAGCTGCAGCGAGGCCTCGACCGCCATGCCCGGCCGCCACTGGCCGTCATCGACCGGCAGGGCGACGCGCGCGACCAGGCTCTGGCTGTGCGCATCGGCCTGCGGCAGTACCGCCTGCAGCGCGCTGTCGATCGCGCGGCCATCGATGAGTCGCGTCAGTCGCACCGGCGTGCCGGGCGCGAGCGCCAGCGCCTCCGCGCCGAACACCGGCAGGTCGGCGACGAGTGCATCCAGCCTGCCGATCACGAACAGCGGTGCGTCGCCGGCCATGCCGCCGAGCGCGGCCGCGCGCTCCAGCACGACGCCGTCGATCGGGCTGGCCACCGTGTAGCGGCCGAGGCTGGCATTGCTTTCGATCTCGGCCAGCAGCTGGCCAGCGCCGACGCGTTCGCCAATGTCCGCGCGCAGGCTGCGGATCAGGCCGGGGAAGCGTGCCGACACCGCGGCCTGCGCGTTGGCCGGCAGCACCACGCGGCCCTGCGCGCGCAGGCGCTGTTCGATCGGGCCGCTGCCGATGGGCTCGACGCGGATGCCGATCTCATCGGCCGCGGACTGGGCGATGCGGGTGCGGCCTTCGAAGCTTTCGTAGCGCCATTCGGCGCGGCGGCCTGCGGCTTCTGCGCGCACCGTGACCACGAAGCTGTGCGGTTCGCCGACCACGCCGCTGCCGACCAGGCGATCGTTCTGTGGCCTCAGCGTATGCGTGTCGACCTGGCCGCCCAGACGTTCGAGCTGGACGCTCACCTGCGCATTCGCAGGTGCCACCGGCTGGCCGTCCAGCCTCACCCAGGCGGCATAGCGCGGCGGCTGGCCGTCCTCTTCGATCTTCAGCTCGACTTCGAGTCCGGCGTCCTCGTGCAGGCGGCCGCCGTGTGGCCCCTTGGGGGCTTCGTCGGCGTGGTCGTCGTGACCATGGCCGTGATCGTCATGGCCATGGCCGTGGTCATCATCGTGCGCGTGCTCGCCGCAGGCGGCGAGGCCGAGCGTCAGCAGGACAAGCAGCAGGGTGTTGCGTGCGGGGCGGATCATCGGGCGTCTCCGGCGTTTGCGGCGGCGCCGAAGGGCTCGGCGGTCAGGCGCTGCAGTTCGATCAGGGCGCGCTGCGCCTCGGCGCGCGCGGCGAGCAGGTCCATGCGGGTGGCGAGCAGGGCGTTCTGCAGGCTGGCCCACTCCAGCCAGGACAGGGCACCGCTGCGATACGCCCGGGCCGCGCTGTCGGCGGCGCGCTGCTGGGCCGGCAGCACGCGACGCTCCAGGCCGTCTGCGCGGGCGCTGTGGCGAGTCGCCTGATCGAGCGCGGCCAAGGCCAGGGCTTCCAGCCGCAGCGCCTCGGCGGCATGCGCGCTGTCGAGCGCGGCCAGCGCCGCGTCAGCCGCGGCCATGCCCGGCTGGGCGCGGCGCGCCGAGCCCAGCGGCAGCGACACGCCCGCGACGAGCGCGGTATCGCGTCCGTCCTGCAGGCGGCGCAGGCCGAGCTGCCAGTCGAGGTCGAAGGACGCAGCCGTGCGCGCCAGTCGCAGCTGGGCCTCGGCCAGCCGCTGCTGATCGGCGAAGGCGCGCAGCTCCGGCGTGCGCTGCAGCAGGGCGCGCAGCGCGGCGGGCGAGGGCAGGGCGGGCGTCTGTGTGGGCAGGCTGGCGAGGTCGGGTATCGCGTCGCTGTCCGTTTCGCCCCAGAGCAATGCGAGACGCTGCCAGGCCGCGGCTTCAGCCTGCGCGCGCGCCTCGATCTCCAGTTCGATCGCGATCACCGCGCTGTCGGCCGCGAGCGCGGAGGTTTCAGGCTCGGCGCCGCGCTGAAAGCGATCGCGCGCCGCGCGGGCGATGTCGCGGCGTGCCTCAAGCTCGGCCTGCAGCAGTGGCGCGCGGTCCTGCCACTCGGCCACCTCGAGGTAGCGGCGCGCGACCTCGGCCAGCAGGTCGAGCTCAGTCGCCGCGCGCTGCACGCCCAGCGCATCGAGGCGGCTCGCGGCCAGCGCGCGGCGTGCCTCCAGCTTGCCGCCGCGCTCCAGCACGCCGGCCAGGCTGATCGTCAGCTCGGCGCCTGAGACGCCGGCGAGCGCGCCGCTGCCGGGGGCGTTCTCCAGCTCGGCGGCCAGCCGCAGCGGCGGCGCTTGCCCGGCGAGGTTGACCTCGGCGCGCAGCGCGGCGGTACGCGCGGCATAGCCGCGCAGTTCGGGGTGGTACTGGATGACGCGGTCCAGCGCGTCATCGAGGGTGAGCTCGGACGCCGCGGGCGCGGCCAGCGCCGGCCACGCCGCAACGACCGCGAACGCGGTCCACAGCAATCGCATGGGAGTCTCCGAAAGAGGGGGTGTGCGGCCGACACCGGTGTGCGGCGAAGGGCCGGGGCGGAACGCGGGTCATCGCCCCGCGCCGCAGGCCTCCTCAGGAGGCGGCAGCGCGCGGCAACGCCCGTGCCTCTTCAGCCGATCGGAGGGCGCAGCAGGCTCTCGAGTCGCGGGCTCGGCGCGCGCGCGATCGCCGCGGGCAGGGGCGCCGCAGGCGCCAGCAGGGCAGGCGCAGACGGCAGCAGCGGGCTGGGCGCGAAGCTCTGCGCGCAGCTGCTCAGCTCATGGGCCAGCAGATGCACGAAGCCGTCCCAGCTGTCGTCGCCGTGGTCGGCGTCGGCATGGACATGGGCGTGGTGGGCCGTGTGATCCTGCGTCCAGTGCGCGCTTGGCAGGCCCCTGTCCAGCGCATCCACCGCCACATGCGCCGACGCGAAAGCGCCCAGCGCCGGAAACAGCGCGGCCCAAAGCGCGAGGGCGAGGCAGACGAGGCGCAGCGGCGTGGGCGGGAGAGAGCGCATGGGCCGCGAGTGTAGCGGGCCGGGCGGAGCGGGGCGATGGCATCGAATCGACGGCATCACGGGATTGCAGCTTGGGCAACGCCGCAGGCAGGGCGCAGTGTGCGCACGCCTGCGAGCCGGCTCCTGCAAAGGGTGGCCGCGGCGCGAGTCGCTCGCCTCGGGTCGCCCTGCGAATCCCGAATCCCCAATCCCGGCTCACTCGCTATGCAGCTCCGCCACGAAGTCGTAGGCGTCGCCGCGGTAGTAGCTGCGTGAGAACTCGACCACGCGGCCGTCGCGCAGGAAGCCGCGGCGCTCGATGTACAGGCCCGGCGTGCCAGGCACCAGGTGCAGCAGGCGCGCCTGGTCGGCGGTGAAGGCGATCGCACGCAGGCGCTGCAGCGCGCGCACCGGGCGGCCGGCGAGGCGGTCCAGGGTTTCGTAGAGCGAGTCCTGCACCATCTCCGGATCGCGCAGGATCTCCTGCGGAATCGCGCTGCGCTCGATCGCCAGCGGTTCGTCGCCGGCATAGCGAAGTCGCGTCAGCCGTACCACGCGCGCGCCAGGCGAGAGGTTCAGGGCCATGGCCTCGGCCGGCGTCACCTCGCCGGTCTCGCGTTCGAGGAAGCTCGAGCGTGGCCGCAGGCCGCGCGCGCGCAGGTCGTCGGTGAAGCTCGACAGCTTGCTGATCGCCTTGACGATGCGGTCGGCGATGAAGGTGCCCGCGCCCTGACGCTGCACCAGCAGGCCGTCCTTGACCAGGCCGCTGATCGCGCGGCGCACGGTGACGCGCGAGAGCTCCAGGCTCTCGGCGAGATCGCGCTCGCCAGGCAGGGCCTGGCCCGGCGCCAGCCGTCCGCTTTCGATCAGCCGACGCAGGGCTTCACGCAGGCGCATATAGGCCAAGGGGCGGCTGCCGATCGGCGCCACATCGGTCTGGGCGAGCATTTCGGCGATCAATCGATGCATACGTATACAAGACCAATTGGATACCGGGCGCAGCATAAGCCCCTTGAAAGCGCCTTGGAAAGGGGTAAATTCGCAGACCACCGGGCTGCATTGGTATGCCGATGGACTTCGGACCTGCAGACCGGCTCTCCCCCGTCCATCCGAGGTCACGCATGAGCCCGGCGATCGTTCCCGCCGATCCCTTCGATCTGGTCATCTTCGGCGGCACCGGCGATCTCGCCCTGCGCAAGCTGCTGCCGGCCCTGCTGCACCGCTTCGCCGACGGCCAGATCCTGCCCGGCACGCGCATCCTCGGCGTCGCTCGTGACGAAGGCCTGGACGACGCCGCCTACCGCGCCAAGGTGCGCGACTGGTTGAAGCACGCCGCCGGCCCCGAACTGCTCGAGGGCTTCCTGCCGATGCTGCAGTACCGTGCTCTGGATGCGCGCAGAGAGAGCGGCTGGGACGAGGTCACCGCGCTGATCAAGGAGGGCGGCGAGCGCGTGCGGGTGTTCTACCTCGCCACGGCGCCGGACATCTTCGTGCCGATCTGCGAGCGCCTGCGCGACTGCGGTCTCAACGGCCCGAGCTCGCGCGTGGTGATCGAAAAGCCGATCGGCACCGACCTGGCCAGTGCCGCGCGCATCAACGACGCGGTCGGCCACTGCTTCGACGAAAGCCAGACCTATCGCATCGATCACTACCTCGGCAAGGAGACGGTGCAGAACCTCACCGCCCTGCGCTTCGCCAATGCGCTGTTCGAGCCGATCTGGCGCGCCGAGCACATCGACCACGTGCAGATCACCGTCGCCGAAACCGTGGGCGTGGAAGGCCGTGCGCCCTACTACGACCGCGCCGGCGCGATGCGCGACATGATCCAGAACCATCTGCTGCAGCTGCTGTGTCTGGTGGCGATGGAGCCGCCGGCCAGCTTCTCGGCCGACGCCATCCGCGACGAGAAGCTGAAGGTGCTGCGCGCGCTGAAGCCGATCACCGCCGCCAACGCCAGCCTGATGAGCGTGCGCGGCCAGTACCGCGCCGGTGCGGTCTGCGGCCAGGCCGTGCCGGGCTATCCCGATGAATTGGGCGGCAGCTCGCGCACCGAGACCTTCGTTGCCCTGAAGGCCGAAGTCGCCAACTGGCGCTGGGCCGGCGTGCCCTTCTATCTGCGCACCGGCAAGCGCATGCCCGAGCGCGTCTCCGAGATCGTGGTGACCTTCCGGCCGGTGCCGCATTCGATCTTCGGCGAGGTCACCGGGCCCATCCACCCGAATCGACTCGTGCTGCGCCTGCAGCCCGACGAGAGCGTGACCCTGTGGCTGACCAACAAGGTGCCCGGCCCCGGCGGCCTGCGTCTGCGCCACGTGCCGCTGGACATGAGCTTCGCCGAGACCTTCAGCGGCCTGCGCCACGTCGACGCCTATGAGCGTCTGCTGATGGACGTGGTGCGCGGCAATCCGATGCTGTTCATGCGCCGCGACGAGGTCGAGGCCGCCTGGGTCTGGGCCGACCAGATCCTCGCCGCCTGGGCGGCCAGCGATGAGGCGCCCAAGCCCTACACCGCCGGCAGCTGGGGGCCGAGTGCGGCGGTGGCGCTGATCGAGCGCGACGGCCGCACCTGGAGCGACCATGTCGAATGAGCGCGCCCGCGACGTGCCGCTGCAGATCCCGCAGCCGCGCGAGCGGAGGTTTGCAGATGGCGCCGAGCTGGCCCGCGGCCTCGCCGAGCGCGTCGCCACCGAGCTCGAAGCCGCACTCCGCGCGCGCGGTCGCGCCCTGCTGGCGGTCAGCGGCGGCAGCACGCCCAAGCGCTTCTTCGCCGAGCTGTCGAAAGCCGACATCGACTGGCGTGCGGTGGAGATCACGCTCGCCGACGAGCGCTGGGTGCCGGCCAGCGACGAACGCTCGAACGCGCGGCTGGTGCGCGAGCAGCTGCTGGTCAACGCCGCCGTCGCGGCGCGCTTCGTGCCGCTGCAGATCGACGGACACACACCGGAAAGCGGCGCCGAGGCCCTGGAGCGCGAGTTCGCGTCCCGATTGCCGATCGACGTGCTGATCCTCGGCATGGGCAATGACGGCCACACCGCTTCGCTGTTTCCCGAAGGCGATCATCTGCAGGCGGCGCTGGACCCCGCCGGTGAGCGCATGCTGCTGCCCATGCGCGCGCCCGGCGCGCCCGAGCCGCGCATCACCTTCACCCTGCCGGCGCTGGTGGCGGCGCGCCATCTGCATCTGCACATCGAAGGCGCGGCCAAGCAGTCCGTGCTGCGCGAGGCCCTGGCCCGCGGCGAGCTTCCGATTGCGAAGGTGCTGGCGGCGTGCGAGCGGCCGGTGGATGTGTGGACGTGCCCCTGAACGCGCCGCCGCGCTTCGAAATCCGCATAGGGTGGGCCCTGGCCCACCATGGGCTTCACGCTCGCCTCGGTCTCGTTCCGGCGCTTCGCCGCTCGAAGCGAAGAGCAAGAGCTTTCGGTCAGCCCAGCGGCGGGCCGCAGCGTACGCCTGCCATAGGGTGGGCCCTGGCCCACCATGAGCTGCACGCTCGCCTCGGTCTCGTTTCGGCGCTTCGCCGCTCGAAGCGAAGTGCAAGAGCTTTCGGTCCGCCCTGCGGCGGGCCGCAGCGTACGTCTGCCATAGGGTGGGCCCTGGCCCACCATGGGCTGCACGCTCGCCTCGGTCTCGTTTCGGCGCTTCGCCGCTCGAAGCGAAGTGCAAGAGCTTTCGGTCAGCCCTGCGGGCTGCCCGAGTCCCTTTTCTTTGCGTGGCCAAAGAAACGTAACCAAAAGAAAGGCCACCCCTCGTCCGCGCCCTTCGCGCATCCCTGCGCTCCGGGTTTGCGAGCCTCGGCCGGTGTTCGTGGACAGTGCATCCCTGCACTGTCACGAACATCGCCGGCCTCCCTGCCGGCGACCCTGCGGGCTGATCGTCCGAGTCTCGCCGCTCCCCAGGGGCCCCAGGAAGCGCGCGGGCTCCTGCCCGCGGAAGCCGCAGCGCGCTGCGTTTGCGCTTTTCGTTTGGTTTTGCAGCACCGGCTCTAAGTCCCGAATCCCTGCCTTCAAGACCCCGCTCCCATGACCACCCTCCCCACCGTCCCCCTCCACCCCGTCCTCGACGAAGTCACCCGTCGGATCGTCGAGCGCAGCCGCGAGACGCGCGCGGCCTATCTCGAACGCATCCGTCGCGCGCGCGCGGAAAGCACGCATCGGCGGGCGCTGTCCTGCGGCAATCTCGCGCATGGCTTCGCCGCCTGTGCCGATACCGACAAGGAGCGTCTGCGCGGCGGCGCGATTCCCAACCTCGGCATCGTTACCGCCTACAACGACATGCTGTCGGCGCATCAGCCCTACGAGCGCTATCCGGAGCTGATCCGCGGCATCGCCCGCAAGCTGGGCTACACCGCCCAGGTGGCCGGCGGCGTGCCGGCGATGTGCGATGGCGTCACCCAGGGCCGCGCCGGCATGGAGCTGTCGCTGTTCTCGCGCGATGTCATCGCGCTGTCGACCGCGATCGCGCTCTCGCATGACATGTTCGACGCGGTCGTCTGTCTGGGCATCTGCGACAAGATCGTGCCGGGCCAGCTGATCGGTGCCCTGGCCTACGGGCATCTGCCGACCCTGTTCATTCCGGCGGGGCCGATGCCCTCGGGTCTGCCCAACAGCGAAAAGTCGCGCGTGCGTCAGCTCTACGCCGAGGGCAAGGCCGGGCGCGAGGAACTGCTCGAAGCCGAGGCCGCCAGCTACCACAGCCCCGGCACCTGCACCTTCTACGGCACCGCCAACTCGAACCAGATGTTCATGGAGATCATGGGCCTGCACCTGCCCGGATCAAGCTTCGTCAACCCCGGCACGCCGCTGCGCGAAGCGCTGACCGAGGCGGCGATCGAGCAGGTCTTCAAGATCACCCACGCGGCCGGTGACTACCGGCCGATCGGCGAGGTGATCGACGAGCGCAGCTTCGTCAACGCCATCGCCGGTCTGCACGCGACCGGCGGCAGCACCAACCATCTGCTGCATCTGGTGGCGATGGCCGCGGCGGGCGGTATCCAGCTGAGCTGGGACGACTTCGATGCGCTCTCGCATGCGGTGCCGCTGCTGGCGCGGGTGTATCCGAACGGCAGCGCCGACGTGAACCACTTCCACGCCGCCGGCGGCATGGGTTTCATCATTCGCGAGCTGGGCCAGGCCGGCCTGCTGCATCTCGATGCACGCACGGTCTGGGGCGGCAGCCTGGCCGACTACGCGCAGCTGCCGCAGCTCGATGGCGAGCGCCTGCACTGGACGCCGCTGACCGCGCCGAGCGGCGACGAGAGCCTGCTGCGTCCGGTCGATCGCCCCTTCCGCGCCGACGGCGGCCTGCGCCTGCTGCAGGGCCCGTTGGGACGCGCCGTCATCAAGGTCTCGGCGGTGCAGGACGATCGCATGGTGGTCCAGGCGCCGGCACGCATCTTCCACGAACAGGACGAGGTCAAGGCGGCCTTCGAGCGCGGCGAGCTGGAGCGCGACGTCATCGTGGTGCTGCGCTTCCAGGGCCCGGCCGCCAACGGCATGCCCGAGCTGCACAAGCTCACGCCGCTGCTCACCGTGCTGCAGAAGCGCGGCTTCCGCGTGGCCCTGGTCACCGACGGCCGCATGTCGGGCGCCTCGGGTCAGGTGCCGGCGGCGATCCACTGCACGCCCGAAGCCGCCAAGGGCGGTGGCCTTGCACGGCTGCGCGATGGCGATGTGGTCACGGTCGATGCGGTGAACGGGCGCCTCGATGTCGCCGTCGACCCTGCCGAACTCGCTGCCCGCGAAGCGGTGGTGGTTGATCTCAGCCATTACCACAGCGGCTTCGGCCGCGAGCTGTTCGCGTCGATGCGGGCGACCGTGGGCGCGGCAGATCTCGGCGCCAATTCGCTGCTGTGAATGTCACCCGCATAGGGTGGGTCCTGGCCCACCATGAGCTTCGCTCTCGCCTCGGTCTTGCTTCGTTGCGCGATCGTTTGAAGCGAAGCGCAAGCGCTTTCGGTCAGCCCTGCGGACGGCCCGACTTCGCGGCTGTCACAGGGTGGGCCCTGGCCCACCATGAGCTTCGCTCTCGCCTCGGTCTTGCTTCGTTGCGCGGTCGTTTGAAGCGAAGCGCAAGCGCTTTCGGTCAGCCCTGCGGACGGCCCGACTTCGCGGCTGTCATAGGGTGGGCCCTGGCCCACCATGAGCTTCGCTCTCGCCTCGGTCATGCTTCGTTGCGCGGTCGTTTGAAGCGAAGAGCAAGAGCTTTCGGTCCGTCCTTCGGCCGGCCCGAGTCACTTTCTCTTGCGTGGCCAAGAGAAAGTAACCAAAGAGAAGGCCACCCCTCGTCCGCGCCCTTCGCGCCTCCGTGCGCGAAGGGTTCGCGTGAGTCCGTGGGTGTTCGTGGACAGGCCGTCCCTGGCCTGTCACGAACATCGGCCGCATCCTTGCGGCCGCCCCTGCGGGCTGATCCACGAACTCCCGCCGCTCCCCAGGGGCCCCATGGAAAAGCGCGGGCTCCTGCCCGCAAGAGCAAGAGCGGCAGCCAAAGCCAAAGCCAAAGCCAAAGCCAAAGCCAAAGCCAAAGCCAAAGCCAAAGCCAGCGATGCTCAGGTCACTGGCTGGGGTGGGCCAAGCGCGGCGCGGCCGGTCTGCGCGCATCGGTGTCGACTGCGCGATCGAATCTGCATGTGCGCTTTCCGGACGCGTTGTCTCCGGTTTCGCACTCCGCACTTCGCATCGTTGCTTCGCGCCACAGGTGGGGCGACATCGGTGCGCGACACGCGCTCCGAACGGCCTGCGGCTGCGCGGATCCGTGCGCTCCGGACTCTGCCCACCCTCCCGCCCTGCCAACGCCACCGCCAACGGCCGATGGACGCATCGACGGGTCTGTCACACCCTTTCCCTGTCTCAACCTCGCGCTGACCGCGCGACTACCGGAACCCACCCCATGAACCTGCTCGAATCCCACACCCACCGCCTTGCCACGATCCTGGATCTCGCGCCGGTGGTGCCGGTCGTCGTCGTGCACAACGCCGCGCAGGCGGCGGATCTGGCGCGCGCACTGGTGGCGGGCGGCATTCCTGCGATCGAGGTGACTCTGCGCACGCCGGCCGCGCTTGATGCGGTGCGCGCAATCGCCGCCGAGGTCGAAGGCGCGGTCGTCGGCGTCGGCACGGTGATCGAGCCGCGACAGTTCGATGAAGCGCTGGCAGCCGGCGCGCAGTTCGCGGTGTCGCCGGGGGCAAGCCCGAAGCTGCTGGCGGCCGCGCGCGAGCATGCGCTGCCTTGGCTGCCGGGTGCCGCCACCGCGAGCGAGTGCATGAACCTGTTCGAAGAGGGCTATCGCCTGCTCAAGTTCTTTCCGGCCGAGGCCGCGGGGGGCGTCAACGCGCTTAAAAGCTTTGGCGGCCCGCTACCGCAGCTCGGTTTCTGCGCGACGGGCGGGATCAGCCTCGACAACGCGCCGAAGTACCTCGCTCTTGCGAACATCCGCGCCGTCGGCGGCAGCTGGCTGACGCCGGAGTCGGCCCTGGCGGCGGGTGACTACGCGCGCATCGAAGCGCTGGCGCGCGAAGCCGCGAATCTCAAGCGCACCTAGGGTGGGCCCTGACCCGCCGTGAGCCTGAATCCATGGGGTGGGCCCTGGCCCACCCTGGGCTGAATCCTGATCGCTGGCATCGCGAGAAACGCGCGGTCGCGGGCGTCGGCACCGAGGCGAACTCAGAGGGCGGGATCCGACCCGCAAGGCGGCTCGCGGCCGTAACGCGTTGCCGCTTCGCGAAGCGCGCCGGCCTGCGAGGGCTCGGGCGCGCGTCGAGCTCGCGGTGGGCCAGGGTCCACTCCACGCCGCTTTAGGGAATAACGGCGGGATCGAGCGCCCGGGCATGTCGCCTGCGCAGACGACCTTGCAGCCGCTACCCTATGCGGCTTCGCCCCGCGCCGCGCCCCCATGAGCCCCATCGAAATCATCGTCCTCGCCCTGCTGCAGGGCTTCACCGAGTTCCTGCCGGTCTCGAGCTCGGCGCATCTGCTGCTGGTGCCGATGCTGACCGGTTGGCGGGATCAGGGGCTGGCCTTCGATCTGGCCCTGCATCTGGGCAGCCTGGCGGCGGTGGTTCTCTACTTCCGGCACGAGCTCGCGCAGATCGCGGTGTCACTGCTGCGCAGCCTGGCGGGGCGGGGCACCGATGCGCATGCGCGGCTCGGCTGGGCGGTCGGCTTCGCGACCATTCCGGTCGGTCTGGCTGGCCTCGCGTTCAAGCCGCTGATCGAGACTGCGCTGCGCACGCCGGAGATCGGCGCGCTGGCCATGGCGTTCGGGTTGATCTTCTTCGGCCTGGTGCTGTGGGTGGCGGACGTGCGCTTCCGCGGCGAGCGCACGGTCGAGCAGATCGGCTGGAAGGACGTGTTGCTGATCGGACTCGCGCAGGCGCTGGCGCTGATCCCGGGCACCTCGCGTTCGGGCATCACCATGACCGCCGGCCTGATGCTCGGGTTCTGCCGCGAGTCGGCCTCGCGCTTCTCCTTCCTGCTTTCGATTCCGGTGATTGTCCTGGCCGTGCTGCTGAAATCGCTGGACCTGATCGAGCCCGGTGCGCAGGTCGACTGGAATGCGCTGCTGTGGGGGACCCTGCTGTCGGCGCTTGCGGCCTACACCTGCATCCACTTCTTCCTCGCCTTCATCAACCGCATCGGCATGCTGCCCTTCGTGGTGTATCGGCTGCTGCTGGGGGGGGCGCTGCTGTGGGTGTTCTGGCCCTGAGCACGGAGCGCTCAGCGGCAGCGCCCAGCGCAGGTCGAAGCTCGCCTTGCGCTCGCGTGTTCTGGCAAGGTGGGCCCTGCTTCCGCTGCGCCGCGCGCCCCTCATGAAAGCGTTCGCCACTCCGGCTGCTGTTCCGCTGCGCTGGCCGCTCGCCCTCGCTCTGGGGACACTGATTCTGTCGTTGCTGTCGCTGGAGCTGAGCCGACTGGAGGCCGGCGTGGCCCTGGTCTGGTTGGGCAACGGCTGGGCGGTGGCCGTGCTGCTCTGGTGGCCGGGGCGGATACGCGCCCTCGACTGGGCCGTGCTCGCCCTGGGCCTGGTCGTCGCGCGGCTGCTGGCCGACGATTCTCTGCCGCGTCTGGCTTTGCTCAGCGCACTGAACTTCATCGAGGTCGCTCTGGTGGTGGGCGCGGTGCGTCGTTTCGGGCGGCCGCTGTCCGAGCCTGAGGGCCTGCCGCGCAGCGCCACCTGGGCGGCGCTGTCGAGCGTGGTCGCCTGTGCCCTGGTGGGCGTGTTGAGCAGTCTCGCGCTGGCGGCGATCGGCGAGCGTCCGCTGGACTTCCTCACAACCGCCTTGACCGTCGCCAGTGCGCACCTGCTCGGCCTGGTCACCACGGCCAGCCTGATGAGCGCAGCGATCGGCCAGCGCGGTCGGCTGTTGGGCCCGCAGGGGCAGCGTATGCAGCTGCTGCTCGCTTGGCTGCTGCAGGTCGCCGTGCTGGCGCTGGTGCTCGGACAGAACACCTATCCCCTGCTGTTCCTGCCGCTGCTGCCGTTGGCCTGGCTGGCCTTCCGCCACGCGGTCAGCGGGGCCGTGCTGGGCGTGCTCAGCCTTGCGGTGTCGGCGGGCATGGCCTCTATCCTGCGCATCGGGCCTTTTCAGCTTGTCGAGCATGCTGACCTGCTGGCGCGCAGCCTGCTGCCGCAGGTCTACGCCCTGTCCGCCTGCCTGCTGGCCCTGCCGCTGGCCCTGATGGTGGCGGAGCGCCGGCGTCTGCTGGGCAGCCTGAGCCGCAGCGAGGCGCGCTACCGCCTGCTTGCCGACCACGGTCGCGATCTGGTCGTGCGCCTGCGCGCCGACGGTATCCGCAGCTATGTCTCCGAGGCTGCGCGCAGCCTGCTCGGCTACGCGCCCCACGAGCTCGCCGAGCCGCGGCGCGAGCTCTTCCATCCGGACGACGACCCCGGCATCCGCGTCCTTTTGGCCCCGCTGTTCGTCTCGCCGGGCAGCACCACCATCGAGTTCCGCCTGCGCCATCGCGAGGGCCATTGGGTGTGGATGGAGGCCTTGGCCCAGAGCGTGCCGGCAGAGCAGGGTGAAGGTTTCGACGTGGTCTATTCCGCCCGCGACATCAGCGCGCGCGTGGCCGCCGAGCAGGCCCTGCAGGCGCAGGCGCGCACCGATGCGCTGACGGGGCTTGCGAATCGTCGCGCGTTCGAGGAGCGGCTCGAGCACGCGCTGGCGCGGGCGCGCCGCTTCCAGCAGCCGCTGGCGGTGTTCGCGCTCGATCTCGACCACTTCAAGCAGATCAACGACAGCCTCGGCCATGCCGCGGGCGACGAGGCCCTGATCGAGTTCGGCCGACGCATCCGCGCCTGCGTCTACGAGACCGACGTGGTTGCGCGCTTGGGCGGTGACGAGTTCGTGGTGCTGATGGAGCACCAGTCCAGCACCGAGGGCTGCGAGGCGGCGGCGCGCCGCCTGCTGGCGCAGATGGCCGAGCCGATGCGGCTGGCGGGCGAGTCGCGCGTGGTCGGCACCAGCATCGGCATTGCCTACTGCGGCTGCAACGCCGCCTCGGCCAGCGATCTGCTGGCGACCGCCGATGCCGCGCTGTACGCCAGCAAGCGCGAGGGGCGCGGACGCTTCAAGCGTGTCGATCTCGCGGCGCTCCCGCAGCCCTGAGAGCATGTGAGAACCGTCCGCCGACTGCGGCCGCCTCTGGGCGCCCGTGGCGGCAGCGCGCTACGCGAATTCCGCGGTCACTAGCTCGCCAAACGCCCTTGAATTCACGCACCGCGCTTTGCCATGAACACCCAGAGGCACCCTCGCTACGGCGTCTGGGTTTTTCACACCCTCTGAGGCGCAGTCCGGCTGGCGCCGCTCAGCGCGCGCGCAGCAGCCGCGCCTCGCGCTCGGCTGGTGTCATCGCCATCAACGCTCGGCGCAACACTTCGCGCTGCTCGGCGGGCAAGGTTTCGAACTCGGCGCGCAGCGCGCGTCGGGCCTCGGGGCTGAGGCTGCGCACCATTGCCCAGCTCGCCTCGCGCGCCTCAGGCGGCAAGTGGGCGAAGGGGCCGGGTGGGCGGGCCTGGCCGCTGCGGCGCATCGCCTCGGCCCCCTGCAGAAAGGCGCGACGCTCGGCCGGACCCATCGCCTCGAAGCGCCGGCGCAGCTCGCGGCGCTGCTCGGGCGGCAGGTTCTGGAACTCGCGGAAGCGCTGCTGCAGGCGCTGCTGCTGTTCGGGGCCGAGCGCCCGGTAGCGCTGGTGGGCCTGGCGCAGGCGCTCGCGCTGCTCCGGCGGCAGGCGCTGCCATTCGGCCAGGCGCTCGGCGGCGCGCGCCCGCTGCTCGGGGCTCATGCTCAGCCAGCGCTGGGCGCCACGGCGCAGCTGCTCGCGGGTGGCGGCATCGAGGCCGTTCCAGCTGTCGGCGAAAGGCGTCAGCACGCGCTGTTCGTCAGGCGGCAGGGTGGAGAAGGCCAGGTCCTCGGCCTTCACCGCCGCTGCCAGCAGCAGCGCCAGGCCCAGCAGCGTCGCGCGCGCGACTGCGCTCAATCGATGGAATCGGCGGTTCATCGGTGATCTCCGCGCCGCCGCTCGGCGGTGGTCGCTTCGGTTTCGGGTTGAGGGGGCGGCGTTGATGTCGCCCCTGCGGCGGCGTCTGTGGCGGGTGTCTCCCCGACCGGACCCGCGGGCGACTCCGCTTCGATCGCGCCTGCTTCCGCCTCGGTCTGCGCGCGATCGAGCAGGCCGAGCGCGGGAACTTCGCCCTCGGCATCGGCAAATTCGGCGAGGAACAGCAGGAGTTCGGCATCGACTTCGGCGGCAGTCCGGTCTTCCGCCAGCGCGGACAGCGGTGCTGCGAGCGCGAGCAGCAGCGGCAGGCCCGAGCCGCGCATCAGCCTTCCCAGGCCTCGTCGTCCTGCTGGCTGTCGAGCCAGGCGTAGAACTCGAGTTCCTCCAGCAGGGCCGGCTCGACCTCGTCGCCGATCAGGGCGAAGTCGCTGCTCGCTGCGGGCAGTGGCGGAGTGGGCGGGCTGAGCAGCCCGGGCGCCAGCACCAGGGCCAGCGCAGCGCTGGCGGCCAGCGCCAGGCCGCCGACCCGCAGCGACCAGCGCCAGCCGCGGCGGCGTGCTGAAGCCGCGGCGAGCGCGGCCTGGCGAGCGCGGTTGAGGCGCGACAGGGTGGCGGCGTCGAGCCCTTCGGCCGAGCTGTCCAGCGCGCGGCGCAGGCGCTGATGGCCGTCGGGGAGATCGTCCTGCGGGGTGGGCGTGTGCATGGCGGCGCCTCAGCGGTGTTCGGCCAGATGTTCGCGCAGACGCGCCAGCGCCCGCGAGAGATGGGTTTTGACGCTGCCCTCGCCGCACTGCATGGCGGCGGCGGTCTGGGCCACGTCGAGCCCTTCCCAGATCCGCAGCAGGAAGCACTGGCGCTGGCGCAGGGGCAGGGCGCGCAGGGCGGTCTCCAGATCGCCCATCAGGCGCTCATCCGACAGCCGTAGCCAGGGCTCCGGCTGCTGCGGATCGGCGATCTGCTGCAGCGGGTCGGCCTCGTCGTCCTCGTCGCGGGGCTTGAGCCACAGCCGCCAGCGCGAGCGCACCTGGCTGCGCCGGTGGTGATCGAGGATGCGGCTGTCGAGCACCCGGTAGAACAGCGGCGCCCATTCAGCGGGGTCGTGCCCGGCATAGCGGCGCGCGAAGCCGAGCATGGCGTCCTGCACGATGTCGAGGGCGTCCTCGCGCTGGCCGCAGCTCAACTCGGCCATGCGCAGCGCGCGCCGTTCGACGCCGCGCAGGAAGGTATCGAGCGTGGTGCGGCGGTAGCGTTCGGCGTCGGTGGCGGCGCGGTCCAGATCGTCGGTTCCGTCGAGACGGAACAGCAGCGTGCCAGAAGCGGCCGCCGCAGCTGTGGGGATGGCCATGGGACGGTCAGGCGGAATGCGGTGTTGCAGGATGACAACGCAGGACGCGCGCAGCGGTTGACAGCGCGGCGCGCCGCTTTCGCGATGCAGGCGGCGCGCGGGAAAGGCGGTCCGCATCATCGCCCCGCCCCCGCTGGTCTCGTTTCGTCGTGGCGCGCTTGAACCAGGGCGCACTTTGTGCCGCGGTTCGCCCAGTAAAATCACGGGTCGCGCCCACAGCCTCCGGCTGTTGCCGGAGCCGCCTCGCAGCGCGGCATCCGAAAGACGCGGCCGGACCGGAGCAGCGATGGCAATGGCATCCCGAGACCACCGCAGCGGCGCGCGCAGGCAGGCGTGGCTGCTGCTTGCCTTGGGGCTCGGCGTCGGTGGCCTCACCCTGGCCTCCCTCGCTTTCGTGATGACCGAGGGCCTGCCCCTGCTCTGGCTGTCCAGCGGCTTCGCGGCCGGCGTGATCGTGGCCTTCGGCCTGCGCCTGCAGCTCAGCGTCGTGCTGGTCCTGTTGCTGGCCCTGTACGTGCCCGGCGGGCTGCTCGGGGTGACACCCTCGACCGCGCTCGGTTACGGCCTGATCCACCTGCTGGAGATCGTGCTGGTGGTGTGGGGTGCGCGGCGCTTCGGCGGCAGGCTGATGGTGGTGGAAGAAGTGCTGCGCTCCTCGCTGGTGGCCGGCGTGGTGTCCCTGCTGGCGACAGGCCTGACAACCGTGCTGGCCATGGCTCTGCGCTGGGCGACCCGCGGCCCGGACGCGGTCGACTTGGGCGTGGCATTGACCTGGTTCACCTCGCACCTGACCGGCATGGTGGTCACCGCCGGCCTGATCACCGTGGGGGTTGTCCAGACCCGACACTGGCTGAAGCACCACGAACACCAGCCGGGTTTGCTGGCCGCGTGGCTGCTCCTGCTGCTCGCCTTGGCCGGCGTCTTCGGCACGCAGATCCACGCCCTGTTGTTCCTGCCCTTCCTGCCGGTGATGTGGCTGGCCTTCCGGCATGGTTTGCCGGGCGCCCTGCTGGCGGCCGCAACCGTGGCGGTGGCCAGCGGCACCGCAGCCTTCATGGGCCGCTTCGCGCCCGCCGTGCCCGGCCTCGATCCGGCGCTGTCGGCCACCCTGTTTCCGCAGCTGTATGCCTTCGCCACCTGCCTGATGGTGCTGCCGATGGCAGTGGTGATGACCGAGCGCGCCCGCCTCGCGGCCCGGCTCAAGCGCAGCGAGGCGCACTACCGGCTGATGACCGAGCATGCCCGCGACCTGGTCGTGCGCCTGCGCGCCGACGGCAGCCGCAGCTATGTGTCGGAAGCCGCGCGCAGCCTGCTCGGTTACGCCCCGGATGAGCTCCATGACCCACGTCGAGAGCTGTTCCATCCTGAGGACGACCCGCCGATCCGCGCCCTGCTCGCGCCGCTGTTCGTCGAGGCGGGCAGCACCAATGTCCAGTTCCGCATGCGCCACCGCGAGGGGCATTGGGTGTGGCTGGAAGCCCTGGCGGTGAGCGTGCCGGCGGAGCAGGGCGAAGGCTTCGACATCGTCTATTCGGCGCGCGACATCAGCACGCGCGTAGCCGCCGAGCAGGCGCTGCTCGCGCAGGCGCGCACCGATGCGCTCACCGGGCTGCCGAACCGGCGCGAATACGGCGAGCGCCTGCAGCGCGCCCTGCAGCGTGCACGCCGCTCGGGCCTCGGGGTTGCGGTGTTCGCGCTCGACCTGGATCACTTCAAGGCGATCAACGACGAGCTCGGCCATGCCGCTGGCGACGAGGCGCTGCGTGAGTTCGCCGCGCGCATGCGGCCACAGCTGCGCGATGCCGACGTGCTGGCGCGGCTGGGTGGCGACGAGTTCGCGCTGTTGATGGAAAACCTCACCCACGCCAGCGAATGCGAAGCCACCGCGCGCCGCTTCCTGGCCGGCATGCGTCCGCCGTTCCGGGTCTCTGGCGAGGCACGCGTTCTCGGCGTCAGCATCGGCATCGCTTTCGGCCGCGGCGCGCTTGATGCCGATGCAAGGTTGGAGGCGGCCGACGGCGCCCTGTACCGCGTCAAGGAGAGCGGGCGCGGGCGCTACGAGCTGGTCGAGCTGGGCCCCGCGCCGGCTGGGTAGGCGAGCCGCTTGTTGAAAAACTCCCTTCCGGGGAGTTTTTCGAGTCGGCGGTCCGGCGCAGCTCCGTACCGCCCCAGTACACATCCATCGCTTGCGCGCTTGCTTCGTCGTCCCGGCCATCCATGGCCGGGCTGGCAGGCTGTTTTTTGAACAGCCTGCGAGGGCCATGCGTTCGGCTTGGCCCAGGCAGGCTCGAGCCGCGCCGAAAACGGCAAGTCCGCGAGCCTGGGCCGCGCCCCGTGCGGCCCAAGGCCTTCGGCCCGCAGTCTGGATGCAAGACAAGCCTTCGTGCCCTCATCCCGAAGCTTGGACGCGAGCAGCGATTCCGCGCGACAGGCTTCATGCCGCGCTCTTGAGCGACGGCGCCTCCAGCGTGATGCAGGCCAGCAGCCGCTGCGCGAAGTCGAGCAGGCGGGCGATGTCCTCGCTGTCGGCCTCAGTGTCGAGCGCGCCGAACAGCAGGCGCGCATAGCCGGGGCCGTAGTCGGCCTCGCCGGCGAACTGATCGCCGCCGCTCCAGGCGCTGCTGACGGAGTTGGCCAGGCGCTCCGGATAGGGCGCGGAATCGGCGCGCTTGCCTTCGACGGGCTCGCACAGCGCGGCCCAGCTGGTGCGCGGCAGGTAGGGCAGGCGCCCGCCCTGGCCCTCGCGCCAGAACGCCAGCAGCTGGGTCAGCCGCTGAACGAGATCGTGCAGCATGCGATCCCGCGTCGACGCATCGCCCGCACACAGTGCGGCATCCCAGGCATTCAGGCCATCGATCCACGGGCTCGCCGCGTCGCGGTCGAGCAGCGCCAGCACCCGCAGGGGTTCCGGCTGGGCCGCGCCCTGCGCCGTCGCCAGCCGCAGCAGGGCCCAGTCGAGGAACAGCGGTACTCGGCGGCGGAAGTCGAGCTCGTCCTCGGCGAGCAGAGCGCTCGCATCGTTCTTCAGTCGCGTGCGTGCAAAGCCGCGCAGCAGCCAGTGGCCGCCGCCCGCGCGCGCATGCAGGCCGGGCACTTCGCCGACCAGCCGACAGCCGTCGACGCTGGCGTCCACCGGCAAGCTGATCGCCGCGCCGCTGTCGAAGCCCTCCACCTCGCGCAGCGCCGACAGCAGGGCATCGAGCTTGGCCCGCTCCTGCGCCCAGGCCGCCTGCCCGAGTCGACCGGGGGGCAGCAGGCCGGACAGGCGCAGCCAGGCCGGCGCTTCGATCGGCACCTCGCACTGCGGCCAGCGTTCGAGCAGGCGGCTGAACACACGATCGGACAGGCGCTCGCGCGCATCGACTTCCGCCTCCAGCGGCTCGCTGTCCGGCAGGCGTTGGGCATCCAGCGCGTCCAGATGCAGCTGCAGGCCCTGCACCAGCACCTGTCGCGCCGGGTCGCGCCAGAAGGCCTGCAGCTCGCGCAGGCCGAGCTGGGCCGGCAAGGCCGCAGGCGCGCAGGCGCTGCTGTCGACGAAGGGCGGCAGCTCGGGCAGGTCGCCGCGGCTGGGCAGGGCGGCATAGGCCTGCGTATGCGAGAACAGGCGCGGATCGCTGCCATCGAAGTAGCGCGGATCGAAAGGCTGCAGCGGATGGGTGACGACCCACGGACGCTCGCGCTGGGCGTCGTCGACACCGATGCCGCAGTGCAGGTCGAGCAGGGCCAGCAGCTCGGCCAGCGGTGCGGCGGGATTGCGCGGCGCGCCGTCCTTGACCGCGCGGCCGAGGTAGCTGAAGTGCAGGCGCTGCCGCGCCGACATCACCGTCTCCAGGAACAGGTAGCGGTCGTCGCTGCGCTGTTCGCGGTCGTACAGGCGTGGGGCGGCGCGCATCAGATCGAGGCCGCCGTCGGCGCCGCGGCGCGGAAACTCGCCTTCGTTCAAGCCCAGCACCGCGACCAGGCCGAAGGGAATCGCCCGCTGCGGCACCATGCCGCAGAAAGTCATGCCGCCGAGCAGAAAGGCCTGGCGCTCGGGCACCGCATCCAGCGCTTCCTCCAGCAGGCTGCGCGCCAGCGCGAAGGGCAGGGGCGTCGCCTGCTGCGCGACCGGCGGCTGCGCGGCCAGGCCCTGCAGCATCTGCCGCAGCAGCTGTTCGGCCTCGCGCGCGGCAGCGTCCTCGGGGTCGGTGCGGAACAGCGCATCGAGCAGAGCCTCGAAGCGCTCGCACCAGCGCGCCAGCGGCAGGGTCTCGGCGGCCAGGTCGAACAGGCCCTGCAGGGCCTGCAGCAGGGCATCGAGCGCGCCGATCGGCTCGGCCTCGGGGCCATGCAGGCCGGACACGGGGGCGAGTTCGCTGCCGTCGCCCAGGCTGAGCGCGCGTGGCGCGTCTTCGCCGGCGGCGTCCTCGATCAGATAGCCGGCGATCAGCCGGTCCATGCCGAAGGCGAGGCTGTGCGCGTACAGCGCCGGCAGGTCGAAGCGCTCGCGAAAAGCGGCATCGAGACCCCAGCGCGCGCCCGCGGCCTGCAGCCAGTCGGCCAGCGAGTCCACCGCCGCCGCATCAAGGCCAAAGCGCCGCGCCAGCTCCGGCTGCTGCAGCAGGTCAACGAGTTCCGGCGCGGACAGCCGCGTCGCCGGCAAGGCGAGCAGACGGCGGAACGCGGCGAACAGGCGGTGGCTGCGCGCGGTGCTGATGTCGGCGAGGTGGTAGGGCAGGCGCGCGCGCGCGTCGCCGGGCGGGCCGAACACCGCCGGAATCAGCGGCAGATAGGCGCCGATGTCGGGCGCCATGACCACGATCTCGCCGGGCGTGAGTTCCGCCTCGCCCTGTCTGTCCGCGCCGGTGGCGTCGAGCAGCACCTCGCGCAGCACCTCGAGCTCGCGCAGCCGCGTGTGGCAGGCGTGCACGCGCAGGCTGTCGTCGGCGCGCGCGCGGGTTTCGTCGATGGCGTCGGCAAGCGGCTCGCGCAGCAGGCCGGGATCGAGTCGGCGCAGGCTTTCCTGCAAACGCTGCAGCCGGTTCGCGGGCTCGGGATCGCGGCGGTCCTGCCAGTGCCGCAGGTCTTCGGCGACCGCGTCGATCTCCGACAGCGCCATGAAGAACTGCTGGCCCAGCCGGCCCCAGCGCGCCAGCAGCGGGTGGCCCTGCTCGATGAACCAGTCGCCTTCGCCGGCGGCGTCGATGGCCGCGGCCTCCTGCGCACGGCGCGCGGCCAGCGCATCGAGGTCGCGGCTGAGGCCGCCCCAGAACTCGCGGCAGGGGTCGGGCGCGTACAGCGCGACCAGGCGCGAGTCGGCCAGCGCGCGCAGCACAGCGAGCTCTTGCGGCGGCGCGTGGTTCAGGCCGAACACATGCAGCGGCGTGCTCGCCGGCAGCGCGCGCAGCCGCGGCAGCAGGCGCTGCAGGATGTCGGCGCGGTGCTCGCCCAGGCGCTGTTTCAGCGCGCGCCAGAGCGGTGCTATCAGCTCGCCCTCCAGCCGCGCGCGAGGTGAATCCAGGTGGGCCAGCGCACGCTCGCCGCGCTCCCAGCGGCGCAGCCAGTCCGGCCGATAGACGAGGTACTGCGCGTACAGCCGGGCCAGCCGGTCGGCCAGCTCGAAGCGCCGGCGCAGGCGGTCTTCGGGCGCGCCGTGATCGAGGTAGGAGGCCAGCCGTGCGGCGTCCAGCTCGCCACGCGCCGTCTCCAGCAGATCGAAGACCTGCCAGCGCAGCTGCGCGCTGCGCCACTGCGGCAGTGCCACCGCCTGCCGGCCCAGCATCTCCTGCGCCAGGCGGTCGATGAAGCTGCTGGGCAGCAGCACCTCCAGGTTGGCGACGATGCCGCGCGGCCCGCGCGCCTTCGCCAACGCCCGCGTCAGCCAGTGGCGCATGCCCGGATGCGCGGCCAGCACGGTCTGCGGCGTCAGCACGTCCTCGGGCGGCGCGGCATCGAGCAGCTCCAGCAGCGGTTCGAGCAGGGCCTCCAGCCGGCTGGCGCGATACACCACCAGACCCGCGCCGACGCTGCGCCCATCGATGTGCTGCACCTTCGCCACGCTGTCTCCCGTTTGCCCGCCGCACGCGGCACGTCGGCATTGTGCCGCGAGTGGCGGCCCGCGCCGCTCTGGCCGCGCCAAGCCCACCCCATGCCGGCGCGGGCTGCGAGGCTTGCAGGTGGCTGCAAGCGTCTGGCACGTCCGACCCCTGCGCCGTCGTGAAGGCCGCTTTCGCATGCGTCTGCGTATGCTCCGGGGCTGACTCTTCACTTCCGTGAGAACGCTCCATGGCGCGACTGCGTCTGCCGCGATGGCCCTGGCTGTTGGCGATCGGTGTCGGTCTGCTGGTGCTGCTGCGCTTACCCGGCTGGGTGCAGGGGCCGGAGGTCACCGTGTATGCCGTCGAGCGCGGGCCGCTGCTGGCCAATGTGGTGGCGACCGGGCGCGTGCAGACGCCCTCGCGGGTCACGCTGGGCAGCGAGATCGCCGGCGTGCTGGTCGAGCGCAGCGTGACCGATGGTGATCGCGTGGCGCCGGGGCAGGTGATCGCGCGGCTGCGCGATGACGAGCTGCGTGCGCGCTTGCATGAAGCCGAGGCCGCACTGGCCCAGCTGGAGCTTCGCCAGCGCCCTGAAAGCCAGGCCGCACTGCGCGAGGCGCGCGCGCGCGCCCAGCAGGCCCGGCGCGAGGCCGAGCGCCTGGCGACCCTGGTCGCGCGTGGTCTGGTCGCCAAGGAGCAGGCCGAGCAGGCGCAGGAAACCCGCGAGATCGCCGAGGCCCAAGCCGCGCGCGCCGCCACGGTGGCCGCGGCGCTGGCGCCCGGTGGGGTGGAGGAGCAGCTGCTGCGTGAGCGCATCGCCACGGCATCCGCGCTGCTGGCGCGCAGTGAAGTGCGCAGTCTGGTGGCGGGTACGGTGCTACGGCGTCTGGCCGAGCCCGGCGATGTGTTGAGTGCCGGCCGCGGCATCGTCGAAGTCGCGGTCGATGGGCCGACCGAAATCGTTGCCCAGGTCGATGAGCGCAATCTGGATCGACTGGCGCTCGGCCAGCCGGCCCTGGTGTCGGCCGATGCCTTCCCCGAGCGCCGCGAGCCCGGCGAGGTCAGCTTCATCGCCCCGGCGGTGGACCCACAGACCGGTACGGTCGAGGTGCGCGTGCGGGTGCCGGAGCCGCCGGCCTACCTGCGTCAGGACATGACCGTCTCGATCGATGTGGAAGTGGGTCGGCGCGAGGACGCGCTCAGCCTGCCGCTGGACGCGCTGCGCAATCCGCGCGCGGGGGCGGCCGAAGTGTTGGCAGTGCGCGAGGGCCGCGTCGAGCGCCTGAGGCTGCGCACCGGTCTGCGCGGGCTGGGGCGCGTCGAGGTGCTTGAGGGGCTCTCTGCCGGCGACTTCGTGCTGCCCGCACGGGCCGTGGTCGAGCCCGGCGCGCGCGTGCGCCCGCGCCCGGCGGGCTGATCTCGATGCTGAAGCGCGCGCTCGACTCGCTGTGGTTCGAATGGCTGCTGGCGATCCGCCTGCTGCTGGAAGGCCGTGCGCAGAGCCTGCTGATCATCAGCGGCATCGGCGTCGGCGTGTGCGTGATCGTGTTCCTGACCGCGCTGATCGGCGGCCTGCAGAAGCAGATCATCGACCGCACGCTGGGCACGCAGGCGCACATCCGCGTACGACCGCCCGAAGAACTCGCACGGCCGCTGCGCACGGAAAGCGAAGCCGAGGCCGGGCTGATCTCGCAGGTCGACCAGCGCGCGCAGCGCTTGCGCGCGCTAGACCAGTGGCAGCGCATCGAGCAGAGCCTGCTCGCTGCCGACGACATCACCGCGGTCTCGCCGCTGGCCTCGGGCCCGGCGCTGGCGCGGCGCGGCGCGGCCAGCCGCTCGGTGGTGATCCTCGGCATCGAGCCCGAGCGCTACACCCGCATCGTGCCGGTGCAGGATTCGCTGCAGGAAGGCCGCTTCGCCATCGTCGGCAACGACATCGCCATCGGCCGCCAGCTGGCGACCGAGCTGGGCGCGCGGCTCGGCGATCGGCTGCGCCTGGATGCCGGCGAGGGCCGGGCCGATGTGTTCACCATCGTCGGCATCTTCGAGCTGGGCGTGCGCGACATCGACCAGCGCTTCGTCTACACCGCGCTGAAGCCCGCGCAGGCGCTGCTGGATCTGCCCGGGGGCGTCAGCAGCCTCGATCTGCGCGTCACCGAGATCTTCCAAGCCGAGCCGATCGCGCAACGCATCAGCGCGCGGCTCGGCGTCAATGCCGAGAGCTGGATGACGCTCAACCGCAACGTGCTCGACGCGCTGTCGGCGCAGAGCATGTCGACCAACCTGATCAAGTTCTTCGTCGGCCTGTCGGCGGCCTTCGGCATCGCCAGCGTGCTGGCGGTGAGCGTGGTCCAGCGCGGCCGCGAGATCGGCATCCTGCGTGCGATGGGCACCGGCCGCGGCCAGGTGCTGCGGGTGTTCCTGATCCAGGGCGGCGTGGTCGGCCTGCTCGGCTCGGCGCTGGGCGCGCTCGGCGGCGCGGGCCTGATCGGAGCGTGGAGCGCGGCTGGGCTCTCGCGCTCGGGACGCGGCTCCTTCGAACTGGCGGTCACGCCCGACTTGTTCATCGGCGCGACCCTGCTGGCCACCGTGGTCGGCATGCTGGCCGCGGTGGCGCCCGCGCGGCGCGCGGCAAAACTCGACCCGGTGGAGGCGATGCGCGGTGGCTGAGTCCTCACCCGTTCTGGAACTGCACGGCCTGACCAAGCGCTACGCGATCGGCACGCCGGCCGAGATCGAAGTGCTGCACGGGCTGGATCTCAGGCTTGAACGCGGCGAGTTCGCGGCGCTGATCGGGCCGTCCGGCTCGGGCAAGAGCACCCTGTTGAATCTGCTCGGCCTGCTGGATTCGCCGACCGCGGGCGAGCTGAGCCTGGTGGGCCAGCCGACGCGGGCGCTGGATGACGACGCGCGCACGCGGCTGCGCGCCGAGTCGATCGGCTTCGTGTTCCAGTTCCATCACCTGCTGCCGGCGTTCACGGCGATCGAGAACGTGCTGATGCCGCTGATGGCGCGGCATGGCAAGCCCTCGGCCGAACAGCGCCAGCGCGCGCAGCGCCTGCTCGATGCGGTGGGCCTGGGCGCCCTGGCCCATCGCAGGCCGAACGAACTCTCGGGCGGCCAGCAGCAGCGCGTGGCGATCGTCCGCGCCCTGGTCAGCGAGCCGGCCCTGCTGCTGGCCGATGAGCCCACCGGCAACCTCGACACCCAGACCGCGGATGAGGTCTTCGCCCTGCTGCGCCAGCTGCACGCCGAGCGCAGCTTCGCGGTGCTGGTGGTGACGCATGATCCGCGGCTGGCCGAGCGCTGCGACCGCATCATCCGCCTGGTTGACGGCCGCATCGTCGAGGATCAGCGCAGGCCGCGCCCATAGGGTGGGCCCTGGCCCACCATGACGCGAATGCTCGCCCCGGTTCCGGTTCCGGTTCCGGTTCCGGTTCCGGCTCCGCCGCTGTCCGGACGCGCGTGCATTCCTGCAGGTAAGACCGCGGCCAGCGTTGAGCGTTGGAAGCGAGCGCTCGCTAGCGCGCAAGAGCGGGGCGAGTGTGAAGCCCATGGTGGGCCGGGGCCCACCCTATGGCGTCTCGCGCTGCGATCCGAGCGACGCGCTGTCGCGGTTCGCAGGGTGGGACTGCTCCGTCGCGATTGTCATCGCTGCGTCAATGAACAGTCATGCCCGGGCTGCAGGATGCGCGCTCCCTTCGCTCCGGAGCGTCCTCCATGCGTCTCGTCCTGCTTTTGAGCCTGCTGCTGCCTGTGGCCTGTGCCGCACAGCCGTCTTCCACGCCCGCTGACGCCAAGCTGTTCGGCGCGTCGTCTGTGCAGCTCGGTCCGCGTCCTTTCTTCCTCGTCGACGACATGCAGGACGGCCCGCTGAAGCGTGATCTGCAGCGCTGTGCTGCGACCCGGCCGCTGTACCGGTCCAGCCAGTTCTCGATTGGCCACCGTGGCGCGCCCATGCAGTTCCCCGAGCACACCCGCGAGTCCTACATCGCCGCCGCGCGCATGGGCGCGGGCGTGCTGGAGTGCGATGTGGCCTTCACCCGCGACAAGGAGCTGGTCTGTCGGCATGCCCAGAATGATCTGCACACCACCACCAACATCCTCGCCACGCCGCTGGCGGCCAAGTGCACGCGGCCCTTCGCGCCGGCCGAGTTCGATGCGGCAGGCAGCCTGGTGCGCCCGGCGAGCGCCGAGTGCCGCACCAGCGACATCACGCTGGCCGAGTTCAAGACCCTGCGCGGCAAGATGGATGCCTTCAACCCGCGCGCCCGCACGGTGGCCGAGTACATGGCGGGCACGGCCAACTGGCGCACCGATCTGTATTCCGGCCCCAGCAGCGGCACCCTGATGAGCCATGCCGAAAGCATCGCGCTGTTCAAGCAGCTCGGCGTGGACATGACGCCCGAGCTGAAGACGCCGGTGGTGGCCATGCCCTTCGAGGGCTTCAGCCAGCAGGACTACGCGCAGAAGCTGCTCGACGAGTACCGCGCGGCACGCGTGCCTGCCCGTCGGGTGTGGCCGCAGAGCTTCAACCAGGCCGACGTGCTGTACTGGGTGCAGCGCGGTGGCGATTACGGGCGCCAGGCCGTGTTTCTCGACGATGCCGGCACCGTCGCCGATCTGCCCAGCGCCGCCGAGCTGCGCAACTACCGCAGCCAGGGCATCCGCATCGTCGCGCCGCCGACCTTTGCGCTGCTGGCGGTCGATGGCCAGAACCGGATCATGCCCTCGCAGTACGCCCGCGATGCACGCGCCGCCGGCCTGCAGATCATCACCTGGACCCTGGAGCGCAGCGGCATCCTGGCCGACGGCAACAACGGCTTCTACTTCCAGACCTTTGACAGCGCGATCCGCCGCGACGGCGACGTGTTCGAAGTGATCGACGTGCTGGCGCAGGACGTCGGCGTCCTCGGCATCTTCACCGACTGGCCGGCCACGGTGAGCTTCTACGCCAACTGCAAGGGCCTGCGCTGAGGCGCTGATCGCCGCCGCGGCTTTCGTCGCGGCGGCGGTTACGGCAAGGCGATTGCCAGCCGCCTGGGAGTTCGCAGGGAGGATTGGGCGAACGCGTTGGGCCGCGCTGCGCGTCGCCCACGCTGAGGAATCAGAATTCGCATCGGTTGGGCCCTGGCCCACCACGGGCTCAAGGCTGGCCCCGATGCCGATGCCGATGCCGATGCGGATGCCGAGCCGAGTCGATGTCGATGTCGCAGGCGCGGGCGCTGGCGGCAGAACCATCGCCAGCAAGACAGGGATGCAGTCGCGAGTGTTCGCGCCACGGTGGGCCAGGGCCCACCCTATGAGATCCGTCGTGAGCCCCTCGAAGTCGCAGCGGTTGCGGCGTGCGGCGAGGCGTCGATGTGTGGGGTGGGGTTGCGCCGCGCTTGGCCCCACCCACGACAGCTGTCCGCGCTGTTCGATGGGAAACGGCGAGGCCTGCACGCGGTGTCCGTCGCGTGTGGGCAATGGCCTGCGGCCCTGGCGCGACACAGCGTTGCAGGTCCTCAGCTTGTTGCGGTTCAGGGGCGCGCCCATCCTTCAGCGCACGTCGGAAGCCGGATCGCTGCCCATGCCGCTCGCCCCCAGTCTGTTCGTGTCCCACGGTGCGCCGACCTTCGCCTTGGCGCAGTCGTCGCCGGCGCTGGCGCTGCGCGCTTTTGGCAAGGCGCAGCCGCGGCCGCGCGCGGTGGTGGTGGTGTCCGCCCATTGGCAGACCCCTGGCCTGCGCGTGCAGGCGGCCGAGTGGCCGTCGACGGTGCACGACTTCGGCGGCTTTCCCGAGGCGCTGTATCGGCTGCGCTATCCGGCGCCCGGTGCGCCGGGACTGGCTGCCGAGGTGCAGGACCTGCTGGTGGCGGGCGGCCTGCCGGCGCAGCTGGATCAGGCGCGGGGATTCGACCACGGTGCCTGGGTGCCGCTGATGCACCTGCTGCCCGAGGCCGAGGTGCCGGTGCTGCAGGTCTCACTGCCGCAGATGGCCGGGCCGGCCCTGGCGTATCGCCTCGGCGAGGTGCTGCGGCCGCTGCGTGAGCAGGGGGTCTGGGTGCTGGGCTCGGGCAGCCTGACCCACAACCTGCACGAGCTGCAGTCGCCGCAGAGTCCGCCCGCGGCCTATGCGCAGGCCTTCGTCGAGGGCGTCGAACGCGCGCTCGCGAACGGCGATGTCGACACGCTGATCCACTACCGCCAGCGCATCGAGGGCGGTGCGCGCGCGCATCCCAGCGAGGAGCACTACCTGCCGCTGTTGGTGGCGGTGGGCGCCGCTCGGCCCGGCGAGCGGCCGCGGCGCATCGCTTCCGGCATCGAGTACGGCGTGCTGTCGATGGCGGCCTTCGCCTACGGCGCCGAGGCCGGCGTGCTGCTGTCGGCCTGATCGGGTTGCCCTGCGCCTGGCACGCCCCGTGCTGAGCCGTCTTCACGCGAGCTGAGTCCTTGGCACGCATGCTGCAGACCTCACGCATCGCTTCCATGCCGTGCTCCGCATGTCTGCCCCTCCCCGTCCCAATGCGTCGCTGCCCGCTCGCGACGGCCGCTCCGCGTCGCTGTGGCGCGCCTGCGTGTTCGTCCTGCTCGCCCTGCTGGGTGGTGCCGTCGCCCACGCGGCCCGGCCCACGCTGCTGATCGTCCACGCCAGCGGCGACCCCGTCTCCGAACTCGACGCGCGCGGCCTGCGCGAGGCCATGGCCGAGTTGCGCACGCCCTTCGAGGCGCTCGCCCTGGCGCCCGGCAGTCGCCTGCCCGCGGACGCCCTCGACGACCGCACCGTGCTGGCGCTGGCCCATGTCCAGCTCGATCCGCTCGATGCCGCCGACGTGCAGGCCTGGGTGCAGGCCGGTGGCGGCCTGTTCGCGAGCGGGCGCGCGGGCTTCGGTTTGGAGACGACGCTGGGCCTGGGCACCGTAGAGGCCTTGAATCGCGAGCGCGCGGGCCTGCCGCCGCTGGACGAGATCCGCTTCGGCGTCGCCCATCCGGCTGCTACCGGCAGCTACTGGAGCGGCGCCTCGATGCAGGTGCCGCCGATGCCCGGCTCGGAGCTGCCGACCGTGCCCCAGCTGTTGAACCGCACGCTCTGGCCGGCTTACACGGCGGGCTCCGCGGGCGCGGAGGCGATCGCGCGCTGGCGCAGCAGCGCCGAGCCCTGGGCCGCCGCCGATGCCGCCCCGGCAGTGTTCGCGCACAGCTACGGGCAAGGCCGCAGCCTGTGGTACGGGGCGCTGCCCGGTGTGTATTCCGATTGGCAGTACCCCCTGGGTTGGCGCGAGCCGATCCAGGAGGGCCTGGCCTGGGTCGATACGCGTGGTGCGCTGATCCAGCTCGGCCACTGGCCGCAGGCCAAGCGTGCGGCCTATGCCTTCACCGCCGATACGGAAAGCGCTGCCATGCGCACCGCGGTGCCGACCCTGCTCGACCTCTTCCAGCGCCTCGGGCTGGCTGATTTCGGCACCTTCTTCATCGTCGGTGCGGCGGGCGGCGACCCTGGCAGTGAGGGCGCGGTCGACAACCCCGAGGTGGTGCAGGCCCTGCTGGATGCGGGGGCCGAGATCGCCGGCCACGGCGACCTGCATCTGCGCTTCGCCGGCCAGGCTGAGTCCGTGCAGGCCCAGCGCCTGCAGTCGATGCGCCAGCTGATCGAGAGCAGCGTGCCGGGCGTGCCGTCGCTGCTCGGCTTCCGTGGGCCGGGGCTGGCGGTCGACCGCGCCACCTGGCGCGCGGCCGCCTCGGCCGGCCTCGCTTACGACAGCAGCGACCAGGACGTGTGGTGCGAGTGCAGCCTGCCCTGGTGGACGGGTGAAGTCTGGAGCCTGCCGCCGACCGCGCCGATGGACTACATCCTGCTCGACCGCTACGGCCTGAGCGGCGCGCAGCTGCAGGCGGTGATGATCGACAAGGCTGCCTATGTCGCGAGCCGGCGCGGCCTGTTCAACTGGGTCACCCATCCCTGGGTGCTTGAAGGGCGCACCGGCAGCGACATGTCGGGGCCGCCGGTGCGGCCTGGCGTGATGCCCCAGGTCGAGGCCATCCTGGCTGCGGCCCGCGACGACGGCGGCTTCTGGATGCAGCGCCTCGACACTCTTCTCGGCTGGTGGCTGCAGCGCGAGGACCTGCGCATCGAGCTGGTCGAGCGTCGCCTCGACCAGCTGCGCCTGCGCCTGCACAACGACGGCGACAGCGCCGTGGCCGGCACCTCGCTGTGGCTGCGGCCGCCGCCGGCCGAGTACCCGTGGGCCGTGCAGCTGGAGGGTGCCGCGGCGAGCACAGAGTCGCGCCCGCATGGCTTGGCGCAGCCGATCGACTACCGCGTGCTCGTGGTGCCACAGCTGGCGGCCGGCGCCAGCGCCGAGATCACGCTGACGCTGCGGCGTCCGCTCGAGGTGTTCGCGGACGGCTTCGAGAATTGAGCGGCAGGCCGCCCGGCGCGGCGCTTCCGTTCACAGCCGCGCCGGCAGCGCAGCCATCCTCAGCCCCCTCTACGGGAGGCGGCTGGACTAGGGCGCCCGGCATTCGGCCGGTATCTCGCCCAGGCGATGCGCGTAGAACACCGTGCCCGACCAGGTGTTGAAGCGGATACGGTTCTCTTCGATGTCGCCGAGGCGCGCGCTGCCGTAGACGAAGGGGGGCGAGACGCGCTCGTCGCTGATGCGGCACTCCGCGTCGGTCCCTGCGCCAAGGCCGGGTCGACAGGCGAAGACGATCAGCTCGCCCGGGTTGGCGGTCTGGGCGGCGCGCAGAGGGATCGAGAAGCTGCCATCGGTCGCGCGTGGACCTGGAGCGCCCAGCGAGAAGCGCGTCAGGCCGCCCAGCTCGCTCTCCAGCGCCCAGGTGCCACAGAGCTGTGGGAAGGGCAGGGGGCCGAACTCGGCGTCCGCCCGGTCGGCAAGGCCCATCGACGCATAGACGCCGCCGAAGGCGAAGGCCTGCAGCGGCAGTTCGGTGCGACCGTCGAGGCTGAGCCAGGCGCGGCGCGCGGACGCGAAGCGCAGTCGCAGCTGCCGGGCGGGCGGGTCCACCTGCGGCGCGCGCGCCGGCACGCAGTCGATGCAGCTGCCATTGCTGAAACCCAGCAGTTCAACACTGAGCGCGTCCCCCTGCATCCCGCCGAGGCCGATCCGCCAGACGGGCTGGCCGTCGACGAAGTCGAACAGGCTGACCGCGATCTGCTCGCCGCGGCGGCTCAGGTGCAAGGCGGTGCCGGGTGCCCCCGGACGCATCCACAGGCCTTCGGCCGGCAGCAGAGGCCAGCGCGGGTCGGGCGGTGGCGTCGGCGTCTGCGCATGGGCGGCAGCGCCCAAGCCGAGAAGGACAAGCAGGCAGATCAGCGGAAGGCGCGGCAGTCGCGCCGGGATCGACAGGTTCATGGAAACTCCGGAACAGGATGAAGACACGGAAGCGCGCCGCCCTCGGCGACGCGCGCGAGCCCCTGCCGTCCACCGCGCCGCGGTTTGGCCGCGGTCGACGCCGACTTCCGCTCGCGCTGGCGCTGACGTGGAATCGCGGCGCGGCGTGTCATTGCGGGCCCGCGCTGAGCGTGGCCGGCGCCCACCTGCCGAGGCCTTGCAAGCCCCCAAACGCAGACCGGGCCACGCGGGCCCGGTCTGCTTCAAACGGTATGGCGGTCGTCGCGCTTACTGCGCGGCCTTCGCCGGTGCCGCTTCCGCGTCGGCCTTGCGGCCGGCTTCCAGCGAGGCCTCGCGGGTCGCCTTGAAGGCGCTGGTGGGGTACCAGTTCGGCCAGAGGTCGGTGGTGACGATCTGCTGGCCGACGGCGAACAGGGCGTCCAGGTCTTCCTTCACGCCGGCCAGGTCCCAGTTCGGATCGAACTCGTCGCCGGGCTTGTGGTAGCGGTTGGCGGTGTAGTCGGCGGCCAGCTGCTTGCCGAACTCCTCGCCCTTCTCGAAGTGGTCGACGCCGCCCTTGGCGTACAGCGAGGGCACGCCGGCCTTGGCGAAGTTGAAGTGGTCCGAGCGGAAGTAGAAGCCGTTCTGCGGCGCCGACTCCGGCTGCAGCACGCGGCCCTGGCCTTCGGCGATCGGCCGCAGGATGTCCTCCAGCTCCGAGCTGCCGATGCCGACCACGGTGAAGTCGCGCACGCGGCCGATCACGCTCATCGCATCCAGATTGATGGTGGCGACGGTCTTGTGCAGCGGGATCACCGGGTTGGCGACGTAGTACTTCGAGCCGAGCAGGCCGGACTCCTCCAGGGTGACCGCCGCGAACAGGATCGAGCGCGAGGGCCGCGGGCCGCCGGCGAACTGGCCGGCGATTTCGAGGATGCCGGCCACGCCCGTGGCGTTGTCGATGGCGCCGTTGTAGATCTGGTCGCCGCCGGGCTGGAAGCTGCGACCCAGGTGGTCCCAGTGGGCCATGTAGACGACCACTTCATCGGCGCGGTCGGTGCCCGGCAGCAGGGCCAGCACGTTGTCCGACTGGCCTTCGCGCACGCTGCTCTTCACCGCCGCGCTGGCGGTGGCGTTCAGGGGCACCGGCTTGAAGCCGCGCTGGTTGGCGGCCGTGCGCAGGGCGTCGAGGTCCTGGCCGGCAGCCTGCATCAGCGCGGTCGCGGTGGGCGTGTCGATCCAGCCCTGCAGGGGCAGGCGCGGCTCGGGGTCGACGCTGGTCGGCAGGTCGAACTGCGGGCCGGTCCAGCCGTTCTCGACCACCGCCCACGGATAGGCCGCGCCGGCGTCGTCGTGGATGATCAGGGCCAGCGCCGCGCCCTGGCGGGCGGCTTCCTCGAACTTGTAGGTCCAGCGCCCGTAATAGGTCATGCGCTTGCCTTCGAACAGGGTCTCGTCGCCGCTGTGGAAGCCCGGGTCATTGATCAGCATGACCACGGTCTTGCCGCGCACATCGAGGCCTTCGTAGTCGTTCCAGCCGAGCTCGGGCGCATTGACGCCGTAGCCGACGAACACCACCTCGCTGGCGTCGAGCTTGGATTCGGGCGCGCCGGTGCGGGTGCCGATCACCATCTGCGGGCCGTAGGTCGGCGCGAGTTCGGTCTCACCGACCTTGAAGCTCAGCATCGCGCCCTTGTCGGTGGTGGTGGCCACCATCGGCACGGTCTGCACCCAGCTGCCCTGGTTGCCGGGCTCCAGGCCCATCTGCTGGAAGGCGTTGATCAGGTACTCGACCGTCTTCTTCTCGCCGGCGCTGCCGGGCGCGCGGCCCTCGAATTCGTCGGAAGCCAGCACGCGCACGCGCTCGGCCCAGTCGGCGGTGGTGATCTCGGGCGAGAACGCGTGCGCGGCGGTCGCCGCGTCGTTCGTCGGCGCTGCCTGTGGCGCAGGCGCGGGGGTTTCGGATGAGCACGCGGCCAGGCCGAGGCCCAGCGACAGTGCGACAGCCAGCGTTAGCAGACGCATGTGCGGCAGTCCTGCAAGTGGAAGGGACGTGGATGGTAGCAAGGCAGATTCCGCGCCCACCTGCGCCATCGGTCCTGCTCAAGGCCTAGGATGCTCCCGGGCAGTCCGCGGAGTGAGGCCATGTGGGGGGAGTACGGAGACTGGGGCATCAACGCGCTGGTGGTGGCGGCCACGGTGCTGATCGTGTCCCTGTGCGTGCTGTTGCACTACGAGAGCCTGGTCTGGCTGTCCGAGCGCTTGCGGCGGCTGTCCACCCAGCGCCGGCGCAAGGTGCTGTACGGCGTGTACGCGCTGCTCTTGCTGCATGTCACCGAGATCTGGCTGTTTGGACTGGGCCTGTGGCTGCTGATGCTGGTGCCCGGCGCCGGTCACTTGTCGGGTTTGGATCATGCCGGCCTGCTCGATTCTGTTTACCTCTCCGCGGCCAGCTTCACCACGGTGGGCTTCGGTGATCTGGCGCCGGTGGGGCCCATCCGCTTCCTGGTTGGCACCGAGGCGCTGACCGGGTTCGTGCTGATCACCTGGTCGGCCAGCTTCACCTTCATCGAGATGGAGACCTTCTGGCGCTCGCGTTGAGCTCCAGGCAGGCGCAGCCTTCCGCGGATTCACTCCGGCCAAGGCGCCGGGCGGTGCGGCCAGGAGGGCCGCCGGGGACGCTTGCGGGAGCGCGGGTCGAAGTCGCGCGCCAGGGAGGGCGCGCCCGCGGCTTGGCCGCAGGCCGAGCCGGCGTAGGCTTGGGCGGATTCACTCCGCCCAAGGCGCCGGGCGGTGCGGCCAGGAGGGCCGCCGGGGACGCTTGCGGGAGCGCGGGTCGAAGTCGCGCGCCAGGGAGGGCGCGCCCGCGGCTTGGCCGCAGGCCGAGCCGGCGTAGGCTTGGGCGGATTCACTCCGCCCAAGGCGCCGGGCGGTGCGGCCAGGAGGGCCGCATCCGCCCGCATCAAGAAATTTCAAACACCCGCGATCTCCCGCCAACAGCCGGGCATCTGCTGGACAGCTTCGGGCTTCACGCGCACACTACGCGCCCCGCGCGGGATGCGCGGCGAATGAACCGGGGGGCCTGTGTCGGCACTGCTGCTGCTCAATGGACCGAATCTGAACCTGCTCGGCACGCGCGAGCCGGAGGTTTACGGCCGCACCACGCTCGCCGACATCGAGGCCGATCTGAGCCAGCGCGCCGAGGCCGCAGGCTACCCCCTGCACTGCTTCCAGTCGAATGCCGAGCACGCGCTGATCGAGCGCATCCACGCCGCGCGCACCGATGGCACCGCCTTCATCCTGATCAATCCGGGCGCTTTCACCCACACCAGCATCGCCCTGCGCGACGCCCTGGCCGGGGTGGCGATTCCCTTCATCGAGCTGCACCTGTCGAACGTGCACGCCCGCGAGCCCTTCCGCCAGCACTCCTACCTGTCGGACCTCGCGGTGGGCGTGATCTGCGGCTTCGGTGCCGACAGCTACCGCCTCGCGCTCACCGCCGCGCTGTCGCGGCTGGGCGCGGGCTGACCTTTCTCGCCCGCGCCAGCGGGCAACACGCAACGAGGACTGCATGGATCTGCGCAAGATCAAGAAGCTGATCGATCTGCTGGAAGAGTCGAACCTGACCGAGATCGAGATCCGCGAGGGCGAGGAATCGGTGCGCCTGTCGCGCGCCAGCACCGCGGCGCCGGCGGCCGCCCCGGTCTACGCCGCCCCCGCGCCGGTGCAGGCCGCAGCCCCGGCGCCCGTGCCGATGGCCTCGCCCACCGAGGCCGCCACCGGCACGGTGAAGAACACCGCCAGCGCCGCCCTGCCGGAAGGCCATGTGGTGCGCTCGCCGATGGTCGGCACCTTCTACGCCTCGCCGAATCCCGACGCCCCGCCCTTCGTCAAGCTCGGCCAGACCGTCAAGGCCGGCGACACGCTGGGCATCATCGAGGCGATGAAGATGTTCAACCCCATCGAAGCCGACGTGTCCGGCACCGTGGTCGCGGTGCTGGTCGCGAACGGCAAGCCGCTGGAGTTCGATGAGCCGATGTTTGTGATCGGCTGAAGCCGACGGGATTGGGGATTCGTGATTCGGGATTCGCAGGAGCGGCCGCACGCAAGGCTTGAGGTCTGGCGCGACGCGATGCAGCTGGTGGAGGCGGTCTATACCTACTCTGCCGGTTTTCCCGACCAGGAGCGCTTCGGTCTGACCTCGCAGGTCCGGCGCAGTGCAGTCAGCGTGCCGTCCAATATCGCCGAGGGTGCGGCGCGGCGCTCCACCAGCGAATTCCTGCGTTTCCTCTCCATGGCCCGCGGCTCGCTGGCGGAACTCGACACCCAGATCCAGATCGCCGTGCGTCTGCAGATGGCTCCCCGCGATGGTGCACTCGAAGAACTGATCGACAAGACCTTCGCCAAGCTCAACGCCTTCATCCGCTCGCTGGGCAAGCCCTCAGTGCGTGAGGAGCCCGGCTCTTACGAATCCCGAATCCCCAATCCCGAATCCCATGTTAGATAAAGTCGTCATCGCCAACCGAGGTGAAATCGCGCTGCGCATCCTGCGCGCCTGTCATGCCCTCGGCATCAAGACCGTGGCCGTGCACTCCACTGTCGACCGCAATCTGAAGCACGTCGCCATGGCGGATGAGTCGGTCTGTATCGGCCCGGCACCGGCGTCCGAGAGCTATCTCAACGTGCCCGCCCTGATTGCCGCCGCCGAAGTCACGGACGCCCAGGCCATCCACCCCGGCTACGGCTTCCTGTCCGAGAACGCGGACTTCGCCGAAAGGGTCGAGCAGTCCGGCTTCATCTTCATCGGGCCCAAAGCCGACACCATCCGCCTGATGGGCGACAAGGTCGAAGCCATCAAGGCGATGAAGGCCGCGGGTGTGCCCTGCGTGCCGGGCTCGGGTGGGCCGCTGGGCGATGACGGCGCGGAGAACATTCGCATCGCGCGTGAGATCGGCTTCCCGGTGATCATCAAGGCTGCCGGCGGCGGCGGTGGCCGCGGCATGCGCGTGGTCCACTCCGAGGCCGCGCTCAACAACGCCATCCAGACCACCCGCGCCGAGGCCAAGGCGGCCTTCGGCAACGACATGGTCTACATGGAGAAATTCCTGGAGAACCCGCGCCACGTGGAGATCCAGGTGCTGGCCGACGGCCAGGGCAGTGCGATCCATCTCGGCGAGCGCGATTGCTCGATGCAGCGCCGCCACCAGAAGGTGGTCGAAGAAGCGCCGGCGCCGGGCATCACCGAAGCGCAGCGCGCCGAGATCGGCCGCGTCTGCGTGGAGGCCTGCATCCGCATCGGCTACCGCGGCGCCGGCACCTTCGAGTTCCTGTACGAGAACGGTCGCTTCTACTTCATCGAGATGAACACCCGCATCCAGGTCGAGCATCCGGTCACTGAGCTCGTGACCGGCATCGATCTGGTGCGCGAGCAGCTGCTGATCGCTGCCGGCCACAAGCTCTCGATCAAGCAGGAAGACGTGGTGCTGCGCGGCCACGCCATCGAGTGCCGCATCAATGCCGAAGACCCCGAGACCTTCATGCCCTCGCCGGGCCTGATCAAGCACTTCCACGCCCCGGGTGGCCCCGGTGTACGCGTCGATACCCACATCTACGAGGGCTATCGCGTGCCGCCGAACTACGACTCGATGATCGGCAAGCTGATCGTGCACGGCGCCGACCGCGCCCAGGCCATCGCCCGCATGCGCGTGGCGCTGTCCGAGATGGTCGTCGACGGCATCAAGACCAATGTGCCGCTGCAGCAGCGGATCATGGCCGACTCAGGCTTCCAGGCCGGTGGCGCCAACATCCACTACCTGGAGAAGAAGCTGGCGGAGGCGCGGGAGAAGGGCATCGGGCTGGGCTGAGCCCAGCACTCCCGCAACGTCCGCATAGGATGGGCCCTGGCCCACCGTTGGCTTAGCGCATGCCGCGCGCATCGCTCCCGGCGGATTGCCGAGGAAACTGCTGACCGCGATGCCCGCCGCGATCGCGGTTTTGGATGGGGTGGGCCCTGGCCCACCATGGCAATGGATCTTGCCCCGCGGTCGACCGGCCGAACGGTCATGAGTGCGGCACGCGCTTGCCGACCTGCACAGAGGAAGGCGTGGCGGGGTCCGGCTCGCGGTGGGCCAGGGCCCACCCTATGACGTTTCATCGCCAGCCTCACCTGCTTCTGTGGGCCAGGGCCCACCACATGGATCCGGAATCGCCATGCCCCACCTCAAACTCCGCCTCACCTGCACCCTGCCGCAGCAGCCCGCCGTCGAAGAAGCGCTGGAGGAACTCGGCGCGCTGGCGGTGACGCTGGCCGATGCGCATGCCGATGCGCCCGACGAGCAGGCGATCTTCGAGCCCGGCGTCGGCGAGATGCCGCTGTGGGGCGAGATCGTGCTGGAGGCGCTGTTCGAGCACGACGTCGATACGGAGCTGCTGCAGAGCGAACTCGCCGCGCGCGTGCCGGCCGAGGTCGCCGCCAGCGCGAGCACGGAAGCGGTCCCTGACCAGGACTGGGAGCGGGCCTGGATGGACCAGTTCAAGCCGATGGCCTTCGGTCGCCGCACCTGGGTCTATCCCTGGAACATCGAGCCGCCGGCCGATCCCGAGCTGGCGGTGATCCGCCTCGATCCGGGCTTGGCCTTCGGCTCGGGCACGCATCCGACCACGGCGCTGTGCCTGGAGTGGCTGGACGGCCTCGACCTGAAGGGCAAGACCGTGCTCGATTTCGGCTGCGGCTCGGGCGTGCTGGCGCTGGCCGCGCTGGTGCTGGGCGCCGAGGCCGCGGTCGGCGTCGACAACGATCCGCAGGCGCTCACCGCCACCGCCGACAATGCCGAGCGCAACGGTGTGGGTGATCGTCTGCGCGTCTATGCGCCGGAGGACGAGCCGACCGCGCAGTACCCCATCGTGGTCGCCAACATCCTCGCGACCGCGCTGGATGAACTCGAGCCCCTGCTGGCGGCGCGCACCGCGCCTGGCGGCCTGATCGCGATGTCCGGCATCCTCGATGGCCAGGAGGACGAGCTGCTGCTGCGCTACGCGGCGCACTTCACCGAACTGCGCGTGGATCGCCGCGAGGACTGGGTGCGGATCTCCGGGCGACGCCGGGCCTAGCCGCTTCCTTGACTTGGGCGGCGCTTCGCCAGCCCCGGTCCAATCGGGTCAACGCAAGCTGCGGGACGGCCGTGCCTTCCCTTGTGCGCCTAGGGTGGGCCCTGGTCCACCGTGGCCGCGCACCTGCCGTATCCGCGTCTTCCTGCCAACGGGCTTCGGATGCGGTCACACCCTCGTGGCCCGGCTCGATCTCCGAGGGAAATTGGCCGATGGACCGAGCGCGATCGCGGCGCACGCGACCGACACGATGAGGCGGTGTGCGGCTCCGGTGGGCCAGAGCCCACCCTTCGAGCGCGTGGGGCTGGGCCGAGGCTTGAGCCTCACGCGGTCTGCGGCAACGCTCCCTCAGGAAACCCAATCCCGAATCCCGAATCGCCGCTCAGCGGCTAGACTCGGGCCCCGGGGCCGATCGGGCCGGGAGCGCGCGCATTCGTCGTGGCACTAGGCATCACACCTCGACCGCATCTGACCGCAGGCGATCGCCACCATCGGCGGTGCGCGCCCGAGGCTGAGCCGCGGCGCACAGCAAGCGCGCGTCTGCGGTTGAACAAGACGCGCGCAGCCTTGTGCATGCGGTGCGAACTGCGAGCGGCCTGAACAATGCAGCGCCCCGACCTCGCCACTTGGAAGCGCCTTGAAACCCTGCTCGATGCCGCGCTTGATCTGTCAGCCGCCGAGCGTGAGGCCTGGCTGTCGTCCGCCTGTCCCGAGCCCGAACTGCAGACGCGCCTGCGCACGCTGATCGCACAGGCCGAGGCCGAGTCAGGCCCGCTTGAGGCCCTGGCAGCGCGACTGATCGCCGATGTCGACGACACCCGCGGGGCAGGCCGCGCGATCGGCAGCTATCAGCTGGAGTCGCTGCTGGGCGAGGGCGGCATGGCTGTGGTCTGGCGGGCGAGCCGCAAGATCGCCGGCCAGCGCCGCGAGGTCGCGCTGAAGTGCCTGCGCCGCGGCCTGCTGTCGCCGGAACTGCGCCAGCGCTTCCTGCAGGAGCAGGCGATTCTGGCGCGGCTGGAGCATCCGCACATCGCCACCCTGCTGGATGCCGGCGTCGAGCCCGACGGCACGCCCTGGCTGGCGATGCGCCTGGTCGAGGGCGAACGCATCGATGACTGGTGCAATGCGCGCCATCTCGACGCGCGGGCGCGCGTGCGGGTGCTGCTCGATGTCGCCGCCGCGGTGGCCTTTGCCCATCGCAATCTGGTGGTCCATCGCGACATCAAGCCTTCCAACGTGCTGGTCGACCGGGACGGCCACGTGCGCCTGCTCGACTTCGGCATCGCCCGCCTCACCGACGGCAGCGCTGCGGACACGACCCGCACCCTGCACCGCGCGCTCTCGCCGCAGTACGCCTCGCCGCAGCAGTTCGAGGGTCTGCCGGCCTCGACCGCCGATGACGCGTTCGGGCTCGGCGCACTGCTCTACGTCCTGCTGACCGGCCAGCCGCCGCGCGGCGAGCGCGATGCCGTCGTGACCGACATACCGCCCTCGCGCGCTGCGCGGCCCGCGGCCCTCGCCGCCGTACTGCCCGAAACGCGCACCTTGCGTGGCGATCTCGACGCCATAGTCCTGCGCGCGCTGGCGCCGCGTGTGGAAGATCGTTATCCCTCGGTCGAGGCGCTGATGGAGGAGCTCGATCGCTGGCTGTCCGGGCGGCCGGTACGTGCGCGCGGGGTCGGCTGGCTGTACCGCAGCCGGCGCTTCCTCGCGCGGCACTGGCTGGCCGCCAGCCTGGCTGCGGCGGCGCTGCTGTCGATGAGCCTCGGCACCTGGTTCGCGCTGGACCGTGCGCGCGTCGCCGAGGCCGAGCGCGCGCGTGCCGAGGCGGTGCAGGAGTTCCTGCTCGGCATCTTTGAGGCCAACCAGTCCGACGCCAGCGGCAACTACGTGATCAGCCGGCGCGAGATCGCCGCCGAGGCCGCCCACCGTCTCAGCGCGTCCGACGCGCTGGCGGGCAAGCTCGACCCTGCGCTGTCACTCGGCCTCGCCCGCGTCCTGCATCTGCTCGATCTGCGCGACGAGGCCCAGGCGCGCGCGCAGGCCGTGCGCGATCAGCTCGGCCCGGCGCGCAGTGGCGAGCCGCTGTCGATCCGGGCCGCCGTGCGCCTGGCTGCGCTCGCTGCTGATGCGCGTGACTACGCGGAAGCCGAGGCCCTGCTGCGCGAGGCCCTGGCTGCGAGCCGCCAGGCCAGTACGCGTGAGCGCTTCGACATCGCCCAGCAGCTGGTGATGCCGATCTACTACCAGCAGCGCATCGATGAGGCCTTGGCGCATTCGGACGAACTGATGCGGCTGCTCGACAGCGAGGCCGCCCTGAGCGTCGATCAGCGCGTGGGCGCCCTGCTGGACCGCAGCGTGCTGCTGCGCGGCGCCGGTCGGCTGGACGAGGCCCGCGCGCTGGTGGCGCGCACGCTGGCCGAGTCGCAGGCGGCGTTCGGGCCGCGCAGCCCCAAGCTCGTCCGCGTGCTGGATCTGAAGGGCACCATCGACAGTCGTGCGGGCTTCCTGCTCGACGGCATCCGCGCCCAGGAAGAGGCCATCGCGCTGGCGCGCACGACCAGCGGCTCGATCAATGCCGGCCGCTTGGGCAACCTCGCGCGCTCCTGGCTGCGGCTGGGGCATTTCGAGAAGGCCCGCGATGTCGCCCGGCATGGTGTCGAGCTGCGCGGCGAGGAGTTCCCGCCAGGACATCCGCTGGACTTTCTCGCGCGCGAGCCCCTGCATCGTGCCGAGGCCGAGCTGGGTGATCTTGACGGCGGCATCGCCTTTTATCGACGCTGGCTCGCGGCTGGCCCGGAGGACAGCGGCTCGGTGCGGCAGACCCGCCTGCGCGTCGAGCTGGCCGGGCTGCTTCGGCAGGCGGGAGAGGTCGCCGAAGCCGAAGCCCTGCTGCAGGCCGCGCTGGACCTGCCTGGAGCGATCTTTCCCGCCCGCGGCGTGCGTGCGGCGGCCGCAGCGCAGCTCGGCTGCCTGCGGCTGGGGGCAGGGCAGGGCGAGGCGGCGCGCGCGGCGTTCGCGCGCGTGCGCGCCGAGCTCGATCCCCTGCAGATGGAAGTTGACGAACTGCTGCTGCTCGCGGAGTGCGAGGCGCTGATGCAGGCGCGCGAAGGTGCGCTGCAGGTGGCCTCGGACAGTCTGCAGACGCTGGATGCCGAGCTCGCGCCGCGGCTGGGCGAGGACAGCCCGCGCCGTGCGCGATTGCAGCTGCTGCAGGCCGCGCTGCTGCAGCGGCTGGGGCGCGCGGCAGCGGCTGCGGATCTGGCCGAACCCGCCCAAGCCGTGCTTGAGCGGCATGGGCTGGCGATCCCTGAGCCTGGCGACCCGAGCCGGGTACCCGGCGCCGCCTTCCGCCGCGCGCTCGCGCCCGACTGATGCGCAGCACGCGGCTGAGTGCGGGCTCGCATGGGGGCGGCGCCTGCAGTCAGCGTCCATCGCGGCGCAGGTGTGGGCGATGACTGCGCCAGCCTTGCGTGAGGGCGGCCGCCTCGCGACGCCGCGAGTGCCCGTTCGCCGGCTTGACCGCAGCCCGCGGGCCCCACGCTAGACTCAAGCAGGGCCGGCCCGGCCCGACGCCTGCACAACCCTCGTGTCTCAGCACATCACCCGTCTTCTGCAGCAGGCCAGTGAAGGCGATCGCCATGCGTTCGATGCCCTGATGCCCCTGGTCTACGAGCCGCTGCGGCGCATCGCCCGCGGCCAGATCGCCAGCGAAGGCCGCGCACAGACGCTGTCGACCACCGCACTGGTGCACGAGGCCTGGTTGGGGCTGTCGAATGCCGGCGAAGTCGGCTGGCAGGACCAGAACCACTTCTACCGCTACGCCGCCCGCGCGATGCGCAACATCCTGATCGACGCAGCGCGCGCGCGGCAGGCGCAGAAGCGGGGCAGCGGCGCAGAGCACCTCGATGTCGACGAGGTCGCGCTGCCGATCAGCGAGGCCAGCAGTGGCGACCTGCTGGCGCTGGACGAAGCCCTGCAGAAGCTCGCCGAGGTCAACCCGCGGCTCGCCCAGGTGGTCGAGCTGCGCTTCTTTGCCGGGCTGGAAGTCGAGCAGGTCGGCGAGGTCCTCGGTATCCACGCCCGCAGCGTGGTCCGCGACTGGCGCCGCGCGCGTGCCCTGCTGGCGCAGATGCTCGATGCCGAAGCCCTGCCGGACTGAATTCTCCGGCGCAGACGTGTCCTCTCGCGTCCGCGCATTCCGTTTGAGATGGCATCGACATCATTCGGAAGGAGTCAGGGCGATGGCAATGCGCTGGATCCAAGGCCTGTGTCTCGTGCTCGGGCTGAGCGTGGCTGGCAGCGCGGCTGCAGCCACCCGCACCTGGCCCGGCAATGCGCCCTGTGCGGGCACCCTGCAGGCCTGCATCGACGCCTCGGCGGCGGGCGATGAGGTGCTGATCGCGACGACGGCCGAGATCGACGAGAACATCACGCTCAACAAGTCCTTCGCCCTGCGCGCGGCCCCCAACCTGGTGGCGCGCTTCGCGCCGGGGCGCAGCGTGACCGGTCAGGTCAGCAGCAACGTCACGAGCTGGGACATCGAAGGCCTGCACCTGCGCGACGGCCGCATCGAGCTGGTGCACAGCGCGCCGTCCTCACTGACGGCGCGGCTGGTGAACAACGCGATTGAAGTGACCCAGGGCCCCACGCTCGGTTCGCCGGTGGGGCTGCGCGTGCTCAAGTCGAATGCCAATGGCACCGCCAGCGTGGACGTGCAGAACAACCGGGTCGACAGCGGCATCTCCAACCAGCCGGCGATCAGCGTGAGCCTGAACGCGCGCACCTCCGGTCGTGTCGCCTTCAATCGGATCACGCGCAGCGGCGTGGCGAACAGCAGCGGCTCCGGCCTGCTGCTGAGGCTCAGCCCGGGCGATCCGCACGTGGTGAACGTCTACGGCAATCGCATCGAGGGGGGCTTCGCGGACGGCGCCTTGCGTGTCGATGTCGGCGTCACGCCGGTGTTCGGCAGCGGCGGCAGCTCGACGCCGGTCGTGCGCGCCTTCAGCAATGCGCTGATCTGCCTGGGCAGCGTCGGCTTTGCGCCCAACGGCCTGTATGCGGCCTCGTTCGCGGGCACAGGCCAGACCGAGCTGCGCCTGTTCAACAACACCGCGGTGGGCTGCGACACCCCGATCTGGATCGACTACCCGATCAATGGGCCCAGCCTGAGCGGCAGCATCTTCAACAACCTCATCGCCCACAACACGCAGAGCCTGGTGGTCTCGGGCAATGTGGTCGGCGGCTTCACCATCGAGCGCAACCTGAGCTTCGGCAACAGCTTCAACACCCTGCCGGCCAGCGCCACGCTCACCGTGACCGGCGATCCGCGCCTGCGTTCACTCCGGTTTCCGCGCCCGGGTGCGGGCTCGGCGGCAATCAACGCCGGCAATGCGGTGTCCGCACAGCTGCTCTATGCCGCGGCCAGCGCGCCGCAGGTCGATGTCGACGGCCGCCGTCGCAGCATCGGCAGCGGTACCACCGCGATCGACATCGGCGCCTACGAGTCGGGCGACAGCGTCGGCCTCGTGCGCAACGGCGCGAGCGCCGCCAGCACGGTTGCCCTCGGTGTGGCCAGCGAGGCGGTCAACGTGCAGCTGGGCAAGAGCTTCAACCCGCTGCCGGGCGTGCCCGGCGTCAGCACTGCGCGCCCGGTCGGCGTCTTCCACGCCCTGCAGTGGTTCGGCCAGGCGATCGGCGCCGATCTGCCGGCGGGCGCCAACCTGCATGCCTTCGCCCCCGGCCCGCAGGGCAGCTTCGGCGCCAGCTACCGGCACGAGACGGCGAGCGGCAACACCGCGTTCGAATCGACCTCGCTCAGCAACACCTATCTCAACGGCAAGGGTCGCGAGGACGCGATCGTGCTGGCCACGCCGGTCTGGCTGGGCGGCGCGCAGAACCCGCAGAACATCGCCGTGGGCTTCAGCTGTCCCAGCGGCAGCACCGGCGCCAACTGCTGGTTCATCGGCAACCAGGCGCTGGGCGCGAGCATGCCGACCGGGCTGGGTTTCCATGTCTATGCCCAGGACCCCAGCCCCAACGCCTTCGTGCACCGCGTGACCACGGCCGGCCGCTTCAGCCCCATGCCCTACCACCCGCTGCTGGGCGACGATCCGAACCGCTGCGCGCGCGCCATTGCCACGCCGCGGGTCGTGCCCGGCCTGACCAACAACACCCCCTATGACCTCGAATGGCGACAGATCGACGGCCGCGGCGTCTGGGGCATCCAGGGTGAGGCCTCGATGCCGGTCGGCGCCGAGTTCTTCGTCTTCGTCGACGCCGCGTCCTTCGAGGACTGCGCCTTCGCCGAGCTGTTCAAGGATGGGTTTGAGGATTGAGGGCGGGGATTGGGGATTGGGAGTCGGGAATCGATGAAAACCCGGCACCTGCCTCGGCCAGCGCTGCATCCCGAATCGGACGACTGGTTTTACAGGGGCTGGAGCTTGCGGAGCTGAGTGCAAACCTCAGGCTTGTCCCGATTCCCGATTCCCGATTCCCGATTCCCGATTCCCGATTCCCGATTCCCGGCTCTCCATCCAAACGCTTCCGCACGCGCCAACCCCGCCCTAGACTAGGTGGCGGCCCTGCTGAGCCCGTCCGGCGCGGCGGCCGCTCGCCCCTGCAAGGTTGCCCGCGTGAACACCCCCATCCTGACCCCGGAACTCCCGGCCGCCAGCGAACCGCTGCGCGCCGCCCTGACTGCTGCCTGGCTGCGTGACGAAGACGAGGCCGTGCGCGCCCTCCTGGGCGAGCTGCAGCTCGATGCCGATGCGCGCGCGCGCATCCAGGCCACTGCCGTTGATCTGGTCGAGCGCGTGCGCAAGCGCGCGCAGGACCAGGGCGCCATCGAAGCCTTCATGCGTGAGTACGACCTCTCCAGCGAAGAAGGCGTGCTGCTGATGTGCGTGGCGGAAGCCCTGCTGCGCATTCCCGACAGCGAGACCGCCGATCGCCTGATCCGCGACAAGCTGGGTGATGCCGACTGGGGCAAGCATGTCGGCCAAAGCGATTCGCTGTTCGTCAACGCCAGCACCTGGGGCCTGATGCTGACCGGCCGCATGGTCAATCTGGCCGAAGAAACCCGCAGCAACTTCGTCGGTGCGCTGAAGCGTCTGGTCGGTCGCGCCGGCGAGCCGGTGGTGCGTCTGGCCGTGCGCCAGGCCATGAAGATCATGGGCCACCAGTTCGTCATGGGCCGCACCATCGAAGAGGCCCTGAAGCGCAGCAAGAAAGGCGAGAACGCCCGCTACCGCTACAGCTACGACATGCTCGGCGAGGGTGCACTGACCCAGCCCGACGGTGACCGCTATTTCGAGGCCTATCGCAAGGCCATCCTCGCGATCGGCAGCACCGGCCCCTTCGCCGATGTGTTCGATGCGCCGAGCATCTCGGTCAAGCTCTCCGCCCTGCATCCGCGCTACGAGCACGGCAAGCGCGCCCGCGTGATGGCCGAGCTGGCGCCGCGCGTGCTGGAGCTGGCCAAGCTCGCGCGCGCCCAGGGCATCGGCTTCACCATCGACGCCGAGGAAACCGACCGGCTCGAACTCAGCCTCGACCTGATCCTGAACGTCTTCGCCGACCCCGCGCTGGACGGCTGGCAGGGTTATGGGCTGGCCGTGCAGGCCTACCAGAAGCGCGCGCCGCAGGTGATCGATCTGGTCGCCGATGCCGCACGGAAAGCAGGCCGCCGCATCCCGATGCGACTGGTCAAGGGCGCCTACTGGGATGCGGAAGTGAAGCGCGCCCAGGTCGAAGGCCAGGCGGGCTATCCCGTGTTCACCCGCAAGCCGAACACGGATCTCAGCTACCTCGCCTGCGCGCGGCGCATGCTCGGCCATATCGATGCGCTGTATCCGATGTTCGCCTCGCACAACGCCCACACCATCGCGGCCATCCATCACATGGCGCTGGAAATGCTGGGCCCGGTCGAGCCCACCGCCGCACCGCGCTTCGAGTTCCAGAAGCTGCACGGCATGGGCGATGACCTCTACGCCGAAGTGATCGGCCCCGATCGCCTCAACACGCCCTGCCGTGTGTATGCCCCGGTCGGCAGCCACGAGGACCTGCTGCCCTACCTGGTGCGTCGCTTGCTGGAGAACGGCGCCAACTCCAGCTTCGTTAACCGCATCACCGATCCCGCGATCAGCCCGGTCGAGCTGGTGGCCGACCCCACCGAGACCGTGCGTGGCTATGCCAACGCTGCGCATCCGCGCATTCCCCTGCCTGTCCACCTCTACGGAACCGAACGAGCCAATTCCATGGGCATCAACCTCGCCGACGACAACGCGCTGCGCGCCCTGGCTGAACGCATGAATGCGCTCCGCTTCCCGACCGAGGTCAAGCCGCTGGTGCCCGGCGCGAGTTCCGCGGGCGCCTGGGTGGACGTGCGCTCGCCCAGCGATCGCAGCCAGGTGCTGGGCCGCTGGCAGGCTGCGGATGCTGCGACGGTCGAGCGCGCCATTGCCAATGCCGAGAAAGCCCAGCACGGCTGGGACGCGCTGCCGGCGGCCTCTAGAGCCAAGATCATCGAGCACGCGGCCAGCCTGATGGAGCAGCGCATGCCCGAGTTCATGGCCCTGGCCACCCGCGAAGCCGGCAAGACCCTGGCCGACGGCATCGCCGAGGTGCGTGAGGCGGTCGACTTCTGCCGCTACTACGCCGTCCAGGGCCGCCGCCTGTTCAATCAGCCGGAAGTGCTGCCGGGGCCCACCGGCGAGAGCAACACCCTGCATCTGCACGGCCGCGGCGTGTTCGTCTGCATCAGCCCGTGGAACTTCCCGCTGGCGATCTTCATCGGCCAGGTGGTCGCCGGCCTCGTCGCCGGCAATGCCGTGATCGCCAAGCCCGCGGAGCAGACCACCCTGATCGCGCACGCGGCGGTGAAGCTGCTGCACGAGGCCGGCGTACCCGAGGACGTGCTGCAGCTGGTGCCGGGCGACGGCCCCACGGTCGGCGCGCCGCTGACCCGCGACCCGCGCATCGCCGGCGTGGCCTTCACCGGCTCGACCGAAGTCGCGCGCCTGATCAACCGCACGCTGGCCGAACGCGACGGCCCGATCGGCGTGCTGATTGCGGAGACCGGCGGCCAGAACGCGCTGATCGCCGATTCGTCCTCGCTGCCCGAGCAGCTGGTCAAGGACGCCATCAGCGGCGCCTTTGGTTCTGCCGGGCAGCGCTGCTCGGCCGCGCGCGTGCTGTTCGTGCAGGCCGACATCGCCGACAAGGTCGTGCACATGCTGGCCGGCGCCATGGCCGAGCTGAAGATCGGCGACCCTGGCCTGCTCAGCACCGACATCGGCCCGGTCATCGACGAAGAGGCCAAGGGCATCCTCGACGCACACGCCGCGCGCATGGATGCCGAAGCCAAACTCATCGCGGTGGCGCCCCTGCCCGCCGAGTGCAGCAAGGGCACCTACTTCGCCCCGCGCGCCTACGAGATCCCGAGTCTCGCCACGCTCAAGCGCGAAGTCTTCGGCCCGGTGCTGCACGTGATCCGCTGGCAGGCCAGCGAGCTGGACCAGGTCATCGACGCCATCAACGCCACCGGCTACGGCCTCACGCTGGGCATCCACTCGCGCATCGACGAGACGGTCGAGAGAATCAGCAAGCGCGTCCGCGTCGGCAACTGCTACGTCAACCGCAACCAGATCGGCGCCGTGGTCGGCGTGCAGCCCTTCGGCGGTGAAGGGCTGTCCGGCACCGGGCCGAAGGCCGGCGGCCCGCACTACCTGCTGCGCTTCGCCACCGAGCGCACGCTGACCATCGACACCACGGCGGCAGGCGGCAATGCCTCGCTGCTGACGCTGGATGAGTGAGGTCGCGGGCTGCCGATCCTGATGTGTGCAAGGCCGCCTTCGGGCGGCCTTGTGCTGTGTGCGGGCCCGTCAAGCTGTCAGTTCTTGCAGCTTGTCGGGCGGATCGGGGGGGGGGGGGTAACGTGCGCCCGCCGAAATGGTCGGCAAAGCAACGAGCATGTTCATGCGGATTCAAGGTTTGATGGTTGCCGGCATCCTGCTTTTCTCTGGCGGGGTGCTCTTTTCGACTGAAGCGCAGGCGGTGGACTGCATCCCAGGGGAGACGTGCCACGTGATCGGCGACCCGCCGCCTCAATCGCCCGTCCCGATTATCGGCGGCGGTATCGGCGGCGGTGATGATCCTTGCGGTGGTAATTTGTGCTTGGGCGGAGGTGGCGGAAACTCTGGCGGATCCGCGCTTGGAAGCGAATCTAACCCAAACGTGATTCCAGGTACTCTTCCGTGCGCCGACCCCGACACCCGGGAGCATCAGGTAACTGCGCTCTACAGCTCGATGCAGGGAGTTTCGTGCGGCGCTGATCATGGAAGAATCGGCCAGTATTTCTCGGTCCAGTTTGTAGGGAGTGACGGAAACCTGACTGCAGGCCTCTATGTGCGAACCGACAGCAACTGCATGTCCAGCCACAAGTTCTTCGAGATCGTGTCTCCCCCGGGATGCTGAGTACGAACCCGAAGTGTGTTTTCACGCTGACCTGCGTGGCCTGGAGAGACGGTGTCGCCGAGCGTGGTCGTCAAGATACCCATGCTTAGCAGGTTCGCCAGGGCGCTCCGGCACTCTGGCTGCGGTTTCCTGAGGTTTGTCGACGCTAACTAGACTAGGGACTCCTTATGCGGCGTTATTGGCTATGGTTGGCGTCTGTCCTCCTTCTAGGGGGGGGCGTCTGGTTGCTTGCAGGGGGATGGGGCGAGGTAGATCGGGAAAGCACTCCCGCAGGCGACCTGACTGGCCCAGCTGATGGGGCGGACTCTGAAAGCTTTGAGGAATCGCGGAGCGGGGAGACGAGCAGCGCTCCGGATTCGCCATCTGCAGGTGATATTCAAGTTGCAAAGCGGGCCGGGTTCGGGCGCACTGGCGCTTCTTTGACTGTTCACCTAAATCGCCTTCTCTCCTCTGCAAAGACTGGGGATATGTCCGCCTTCCTCGAGCTGGAGGGGCTCTTGGAGGTTTGTGACGCCATCGGGCTAGGTCAGGATGAGGTTGATCTGCGAACCTGGCCTTCCGATATGGACATCAGTGCTGTCCTGGCGGCTCGCGATCGCTTAATGGGCTTCTGCGATTTTTCATCAGCGGGGTTCTCTCATCGTGACTACTGGGCACAATTGCGAGATATCGAGCTGAGTCTTGGTGCGCGCGGTGAGCACATTGCCCTCATGCGTGCGGCCATGGATCCGTTCAGTGCGCAGTCGATGTCCGAGGGGCAGCGCGACGCTTTGATTGCACGCGCTTGGGACGCTGTAAGGGATTCCGACGAGCCCTGGGTGGCTCAGGCCTCGCTCGAATTCCTGCTGAGCTTGGGGCCAGGCGCTGTGCCGCGGCAGATAGCGCCCCAGATTCGGCAGTTTGATCGCGACCCTGCGTTAGCTGGAACCGGACCGGAGCGGCGCGCAGCCATTCGTGCGCTGGCGGCAGACTGGATCGCTTGCGAGCTTGGGGCGCCATGCGGCGCTTACGGCGGGCTGCAAGAGCGTCACTGCGTCTCCACTGGAAACTGCGCTTCGCATCTTGGAGTACAGGAGTACATTCGCCAGAGGCTGCTGACGCCCCCCGAGTATGGGGCCATGGTTCGGCTCGTTCGGGGAATACAAAATGCAATAAGGGCCGAGGCGGAAGGCCGTGGATAGCTGTCGGGTCCCGTGCGATCACGCACCTGCTTGACGTAGGGTTTCGGGTGGGAGGACTGCCGGCGATTCAGCGTCTGAATCGGAGAGCCATGACCCAGTGCCTTCTGCGCCAAGCTTTTGTTACAGAGCCAGACAATAGGGGCCGAATACGCGCAGCGCGCTGTCGCCACGGGCGGCCAGAGGCGGCGCAGAGGTGGGCGATGACGTCTACGGCGACGACCCGACGGTCAATGCGCTACAAGTGAAGCTCGCGGACATGCTCGGCTTCGAGGCGGGGCTGTTCGTGCCCTCGGGCACTCAATCGAACCTGCTGGCGCTGATGGCGCACTGCGAGCGTGGTGACGAGTACATCGTCGGCATGGACGCGCACACCTACAAGTACGAAGGCGGCGGGGCGGCGGTGCTGGGTTCGATCCAGCCGCAGCCGCTGCCGCAGGCGGCCGACGGCTCGATTCCGCTGGACTCGGTGCGCGCGGCGATCAAGCCGATCGATCCGCATTTCGCGCGCAGCAAGATCCTGTATCTGGAGAGCATCTGGCACGGCCGGCCGCGCGGCGATCGCGGTCGGGACCCTGCGTGCCGACGGACGCGCGGCTTCGAGTCAGGGCGTGCCGCTGGCCCCGCGCGGGTCAGCGCCAGTCCGGCCTTGCCCTGCGTCCCCTTGGCAACGCGCGAGCGTTCACAGGTTTGGGGCGCGCTAGCGCGAAGCCTGCATCAGGTACTCGGCGACGGCCTGGTAGGCCGGCAGCGAGGTCGGGTCGTTGGCGCTGTTGCCGGCCACGGGATGCGAGGCGAAGCGGGCGATCACCATGCGCGCGGTCGGGTCGATGTAGAGGGTCTGGCCGTGCACGCCGCGTGCGGCGAAGGCGCCATGCGGGTTGTGGAACACCCACCACATGCTGCGGTAGCTGCCGCCGGCAAGCGCGGCATAGCCGGCGCGGGCGAAGGCCTCGCGATCGCCGCCAGCGCGGAGGCTGCGCACGGCCTGTGCCGGAAAGATCTGTTCGCCGTCGACGCGTCCTTCGTCGAGCACCGCCTGACCCAGCCGCGCGAGGTCGCGCAGGCCGGCGCTGAGTCCGCCGCCGGCGAAAGGCGTGCCCAGGGAGTCCACCGTGTAGTAGGCGTCCTGCTCCATGCCCAGGCGTCGCCACAGCCGCGTCGACGCGAGGTCGGACACGGACTGGCCGGATGCGCGCGCGACGACCCAGCCCAGTGCGTCGGTGTTGACCGTCTTGTAGCCGAAGATCTCGCCGTGCTCGCCCGCCTTGCGCACCGTGCGCAGATAGTCGAAATAGCCGACCGGCCCGACATAGTCGGCGGGTTTGGGCAGCGGGCTCGCGGCGGCGCTGTAGATCCACACGTCGGCCTTGGGGTCGGCGTAGTCCTCGCTGTAGTCGAGGGCGGTGGTCATGTCCATCAGCTGGCGCAGGCTGGCGTCGCCGAACGCGCTGCCGGCAAGTTCGGGCACCAGGCTGTCGACACGCACCGTCGGGTCGAGCTTGCCTTCGGCGACCAGAATCTCGGCGAGCAGGCCGGTCACGGACTTGGTCACCGACATCGCGCCGTGCTGGCCGTCCTCGCGCAGGCAACCGGCGTAGTGTTCGTACACGATGCGGCCCTTGTGCAGGATCACCAGCCCGTCGGTGTAGTTGGCTTCCAGCGACTCGCGCCAGGTCATGGAGCGATCGCTGCCGGTCGGCTGGAAGCTGACCGCGTCGATGCCGGGATCGATCGCGCGCGGAAGCGCGCGAATCGGTCCCAAGCCACGGCTGACCTGCCGGGTCGGCAGCAGCTCGCGGAAGTGGCAGACCGTCCAGCGCATCTTCGGGAATGAGAAGAAGTTGGAGTCCGGCTGGCCGATCACCCGTTCGGCGGGCGGCGGAAAGCCCTGCATCCACTGCAGCTTCAGAGGGTCGGACTCCGCCGCGCTCAGCGCGGGCGGGCGCGGAGCCGCCGTGCTTTCCGCCGCGATGGCGCCGGCCGACACGCCCAGCCACAGCAGGGCGGCGGCGGAGCGTCGCAGGGCATCAGTAGTTGAATACGACATTGAGATAGGCTCCAGTCCAGCGGGGAACAGTGTCAGCCGCGGCGAGGCGGATGCCACGGCCAGGTATCGAAACGCTGAGCCCCGCGCCGACGTACAGCTGGCGCGAGGCAATCCGCAGATATTCGACGAACAGATCGTCCGACAGGTGCGGGTCGGTGACTCCGGCGATGATGTTGGAGGCGCCGTTGGCGAAGTCGGGACGCGTCGCCTGGCCGAACTGCAGCGGGCTGAACAATCGGTGTGCGCGGACGTGCGCGTAGCGCAGGGTCACGGTGTCACGCGGCCTTGGGCTCAACGTCAAGGCGAGGTTGTAGGCGCGCAGGTTGGAGTTGATGAAGACCATCGCCGACTTCGAGCCGCTCGCCCAGGCGGCAGGTGAGCCTTCGTAGAAGAGGGGGTCGAAGCGTTCAAGCGCGGCCGTGCGCGGATCATCTCCGCTGAACTGTTGGATGCCCGCAAGCAGGCGCGGCGCGCCACGGCCATCGGGGAAGCGCCATTCGGCCTGCACGCGTGCCGCCCAGGCTTCGAGATCGATGTGCGTATTGCGCTGGATCGCCCATTCACCGGTGAACGCGAGTTGGCCCGAGCCCAGGTGCCAAGGCCGGCTGCGGCCGTAGGCGTCGAGCAGCTCCAGGCCCCGGCGAGCGCCAGGCAGCACCGCAGGCGGAGCGCCGGGCGGGCCGGCCTGCGGATAGGGTGATTGCGAGCGGCTGACGCGGGCGGCGGTGATGCCGAAGTAGGCACCGTCGGGACCGTCGTGGCGGCCATCGAGTACGACGGCCCGATTGTCGTTGTCGCCGGAGTCCAGTTCGTTCGGCGACAGACGCGTCAGGGTGTAGGTGCGCGCGCCGCTGTGCAGTCGCAGCAGCGGGGCCTGGTCCCAGGACTTGCGCGGGCCGAGCTTCAAGGCGCCGCGCTCGAAGCCGTTGGAGCCGCCGTTCGAGAACAGCATGCCGGTGCCGAACTTCAGCGCGCGCGGCCCGAGCGAGGCTTCCAGTGAGCGCGCCGTGTCGAGACTGCAGATCGCGCCAAGGTGCGCCTCCTCGATGTCGATCTCCGACGCGTTGCTGGCCGCATAGGCGTCGGTGCCGCGGCTGCCCGACGCCACCGCCGACAGCGCGCCGAACCCGCGCCAGCGACCCCTCGACAGCTCGAAGCCGACGCTGGGTTTCAGGTGCCACTCCAACCATTGCGCATCGCTGTCGAAGCCACTGTCCGCGGCAAAGCGGTCGGCGAGGTTCCAGTACAGGTTCTGCTCGGCGACGACATTGAGGCCGGCCTGCAGGCCAAGCGTGTAGCGGGGCGGGCCGTCTGCCGTCGTGGTGGGGTTCGGCGGCTGCGCGGCGGCCGAGAGGGGCGCGCAGACCGCGACGAGCAGACTGCGCAGGCGACGGAGCGGTGCGAATCGCGGCCGGCTGGGGATGCCCATGTCCACTCTCCCGTGCGATCGCCAAGGCGCGTGCTGCGCGGAAGCATAGTCGCGAGGCGCCGGTGCCGGCGAGCGGCATCGGCGCGCCCAGCCATCGGCACTGGGCCGAGGGGTCGATTGTGCTGATGCTGCGTCAACGGCGACCCAAGAACAGACCCCATGAAAACCATCGATCTGCGCTCCGACACCGTCACTCGCCCAACTGCTGCGATGCGCGCGGCCATGCTGGCCGCCGAGGTCGGTGATGACGTCTATGGCGATGATCCAACCGTCAACGCGCTGCAGCTCAAACTCGCCGACCTGCTGGGCTTCCAGGCCGGGCTGTTCGTGCCCTCGGGCACGCAGTCGAACCTGCTTGCGCTGATGGCGCACTGCGAGCGTGGCGATGAATACATCGTCGGCATGGATGCGCACACCTACAAGTACGAGGGCGGCGGTGCCGCGGTGCTGGGTTCGATCCAGCCGCAGCCGCTGCCGCAGGCGGCCGATGGCTCGATTCCGCTGGACTCCGTGCGTGCGGCGATCAAGCCGATCGATCCGCATTTCGCGCGCACGAAGATTCTTTGCCTCGAGAACACCTGGCACGGCCGGCCGCTGCCGCTGGACTACCTGACCGAGGCGCGCGCGCTCTGCGATGCGCGCGGGCTGGGCCTGCATCTGGATGGCGCGCGCCTGTTCAATGCGGCGGTCGCGCTTGGCGTACCGGCGGCCGCGATCACCCGGCATTTCGACAGCGTGTCGGTGTGCCTGTCGAAAGGGCTGGGTGCGCCGGTGGGGTCGGTGCTGCTCGGCGACGCGGCATTGATCGAGAAGGCGCGGCGCTGGCGCAAGGTGCTGGGCGGCGGCTGGCGACAGGCGGGCATTCTGGCCGCGGCCTGCATCCATGCGCTGGATCACCACGTCGAGCGGCTGGCCGAGGACCATCGGCGCGCGGACGAGCTCGCCGCCGGGCTGCAGGCCCTGGGGCTTGTGGTCGAGCCCACGCCGACCAACCTCGTCTTCGTGCAGGTGCCCGAGGCGCGGCTCGACGCGCTGCGTTCGGTGCTGCGGGAAGCCGGCATCCTGGCCTCGGTCGGCGGCCCACGTATCCGCCTCGCCACGCATCTGGACATCGACGATGCTGCGGTGGCTGCAGTCTTGGTGGCCTTCGAGCGCGCCGTCGGCTGAGCTGCGGGGTGAGCGGCCCTGCGGTCCGGGGTGCCTCAGGGCAACACGGAGCAAGTCCCTCTTGGCCGTGATCCGTTTTCGCGCGTCCTGCAGGCGTTTGGGCTTGCTTGCGCTGGATCAGGCATCGCCTGCTTGATCCGCGGGCGCGCGTGCCATGACGCGCGGCAGCCTTGCATTCTTCGGCTTCGCCTCAGTCCCACAGTCGCTCGATCCCGCGGAGTAGAGCGCGGTAGCTGTCCTGCGGAAGGGATTCGGTGATCGCGTAGAGCGGATCGGCCGTGTCGCGGGCGATGCGGTCGATGTCCGGCGTGCTGTCCGACTTCAGCAGGCGCCGCACCTGCGGCTGGGTCGTGTTCTCGCCGCGGCGGGTGACGATGGCGACCTCGTTGCTGGCCAGGCGCACGATGCCGCCGGGGGGGTACAAGCCGACCTGCTTGATGAACAGCGCGGTCAGGCCCTCGTCGACGGCGGTGCCGCGCTCCAGGAACAGGGCGCGCAGGGCCTCCTTCGACTGCACGGCGCCGCCGTAGGCGCGCGGTCGGATCATCGCGCAGTAGGTGTCGACCAGGGTCAGCACGCGGGTGCCGCGGCCGATGCGCTCGGCCCCCAGCCGGTGGGGGTAGCCGTTGCCGTCAAGGCGCTCGTGGTGGTGCAGCACGGCGTCCAGCCAGAGCGGATCGTCCAGACCGGCGGCCTCAAGCAGGGCGGCAGCCTGCAGCGGATGCTGCTGCAGCTCGACGGCGGATACCGCGCCGGAGTGCGGATCTTGGCGGAGCAGGGCGGCCGCGTCCGGCAGCAGTGCGAGGTCGTGGCTCAGGGCTGCTCCGCACAGGCTGTGGATACTGTCGGCATCCAGCCCGGCGCCGCCGCCCAGCACTCGCACCAGCAGGGCGGCATGGATCGGGCGTGCACTGAGGCCGTCTTCGGGGTCGCTGAGCTGCATCGCCGCCATCGCTGCGTCCACATCGGTGTCCGCGTAGCGCGCGAGAAGGTCGTTGAGCTGGCGCAATCCGGCGAGGCCCTGGGGGTCGCCGCGCAACAGGCGCTGCTGGACCTCGATCAAGGTTTCGAGGATGCCGCGCAGGCCCCCGAACACAGAAGTCTGCATCGCCAGCGAGGTCGCCAGCGGGGCACCGCCGAAGGCGTCGGGCTCTGGCTCGGCGACTGGCGCGGCTGTCTCCTGCACGAAGCCGCGCTCAAGCAGGGCGCCGCGCACGCTGGAACTGCGGACGATGTGGCCGCCTTCCAGAAGCAGTCGCCCCTCGGCGTCGTATACCGCCTGCGCCAAGGGCCGGCCGAGGACGACGTCCTCCTCCTGCAGTGGCCGCATTCCGCTCTCCCGATGGGTGTTTCGCCCCTGCGCGGGGGCGAAATCGATGCAGCCGACCATGCAAACCCCAGGCCAGCCCATGGCGAGACGGATACAAGTCGATGAATTTCAGGGGGCTTGCTGCGATATGACGGCGTAGTATTTGATTTGATAATCCAAAACATTGAAACATTTGCCTGTGCAAACGCTGCGCTGCGGCATAAGGTCGGTCTCCACGATACGCCGGAGCATGTCCATGGCCCCCAGCAGCGCCGCCCAGAGCTTTTCGACGCAGGCCCAAGCCGATCCGCGGGTGCAGCGCGTGCTCACGGCCGAGGCCGTGGCCCTGCTCACCGACCTGCACCGCCGCTTCGAGCCGACCCGCCAGCGTCTGCTGCAGGCACGTCGCGACTGGCAGGCGCGGATCGATGCCGGCGCCCTGCCGGACTTCCGCCCCGAGACCCGCGAGATCCGCGAGAGCGACTGGACCGTCGCGCCGAGTCCCGAGGCCCTGCAGGACCGCCGCGTCGAGATCACCGGCCCGGTCGACCGCAAGATGATCATCAACGCGCTGAACTCGGGCGCGAAGGTGTTCATGGCCGACTTCGAAGACTCTTCGAGTCCGACGCGGCGCAACATGCTGGACGGCCAGATCAACCTGATGGACGCGGTCGCCGGCACCATCGAATTCACCTCCCCCGAGGGCAAGCGCTATGCGCTGAAGCCGGAAGGCCCGGCGACCCTGATCGTGCGCCCGCGCGGCTGGCATCTCGACGAGGCCAACTTCCGCGTCGACGGCCAGCCGATGTCGGGCAGCCTGTTCGACATGGCCCTGTTCGCGTTCCACAACGGCCGCAGCCTGCACGCACGCGATCGCGGCCCCTACTTCTACCTGCCGAAGATGCAGGCCTTTGAGGAGGCCGCGCTGTGGGACGAGGCCATGGCCTTCGTCGAGAACCGCCTGGGCCTGCCGGTCGGCTGCATGAAGGCCACCGTGCTGATCGAAACCCTGCCGGCGGTGTTCGAGATGCACGAGATCCTGCACGCCCTGCGCTGCCGCATCGTCGGCCTCAACTGCGGGCGTTGGGACTACATCTTCAGCTACATCAAGACCTTCCGCCGCCACGCCGACCGCGTGCTGCCCGACCGCAGCCAGGTCACGATGACCGTGCCGTTCCTGAAGGCCTATTCCGAGCTGCTGATCCAGACCTGCCACCGCCGCGGTGCGCATGCGATGGGCGGCATGGCCGCGCAGATTCCGATCCCGAGTGATCCGGTGGCCAACGAGGAAGCCCTGGCACGCGTGCGCGCCGACAAGCTGCGCGAGGTCACCGCCGGCCACGACGGCACCTGGGTCGCGCATCCCGGCCTGATTCCGGTGGCGCGCGAGATCTTCGACAAGCACATGCCGACGCCGAACCAGCTGCACGTGCGCCGCGACGACGTGCAGGTCAATCGCGACCTGTTGATCCATCCCAGCATCGGCACCATCACCCGCGAAGGCTTCTACGCCAACATCGACGTGTGCGTGCGCTACCTCGCGGCCTGGCTCGACGGCATGGGCTGCGTGCCCATCCACAACCTGATGGAAGACGCCGCCACCGCCGAGATCAGCCGCGCCCAGCTCTGGCAGTGGCTGCATACGCCCGACCAGCGCTTCGATGACGGCGACCCCATCGACATGGCGCTGTTCGAGCGCGCGATCGGCACGGTCGAGCAGCGCCTGCCGCGCAGCGGCCTGCCCGGCCAGGGCCGCCTCAAGGAGGCTGCCCAGCTGCTGGCCGAGCTGACCCGCGCCGACAGCCTCGAAGACTTCATCACCCTGCCGGCCTATGGCCGCCTTGATCACGCCTGAGCTGTACCGCTTCGACACCCCCGACCCCGCGAATACGAAAAGGACACCGCCATGAGCCATCACCTGCCGACCGCCGAAGAACTGCAGCGCGACTGGGACACCAATCCGCGCTGGAAGGGCATCACGCGCAACTACAGCGCCGCCGATGTGGTGCGCCTGCGCGGCACCGTGCACATCGAGCACTCGCTGGCCCGTCGCGGCGCCGAGCGCCTCTGGCGCCAGCTGCACGAGATGCCCTTCGTCAATGCGCTGGGCGCGCTCACCGGCAACCAGGCCATGCAGCAGGTCAAGGCCGGCCTGCAGGCGATTTATCTCTCGGGCTGGCAGGTCGCGGCTGATGCCAACATCGCGGGTGAGATGTATCCCGACCAGAGCCTCTACCCGGCCAACTCGGTCCCGCAGGTGGTCAAGCGCATCAACAACTGCCTGGCCCGCGCCGACCAGCTGCACCACGCCGAGGGCAAGGACGACATCGACTGGTTCGCGCCGATCGTGGCCGATGCGGAAGCCGGCTTCGGCGGCGTGCTGAATGCCTTCGAGCTGATGAAGGCGATGATCGAGGCCGGTGCCGCCGGCGTGCACTTCGAGGACCAGCTGGCCTCGGTGAAGAAGTGCGGCCACATGGGCGGCAAGGTGCTGGTGCCCACGCGTGAGGCCGTGGAGAAGCTCAACGCCGCGCGTCTGGCCGCCGACATCATGGGTGTGCCGACGCTGATCGTCGCCCGCACCGACGCCGAAGCCGCCGACCTGCTGACCTCGGACATCGATCCGAACGATCGCCCCTTCACCACCGGCGAGCGCACGGTCGAAGGCTTCTTCAAGACCCACAATGGCCTCGACCAGGCGATCAGCCGCGGCCTGGCGTACGCGCCCTATGCCGACCTGGTCTGGTGCGAGACCGGCAAGCCGGACCTGGAATTCGCGCGCAAGTTCGCCGAGGCCATCCACGCGAAGTTCCCGGGCAAGATGCTCGCCTACAACTGCTCGCCGAGCTTCAACTGGAAGAAGAACCTGGACGACGCCACCATCGCCAAGTTCCAGAAGGAAATCGCGAGCTACGGCTACAAGTTCCAGTTCATCACCCTGGCGGGTTTCCACAGCCTCAACTACTCGATGTTCAACCTGGCCTACGGCTACGCACGCAACCAGATGAGCGCTTTCGTCGAGCTGCAGGAAGCCGAGTTCGCCGCCGCCGAGCGCGGCTTCACCGCGGTCAAGCATCAGCGCGAAGTCGGCACCGGCTACTTCGATGCGGTGACCCAGACCATCCAGGGCGGGCAGAGCTCGACCACGGCACTCAAGGGTTCCACGGAGGAAGAGCAGTTCCACGATGGGGCGAAGCGCGACGCGGCCTGAGCGGGCGCATTCGCCGGACGCCTGAACGGACCCGGTGACGCGCCTCAAGAGGTTTTCCCATCGCGCTGATGCGCAAGGCAAAGGGCGCCCTCGCGGCGCCCTTTGCATTCGTATGCGCTGGCGCGCGCGCATGGACATTCGCAGGACATCGCGCTGCGAGACACTTCCCAGGCGGATTCCTCTTGCTAGAATCCACGGCCCCCACGACAGCCACCTTGCCCACGCGCTCCGCGCGTTCGGGCCTGCCGCCGGTTTTGTCGAGTGCCGCTGCTGGAGCTTTCCGTGAACCTTCTCACCTTGCGCAATGAGTCCAACCAGGGCAGCGGACAGGACGCGGCGCTCGACGGCGAGGGCACCAGCGGTTCACCGCTGCGTAGTGCAGTCTCGCGCGCTGTTGCGCGCTACCTGAAGGACATGGACGACCACGCCAACGGCGACCTGTTCGCCCTGCTGATGGCCGAAGTCGAAGCGCCCATGCTGGCCGAGGTCATGCGCCACTGCGAGGGCAAGCAGGTGCGCGCCGCCGAGGTGCTGGGCATCAACCGCGCCACCCTGCGCAAGAAGCTGCGCCAATACGGGCTGGCCTGACACCCCACAGAATCCACCTCACGCGCTGCGCGATCGAGGTGCGGCGCGAAGGTCCCCCGCCTTTCCCTTCCGCCGAGTCCACCGATGACCGCTTCGCTGCAACCGATCCGCCGCGCCCTGCTCTCCGTTTCCGACAAGACCGGGCTGATTCCGCTGGCCCAGGCGCTGGCCAAGGCTGGCGTTGAACTGCTCTCCACCGGCGGCACCGCGTGCGCCCTGCGCGAGGCCGGGCTCGCCGTGCGCGATGTCTCCGAGCTCACCGGCTTTCCCGAGATCATGGACGGCCGCGTCAAGACCCTGCACCCGCGCGTGCACGGCGGACTGCTGGGCCGCGAGGGCATCGATGCCGACGTCATGGCCGAGCACGCCATCGCGCCGATCGACCTGCTGGTGGTGAATCTCTATCCCTTCGAGGCCACGGTCGCCAAGCCCGACTGCAGCTACGAGGATGCGGTCGAGAACATCGACATCGGCGGCCCGGCCATGCTGCGTGCCGCCGCCAAGAACCACGAGCGCGTGAGCGTGGTGGTGGACCCCGCGGACTACGTGCGCATCGAAGCCGCGCTCGCTGCCGGCGGCACTGACGCCGCGCTGCGACGCGAGCTGGCCGCCAAGACCTATGCCCACACCGCGCACTACGACGGCCGCATCGCCGAGTGGCTGTCGCGACGTGCCGCCGACGTGGCGGTGCCGGCCGAGTGGCCGAGCACCCTGCATCTCTCGCTCAAGCACGCGGCCAGCCTTCGGTATGGCGAGAACCCGCACCAGCGCGGCGCGCTGTATCTGGAGCCGAACGCCGGCGCGGGCCGCGTTGCGACCGCGCGCTTCCTGCAAGGCAAGGAGCTGTCCTACAACAACCTCGCCGACGCCGATGCCGCGCTCGAATGCGTGCGCCAGTTCGAGGCGCCGGCCTGCGTCATCGTCAAGCACGCCAATCCCTGCGGCGTGGCGGTGGCCGAGTCGCTGGGCGCGGCCTATGACCTGGCTTATGCGACCGATCCGACCTCGGCCTTCGGCGGCATCATCGCCTTCAATCGTGATCTGGATGCGGCCACGGCGGCCGAGATCCTGCGCCGTCAGTTCGTGGAAGTGGTGATCGCGCCGAACGTGGACGAGGCCGCGCTGGCCGAGTTCAAGAAGAAGCCGAACGTGCGCGTGCTGGCCTGCGGCGATCTCGCGGGTGCAGCGATGGGCCTCGAATACAAGCGCATCAACGGCGGCCTGCTGGTGCAGGACGCCGACACCGACGCGCTCACCGTCACCGACCTGCGCTGCGTGACGAAGAAACAGCCCGACGCGAAGCAGCTGGCCGACCTGCTGTTCGCCTGGAAGGTGGCGATGTACGTCAAGTCGAACGCCATCGTCTATGCGCGCGACCTGCGCAGCATCGGCATCGGTGCCGGCCAGATGAGCCGCGTGGTCAGCGCGAAGATTGCCGGACTCAAGGCGGAAGAAGCCGGACTGGTCGTGCCCGGCTCGGTCATGGCCTCGGACGCTTTCTTTCCTTTCCGCGATGGCATCGATGCCGCGGCGGCTGCGGGCATCGCCGCGGTGATCCAGCCGGGCGGCTCGATGCGCGATGCCGAAGTGATCGCGGCGGCGGATGAGCACGGCATGGCGATGGTGTTTACCGGGCGGCGGCATTTCCGGCATTGATCGTTGAGCCTCTCTCCCGAAGGGGGAGAGAGGGCGGGCTCGCCGCGAGCATTCAATCCCTCAAACAACCTGCCTTCGCTCCCAGCAAGCGAAGCCAAAAACAAGAGCGTCGCGCACGGGCCTCGCGCCCACACTGATTCGTACTTGAGGAGAGCGGCATGAAGGTTCTGGTGATCGGCGGCGGTGGCCGCGAACACGCGCTGGCCTGGAAGCTGGCGCAGTCGCCCAAGGTCAGCGAGGTTCTGGTGGCGCCCGGCAATGCCGGCACCGCGCGCGAGCCGCGCTGCCGCAACGTGGCGGTGTCGGCGACCGACATCGACGGCCTGCTGAAGCTGGCCAAGGAAGAGGGCATCGGCCTGACCGTGGTCGGCCCCGAGGCGCCGCTTGTGGCCGGCGTGGTCGATCGCTTCAGCGCTGCCGGCCTGCGCTGCTTCGGACCGAAGCGCATCGCCGCCCAGCTCGAGGGCAGCAAGGCCTTCGCCAAGGACTTCCTCGCGCGACACAACATCCCGACCGCACACTACGGCGTGTTCACTGAGCTGAAGCCCGCGCTGGCCTACCTGCACAAGGTCGGCGCGCCGATCGTGGTCAAGGCCGATGGGCTGGCCGCCGGCAAGGGCGTGGTGGTGGCGCTGACGCTGGCGGATGCCGAGCAGGCCCTGCACGACATGCTCGGCGCGCACTCGCTGGGCGAGGCTTCGGCGCGAGTGGTGATCGAGGAGTTCCTCGAAGGCGAGGAGGCCAGCTATATCGCGCTCTGCGACGGCCAGCACTACCAGCCGATGGCGACCTCGCAGGACCACAAGCGCCGCGACGAGGGCGACCTCGGCCCCAACACCGGCGGCATGGGCGCCTACTCGCCGGCGCCCGTGGTCACGCCCGAGGTCGATGCGCGCATCCGCCGCGAGGTGATCGAGCCGACGCTGGCGGCGATGGCCGCCGAAGGCGCGCCGTTTACCGGTTTCCTTTATGCCGGCGTGATGATCGACAAGACCGGCGCGCCCAAGGTGCTGGAGTTCAACGTGCGCTTCGGCGACCCCGAAACCCAGCCCATCATGCTGCGCCTGCGCTCGGACCTGGTCGAACTCGTCGAGGCCGCGCTCGATGCGCGCCTTGATCGGATCCAGGTCGACTGGGATCCGCGGCCCTCGCTGGGCGTGGTGATGGCGGCCGGTGGCTACCCCGCGCGTCCGCGCGGCGGCGACGAGATCCAGGGCCTTGACAACACGCTGCCGCTGGATGCCCAGGTGTTCCACTCCGGAACGGTCGAATCCGAGGGTCGCGTGCTGACCTCGGGCGGCCGTGTGCTGACCGTCTGCGCGCTTGGCGCGACCGTGGCTGAGGCCGCGGAGCGTGCGTACGGCGTGGCCCGCGGCATCCGCTTCGAGGGCGGCTTCTACCGTCGCGACATCGGCTATCGGGCGATTGCACGCGAGCGGGCATAGGGTGGGCCCCGGCCCACCATGAGCTCGACTCTCGCCCCGGTTTCGCTTGGTCGCTTGAAGCGAAGAGCAAGAGCTTTCGGTCCGTCCTTCGGCCGGCCCGAGTCACTTTTCTTTGAGTGGCCAAAGAAAAGTAACCAAAAGAAAGGCCACCCCTCGTCCGCGCCCTTCGCGCATCCGTGCGCGAAGGGTTCGCGTGAGTCGATCGGGGTTTTCGGACAGGCCGTCCTTGGCCTGTCGAAAACCTTGGCCGCATCCCTGCGGCCAACCCTGCGGGCTGATCGACCGCCTCCCGCCGCTCCCCAGGGGCCCCGTGGAAGAGCGCGGGCTCCTGCCCGCAAGAGCGCAGAGCTGAAGCGGAAAGCCGGAGTCTGAGCGCTCAGAGGGTGGGCCCTGGCCCACCATGAGCTCGACTCTCCCCCGGTCTCCATCGAAACCTGAAAGTCAGCGGCAAGGACAGCGGCATCGCCTCTGCCGAAGACAAGATCCGCCCCGAGCGTCCCTGCCCGGGTGCGGGGTGCTGCTGCGAGTCGCCCGTCCGCGGCGGCTCGTTCCGGTGCATTGCTTTCAAAGCAATCGACGTCCGCTGTCGCGCCGCAGTTCCGGCGGCGGCCCGTCCGTGGGCGGCGAGGTGCCGAACCTCGCCGCGGGTCGCATCCTGCGACCGCTGTGGAAACGGCGTTCGATGCAGGCGCCCCTGGGCCTGCGTCGAAGCGAGGTGTCAGGCGTTACCGTCGAAAGCGACCCGCTGCAGCTGTGCGCCGCGCAGGCCGCAGGTGCTTTCGGCGTAGCGCGGGCGCTCGTCGAGCAGCAGGGCGCCGTGCTGCGCCGCAGGCTCGGGCGGGGTGTGCGCAGGCTCGTTCGCCGGCAGGCCGCCGCTCAGCAGGGTCAGGACCAAGCCCAGTGCATTGAGGGCCAGCTGGTGCAGGACTTGGATCAGGGATTCGAACATGGCGGTGCTCCGCACTTGGGTGTCGAGCTCAGTACAGCAGCAACCGTGCCAACCTCGGCATCCCAGCTAAATCAATTGCTTGCGCTGCTGTTCGGCTGTCCGTCCGCGTTCGCCTGTCCGCCTCTGCGGACAGCGCGCTGCAGTGGGCGTCCGGATCCGGGCAAGCGCCCCGCACGCGGCAGGCGGGCGCCGTCGCCCGCCGCACCAGTTGCAGTCCGCTCCGTACAGGCGCGAACAGGCTGGATCATGGGGGGATGCACCGACACAATACGGGTCCGTCTGAAGAGCCGAAGGAGTGTCCATGGCCATCGTTGAAGCGCGCGTTCCCGATATCGGCAGCCACACCGATGTGCCCGTGATCGAGCTGCTGGTCGCGGTGGGGGATCGCGTCGGCAAGGACCAGGGCCTGGTCACGCTGGAATCGGACAAGGCGACCATGGAGGTACCATCCTCGGTGGCCGGCGTGGTCAAGGAGCTCAAGGTCAAGCTCGGCGACACCTTGTCGGAAGGTTCGGTGGTCGCACTGATCGAAGCTGATGAAGCCGGTGCTGCAGCCACCGCACCTGCCCAGCCCGCCGCATCTGCGCCCGCCAAGGTCGAGGCGCCCAAGGTCGAGGCGCCGAAACCCGAGCCGGCCAAGCCAGAAGCCCCCGAACCTGCCGCGCCCGCTGCTGCCGAAGCGCCGCGCAGCCCGCCGGTCAGCTTCAGCGCCGAGAGCGTGCTGCCGCAGAACGTTCCGCATGCCAGTCCCGCCGTGCGCCTGCATGCGCGCGAGCTCGGCGTCGATCTGTCCAAGGTGTCGGGCAGCGGCCGCAAGGGCCGCATCACGCGCGAGGACGTCAATGCCTTCGTCAAGCAGGCGCTGGCGCGTCCGGCGTCGGCGGCCTCCACCGCGACCGGCGGTGGTGGCCTGAACCTGCTGCCCTGGCCCAAGGTCGATTTCGCCAAGTTCGGCGCGGTCGAGACCCAGCCGCTGTCGCGCATCAAGAAGATTTCCGGCGCCAACCTTGCCCGCAACTGGGCGATGATTCCGCACGTCACCCAGTTCGAGCAGGCCGACATCACCGAGATGGAGGCCTTCCGCAAGCGGATGGGCGAGGAAAACCCCAACCAGAAAATCACCCCGCTGGTGTTCCTGATCAAGGCCGCGGTGGCTGCACTGAAGGCCTTCCCCAGCTTCAACGCTTCGCTGGACGAGAGCGGCGAAAACCTGGTGTTCAAGAAGTACTTCCACATCGGCATCGCGGTCGACACACCCGATGGCCTGGTGGTGCCGGTGATCCGCGACGCCGACTCCAAGGGGCTGCTGCAGCTGGCCGCCGAACTCGGCGAGATCTCGAAGAAGGCGCGCGACAAGAAGCTCGGCCCGGCCGACATGTCCGGCGGCTGCTTCTCGATCTCCAGCCTGGGCGGCATCGGCGGGACCAGCTTCACGCCGATCATCAACGCGCCCGAAGTCGCGATCATGGGCGTGTCGAAGAGCGAGATGCGGCCGCTGTGGAACGGCAAGGAGTTCGAGCCGCGGCTGATGCTGCCGCTGTCGCTGTCCTACGACCACCGGGTCATCGACGGTGCCGAAGCCGCGCGTTTTGCCAGCTTCTTCGCCAGGCAGCTCGGGGATATCCGCCGGCTGCTGCTGTAAGCATCCACGGCCAAGCCTGTCACCCGCGCGCCCGCCCGTCGTTTCGACCGGGCGGGCGTCTGCGTTCTGGAGTCTGGAAAAGCCCACTTCATCGCACTCTGTGGATCCGCGTTCCGCGAAGCGATTCCCTGTTTCCATGACCAAAGGCATACTCGCAGCGCCCTCCGCTGCCGCTGCAAGGCTGTGACGGAGGGTGGCCGCGGCGGCACGGAGCCACCGTCGCGGGGGGATCCGAGCGAGCGCATCACGCGAAGGCTGCAAGGCCCGGAACAGGGCGGGGCGGGGCGATGCCGGGGGGCGTCGAGTGCCGCAGGGGCCGGAGTGGATGCGCAGCGCCGGGGGTGGCTTCACTCACTCATGCTGCGGGGAATTCGGATGGAAAACATGTATCGACGTGGGCCGCGGGCCCACCGTCTGGCGGGCGCACTTCGTCTCGCCCTGATCAGCGGCTGCATCGTCGGCGCGGCGAGCCTGCTGCCGGCGTCACCGGCCCGGGCCCAGGACGAAGCACCGTCTGCGGACGAGGCCAAGTCGCTGGAGGTCATCTCGGTGCTGGGCTCGCGCAAGCAGCCGCGTAGCGAGGCCAACTCGCCGGTGCCGGTGGACATCATCAGCGGCGAGGAATTCCACAACCAGGGCCTGACCGACGTGCTGGACCAGATCCGCACCGTGGTGCCCTCGCTCAACGTCAACCTGCAGCCGATCAGCGACGCCGCCACCCTGGTGCGCCCGGCCAACCTGCGCGGCCTGCCGCCGGACAGCACGCTGGTGCTGGTCAACGGCAAGCGTCGTCACCGCTCCGCGGTCATCACCTTCCTCGGCAGCGGCCTCTCCGACGGCTCACAGGGCCCGGACCTGTCGGTCTTCCCCTCGATTGGCCTGTCCCAGGTCGAAGTGCTGCGCGATGGTGCGGCCGCGCAGTACGGCTCCGACGCCATCGCCGGCGTCATCAATTTCAATCTGAAGTCGGACAGCGAAGGCGGATCGCTGGAAGTCATGAGCGGCCAGCACTACGCCGGTGACGGCACCACCGCCCAGATTGCCGGCAACATCGGCCTGCCCTTCTCGCCGCAGGGTTTCGCCAACCTGAGCTTCGAGTACCGCGAGGCCGACCCCACCGACCGCAGCGTGCAGCGCGGCGATGCGGCCGAGGTCGCGGCCAGCGGCAATCCCTTCGTGCCCGACCCGGCCCAGGTGTGGGGCAGCCCGGAAGTCAAGCGTGACTTCAAGCTGGTCGCCAATCTGGGTCTTGAGCTGAACGATGACCTCGACTGGTATCTGTTCGGCAATGCCGCTTCGCGCGACATCGATGGCGGCTTCTACTACCGCAATCCGGTCTCGCGTGCCGGCGTGTTCTCGGGCGACGGCGGCGAGAGCCTGTTGATCGGCGATCTCAGCGGCGCCGGCTGTCCGAGCATCGCCCTGCGCGATGCCGCCGGCAACCTGCGGCCCTTCAGTGCGGTGAACGCCCAGGTCAGCGCCCTACCATCCAACTGCTACACCTTCTTCCGCGATTTCCCGGGTGGCTTCACCCCGCGCTTCGGCGGCGTGGTCCGCGACGGCTCGCTGGTCACCGGCGTGCGCGGCACCACGGCCGGCGGGCTGCGCTGGGACCTCAGCGCCTCGCAGGGCCGCAGCGAAGTCGACTTCTACATCTACAACACCGTCAACGCCTCGCTGGGCCCGAACCAGCCCGACGGCTATCGCTTCAATCCAGGCGCCTACGAGCAGACCGAAACCAACTTCAACCTCGACCTGGTCAAGGTGGTTGACGCCGCCTGGACCCAGTACGGCCTGAGCGTGGCCGGCGGTCTGGAATGGCGCGAGGAGCAGTTCGAGGCCTTCAATGGCGACCAGGCCAGCTTCGAGATCGGTCCGCTCGCCTCCCAGGGCTTCCTGATCGGTTCGAACGGCTTCCCGGGCTTCAGCCCGCGCGATGCCGGCAGCTGGAGCCGCAGCAACTACGCCGCCTATGTGGACCTGGAAGCCGACCTGACCGATCGCCTGCTGCTGGCGACTGCTGTGCGCTTCGAAGACTTCGAGGACTTCGGTACCACCACCAACTGGAAGCTCACGGGTCGCTTCCAGGCCACCGATGCCTTCGCCCTGCGCGGCGCGGTGAGCACCGGCTTCCGGGCGCCCACCCCGGGCCAGAGCAACGTCCGCGCGGTGACCACCCAGTTCATCGGCGGCGAACTGCGCGACACCGCCACCCTGCCGCCGACCAACCCGATCGCCCGCCGTTTCGGTGGCCAACCGCTGCAGCCCGAGGAGTCCTTCAATCTGTCCTTCGGCGCGGTCTACAGCCTCGATGCCTGGCTGTTCACCGCCGACTATTACCGCATCGACGTCGAGGATCGCATCGCCCAGAGCGCCAACTTCGCGCTCAGCGCGGAGGATCGCGCGGCCCTGGTCGCGCAGGGCGTGCAGGAGGCGATCAGCCTCGACAGCGTGCGCTTCTTCATCAACGACTTCGACACCAAGACCGACGGTGTCGACCTGGTGACCAGCTATCAGAGTGACCACTTCGGTGGTGACACGACCTACTCGCTGGCGATGAACTGGAACCGCACCGAGGTCACCGACTTCTCGCCCGAGATCATCGGCGAGGCGCGCGTGCAGATCCTCGAAGACGCGCTGCCGCGCACCAAGGGCAGCTTCAGCATCAATCACCAGCGCGAGCGTTGGCACGCGATGACGCGCCTCAACTACTACGGCAGCTTCTACGAGGACCACGTGGACAGCGGCTGCGTGGTCGGGCCTGACTGCCTGCCGATCTACGGTGACGCCGCCCTGATCGTGGATGCCGAGGTCGGCTACAAGTTCGGCAACGGCGTGTTCGTCAACGTCGGTGCGCAGAACCTGTTCGACAAGGAGCCCGAGCTGAACCCGTATGGCGAGGACGTGGTCGGGGCCAAGTTCCCGCCGCTCACCCCGTATGGCTTCAACGGCGGCTTCTACTACGTCCGCATGGGCTGGAGGTTCTGAGCCCACAGCCCACGGCGACGGCTTTGCGCCGTCGCCGTGGGCTGGCAGGATGCGGGGCCATGACCGCCGCCGACGCCAGCCCACTCGTCCTCTCCCTTGCCTGTGAGCCCGCCCACTTCGAGGGCATCCTCGATCTGCAGCGGCGCAATCTACGGCAGAGCCTGAGCGAGGCCCAGCAGGCGCAGGACGGTTTCGTCTACGTCGAGCACGACCTGCCCCTGCTCACCCGCATGGCCGCGCGATCGCCGCAGGCGATCGCGCTTGCAGATGCCCGCGTGGTCGGCTACAGCCTGTCGATGCGCCCCTCGATGGGCGAGTGGCTGCCGGCGCTCCAGCCCATGTTCGAGCAGTTCGAACGCATGCAGTGGCGCGGCCGGCGCCTGGGCGACTTCAGCTACGTGGTGGGCGGCCAGGTCTGCGTGGACCCGGCCTGGCGTGGCCGCGGTCTGATCGGCGCGCTCTATACCTGCATTCGCGATGCGGCAGGCCCCGACGTCGAGCTGTGCATGACCGAAATCGCGCTCCGCAATACCGTTTCGCGCCGTGCGCACGAGCGCATCGGCTTTGTCGAGGTCGGTCGCTATTCGGACGCCCACGAAGACTGGTCGGTGGTGGCCTGGCCCTGGTGGGATGCGCGCTGAAGTCTTCAGGAGGACGCGCCGCCGCGCTCGCGACTACAGGCGGATGTGCGGCAACAGGCCCAGCACGCCGACCACGATCAGGTAGATCGCGACGATGAAGGCCAGCAGCTTCGGACGGATCAGGATGAGGATGCCGGCGAGCAGGGCCAGCAGGGGTTGCAGGGGGATCGAGCCCACGAGTCGTTCCTTTGTCGGTGGAGGGGATTCAGCTGCGCAGGCCGACGCCGCGCTTGAGCAGGGCGAGGCCCAGCCAGCTGAGCGCCACGGTGAAGCCCAGCATCACCACGAAGCTCAAGGCCAGGTCGATGCTGCTGGAGCCCAGCAGGCCATGGCGGAAGGCAGCCACCATGTAGACGATCGGGTTGGCGAGCGTCAGGGTCTGCGCCCAGCCGGGCAGGGCATCGACCGAATAGAAGACACCGCCGAGATAGGTCAACGGGGTCAGCACGAAGGTCGGGATGATCGCGATGTCGTCGAACTTCTTGGCATAGACCGCGTTGACGAAGCCCGCCAGCGAGAACACCACCGCCGCCAGCAGCACGCTGGCGAGCGTCACCAGCGGATGCGGGATCGACACCTTGGTGAAGAACATCGCGATGACCAGCACGATCGCGCCGACCATCAGCCCGCGCAGCACGCCGCCCAGCACATAGCCGAGCAGGATCACCCAGTTCGGCATCGGGCTGACCAGCAGCTCTTCGACGTGACGGCCGAATTTGGCGCCGAAGAAGCTCGACGAGATGTTGCCGTAGGCGTTCTGGATGACGCTCATCATCACCAGGCCGGGGACGATGAAGTCCATGTAGCTGTGCCCGCCCATCTCGCCGATGCGGCTGCCGATCAGGCTGCCGAAGATCAGGAAATAGAGGGTCATGGTGATCGCCGGCGGCACCAGGGTCTGTCCCCAGATGCGCAGGATGCGGTTGACCTCGCGGCGGACGATGGTGTGCAGCGCGGTCAGGTTGGCCTGGGCGGTGGTGGGCGTCGACATCACGCGGCCTCCTGGCCGGTCAGGCGCACGAAGAGCTCTTCCAGACGATTGGCGCGGTTGCGCATGCTGCGAACCTGGATGCCGGCCGCGCTGAGCGCGGCGAAGATGGCGTTGAGATTGGCCGCGCGCGGGGTTTCGAGCTCCAGGGTGTTCTCGTCACTGCGTTCGATCTTGACGCCCGCGATCTGCGGCAGCGTGCCGCGGAAGGGCTCGGTCAGGTCGAGCACGAAGCCCTCGACGTCGAGCTTGGCGAGCAGCGACTTCATGCTGCTGTGCTCGACGATGCGGCCCCGATCGATGATGGCGATGTTGCGGCAGAGGTTTTCGGCCTCTTCGAGGTAGTGCGTGGTCAGGATCACCGTGGTGCCACGGGCATTGACCTCCTTGAGCGTCTTCCACATGCCGCGGCGGATCTCGATGTCGACGCCGGCGGTGGGCTCATCGAGGATCAGCAGCCGCGGCCGGGTGATCATGGCGCGGGCGATCATCAGCCGCCGCTTCATGCCGCCGGACAGGGTGCGCGACATCACATGCGCCTTCTCCCAGAGCTGGGCGGCGCGCAGCTCGGCCTCGGCGCGTTCGGCAGCCTCTTTGCGCGGCACGCCGTAGAAGCCCGCGTAGTTCACGCAGATGTCGAAGGGCTTCTCGAACATGTTGAAGTTGATTTCCTGCGGCACCAGGCCGATCTGGCGCATCGCTTCGCTGCGCTGCTTGACCAGGTCGATGCCGCAGACTTTCACTTCGCCGGCGCTGGCATTGACCAGCGAGCTGACGATGCCGATCAGGGTGGATTTGCCGGCGCCGTTCGGGCCGAGCAGGGCGAAGAAATCGCCTTCGGCGACGTCCAGCGAGATGCCCTTCAGGGCTTCCACGCCATTTGCATAGGTCTTGCGCAGATCGTGCACGGACAGCGCTGCGGTTGCGCTCATTCGACAACGGCCTTTGGGAGCCGGAGGGCTCTCGGGTCGGGGGAGGGGAATTCCGTGCAGGGCCCTCGCCAGGATGCGAACAGGCTGCACACGGGCGGCGGCTACTATACACCCCCGCTTCCGCGCCCCTTGAGAGGCTGAAGACACGATGATCGCGCCACCGCCCACCGTGCCGCTCCGGCTCGTCGACAGCCAATGGCTCACTGCCAGCGTCCGGCACTTCGCCTTCGAGCGCTGCGATGGCGAGCCCGTCGCCTTCCTGCCCGGGCAGTTCGTCCGGGTGCGCGTCAGCGAGGGCGAGGCGCCCGAATTCCGCAGCTACTCGATCGCCAATCCCAACGACCCCGGGCGCAGCGATGCGCGGCGCATCGAGCTGGTGGTGAGCTTCGTCGAAGGTGGCCTCGGCAGTGCCTTCATGCGCGCCCTGCAGCAGGGCGATGAGATCCATGCCACCGCGCCCAACGGCCGCTTCTGCCTGCTGCCTGAGGACGATGCCAAACGCTACGTACTGCTCGGCACCGGCACCGGCGTGGCGCCCTACCGCGGCATGCTGCCGCAGCTGGAAGCGCTGGCCGCGCGCGGTGTGCAGGCCCTGCTGCTGCTGGGCAACCGCACGCCCGCCGAGCAGCTCTATGCCGACGAGTTCCGCGCGGCAGCCGCACGAATCCCGGGCTTCACCCTGCGTTTCTGCCACTCGCGCGGGCTGCCGGAGACCCCGACCGAGCTGGACGTGCACGCCTACGTGCAGGACGCGCTGGACGCGTTTGCCATCGACCCCGAAGGCGACATCGCCTATCTCTGCGGCAACCCGCACATGGTCGATGCCGGCTTCGAGCGTCTGAAGGCCGCCGGCCTGCACCTGCGCCGGATCCGCCGCGAGAAGTATCAGACCCCGCGCCTGCCGGGCGCTGTCACACCGGCGCCCAAGCCCGGTCCCTAGTCGCAACCCGCGGCCGGGAGGGCTGCGGAAGGAGAGTCCGATGCAGTACCGATGGATGGGCCTTGCCGGCCTTGTCGCCCTGGCGCTCGCTGCACCCGCGCAGGCCCAGCGCCGCCTTGGCAGCCTGGAGTTCGAACCCTGCACGCTGACCGCGCCGCTCAGCGTGCTCAACGTCGAAGCGCAGTGCACGCGCTTCGAGGTCCCCGAGAATCCCGCCGAGCCCGAGGGCCGCACGATCGCGCTGGCGGTGGCCTGGGTGCCCACCGAAAACACCGCAGGCGCCGAGGATCCCGTCTTCATGATCGCCGGCGGCCCGGGGCAGTCGGCGCTGGAGAGCTATCCCTCCTTGCACAACGCGTTTCGCGAGATCCGCAAGAACCGCCACGTCGTTCTGGTTGACCAGCGCGGTACCGGCGGCTCGAACAAACTCACCTGCAGCACCGAGGCGGGTGAGCCCGGCGTTGTCGAAGACATGGCCGAGGACGACCCGGCCGCCTGGCGTGCCTTCGCCGAGCGCTGCCGCGACGCGCTGGCCGAGAAGGCGGACCTCAGCCAGTACACCACCAGCGTCGCCATCACCGATCTGGACGCGGTCCGGCAGGCGATCGGCGTCGAGAAGATCAATCTGCTGGGCGTGAGCTACGGTACCCGCGTCGCCCAGCAGTACATGCGTCGCTACCCGCAGCACACGCGCAGCGTGGTGCTCGATTCGGTCGTGCCGAACACGCTGGTGCTGGGCGCCGAGCACGCCCGCAACCTCGAGGATGCGCTGGACCTGCACTTCGCCCAGTGCAAGCAAGACCCGGCCTGCGCCACGCGCTTCGGCAGCCCGCGCGACGCGCTCAACACCCTGCTCAGCGAGCTGCGCGAGACGCCGCGGCCCGTGCACTGGCGGGATTCGATCAGCGGCGAAGAGAAGCACGGTGAGCTGACGGCCGGTCACGTCAGTGCGGTCGCGCGCATGTACGCCTACGCGCCGGCGCTGGCCGCCATGCTGCCGCTGTCGCTGCACGAGGCCGCGGAAGGGCGCGCCAGCGCGCTGATGGCGCAGGCCGAGATGATCACCGGCTCGCTGTCCGAACAGATCACTCACGGCATGCAGCTGTCGGTGCTCTGCGCCGAAGATGCGCCGAGACTGCAGCCGGACCCGCTGGACGCCACGCGTACCCTCGGCGACAGCATTACCCGCGTCACCGTGGAGCAGTGCGCGGTGTGGCCGCGCGGCGAAGTCCCGGCGGAGTTCAGCGAGCCGGTCAAGTCCGACATCCCGACCCTGCTGTTGTCCGGCGAGTTCGACCCGGTGACGCCGCCGCGCTACGGCGATGCGGTGGCCGAGCATCTCGGCAACGCGCGCCACCTGATCCTGCGTGGCCAGGCCCACAGCGTGGCCGGTGCGGGCTGCATGCCGCGCATCCTCGGCGAGTTCATCGACACCCTCGCGCCCAAGGACATCGACGCCGACTGCCTCGACACCCTGAAGCCCAATCCGCCGTTTGCCGGCTACTACGGCTGGGAGCCCTGAGATGCTGATCTGCGACAACCTGAGCAAGCAGTTCAAGACCAAGACGGGCGTGGTCAAGGCGGTGGATGGCGTCAGCTTCCGCGCCGAAGACGGCCAGATCACCGGACTGCTCGGCCCGAACGGTGCCGGCAAGACGACCACCCTGCGCATGCTCTACACCCTGATGCGCCCGGATACCGGCACCGTCAGCGTGGACGGCGTCGACATCTTCAAGGACCCGGAATCCGCGCGCCGACGCCTGGGCGTACTGCCCGACGCGCGTGGGGTCTACAAGCGCCTCACGGCGCGCGAGAACATCGAGTACTTCGGTCGCCTGCACGGCATGGAAGACGCGCTCATCCGCGAACGCACCGCGCGCCTGGTGGCCGCGCTGGGCATGGAGGAGATCCTCGATCGCCAGGCCGAAGGCTTCTCGCAGGGCCAGCGCACCAAGACCGCGATCGCGCGCGCGCTGGTGCACGACCCGAAGAATGTGATCCTCGACGAGCCCACCAACGGACTCGACGTGATGACCACCCGCGGGCTCCGCCATTTCCTGCAGCAGCTGAAGTCCGAAGGTCGCTGCGTGGTGTTTTCCAGCCACATCATGCAGGAGGTCGCAGCCCTCTGTGACCGCATCGTGATCATCGCCAAAGGCCGCGTGGTGGCCCAGGGCACGCCGGACGAGCTGCGTGCCTTGACCGCTGAATCCAACCTTGAGGAGGCCTTCGTCAAGGCCATCGGCTCGGAAGAAGGACTGTTCGCATGAAGGCCGCCTGGACCGTTCTGAAGAAGGAACTGCTGGACCTGTTCCGCGACCGCCGCACGGTGATGATCAGCCTGCTGATGGGCCCGCTGCTGGGTCCGGCGCTGATGGTCGGACTGATCACCCTGATCGCCAGCAAGGAAGTGGAGCGTGCAGAGAAGCCGCTGAAGCTGCCGGTGATCGGCGTCGAACATGCGCCGAATCTGGTCGACTGGCTGGCTTCGATGAATGTCGAGATCGAAGCTGCCCCGGCGGATCCCGATGCGGCCATCCGCAATCAAGACGAGGACGTGATCCTGCGGATCTCGCCCGATTTTGCCGAAGCCTGGCGAAAGAGCCGCCCCGCGCCGATCGAGATCCTGTTCGACTCGACGCGGCAGGATGCGCGCACGCCGGTGCGCCGGGTCGAGGGGCTGCTCGAGGCCTATGACCGCCAGATGGGTGCGCTGCGCCTGATCGCCCGCGGCATCAATCCGGCCGTGGGCACGCCCGTGCTGATCAACAAGCGCGATCTGTCGACGCCCGAAAGCCGCGCCGGCATGCTGCTGGCGTTCTTGCCGTACATCCTCATCCTTGGCGGCTTCCTCGGCGGCGCCCAGCTGGCGATGGACGCGACCGCCGGTGAGCGCGAGCGGCAGTCGCTGGAGCCGCTGCTGGCAACGCCGGCCGCCCGCGGCGCGATCATGAGCGGCAAGCTCGGTGCAGCGGCGGTATTCGCTCTGCTTTCGGCGTTCCTGACCCTGATCGCGTTCAAGGCCTGCTTCAGCTTCATCCCGGCGTCGGTGCTCGGCTTCAAGATCGACATCAGCTGGCTGGCGATGGCCAAACTCTTCGCCCTGATCCTGCCGATCGCGGTGTTCGGTTCCTGCCTGGTCACCCTGCTGGCCGCCACCACCAAGAGCATGAAGGAAGCGCAGAGCTACATGGCCCTGCTGATGCTGCTGCCGATGCTGCCGACCCTGGTGCTGATGGTCTCGCCGGTGAAGAACCAGCTGTGGATGTCGGCGGTGCCGCTGCTCGCGCAGAACCAGCTGATCCTGAAAGTCGTGCGCGGCGAAGTCGTCAGCGGCGCGGAATGGGGCATTGCGATGGGCGCGGGTCTGCTGCTCGCCGGCCTGGTCTGGCTGATCGCGGCCAAGCTGTACCACCGCGAGCAGCTGGCGATATCGGCTTGAGAGCCGGGAATCGGGATTTGGGATTCGGGATTCGTTAGAGCAGGGCGCGGCGAGGTTTCTCGCCGCGCCCTGACATAGGGTGGGCCCTGGCCCACCATGGCTTCAACGCTCGCTTCGGTCGTGGCCCCTCCTGCTTCGACCCGGCCACGCTCGGCCGTCATCCGATGGCCCGAGTTCGACAGACTCCGGCCACCTCCTCGTGCTGATCTTGCGCAGAGGTACGGACCACCGGTCCGCATGCGGGAGATTCGCCTTGAGCCTGCTGCTGTCGCACCTGATCTTCTTGTTGCTGCTGCCGCTGTTGATCCTGGGCTGGGGCAATCGGCACGGGACCGTGCCATCCACTGCGCTGCGATTCCTGCTCGTGGTGGTTCTCGTGTGGGGCTATCTGGTCGTTGCGCGCGTCCATCTCTTGGAGGCCCAGGTTGCCGCGGCCCGCTCTGCCGGAGCGCTGCAGGCCATCCACGACGGCGACGGTGCGAAGAACGCGTTTGCAGCGGTGTTGGGCTGGGTGCCCGGCGTCTTCGCGGCGACGCTCGCGTGGGGCGCAAGCCGGATGCTGCGGTCTTGGATCAGGCATCGGGACCGCTGAAGGAGCGGCCAAGAAGCCCGCGTTGCGGCGAGCCACCGTGAGGTTCAACCGCTCAGCGAGCATCGATGTTTGTTCGTGCAGCGGTGTCGAACTCACGGTGGGCCAGGGCCCACCCTATTGCGCTTGTCGCCGTTGTTGCGCTTGTCGCGCCTGTCGTCTGCGGCGCCGCCATCGGACCCAAGAGCCGAGCGGCTCGGAACGTGGCGCGGTGACAGGGCGCACACGTAGGGCGGTCTCCGGCCCACGGTGAGCTCGACACTCGCCGCGCAACGGGCTTTCTATTGTTGCCGTCGATCAGGCGCGCCAGTGGTTTGGCGTCGGCGATACCCGCCACCCTCGCCACCTCCACGTTCTGCATGGCACAGTGCAACGGTTTCGGTCGAGTCGTCCTGCCATGTGCCCATTGTCATCCCCCATTGCACGCCACCACGGGCCGCGCCCATGCGCCTGATCCGCAGCCCTCTGCGCGTGCTCACCATTCTGCGTGTGGCCCTGCGCTACCGGCTGGATGGCCTGCTGGAAGGCAGCCGCCTGGCCGGTCTGCTGCGGGTGCTGAAGCCCTTCGTGCCGGCGGCGCGGGGGGCGGCGAAGGAGCTTTCGCGCGGGGCGCGGCTGCGGTTGGCGCTGCAGGACCTCGGGCCGATCTTCGTCAAGTTCGGCCAGGTGCTGGCGACGCGGCGCGATCTGCTGCCGCCGGACATCGCCGACGAGCTCTGCCTGCTGCAGGACCAGGTCGCGCCCTTTCCAGGCGCGCAGGCGCGTGCGGCCATCGAGCGCGAGCTGGGCGGGCGGGTCGAGGACCACTACGCGCGCTTCGATGAAACGCCGCTGGCCTCGGCCTCGATCGCCCAGGTGCACGCGGCCGAGCTGCCCGATGGCCGCGCCGTAGTCATCAAAGTGTTGCGCCCGGGCATCGCCCAGACCATCGAAGCCGACATCGGGCTGCTGCGGACTGTCGCGTCGCTCGCCGAGCGCTTCGGCCCCGACCCCGAACGCACGCGTCCGGCCGAAGTGGTCGACGAAATCGCGCGCTCGCTGCGCGACGAGCTCGACCTGCAGCGCGAGGGCGCCAACGCCTCGGTGCTGCGCCGGCACTTCGAGGGTTCGAAGGACCTTTACGTGCCGCAGGTGTTCTGGGACCTCACCACCGAAGGTGTGCTGACCCTGGAGCGCGTGCACGGCGTGCGCAGTGACGACCTCGCCGCCATCGAGGCCGCCGGCATCGACCGCCGCACGCTCGCGGCCAAGGGCGTGCAGCTGTTCTACACGCAGGTGTTCCGCGACAACTTCTTCCACGCCGATGCGCATGCGGGAAACATCTGGGTCGACACCACCCGGGTGGAGGCACCGCGCTTCATCGCGCTCGACTTCGGAATCATGGGCTCGCTGCCCGAGATCGATCAGTACTACCTCGCCGAGAACTTCACCGCGATCTTCGAGCGCGACTACCGGCGCATCGCCCAGCTGCATCTGGATGCCGGCTGGATGCCGGGCACGGTGCGCATCGATGAGCTCGAAGGCGCGGTGCGCACGGTCTGCGAGCCCTACTTCACCCGGCCGCTGTCGGAGATCGCGTTGGGCGAGGTGCTGCTCAAGCTGTTCAAGGTGGCGCACCAGTACAAGCTGACCCTCCAGCCGCAGCTGATCCTGCTGCAGAAGACCCTGCTCAACATCGAAGGCCTGGGCCGCCTGCTCGATCCCAAGCTCGACATCTGGGCGGTGGCCAAGCCGGTACTGGCCGAGATCCTGCGCGAGAAGCGCAACCCGCAGGCGCTGCTGAAGCGCGCGCGCACACGCATCCCGCAGATCCTCGCGGCGGCGCCCGAAGTGGCCGAGCTGGCGCACGACTACCTGAAGCAGGCCGCCAGCGGTCGCGCCGCGCTGCGCTTGCACTCGGACGACCTGAAGCGGCTCGCCGATGCGGCCCAGGCAGGTCACCGGCAGACGGTGTTCGCGGTGATCGGCGTCGGCCTGATGCTGGTTGGCGCGGTGCTCTACGGCCTGCGTGCCGGCGGGCCGGAATGGCTGGGCGCACCGGCTGCGGTCTGGATCGCGGGGGCGGGTGCCGTCGGCGCCTTCTTTGCGGCGTGGCCGCGACGGGGCTGAAGCGCGCGCATTGCCTGCCGCACCGGCCTGGTGCAACAGCGGCTTGCCTCCGCTCATCGGCAGGTCGCGCCCGACAAGGGCGCTCGCTGGCAGACTCGACACCGCGAGCACGCACCCCGCCGCGCCTTCGAGCGCGGTACGAGGCGGCGCCTGCCCTGACCTTGCCACCCTTCCGATCCGCGTTTGTGCGGATCGGTCTTCGAGGAGCCCCGCATGAGCCTTCTGCGCTGCATCGCCTTCGCCATCGCATTCGCCGCCGCGTCCGTGCACGCATCCGCTGAGCAGCCCGCCGCCGAGCCGCCTGCCGAAGCCTCCAGCGAACCTACACAGGAACAGCGCCAGGCCCAGCGCGCTGAGTTCATCCGTCGCCAGATCGAGGTACGGCGAGCGCAGATGCGGCGCAACCTGGACGGCGAGGTCCGCAGCCTGCGCGAGCCGCTGTGGGACGGCTACGTACTGGAGTTCGAGCACAACCTGCTGTTCGAGGACGTGCGCGAGCAGGCCGGCTTCGACGTGCGCGAGTACGAGCTGGCCCTGCGTTTGGTCGAGCCCAGGGTGGCGCTGGCGACGCTGATGGAGCGCCTGCTGGACGCCGGTTTCACCGTCGAGGCGCCGATGGGTCCTCCGGATGCGCGCGTGCTTCGCTTCTGGCGCGAGGGCCGCTCGATGCAGGATGCGCGCTTCAGCGTGCATGTTGGCGAGCGCGCGCTGGGCACCAGGCCCAGTCCCGTCGAGCAGGGCGCCACCGGGGTGCTGATCCTGCGCCTCTACGAGCGCCGCAGCGACTGAATCGCCCGCGCCTCTCACGACGAATCCCCGTCACACTCTGGATGGACCGGCGTCCTGCGCCGGCTGCCCGGAAGGGGTCATCCTTCCCGCACCAGGACGCCGCCACGTGCGGTTCGCACCACCACGAGGACCGAAACCATGAATGACGCACGCAAGACCGTCGAGAACCTGTTCGGCGGCGGACGTCCGCCGAGGCCCGGCGGTGGTGGCGGTGGTACCCAGCTGCCAAAGATCCCGGGCGGCCTGATCGCGCTCGGCGTGGGCGCGGTGATCGCGCTGTGGGGCGTCGGCAGCGTGTTCTACACGGTGCAGCCGGAAGAGCGCGGCGTGGTGAAGCGCTTTGGCGAGGTGGTGAAGATCGCCGACCCCGGCCTGCACTTCAAGTTGCCCTTCGGCATCGACACCGTCCAGCTGGTGGCCACCGAGCGCGTGCTGAAGCAGGAGTTCGGCTTCCGTACGACCGGTGTCGACGCGGATGGTGCCAGCCAGTACTCCGATGGCGACCACAACGACGAGTCGCTGATGCTCTCGGGCGACCTCAACATCATCGACGTCGAATGGGTGGTGCAGTACCGCATCGCCGATCCGATGCAGTACATCTACTCGATGCGCGAGCCCACCCGCACCTTGCGCGACATCAGCGAGTCGGTGATGCGTCGCGCCGTCGGCAACCGGCTCGGCAGCGAAGTGCTGACGACCGCGCGCGTGGAAATCAGCAACCTGGTGCGCGATGAGGTGCAGCAGGCGATGGAGCGCTACGAGACCGGCATCCACATCGTCACCGTCGAGCTGCAGGACGTGGTGCCGCCCCGCGCCGTGCAGCCGGCCTTCAACGAGGTCAACGAAGCCCGCCAGGAGCGCGAGCGCATGATCAACGAGGCGCAGAAGCAGGCCAATCAGCAGATCCCGCTGGCCCGCGGACAGGCCAATCGCGTGATCGCCGAGGCCGAAGGCTATGCCACTGAACGGGTCAACCAGGCCCGCGGCGAGACCGCGCGCTTCTCGGCGATCCTCGCCGAGTACCGCACCGCGCCCGAAGTCACCCGCACCCGGATGTATCTGGAGACGCTGAACGGCGTGCTGCCCAAGATCGGCAGCGTGGTCGTGCAGCAGGATGGCCAGATCGCGCCGGTCCCGCTGATCAATCTCCGCGATGCCCAGCCGGCCGCCAAGGGAGAGCGTCGATGAAAAGCCCCCTCATTCTCGGTGCCATCGCCCTGCTGGGCCTGATCGTGGTGCGCGATGCGACCTTCGTGATCGATCAGGCCGAGCAGGCCATCCTGGTGCAGTTCGGCGAACCGATCGGCGAGCCGATCAACGAGCCGGGCCTGCACTTCAAGACGCCTTTCATCCAGGAGGTGCGTCGCTTCGACAAGCGCCTGCTGGCCTGGGACGGCGACGTCAGCCAGATCCCGACCCTGGGCCGCGAGTTCGTGATTGTCGACACCACCGCCCGCTGGCGGATCGCGGACCCGCTGCAGTTCATGCGCTCGGTGCGCGACGAATCCGGCGCGCGCACGCGGCTGGACGACATCATCGATTCGGTGGCGCGCGACATCGTCTCGGGCACCAACCTCGAGGAGATCGTCCGTTCGCGGGACTGGCAGGTCGACACCGAGAACGTGGATGAGGAGGAGGGCGTGGTGCGCGCCGACGTCGATCTCGACAAGCCCAAGAAGGGTCGCGAGCGGCTGGAGCAGGAAATGCTGTCGGCGGCCTCGCGGCTCATGCCCGAGCTCGGTATCGAACTGGTCGATGTGCGCATCAAACGCATCAACTACATCGACAGCGTGCGCCGCCAGGTGGAGACGCGGATGATCGCCGAGCGCCAGTCGATCGCCGAGCGCTTCCGCTCGGAGGGGCAGGGCAAGAGCCAGGAGATCCTCGGCGACATGGAGCGCCAGCTGCGCACCATCCGCTCCGAGGCCGAACGTCAGGCGGCGGAGATCCGCGGCCGCGCGGATGCCGAAGCCACCCGCATCTACGGTGAAGCCTACGGCGCCGATCCCGAGTTCTACGCCTTCTTCCGGACCTTGGAGAGCTACCGGAACCTGGGCGAGAACACCACCCTGATGATCGATTCGGATTCCGAATTCTTCCGCTATCTGGAGTCGACCCGCAGGCGCTAGCGCCTGCGGGTCGACGGGATTCGCGATCGGGGAGCGAAGAGGCGCGCTTGCGGACCATGGGTCCGCGCGCGGATGAGCGCCCGAGTGCTGCGCGCGAGGGCACGGATTCGCATCAGCAGGGCGCGGCGAGAATCATCGCCGCGCCCATAGGGTGGGCCCTGGCCCACCACGGCCTGCACGCTTGCCTCGGTCCGGCCGGCTGCATGGCGCGAGCGCTGATCCCGATGTCGTCCAAACCGAGTCGCGGAGCTCATGGTGGGCCAGGGCCCACCCTATGGGCTTGGCGCAATCTCGACCGTAGCCGATCCCCGGGGAATCCCTACCCAGCCCTCGCGCGCAGCGCTCGGGCGTTCGCCGACGCACGCGGCATGCCGCGTAAGCGCGTCGCCTCACCCCCAATCCCCAATCCCGGCTCCACCATGTACACGCCTGCTGCCTTCCAGCTCGATGAACCCGCCGCGCTCGCCCTGATCGACGCCCACCCATTGGCGACGCTGGTCTGCAGCGATGCCGAGGGCAGCGAGGTCAACCTGCTGCCGCTGCTGCGCGTGGGCGGCAGCGCGCTGATCGGCCACATCGCCCGGGCCAACCCGCTGTGGCAGCGCTTCGCCGAGGGTGCCCGCGCGCTTGCCGTGTTCCACGGCGCGCAGGGCTATGTGCATCCGGGCTGGTATCCGGCCAAGCGTGAACACGGCAAGGTGGTGCCGACCTGGAACTACGAGGCCGTGGTGGTGCACGGGCGGATCCGCTGGCAGCACGATGCAGCGACGCTGCTGTCGCGCGTGGAGGCGCTGACGCGGCACATGGAAGCGCCGCGCACCGAGCCCTGGCAGGTGTCGGACGCGCCCCCCGCGTACACCGAGGCCCTGCTGCGCGCCATCGTTGGCCTGCACATCGACATCGAGCGCATCGAGGCCAAGGCCAAGCTCAGCCAGAACCACCCGGCCGCCAATCGCGAGGGGGTGATTCAGGGGCTTGTCGATCCGGACGACCCGCGTGCCGATCCGGCACTCGCAGCCGCGATGAGCGCGCGTGCCTTAGATCGCTGACGATTTGCGAGGTGTGTGCACGGCCAAGTCCGCGATTGCGGCGGCGCGCCTGCTCTAGGTTGGGCCATGACCCACCCTATGCAGATCTCGCCATCGACGCTCCTATGTGTGGTGCAGGGCAGGAGACCTGCTGTGGAAGCCAGAGCGTCAGTTGACGACGAGGGCATTCCGAACGCCCGCAGCATCCGGGGCGTTTCGAAAGCTGTTAACGCGGGGAACGCTCAACGCCCGAACAGTTTGCCCGCCATCCCCATCAGGCCGTCCACGCCGCCGGCGGCCTCCAGCAGGCTGCCTCCGCTGCTGGCCTTGTCGATGATCGCGGGGATCGCCGCCTCCAGCCCCTGGGTGGCGCTGCCGACGTCGATGCCGAGCTGCTTGGCGAAGTCGCCGATGGCGCCGGCACCGAGCACCTGCATCAGCTGTGCGCCGCCGATCGACGCGTTCGCTCCATCGGACAGCCAGCTCTGCGCCAGGCTGGCGAGGCCGCCGCCGCTGAACTTCTGCACCAGACCCGCCAGATCGAGCTTGCCGCTGCCGTCCCCGAGCAGGCCCAGCAAGGCCTGGACGATGGCTTCAATCGGCAGCCCTTGGGCCGGTGCGCCGGCTTCCTTCTGGAAGAGCTGTGCGCCCATGCGCAGCAGAGAGTTCAGATCCATGGCGAGGCTCCTGGTTCAGGCCGGATTGGCGGGTCGAGTGTGACGCCCGCACGCGGCGCTGACCAGTCGCTCTATTCGAAGCCCGCCACCCACTCGCGCAGGCTGGCCTCGCTGAAGGCGCCGAACTTGCGCTTGGCGATGCGGCCCTCGGCGTCGATCAGCACCGAGTAGGGAAGCACCGAGTTGGCATTGCCCAGCGTGGTGGACAGATCCACGCGCCCCGGCTGGGCCAGGAACATCGGGAACCCCACCGGCAGCTCGCCCAGGAACTTCTCGACCGCGGCCGGATCGTCGAGCGCGATGCCGATCACCTGCAGGCCCTCGGGGCCGCTGCGCTGGTGCAGGGCATCGAGCAGGGGCAGCTCTTCGATGCAGGGCGGACACCAGGTGGCCCAGAAGTTGATCAGCAGAGGGCGGCCTTCGAAGTCGCTGAGCTTGGCGGTGCTGCCGTCAAGCCGACGCAGCTCGGCATCCGGACGTTTGGCGCCCTCCTCCAGCACCACGGTGCCCTGCGGCAGCGGCGGCGCAGTGGGCGTGGCGAAGTGGCGGCCCAGCAGCACGCCGCCGATGCCGCCGATGAGGGCGAAGCCCACGATCACCGCCATCTGTGCGCGCTTCATGGGGCGTCTCCGTTGAGTGCCGCCTGCACGCTGGCATCGGTGAGAATCGTTGGCAGCACGCGGCCGTCCGGCTCGCCGGCGCGGAACACCACGTACAGCGGCACGCCGACGGCGCCGTGCTGCTCCAGGAACTCGGTGATCGCCGGATCGACATTGGTCCAGTCGCCGACCATGTAGACCGCGTTCGCTTCGGCCAACGCGGCCTTGAATGCCGGCTGCGAGAGCACGCGGGCCTCGTTGGCCTTGCAGGTGACGCACCAGTCGGCGGTCATGTTGACGAAGACGGTGCGGCCTTCGCTGCGCAGCGCGGCGAGACGCTGCCCCGAGTAGGGTTCGACGCCTTCAGCCTGCGCCGAGGCGCCCGGCGTCGGCAGGCGTTCAACCATCAGCAGCGGCAGGGCAGACGCGGCGATCAGCAGCCAGGCCAGCGCGCGCGCTATGCCCTTCTCGGCGTAACGGCTGCGCTCGAAGGCCCACAGGCCGGCAGCCAGCACGACCAGGCCGATCAGCGCGAGCGCCACCGCATCCATGCCGCGCTGGTTGCCGAGCACCCAGAGCAGCCACACGGCGGTGAGGTACATCGGGAACGCCAGAATGTTCTTGAAGGTCTCCATCCACGCGCCCGGCTTCGGCAAGCTCTGCGCGAATGCAGGCACGAAGCCGATCAGCAGGAAGGGCAGCGCCAGGCCGAGGCCGAGCGCGAGGAACAGGGCAATGCCCAGCCAGGCCGGCGCGGTGAAGGCAAAGGCCAGGGCCGGGCCCATGAAGGGCGCGGTGCAGGGGCTGGCCACCACCACCGCCAGCACGCCGGTGAAGAAGTCGCCGGCCGGGCCGCTGCGCTGGGTCAGGCCCTGACCGACGCCGGCGATGCCGCCGCCCAGGGTGAACACGCCCGACAGCGACAGGCCGACCGCGAACATCACATAGACCACGAAGCCGACGAACAGCGGCTGCTGCAGCTGGAAGCCCCAGCCGAGCGCCTCGCCGGCGGCACGCAGGCCGAGCGCGAGTGCGCCGAGCGCCGCGAAGCTCACCAGCACGCCGGCGGTGTACCAGAGCGCATGCGTGCGCGCCTTGTGCGCGCTCTCACCGCTTTGCGCCAGTCCTATCGCCTTCAGCGACAGCACCGGCAGCACGCAGGGCATGAGGTTCAGGATCAGGCCACCGGCGACGGCCCCCAAGAGGGCCAGCAGCACCGCGCTCAGGCCGAGCTCGGTGGCCGGCGGCCGGGTCCGCGCGACATCTTCCGGCGGCAGCTCGCGGGCGGCTCCCGCCGGCAGTTCGATGGCGGCGCGGCGGGTCATCGGTGGGTAGCAGATGCCCTCGGTCTGGCAGCCCTGGAACTCGGCGACCACGGTGACGGTGGCGGCCGTGCCGGTGGCGCGGGCGATGGGCAGCTCGATCTCGACCGGATCGAAGTAGACCAACACCTCGCCAAAATGCTCGTCGCGGTGGCTCACGCCCGGCGGCCAGCGCGGCTCGCCGGCGGTGGCCTCCTCGCCTTCGATGCGGAAACCCGAGCGGTCGCGGTAGACGTAGTAGCCGCGCGTCGGCGTGATCCGCAGCAGCAGGGCATCGGCGCCGTCGGCAATTGCCTCGAACTGGAAGGCCTCGGCCTCGGGCAGTGGCGCGGACTCGACGCCGCTCGACTCGACCGTGAAGGGCGCCGGAGTGGCGGGCAGCAGGCTGCGCTCGCCGGTGATCGGGGTGAAGCTCGGCGCCGGCAGTCCGGGCAGGCCGCCCGCGGCTGGCGCTGCGGGAAGGCCGCTGGAGGTGGCTGCCGCGACCGGCAGCTGGACCTCGATGCGCTTCGTATGCGGGGGATAGCAGATGCCGCCATCGGCACAGCCCTGATAGCGCACCTTCAGCGGCAGACGCCCATCCGGCCCGGCGCGTACGCCATCGAGGCGGGCGACGAGCTCGCCTCGATAGGTCTCGACATCGCCGAAGAAATCGTCGGTGTAGGCGGTGCCCGGCGGCATCGCCAGTTCGCCGGCCGAGAGGCCTTCGCCGTCGGCTTCGGCGCCGGTGCGGTGGCGATACAGGTAGTAGCCCTCGGCGATCTGCCAGCGCAGCTCGACGGATTCGGCATCGAGTGCCCGCGCCTCCAGACGGAAGGCTTCATCGATGGGCAGCAGGTCGGTGTCGTCGATGGCGGGGGCGCTGCGGCTGGCGAGGAGCAGCAGCAGGCCGGCGAGGCGGAGGATCAGGGGCATGGTGTTCGCGTCGAGGCGGGGCGCGCGGCGGTCGACGCCTGACCGCGGCCGGTGCATTTGGTTCGCCCGAATGGGCGCGAGGGACGCGAAGCTTAGCGAATCGGCCCGCGGTGGGCCCGTGAGCGCCACCGGCCCCGCCCTGGAAGCGGACGGGGCCGGCCAAGGACGGCCCTCAGTTCAGGCTTTCGAAGCCGTTGCCGAAAATCTCGGTCGGCTGCGGCGTCAGCGGTTCGCATACGGCGGGCGTGGTGCTGGTGAACAGCGCCTCGGTGGCCCATTCCGGGTGGTCGATGAAGGGGTTGCGATTGCCCTGGAAGGATTGCACGACGTCGTTGCGCAGCACCTCCGCTGCATCCGGCGGGTCCGCCTGGTGCCAGGCCAGCAAGGTGCTCATCAGGCCCATGTAGGCCGGCGAGCTGCTGGTGATCTGGATCAGGTTGCGGTTGTCGGTCAGCTCGAGGTCGGGCTCGTTCTGGCCGGTGTTCGGATCCTGTCCACCTTCATAGCGGATCGCCATGTACATCACGGCCCGCGCGAGGTCGCCGCGGCGGGCCGACCACACCTGGAAGCTGCCCTGATTGCCGTTCGGGCCCTGGAACCAGTTGCTGTTGCCCGGGTACACCCCGGTGCCGCCACCGACGCCGTTGTTGGCTTCGGTGGGCCGTTCGGCGCAGCCGCTGACCTGGGTGCAGTCGGCGTAGGGCATGTTGCCGCGGTCGGCGTTGTAGCCAGTGTCAGTGAGATACAGCATGTGCGTATCGGTATAGGGCGCATTCGGCAGACCCAGGTTGCCGGTGGTGCTGCCGAAGCCCAGCGAATTCGGCCAGCTGTGCTCGCGGTTGTAGGTGATGCCGCTGCCTGTGCCTGCGCGGTCGCTGCCCTTGACGTACTTGCGATTGCGGTAGGCGTCGATGATCCGGGTCGGGTCGTTGGGGTCTTCCTCGGCCAGCTCCAGGATCGTCCAGGTGCTGGTGCCGCTGCCGGAATACGGATAGGCAGTGTGGCCGCGGATGGTCTGGTGCAGGGTGCAGCGCAGCTGCCCGGGGCTGCTGGTGTTGACCTGCGCGTAGTAGCTGCCGGCGCCCGCGCTGACCTCGAACTGCACGCTCACGTCCGCGGGCAGGTTCTGGCCGCCGCCGTCGGTAATCTGCGCCGCCAGGATGCGCAGGGTGCAGCGGTCGCCCTCGTCCAGCAGGGCCTGCGGCGACAGCGTGATGGTCTGGCCGCTGGCCGGATGGCTCAGCGCGATCGCGCCGGCGGCATCGCACTCGAGGCTGAAGGCCGGTGCTGCAAGGTTGACGGTCTCGCTGAACTGCACGCTCGGCGTGACCGCCGGGGCGACGTTGGTCGCGCCATTCGCCGGCGTGGTCGACACCACCGCCGGGGGCAGGTCGGCTTCGGTGCTGAAGGCGAGCACGATGTCGGCGGCGATGGGCTCGGAGGTGCCGTCGCGATCGGTGACCGCGGACGCCGGAATGTTGAGTGCACAGTTCGCCGAATAGGGCAGGGCGCTGTTCGGTGTCAGCACGATCTCGCTGGCCGGGCTGTTGCTGCTGAAAGCGACCGCATTGCCGCCGCAGCTGAAGCTCACCGCGGCCGCATTCAGATCGACGCTTTCGGAGAAGCGCAGGCGCGGCGCCTGGCTGACGGCGACGCCGCTGGCGTTGTCGACCGGCGTAGTCGACAGCAGCACCGGCGGCACGTCGGCCAGGGTGCCGATGACGAGGTCGTCGATGGCGAGACCGTCGTCGTTGCTGTTGGCGTTGAAGTCGATCCAACGAATCCACAGCACCTGGTCCGCGCCCCAGTTGAGCCCGGTGATTTCACCGCTGATGGCCCTGCGGTTGGCGGCGGCATTGCCGTCCAATGGACCCGGGGCTGCGCTTGTGTTTGGCGCAACAAAGCGCAGCGCGCTTACTGCGGTCCAGGTTCCGGTGGTGAGGCTGGTGGCGTCCAGGCTGTATTCGAAGTCGAGGCGGTCTTCGCGACCCGCCGTGCCCAAGCGCCACTGCTCGCCGGTGTAGGACAGGCCCAGCGAGGACAGTGCGCCGCCGCTGCGATTGACCAGCTGCAGGCCGAAGCGGCTATTGAGCGAGCCCGACAGCAGTGCGCCGAGCGCGCGCTCGCCGGAGCCGGTGCTGCCGTAGCTCCAGGTGTCGCCGCTGTTGCTGCTGCCGTCGCCGGCCTGGTACTGGCCGTTGTTGTTGCTGCTGGTGCCCGCCTCGGCGATCGCCCAGCCGGCCGGCAGTGTGGCGCTGCTGCCGCTGTTGGCCAGCGTGTCGAAGTCCTGGCTGTAGCCGCCAGTGAAATCCACCTGTGCGGTGGCGAGCTGCGGCAGGGCCGCACACGAAAACAGGAACGCGACCGACGCGAGCGCGCGGCCGAAGACGATGCGCATCTGGAACCCCCGAAGCATGCAGTGTGAGAGCCCGGCAACGGGGTCGGCGCGGCCGTCCATCCTTGACGGTGCGCGGCCTCGCGGTGGCGCCGCCCGCGCGTGCGGGTCGGCCCAAACGGGCGAAGGCTCCGCCAGGCGCCGTGCCTGAACGGAAGAGCCGCCAAGGATAGCGGCCGAATGCTGCGCTGTCTTTTCAACGCAAGGCCGTCGAGCATCATCCCGGTGGTTCACCGGCGGCGGGCGGCGTCACGCGAGAAGTGTCTCGCTGGGTGTTGTCGTTGCGATCAGCCCTGGGCTGTCGAGCACAACCTTCGATGCGTGCCTGGGGCGAGCCTGGAGCTCATGGTGGGCCGGGGCCCACCCGATGACGGCGAACACGCGGCAGCGCGAGGCGACTTCACGGACTCCGCTTCAGCCCGCCCTTACCGGCGGCGTCGAGCCGAAGCGCACCCAATCGAGATAGGCGGGCAGGCCGCCCTCGATTGGAATCGCGATCAGCTCGGGCAGCGCGTAGGGATGCAGGCGCGTGATCTCGTTCATCAGCGCGGGCAGGCTGCTGGCGCGGGTCTTGATCAGCAGCTGCACTTCGCGCGCAGTCTCCACCTGGCCCTGCCAGCGATACACCGAGGTCACCCCGGGCAGCAGGCTGACGCAGGCGGCGAGCTGGGCATCCACCAGGGCGCGGGCGATGGCCTCGGCGACCAGCGGATCAGGGGCGGTGGTGAGGACGAGCTGGAGTTCGGACATTGAAGGGCCGGGAGTCGGGGATCGGGAATGGAGAATCGGAAAAGCGGGCTCGGCGGGTTCTGGCGCTGAGGCGCTCGAGTCGGTGCCTGCTGCCGCCCGCGGCAAGTCGCGGGGCTGGGTCTGGCGGATCGAGAACTGCACCTCTGCGCCTTCCTCCCCCTTGAAAGCGCAGAACAGCCGCCCCATCTGTCACCCGCCCCGACGCTGACGTCGGTCGAGCAGCCTACCGCGGCTGGCATCGACGACGTCACATTCCGTGGCTAAACTTGGCACTCACCAACGACGAGTGCTAACAAAGCGCGTTGGACCATCGACAAATCAGTCACTTACCGAGGATCCACATGAACCTGAAACCCCTGCACGATCGCGTCGTCATCAAGCGCATGGAAGAAGAGAAGGTCTCTGCCGGCGGCATCGTGATCCCCGACAGCGCCACCGAGAAGCCGATCCGCGGCGAAATCGTCGCCGCCGGTGAGGGCAAGCCGCTCGACAACGGCAGCGTGCGCGCGCTGAAGGTCAAGGCCGGTGACAAGGTGCTGTTCGGCAAGTACGCCGGCACCGAAGTCAAGGTCGACGGCACCGAGTACCTGGTGGTGCGCGAGGACGACATTCTGGCCGTCATCGGCTGAAGCCGCTGACGGCGGGATTCGGGAGTAGGGATTCGGGATTCGTAGAAGCCAAGCGCTTCCGCCCTTCGAGGCGTATCGACCCCATCGCCCTGCCCAAGTCCCGCCACTGCTGATGTCGCGAATCCCGAATCACGAATCCCCAATCACGCTTTAGAGGTACATCCCATGGCAGCCAAAGAAATCAAGTTCGGCGAAGACGCCCGCGTCAAGATCCTGCGCGGCGTGAACATCCTGGCCAACGCCGTCAAGGCCACGCTGGGCCCGAAGGGCCGCAACGTCGTGCTCGACAAGAGCTTCGGCGCCCCGACCATCACCAAGGACGGCGTCTCCGTCGCCAAGGAAATCGAACTGCAGGACAAGTTCGAGAACATGGGCGCGCAGATGGTCAAGGAAGTCGCTTCCAAGACCTCCGACAACGCCGGTGACGGCACCACCACCGCGACCGTCCTGGCCCAGGCCATGATCCGCGAAGGCATGAAGGCGGTTGCCGCCGGCATGAACCCGATGGACCTGAAGCGCGGTATCGACAAGGCCGTGACGGCCGCCGTCGCCGAGCTGAAGAAGCTGTCCAAGCCCACCGCCGACGACAAGGCCATCGCCCAGGTCGGCACCATCTCGGCTAACTCGGATGAGTCGATCGGCAACATCATCGCCGACGCCATGAAGAAGGTCGGCAAGGAAGGCGTGATCACCGTTGAAGAAGGCTCGGGCCTGGAGAACGAGCTGGACGTGGTCGAGGGTATGCAGTTCGACCGCGGCTACCTGAGCCCGTACTTCATCAACAACCAGCAGAGCCAGCAGGTCGAGCTGGATGACCCCTTCATCCTGCTGCACGACAAGAAGATCTCGAACGTGCGCGAGCTGCTGCCGGTGCTGGAAGGCGTGGCCAAGGCCGGCAAGCCGCTGCTGATCGTGGCGGAAGAAGTCGAGGGCGAAGCCCTGGCGACGCTCGTGGTCAACACCATCCGCGGCATCGTCAAGGTCTGCGCAGTGAAGGCCCCGGGCTTCGGCGACCGCCGCAAGGCGATGCTGGAAGACATGGCCATCCTGACCGGCGGTACGGTCATCTCCGAAGAAGTCGGCCTGCAGCTTGAGAAGGCCACCATCAAGGATCTGGGCCGCGCCAAGAAGATCGTCGTCTCCAAGGAGAACAGCACGATCATCGACGGCGCCGGTGAGGCCGAAGGCATCCAGGCCCGCATCAAGCAGATCAAGGCGCAGATCGAGGAGACCTCCTCCGACTACGACCGCGAGAAGCTGCAGGAGCGCGTGGCCAAGCTGGCCGGCGGCGTGGCCGTCATCAAGGTCGGCGCTGCCACCGAAGTCGAGATGAAGGAGAAGAAGGCCCGCGTCGAAGACGCCCTGCACGCCACCCGTGCGGCGGTGGAAGAAGGCGTGGTGCCGGGCGGCGGCGTCGCCCTGATCCGCGCGCTGACCGCGATCGCTGACCTGAAAGGCAACAACGAAGAGCAGAACCACGGCATCGTGATCGCCAAGCGCGCCATGGAAGCCCCGCTGCGCGAGATCGTCACCAACGCCGGCGAAGAGCCCTCCGTCATCCTCAACAAGGTGGCCGAAGGCCAGGGCAACTTCGGCTACAACGCCGCCACCGGCGAGTTCGGTGACATGGTGGCCATGGGCATCCTGGACCCGACCAAGGTCACCCGCACGGCGCTGCAGAACGCCGCGTCGATTGCTGGCCTGCTGATCACCACCGAAGCCATGGTCGCCGAACTGCCGAAGAAGGACGCCCCGGCGGCCGACCACGGCCACGGCGGCGGCATGGGTGGCATGGACTTCTAAGTCCGGCTTCTCCAAGCGTCATGTGTTGAACAGAAGCCCCGCCTTGTGCGGGGCTTCTGTTTTTTTCGCTCCGCACGGCAAGAAGATCTCGAACGTGCGCGAGCTGCCGCCCGTGCTGGAAGGCGTCGCCAAGGCCGGCAAGCCGCTGCTGATCATCGCCGAGGAAGTCGAAGGCGAAGCGCCGGCGACGCTGCTCGTCAACACCATCCGCGGCATCGTCAAGGTCTGCGCAGTGAAGGCCCCGGGCTTCGGCGACCGCCGCAAGGCGATGCTGGAAGACATGGCCATCCTGACCGGCGGTACGGTCATCTCCGAAGAAGTCGGCCTGCAGCTTGAGAAGGCCACCATCAAGGATCTGGGCCGCGCCAGGAAGATCGTCGTCTCCAAGGAGAACAGCACGATCATCGACGGCGCCGGCGAGGCCGACGGCGCCGGCGATGCCCACGCCATCCAGGCCCGCATCAAGCAGATCAAGGCGCAGATCGAGGAGACCTCCTCCGACTACGACCGCGAGAAGCTGCAGGAGCGCGTGGCCAAGCTGGCTGGCGGCGTGGCCGTCATCAAGGTCGGCGCTCCTGAAGGGTGCCAACGAAGCGCAGAATCACGGCATCGTGATCGCCAAGCGCGCCATGGCGGCAGGCGCTAGTGTTGCTGCAGCCCCTCTCCGTTCAAGCGCTGCCGCCATGCCGTACACCCTTCATCTCTTCCATGCCGATAATCCGCTGGGCTCCGTGGCCGAGGCCGAGGCGCTCATCGAGCGAGCGGCCGCGGAGAAGCCGCGGGGACACTTGATCGGCCGCTACCAGTCGTTCCAGGGCGGCATGGTGTTGAACTGCCCGGACCTGAGCGAAGACGATCCTCGGGCCGACCGGCCCGACAACGCCTGGCCCTATGGCCTCACCGATCGCTTTGAGAGTGCGGTCTACAGCTTCTCGCCCAACGTGCAGATGCTCGAGATTGGGCTGCTCGGCCTGATTGCCGAGTCGGTGGCGCTGCATGGGCTGCACATGCTCGACCCGCAGACGGATCGCCTGTACCGGCCGGATCGCTTGGTGGTCGACCGTCTCGGCACGCGGAGCGGGCCACCACCGATGGCCGTTCCCGCGATTGCGCGCGCGGCGCTGATCACCTGGGATCAGACCGAGGCTGTCGTGAGGCCGCTGCAGCACGCGCTGCAAAGACGCCTCGCGCCCTTTGGTTTCCGCCCTCGCGAGCCAAACGAGGACGGCATCGGCCGGCGCGGCGTAATCCGCCATGTCGATCGGGTGATCCAGAACCTTCAGGTCACCGCCACCCACCGCACCGAGGGCGTCGTCACCCACGGCCGCTGGGCACTGTACGTGCCGGAGATCACCGCGCAATGGGTGCCGCCCTTGGCGGCCGAGTTCGCGCGCTATTCCGATGCGCTCCAGAAGCGCATGGGTGGGCGTGTGGATGCCTTCTGGCTCTACAGCGAAGACTTGATCGGTGAGGACGGCAAGGCCTTCGGCGATTCGGCCTTTCCGATCTGGCGTACGCGCGAGCCTCTGGCGCGCTGGTTTTCCGCCTACGGCGACCATGTGATCGACCGCGAGCTGCCGGTGCTTGATCGACTCGGCACGCCGCGCGCGCTCGCTGCGAGCCTGCTTGGCGATCGCCTGCGCTGGCGCCTTGAAACCGGTCGCGACCCGTCGATGGTCGAGGCCTTCGGACTGCTCGTGCTTGCGCGCTGCTTTGATCGCGCGAACTATCCGGACTGGCTGCGAGCCTTGCGCTCGATCAACAGCCTCCGCGTGCGCGGACAGGGCTGGGACGACCCCGCCGCCCTGCTCGACAGGCTCGCAGCCCACCTCGAATCACCCAACTACGATCCGACGAAGATCGGCGGCGATCCGGGCAGCTGAGCCGGAATCAGCGGCCGAGCGGCAACACCCCGCGCATCGCGCGAGCACATGAGAAGCGCGTGCGGGACAACCGGCCGAGGACAGCTGTATCGGGAGCTCGGTCGAAGTGAATGCGTTGAGGTTCTGCAGCCCTCAAGTCTCATCGCGAGGCACACCAAAGCGAAAAGCAGGCTGGGCCAACCGCAGGTTGGGCGAAGATCGCGCGTGGCTGGTCTGGAATGGAGTCCTGATCGAGGAGTGCGCTCTCGCATCGCCAAACCGTCCGAAGTCACCTGAACAGTCGGGCGGCATTGGAAGCGTGCTGTCCCTTCGTGCTGAGCCTGCCCCAAGGCGATTCGGGGCCTCCATGGGCAATGCATCGCCGCAAGCCCTACCATCGCCTGCCGCCCGAGCACCCCGGCAGGGGTTCTCTCTGCGCGCCAGCTCCAAGGAATCTCCATGCGCATCGCCCAGATCGATCTCTGGCACGTCGGCATTCCGACGCCTGCCCCCTTCTACCCGAGTTGGATACCCGGGTTTCCGCAGACGGAGAATCGCTTCACCCTGGTTCGCCTGCGCACGGAATCGGGTATCGAGGGCTGGAGTGCCGGGCCGGCCATGGGCAGGGAGCGCGCCGGGCTGGGTGATCTGCTGGGGCCCTATCTGCTCGGCGAGCGCGCGGACGACATCCTCTCGATCCATCAGCGCATCCGCGAGATGGGCTATCTCGGCTGGCGCCTCGGCTGGCTTGAGGCCGCCTGCTGGGACATCGTCGGCAAGGCGCGCGGCAAGCCGGTCTACGAGCTGCTTGGCGGCCACGGCGGCAAGGTCAAGCTCTATGCCTCGACCGGCGAAGTGAAGAAGGGGCCCGAGCGCATCAGGGAAGTCGAAGCGCGCATGAAGGAGGGCTTCGAGGCCGTCAAGCTGCGGGTGCACGACTGGACCCTCGAAGAGGATGTCGCGCAGATCCGCGAGACCCGCAAAGGTGTCGGCGACGACGTCGTGCTGGGCGTCGACGCGAACCAGGCCTGGCGGGTGGCGGTGGTGGCCGATGCGCCGCGTTGGGATTTCGAGCGCGCCCTCGCATTCTGCCGCGAGGCCGAGGCGCTGTCGTTCCGCTGGGTCGAAGAGCCGCTGGCGATGGACGACTACGAGGGCATCGCACGCTTGAGCGCGGCTGTCGACATCCACATCGCCGGTGGCGAGCTCAACAACCAGGGCCTGCCCGAGTTCAAGCTGATGCTCGAGAAGGGCTGCTACGACTGGTATCAGCCCGACGCCGTGTTCACCGGCGGCATCGCCGGCACTTGGCAGATCATCAAGCGGATCACCGCGGCCGGCCGCAAGTACAGCCCGCACAGCTGGACGAACGGCATCGGCTTCGCCATCAACCTGCAGCTGCACGCCGCCTCGCCCTCGCGCGAGCAGACCTGGCTCGAGTACCCCTACAACCCGCCTTCCTGGGTGCCCGAGGTGCGCGACGGCCTGCTGCGCGAGCCGTGGAGCCACGAGCGCGGCCTGCTCACCCTGCCCACGCGCCCGGGCCTCGGCTTCGAGATCGACGCAAGGGCGCTGCGCCGCTACGGCAAACATTTCTTCAAGGCGACCAGGACCCGCATGGCCGTGCATGCCGTGCTGGACAAGGGCCTCAGGACCGCCAGGGAGATCGGCGCGGTCCGCGATGCGCGCCTGCGCGCAAGGCATACCGAGCTGGAGCGGCTGATTGCCTCGGGCCTTGATCCGGCCCTGGCAGCGCTCGAATAGGCGCGACTGGCGCGGCGGCTGGCGTGCTCCAGCGGCAAGCAGGCGCTGACGGCGCGCTGTCGCCGGATGGCATCGGAGGCGTGAGTGTGCAGGCGCTGACACGCGCTGGCCCGCGTTCTCGTCATGCGCGGTGACAGGGCCGCACCGCGCCCGGGAGTTCGCCCCCCATGAGCCTGCCTCGTATCCCTCTGCGGCACCTCCTGCTCCTGCTGCTGACTGCCCTGGCTTCGGCAAGCATGGCCGCTGCCCAGACGCTGGGAACCGCGTTCACCTACCAAGGCTCGCTTGACGACGGCGGCAACCCGGCGCACGGCAGCTACGACTTCCAGTTCGCGCTGTTTGCCGGCGACAGCGGCGGCAGTCCACTGACGCCTCCGCTGACGCGCCCAGGCGTGCCGGTCGAGCGCGGCGTGTTTTCGCTCAGCCTCGACTTCGGCGACCAGTTCGTCGGCCAGCCGCGCTGGCTGGAGATCCAGGTGCGCCAGGCGGGCGCGCCGGCCTTCACCACGCTTGCACCGCGCCAGCCGCTGATGCCCACGCCCTTCGCCCTGCACGCGGAATTCGTCGCCGATGGCAGCGTGGTTGGCGCCAACGTTGTCGACCGCAGCCTGACCGGCAGCAAGCTCGCGCTCGGCACCGTCGGCAGCGGAGAGCTCGCCAGCGGCGCGGTGACCGCGCCCAAGATCAGCGCCGGCGCAGTGGGTAGCGCGGCGATCGCCGATGGCGCGGTGTCGGCGGCCAAGCTGGCCGATGGCGCAGTGGAGAGCGGCCGGCTTGCCGACGGGGCTGTCACTTTCCCCAAGATCGCCGACAACGCGGTGTTCGGCTCCAAGATTCCGGACGGCGCGATCGGCCGCAGCAAGGTCGATCCGGGCCAGGTGCAGCTGCGCATCGCGCAGCTGTGCCCGCGCGGCAGCCCGATGATCGGCGTCTATGCCGACGGCAGTCCGATCTGCGATGCGCCGCTGCGCACGCTCCCGTTCGCAAGCGCGCGGGTGTCGGTGGCGGTGCGTCCCGATGGCCGTCCGATCCTCGCTCGCGACGGCGGCAGCCTCTGGGACTGCGCCGATGTCGACTGCAGCAGCGGCACCTCGCGCAACCTCAACCTCGGCGTCGACGGCGCGATGGCCCTGCGCAGCGACGGCCTGCCGGTGGTGGCGGTCGGCAGCGGCTCCCACCAGCTTCTGGTGATCTGCAACGACGCCACCTGCACCAGCCGCACCCAGCGCACGCTCGACAGCGGCAGCATCGGCACCTTCAGCGGTATCACGGTGCGCGCCGACAACAGCCCGATGGTGAGCTACTTCGAGTTCGCCAGCGGGCAGTCGCGGCTGTACGCCTGCAACGATCCGGGCTGTGCCAGCGGCAGCGTGCGCACGCTGACTGCCGGGCCCGGGCTATCTCCCGGCGCGATCCGGATGCGCCCCAATGGCACCGCGGTGCTGGCGCTGCGCAACTACAACGGCGGCGCACACGGCCTGTACGACTGCAACGACGCCACCTGCAGCAGCGGCACGGTCCGCCCGCTGGGTGGCGGTAACTCGATCCGCTTTCTGCTGGGGCTGGCGGTGCGCGCCGACAACCGCCCGCTGCTGCTCAACAGCGGTCCGACCCTGCACGATTGCAACGATGCCGCCTGCAGCAGCGCCAGCGACCGTCCGCTCGACAGCGGTGAGCCGATCAGCGCCTCGGCGATCGCCCTGCGCGCCGATGGCCGGCCCTTGATCGTCTATGGAACCCAGTTGGGCGCGATCAAGGTTTTCGACTGTGCCAACGTGCAATGCAGCGGCGGCACCGCGCGCGCGGTCGACCAGGTGCCGAACGCATCGTTCTTCGACAGCGAAATCGCGCTCGCGCTGCGCGCCGACGGTCGGCCGGTGATCGCCTATCCCGGCAGCAGCGGCACGATCCGCCTGCTGTTGTGCAACTCGGCGAACTGCCAGTGAAGGCGTCCCCGTTCGGTCTCATGGTGCTGCTGGTCGCGGCGGCCGACCTCGGCGCGCAGTCCTACGATCTGCGCCGCGATGTGGTCGCCGCCGGCGGCGGGCGCAGCAGCGGCGGCACCTTCGTCCTGCGCGCTACGGTCGGTCAGCCCGAGGCGACATCCACGGCGGCCTCCGGCGGGACATTTCGCCTGCGCGGTGGCTTCTGGAGCGGGTTGGCAGAGTCGCGCCCCGATGCCCTGTTCGCCGACGGTTTCGAGGCTCCATGAGCACCGCACTGTCCAGATAGTTGTGCCATCGGGCGCTGCCGAAACGACTCGCGACGCCGGCGGGGCCAGCGCGCGTCGATGCTGTCGACGCGAACAGGGGCTGAGGCGCTCGCCCACGTCGGGCGAAGCGATGGGCCAGCGCTGGCCAGGAGCATTCGCTGCGGGCTCCGCCGCTGCCAGGCTCTGACACGTTCGTCGCCGCTTCGCCGTAAAACCCAGCCGCAGGGGCGCGCGGCGCCCCGATTCCAGCAGGAGTGGCGGGCGATGCGCATCGAGGCGGGAAACAAGGGACGGGGCCTTAAGGCGGGCCTGCTGTGGCTATGGCTCTGCACCCTGCTGGCTCCTGTGGCGCTGTGGGCGCAGTCGCAGCCGGCGCCGGGCTATGTGGTCCGGCTGCTGGACGGGCAGGACGATTTCGGTGAGCACCTGGCGGTAACGCCCTTCGTCAACACCGAGCAATGGACCGGCTTCCACTATCTGGCCAACGAGCGCGCCCTGTATGCCGGGCCCTGCGGCGATGGCTGCGCGCCCGAGATCCGTCTCACCGACGGTGACGACCGCGGTCGCTTCGTCAGCGCCGCGCGCCGCGGTGCCCTGACACAGCGTCCGTTCGCGGCCTTCTACAACGCGACCCGCGGTGACCTGGAGGCGGTCGACTGCTTCGATTCCTCCTGCAACTCGGCCATCCTGCGCGTGCTCGATACGGTCAACGACGTCGGCGTCGGCACCGCGACGGCGATCGACCCCGCCACCGGCTTCCCCTTCATCGCCTACTACGACGCCACGAACGGCGATCTGCGCCTGTACCGCTGCGCCAGCGCGGCCTGCGACAGTGGCAGCAGCATCGTCGTCGACGGCTTGGGCGATCGCGGCCGCAACCCGACGATGGCCTTCGCCAACACCGCCCTGTGGATCGCCTACGACGACAGCAGCAGCGGCGAACTGCGCCTGGCGCGCGGCGTCGCGCCGTTTGGCGCCGGCGACTTCCAATCCTTTTCGATCGGCCCCGGTGGAGATGCCTCGATCACCCTTGAAGCCGGCGTTTTCGTCGATCTGGTGTTCCGCGGCGGCGCCGCCGGCACGCTCGAGCGCCTGCGCTGCACCGACATCGTCTGCGGGCTGGCAACACAGTCGACGCTGATCGGGGCAGGTCGGGGCTTTGCGCCCTCGGCCACGCGGCTGCCGAACGGCAACCTGCTGGTCAGCCACCATCAGCCCGCCGCCGGGGCGCTCCTGGCCACGGTCTGCAACGACGCCTCCTGCAGCGCCCCGCAGCGTCTCATCTTGGAAAGCGGCCCCGGCTTCGGACCGACCAGCGTCGCCCTGGCCTATGCGGGCGGACGTCCGCTCATCCAGTACCAGGATGCCGTGCTGAGCGAGGTGCGCTCGGCCCAGTGCACCACCACGGCCTGCACCGCGCTGATTCGCCGCATCGCCAACGGCGTGCCGGCCTTTGCGCCCGATGTGGCGGTGCGTGCGGACGGCCGTCCGGTGGCGATCTGGACCAAGCTGCGCCGGCCGCGCATCGGCGTGTGCGCGGATCGCCTGTGCAGTTCGGTGAGCTATCGCGAGACTGGCGGTTTCAACGCCGATGCATCGAGGCCGTCGATTGCGATCCGCCCCGATGGCCGCCCCTTCGCCTACTACTCCAGCGTCGGCGGCAGCGCCGCCTGGGACTGCGCGGACGCCGACTGCAGCACGGGCACGCATCGGGAGGTGAGCGGTTCCGGCAACGGCACCGGCGACTTCACCGAGCTGGCGATCCGCCCCGACGGCCGGCCGCTGATGCTGTACATGAGCCGCAGCGCCAACACCGTGCATCTGTTCTCCTGCGCCGACGTGAACTGCAGCAGCGGGCAGACGCGACTGCTGGCCGACGAGCCGGATCCCTCGCAGCAGGCGACGTCGCTGTCCGGCTTGGGCCTCGCCATCGGCAGCGACGGCCGGCCGGTGGTGACCTGGAGCGTCTCCAGCCAGCCGACGCCGAGCACTTCGGCGGGAGCGCTGCGGGTGGCCCGCTGCGACGACATCGAGTGCAGCAGCGCCACCGTCCACAGCCCGGGCACGGAGCCGGTGTTCAACGGCGGCGCCATCGCGGTGCGCGCGGACCATCGCCCGGTGCTGCTGGAGAACACCTTCGCCGGCGCGCGAAACCTGCTGATCTGCGCGGATGCCAGCTGTTCGAGCGCATCGCGCATCGCCCTGCCGAATCCCTTCGATGTGGCCAGCCAGCTGGTCCTGCGCAGTGGAGACGTGCCGGCGTACGGCAGCGGTACGCTCGGCAGCGGCGGCTGGTGGCAGTGCAGTGACGCCGCCTGCGCCAGCAGCACGCGCAGCGAGATGATCCGCGACAGCGAGACCACCCAGCGCAGCCACGTCGGGCGCATCGCTTTCGGGCCCGATCCCCGACCGGTCGGTGCCTTCGCTGAGCAGCAGCTGTGGGATGTCTGGCTGGCCCTGCCGGTGCCGGTGTCGATCTTCGCCAATGGCTTCGAACCTTGAGGCGACGCTGAAGAATCCGGCGTTGCCGCGCGCCATGGAGGGCGCGCCCGCGGATCGAGCATGCGGTGCTTGATCCAGCGCGACCGAGCGAAGCGACGGCGTCGCCGTGGAGCGGCCGAACGCGTCGGGACCTGTGCCGGACTCGCGAGCACGGATCGAGGCCAGGAGAGGCTTGATCCGTGTTGCCGCATGTCGATGCCCGGCGCCCGCGTCAGTCCGGGCCTGCGTGTAGGGAATATCCCGGGCAGGAATTGATCGAACCGCGTGGACTCGGCGGCGGGCGCGGTCCACCATGGCGGCTCACGGGGAGCCGCATGAATACCCAGACCCAGTTCGACCTCCAGTGGGCGCTGCACTGCCTCGAGTACCTCGAGGAACTGGTCATGGTCACGGATGCCGAGCGCGGCGAGGCCGGCGCCGGCGGGCCCTACGTGCGCTATGTGAATGCGGCCTTCGAGCGCTGCACCGGCTGGCGGCGCGCCGAGGTGCTCGGCCAGCCCTTGCGGGCGCTAGGCGGCGCTGGCACTGCCCAGGCTACCCTCGCCCAGATCCGCGCCGCGTTTCTGCAGGGCCAGGCCACTGAGGTCGAGCTGGAGACGCGGCGCCGTGACGGTACGCCGCTGAGCCTGCGCAGCCGCCTGCTGCCGCTGCGCGGCGAGGCCGGGGGCCTGCGCGGCTTCCTGTTCCTGCAGGCCGACCTCACCGAAGCCCGCGCAGTGCGCAGCGAGCGCGCGCGCCTTGCCGAGTGGTTCGAGGGTGCGGCGGCCAGCGCGCTGGCGGCGCTGTACATCACCTCGGCGGTGCACGGCGAGGCGGGCGAGGTGCTGGATTTCCGGGTCGAGTATGCGAACCGCATGGGGGGCGAGCTGCTGCGGGCCGCGCCGGAGAGCCTGATCGGGCAGACCATCCGCGAGTGCGTTCCCGGCAGCCGCACCGGGGTGCTGATCGACAACTGCCGACGCGTGCTGGCCAGCGGCCTGCCCTTCGTCGAGGAGTTCGAGGTCGCCGAGCACCCGCCCGAGCTGCGCTGGATGCGCCATCAGATCGTGCCGCTGAACGACGGCGTGGCGATCACCGCCGAGAACATCACTGCGCGCAAGACGGCCGAACTCGACCTCAGGCAGCGCGAGACCATGCTGCAGGCCTTCCTCGACAACTGCCCGGGCTTTGCCTGGATCGGCGACGAGCAGGGCCTGACCCTGGCCGCCAACGAAGCCTACCTGCGCTTGATGCAGGAGCAGGGCGTGGGTGAATTGCCCATCGCGATGACGCGCGTGTTCGCGCCCGAACTCACCGAGATCTACCTGCGCAACAATCTTCGGGTGATCGAGTCGGGTCAAGCCGAGCGCATGCTCGAGCCGGGCCTGCGCGCCGATGGCAGCAGCGGCCTGTTCGAGACCTTCAAGTTCCCGCTGGGCGAGCGCAAGGGCGTGCGCCTGGTGGGCGGCATCTCGATCGACATCACCGAGCGCGAGGGCCAGCACCAGGCCTCCGAGCGGCTCGCTTCGATCGTGCGCAGCTCGGGCGATGCGATTCTCTCGCTGGATCCCAGCGGCCATATCGTCAGCTGGAACCATGGCGCCGAGCTGCTGTACGGGTTCCGCGAGTCCGAGGTGCTGGGGCGTCCGGTCGACCTGCTGGTACCCGAGGCAATGAAGGCGGATGCCGCGGCGCGGCTGCAGCGCGTGCTGGCCGGCGAAACCCTGCAGCACATCGAGAGCCGCCGTCTCTGTCGCGATGGCAGCGAGGCCTGGGTCCTGCTGTCGATGTCGGCGATCACGGATCGCGACGGCCGCTGCGTCGGTGTCTCGGAGATCGCCTCGGACATCGGTGAGCGCCATCGGCGCGAGCAGCAGAGCCGCTATTTCGCCGAGCACGATCCGGTCACCGGCGCGCTGAACGAGCGCGGCCTGCTGCTGGCCGCCCAGCGCTGGATGGAGCGCGGTCCAGCCTATCCGCTGATGTTGCTGCGCCTGCGCGTCGAGCGCTTCAGCGAGTTCCGCGAGGTGTTCGGCATGGCCCATGGGCACGCCCTGCTGGGCCAGGTGGTGGAGCGCTTGGCCGAATGTTTCCAGGGCATCGAACATCACGTTGCCCACTTCGGCCAGAACGAGTTCGCCCTGCTGATCGATCTCCCGGCCGGCGCCGAGGCGCGGGGCGATGCCCTGCAGTCAGAGGTGCTCGACCGGCTGGCCCGCGCCCAGTGCACGCCGCTGGCGGTGGTCGGCATCGAGTTCGATCTGGAGGTGCGCGCCGGCTTCGCCCGCTATCCGCGCGACGCCGCCGACGGCGAGGCCCTGCTGCGCTGCGCCGACCTCGCCATGGCCGGCGACGGGCGCGGGGTGTCGATCTACGACCCGACCATGGGCGAGCGCGTCGCCTACCAGGTGCGCCTGCAGCGCGAACTGGCGCGGGCGCTGGCGCGCGGACAGTTGCGCCTGGTACTGCAGCCGATCGTCGATGCGCGCCCACCCCATCGCGTGCTCGGCGTCGAGGCCCTGCTGCGCTGGCGCCATCCCGAGCTGGGCGAAGTGGCGCCGGCGCGCTTCGTGCCGGTAGCCGAGGAATCCGGTCTGATCGTGGCGATCGGCGGTTTCGTGATCGAGGAGGCCTGCCGGCTCAAGGCCTGGCTGCAGGCGCAGGGTCATGGCCGGCTGTTCATGAGCCTCAACGTCTCGCCCGACCAGTTCCGCCACGGCGATCTGCCGGTCCGCTTCGCCCACGCCCTGCAGAGCCATGGCCTCGACGGCCGCGGGATCGAGCTGGAGATCACCGAGTCCACCCTGATGGAGCACACCGAGGCCACGGCCGGGCAACTGCAGGCCCTGGCGGCGCTGGGGCTGGGCCTCAGCATCGACGACTTTGGCACCGGCTGGTCCAGCCTCGCCTACCTGCACCGCTTCCCGCTGACCAAGCTGAAGGTGGACCGCAGCTTCGTCGCCAATCTGCCGCAGGACCACGGCGCGGCTGCCATCGTCCGCAGCATCCTGACGCTAGCGCGCTCGCTGGAGCTGTCCACCTTGGCCGAGGGCGTCGAAACCGAAGCCCAGCAGGCCCTGCTGGGCGGACTGGGCTGCGCCCAGCTGCAGGGCTTCCTGCACAGTCGTCCACTGGAGCCGGAGGCGCTGCTCGACTGGCTGCGCGGGCGCGCCTGAGGGCGCGCTGAGGCGAGCCGGCGCGACCGGCTCCTGGGCGGGCGGATGCTCGGTGGGGAGGGGCTCCGCGGCACGCGCTCGCACGTCGACAGATGACGCCCTGCGTCACCCCTCGGGTCGCGCGGCGGACCCTTGCTGCGTGGCCGGGGGACCGCCGGCAGGCCCGCGGGCTGCGGCGGCCAAGACCGGCGCCGGCCTCGCCGCGTGTAGGTGTTTTCCCTACAAAAACCCGCCTTCCAGCGCCGGCGAGCGCCCAAATCACAATCGTTTGCCGGTTTTTCCGGCTCGGGCACACTGTGTGGCGCGATTCGTGCTGTCGATTCGCGCACAGTTCGCGCCCCGGGCAACGCCTCCTGAAGAAGGTCAGGCCCGATCCCCACCTCCCATCGGAGTCTGCATGCACCTGCCCGCCTTCCTGCACGGGGCCCCCCGGCCCCGCTCGACCGCGTTCGTTCCTCTGTTTCTGCTGCTGATCGCGCTGGCCTTGCCACTCGTCGCGCTCGCCGAAGGCAGCCGTTCGCTGTTCCCGGCAAGCTACCCCGCCGCGGGCGCGCGCGCGCCCATGGACCTCACCAACGACAATGCCTACGCCGGCGTGGCGAGGAACCGCCAGTTCCTCTACGTCTACGCGCAGGCGGGTGAGTTCATCCTGCTGGGCTCGCGCAACCGCAGCAATGGCGGCGACATCTTCGTCTACAACCCGCAGCCGTTCGGAGCGCGCGGCCTGGAATCGATTCCGGCCAGCGCGGACTTCACCTGTTCCTCGAACAGTCCGCCTGCCGGCAGCTTTGGCGGCACCGGCCGCGGCACCATCGCCACGCGCGCGGCCGAGCTCGCCGGCCCCAACAGCGCCGATGGCACGGTCACTGCCGCCGATGGCTGGCTCCCCTGCGCCTATCGGGCGCCGGTCAGCGGCATCTATGGCGTGCGCTTCACGGGGGCGACGTCGGGCACCCAGATCCTGGCCGCCACCCCTGCCCAGAATGCGCCGCAGATCCTGGCGAACCAGGTGTCGGCCTGGGAGGTTCAGGTGCGAGCTGCCGCCAATACCCGCACCGACATCAACGGTCGCCTGTTCACCTACGCCTGGATCGGCCGCACCGGCGGCAATGGCGTCGCTGGACGGGTGTTCCATGCCCTGTACTACATCACCGAGGACGGCTACCGCTACGAGCAGCGCATGAATGCGCTGGACCCGTTCGCCTACGCGCTCTACGCCAACCGTGCGGGGTTTCTCGACGGCGGGGCGCCGCTGTACAAGAGCGTGCGTGGTGACAACCAGCTGGCCACCAACATCCTGCCGGCCGGTAGCGGCGTGTCCGCGCAGGCGCCGCAGTACCCGATGTTCTTCTCGGACGTGCGCGATACCGGACCCAATGACGCCGAGGTCGAGCGCGTGCTCGGCGCCTTGGGGCTGCCCGCCGTGCCGCCGGTGCCCCAGCTCAGCAGCGTCAGCTTCACCGGCACGGTCAGCAATGACACCACCACCCTGGGGGCGGGCGGCGTCTTCACGTTCTCCACCGTCAATACGCTGACCTACGAGATCGTGGTCAGCCGCGACGGCGTCGATTTCGATCCGGCCAATCCCGTCAACAAAGTGCTGACCGGCAACGCCCTCTCCGGCACCCACACGGTGTGGTGGAACGGCCGCGACAACTCGGGCGCGCTGTTCCCGGTGGGCTCGGGCTATCGCTACCGCATTGCCGGCCGCAACGGCGAAGTGCACTTCCCGATCATCGACACCGAGGGCATGGCGCTGGGCGGGCCCACGGTGCGCAAGCTCAACGGCTCGCAGGACGCCATCGTCTATTTCGACGACCGTGGCTATGTGACCCGCAATGGCACGGCCGTGGGCCAGCTCAATGGCCACCTCTGTGGCGCCGGCAATCTGCAGGTGCAGCCGACGCCGAATCATTCGCTGCTTGGCGTGGACTCAAGCGATTCGAACTTCAACGGCGCCGGCATCTACTACCGCTTCTATCCCCAGGCCAGCAATGACCCGAACACCGACTGCGTGAGTGCTGCCGCGACCCACTTCGGCACTGCCAAGGGCCTGGACCTGTGGGCGCTGGAGCGCACGCCCTCGATCTCGGAGCCGGTGATCGTGGTGGGACCGGTGGTGGGGGCGGACGTGGGCACGGTGGTCACGGTCGACAACAGCGCCTTCCCTGGCCAGACCGTGTTCGGCACCCTGGTGTTCTTCAACGCGGGCGACACCGACGCGAACGGCGTGAGCTACACCGCGCGCATCGGCACCCCGGGGAACTGCCCCGCCAGCGTGAACTTCACCGCGCTGCCGCCTGGCGTCACGGTGGCGGGCTATGACCCGGCCACCTGCGTGGTCACCTTCGCGGGCATGCCCGCAACGCTGCCTGCCGCCATCCAACCCACCTCGCAGCTGGTGTTCGAGTTCAACTATCCGGCCCCCAACAGCGGGCCGCAGGTGGTGCAGACGACGATCAGCGCGACCAACGAGGCGCCCGGTCAGATCGCGCCGAACAGCGCCAGCGGCAGCACCGACATCATCGTGGCCGACGTGGCGACGACCGTGACTGTCCCGGCGTCGGCGGTCACTGGATCGACCGTGTCGGGAACGGTGAGCTTCAGCAACCTCGGTGCCGCGACCTCGACGGCCGACGGCCTGGTCTACAGCGTGACCATCGGCAGCCCCGGCAACTGTCCTGCGGGGATCGACTTCCCCGGCATTGCCCCCGCCACCTTCAGCCTTGACCCAGGCACCTGCGTGGTGAGCTTCACCGGCTTGCCGGCCAGCCTCGACCCGGGCGACGGCTTCAGCCTGAACTTCCAGTACACCGCGCCCGCTCCGGGCACCGTTCCGGTGTCGTCCAGCATCAGCACATCGACGCCGGAAACCAGCGCCACGAACAACACGGCGAACGGCAGCACTCTGATCCAGGCTCAGCCCGAAGTGGTGGTCAGCAAAGTCGCTGCCCCCGTCACGGGCACCGCGGTTTCGATCGGTGGCTCGATCACCTACAACGTGCAGGTAGTCGTCAGCGGTGGCAGCCTCGTCAGCAGCTTCCAGCTCGCCGACACTCTCGGCACGGGGCTCACGCTGGGCACCGTGACGGCGGGGCCCTTCACCTGCAGTGGCGCGAATCCGCTGCTGTGCAGCCTGCCTGCCGGCACCGCTGTGGGTACTTACGCACTGTCCTACACGGCCACGGTGAATGCCTCGGCGGTGGGCTCGGTGGCCAACGCGGTCGTGATCACCGGCAACGGTGGTGACCCGGATCCGGTCTGCTCCCCCTGCAGCACCACGCACCCCGTGATCGCACCCCAGCTGACCCTGGTGAAGACCGCCAGCGCCGCCAGCTTCACCGTCGGTGTGCCGGCCAGCTACACCTTGAGCTTGAGCAACACCAGCAGTTCACCGACCACGGCGGCGGCGACGATCACCGACACCATTCCCAGCGGCCTGACCCTCGGCACGCCGCCCGCTGGCTGCTCGGCCGCGGGCCAGACGGTGACCTGTACGGTGCCCGCGGGTCTTCCTGCTGGCGCCAGCACAAGCTTCGTGATTCCGGTGACGCCGACGCTGGCCGCTGTTCCAAGTGTGAGCAACACGGCGACGGTCAGCGGTGGCGGTGATCCGACCTGTCCTGCGGCGGCGCGCTGCAGCAGTACGGTGGTGACACCTGTGGATGCACCGCAGCTCACGATCACCAAGACGGCCAGCGCGGCGAGCTTCGTGGTCGGCACGCCAGCCAGCTACACGCTGAGCGTGCAGAACACCGGCACGGCGGCCACCACCGCAGTCAGCACAATCACCGACACGATTCCGAACGGCCTGACGATCGGCACCCTGCCTGCCGGCTGCACAGCCGCAGGCCAGACCGTGACCTGTACGATTCCGGCGAGCCTCGCCGCGGGCGGCAGCGCGAGCTTCGTGATCCCGGTGACGCCGACGGTGTCGGCCGTTCCGAGTGTGAGCAACACGGCGACGGTCAGCGGCGGCGGTGATCCGACCTGTCCTGCGGCGGCGCGCTGCAGCAGTACGGTGGTGACGCCTGTGGATGCACCGCAGCTCACGATCACCAAGACGGCCAGCGCGGCGAGCTTCGTGGTCGGCACGCCGGCCAGCTACACGCTGAGCGTGCAGAACACCGGCACGGCGGCGACGACAGCCGTGGCGACGGTGACCGACGTGGTGCCGGCGAGCCTGACGATTGGCACGCTGCCGGCCAACTGCTCGGCAAGCGGCCAGACGGTGAGCTGCACGATCGCAGCGGGTCTGGCGGTCAACGCGACGGTCAGCTTCGTGATTCCGGTGACGCCGACGGCAGCCGCGACTCCGAGCGTGCAGAACACGGCCAGCGTGGGCGGCGGTGGCGATCCGGGCTGTCCTGCGGCGGCGCGCTGCAGCAGCACGATCGATACCCCGGTGAACTCGCCGGCGCTGACGATCACCAAGACGGCCAGCGCGGCGAGCTTCGTGGTCGGTACGCCTGCGAGCTACACGCTGAGCGTGCAGAACACCGGCACGGCGGCGACGACAGCCGTGGCGACGGTGACCGACGTGGTGCCGGCGAGCCTGACGATTGGCACGCTGCCGGCCAACTGCTCGGCGACCGGCCAGACGGTGAGCTGCACGATCGCAGCGGGCTTGGCGGTCAACGCGACGGTCAGCTTCGTGATCCCGGTGACGCCGACGGCAGCCGCGACTCCGAGCGTGCAGAACACGGCCAGTGTGGGTGGCGGTGGCGATCCGGGCTGCCCGGGCCTGCCGCGCTGCACGAGCACGATCGACACCCCGGTGAACTCGCCGGCGCTGACCATCACCAAGACGGCCAGTGCGGCGAGCTTCGTGGTCGGCACGCCGGCCAGCTACACGCTGAGCGTGCAGAACACCGGTACGGCCGCCACCACGGCCGATGCCACGGTGACCGACGTGGTGCCGGCGAGCCTGAGCCTGGGCACGCTGCCGGCGGGCTGTACGAATGTCGGCCAGACCGTGAGCTGCACGATCGCGGCGGGTCTCGCGGTCAACGCGACGGTCAGCTTCGTGATCCCGGTGACGCCGACGGCGGCAGCGATTCCGAGCGTGCAGAACACGGCGACGGTGGGCGGCGGTGGCGACCCGGGCTGCCCGGCGGCGGCGCGCTGCAGCAGCACGATCACCACGCCTGTTCCCGGCCCGAACGTGACGCTGGCGAAGACGGCCAACCCAGCCAACGGCAGCCTGGTCGTGGTAGGCAACACGATCACCTACACCCTGCAGGCGACGGTCTCGGATGCGCCGCTGACGGCGGCCTTCCAGCTTACCGACACCCTGGGCGCAGGTCTGCTGCGCGGCGCGGTCACGGCCGGCCCGTTCACCTGCGGCGCAGGCGAGCCGCTGGTCTGCAGCCTGCCGGACGGCACGCCGGTGGGCAGCTACAGCCTGAGCTACACGGCGACGGTTCAGGCCGGTGCGACCGGCACGGTCACCAACAGCGTCACGATCAGCGGCAACGGTGGCGACCCCGATCCGGTCTGCTCGCCTTGCACGACTGCGCATCCGCTGGCGCTGGCGGACCTGCAGGTCATCAAGACGCTGGACCAGATGACGCCGAGCTTCGGCCAGGTCATCAACTTCACCGTGCAGGTGCGCAACAACGGCCCGGATGCGGCGACGAATGTGGTGGTGACCGACGCCTTGCCCTCGGGCTACGACCTGCTGGGCGTCACGCCCAGCCGTGGCAGCTACAGCGCGCCGCTGTGGACGCTGGGCAACCTCGCCGTGGGCCAGACCGAGACCCTGGTGATGCAGGTGCGGGTGCGCGCGTTCGGCAACTACCTCAACGTGGCGACGGTGCGCGCCGACCAGTTCGATCCGATCGATCCGAACAACGAGGACAACATCGGCCCCACACCGCCCTCGAATCCGCGCCCCGCGATGGTGCCGGTGGATGCGCCCTGGGCCCTGTTGAGTCTGGTACTGCTCATGTTCGGTGTCGCCGGACTGCAGCTGCGGCGGCGCGGATGAGCCGCTGACAACCGTCATGCGCAAACACACAGCCCCGCCTTGAGCGGGGCTGTGTGTTTCTGTCGTCGCAGCGTGACCGTGGCGACACGGGGCCGCCCTTGCACATGATCGACCAGGACCTGCGCAGCAAGGGCATCCCTGCTTCGACTGCGCGCTCAGCCCAGCGCGAAGCCCGTGCCCGCCTCGTGCGCCAGCAGCCAGCGCTTGATCTCGATACCCCCGCCGAAGCCGGTCAGTGCGCCGTTCGCGCCGATCACGCGATGGCAGGGCAGCACGATTGGCAAGGGGTTGCGGCCGTTCGCGGCGCCCACGGCGCGGGTGGCCGCGGGCTTGCCCAGGGCCGCGGCCTGCTGGGCATAGCTGCGGGTCTCGCCAAACGGGATTGCGGCCAGCGCCTGCCAGGCGGCGCGCTGGAACTCCGTGCCCTGCGGCGCCAGCGGCAGTTCGAACCGGCGACGCCGGCCCGCGAAGTATTCGTGCAGCTGATCCGCGGCGTGCCGCAGCAGCGGCGTTTCGCCGCTGACCCAATGGGCGCGGGGCTGCGCATGGCGGTTGTGCTCGAACTCGATGGCGTGCAGCGCGGTCGCGCTGGCCGCCACGGTGAGCCGGCCGATCGGGCTTGCCAGGCTCAGGTAGTGGATGGGCATGTCAGTCTCCATGGGCCGCCGCCTGCCAGAGGTGGATCACCGCGTAGCTGCGCCATGGGCGCCAGGCGTCCGCGCGGCTCGCCAGCGCGGCCGCCGACAGACGGCCGCCGTCATTCGGCAGCGCCTTCTGCAGCACCAGGTCGCCGCTGGGAAAGGCATCGGGATGTCCCAGCGCGCGCAGCGCCAGGTAGTGCGCCGTCCACGGGCCGATGCCAGGCAAGGCGACGCAGCGTTCGATGAAGGGTTCAAGCGGCTGGCTGGGATCGAAATCGAGGCGCCCCTCGACGACGGCCTGCGCCAGCGCCCGCAGGGTGCGCTGACGTGCGCCGGTCAGACCCAGGCCCTCGAGATCCGCTGCGGCGAGCTCGGCGGGTCTCGGAAAGCGATGGCTGAAGCCTTGCGCCCGCAAGGGCTCGGGCAGGGGCTGCCCGCAGCGCTGCAGCAGCCGCTGGGTCAGGGTGCGCGCGCCGGCCACGCTGATCTGCTGGCCGATCACCGCACGCACGGCGATTTCGAAGCCGTCCCAGCCGCTGGGCAGCCGTAGCCCGGGCCGCGTCTGCAGCAGCGGCGCCAGACGCGCATCGCGACCCAGTACCGAAGCGATGGCGGCGGGTTCGGCGTCCAGGTCGAACATCCGCCGCACCCGCTGCACGACCTCGCGCAGCGCGCTGGCCGGCACGCCGTGCAGCTCGAGCCGCAGCGCATCGCTGACCGCCGTCGCGGCCGAGACCTGCAGCCAGGCACCGCTTCCGACGTCGATCTCGCGCGCATAGCGGCTCGCGTCCACCTGCTCCAGCCCGTCCAGGGCACGGCCCCGCAGGAAGGCCAGAGTGGCCGCGAAGTCGTAGGGCGGCCGGTAGTTAAGGCGCAGGACGAGTGGGCCGCCCGCAGACGCTTCGCCGGCGCTGTCCTCGGCGCGTCGAAGCCGGCTGGGTGCCAGCCCGTAGGCCTGCAGGAAGGCCGCATTGAAGCGGCGCAGGCTGGCGAAGCCCGCGGCCAGGGCGACCTCGGTCACCGGCAGCGCGGTTTCGGTGAGCAGCTGCTTGGCGAACAGCAGGCGGCGGGTGCCCTCGACCTGCAGCGGTGAAACGCCCAGCGAGCGGGTGAACAGTCGTCGCAGCTGGCGTTCGCCGACGTGCAGCCGCTCAGCCAGCGCAGGCACGCCGGCCCCTTCGAGCGCGCCTTGATCGATCAGGCGCAGGGCCCGGCCCAAGACCGCCTCGCCGCGTCGCCACGGGCCCGCAGCGGGCGACAGCTCGGGCCGGCAGCGCAGGCAGGGGCGGTAGCCATCGGCTTCGGCGGCGGCCGCGCTGGCGTAGTAGCGGACGTTGCGGGGCTTTGGCGGCGGCGCCGGGCACACCGGCCGGCAATAGATGCCGGTCGAGCGCACGGCAGTGAAGAACAGCCCGTCGAAGCGCGCATCGCGTGACAGGCGGGCCTGTTCGCAGACGGCATCGGGCGGGGGCGGAAGGGATGGCATGGGCACAGCCTAAGGCCAGTCGCCGCCACCGACTCGCCGGATTCGGACCCCGTTGCCCGCGGGCTCAGCGGGCGATGCCGGCCTTCAGCTTGGCCAGCATGCCGGCGCGTGGGGTGGCAGGCGCCGCCAGCGCCGGCCGCGCGTGCACCGCCTCGTCCGCTCGCCAGCGGAAATGGCCTTCGATGCGGTAGGCGAAGAGCACGTCCTCCTCGCGGGTGCCGTCGCCGATGTTGTGCAGGATCAGCGGCCGGCCGTCGCTGCGCTGGTCCGAGACGATGCCGATGTGCGGCAGGCCGCCCGGCAGCCGCCAGCTGACGATGTCGCCGGGCTGATAGTCGGCGGGATCCGCAGACACCGGCAGTGCCGTGCCCTGACGGTGCAGCCAGGTTTCCAGGTTGGGCACGCGGCGGTGGTCGATATTGCGATCGGGGCCGCGTAGTCCCCAGTGTTGCGGGTAGTGCGCGAAGTGCGCGCGCATGTCCTCGTGCACCGCGACCTGCAAATCGAGGCCGAGCGCGCGGAAGGCGCGGACCACGACATCGGTGCAGACGCCGGTTTCGATCGCCACGTCACCGCCCGGATAGTCGAGGCGGCGGTAGCTGCCGTCGTAGCCGAGCGTGACCCCAACCTGCGCACGCGCAGCGTCGACCAGGGTCGCTTGCGGCGCAGGGGCCTGGGCGAGGGCGGCGGGTCCGAGCACGAGCACGAGCACGAGCACGAGCACGAGCACGAGCGAAAGACCTGAGGTCCACGGGCGATGCAGGGCGGGTCTGGTCATGCGACGCAGGCTACCGCCCACTCGAGATCCGTGCCGGCGGTCCCGTGAGCGCCATTCAGCGGGCGCTGGCCGGGCTGATCAGACCCTCAACGCGGGCGATCCGGTCCAGGGGGAAGCCGCCCAGTTCGGCGTGACGGCGGATCAGGGCTTCGTTCTCGGCGCGGTAGACGCAATACACGCGCGAGCCGGTCACGTAGCTGTGCAGCCATTCAATCCCGGGGCCGAGTGCGTCCAGCACGCGGCAGGACGTGCTGGCGATGCCCTGCAGGTCTGCGGGGCTGAGGTCGCCGGCGCCGGCGATGTCCCGTTCGATAAGGAAAGTGTGCATGCGGTGTCCTCGGAGTCGCGTGGGGGGCGGTGAAGGCGTGTCGCGCGGATTTCCTGCCGCGTCACTCGAAGCCGTCGCCAAACAGCGCATCGCCGAGCGGGCTCACCGCGAGGCTGATGCCGTCAAACCAGCCGTTGATGGCGGCGGGGCTGGTGACGCCGACATCGACCACGACCAGGCTGACCGTCAGCGAGCTGTTCGGCGTCCAGGCCACGTCCGGCAGCTGGATGTCGGCGGGCGTGGCCGGCTGCGTCCAGCTCGCGCTGCTGGTGAGGAAGTGATCGCCAGAGACGTCCGCGTTGCCCTGGGTGCAGTTCTCACCCCCGTTGTGGCGCAGCTGCCAGTGCAGCAGGACGGAGTCGCGCGTGCTGATCGTGGCGCCGACCGAGCGGCCCCAACCGTTCAGCGCATAGCGACCCGGGCCGGGCAGGTGCACGCACTGCTGGCGCACCGTGACTCGCGCCTGCGGGATGTTGCCGAGACTTGCTTGGAGGGCGCCGGAGCCCGCGCTGCCGCTGGCGTTCTGCGCGTCGCTCCAGACCGAGGCGCCTGCGGTGGTTTCCGGCCACAGGCCGAGATCGCCCGCGACATCGAAATCCCCGAACAGCAGCAGCGGCGCGAGGCTCTGCCGCTCCAGTGCGCCGAGATCGCGCGGACCGCGCGGGAAGTTCGTGCGGATGGGCAGGTCGACATCGCGCGGCTGTCCGCGCGCATCGCGGTCGGCGCTGCCCGTGGCGGGGGCGTAGTCGACCGCGGGCGACCCGGCGCGCAGGCGGTAGTCGTCGCGCGCCGGGTCGACGAAACGCGGGTTGGCCTGGGTGACGAACGCCAGGAAGCCGGTGTCGATCGAGGCGCTTTCCTGGGTGACCACGTCGACCACATCGCGTGTCGCCGTGCCCTGCATCGACAGCTTGCCCGGCTGCCAGAGCACCGACCGGCGCAGGCTGGCGGCGCCCTGCAGATTGAAAATGGCCGAGCCGCTGATCGTGTTGCCGGCGATGGTGAGGTCGCCGAGCTCGAACTGCGGGCAATTGCCGCTGACCACGTGCGTGCTCACGATGTTGCCGGTGATCAGGGCGTTGTTCAGGCTCAGCAGGCACTCGTCGCCGCGGAACAGCGGGCCGACGTCGTTGTCGCGGATCCACGGCCCGCCGCGGTCGATGGTGTTCGGCGCGCCGCCGGCGACGCGCAGGCTGCCGAGTTCGCGCACGCGTACGAGTGCGCCGCTTGACGGCAGGCTGGCCGCGTTGAGCGCGGCATTGCCTTCGATCAGCGAGCAGTGGTCGCCGACCGGACAGACCGAAGCAAGAGTGCCGTGATCGATCTCCACTTCGGCGCCAGCACCCGGGCTCCCGCTCGCGATGTCGGTATCGATGTAGATCGCCGCGCCGTCGGGTGCGATGTTGTCGTACAGCCGCACGTTCGCCAGCCGCGCGATGGCCAGGCTGTTCTGCGTGCCGTCGTAGGGCTTCAGATAGATCGCCCCACCCGCCACGTCGGCGCTGTTGGCCTGGAAGGCGCTGCGCTGACTGGACGCGGCTTCGAGCAGCGCGGTCTCTGCGCTGCCCACCTCCGCGAGCACGGCCACGCCGCCGCCGTAGCGCGCGCGGTTGCCCTGAACCTTGGCGAGCCCGTTGGCGCCTGCGCCGCGCAGGCTGGCGCTGGCGGAGCTCATGCCGGCGCGGATCAGCAGGCCACCCCCATAGCCGCGACCGTCGCTGCCTTCGGCGCGGTTGTTGAACAGCAGGCTGTCGGCCGCGTGCATCTCGAGGCTGGCCTGGTCGAGATAGATGCCGCCGCCGTCCGAGCTAGCCGTATTGCCGATGATCTGGCTGCCGGCGCCCAAGACGATGCGAGCGGCACCGTTGATGCCGGCCACATGCAGGCCACCCCCGCGGGTGGCGCTGTTGCCGCTGAGGACGGTGCGCAGCAGCTGCAGCTGGCCGGCGCCGCTGAACTGCAGGCCGCCGCCATTGCCGGCGGTCGATGTGCCCGTGGCGTCGCCGCCGCTCAGGGTGAGGTCGCTGAGCGATACGCTGCTGTTGGTGCCGGAGGTGCCGACTCTCAGGACGGAAGCCTGCGCCCCGCCGGCCCCGCTGATGGGGGTGCGTACACCATCGGGCGTGGCGTCGGCGCAGGCCGCATAGCCACCGCGGATGTCGATCGTCTGGTTGGTGACGCTCAAGGTCAGCGCCTGTTCCGTCCAGTTCCCCGAGCGGGTGATCAGAACGACATCGTTCTCGGCGCTGGCGGCGGCCGCATCCAGTGCGGACTGGATGCTGGCATGCGTGCAGCCCACGCCGACTCCGACCCGATAGGTCGCCGCCTCAGAGGGGGCGCTGAGGCCAAGAGCGATGAGCAGGCAGGGAGCGGCGGCGATGCGCGATGCAGGCATGGGCGTGACCTCGGTGGGGGTACGCCTCGATGAACGCCATTTGCCGCAAAACTGCGACATGCCCCGTTCGAGCGGCGCGGCGACCGCCGCCACCGCCACCGCCGCCTCGCGCGTCAACCGCCCTGCAGCTCCGCGATCACCTGGCGGGTGCGCTCGGGCAGTTCGGCTGGCGCCACGCCCAGCGCCTCGACGTCGCGGAAGGTCTGCGCCATGCCGGTGCGGTCGCCGAGATCCCGCTGGATCCGCGCCTTGTCGACCAGGATCATCAGCGCGCGGACACGGCCCTCGGGCTCCAGTGCACGCCAGTCGGCATAGGTGCGTTCGATTTCGGCGAGGCCGTCCTGTGAGCGCCCGCCCAGATGCAGGGCCTGGGCATAGCCGTGCCGGATCAGTGCGGCCTCTCGTGAGCGGCCGTGCCCGATCCGCTCGAGCAGGTCGAGCGCGTCGCGGGCGAGCTGCTGCGCCGCGGCGTAGTCCTGCCGCCGCGTGGCGACGTTCGAAAGCGTCGACAGCGAGTAGGCGATGGTGGGGTGGTCCTCACCGAACAGGCGTCGCCGCTCGGCCAGCGCTTCGCGCATCGCGGTCTCGGCTTCATCGAGGCGATCGGCCCGATAGAACACCTGGCCCAGATTGTTGCGCGAGCGGGCGCAGACATCGTCGCGAACGACCAGCTCCGCACACAGTTCGAGCGCCTGCCGATAGAGCGCGATCGCCTCCTCCTGGCGCTGCTGGGCGCTCGCCAGAGCGCCCAAGGCATCGAGGGTGATGGCGATCTCCACATGGCCGCGTGGATACACCACGCGCTGCATCGCCAGCGCTTCTTCGAACAGACGCCGCGCCTCCTCCGGCCCGGGACCGCGCGCCAGTGCCTGGCCCAGCGCCCGCTGGGCGCGGGCGATGGCCGCATGCGGCGCGCTGTGGATGCGCTGGCGCAGCGCCAGCAGCTCGCGCTGCCGCGTGACGCTGTCGGACAGGTCGCCGATGCCGTCGCGCGCCACGGCGAGGCTGGCCAACGCGCGCACATAGCGGTCGTCTTCCGGAAGTCCGGCGTCCCGCCAGCGCTGCAGTCGCGGTTCCAGTACCTCGATGGCCTGCGGGTAGCGCTGGCTGGCGGCGAGCAGGTTGCCCAGCTCCAGCCCGGCCAGCAGCGTTTCGAGGCTGCTCTCCCCGTGGTGCTGCAGCGCCACGGGCAGGGCTTCGCGCTGACGCTCGACCGCGGCTTCAGGCTCGCCGAGGGCGAACTCCGCCTGCGCCAGCACGCCCAGTGCTCGCAGGGCCTGGCCGGTGTCCGTCAGGCGCAGCCGCGGCAGCAGGTCGCGCAGCGCTTCGGCGGCCTCGTGGTAGCGCCCCTGCTGTTGCCAGGCTTCGGCGCGGATCAGTCGCAGACCGTCCAGCGCCGCGGGCTCGCTGCGGTCGGCGAGTTGGGCCTCTGCCTGGGCCAGCGCCGCTTCGGCCTCGTCATACGCCGACAGCGACAGCGCGACCTCGGCGACCGCGCGGTACAGCGCCAGCTGTGTGGCCGCGTCGAGCTCGCTGCTGGCGGCAAGCTGGCGCCGCGTTTCGGCCACCAGCTGCTCCGGGCTCAGGCGCTCGTCACGCGGCAGACTGGCGCGGGCGCCCTGGAACAGATTCAGCATGAAGGCGCTGACCGCGTTGGCGCGCGCGCTTTCCTGACGGGCGCGATCGGCCTGCCACAGCACGACGCCGATGCCGGTGCTGGTCAGCAGCAGCAGGCTGATCGCCAGGGCCACGCCGCCGCGATGGCGGTGCAGGAACTTGCGCAGCCGGTAGCCCCGCGCCGGCGGATGGGCGCGCACCGGCCGGGCGTCGAGATGGCGCTCGATGTCGTCGGCCAGTTCGCCGGCCGAGGCATAGCGCCGGGCCGGGTCCGGGTCCATCGCCATCCGCAGGATGTTGTCGAGATCGCCGCGCAGCGCCAGCCGCAGCGCGGCCGGTGGCAGCGCGGCGGCGCGCCCGGCGCGTGCGGCTTCCGACGACGCGGGTCGAGCGGGTGCGCGGGTGTCGGGCCGTTGTCCCAGCAGCAGCTCGTGCAGCAGTACCCCGAGCGCAAACACGTCGGTCGCCGTCGACACCGCACCGCCGGCGTGCTGCTCGGGCGCCGCGTAGCCCGGCGTCAGCGGCGCCAGCCCGGTGCCAGTGGCGAATTCCTCGCCTTCGTCGAGCAGCTTGGCGATGCCGAAGTCGAGCAGCTTCACCTCGCCGTCGGCGGTGACGAGGATGTTCGAGGGCTTGATGTCGCGATGCACGATCAGCTGCCGGTGCGCGGCCTGCACCGCCCGGCAGACCACGCAGAACAACTGCAGTCGGCCCTTCAGGTCGAGCCGGGTGCGTGCGGCGTGCTCGGTGATGGCGACGCCGTCGACGTACTCCAGCACCAGAAAGGGCACGCCGGCGGCGGTCACGCCGCCGTCGAGCAGGTGCGCGATGTGGGGATGCGACAGCGCCGCGAGCGCCTGGCGCTCGCGACGGAACATGCGCTGCTCCAGCTCCGAGAACAGGCCCCGGCGAAGCAGCTTGACTGCCACCTTCTGGCGGAAGCCGCCATCGACACGTTCGGCCAGGAACACCGCGGCCATGCCGCCCTGTCCGAGAAGGTGCAGCAGCCGGTAGGGCCCGATCGTCTCGCCGACATAGCCGTCGAGGGTCCCGTGCCCCGCCTGACCCAGGCGTGCGGCGCGCTGCTCCGCCGGCGTGTCGAGCAGGCCGGCGCGGCCGTCGGCGGCCAGCAGCCGCAGCAGGGCCGCGCGCTCCTCGGGCGCGCTGATGTGGGCGTTCACCCAGGCCAGGCGTTGCGCTTCCGGTTGTTCGAGGGCCTCATCGAACAGGGCGCGCAGGCGCAGCGGGTCGGGCGCTGGGCCGGTGGGCGAGTCCGCCGTCATGGCGCGGGCTCATGAGGTTGCGCGGGAAGGCCGACCCGTGCAGCGGCGGCCGCCACCGGGCGTCCGGGGTCGAAGCCGCGCAGGCCTGCCATCGGACTAGTCCAGCCGCTCATGCAGGAAGGCACGGGCGAAGCGCCAGTCGCGATCGACGGTGCGGCGGGCCAGGCCGAGGCTTTCGGCCACGTCTTCGAGGGACAGTCCTGCGAAGTAACGCAGCTCGACGACCTGGGCGGCGCGTGCGTCCAGCGCGGCCAGTTCGCTCAGCGCGGCATCGAGGGCCAGGGTCTCCTCGGCGCTGGCCAGGGCCAAGGGCAGATCGTCCGACTCAAGGGTGACGGCGACCCAGCCATGCCCCGCCTTGAGGCGCAGGCGATCGCGGGCGCGATCCTTGAGCAGATGGCGTAGCGCCCGCGCCGCATACGCGAAGAACTGGGCACGGTGGCTGAAGCGCAGCTCGCCTGCGGCATGCATCCGCAGGTACAGCTCATGGACCACCGCGGTGGTCTGGAGCGTGGCCGAGGCCTCGCCAGCGAGGCGCTTGCCTGCCATGGCCTTGAGTCGCTCGTACACAGCCGCGAACAGCGCGTCCGGAGCCTCCGCCGGACGCCCGTCAGGTGGGGAGTTCGATGGGTCTGGCTGCGACACGACGCGATGCCCCCGGGCTGTGCGGCATGGAGCCTCGAGTCTAGCGTGGTCGCTGGGCACGCTGGCAGCAGGCCCGGGGGCGCCCGGGCATCAGCCCGCTTCCTGCAGCCTCTTCGCCGAAACCACGATGCCGTCCTCGTCGGCGTACAGGTAGTCGCCGGGGCGGATGTCGACGCCGCCGATGCGCACCGGCACATCGCGCAGGCCCTGGCCGCTCTTGTCGGTCTTGCGCGGGCAGGTGCCCAGCGCCTTGATGCCGATCTCCAGCTCGGCCAGCGCGGCGGAATCACGCACGCAGCCGAAGATGACGATGCCTTCCCAGTCGTTCTTGACCGCGAGTGCGGCGAGTTCGTCGCCAAGCATGGCGCGCTTCAGCGAGCCGCCGCCGTCGACCACCAGCACGCGGCCCTGGCCCGGCTCGGACAGCGCCGCACGCACCAGACTGTTGTCTTCATAGGCGCGGATCGTATGTACAGGGCCGCCGAAGGCGATGATGCCGCCGAAGTCGGAAAGCGGCTCCTCGACCACCCGCAGGGCGTCGCCGTAGGTGTCGCAGAGGTCGGTGGTCTTGGCTTCCATGGAATTCTCCGGGGCGTGGACAGGCCGGCATTGTAGGCGCTGGGCGCTTCGCTCCGGCCAAGCGTCGGGCCGGTGCGGCCGGCGGAATGAACGCCCGCCAACGCCGCAGACCGCAATGTCGCGTGGCATCGCCGCACTGCGTACTACCCGGCACAAGGCCCGCATCCCGCGGGGCCAGCGCGAAAGGCCGGTGCTAGCATGACCGTCACCACTCCGTCGCCCCAGGAGGCGACCATGAAGACCCACCTCGGCCACTACGAGATCGTCGCGGAGCTGGGCCGCGGCGGCATGGGCGTCGTCTACAAGGGCTTCGAGCCGGCGCTGAATCGTTTCGTCGCGATCAAGGAGCTTTCGCCTTCGCTGGCGCACGACCCGCAGCTGGTCGAGCGCTTCCTGCGCGAAGCGCGCTCGATGGCGGCGCTGAACGATCCGCACATCATCCAGATCTACTTCATCGGCCAGGAGAACGGCCAGCCTTTCTTCGTGATGGAGTTCGTCGAGGGCGAGTCGCTGTCAGGTCTCCTGAAGCGCGAGGGTCGCCTGCAGCCGGAGGTGGCGCTGAAGATCCTGCACCAGACCGCGCAGGGCCTCGCCACCGCGCACGACGCCGGGGTGATCCACCGTGACATCAAGCCCGGCAACCTGATGCTGTCCTCGCGCGGCCAGGTCAAGATCGCCGACTTCGGCATCGCCCTTGCTACACAGGATCTCTCCAAGAAGCTCACCAGCACCGGCGAGTTCGTCGGCACGCCGGGCTATCTCTCACCCGAGGTCTGCCTGGGCAAGCCGGTCGACCAGCGCTCCGACGTGTTCTCGCTGGGCATCGTGCTGTTCGAGATGCTGAGCGGGAAGACGCCGTTCTCCGACGAGAGCCCGCTGGGCCTGATGCTGGAGGTGGTCAAGGCCGAGATTCCGGACGTGCGCCAGCTGAACGAGGCGGTCGATCCGCAGGCCGCGGCGATCCTCGGCAAGATGCTGGCCAAGGACCCTGCCGAGCGCTTCCAGAACTGCCACGACCTTGCCGCCGCGCTGCAGGCGCATCCGCTGGTCGCGCAGACCGGCGCGCTCAAGCTGCCGGCCGCGAAGCCGGCAGCCTCCGATGCCACCGTGGTCGGCGCGCCCACCCCGGCCTCGCAACCCAAGCGGGCGCCCACGCCGCCGCCGGTGGTGAGCGCGGCAGGCGTCGGCGTGGCCACGCCCGCGCCTGCTTCGGCGCCGCCGCCGGTGCCGGCTTCCGCACCCGCACCCGCACCCGTCACGGATGGCGCCACCCGCGCTCGCGCGCCAGCGCGGCCGTCCGTGCTGGAAGCGCAGAAGCGCGGCGGTGGCGGCAAGCTGGCCATCGGCATCGCCGCGGGTCTTGCGCTGCTGGTCGCGGGCAGCGTATTCGCCTTCCGTGCGCCGCTGCTGAACCTCGTCAGCGGCTTCTACGACGGTTTCGTCGGCAGCAGCTATTCGGATGGCGTGGCCGCTGGCCGCGCCAGCAATCCGGTCGGCAGCAGCACGGCGGCGACGCCGGCACCTGAGGCCACGACACTGACCAAGGAGACGGCCAGCGTTGATGCCGCAGCCCACAGTGCTGCGTCGCCGGACAGCAGCGCCGCTCTGATCGCCGCCGATGCCGCCGCGCGCGGCAATACCGTGGGCAGCGCGGTGGCCGTGCAGACGCCGCCGGTCGAGGCGGCGCAGGCGAACACCCAGGCCGAGCCTTCGGCCCCCGCCAATACCCTGGAGAGCGCCGCACCGACTGCGGCCGCCAGTGCCGCGGTGGTCGGCGCCAAGCTGGCGGCTGCGGATGAGGCGACGACGGCGGCCGCGCCGAACAGCACCGAAGCGGGCGCGCCGCGCAAGGCCGCTGCCGCCCAGGTGGCCAGCGCCGAGCCGCCGCGCAGCCAGGTGCCGCCGCCGCCGCGCATCGCGGTGGTCGCGCTGGGCGATTCGGCGATCACCGGCCCGGCCCGCCAGCGCATCGAGGAGCAGCTGATCCGCCTGGGCTTCGACGTCGTCGACAGCGATCTGCTCGACGTCGACGGCAGCACGCCCTTGCCGCAGGTGTTCCGCCAGATCCGCCGCCAGGCGGCGGCCGTGGTGGTGGTCCGCGCCGAGCCGATCGGCTCGCAGGAGCTGCAGTACTACGGCCAGAGCTCGACGCTCTACTCCGTGCAGCTGGGCGTGCGCGCTTTCGTGGTCGGTGACCAGCGCCCCTTGGGCGCCGGCTGGCGCGAGCGCGTCGACTTCACCACCTTGAACGCCGAGATCAAGGCGCTGGAGTCGATCGAGCCGCGTCTGGACAGCCTGGTGGATGCGCTGTCGGACTACCGGCCGCGGCGGCGGAGTTGATGTTGAGAGCCGGGATTGGGGATTCGGGATTCGGGATTCGTAGAGCCTGAGCCCTCATCCGCCTCGAATCCTGTCGAAGCTTCCCGGTCTTGGTCTTGAACAACCCCGCGCCCGTGGCGCGGGGTTCGGTCTTCCGGGCGGACCGGCGCGCGGCGTCTGCGAGATGACCGCAGGGGCCGCCACGCAAAATGTCGAAACCCGCCGCGCGGCAGCGACCATCCCGGCCTGCAGCCCGCAGGTCCTCCAAGGAGTGCCGAGATGAACTACATCCTGCTGATCTATGGCGACGAAGCCGACTGCGCGAACTGGACCGAGGCCGACTGGCAGGCCTGCTATGCCGCGCACGAGGCCTATGGCAAGGCGATGGAGGCCGCCGGCGTGATCCGCGGCGGCGCCGAACTGAAGCCGGTCGCGACCGCGCGCACCGTCCGCTTCGCCGGCGGCAAGGCCGGCGAACCGATTGATGGGCCCTTCGCCGAGGCCCGCGAGACCCTGGGCGGCTACTACTTGATCGAAGTCGACAGCCTCGATGAAGCGCTCGCCTGGGCGGCCAGGATGCCCTGCATGCAGGGGGGTGGGGTGGAAGTGCGCGAGCTCGGGATGAGCTGACCGCTCTCGCGGAAGACCCGCACCCTCAGCCCGCGGTCGCGCCGCCCGGTCAACCGGTGGCGCTGCGCCCACGACCGGACCCGCGCGGCTCTCGCTGCCCGACCATGCGCTTTGGCAGGTCGGGCAGCCGCTCAGGCTGTGGCAGGCTTGAGGCTTTCCCTGCCTGCCGAGGTTCCCGCATGTCGACCGCCCGCGCCCGTGTGACGTCCCGCCTGCTGCTGGGCACCGCGCTCTCTGCCGCACTTGCGGTCGTCAGCGGCGCCAGCGCGCGCGACGCTGAACCCGCCCAGGGCCGTGCCATCGGCGGCGCCGCCGACTACGGCGTGCTGGCGCCGCGGGCGCGGATCGAGCCCGAGAACCGGATGCTGAGCGAGCGCCTGGAGCAGCTGCTGCCGCAGCTGATGGCCGAGGCCGATCTGGACATGTGGCTGGTCATCAACCGCGAGTACGCCGAAGACCCGGTCTACTTCTCGCTGGTGCCGCAGCCGAGCTTCGCGGCCCGACGCACCACCATGCTGGTGTTCCACCGCACGCCGGACGGCAGCGTCGACAATCTCAGCGTCAACCGCTATCCGCTGGGCGCGCCGTATGAGTCCGCCTGGGCGGGTGGTGACCTCGCCGAACAGTGGAAGGCACTGGGGGCGCTGATCGCCGAGCGCGAGCCCAAGCGCATCGGCATCAACGTCTCGCGCGAGTGGCCGGTGGCGGATGGCCTGACGCAGGGCCTGCACGCGCAGCTGCTGGAGGTCTTGTCGCCGGAGCTTCGGCAGCGCCTGGTGCCGGCCGAGGGCCTGGTGATCCGCTGGCTGGAAACCCGCAGCGCGTCCGAGCTGGCGGTGTATCCGCACATCATGGGCATCGCCCGCGGGGTGATCAGCGAAGCTTTCAGCAGCCGGGTGATCACGCCCGGCGTGACCACGACCGACGACATCGCCTGGTACATCCGCGAGCGCTTCGAGTCGCTGGGCCTGCCGATCTGGTTCATGCCCTATGTCAATCTGCAGCGCCCGGGCGTGGCCTGCGAGCAGGACAACCCGTTCTGCGGCATCAGCGGAGTGGTCCAGCCGGGCGATGTGCTGCACACCGATGTCGGCATCTGCTACCTGAAGCTCTGCACCGATACGCAGGAGATGGCCTACGTCGCGCGTGCGGGTGAAGCCGAGGTGCCCGCGGGACTGCAGCAGGCCCTGCGCATCGGCAACCGCTGGCAAGACCTGCTCACCGCCGAATACCGCACGGGCCGCAGCGGCAACGAAGTGCTGGCACGCACGCGCGCCGCGGCCGAGAAGGCGGGCATCGTCAGCAGCACCTACACCCACGCCTTGGGCATGTTCGGCCACGCGCCGGGACCGACCATCGGCATGTGGGACAACCAGGGCGACACGCCGGTGCAGGGCGACTGGCCGCTGCATCCGTCCACCGTGTATGCCATCGAGGGCAACATCAAGGCGCCCGTGCCCGAGTGGGAGGGGCAGTGGGTGCAGATCAAGCTGGAGCAGGGCGCGCTGTTCGATGGCGAGCGGGTGATCTACCTCGCCGGTCGGCAGACCCAGTGGCATGTGGTGCGCTGAGGCCGGGAATCGGGAGCGAGGGTTGAGGACCGAGGAAGCGCGCTTGCGGACCACCGGCCCGCGCGCCGAGGGGCGCCCGAGCGCTGGCTGCGAGGGCCGGGATTCGCGGGAACCTTGCGGGGCCTGGAGCCCCTCGCGATGCCCATAGGGTGGGCCCTGGCCCACCGTGAGCTCCACACGCATCTCGGTCCAAGGTTGATCGCGGACCGCGCCGCTTGGTGCGTGCTCGAGTTCGGTTGCGCGCGTGATGGGTGGGCCCTCGGCAACCCGGGATCAACCATCGATGCACAAGGAGGCCGGCGAGTGCGGAGGCCACGGTGGGCCAGGGCCCACCCTATGCGATGGGCTTGAGGGTCGCCCGGCTTCGCGAAGCATTCCCGCACCTCGCCCCCGGAATCCCTAATCCCGCGCAAGCTCGACTGTCCGCCTCAGCGTTCCCGCGCCAGCGCGTTCGCGAGGCTGTAGTGCACGCGCAGCCAGGCCTTGCGCAGCTTGGTGCCGAGGCTGCGCTCGTCGACCTTGGCGCCGATGCTGCTGTCCTGGCTGGTCTCGTCCAGCTCGATCACCGCCGGCGACACGCCGCGCATCAGCAGGCCCTGCGACTCCCACCAGTAGCGCAGGTCCACATCGACCGGGCGACCAAAGGGCTGGCGCGTCGCCAGCAGCTTCTCCGCGCCGCGTCGGCTGATCACGTAGCCGGCGGTGAGGCTGGGCACGCGCCCATAGCGCAGCAGGTTATGTCCCGCGCACAAAGGGGTCTGTGCGCGCGCCTTCTCGCGCTTGCCGATCTCGGCGCGGCCGATCAGCTTGACCATGTCCCAGGACTCGCGGCTCGCCGCCAGCGCCTCAAGGACTCGGGCGAAGGCCGGTCGCAGGCGCACATCGTCCTCCAGAACCACGGCCGCTTGATGCGGCGAATCCAGCAGCCAGCGCCAGGCCTTCAGATGGCTGGCGTAGCAGCCCTTCTCGCCATTCACCAGCGGCTTGTGGAACCCGCGGGCGTTCAGCGCCGGGCTGTACAGGGCGTCCTGCTCGGCCTGAGGCAGCGCGGTCCACAGCACGCCGGGCAGGCGTTCGCCCTGCAGCCCGTGACGCGCGAACTCCGCCTGCATGCGCGCGCAGCGCTCGGCGTCACGGTCGAGGTTGATGAACAGGATCGGCCAGGGCGACATGGGCGCACGGGGGTACAACGGGGCCGGCATGTTCGCATGCGAACCCGCCGTCTGCAGAGTCTTGCGCGCCCGAGTGGCGGTGGGCGCGCCTGGCCTTGCCTGGACGGGCGCGCCGGTATGCTGTCGGCATGGACACTGAGCTTGGTATCACCCGGGCGTTGGCCTGGTATGGCGACACCTTTCTGGGTAGCGCGCCCCTCCTGTTCGCGGGGTTGGGCCTGCTGCTGTGGGCGTTGGCGGGGGCGACGCTGGGCCTGCACCGGCGCATCCGCCGCACGGGCTATCGGACGGCGGCAACCGTGCTGGGCACCGTGCTCAGACCCAGGGTGACGGCGCACCTTGGCGGCGCCCCGCGAGAAGACCATGCAACCCACTTGGCGGTGGAGTATCGCGATGCACTGGGCGCGCCACAGCGTGGCCTGCTCTCGGAGTGGGAGGACGCGTATGCGAGGTTCGCGCAAGGACAGGCGCTGACCCTCTGGGTCGTACCGAGCCCGAGCTATGACGACCTGTACCTCGCCTCGGGTCGTGGAGCCCCCAAGCTGGCCTTGGGCTTCATGGTCGCAGGCAGTCTCTGCCTGTTCCGTCTGTGGCTTTCGCCCTGGGCCTGGCTGGGCGGCGTTGCTGTCGCCGTGCTCGCCTTCGTCGCCAGCGATCTCTTCCTCGGTCGCGTGCAAGCGCCAGCGAGCGTGCCGCCGAACGCGACCTTCGTGGACAGCGAGCTCCGTCCGATGGGGCGGCAGCCTCCGGGCTGAGCCCGGGGGGTGTCCACAGTCCGCGCGGCGAGGCCGGGGCGATCCGCGGCGGGCCCGGCGCCGCTTGGGGCGAGGCTGCGCTCAGCGACCTTGGCGCCGATGCTGCTCGCCTGGCTGGTCTCGTCCAGCTCGATCACCGCCGGTGACACGCCGCGCATGATGAGACCCTCTGATTCCCACCAGTAGCGCAGATCGACATCGACCGGGCGGCCGAAGGGCTGGCGCGTCGCCAGCAGCTTCTCCGCGCCGCGGCGGCTGATCACGTAGCCGGCGTTGAGGCTCGGCACCCGCCGGTAGCGCAGCAGCACGTGGCCCGCGCAAAGCGGAGTCTGCGTCCGCGCCTTCTCGCGCTTGCCGATCTCGGCGCGGCCGATCAGCTTGACCATGTCCCAGGACTCGCGGCTCGCCGCCAGCGCCTCAAGGACTCGGGCGAAGGCCGGTCGCAGGCGCACATCGTCCTCCAGAACCACGGCCGCTTGATGCGGCGAATCCAGCAGCCAGCGCCAGGCCTTCAGATGGCTGGCGTAGCAGCCCTTCTCGCCATTCACCAGCGGCTTGTGGAAGCCGCGGGCGTTCAGCGCCGGGCTGTACAGGGCGTCCTGCTCGGCCTGAGGCAGCGCGGTCCACAGCACGCCGGGCAGGCGTTCGCCCTGCAGCCCGTGACGTGCGAACTCCGCATGCAGGCGCGCGCACCGTTCGGCATCGCGGTCGAGGCTGATGAACAGGATCGGCGAGGGCGAAATGGTGAGGGCAGGCTGGTCCAAACCCTTAGATTCATGACAGCTCTCCCCGCAACAGGGCACGCCAGCCCAGCCCGGATCGCAGCACCCTTCATCGACGCGGGCTCTCGACCGGGCCGAGGTAGCTCGCAGGCGGCTCGCCGCGCCACAGCTCGATGCGCTGGAACACCAGGCCGGAATCGACTCGCCAGAGTTTCAGCAGCTGCGGCCCTGCGCTGACCCGATGGCGGCTGCGACCGATGTAGATGTTGTCGGCGACGGCCCGCTCCCAGGCCAGGTAGTGCGGATGGCCGGGGCTGGGTTCGAGCTGCAGGCGCACGATCTGCGGCGGCTCGTCGCCGATCGACACCGCATAGCGCAGGCCGCCGTTGCCCTGCTGGTCGAGCGTGGGCGACAGATGCACCCGAACCTCGACCTCGCCGTCGGTGTGCAGATGCACTGCGTACTCCAGTCGCGCGCTGTCGCCGCCGGGCTGTAGGGCAGCGGTGGTGGGTGGCAGCGGGGTGACGCCGGCGTGGGTGCGGCCGAGATTCGGGATGACCTCCCAGGCGATTCCCGCAGCTGCCGTCGCGCGGTCGAAGTGGGCCGCTTCGATGACGATATGGCCATCGCCTTCGATGAAGCCCCGCGCTTCACCGTCAACGCTTGGCACCTGCACCGGAACCTCGATCGTCACCTCGGTCAGTTCGTCGCCGTGCACGACCACTTGGCCGCGGTGCTCGCCGGGCGGCAGGTGGGCGAAGTCGACCTCGACGCTCAGGGCCACCACATCCTCGATCGCGCCCGCTTCGGGATGGATGCGCAGCCAGGGCTGCGAAGTTGCGGTGGTGTAGTGCAGCGCCTGCGCGCCGCGGTTGAAAGCTTCGACGCGCCGGCTGCGCGCGGTGTAGGGATCGAGCGCCGGCAGCACGGCGCGGCGCGCCGGCTGCGGCCATCCGCGCGGATCGCCTTCGACCTGCACGCCCAGGGTTCCCGACTCGCGTACATCGACCGTCGCCAGCGCCGGCAGCACGTTGCGTTCGGGCTGCTGCCAGTGGGTGTAGCCGATGCGCGCCTGCGACATCATCCCGGTCCACTTGCCCTCGGCGATGTCCTGCTCATAGACCCGTGCAAGCTCTCCGTCGCGGGCGAACAGACGGCGAGCCTCTTCGGCCCATGCGTTGGCAGAAGCACGGCCCTGGGTGGCGTACAGCCGGTTGCGTGCAACCGCCGCATACAGCCGATGCAGGTTGTCGAGCGCCAGCACCGGATACTCGACCAGCTGATACCAAGAGGCACGCTGCGAGGGCGCAAGCGTGGAAGCGATGCGCTGCGTCTGCGCGACCAGATCGGCCCATTCGGCAAGCACCCGTTCGGACTCGTTGAAGTGCAGCAGGCGATAGGTGTCGGCATCGAGCAGCTCGGGCTTGCGGCGGGCGCTGTACTGTCCGTAGCGGCTCAGGATCTCGCCGATCTCCTCCGCATGCTCCGGCCCGAACTGCTCTGCCGCCCAGCGCGCCGGATAGCGCCGCAGCGCCTGCAGATCCATGCGATCCGGCGCCCAGGCCTGGTCCAGGAAGACGCTGATCGGCAGTTCCATCGGTTTGATGTCGCCGACGTTGACGATCCAGAGCCGGTCGACGCCGTGCGTCCAGGCCAGGCGCATCTGCTCCCAGCTGCGCTCGATCTGATTGGTGTTGAGCCACTTGTAGTTGCGCGGGTCGCCGACGTAGTCGAAGTGGTAGTAGACGCCGTAGCCACCGGTGCGGGTCGCGCCCGGCGTCGGCAGGCGGCGGAGGTTGCCCCAGTTGTCATCGGCGAACAGCAGGGTGACGTCGTCAGGAACCCGCATGCCGGCGTCGTAATAGTCCTGGACCTCCTTGTAGAGGGCCCACACCTGCGGCGTGCGCTCGGGCGCGTGGCCAGTGACGTCGGCAATGATCGTCCGCTGGTCGGCGACGATGCGTTGCAGCAAGTCCGTAGCGGTGTGATCGCTCATCGCTTCGTCGCCATCGCCGCGCATGCCGAGCGTCAGCACCGCCTCGCGTCCCTGCAGGCGCTCGACGCCCTCGCGCCAGAACGCGCGCAGGCGCTCGCCGTTGCGGGCGTAGTCCCAAGGGCCTTCACCGTAGCGCGTCCATTCGACATGCGCCCGCATCATTGGCTCATGGTGCGAGGTGCCGATCACCATGCCCATCGCATCCGCGAGCGCGGCGTTCTCGGGGTCGTCATCGTAGAAGGCGCGTCCCCACATCGCCGGCCACAGGTAGTTGCCCTTGAGGCGCAGGATCAGCTCGAACACGCGTTCGTAGAAGCGGTGGTTGCTGCCGCCGAAGGTGGCGCGCGTCCACGCGCCGAGCGCGGGCTCTTCGTCGTTGATGAAGATGCCGCGATAGCGCACGGCCGGCGCATCGAGCAGGCGACCGGGGCTCACCCAGGCCTGCGCACGTCGCGGAATCGGCACGTCGGCCCAGAAGGTCCAGGGCGATACGCCCAGCCTGCGCACCAACTCGTAGAGTCCGAACACGGTGCCGCGGCGATCCGCGCCGACGATGACCAGCGCCCGCTCGATGCCGTCCTCGGGCTGGTAGACGACCTGCAGCGAGTAGGCTTCCCAGCGCCCGAGCAGATCGTTCACCTCCAGCTTGCCAGCGGCTGCCAGACGATCGATGCGCGGGCTCAGACCAAGCGTGCCGGCGATGATCGCGTGCGCCGCGTCAGCGGCGGGCTCCGAGCCCGCCAGCGACTGCAGATCCTTGCGCACTGCCGCCCCCGCGCGCTGCACGGCTTCTGCATCCTCGGGGTCGATCAGCAGCGGCAAGGGGCGGCCGCTTTCGATCAGCGCCAGTGCGCCGGTGATGGGGCGATCGAGCACGCTGGCGGGTGCGGGGCAGGGAGGAGCGGCAGGCGTTGCCGCGCCGGCCACGTAGTCGCGCAGCCAGCGCAGGGCAGGGCGCTCACGGTTTTCTTCGTCGATCAGATAGGCCCGCTGTTCCTGTCGCCACAGACCGGGCCGGAAGCCCCAGAGGGTGATGCCGGCCACGGATGGATGTTCCCAGAACAGCGGGAAGATCCGCTGGTAGTGCGCGAGCTGATCGGCATCGGTGTAGCCGTCGATGTCGAGCTCAGTCACATACAGGGGCAGGCCGCTCGCGCCGAGCAGATCAAGCGCAGCGCGATGCACCTCGACCGGTGTCTCGCAGCTGGTCGAGAAGGCATGGCCCTGCACGCCGACCGCGTCGATCAGTCCGCGCGTCTGCAGCAGATCGACGATCTCCCGATAGCGTCTGCTGTTGTCGGGGCTGTTGGTGATGCTGTAGTCATTCAGCAGCAGCTGCGCATGCGGGAAGTGCTGGCGCGCGAGCCTGAAGCTCTCGATGATCCAATCCCAGCCGGTCTTGCCGGCGCCGCCGAGGGCTTCGCAGTAGTTGCCGCCGTCGACGTCATCGCTGCAGGGCGGGTCGTGCAGGGGCTCGTTCACCACCTCGACGATCTCGATATCGGGGTAGCGCTCGGCGACTGCTGCGAACCACTGCTCGATCTCGGCGCGCTGTTCGTCGATCGGCAGATGACGGATCCATTCCGGCTGCTGGTTGCCCCAGACCAGTACATGGAACTGGAACGGCATGCCGTGCTCGCGCGCGTACCGGTAGGCCTCGTCCAGCGCCGTCCAGTCCATCACGTCGCGTACGGCCTCGACTTCACCCCACTTGCCGGCATTCTCGGGGCTGAGCTTGTTCCAGTACTGAGCGAAGCCCTCGCGTTGGGGTGCGCTGAACGCGGCGCCCAGAAACTTCGCCTGATCCTCCGCCAGCGGCTGCGCGTCAGCGATCCCCGGCGCCAGCGCCAACAGCCACAGGGCCAGGAACACGCGGGCCAGCAGGCGGGCGTCAGTGCTTGTGTGCAAGCTCATCAGTGGCTCCCGTGTCAGGGCGGTCCCGTTGGGCGAACGGGGCAGAGCGCGCGGTCGACGCCCGCGACGGCGAGCTGACCTCATCGCTCCGCGGCGCTCGCTGTCTGCGACTGGCAGATTCAGAGGGCACCCGTAGACGCGTGCTCGCCGACCCCATTCCGCCGCTGGCATGCCCGCGAAATGCTAGCGCTACCATTAACACAGGAGCGGCCATTTTCCATGTTGCTGCGCAGCGTGCGCTGCATGAATGGGAGCGCTACCGTTGAGTTGTGACTTTAGTGAGCGCCCCTCCGCTCCCCGTCCGTGAGTGGGCTTGCACAGCAGGTTCGTGCAGGCCTCACTCGCGGTTTTTTTCCCGGCTCGGCGATGATCGGCGTGCCTCGTGCCGGGCAGGCTGCGGCCAGCGTGTCGGTGGGGCGCGTTGGTGGGGTTCCGCGCTGTGGAGGCCCTTGGACCTCACGCATAGCGTCGACCCGCTCCGGCCCATCGCCACAGCTGGCGCACGCAAGGGGAGAACGGATCCACATGCAGACCCACCCGGCGACCGAACCGCTCAGCGTCCGCGAGAAGCTGGGGTACAGCCTGGGCGACTTGGCGGCCAATCTGATCTTCCAGACCCTGGTGACCTTCCTCGCCTTCTTCTACACCGACGTCTACCGCATACCCGCTTCGACGGCGGCCAGCATCATCTTCTTCGTCGGGCTGCTGGGCGCGTTCGTGTTCACTCCGATGGTCGGGCTGCTCGCCGATCGCACGCGCTCGCGTTGGGGCAAGTTCCGGCCCTGGATCCTGTGGACCGCACTGCCCTTCGGCGTGCTGTCCCTGCTCGCCTTCAGCACGCCTGATTTCGATGAGACCGGCAAGGTCATCTATGCGCTCAGCACCTACACCCTGCTGGTGCTGGTCTACGCCGCGAACAATCTGCCCTACTCCGCTCTGTCGGGTGTGCTCACCGGCAGCATGAGCGATCGCAACAGCCTGTCGTCCTACCGATTCGTGGCGGTGATGATTGCCCAGTTCGTGATCCAGGTGCTGCTGCTGCCGCTGGTGCTGATACTGGGAGATGGCGACCGGGTGGAAGGCTTCCAGAAGGTCATGGCGATCTTTGCCGTGGTCGGCACCGTGTTTTTCCTGCTCACCTTTCTGCTGACTCGCGAGCGCGTGCTGCCGCCACCGGAGCAGGCCTCCAGCGTGCGCGAAGACCTCGGCGACCTGCTGCGCAACCAGCCCTGGATGATCATGCTGCTGCTGACAGTACTGGTGTTCATCACGCTGGCGCTGAAGGGCGGCACCTACGTCTACTACTTCCAGTACTACCTGGATGTCACAGCGCAGGCGCGCTTCCTGGAGGCGATCGGCTTCAATGCGGTGATTGCGGGCCTGAACAGCCTGCTGATCGGCGTGGGCCTGGTCGGCTTCCAGTGGCCCGAAGACCCGGCGACCTCGGCCTTCAGTCTGTTCAATGCCGGCGGCATCCTCTGCATGATCATCGGTATCGGCTTCTCGCGCCCGCTGGCCGACCGCTACGGCAAGCGCAACGTGTTCGGCGCGGCGCTGTTCGTGTCGACCCTTTTCCTGCTCGTGTTCGTGGCGTTTCCCCCCGACGCGATCGCCCTGGTCTTCGCCTCGCACATCCTGCACGGCTTCTTCTACGGCATCACCATCCCGCTGCTCTGGGCCATGATCGCCGACGTTGCCGACTACTCGGAATGGCGCAACGGTCGTCGCGCCACCGGCATCATCTTCTCGGCGATGCTGTGCGGCCTGAAGGTGGGCCTGAGCGTTGGCGGCGCCCTGGTCGCGGCAATTCTTGCCACCTACGGCTACGAGGCGGGGGCCGCCGTGCAGTCCGAGCAGACTGTCGACGGCATCCGGCTTGCTGTCAGCGTGCTGGCGTCGACGCCCTTCCTGATCTGCGTGGGCCTGCTCTACTTCTACAAGATCGACAAGACCCTGGAATCGCGGATCGAGCGTGAGCTGGTCGAGCAGCGCACGGCCCGCAAGTCGCTGGCGCAGGGGGCGGCATGAGCACGAATCCGACCGGTCGACCGCCTGCAGAACGGATCGCCACGGCGATCTCGGCACCGCTGGTGCGCCATGTCTACACGGCGGACCCGTCCGCCCACGTGTTCGAAGGACGCATCTACATCTACCCCTCGCACGACATCGAGGCCGGTGTGCCCGCCAATGATCTCGGTGACCAGTACGCGATGGAGGACTACCACGTCTTCCGCCAGGACTCGCCCGACAGCGAGGCGGTGGACTGCGGCTGCGTACTGCATGTGCGCGATGTGCCCTGGGCGGACCGGCAGATGTGGGCGCCGGACGCCGCCGAGCGCGACGGCCGCTACTACCTGTACTTTCCGGCCAAGCGCGCCGACGGTGTGTTCCAGATTGGCGTCGCCTGCAGCGATCGCCCGGAAGGGCCCTTCATTCCCAAGCCCGAGCCGATCCGAGGCAGCTATTCGATCGATCCGGCGGTGTTCCGCGATGTCGATGGCGAGCACTACATGGTGTTCGGTGGCATCTGGGGCGGTCAGCTGCAGCAGTATCGCGACAACCGGCATTCGCCGCTGTACGCCGAACCCGTGGGCGATGCGCCGGCGCTGGGGCCGCGGATCGCGCGTCTGACTGATGACATGCTGCAGTTCGCCGAAGCACCGCGCGAGCTGCAGATCCTCGATGCCGACGGCCGGGCGCTGCGCGCCGATGACCACGCGCGCCGCTATTTCGAAGGGCCGTGGATGCATCGGCAGAACGGTCGCTACTACCTGTCCTACTCGACCGGCAACACCCACACCCTCTGCTATGCCATCGGCGATTCGCCCTATGGCCCGTTCGAATGGCAAGGCGTGCTGATGACGCCGGTGCTGGGCTGGACGACGCATCACTCGATCGTCGAGTTCGAGGGTCGCTGGTGGCTGTACTACCACGATGCGTCGCTTTCGAACGGCGTGGATCACCTGCGGTGCATCAAGTGCACCGAGCTCGAGCATCTCCCCGACGGCCGCATCCGCACGGTGCACCCCTATGGCCCTGCTTGAACGCGAGGGAAGGGGCAGCGCAGTCGGCATCGAACTGCCTGACGCCCGCGCGCCGCTGCTGCCGGGGGAGCTGCTCAGCCTCGGCGACGGCGAACTGCGCGCACGGATCGCGCCTGCGGCCGGTGGTCGCATCGCCAGCCTGCAGTGGCGGGGCCAGGAATGGTTGCTCGGGCACAGCGCGAACAATGCCAGCACCATCGGCTGGGGCTGCTATCCGATGCTGCCCTGGGCCGGCCGCCTGCGCGGAGGTGCTTTCCATTTCGAGGACCAGGCCATCGGATTGCCGCGCAACTTCGATGCCCATGCGATCCACGGCCTGGGCTTCGCGATGGCCTGGCAGCTGCTGCAGCAGCTGCCAGGCAGCCTGATGCTGGGCCTGCAGCTGCCGCGCGACGTGCGCTGGCCCTTCGGCGGGCAGGCGCGGCAGTGGATCCGGATCGAAGGCGACAGCCTGCGGCTCGAACTCGAACTCGCGGCGGAGGAGCGCGCGCTGCCGGCCGTGATCGGCTGGCACCCGTGGCTGCTCAAACCGGAGCATCTGCAGTTCGTTCCGCAGCGCTACTACCCGCGCGATGCCGATGGCATCGCCACCCTGCCGCTGCAGCCCGCACCGCCGCCGCCCTGGGACGACTGCTTCGTCCATCGCGGGCCGATCGGCATCGAGCGTCATAGGCAACGTCTGCAGATCGAGTCCGACTGCGAGCACTGGGTGATCTACGACGGCCATCCGCAGGCGACCTGCGTGGAGCCGCAGACGGGCCCGCCCGACGCCTACAACCTGCAGCCGCAGCGCTGCCACCTGCCCGCAGGCGGGCGCCTGCGCGCCTGGATGCGCTGGTCATGGTCGCAGGCATGACGCGCCTCGTGGCTCCTGCCCACATCCCTGACACGGGCAGGGGCGTCCATGCCGTTCCGGTGGTTGTTTGTTCGACCAGAAATGATAGCGCTAGCACTACGCGCAGGAGCGTGCAGCGATGACGGCAGCGAAGGGCGAGCTCTACGTCGGCCTGGATGTCGGCAGCCAGAGCGTCAAGCTGCTCGTGTTCGAGCCGCAGACGCAGCGCATCGTCGCCCTGCATGGCCAGCCCCTGCAGATGAGCGCCGGCGAGGACGGCAGCCGCGAGCAGCGCGCCGAATGGTGGATCGACGCGATCCGCGCCTGCTTCTCGCGGCTGTCGGCGTCCGTGCGCGGGCGGGTGGTGGCGATCGGCGTGTCCGGGCAGCAGCACGGCCTGGTGGCGCTGGACGCAGCCGGCAAGGTGCTGGCCCCGGTCAAGCTGTGGTGCGACACCAGCACCCAGCAGGAGTGCGGCGAGATCATGCAGGCGGTGGGCGGTGCCCGCGCCTGCGTGGCGCTGGCCGGCAATCCGATCCTGGCCGGTTACACCGCGTCCAAGGTGAGCTGGACGCGCAAGCATCGGCCCGAGGCCTATGCGCGGCTCGACACCATTCTGCTGCCGCACGACTACGTGAACTTCTGGCTGACCGGCGAGCGCTGGATGGAGTTCGGCGATGCCTCCGGCACCGGCTGGCTCGACGTGCGCACGCGCACCTGGTCCGAAGCTCTGCTGCAGGCGACTGCACCGGAGCGTGATCTCGTGCGCTGCCTGCCGCCTTTGTTGCCGCCGGACGCCGGCTTGCCGCTGGCACCGACCAGCGCCGAAGAGCTGGGCCTGCCCAGGCACGTCCGGGTCAGCGTCGGCGGCGGCGACAACATGATGGCGGCGATCGGCACCGGCAATGTGGCGCCCGGCGTGCTGAGCATGAGTCTCGGCAGCTCGGGCACGCTGTTCACCTGCGCCGAGCGCCCGGTGGTGGACGACGCAGCGGGCTGGGCGGCGTTCTGCTCCTCCACGGGCGGCTGGCTGCCGCTGGTGTGCACGATGAACTGCACGCTGGCCACCGAGTCGATCGCACGCGCCTTCGGCTTCTCCTCGCGCGATGGCGATGCCCTGCTGGCCGGCACCCGGCCGGGCGCGAATGGCCTGACCCTGCTGCCCTTCTTCAACGGCGAACGCACGCCCGACCTGCCGCAGGCGCGCGCTGCCCTGTTCGGCATGGACGCGAACAATCTGGATGCCGCAAACGCCTATCGGGCAGCGATGGAAGGCGCGACCTTCGCTTTGCGCTACGGCTTCGACGCCCTGCATGCGGCGGGCCTGGCTTTCGACTCGATCCGTCTGACCGGCGGCGGCAGCAACAGCCCGATCTGGCGACAGATGGTCGCCGACGTGTTCGACCTCCCGGTCGATGTGCCCGAGCAGTCCGAGGGCGCCGCCTTTGGCGCCGCGCTGCAGGCGCTGTGGTCGCAGCGCCGCGCCGAGGGCGACAGCACGACCACCCTGGCCGCGATCGTGCACGAGCATGTGCGCCTGGATCCGCAGCGCTCGGCGCGCCCCCAGGCGGACGCCCGCCAGGCCTACCGCAGCCACTACCGCCGCTATCTCGAATGGCTCGACTGCATGCGCCGCATGCATGCGACCACGCCCACCAGCGACGCCCGACCCTGAAGCGCGGCGCTCTACACCTCAAGCCCCAAGGACATCCGCCATGCACAGCCCCTATATCGGCGCCCGCGAGTTCTTCCCCGGCATCGGCCGCATCCCCTTCGAGGGTCGGCAGTCGGACAATCCGCTGGCCTTCAAGCACTACGACGCGACGCGCCTGATCGGCGGCCGCAGCATGGCCGAGCATCTGCGCTTCGCGGTCTGCTACTGGCACTCCTTCTGCAATGCCGGTCATGACCCCTTCGGCCCCGGCACGCGCCGCTATCCCTGGGACCAGGGCGACACCGCCGTGGCCAGGGCCGAAGCGCGACTGGGCGCGGCCTTCGAGTTCGTGACCAAGCTTGGCGTGCCCTACTACTGCTTCCACGACATCGACCTGGCGCCGGATGCCGATGACATCGGTGAATACCGGGCCAATCTCCAGCACATGGTGCAGCTGGCCAAGCAGCGCCAGCAGGCGACCGGGGTCAAGCTGCTTTGGGGCACCGCCAATCTGTTCTCCCACCCGCGCTACATGAACGGCGCGGCGACCAATCCGGACTTCGCGGTCGTCGCGCGCGCCGCCGTGCAGGTCAAGGCCGCGCTCGATGCGACCGTCGAGCTGGGCGGCGAGAACTACGTGTTCTGGGGCGGCCGCGAGGGCTACGCCAGCCTGCACAACACCCAGATGAAGCGCGAGCTCGATCATATGGGGCGCTTCCTTGCAGCCGCTCGCGACTACGGCCGCAGCATCGGCTTCAAGGGCGTGTTCCTGATCGAGCCGAAGCCGATGGAGCCGATGAAGCACCAGTACGACTTCGATTCGGCCACCGTCGCCGGCTTCCTGAAGAGTCATGGCCTGGAGCGCGACTTCAAGCTCAACATCGAAGCGAATCACGCGACGCTGTCTGGCCACACCTTCGAGCACGACCTGCAGGTGGCCTCCGATCACGGCCTGCTCGGCAGCATCGACGCCAATCGCGGCAACGCGCAGAACGGCTGGGACACCGACCAGTTCCCGATCGATCTCTACGACACCGTCGGCGCGATGATGGTGGTGCTGCGCCAGGGTGGGCTGGGCGCGGGCGGACTCAACTTCGACGCCAAGGTGCGCCGCGAGTCGACCGATGCCGAGGATCTGTTTCTGGCCCACATCGGCGGCATGGATGCGTTCGCGCGAGGGCTCGAAGTCGCGCATGCGCTGCTCACGCGCTCGCCCTGGGAGAGCTGGCGCGCCCAGCGCTATGCGAGCTTCGACAGCGGTCGCGGCCGTGATTTTGCCGAGGGGCGCTTGGGCTTGGCCGATCTGGCGGCGCTGGCGGCTGAGCTGGGTGAGCCTGTGCAGCGCAGCGGCAAGCAGGAGCGCTACGAGAACCTGCTGAACCAATACCTGCTCGGCTAGGTCGATGACAGCCGTGCGAGGCTGCCGCAGCGGGGTCGAAGCGCCGGCATCAGCCCGCTTCCGGCGCGCGCGGTGCGGCCACCGATCCGCGCACGATGAGTTCGTGTGCGAGCACCACGTCCTCGGCCCGGCGCGGCTCGCCCTCGCGCTGGCGCAGCAGGCGCAGCAGCACCTCAAGCGCGGCATCGGCCATCGCCGCGATCGGCTGCCGCACCGTGGTCAGCTCAGGCCAGACCGTGGTGGCGGCCGAGCTGTCGTCGAAGCCGACCACCGACAGATCACGCGGCACGTCGAGGCCGCGGCGATGCGCGACCGAGACCACCGCCGCGGCCATGTCGTCATTGGCGGCGACGATGGCGGTCGGCGGCTGCGGCAGCGACAGCAGGTATTCGGCGGCATCCAGGCCCGAGCGATAGGTGAAGTAGCCCTGCCGCACCAGGGCAGGATCGGGCGCGATGCCGGCCTGCGCGAGCGCGGCCTCGAAGCCTTCCTGGCGGCGCCGGCTGGCGATCTGGTTCGGATGGCCGAGGATGCAGGCGATGCGCGTATGGCCGAAGCCGATCACATGGCGGACGATCTCCAGCGCGGCCTCGAAGTCGTCGATCCGCACGCGCGGCATGTCCAGGCCTTCGGCGCCCCAGCCGATCGCCACCACCGGCACGCCGGCAGCGGCGAGCTCGGTTTCGACCAGCAGCGACTCGCACAGCGGCGGCGGCAGGATCACGCCGGAGACGGTGCGCGCCAGCGCGCGCGCCGCGGCCTGTTCGGCCGCCGCGTCATGGTCGGCCCAGGTGTCGATGACCAGCTGCGCGGCGGTGCGCGCCGCGGCGCGCAGGGCGCCGATCAGCAGCTCGCTCAGGTAGGCGGTGCTGGGGTTGGAGTAGATCAGCGCGATGCGCGTCGCCTGCGCGGTGGCGAGCGAGCTGGCCGCCAGGTTCGGCGTGTAGTCGAGCTGCTGGATCGCCCGCTGCACCCGCTCGCGGGTGCTGTCGCGCACGCTGCCGTGTCCATTGATGACGCGCGAGACCGTCATGGGCGATACGCCCGCCAGCCGCGCCACCTCGTCGATGGTGACGGCACTGCTCTTGCGCCGGATCGAGCGTTTGGTCTGCAAGGCGATGTCCTGTGGGTAGGGTGGCCTGCGCCGTGGGTGGCCGTGGCCTCGCTTCTTCTTTGCGGCGGGGCGAACCGCTGCGTCGGGAGCGTTTCCTCATGGTAGCGAGAACGGGTGGACCCGGCGACGGCGGACAGGGCGCGAGCGATGCGGTGTCGGTCGGGCTGGCCGCAGCGGAAGAATTCCATGGCAGCGAATCGGCGATCTCGCGCTGGCTGACCGTTTTGCTGGCCCTGTTGTGTACCTGTGTGAGCGCAGCAGCCGCGGAGTCTTCTACTGAGAGCCTGCTGGCGCCGATCTTCCAGAACCACGCCGTGCTGCAGCGCGATGCGCCCATCCGGCTGTACGGTCGCGCGGAGGCGGGTGCGTCGCTGCAGATCCGCTTGGCCGCGCATCGCCTGCAGGTCGAGTCCGATGCCCAGGGCGATTGGCGGGCCGAGCTGCCCGCACTCCCGGCCGGTGGGCCGCACGTGCTCGAAGTGCGGTCCGGCGCGCGCGTGCAGCGCGTCGAGGATGTGCTCATCGGTGACGTCTGGCTCTGCTCCGGTCAATCCAACATGGTGCTGCCGGTGCGCCGCAGTCTGGACGCCGACAGCGAGATCGCGCAGGCGCAGAACGACCGGATCCGCATGTTCACGCTGCCCGAGGCGGCGTCGCTCCGGCCTGCATCCGCGTTCGCTCGTCCAATCGCGTGGCAGCTGACGAATCCGGACACGGTCGGTGAGTTCTCGGCCGCCTGCTACTACTTTGCCCGCGAGCTGCAGAAGCAGATTGACGCCCCGATGGGCCTGATCGTCGCCGCGTGGGGGGGCTCGCGCATCCAGGCCTGGATCAGCACGGAGGCCTTGTCGGCGCAGGGCGAGCACGACGATGAACTCGACGCCATGCAGCGCTATGCCGTGGACCCGGCCGCAGGCGCCGCACGTTGGGGCGAACGCTGGACCGGGTGGTGGCGTCGGCACGGCAGCCGGGGGCCGACGGATGCGCCGTGGTCGAGCAGCTTCCGCGAAGACGCCGATTGGGCCGATGCGCCTGCCGAACTCGGCGCCTGGGAACGCTGGGGCGTGCCGGAGCTCGCCGCCTACGACGGCATGCTGTGGTATCGCAGCGGCCTGCGACTGACGCGCGCGCAGGCCCGCCAGCGCGCCGTGCTGGAGCTTGGCGCCGCCGACGAAACCGATGTGACCTGGGTCAACGGTCGCGTGGTCGGCAGCCTGTACGGACCCGGCGAAGGGCGTCGCTATGCGCTGCCGCCGGGTCTGCTGCGCGCTGGCGAGAACCACATCGTCGTCAATGTGCTCGACACCTGGCGGGACGGCGGCCTGGCCGGGCCGGCCAGTGCCCACGCCCTGGTTTTCCAGGACGGCACGCGCGTGGCGCTCGATCGCGGCTGGCGCTGGCGCAAGGCGAGCGCCGCCGGCTCGCCGCCGCGTGCGCCCTGGCAGAGCGCGGCCGGACTGTCCACGCTCTACAACGGCATGATCGCGCCGCTCGGCGCCTACGGATTACGCGGCGTGGTCTGGTACCAGGGCGAGTCCAACACCTTCGAGGCCGCGGCCTATGCCGACCTGCTGAAGTCGCTGATCGCCGACTGGCGGCAGCGCTTCAAGGCGCCGCTGCCCTGGCTCAACGTGCAGCTGGCCGGCTTCGGTGCGCCGCCGACGGCGCCTGCCGACAGCGCCTGGGCCGAACTGCGCGAGGTGCAGCGTCGCCATGCGGCCAGCGACCCGCGCTACGGCATCGCAGCCGCGGTCGATCTTGGCGACCGTTACGACATTCATCCGCCGAACAAACAGGAGCTGGGGCGCCGGCTGGCGCGGCTGGCGCGACATCTCGTCTACGCCGAGACCGCACTCGCGCCGAGCGGCCCGCAGCCGGTCCGCGCCTGGCGCGAGGAGGGCCAAGTGCGCCTGCAGTTCGGCCAGCTCAGCGGCGCGCTGCTCAGCCATGGCGCCGAGCACCCGATCGGCTTCGAGCTGTGCACGGCGGCCAGCCAGGCCGGGTCAGCGCAGACAGATCTGCGATCCGACCGAGCCCCGCTGCAGTGCCGCTACGCGCAGGCCGAGCTGCACGGCATGCAGGTGTCTCTGCGCGCCGACAACGCCGCGCAGGCCACCCATGTGCGCCATGCCTGGGCCGACAACCCGGTCATCACCCTGTTCGACAGCGCGGGCCTGCCTGCGCAGCCTTTCGAACTGCCGATCACGCCCGACGCCGCCGAGGAATGAATTCATGCACACACTGTCCGACCACGCCTCGTCCGGTCTTCGCAGACCCACGCGCATGCGCTCGCTGCTGGCGGCCTGTGTGGCGCTGATTTCCGCGCAGTCAGCCGCCGCGCAGTCGGCGCTGTTCGACCATTTCCGCTACGTCGGCCGCGATGCGGTGTTCGAGCAGCCACTGCCCGAGGGCCACTTCCGCAACCCGATCCTGTCCGGCTTCCATCCGGACCCCAGCATCACCCGCGTCGGTGACCGCTACTACCTGGTGCACTCGACCTTCGTCTGGTTTCCCGGCATTCCGGTGTTCGAGAGTCGCGATCTCGTCCACTGGACGCAGATCGGCAGCGTCATCGATCGCGAGGGCCAGCTCGATTTCAAGGGCCTCGGGGTGTCGCGCGGCGTGTTCGCGCCGACCATCGAACACCACGAGGGCACCTTCTACGTGTTCAACACCGCCGTCGACAACGGTGGCAATTTCCTGGTGACCGCGAAGGATCCGGCGGGGCCGTGGTCGGATCCGATCTGGCTGCCCGGCATCGATGGCATCGACCCCTCGCTCTATGTCGATGCTGACGGCCAGGCCTACGTGCTCAACAACGGTCCACCCGAAGGCGAGCCGCGCTACGACGGCCACCGCGCGATCTGGATGCAGGCCTTCGATCTGAAGACGAACACGCCCTTCGGCCCGCGTCGGGTGCTGATCGACGGCGGCGTCGATCCCTCGACCCAGCCGATCTGGATCGAAGGGCCGCACATTTATCGGGTGGACGGCTGGTACTACCTGGTCTGCGCCGAGGGCGGCACCGGCCCGCAGCACTCGCAGGTGGTGCTGCGCAGCCGCGAGGTCTGGGGGCCGTATGTCCCCTATGAGAACAACCCGATCCTGACCCAGCGCGATCTCGATCCTGCGCGCCCACACCCGATCACCAATGCCGGCCATGCTGATCTGGTGCAGACGGACGACGGCAGCTGGTGGGCGACCTTCCTGTCGAGCCGTACCTATGGCGAGGTGCACTACAACACCGGTCGCGAGACCTTCCTGCTGCCGGTCGAGTGGCGCGAGGGCTGGCCGCACATCCTGCCTGAGGGCAGGCCCATTCCCAGCGTGCTGCCGGCGCCGAAAGCGATGCAGGGTGATGCAAGGCAGGCGCCGCTGTCCGGCAACTTCGAATGGCGGGACGACTTCGACGGTCCGCAGATGGACCTCGCCTGGCTCAGCCTTCGCGGCCCCAGTCAGGACTGGGCATCACTTCAGGATCAAGCAGGCTGGCTGCACTTGAGTGCCCAGTCGGATCGGCTGGAAGGCAGCGGCCGTCCCGCCTTTCTGGGCCGCCGCCAGCAGCATCTGGCGTTCGAGGCCGAGTTGCGCGTCGCCACTCCGGAAAGCACCGCGATCTCGGCCGGCCTGGTGGCGTTTCAGAACGAGGATCACTGGTACTACTTGAGCCTGCGTCGGACCGATGCCGGCCGTACGCTGCAACTGCAGAAGCGGGCGGCTGGCGAAACGCGGACGGTCGCCGAGGTCGAGCTTGCTGAGGGTGGGCCTCTGCTGCTGCAGGTCGCGGGTCAGGATGCCGACTACCGGTTCACCTATGACCTGGGCGAAGGCCCGTTGCCCATCGGTGGCGTGCAGGACGGCCGCATCCTCAGCACCGATGTCGCCGGCGGTTTCGTCGGGGCGATGCTCGGCCCCCATGTGACCTTGATCTAGCGCTGAGGCGGGGCTCTATGCGTTCTTGAGCACTGCCGATGGCCGCGTGCGCATTTCTGGCGGACGCTCGGCCGGGCAGTAGCGCTCAAGAAAGGCCTGATGGCTCGGCATCGAGTCCACGCGCCGCTGGATCGGCTGTCGGATTGCCGCCAGCAGTTGGGCAAGGTCGGCATCCGGCAACGCTCTGGACAGGGGATGGTGCGCGCGTGGCGTGATGCCCTGCCCGAGCATCACATGCGTCCACGAGTCGACTCGGAACAGCTCATCCTCGCCCTGCCAGGCATGGGCGCGATCGCGGAACAGGGCGATGCGCTGTGCCAGCGAATCCGGCAGGCCCATGGCCCGGCATTCCCGCCACATTGGCTCGTCGCGCTGGTTCGCGTGGTAGTGCAGGATGATGAAGTCGCGCACGTGCTCGGCTTCCGCGCGGCTCGCCTCGTTGTAGCGGCGCACCAGCGAGTCGTCGATGCCGGCGAAGGGAAACATGTGGATCAGCCGTGCCACGCCACTGAGGGCGAGGTGAATGCTGGTGGATTCCAGCGGCTCGATGAAGCCGCTCGACAGGCCAAGCGCGACGACGTTGCGATTCCACACCTGACGCCTGCGCCCGGTCACGAAGGGCAACACCATCGGCGGCCGCAGGGCGGCGCCCTGCGTGGCCGCCCGCAGGCGCGCGCTGGCCTCGTCGTCGGACATGTAGCGACTGCAGAACACCCAGCCGTTGCCGACGCGATGCTGCAGTGGGATCTGCCAACGCCAGCCCGCGCTGTGGGCGCTGGCCTGCGTGTAGGGCGCGGCGGGCCCGACTGACTCGGTCTGCATCGCCACCGCGCGGTCACAGGGCAGCCAGTGGGTCCAGTCCTCGTAGCCGGTCTTCAGGGTCTGCTCGATCAGCAGGCCGCGGAAGCCCGTGCAGTCGATGAACAGATCGCCCTCGATGACCTGGCCGCTGTCCAACACCAGCGCCGCGACATCGCCGCTGACTGGATGCTGTCGCGCCTCGCGGATCTTGCCCTCTACCCGCACCAGACCCTGCTGCTCGGCGCGACGGCGCAGGAAGGCGGCGTACTGCGCGGCATCCAGATGGTAGGCATAGCTCAGCTCCCCTTGCCCGGGGCCCGACTGCGCGAGCTCCCAGCGCGTCGACCAGCTCGCGGCGCTGCCCTGGGCGGCACCGGTCAAGGCGAAACGATCCGCACGCGAGGCGGCTGCCTCCAGGCAGTAGTCAGCGAGATCGGAGCGCTGGCCACGGCGCAGGCTTTCCAGCCAGAAATGATGGAACTCGCAGGCCCAGGTGCCGAGCCCGGTGCGGCCGAAGGGGTGGATATAGGTCTCGCCCTCGCGGCCCCAGTCGCTGAACTTGATCGACAGCTTGAAGCAGGCGGCGGTGGCGCGCATGAACTCGCGCTCGTCGATCTGCAGCAGGCGATGGAAGGTGCGGACGGTTGGAATGGTCGACTCACCGACGCCGATCGTGCCGATCTGTTCTGACTCGACCAGGGTAATGTCGAGCAGATCGCGGAACTGGTGACTCAAGGCACAGGCTGCGACCCAGCCTGCGGTGCCGCCGCCGGCGATCACGACCCTGCGGATCCTGCGCGCTTCATCGGCCATCTGTGCACTCCAGTCGCAGGCGGGCTGCGCGCGATCGCCGCTGGCGATTTGCGGACAGCGCCGCCGTCATCGGTTGAGCTTGCTGATCAGCATCGCGCGCAGCTGGCGCGCGAGTGCTTCGTCGATCGGTCCCAGCACATGGCGGGCCGCCGACGGCAGGTGCGCGCCGGCGCGATCGGCGGGGCCGAACACGTAGTAGTCGAAGACTTCGCGCCAAGCGCGCTTTTCGGCCTCCGGACGATCGCGCAGCGTCCACAGCGCGTGGTAGAGCGCATGCATGGGCGTTGGCATCCAGGCGGGATGACTGCTCCACCAGTAGTTGACCAGCACGTTGAAGGCGTCCAGCGCTTCGACGTGATGCCACCACAGGCTGGGAATGAAGAGCGCATCGCCGGCTTCGAGCACGACCGACCGTGCCACCGCCATCGCCTCGCGGAAGCGCGGATAGCGATCCAGATCGGGCGCCGCGAAGTCGACCACGCTGACCGCCTGGCCACCCGGCGTCGGGTCGAGCGGGCCAGGATAAAGATTGCCGATCTGGTCGGGCGGAAACAGGGTGAAGCGTCGACGCCCAACCGCGCAGCAGGCCAGGTTGTTGGGCGCGTCGTAGTGGCAGGATGCGGTCACGCGATTGCCGATCCAGATGCTCGGCGGCGCATCCACGCCCTGTGCCGCGAAATCGAGCTCGTTGTGCGCGCGCAGGCCGGGGAAACAGGCATCCACGGGTAGCGAGGCCACGTAGTACATGTCTGGTGCATCGGATTCGAGTCCAGCCGCGATCGCATCCAGCACGGTGGCCAGATCCCCCCGCTGCACCTCGCAGTTGAGCGCGGTGAAGTCATCGCTGTAGAAGGGCCTGCCACGCGCCTCGGGCCCGGCATGCGAGTACTGGACGGGACGCCCGTTGTAATGGGCGAGCAGTGCGGCGAAGGCATCCGCGGTCGAGTTCCGGCCCGCCTGCACCAGGGGCCAATCGCTCACCAGGCCGCGCAGCACGACCGGTTCACCGGCGGCGAGCAATGCCTGGAGCGGCAGTTCTCCCGCAGGGATACTGCTGAGGGAGCGCAGTTCGATGGCGCCTTCGATCATGTGCCAGCCGTCCGCATCAGGCGACGCGCTCCGCCGTGGACGAGGGCGACGACGGCGCGCGCAGCCTGCGCTGCTTCTCTGCCAGCAGCCGACGCACGTTGTGCTGGGAGGCCAGCATCAGGTACGCGCCCTCCAGCCAGCCGGCCTGGTGCAGCGCGTGCAGATCGGACGGACCCAGTGCGGCCAGACGCTGGCGATCGATACCGTGCAGTCCACCGACCTTGACGCCGTGCTCGCTGTCGAAGCGCACCTCCAGCGGTACGGGCTGGATCAGGTCCAGCGCCTTGAAGGCCGCGCACATGATGCGGCTGGCCTGCGCGCCGCCATGGATGCCGCGGAGCACGGTGATGATGTGCTCCAGGTAGGGGCTGTGCCCGCCGTGTGGAAGGAACACCGCTTCGCCGTGATCCGTGCCGATCCGCGGGTGCTCCATATCGACGTGAATGACCGGCTCGGACTCCGGCTCGCCTGCCGAGCCGCGCTGCTGGAAGCCGATCAGGAAGGGGCCGCGCGCAACCGCACCCGGCAGGTAGCTCGCCGCCCAGCGACCCTCGTACAGGAACAGGTTCTCGCGCGGTTCGAAGCCCAGCAGGATGACCGGCTGGTACTCGCCGGAGCCGGCGTCCTGCTTCAGGAAGATCGGATACTCGCGCTGCAGCTCGGCGAACTCCGTCGGGAAGGCGGGCAGCATGCCAACCGAGTCGCCATACGCTGCGCCGAAACGTGTAATCACGCGAAGATCCGCGTGCGCGACGTTGTTCAGGACCTCATAGCGCGCCATTGCAGTTGCAGGCTCCCGCGGCGATGCCGGTTCTTGATGCACGAGCTGACTGACAGTTTCACGCAAAACTCGTCTGCCGCAAGCGTGTGCGGCGTTCGGTGTGCCGGTTGCTTGCGCTGCTTCGGCAGCGCCCTGGGCCGCTGCCGAAGCAGCGGCCCAGGGCTCCAGGCGGACTGACCACTAGCGCAAGGCCAGCACCCGCTGGACCGCGTCGTCGGTGCATCCTTGATTGCGCGAGCGAGGCTGCAGGGAACCGGCTCGGCCTCAGCTCAGAAGGTGTAGCGGAAGCCCAGCATGTAGCGCGGGCTCTGATCGAGCAGTTTGATGAACTGGTTGTACGAACGTCCGCGCCAGCGGATGTCCTCGCCGGTCAGGTTGATCGCCTCCAGCGACACCGACATCCTGTCGTTGATCCGGTAGCTCGTGCTGAGGTCCCACTGGGTGTACTCCTCGACATAGAACGGATTGCGGCTGCCGCCCTGGTTGGCGAGGATCAGATACTCGTCGCGCCAGTTCCAAGCCAGGCGCACCGACCAGCCGTACTTTTCGTACATCAGCATCGCGTTGGCGGTGTCGCTGAGACCCAGCAGTGCGAACTGATCCACGGTTGGATCGCCCGCATCGTCGATGCCGACATCACCCTTGACGATGGTGTAGTTGGCGTACACGCCGAAGCCGCTGTCGCCGAAGAAGTACTGCCCACCGAGCTCCCAGCCGCTCAGCTTGGCCTTGCGCTGGTTGACCGGACGATTGACGTCGAACAGATAGAGCGGGTCGTCCTCCTCGCCCACCAGGTCGAAATCGAACTCCATCTGCAGCACTTGGGCGACCGTGCCGTTGTACGCCGCCAGGCCACCGGTGCCCGGGTTGCGTAGCAGCGCCAGGGCGGTGAACAGCGCGGTGTCGTTCGCTGAGCAGGCAGCGTCGACGTCGCCCCCGCCCGCGGCCACCTGGGTTCGGCAGTTGGCGCTGAGCAGGAAGTCGAGGGCGGCCCGAGCGTCGGGCCCGGAGGAGGGATCGCGCAGGTCGTATAGCGACTCGCGGACGACCGTGTTGCCGACGAAGTTGTCGACGCGCTTGTTCCAATAGGTCAGGGTGACGTAGCTGGAAGGTGCGAAGTACCACTCCAGGGCAAGATCGAGATTGTCCGCTTCGAGCGGAATCAGGGCCGGGTTCTGCGCGCTTCCGGTGGCCCGCGTCGAGGGATTGATCAGGATCGAACCGGTGGGCTGGTTCGGGCTTGGGCCCGCGTACAGATTGCCGTAGGGCACCCGCGACATGGTCTGGCTGAACGAAGCGCGGCCCTTCAGGTCTTCGCGGAGGTCGATGCTGAAGTCCATGTTCGGCAGCAGATGGCTGTACTTCGCCTTTTCGCTGAAGGGTTGCAGCGTGTCCGAACGCACGATCCGGAAATCGTTGTTCGCCTGCCACTCGATGGCCCCGGGAATGGCCACCACCGAGGTCGAGGTGATGTCGGTGCGCTCGTAGCGCAGTCCGATGCGGCTGTTGACCGTTCTGCCAGCCAGCTCACCGTCAAGCTCGATCTGCACATAGGCGGCATCCACGGACTCGTTGATCTCGTTGTCCGCGGCCAGCTGCGGGTTGACGCGGGTGCTTGCGCCGTAGCGCTGTGCCGCCCACTGCGCCAGCTCACTGGCGTCTCCGCGCCAAGCGCCGGTGGGAATGCCGGCGGTGCCGAAGTCATTGAACAGACGGGTGATGCTGAAGGGGGTCAGCAGGTCGGTCATGCCCGACTCGTTGCCCGCGTTGGCGACCCCCCAGTCGCCGAGCGCTGCGTACATCTCGCTGTTCTGGCGACGGGTCATGCGCGTGTCGGACGAATCCACGCCGAACTGGAAGCGTCCTCCATCAAACATCCACTCGCCGTCGATCTTGCCCGCCTTGACCCGAGATTCTTGCGTCTGCGCGTTGATGCGCAGCACCTGCGAGCCCAGCTGCGAGGCGGGGAAATCGGGGTTGACCACCCCATTGGTGCCGGCCAGAGCGTCAGCATTGGTGGGATACCAGGTGCGCGAGGCGATCGGGAGGCCGTTGTTGAAGCGGAATTCCTGGGCCCAGCCACCACCGCAGTAGGGCCCACCGGCCTGGCAGTTGTTGGTTCCAGCAAGACTAAAGAACGTGGAGCCACCGCCGGTGAACGGATCGTTCGGCAGGCTACGCGACTTCGACTGGTGGGTGTCGACGGTGAATCGCAGGTCGTCGTTGGCGCGCCAGACCGCATTGAAGCCCAGCGAGTCCAGCCGGTACTTCTGCATGCTGCGCTGCTGCTCCAAGCCGAAGTCCTTCAGGCCGACCACGTCCCGCAGGTAGATCGGTGTCGCGACCGCCTGGCCGGTGTCGAACTCGAGATGGGTGAAGCTGTTGGAGCGCTGCAGCCACTGCGTCTGCTCGCCTCGGTCCTCGGTGATTTCGTTGTTGCCGTAGGTGTAGTCCAGCGTCAGCGTCAGGCTGTCCGTCGGCGCGAACTGCAGAACGCCCTGAGCGTTCAAGCGCTCGCGCTGGAAGTCTGCGAAGGCGTAACGGATATCGTTCGGCATGCCGTAGAGCTGCCCGATCGCGGGCGGGTTGACGACACTTGCACCCGGACGCAGGGCGGCCTCGGTTCCCGTCCACGGCTGCACATTCCATCCGTTCTCGGTGGCCTGGATCGATCCTCCCTGGCGCTCCTGATAGCTCGCGCTCAGGCTCACGCCCCAGGTCTTGTCGTCGTTCGCGTAGCTGAAGATGCCCGAGACCTCCGGGGTGATCTCCTGGTCGAACGGGGCCGACTCGTCGTACATGCCCTTGATCCCGGCGTTCGCCACCAGGCCAGCCCGATCCAGGGGGCGAGCGGTAAGGATGTTGATCGTGGCGCCGATGCCGCCGCTCGGCACATTCGCCTGGCCGGTCTTGTAGACCTCAAGACCGCTGACGGCCTCGGAGGCGAGCTGCGCGAAATTGAAGGCGCGCGTGCCGCCATCGACGCCGCCGATCGGCACCTGTCCGGGAGCGCCAAAAGCATCCGCGCCGGGGATCTGCCGCCCGTTCAGGGTCACCAGATTGAACTGCGGGCCGAAGCCACGCGCGGTGACCTGCGCGCCTTCGCCGTCGCGGCGCTCGATCGAGATGCCGGTGATGCGCTGCAGTGACTCTGCAAGATTGGTGTCTGGAAACTTGCCGATGTCTTCCGAGGTGATGGCATCGACGATGCCGGTGGAGTCGCGTCGCACGCCCATCGATTGCTCGAGTGCGCCGCGCATCCCGCTGACGACGATGGCGTCAAGGCGTGTCGCGTCGTCGCCCTCGGTATCGCTCTGTGCGTAGAGCGGGTTGATCACCAGCACGCCGCTCACGAAAGTGAACAGAGCTCGTGAACGGAACCGATACTTGTCCAGGTTCATTGGCAGACCCCCTTCAGCCGATCGGGCAGGCACTGCCTGGCCCGAGTCCATGCGCTACGGCGGGCTGCCGACAGGTTTTGCCGACTGCAGATCATCATTTCTTGTCACTCCCCATTGGGCTAGAGAACGCTGCGTCGCCCTCGGCGTACAACCGGGGCTCCCCCTCGGATCGCCTACGGCGGCCCGACCTCCTCGAACGCTCAGGCCACCTCCGGGCAGCCTGATCTCCACGCGACAGAACCTTCTTCGAGCCCCCGGCTTTTTGTCCTGGCCGGGTCGCCATCAGCGGGCTTCCACGCGCTCCTCTTCGGTGACATCCAGAACCTTCTCGCTCCCGCCCCCGGGGCGAATGTTTCATTCGGCAGGCTCAGTCCGAAAACCCTTGAGCGCAGGCGCTGGCTATCTGCGATGCCCAGCGGTTCCTCGGCTCCGCTGCCCCATCGAATGGGAGCGCTACCATCTGCGGTTCCAAGAAAAGCGCTCTCGATGACAGCGCTATCAGATTTCGGCAGTGGCGTGATAACACCCTCCTGCAGGACTGTCACCATGCAGTGCAACAGGGAGCAGGGCGAACCCGTGCTCCGGAAGACCTGCGACAAGCCGCTGCCGTCACGACAGGCGCCAGATTGCCCCTGCTCGGAAACGGCGAGCGAGCAGAACCAGCCCGCGCTGTCCGCCTGAAAGGCAAGTCGTTCCGACGGGGCGTCTAGCTTCGCCAAGGTGGGCCTGCGCGGATGCAGGGCGGCGCGCAGCGCCGGCTCGGCTTCGGCGAGCCGGGCGCGGGCGCTCGCGATGTCGTCAGCGGCGGCGTCCGCTTCAGCCAAGGCCAGCAGGGCTCGGGTCGTGCTGGGATGCGCTGCCGGATGCAGGGATTCAGCCAGCGCCAGTGCCTCGCGCCGCAGCCGTTGGCGGGCGCTGTGGTCGACCCGTGCGCGGCCTGCGCCTGCAGCAGGGCGAGCCGTTGCGGCACGGGCACTTGGTCGAGGGCACTCAGCACGGCCTGCGCGCTGCCGATCGCAGCGGGCGCTTCGACGACGCGGCCAGCACGCGCAGCTGCCGACCTTCGACGAAGGGCATGGCCAGCCAGGGCTCGCCGGCCTCGGTCGTGCCGCCGTCGATCAGCCCCGCGATATGTGGGTGCTCCAGCGCCGCCAGCACCTGGCGTTCGCGGCGGAAGCGTTCGCGCACGCGCTCGGACACGTAGCCGCGCACCAGCTTGAGCGCGACCCGGCGGTCGTACTCGCCGTCGTCGCGTTCGCCCAGCAGCACCACGCCCATGCCGCCCTCGCCGACCAGGCCGAGCACGCGTCAGGGCGCGATGCGCCCCGGCAGGGCGCCGCGCAGCGCCGCCGCGGCCGCGCCGCGCACCCGCTCGGAGACGGCGTCCTTGTCCGCGACGTGGCTTGAATCCGCTGGGGTGGCGGCAGACAGCAGCGCCTCTGCCCGCGCGGCAAGCGCTGCATCGATGCCTTCAGCGCGATACAGCGCTTCGCGCTGCGCCAGCGTCAGCCCCTGCACGCGCTCGAACAGCGTGAGCGGCGCACCCGGCGCGCTCACGACATCGCCTCGCGCAGCCAGGCACGACCAAACTTCAAATCACGTTCGACCGTAGCCACCGACAGCCCCAGCACCTCGCCGACCCGGCGCGCATCGAGTCCTCCGAAATTGGTCAGCTCAAGCGCGCGCGGCTCGCTCGTCCTCGGCCGCCAAGCGCTCCAGCGCCTCGTGCACCTCCAGCACGCCGACGCCATCGTCGACGGCCGCATGTTCCGGGTCGAGCGTCACCGCCACCGCATCGGCACCGCGCTTTGCTGCAGCGGCGCGGCGCGCATGGTCGACCAGCACGGTGCGCATCTGCAGTGCGGCGAGCGCGAAGAAGTGCGCCCGCGAATCCCAGTCGACGTCCGCGCCCAGCATCAGTGCGACCGCTTCGTGCACCAGCACGGTCGGGCTCAGCACCACGTCCGCGCCCTGGAAGCGCTGCCGCGCCATCTGCTTCAGTCGGTCGTAGATGTGCGCATTCAAGCGCGGTGCCGCATCGGCAGCACCAGCGCGCCACGCATGCAGCAGGGCAGTGATGGCGGCGGTGTGTTCCAAGGGGTTCCTCCGGGGCGCGGGTACGTTACCGGAAGGCGGTTGGGGGCGGCCACTCGCGCACACACAGTGCCGCGGTGAACGCCTGTCGCGATCGCGTGGGCAGAAAGGCCTGCAATGACGGACACGGGTTCCGCAAGCGCTTCGGCCGGGAGGCCGCCCTGCGCTCACGAACTCGGCAGCTGTGTCTCTTGCAGAGAGTCCAGCCAGGCCTGCTTGAGGGCGTCCACACGGCTCTGGTCTGCCACGACAGTGCGCAGATTCGCCAGACCTTCTCGCGCCACGATGTAGTCGACGAAGGACCAAGACAGGGCATAGAAGGGCTTGGCGTAGCGGGTACGATCGGTCAACACCTTCGTGACGATCAGGTCCAGCTCGGGCGGCAGCTCATTGCGGCGTCCGCGCGGACCAACCAGATCCAAGACTTCCTGGCCCTGGGGTGTTGCCAGATGCAGCTGGACGTCACGTAGCCGCTCTGGCAGAACGACCGAGCTGTGATAGCCCCCGCTGATCGGCTCGACTGCGGCCGCGACGTGGTTGGCCAGACCTTCGCCGAGCCACTCCGAGTGACGCCACGACCAGCTGGCCATGGCGTGCACCATTTCGTGCAGATAGGGCGCGCTGCGATCGGAGATTCGCCAGGTGGGTATGTACACCATGGTCGGGTGATCGAAGCGCACATGCGACATGCGCACCCGCGGGCTCATGTAGACCTCGATCGTGCGCGGTGACTCCGGCTCGTCGAGCAGTTCACCCAGGTGCGGCCGCAGAACCGCAAGGCCCCGTTCGAGATTGCGGAAGAACGCCAGCACCTCGGCCTCGTCGAGGCCGTTGGGATCGATCCAGAGCGTCAGCCCCTCCGAGTCGTAGCGCTGTCCCGAGGCCTGCAGCGTCTCGGTGACCTCAATGGCGAGGCGGGTTTGCGGCGACTGGGCGTGCAGGGGAGCAATGGCGAGACAGCCGAGAACCAGGGCGAGACGCTGCAAGATGTCGGGCATCAGTGAAGTTATCGGCAACAGGGCGACGCAGCATAAGGCTGTGCGGATGAACGATATGGGCCTGATGGGCGTGCCTTGGCTTGACCATGAACGACACTTGGCGAGCAGGCGGCGCCGGCGCACCCCTGCGCGGGGTGCGCGTCAGCACCGCGGCACGTCGTCAAGCCCGCATGTCGATCCGCAGCGGCACGCTCGCCTGCGTCACGCCGGGTCGGCTCTGGGCGACGGTCCGCGCATCCGCGCCAAACCACGCCAGCGTCCGCCCCAGCGCTGCCACCTCGCCGAGGATCAGCAGCGCCGGTGACTTCACCGCCTCGCGCTTGGCCGTCTCCGGCAGACTGGCCAGATCGCAGTGGATCACCCGCTGCTCGGGCCGGCTGCCGTTCTGGATCAGCGCGGCCGGCGTGTGGCCGCCGCGGCCGTGGGCCAGCAGGCGTTCGCGCAGGGTGTCGAGGCCGCTCACGCCCATGCAGACGACGAGCGCCTGCTTCTCCCCTGGCACGCACTTCCGGCCGCGACTGCATGGCCCCATTCGTTTGAGCGGGCGTAACGAGCTGCGCACGTTCGTCCCACCCCGCCCCTTTGGTGGGGGCGGGATGCGAACCCAGCGCATCAGTCCTCGAAGCCGTCTTCGAAAACCACGTCGTCGGTGCGGTAGAACGCGGCATAGGTGCCGCTGGCGGTCGCCGACAGCGCGAAGATGCGTTCGCCAAAGCGGTACATCCAGTTCGGCTGCAGCGCTTCGCCACCGCGTGATGGCCAGTTGGGGTCCACCTCGCCGCTTCCGGTCGACACCCGGAACACCCGCGGCGGCCGCTCGCCCGAACTGTCCAGAGGCCCCAGCCCGCCGACGTAGACGAATTCGCCCGCCTCATCCACCGCGATGCCACCGGGGGCCCAATGGTCCGACAGCGTACCCAGCACCTGACCCTCGGGCGCGCCTGCAGGATCGAACCTACGAATCACCCATGCGGGCTCCGCCGTCGTCTGTCCTGGGAAAGAGGCATAGATCACCCCGCTGCCCGCATGCACGTCGAAGCCGCCCAGCTGCGCCAACGGCGCCGTGCGGATGGGACCCAAACCGACCGCCTCGGCGGGGCCGGGGAGCCAACGGTAGAGCATGTGCTGCGGCGAGCTCGGTGGCGGTGGAAAGATGATCACACCGCCGCCCGCGAACGCATTCGCCGGCGGCGGGCTGCGATCGAACACCGCGGCCCCATCGCTCCGGACCGCGATTCGTCGGGTGCTTCCGAACGGCAGGGCTGTGCTTGCAGCCGCCAGCTGGCCCGTCCGATCTCCGGTCCTGATGCGGTTGCGTTCCGCGACCAGGAAGCCGGAGCCGTAGCTCGCAACGCCCGATTTCAGGACATTCGCATCGCCCGAGCTGCCGGAATTGAAATCGGGCACCCACGCGCCATCCGAAAGCCGCACCGCACCCAAGGCCCAGGTGCCCTCAGGGCTTTGGGCCCCCCAGTCCTCGGGCCGGGGAATAGCTTTGATCGAGCTGGTGTAAAGAAGCTCTCCGCCGGGGGTGGCGGCGAACGCGTTGGGCGTTCCGAGGAAGTCCATGAAGGGCCCGGCGAGCCGCTGACCCTCTGCATTCAGACGCAGGGTCCCCCACAGCCGTGTGCCCCCGACCACATGGGTGAACTCGCCGAAAACCAGTGCTCCGCCTCCCTCGGCGGGCACGGCGCCATGGAACCGCACGCCGCTTGAGCTTCCAAGTGAAGGAGCCATTGCCGTGGGCGTGCTGCTGGTAGTTGAAAGCGACATGGCTCCGACACGGGTCTGACTCGTCGACCGCAGCGAACCGAGGACCAGCACGCGATCGCCAGTCACCAGCAGTCGGGCGCCGCGGCCGACGATCTGGGGCGGATCAAAGCTGGGATCCTGCGCGTTGTTCGCGGAACTGTCGAAGCGCCAAAGTCCGCTGTATCCCGAGGGCGGGTTCGGCCCCAGGGAGAAGGGCCACCCCATCAGCACATAGGGCCGGTCCTGGGAATCGAATGCGATCTGTTCGACCAGGTCGAAAGCTACAGGCGACTGGAATGCGTGTGCGGTCGTGCCATCCGGGTTGAGCCGGTGCACGGCGGGCCCCGTGCTGACGAACACATCGCCCGCTGAGTTCAAGGCAATATCGCGAACGTGTGACCAGGACCACATGCCCGGCACGGCCGGGCGCTCTGCGAAGGCAGGATCGAGGGTCAGCGTCCCCGCCGTGAGCTTCACCAGCCCCCGGCGCTGTGCGCCGGAGATGAACTCAAAGGCGCCGCCTACCAGTACGCTGCCATCGCCGAGTACTTGCAGGTCGAATACTTCATTGTTCAGTCCAAGAATCACGTCGTAGCTGCCAGACCTCGCGTTCACAAGGAGCAATTGCCGTAGCGGCGAGGTGTCAGGTCGGTGCACGGCAAGCAAGTTGCCATCGGGAAGTACGGCCAGCTTCTCGATCACACCGGGCAGCGCCTGCTCCTCGCCCGGATTCAGAACCCATGCATCCAACTGCCCTGTCAGGCTGAGGCGGGCCAGCCGCGGTCGCGCCGAGCCTTCGATGCTGTCGAAGTCGCCGCCCACGTAGAGCCACTGCGCCTCCGCGTGTAGGGCAAGCGCCTTCGCTCCCTCGATGGACGGGCCCCAGTTCTGCCGGAGTTCAAACTGCGCGGTGAAGTTGAGGAGGCTGCTGTTGACCGCCGTGGAGTCGACATGTGTGGTGTCACTAGCAATCGCAAAGCTGCCGTCGGGTAGCGCGACGGCGCTGTGGACAGTCGCTGGCTTGAGCAGGACCTCGTCGACCAGCCGGACCTGGGCAAAGGTGGCATGGCTTGGCAGAGCAAGCAGGGTAAAACCCAGAAAGAGAACGCAACCAAGTCGCGACATGTTGGACCTCACAGAAGGAAAGCTTCAAGCGCGTAGCGGACGCGTGCGAATTCTGCCAGACGGTCTCTTGCATCGATACGACCCTGCAGGCCGTGTCAAGCGATCACTTCCTGCGGTGCGGGCCATAGTTGCCCCCAGGTTTGAAGCCGGTCCGTATCGCTCGAGCTTGGGGGTCGGAGGGCTCGTTCGTGCCGGGAAGAGGCGACCCCGCTCAGGCCCGCATGTCGATGCGCAGCGGCACGCTGACCGGTGTCGGTCGCGATGAGCTCTGCAAGGCGCTCTGCGCATCCTCGCCAAACCACGCCAGCGTCCGCCCCAGCGCTGCCACCTCGCCGAGGATCAGCAGTGCCGGTGAATTCACCGCCTCGCGTTTGGCCGTCTCCGGCAGACTGGCCAGATCGCAGTGAATGACGCGTTGTTCGGGCCGGCTGCCGTTTTCGATCAGCGCGGCTGGCGTGCTGGCGCTGCGGCCGTGGGCGATCAGACGCTCCCGCACGGTGTCGAGTCCGGAGACGCCCATGTAGACGGCCAGGGTCTGCTTCTCCTGCGCCAGCGCGCGCCAGTCGAGCGCGTCGATGGAATTGCGGCAGTGGGCGGTGACGAAGCGGACGGATTGGGCGTAGTCGCGGTGGGTGAGCGGGATGCCGGCGTGTGCGGCGCAGGCCAGCGCGGCGGTGATGCCGGGCACGACTTCGTAGGCGATGCCGTGGGCGCGCAGGTGTTCGAGTTCCTCACCACCGCGGCCGAAGATGAAGGGGTCGCCGCCTTTCAGCCGCACCACGCGCTTGCCCTTCCGCGCGTGTTCGAGCAGCAGGGCGTGGATGCCCTCCTGGGTGGTGTGATGGGTGCCGGCTTCCTTGGCGACTTCGATGAACTGGGCGTCGCGGCGCGCGAGTTCGAGCACGGCGCGGCTGACCAGGCGGTCGTGCAGGATCACATCGGCTTCCTGCAGTCGGCGCTGACCTTTCAGCGTGAGCAGGCCGGGGTCGCCGGGGCCGGCGCCGACCAGGCTGACGAAGCCTTCTCTTGAGCCTTCGGGTTCGCCGGCTTCGATCAGTTCGACGAGACGCGCGCGCGCGGCGTCCAAGCGCGCGGCGCGCAGCAGCTCGCCGACTTCGCCCGGCCACAGGCTTTCCATGAACTTGCGGCGGCTTGGCACGTGTGGGAAGCGCGCGCGGAGGCGGGCGCGGTGGATGCGCAACAGCTCGGCCAGCTGGCCGAAGCTCTCGTCCACCGACTGTTCGATTTTCTCGCGCAGCTGTCGCGCCAGCACCGGTGCCGCGCCGCCGCTGCTGATGGCGACAGTCAGCGGGCCGCGGCGCACCACGGCGGGCACCTGCACGCGGGTCAGCTCGGTGTCGTCGACCACGTTGACCCAGAGCCTGCGTGCAGCGCCTTCCTCGGCGACGGCGCGGTTGACTTCCACCGCATCGGTCGCGGCGATGGCGAGGAAGACCTCGTCCAGCCAGTGCGGTTGGAATTCGTCTTCGAGGTGGGTGATGCGCCCCTCGGCCTTGAGCTTCTGCAGGGCTTCGTTGAGCGCGGGCGCACCGACGCGGACTTCGGCGCCGCATTCGATCAGGGGCAGAACTTTACGCGCCGCGACTTCGCCGCCGCCGACGACGAGGATGGGGCGGCCCTGGAAGTTGAGGAAGAGGGGGTAGAGGGGTGTGGCGGCTGAGGTCGAGTCTCGCGATTCGAGCTTCGCAGCTTGCGCTCTTGAGCCCCTCTCCCCTCGTGGGAGAGGGGTTGGGGAGAGGGGGGCGCGAGCGTTGGCGGGGTGCGCGCCAAGCTCCGCCCGGACCCTCGCTCCGTTAGTCGCGGGATTGGGGCTTGGAGATTCGGGATCGGTGAGAACTGGGGTGTCGCGGGTTGCAAGCCTGTGCTCCGCCCGGACCCTCTCCCCACTAGAGCCGGGATTCGGGAGTGGGGATTGGGGATTGGTGAGAGCAGGGGTGTCGCAGGTTCGAGGCACGTGCTCCGCCTGGACCCTCTCCCCCCACCCTTGGGCCCTCGCTTCGCCTCTGTTCGTTCGAGCCTCGCGCTCCCGCCGTGAGTTCGTAGGCGGCTCGACTCGCTCCGACCGAAGAGGGGAGCGAAGCGCGGCTTCGCCCGCTGGCTCAAGCGAGCGGCTCGGAGTGCTCTGCGAATCCCGAATCCCGAATCCCCAATCCCAGCTCTTACTCATGCAACCCACACTCCCTCTTCAGGCCGAAGAATCGCGTGTCCTCCTCGCGCATGCCGTCGAGCAGGGGGCGGGTGGTGTGGGTGTCGCCGATCGAGACGTAGCCCTGTTCCCACAGCGGGTGGTAGGGCAGGCCGTGCTGGGCCAGGTAGCGACCGACGTCGCGATCGCTCCAGTCGACGATGGGGTGCAGCTTGAAGCGGCCCTCGCGACGCTGCAGCACGGGCGTGCTGCTGCGGCTCTGCGACTGGCTGCGGCGCAGGCCGGCAAACCAGGTGCCGACGCCGAGTTCGCGCAGGGCGCGCTGCATCGGCTCGACCTTGTGGATGCGGTTGTAGCGCTCGATGCCGTCCAGGCCCTGCTCCCACAGGCGGCCGTGGCGGGCTTCGATCCAGGCCGGCGAGCGCGTGCTGCGGACGATGTGCAGGTTGAGGCCAAGGCGATCGGTGAGTGCGTCGATGAACTGGTAGGTCTCGGCGAACAGATAGCCGGTATCGACCACCACCACCGGCAGGCCAGGCAGGTGCTGGTTCAGCAGGTGCAGGCTGACTGCAGCCTGCGCGCCGAAGCTCGACGACAGCGCGTGGGTACCGGGCAAGTGCTCCAGCGCGAAGCGGATACGGGCGTCGGCATCCAGACCTTCCAGCCAGTGATTGATGCGGTCCAGCGCCGCGCCATCGTCATCGGCCGCGGCGGCGACCAGCGCGTCCAGATCGGCCGGCGCGCTGTCGATGCGGATTGGCTGCGCGCTCATGCGGCCAGCACCTTGCGGATGCGCACGGGCTCGGGCGGCAGCAGGCCGGCGCGCAGCAGGTAGTCGCCGAAGTGTTCGCCCGCATTGCGTTCGGCCGCATAGCGCGCGATCAGCGGATCGAGCTCGGCGAGGATTTCCGATTCGGTGATGTTCTCGCGGTACAGGCGGTTCAGCCTCTGCCCGCGGTGGTCCGCGCCCAGCATCAGGTTGTAGCGGCCCGGCGCCTTGCCGACGAGCGCGATCTCACCGAGGTAGGGCCGCGAGCAGCCGTTCGGGCAGCCGGAGATGCGCAGCAGGATCGACTGCTGGCCCACGCCGTGCCGATCAAGCAACGCCTGCACCTTGTCCAGGGCCTCATCGAGATAGCGCTCGGCCTCGGCCATGGCCAGGCCGCAGGTCGGCAGGGCCACGCAGGCCAGGGCCTCGCGCTTCAGCGGGCTGGTCTCGAGCGCATCGAGCAGGCCGTAGCGGCGCAGCAGGGCGTCGATGCCGGCGCGGCGCTCGGGGGCGATGTCGGCGATGACCAGGTTCTGGTTGGGCGTCATGCGGAAGTGGCCACGGTGCACTTTCGCGACTTCGCGCAGGCCGGTCAGGTGCAGGCGGTCGGCGCTGTCCTGGATGCGGCCGGCGGGAATGCGCAGGGTCAGATGCCAGTGGCGGTTGTCCGCCTCGACCCAGCCGAAGCGGTCGCCGCTGTGGACGAACTCGAAGGCGCGCGGCGGCTGCAGGCTCACCCCCGAGCGGCGCTCGACCTCGGCGCGGAAGGCGTCGAGCCCGTGTTCGTCGAGGGTGTACTTCAGGCGCGCACGCTTGCGGGTGGCGCGGTTGCCCATGTCGCGCTGGGCGGTGACCACGGCCTCGCCGACCGCAATCACGTCGTGGGGTCCGATGAAACCGAGCAGGTCGGCGAGGCGTGGATAGGTTTCGGCGTCGCCATGGGTGCTGCCCATGCCGCCGCCGACGCTGACGTTGTAGCCGGCGAGTTCGCCGTTCTCGACCACGGCGATGAAGCCGAGGTCCTGGCTGAAAACATCGACATCGTTGTGCGGCGGAATGGCGAAGCCGATCTTGAACTTGCGCGGCAGATAGGTCGGCCCGTAGATGGGCTCCGATTCGGGAACGGGCTCGCCCTTGTCGCCGGCGACGCGCTCCTCGTCCAGCCAGATTTCGTAGTAGGCGCGGGTGTTGGGCAGCAGGTGTTCGGACAGCGCGGCGGCCTGCCGGTAGACGGTGTCGTGCAGCGCCGACAGCAGCGGGTTGGCGGCCACCGCGACATTGCGATTGACGTCGCCGCAGGCGGCCAGAGTGTCGATCAGGGCGGCGTTGATCGCCTGCATGGTCGGCTTCAGGTCGCGCTTGATCACGCCGTGGAACTGGAAGGCCTGGCGGGTGGTGATGCGCAGGCCGCGCTCGGCATAGGTGGTGGCGATGGCATCGAGCTTCAGCCACTGCTCGGGCGTGATCACCCCGCCCGGCGTGCGCGTGCGGATCATGAAACTGTGCGCGGGCTCGAGCTTGGCGCGCCTGCGCTCCTCGCGGATGTCGCGGTCGTCCTGCTGGTAGCTGCCGTGGTACTTCAGCACCACCTGGTCGCTGTCGCGCAGGGCGCCCGTCACGGCATCGGCGAGGCTGTCCTCGATGGTGCCGCGAAGCAGGCGGCTGTCGCGTTTGATGTCTTCCACGGAATGGCTGGCCATGGCAGGACCTCAGTAGACGTCGCGGGCATAGCGCCCGGACTGCTGTAGCTGCTGCAGGGCCTCGGTCGCGGCCTCGGCGCCGCCGAGGCGCTGGGCGAACAGGTCGAGCAGGGTCTGATGGACGTCGCGACCCAGTGCCAGGCTGCCGCAGACGTAGAAGTGCGCGCCGCCGTCCAGCCACTCGAACAGGCGCGTGGCCTGCTCGCGCAGGCGCTGCTGCACGTAGACGCGCGGTTTGGCGTCGCGCGAGAAGGCGAGATCGATGTGCTGCAGCTCGCCGCGGCGCAGGTGCTCCTGCCACTCGGTCTGGTACAGGAAGTCGTCGCGCAGGGAACGTGCGCCGAACAGCAGCCAGTGCCGGCCGCGGGCGCCTTCGGCCACGCGCTGCTGCACGAAGGCGCGGTAGGGCGCGATGCCGGTGCCGGCGCCGAGCATGATCAGATCGCGCTCGCCGTCGGCCGGCAGGCGGAAGCGCGGGTTTTCCTCGATGAAGACGCGCGCGCGCGCGCCGGGCTCGAGCGTGGCCAGGTGGTGCGAGGCCAGGCCGAGGCGCAGCGGGTCCTCGTCCTCGGCGCCGACCACGTCGACCGTGAGGTGCACCTCATCGGCGTAGGCCAGCGGGCTGGAGGCGATCGAGTACAGGCGCGGCGCCATCGGCCGCAGGGCGCGGACGAAGGCCTCGGCGGTCCACTGGCCCGGCCATTCGCGCAGCACGTCGATCAGCTGGTGGCTGGACAGCAGGGCCGACAGCGAGGAGGCCTCGGCGGGGTCCAGCAGGCTGTGCAACTCGCGATGCTTGGAGACCGCACCCAGCGCCACCAGCAGCGGCTTGGCCAGGCGCGTGAGTTCGCGATGCTCGCTCAGCCACACGCGCAGCGGACGCGCGACGCCATCGAGCGTGAGTGAGGCATCGCCATCGAGCCGGGTCAGTTCGAGCACGGCGTCGACGAGCGCAGTCGGGTTCGGCGCCCACACGCCGAGCGCGTCGCCCGGCGCGTAGTGCAGGCCGGAACCGGCGAGGCTCAGCTCCAGATGGCGGACGTCGCGCTGGCTGCCGCGGCCGGTCAGGCGCACCTGCTCGATCAGCTCGGCCGCGAAGGGCTGCTCGCGCGAGTGCAGGGCCGCGCTCAGCGCCGGCCGCAGCGGGATGATCGCGGCCGAGTGCGCGGCCCCCGGGTTCGCGCTGGGCGCGAGTTCGGCGGCCAGCGCCTTCAGCGATTCGACCGCGCGCGTGCGCCAGGGCGTGGCGACGGCGTCGATGTCGACATCGGCCTCGCCCAGCGGCTGCAGGCGATGGGCGCCCAGCTCGGCCAGACGCGCGTCGATCTGCCGGCCGGTCTCGCAGAATCTGGGATAGCTGCTGTCGCCCAGGCCCAGCACGGCGTACTTCAGTTCAGGCAGCTTGGGTGCGCGCCGACCGAGCAGGAACTCGACGAAGCCCAGCGAATCCTCCGGCGGCTCGCCCTCGCCCTGGGTGCTGATCACCACCCACAGCAGGCGCTCGTCCTTGAGTTCGCGGGTGGGGTAGGCGTCGGCGCGAAGCAGGCGCACGGCGAAGCCGGCGGACTCGGCCGCGCTGACCAGACCCTCGGCCGCCCGCTTGGCGTTGCCGGTCTGGCTGCCATACAGCACGGTCAGCCTGGGCTGGGCCGCCGCGGTCGCCTGCGGCGCGGCGGCAGTGCCGGGGAGTGCGCCGCGGGCCAGGCCGGCGGCGTAGCCCGAGAGCCACCACAGGCTGGCGGGGTCGAGGCCCTCGAGCGCGCGCGCCAGCGGGACGACCGCGGTGGCGGCGGGCAGGGGCAGGGCGCTCAGGTCGGGCAGGGCGGGAAAGGCAGACATCGCGCACCGGCATCGAAAGTTCGGGCAAGCACTGTCGCAACCGCGGTGCGCGCGCAGAAACGCGGATCGGATGCTTCGATAGTCCGCGAAGGACATAAGCGCCGGTGCCCCGGCATCTGGCAGCCCGCGCCCCCTTCACCCGCCGGCTACAAAGCCCTGTTGGCGCGTGGACTTACGGCACAGGCCGCGGCTGTGCCGGCGGGTTCATGCTTCACATCCGTGCAAGTCGGGCGTGGCGCCGCGGGTAGCCGCCTCCGCCCGCGCCCGTTTCCCCTTTCTGCCGCGTCGTCGCCCTCCCCGCGCTGCCGCTGGCTGCAACCGCCCCCCGAGGTTCGCATGCACTTCCCGTCGCGCTTCAAGCGCTTGAAACACACGTCCGGTCCGCTGCTCTGCGCGCTGTCGATTGGCCTGCTGATGGCGGCCTGCGGCAGCGAAGCCCCTGCACCAGGTTCCTCGGGCGGCATGCCGCCGGCGACCGTGATCAGCGCCACGGTGGCGACGCAGCCGTGGGTCGACCAGATCGAAGCGCTTGGCACGGCACAGGCCAGCGAGTCGGTGACCCTGACTGCCAAGGTCACCGAGACGGTCGATGCGGTGAAGTTCGAGGACGGTGACCGCGTCGCCGCCGGCGACATCCTGGTCGACCTCTCGGGCCGCGCCGAAGTGGCCAACCTCGAAGAAGCCCAGGCCACGTTCAAGGAGGCCCAGCAGCAGTACGAGCGCCTCGTCGGCCTGGTCGAGAACGGCACCGTGCCGCGCAGCCAGCTGGACAGCCAGATCGCCGCCCGCGATGCCGCCCGGGCCCGGGTCGAGACCATCCGCGCGCGCCTGGCGGATCGTGTCATCACCGCGCCCTTCGCCGGCGTACTCGGTTTCCGTCAGGTCAGCCCCGGCACCCTGGTCACCCCGGGCACGCCGATCGCCACGCTCGACGACATCTCGGTGATCAAGCTCGACTTCGCCGTGCCCGAGACCTTCCTGTCTGCGGTGGCCGCGGGGCAGACCGTGCGGGCGCGCAGCGCGGCCTATCCGGGCCAGGAATTCACCGGCGTGGTCGCGACCGTGGGTTCGCGCGTCGATCCGGTCTCGCGTGCGGTGATGGTGCGCGCCGACTTCGAGAACCCGCAGCTGCTGCTGCGACCCGGCATGCTGCTGACCGTGCGGGTGGAGAAGCCGGCGCGCGAGGCGATCGTGATCCCCGAACTTGCCCTGCTGCAGGTTGGCTCCCAGAGCTTCGTCTACCGCGTCGGTGCGGAGGGCGCGGTGGAGCGCGCCAACGTGCGCGCCGGCGCGCGCCGCCGCGGCGAGGTGGAGATCGTCGAGGGCCTGGCGGTCGGCGAGCGCATCGTGGTCGAGGGCACGGTCAAGCTGCGTCCCGGCGTGCGCGTGGTGGAGGCGGCGGCAGCGACTGCCGCGGCCCCGGCAGGCTGAGGGAGGGCGCCATGGTCCTGTCCGATCTTTCAATCAAGCGTCCGGTGCTGGCTACCGTGATGAACCTGCTGCTGGTGGTGCTCGGCGTGATGGCCTACAGCACCCTGACCGTGCGCGAGCTGCCGGATATCGATCCGCCGATCGTCTCGGTCGAAGTGACCTACACCGGTGCCTCTGCGGCAGTGGTGGAAACCCGCGTCACCCAGATCCTGGAGGACGCGGTCAGCGGCATCGAAGGCATCGAGTCGGTCGACTCGCGCAGCCGCAACGGCGCCAGCAACGTCACCATCGAGTTCGGCCTGAATCGCGACATCGAGGCCGCCACCAACGACGTGCGCGACGCCATCAGCCGCGTCATCGACCGACTGCCGCAGGAGGTCAACGCCCCACAGGTGGCCAAGGTCGAGGCCGACTCGCAGCCGATCATCTGGCTGAACATGAACTCCGACCGGATGGACACGCTCGAGTTGACCGACTACGCCGAGCGCTACATCACCGACCGGCTGTCGGCACTCGATGGCGTCGCCGCGGTGCGCGTCGGCGGCCAGCAGCGCTATGCCATGCGTATCTGGCTGGACCGGCAGGCCCTGGCCGCGCGCGGGCTGACGGTCAACGACGTCGAGAGTGCGCTGCGCCGCGAGAACATCGAGCTGCCGGCCGGTCGCCTGCAGTCGGAAACCCGCGACTTCACCCTGCGCGTCACCCGCAACTACCTGACCGCGGATGACTTTGCCCAGCTCTCGCTGGCCAAGGGCGAAGACGGCTACGTGGTGCGGCTGGGCGACGTCGCCCGCGTCGAGCGCGCCTCCAGCGAGCGGCGCGCCTATTTCCGCGGCAACGGCCAACCCAACCTGGGCCTCGGCATCGTCAAGACCTCGACTGCCAACAGTCTCGATGTCGCCAAGGCGGTCAAGGCCGAGGTCGAGCGCATCCAGTCCACGCTGCCCGAGGGCGCCAGCCTGATCGTCGCCTTCGACACCACCATCTTCATCGACTCGGCGCTGAAGCGCGTGCAGTGGACCCTGCTCGAAGCCATGGTGCTGGTGCTGATCGTGATCTACCTGTTCCTCGGCAGCCTGCGCGCGGCCCTGGTGCCGGCGGTGACGGTGCCGGTCTGCCTGATCGCCGCCTTCATGGCGCTGTCGGCCTTCGGCTTCTCGATCAATCTGCTGACCCTGCTGGCCTTGGTGCTGTGCATCGGCCTCGTCGTCGACGATGCCATCATCGTGCTGGAGAACGTGCAGCGCCGCGCCGACCTCGGCGAGCCCGCCCTGCTGGCGTCCAAGCGCGGCACCGCCCAGGTGGCGTTCGCGGTGATCGCCACCACGGCCGTGCTGGTGGCGGTGTTCCTGCCGGTGGGTTTCATGCAGTCGAACGCGGGACGTCTGTTCCGTGAGCTGGCGGTGGCGCTGTCGGCGGCGGTCGCGATCTCCAGCTTCGTCGCGCTGACCCTGACCCCGATGATGTGCTCGAAGCTGGTGCGGCCGAACGAGCGGCCGAACCGCTTCAACGCCCTGTTCCTTGACTTCATTGCAGCGGTCGCCAAGCGCTACGGCCAGCTGGTCAACGCCATGGTGCATCGCTCGCGCGCGGCGCTGACGGCAGGCCTTGCGATCGCCTTCGCCGGCGTCGGCGTGCTGGCGGTGTGGCTGTTCAATACCGTGCCCAGCGAGCTCGCGCCGGATGAGGATCGCGGCAGTTTCTTCGTCAGCATCCAGGGCCCCGAGGGCGCCGGCTTCGACTACACGGTCAGCCAGGTGCAGCAGATCGAGGAGCGGCTGATGCCCTTCGTCACCGACGGCCCGGTGCAGCGCATGAACACGCGCGTGCCGGGCGGCTTCGGCGCCAGCGAGGAGATGCACACCGGCTTCGCCATCGTGATCCTGAAGGACTGGGCCGAGCGCGAGATGAGCACGGGCGAGGTGATCGACGCGTTCCGGGCCCAGCTGAACAGCATCCCCGGCGTGCGCGCCTTCGCCCAGGGCCGCGGTGGCGGTCTCGGCGGCGGCCGCGGCCAGCCCCTGCAGTTCGTGCTGGGCGGGCCCAACTACGAGGAGCTCTCGCAGTGGCGCGATCGCATGCTGGCGCGCATCGACGAGAACCCCGGCATCTTCGCTGCGGACTCGGATTACCAGGAAACCCGCCCGCAGATGCGCATCGACATCGACCGCGCGCGCGCGGCCGACCTCGGCGTGTCGGTGCAGGAGATCGGCCGCACGCTGGAGACCCTGATGGGCTCGCGGCGCGTCACCACCTATGTCGAGGACGGAGAGGAGTACGACGTGGTGCTGCAGGCCGAAGAAGCCTTCCGCAGCGGCCCGACCGACCTCACAGGCGTCTACGTGCGCTCCGAGCGCACCCGCGAGCTGATCCCGCTGGCCAATCTCGTCACCCTGTCCGAGCTGGCCGAGCCGGGCAGCTTCAACCGCTTCAACCGCCTGCGCGCGATCACCATCTCGGCCAACCTCGCGGCCGGCTACACCTTGGGCGAGGCGATTCGCTGGGTCGAGCAGACCGCCCGCGAGGAGCTGCCCGACTACGCGCAGATCGACTACAAGGGCGGCTCGCGCGAGTTCGTCAAGGCCAGCGGCAGCGCGCTGACCACGTTCGCCATGGCCCTGCTGGTGGTCTACCTGGTGCTGGCGGCGCAGTTCGAGAGCTTCATCCATCCGCTGGTGATCATGTTCACCGTGCCCTTGGCGGTGCTGGGCGCGCTCGGCGGCCTCTGGCTCACGGGCGGAACCCTGAACCTGTTCAGCCAGATCGGCATCGTCATGCTGGTGGGCCTCGCGGCCAAGAACGGCATCCTGATCGTCGAGTTCGCCAACCAGCTGCGCGACGAAGGGCGGCAGGTGCTGGACGCGATCACCGAGGCCGCCTCGGTGCGCCTGCGGCCGATCCTGATGACCTCGATCGCCACGATTGCCGGTGCGGTGCCGCTGGTGGTGGCCGGCGGCCCGGGCTCGGCCAGCCGCGCCACCATCGGCGTGGTGGTGATCTTCGGCGTGGCCTTCTCGACCCTGCTGTCGCTGTTCGTGGTGCCGGCCTTCTATGCCCTGCTGGCACCGTTCACCCGCTCACCCGAGGCGCTGGGACGTAAGCTCGACGAACTCGACGAGCAGGTCGCGCCGGTGGGGGGCCACGCATGAGTCATGAGAGCGGAGACGGCGGCAACGAGGGCGATCGCGGTCTTGGCGCCAAGCGCGGTGCCGGCGAGGGCTCGCCGTGGTCGGCGCGCCGCGCTGCGGGCGAAGGCCCCGCGCGCGCGGGCGGAGCGCGCAGCGTGCAAGGCAGCGGCGAGCGCAGCAGCGGCCCATGGCCTGCGCGTGCCTCACGCCCCGCGGACGCCCCCCGCGGGCCTGGTCCGCGGGCGGAGTCGCCCGAGCCGCCGCGCGATCGCAGCGACCGCAGGTCCGCTGAGGCCGCCGCACCTTCCGGCAACCGCGGCCCGTGGTCGCGCGGCGATGCGGCCTCCGCGGGCCCGCGCCGCGAGCCGCCGCCGCGTGGTTCGTCTGCGCCACGCCCGCACGCGGGCAGCGAGCGGGCAGCCCATGGCGAGGCCCGACCGCGACCCGATCGCGAGCGCGGGCCCTCGCGACGCGACGCGGACACGGCGATCGCAGGCCGCGGCACAGACGCCCACCGCGGCCCGCGTCCAGCGCGTCGCGAAGAGCGTCAGGACGAGACTGTCGCGACGCCGCGCGTGCTGCGTGAGCCTGAGCAGAAAATCTGCGGCCTGAACGCCGCGCGCGCCGCCTTTGCCGCGCGGCCCGAAGCCCTGCGCAAGGTGTATCTCAGCGAGGCGCGCATCGGCGCGCTGCGCGAGCTGCTGGCCTTCTGCGTGGCCAAGCGTCTCGGCTATCGCGTGGTCGAGGATGAAGAGCTCGAACGCATCAGCGGCGGCAGCCACCACGAGGGCGTCTGCCTGCTGATGCAGCCGCGGCCCGAGCGCGATCTGCAGGGCCTGCTCGATGCCCTGCCGCGCACCGGCCCGGTGCGCCTGCTGTGGCTGGACGGCGTCGGCAATCCGCACAACCTGGGCGCGGTGCTGCGTTCGGCCGCGCACTTCGGCGCCCAGGCCGTGCTGCTGCCGCCGCAGTCCACGCTCTCGCTGTCGGCCGCCGCCGCGCGCGTCGCCGAGGGCGGCGCCGAGCACGTGCCGGTGGTGCGGCTGGACGGACAGGGCAGCAGCGCCGAGCTCCGCGCCCTTGAGCAGCTCGTCGAAGCCGGCTTCGTCACCGTCGCCACCCTGCCGGCCGGCGCCACTGACCTGTACGCCCAGCCGCTGCCGCAGCGCGCGGTGTTCGTGCTCGGCGCCGAGGGCGAGGGCATGCAGAAGCGTCTGGTCGAGCACTGCGAGCGCGCGGTCTCGATCCCCGGCAGCGGCCGCGTCGAGAGCCTCAACATCGCCAACGCGGTGGCGGTGCTGCTGGCCGAGCACTGGCGCCAGCATCCCTTGCGCTGACACGGGCCGGATCGGGCGCGCCCCACGACCGTCGCGCTCGGGGCCGCCCGGGCGCTGCAAGCGTCGCTGCGGACCGATGGCGCCCGCAGCCTTGCTGCGCGCGGGTGGTTCGCACTCGGATTGAGAACGATCAAGGCATCCACCGGGCTGGACGCGCCACCCTTGGCGAAGATCGACCAGGGGAGTGCGCCATGCCGAGACCTTCAATTCCAGCGCTCGCGCTGTGGATCTGCTGCCTGTGCCTGCCGCTCGCTGCCGCGGCGCAGCCGGCCAATCTGGCGCTCGGCAAGCCGGTCAATGCATTGACCGACACCGTCAGCGGACAGCCGGGCGACGTGGTCGACGGTGATCCGGCCACCGTCTGGTGGAGCTATCAGGGCAACTACACCGAGGTCTCGTTCGTGCTCGATCTGGGCCGCGCCGAGCACTTCACCTCGGTGGTGCAGTTTCCCCGGCAGACTTCGCTGCTCGTGGTCGAGTTCTCACTCGACGCGCAGCGCTGGGAACCGTTGCATCAGCAGACCCTGCCCTGGCCGGGCAATGCCGAGGTGGCGGTCCAGCGAGCAGACCGCCCACGCGCACGCTTCTTCCGCTACACCGGCAGCAATGCTGAAACCGCATACGCCGGCGTCGGCGATTTCCAGGTCTTCGATGCCGACGGTGTGTTCGCCGACGGCTTCGAGGGCGACGCTGCGGTGCCCTAGCCAACGGCCGCCCCGGGGAGATTCGTCGCAGCTTCACCCAAGAGTTGTGCTGAGGTCGCGACGCAGTGGCTGGTCAGGGCTCGTCAGACCGCTGTCTGGCGATGCCCAGGGCACGCTGGGTCAAGCCGCACCGAGTACGCGCGTACTTGATTCGCGAGTACGCCGTCCAGGCGCGAGAGGCTCCGATGCATGCGAGCTTTCCCGGCGTATTCAGACGACTGCCGCGGCGGCCGTGCTCTGTCCGATCCCGGGCTCGACCTCGACCGGTCAGGCGTTGATGCCTGCCGCGGGAGGGCGATGCCCGGCTCAGGGCTCGAAGCCGTTGGCGAACAGCGGCGCGTCGGGCGTGGTGAACGCGGCGATCGCGAAATCGTCGTCGGTGTTGCCGGTCCAGCGGCTGCTGCCGGCCAGCAGGATGCGCGGGCCGGCGTTGCGCAGGTCACGAACGCTCGCCAGCGGTGAGTCGAGGCCATTGCCCGCGTTGAAGCTGGTGCCGATGTGGGCGCTGCCGGTGTTGAAGCCGGTGTCCGGCGTGCCGTCGGCCAGGTAGCGGAACAGTCCGAAGCGGCTGTTCGGCCCCGAGCTGTTGGTGATGTCGGCGGCGACCAGCAGGCGACCCTCGGCGTCCACTGCCACCGCCCGAAAGCGCAGGTCATCGGTCGGAAACGGCGCGAACTCGGTACGCAGGAAGTCCACCGCACCGCTGCTGCCGATGCGCAGCAGCAGGCCGACCTGACGCGCATCGCCGGGAGCGCCATTCGGGTTCACCCGATTCGCCGCCAGCAGCGCGCCGCCGTTTCCCGGCAGCGCGGCGATCGCGCTGACGCCGACCTGGGTGCAGCCGTTGGTGGTGCCGGCCAGCGCGCTGCTGCCCAGCGGATCGGCATCCAGGCTCAGGCCGCCCGGGCCGGCGCCGAGGCTGACGCTGTAGACCGCCAGCAGGCAGCTCTGGGGCCCGGTGAAGGGTAGGCCGACCAGCAGCGCATCGCGTGCCGTCGACCAGACCGCGGCACCGGTCTCGAGCAGCGGCGAGGCGCTCAGGAAGACGCTGCCCTGGTTCTGCGCATTGGCGTCCATGGCGGTGACATGGGTGGCCCAGCCGAAGCTCGCATCGGGGCGCGCACGCACCAGCGCGATCACCTGGTCCTGCGGACCCACCGCCAGCGCCAGCACGCTGTCCTCGCCATTGAGATCGATGCGGGCGAGGCCGAGGAAGCCGAAGCTGGGGTCGACCTCGCCATTCGGCAGGAGGCGGCCCAGCAGCACATCGCTGCCGCCGGAGACCGCCGTGTTGCCGGCAAAAACCACCCGCCCTTGGCTGTCCTGCACCGCATCGATGACCTCCGGGGTGTTCACGGCATAGCTGCGCTTGCCATTGGTGCCGAACGAGGTGTCGAGCTGGCCGGACAGGTTCAGCTTTGTCAGGGCCAGGGCGAGCCCCGGGCTGTTGCTGGCCTGGCCGACCACCAGATAGCCGCCCGCGGTGGGGAAGATCCGGCGCGCACCATCGGTGGCCGCGCTGTCGAGATCGAAGGACACGGTGCGCCGGCCGTCGCCGTCAAAGCTGGCGTCCAGGCTGACCTGGGCGGCAGCGGGCAGGGCGGCCAGCAGCAGCGCGGCGCAGGCGGTTGTAAACAGGGGGCTGAGTCGGGCGAACATCGGCAGGCTCCGTGGGTGTCTGCCGGGGGATACGCAGAACGCGTGACGGATCCGGCGCGGTTCTGTTGAGACACTGCGGCCGAGCCACGGGGCGCTCTGGCCTCGTCACCGCCATCGCCGGCATTGGGTGGGCCCTGGTCGACCATGAGCCCAACGCTTGCGCCGGTGCCAAGCAACGCAACGTCGCCTGCACAGGGTGGGCCCTGGCCCACCGTGAGCCCAACGCTTGCCCCGGTGCCAAGCGACGAACGATAGCGGCAAGCGTCACGGCCCTGGTGGGCCAGGGTCCACCCTATGGATGTCCGTCGCCCAGCCTACGGGTTGCGCTTCGCCGCGGCGGCCAGCTCGTCGACGCTGGCGCGGGTCAGCGGGCTGCCTTCGCCGAGGCTCGCGCGCCGCTGCTCAAGCACGCTGCGCAGCAGGGCGAGCGCCTGCTCGCGATCGGCGTCAGGCAGGTCGAACAGGGCCAGAGCCAGCTCGCGTTCGGCTTCGGCGCGGCGCGGTCCGCCGTTCGGCGAAATGCTTTCGCGATACTCGGCGGCCACGACCTCGGCGACCGTCAGCGCGCGCTCCGGCTGTCCGGCGAGACGCAGCGCACGCGCCTGGATCACCCGGGTCCAGGTCGTGAGCTGGCCGAGCTCGGCCGCGAGGGCGAGGCTCTCGTCGATCAGCGGCAGCGCTTCGTTGGCGCGCTGCGCGGCCAGCAGTCCCATGGCCAGCGAATTGAGCTGCGCCGACAGCCGCGTGTGGTCGTCGAGTGCGCGGCTCTGCGCGACCAGCGCGCGCAGCGTTTCGAGGCCGGCGTCGACCTCGCCGACTTCGACGCGGGCCATCGCCTCGGCCTCCAGCGCGTTGCGGGTCTTGTGCGAATCGGCTCCGAAGGCGCGCTCGAACAGTGCGCGCGCCTCGCCGAAGCGCTGCCGCGCCAGCGCGAATTCGCCACGGCGGAAGCTGACCATGCCCCAGCCGAACAGTGCCTCAGCGCGCAGCGAGTCACGGTCGTCCAGCGGGCCCAGCGCCTGCCACAGTGCGCGGTACTCGGCATCGGCGGCGCCCAGCGCGCCCTCACCGATCAGCAGCCCGCAGAGCATCATCCGCGCCCACTGGCTGCGCGCGTGCGCGGGCCCGAGGCGCGCTTCGACCAGCGCGATCACCTCGCGCTGGCGGGCCATCGCGCGCGGCGTCTCCAACAGCCCGCGCAGGGCCTCGACTTCGGTCTCGTAAAGCTGCAGGCGCAGTCCGAGCGGCGCCTGCGGGTCGAGCTGCGCCAGCGCCAGTTCGATCGCGGCGACGGCCTCGCGCGGTCGACCGGCCTGCATCTGCGCACTTGCCACCAGCGCCAGCAGCTCGGCGCGGGCTGCCGGCGTCTGCCATGCCGTGGAGTGCAGATAGGGCGCGAGCAGGTCGATGGCCTCCTGCGACTTCGATCGCGCAAGCAGCAGCTGGCTGCGCAGCCCCAGCTCGCGCAGGGCCAGTGCGTCGGGTGGCTGCGCGGGCGACGGCAGCGGCAGCCCGGCCAGCCGGGCCAGGCCAGCGTCTATGGCGTCGCGCGCCAGCGCCAGGGCGGCCTGGTCCAGCGCGAGCGCGCGCTGCTCGTTGGCATCCAGAGCAAGCCTCGCCGAGAGTGCTTCGGCTTCGCTGAGCAGACTCGCTGCCTGATCCAGCTGGTCGAGGCCGAGGCTTGCGCGTGCCAGATCCTGCAGCAGCAGAAGTCGCGCGCGCGGCTCCAGCGATGCCTCGGCGCGCAGGCGTTCGGCGCCGCGCGCCAGCACCTCGGCCAGCGAGGGAGGCTCCGCATCCTGCAGCAGCGGGTCGGCGGCGCTGAACACCTCGCCGAGGAAGCGCCGCGCGGCTTCGGCCTGGGCCGCACGCTCGGCTGCGCGCTGCGCCTGCCAGAGGCTGCTGCCGATGCCGGCGGCGATGGCCAGTACCGCGACGCCGAGGCTGGCGCTGGCCAGCGGCTGTCGACGCATCCACTTGGCCAGGCGCTGCGGCCAGGGCGTGGGCCGGCTGCGCAGGGGGCGCTGTTCGCGCCAGGCGCGCAGGTCCTCGGCAAACGCGGCCGCACTCGGGTAGCGCGCGCCGGGCTGCGGCTCCAGCGCGCGGCCCAGGATCTGCTGCAGATCGCCGCGCAGCTGGCGGCGCAGCGCGCCTTCGCTCAGGCCGTAGCCGGCGGCGTTCTCGGCGCGGCCGAAGGCACGCCACAGCGACTCTGGCGATTCGCGTGCAGCCATCGAGCCCGCGGTCTCGCCGAAGGGCGAGCGTCCGCTCAGCAGCTCGAACAGCAGCAGGCCGGTGGAATACAGGTCGGCGGCGATGCCCGCGGGCTCGCCGGCGAGCTGCTCCGGCGCCGCGTAGCGCGGCGTCAGCGGCGCCGGCGCGCGCGTGCGGGTCAGCGCGGGGTCGAGTTCGCTGTCGTCGAGCAGGCGGGCGATGCCGAAGTCGAGCAGCTTGACCCGGCCCTCTGTGTCGACCATCACGTTGCCGGGCTTGAGATCGCGGTGCACGACGAGCTGACGGTGCGCGTGGTCGAGCGCGTCCAGCACCTGCAGGATCAGGTCGACGCGCGCGCGTGGGTCGAGCCGTCGACGCGCGCAGTGTTCCTGCAGGCCTTCGCCTTCGACGTATTCCATCGCCATCCACGGCGTGCCGCCGGGCTCGACGCCGGCGTCGATGAAGGCGGCGATGTGCGGATGGCTGAGGCGGGCGAGGATCCGGCGCTCGCGCAGGAAGCGCGCGCCGAGTTCCGGCCCGAGGCCGCTGCGGATGCGCTTCAGCGCCGCCCGCTGGCCCAGGCCCTCCACCGCGCGCTCGGCCAGCCAGACCTCACCCATGCCGCCTTCACCGAGCGGCTGCAGCAGCCGCCACGGGCCGAGCCTGTCGCCGCTGCGCGCGCTTGCCACGGCATCGACAGCGCCGACGGCCTGCGCCGCCGCGCCCTGGGTGAGGCAGTCGCCGGTGCGGGCATGGGCATCGAGCAGGCTGCGCAGGCGCGGCAGCAGGTGGGCGGCAGCGGGGTCGTCCCGCAGCGCGCTCAGCGCCTGCGCCTGTTCGGCGGCCGGCAGATCTGCCAGCTGCTCGAACAGCGCCGCCAGCGGCGCCCAGTCGGGATCGCTCGGGTCCCCGCTCATGCGCTGTCCGCGAGTTCGGCGAGCAGGAAGGCGCGGGCGAGATCCCAGCCGCGACGCACGCTGCGCTCGCTGATGCCGAGCGCGCTGCCGGTCTCCTCGAAGCTCAAGCCGGCGAAGAAATAAGCTTCGACGATGCGCACCAGCTTGGGGTCGCGGCGCTCGAGCTTCTGCAGGGCCTGATCGATGGCCAGCAGATCGGGGCCGTCGGCGGCGGGCAGGGCGGTGCCCAAGGTGACCGCGATCCAGTCGCCGCCGCGCTTCTGCGCCTGGCGCTCGCGGGCGAGGTCGACCAGCACCTGGCGCATGGCGCGGGCGGCCAGGTTGAGGAAATGCGCGCGGCTGTCCAGCGCCGGCGCGGCGCCCTGCGGAAACAGCTTGAACCAGGCCTCGTGCAGCAGCTCGGTGGGGCTGAGCTCGGACACCGCGCCGCTGCGCACGCGCTGGGCCAGGGCGCGCAGCTGGACGTAGGTCGCCGCCAGCGCGCGCGCGCCGGCGAGTGCGTCGCCCGCGCGCGCGGCGTTGATCAGGGCGGTCAGCGCTGGACCGTCAACATCCCCCTGTGCCGCTGCATTCACGCGTTGCGGGCCATCAGCCCCAGCGGGCCGAGGTCGAGGTCGGCGAGGGTGGCAGGCGCGTTCCACGCCAGTCGGCCCAGGCAGGGCACGGGGATGCGCCGCAGCAGGGCCTCGAAGTAGTGCTCGGCGAATTCGAGCTCCGGGTCGATCACGTTGCAGATCCAGCCGGCGACGCGCATTCCGTCCGCCTGCAGGGCCGCCAGGGTCAGCAGGGCGTGGTTGATGCAGCCCAGCCGCAGGCCGACCACCAGCACCACCGGCAGGTCCAAGGCCCGCACCAGATCGGCCTGCATCAGCTCGTGGTTGAGCGGGGCGCACCAGCCGCCGACGCCCTCCACCACCACATCGGCTTCGGCATGCAGCTGCTCATAGGCGGCGACCAGCTGGGGCAGGCCGAAGTGGACGCCTTCGATGCGGCAGGCGATCTCGGGCGCGGTCGCCGCCTTGAGGCAGACCGGGTTGACCAGGGCGTAGTCGGCCTGGAAGCTGCTGGCGCCCATCAGGTCAAGCGCGTCCTGGTTGACCCAGCCGCGGCGGTTCTCGCGTGCGCCCGAAGCGACCGGTTTCATGCCCACCGCGCGCCGGTCGAGGCGACGGATGGCGTGCAGCAAGGCGCAACTGGCGTGGGTCTTGCCCGCGCCGGTGTCGGTGCCGGTGACGAAACAGTTGAAGTGCATGGCGAGGCTCCGCGGGGGCAACAGGCGTCCAGTCTAGCGCCGCGGCGCGCGCTGCTAGACTTGCGCGCCGCATCCACGCACGAGGACCTTCCGCATGTTCGAAGCCGCTGCCCTGGCCGGTTCCAAGCCGGAACAGTATGCCGCCCTGGTCGAGCAGGCCCGGGCCCTTATGGCCGGCGAGCACGACCGCGTGGCCAATGCCGCCAACCTGTCGGCGCTGGCCTTCCATGCGCTGCCCGACCTGAACTGGCTGGGCTTCTACTTCTACGACGGCGAGGAGCTGGTGGTCGGCCCCTTCCAGGGCAAGCCGGCCTGCGTGCGGATTGCGCTGGGTCGCGGCGTCTGCGGCACCGCCGCCGCCACCGGCCGCACCCAGCGCGTTGACGATGTCGATGCCTTCCCCGGCCACATTCCCTGCGATTCGGCTTCGCGCTCCGAGGTGGTGGTGCCGATGTTCAAGGGCGAGCAGCTGGTCGGCGTGTTCGACATCGACAGCCCGGTGCTGGCGCGCTTCGACGCCGACGACGTGCGTGGTCTGGAAGCGCTGGCCGAAGTGTTCGTGGAGTCGCTGCGATGAGCGGTGATCGCCTGCGCAATGTCGGGCCGAAGTCGGCCGCCTGGCTGCGCCAGGTGGGCATCCGCACGCCCGAGGATCTGGTCGCGGCAGGTGCAGTCGGTGCCTTCATGAAGGTCAAGCGGGCCGGCTTCAAGCCCAGCCTGAACCTGCTGTACTCGCTGGAGGGCGCGCTGCTCGGCTGCCATTGGCAGCAGGTGCCGGAAGAGCGCCGCCAGCAGATGGCCGCCGAGGTGGAGAAGCTCAGCGAGCTGCTGCCGGACCCGAAGAAAAAGCGTCCCGGTGGGCCGGTGACCTACAGCGAGGGCCCGGCCATGCAGCGCGAGAACAGCGAGGACGAGCGTGGCCCCGAGCTGAGCTTCGGCTTCGACGATCCCTACGGCGGCAGCGAGGGGGGCGACAGCGCTGGCCATGACGGTGGCCACGACGGCGGACACGGCAGCGACTGAACTGGCTTGCCCGGCCGTCCGGTCCGGGCTATGGTCGCCGCGGTCGGCGATTGCGCCGCGCACGACCGAATCCCTCGGCCCGGGCTGGCAGCTGCCAGTCCGGGCCGATCTGCTTTTGGAGTTTCAGATGACTACCACTGCCCCTGAGCTCGTCGTGTCGAGCCTCGACTACGACCGACTCGACGCCATGATCGCCGCCCTGCCGCTGGAGCAGCGTGCCGCTGGCGAAGCCTTGGCTGCAGAGCTCGCACGGGCCCGGGTGGTCGAGCCGGCCGAGCTGCCGGCCGACCGCGTCAGCATGCGCAGCACGGTCTGCTTCGAGAGCACGCACGAGCACCATCCCTCGCGTCTGACCCTGGTCTACCCGCACCAGGTCGGTACCCATGCCGACCAGATCTCGGTGCTGGCGCCGGTCGGCACCGCGCTGTTGGGTCTCAAGGTCGGCGACAGCATTGACTGGACCCTGCCCGGCGGTGAAGTCACCCGCGTGCGCATTCTCGGCATCGACTACCAGCCCGAGCGCGAGGGCAAGCTGCACCTGTAAGTCGAAGCCTCAGCGCCGGAGGTCCTCGATCACTCCGCCGACCCGCAGGAAGGCGGCCGAGTCGCCTGAGCTCAGGCGGCCGTAGCCGAGGTAGACAGGGCCCAGCGGCGAGTCGACCCCGAAGAACAGGCTCGCGGCGTAATCGAGGCTGCCGGTCGAGGGACGCTCGAAGGGCAGCCAGTTCTGTCCGGCCTCCAGGCTGCCGCCGACGTACAGAGGCAGGGTGGCGAGCCCCAGATCATTGATCCGGCGATAGAACAGACTGCGCACGACAAAGGCCCGCGAGCCGATGCGCTCGCTGTCGCCCAGGCCCGAGAGCTGACCAAAGCCGCCCAGGAAGTTCAGCGCCTCGTCGGTATTGACGCCGCTCAGCGCCCAGTCCGCGCGCAGGCCGAGCAGCGCGGTGAACGGCCGCCATGCGATCGGCAGGTCGGCGCGCAGGCGCAGCACGTCGGCGCGGTTGTCCGAGCCGATGCCCGGGCGGTACAGCTCGGTGGCGACATCGAGCCGTGCGCCGCGGGTCGGAAAGCCAACGTCGTCGAGGCTGTCGAAGGTGGCCGCCAGCACCAGCGCACCGAGCGTGGTGTTGTTGTTGCGCTGGATATCCGGCGAACCGATGTCGCGACGCAGCTGCCGGCGCGCATGCTGCATGCCGGCCGAAAGCTGCCAGCGGGGATCGGGATAGAGGCCGATTTCGCCGCCGGTGCGCAGCTCTCGACGGCTGAACTCGGCGATCCTCACGCCAAGCAGCTCCGCCGGCTGGCGGGTGGCTTCGTACAGCCCGAAGGCCTGCAGGTAATAGCGGCCGTCGCCGCCGAAGGGCTGGTGGATCTCGCTGTACACACCGGAGCGGCGGCCGAGGTTGACCCGCGAGCGCCATTCGCGGCCGCGCTCGTCGAGCCCGGTCAGGCGCAGGTCGGCGCTGGCCTGGTAGCTGCTGCCGCCGCTGAAGTCGTCACCCAGGGCAAAGCCGAACTGCACAAAGCCCGGGCCCCAGCCCTTGTCGACCGGCTGCACCACGAGCACCGCGGCCTCGGCCTCGCGGCGCAGACGGTAATTGATGCGCTCGTAGTCGCCGCCGGCCATGGCCTCGTCGAGTCGCGCCTCCAGCTGATCCAGATCGAGCGCGCCGGGCGCGATGTCGCCGAGCAGCTTCTGCAGGCGCAGCGCCGAGCGTGAGCGTTCGCCGCTGACTTCGAAGCGCGCCACCTGCGGCGCCTCGCGCGCGCTGACGCGGCGCGCCGCCAGATGCTCGGCCCAGGCCGCCTCGTCCAGCGCCAGCGGCAGCAGGGCGGGCAGGGCGGCTTCCGCGGCGGCGCGGCCAACGGCGATGGTCGACAGGCTGTTCTCGAAGTCGGCCGAGGAGAATTCGCCCAGCGCGGGCCGGATCAGCACATCGTCGGGATGCAGTCCGGCCAGCACGCGGTCGGTTTCCTGCTTCATCAGCACCGAGATCATCTGCACGGTCACCGACAGCGGCGAGCCCAGCTGCTCTTCCTTCAACAGCGGCGCGCCGACGTCGACCACGATCAGGCGCTCGGCGCCCTGCTCGCGGGCCACGCGCACCGGCACGTTCTCGACGATGCCGCCGTCCACCATCAGCCGCCCCTCGACGCGGATCGGCGCGAACACGCCGGGGACGGCCATGCTCGCGCGCATCGCCAGTGCCAGATCACCTTCGCGCATCACCACGCGTTCGCCGTTGACGATGTCGGTGGCGACCGCGGCGAAGGGCAGGGGCAGCTGGCTGAAGTCCTCGATGCCCGCCACGCCCAGCGTCTGCCGGCGCAGCCACAGCAGCAGGCGATGGCCCTGCAGGGCGCCGCGCGGCAGCGCGAGGCGGCGTTCGCGGAAGCCGAGTTCGGCGCCGCCCAGGTTGGCGATGTCCTCGCGCTTGCGCCGCATCGGCTGCTCGGCGCGATCGGCGCTGTCGCGGAACAGTCGGCCCCAATCGATGGCGCGCATGATCGCTTCCATCTCGGTGGGCGACAGCCCGGTGGCGTACATGCCGCCGACCAGCGCGCCCATGCTGGTGCCGGCCACGCTGTCGACCGGAATCCGGTGTTCCTCCAGCACCTGCAGCACGCCGATATGCGCCGCGCCGCGCGCGCCGCCGCCGCCCAGGACCAGGCCGATGCGCGGTCGCTGGGCGGGCTCGGGCCGGGCTGCCTCATCGCCGGCTTCGCCCAGCACAGCCCCCGCTTCCATCGCGAGGATGGGCAGGCTGAGGCTCAACAGCAGGGCGAGCAGCAGGTGCGACAGGCTGCGTCGCGGCGGGAGCGATGGTAGGCGGTGCATGGGGTGCGTCCACTCGGAGCTGGCGCGCAGAATGCCGCAGGTGCTGGCGGCCGAGTAGGGTGCGCGGAGGGCCGTGGGCCCTGCGCCGGCAGACTCGATCCTGGCTCGCGGGGAGCCGCGGCGCCGTACCTTGCCGTGGGGATCAGTCCGCCTCGAACAGACGCCGCCAGCCCGCGTGGCCCAGCTCGCGCAGACGCTGCTGGTTGCGCTCGGGGATCGCATCGACATCGGCGCCGGCGTCGACGATGCGGCTGATGCTGTCCTCGCGCAGCACATGCAGCATCGGCAGCGGCGAGCGGTTCGTGCAGTTCTCGACGGCGTCGGCGTCCGCGCCCTCGAAGCGGTAGTCCGGGTGGAAGCTCGCCAACTGGAACTCGCCGGCATAGCCCAGCGCCTGCAGCAGCGCCTCGGCGGCGTGCAGCAGGTCGAGGTAGCCGTCGAAATCGGCGAGCAGCTGCGGAACCACCAGCAGGGTGGTCTCGACCTCGGTGATTTCGTGCTGGCGCAGATGCTCCAGCTCGCGCAGCAGCTCTTCGATCACACCGTCGCTGTCGGCGGCTTCGCTCAGCACCCATCGGATGCGTCCGCCGACATGCGGGGCGCGCGCATACGGGCAGAGGTTCAGGCCGATCACCGCGCGTTCGAGCCATTGCTGGCAGGCGGCGAGGGCGGTGCTGGGGTCGCGGGTGGGCATGCGCAGTCGGATCGAAGGGACAGGGCAGTCTGCCAGCCCCGGCACGGTCCGGTGCGGGGGCGCGTCCGCGCGGACGTCCGTCCGCTCCCGTCGGACAGCTTGAGCGGGGAACAAAGTTCAATGAAAACAGTGACCTGAGCGTTGGCACGCTGCCTGCTAGGTGTGAAGCATCCGCCAAGGAGGCTGACCATGATCCGTGACACCGCCGCCCAGGACCGCGCGCTTGCCCCCGCCACCCTGCCGCTCTGGCAGCGCCCCGCGCTGCGCCGCGGCGCGCTGATCGCGCTGCCGCTGCTGCTCGGCCTGTGGGGTCTGTCGGGCTGGCTGTCGGCCGAGCGTGGCGTGAGTGCTGAGCGCCTGCGCATCGCCGAGGTCAGCCGCGGCACCCTGATCCGCGATGCCGTGGTCGACGGCCGCGTCGTCGCCGCGGTCAGCCCGACCCTGTATGCGCCCTCGGCCGGCACGGTCAGCCTGCGCACCCAGGCGGGTGCGGGGGTCAAGGCCGGCGATGTCCTGCTGGAGATCGATTCGCCCGAGCTCAAATCCGAGCTCTCGCGCGAGCAGGCCAGCCTGGCCAGCCTGGAGGCCGAGGTCGGCCGCCAGCGCATCGAAGCCGAAAAGCTGCGGCAGCTGGCCCGGCGCACGCTGGACGAAGCCGACATCGCGCTGAATGCGCGCCGTCGTGACCTGGCGCGCACCGAGCGCGCCCACCGCATGGGCGCCCTGGCCGAGATCGAAGTGCTGCGCGCGCAGGATGCGGTGAAGAGCGCCGAAATCGTGCGTGAGCACGCGCTCCGCGGTGTCGATCTGGAAAGCCGCAGCGTCGGCTTCGATCTGGCGACCCGCGAGCAGGCGATGCAGCGCCAGAAGCTGGCGGTGCAGGAGCTGGAGCGCCGCGTCGATGCGCTCAGACTGCTCGCGCCGATCGACGGCCAGGTGGGGACGGTTTCGGTGATCGACCGCGCCGTGGTCGCCGCCAACGCGCCTCTGGTGACCGTGGTCGACCTCTCGCGCCTGCAGGCCGAGATCGAGGTGCCCGAGACCTTCGCCGACGACGTCGGCCTGGGCCTTGAAGTCAGCGTGCGCCTGCCGCAGGGCGAGGCGCCGGGGCGCGTGATTGCGATCTCGCCAGAGGTAGTGGCCAACCGCGTGCGCGTGCGCGTCGACTTCGAAGGCGGCCAACCGGCCGGCCTGCGCCAGAACCAGCGCCTGTCGGCGCGGCTGATGTTCGAGTCCAAGCCCGACGCGGTGATCGTGCAGCGCGGGCCCTTCGTTGAAGCCCAGGGCGGCCGCCATGCCTGGGTGATGGACGGCGACATCGCCGTGCGCCGCCCGATCCGCCTCGGCGCGCAGAGCGTCGGCGCGGTCGAGATCCTCGAAGGCGTCGCCCCCGGCGAGCGCATCGTCATCGCCGGCACCGAGCTGTTCGAGGACGCCGAGCGGGTGGCGGTGCGATGAGAGCCGGGATTCGGGATTGGGGATTCGGGATTGGCCGACGGTCGTCATCCCTTCGCGAACTCCGCAGACCCGCTCCGAACCACCGAGAACGCCAACAGCTCAAGTCTCGCCGCGACCTGCTCTGACGAATCCCCAATCCCCAATCCCAGCTTCCAGGACCACCGGCGCGCAGCGCCGACCACAGAAGGATCGCCAAATGCTCTCCATGCGCCAGCTCAGCAAGGTCTACCGCACCCACATGATCGAAACCCATGCCCTGCGCGGCATCGATATCGAGGTGTGCGAGGGTGAGTTCGTGGCGGTCACCGGGCCGTCGGGCTCGGGCAAGACCACCTTCCTCAACATCGCCGGTCTGCTGGAGGAGTTCAGCGGCGGCGAGTACCTGCTCGACGGTGTTGCCGTGCAGGGGCTGGATGACGACGCGCGCTCGCGTCTGCGCAACCAGAAGATCGGCTTCATCTTCCAGGGCTTCAACCTGATCGCCGACCTCAACCTGTTCGACAATGTCGACGTGCCGCTGCGCTACCGCGGCTTCAACGCCGCCGAGCGCAAGCGCCGCATCGAGGAAGCGCTGGGCAAGGTCGGCCTGGCCTCGCGCATGAAGCACTACCCGGCGGAACTTTCGGGCGGCCAGCAGCAGCGCGTGGCGATCGCCCGCGCGCTGGCCGGCCAGCCGCGCCTGCTGCTGGCCGACGAGCCCACCGGCAACCTCGACTCGCAGATGGCACGCGGCGTGATGGAGCTGATGGAGCAGATCAATGCCGAGGGCACGACGATCGTGATGGTGACCCACGATCCCGAGCTCGCCGCCCGCGCCCAGCGCAATGTGCACATCGTCGACGGCCAGGTCAGCGACCTCGACCACGGCCATGTCGCCCTGCGCGCGGTGAAGAGCTGAAGGGAGCCGGACCGATGTTTGCCTACTACCTGAAACTCGGCCTGCGCAGCCTGCGCAGGAACCCCGTGCTGACCGCACTGATGGTGCTGACTCTGGGCGTCGGCGTGGCCGCCAGCATGTCCACCTACACCGTGCTGCGGGCGATGAGCGGCGACCCGATCCCGCACAAGAGCGATCGTCTGCTGGTGCTGCAGGTGGACAATTCGCCCACCCCGCCGCCGGGCCAGACCCCGCCCGAGGACATCGGCATCGGCCTCGACCTGCCGGACCTCAGCAGCTGGCTCGACGTGCGCGCCCTGCTGGAGCACGACAGCGCCTACCGCCGCGCCGGCATCTACGGCATCAGCGGGGTGATCGAGCCCGAGCAGGACGGCGCCCAGCCGGTGCTGTCGCGCGGGCTGGCGGTCAGCAGCGACTTCTTTCCGATGTTCGAAGCGCCGTTCCGCTTTGGCGGCGGCTGGTCGGTCGAAGACGAGGCCCGCGAGGCGCGCGCCGTGGTGCTTAGCACTGCGCTCAGCCAGCGCCTGTTCGGCGATGCCGATCCCACCGGCCGCACGATTCGCATGATGGACAACGACTTCCGCGTCGCTGGCGTGCTCGATGCGTGGATGCCGACGCCGCGCTACTACTGGCTGTCGGTGGGGCGCCGCTTCGGCGAGACCGAGGACATCTACATCCCCCTGCGCACCGCGCTGGCGATGGAGCGCGACCCCGAGGGCAACGTCAACTGCAACGGCCCGACGCCGATCGCGCCCGGCTTCGGTGGACTGCTGCGCTCGGAGTGCGTGTTCATGCAGTACTGGGTCGAAGTCCCCGAGGGCGGCCGCGCCGCCTACGAGCAGCACCTTGCCGCCTACGTCGCCGCGCAGAAGTCGCTGGGCCGCCTGCCCAACGGCGAGCACTCGCGCGCGCTCGACGTGATGGACTGGCTGGTCGAGCAGCAGGTGGTCGGTTCGGACACGCGGCTGCAGGTGCTGCTGGCCTTCGCCTTCCTGCTGGTCTGCATCGTCAACACGGTCGGCCTGCTGCTGGCCAAGTTCACCCAGCACAGCGGCGAGATCGGCGTGCGCCGAGCACTCGGTGCCACCCGTCGCGAGATCTTCCAGCAGTACCTGGTGCAGGCCGGCGTGGTCGGCCTCGCCGGCGGCCTGATGGGGCTGGTGCTGACCTTCGGCGGCCTGTGGGTGCTGTCGCAGCAGTCGGCCGATGTTGCCCACGTCGCGCGCCTCGACACCGGCATGCTGCTGATCACCCTCGTCACCGCCATCGCCGCCAGCGTGATCGCCGGCCTCCTGCCGACCTGGCGCGCCTGCCAGGTGCTGCCCGCTGCCCAGCTCAAGACCCAGTGAGGCCCACCATGGAAATCCGTCCGATCCTTTCCGCCCTGCTGCGCTCCAAGACCGGCGCCCTGCTGATCGCCGCCCAGGTCGCACTCACCCTCGCCATTCTCGGCAACGCGCTCTACATCGTGCAGGACCGCCTCGCGCTGGCGGCGCGTCCCAGCGGCGCCGACGAGGCCAACCTGTTCTTCACTCGACTGGCCGCCTTCCGTCCGGGGCTGGACATCCCGGCCATGCGCGAGGCCGACCTGCAGCGCATCCGCGCGGTGCCGGGCGTGGTCGCTGCCGCCCACGTCAACCAGGTGCCCATGGGCCGTTCGGGCTGGGGCCTGGGCGTGCAGACCGAGCGCGAGAACCCGCGGTTCGCGTTCGGCGTGGCCTATTACTTCAGCGACGGTCCGCTGATCGACGCGCTCGGACTGCAGCTCGTCGAGGGCCGCGACTTCCGGCCGGAGGACGTGCTTGAAGTCGATCCGGCGGTCTCCAACGCCAATCCGAACACGGTGATCGTCACTCGCGAGGTGGCGCGCCGCATGTTCCCCGAGGGCAGCAGCGCGGTCGGCCAGCGCATCTTTCTCGGCGCGGGTGCCGAGGCTACCGAGATGGAAATCGTCGGGGTGGTCGAACACCTGCAGACGCCTTGGGCGCAGGCCGGCGAGGACGCCAAGCTGTCGATCCTCGTGCCGCTGCGCTACCTGACCGATGCGGTCAGCTACGTCGTGCGCACCGAGCCCGGTGAGCGCGACCGGGTGATGCGCGAGGTCGAGGATGCGTTGACCGCGCTACGCGACGACCGCGTGCATCTCGGCACGCTGAGCGTCGAGGAGAGCCGCAACCGCCGCTATCGCGCCGATCGCGGCCTGGCCTGGATGCTGCTGTCGGTGACCGGCCTCTTGGTGCTGGTGACGGCCTCGGGCATCGTCGGCATGGCCTCGCTGTGGGTCAACCAGCGCCGCAAGCAGATCGGCATCCGCCGCGCAGTGGGCGCGCGCCGCTTCGACATCCTGCGCTACTTCCTGGTCGAGAACTTCCTGGTCACCACGGCCGGCATCGCGGTCGGCCTGGCCGTGGCGCTGGCGCTCAACCAGTACCTGGTGCAGCAGCTGTCGATCGCACGCATGCCGCTCGAACACCTGGCCTTCGGCGTGCTCGGCCTGTGGGCGCTGGGCCTGTTCGCCGCCTTCGGCCCGGCCTGGCGGGCGTCGAGGATTCCGCCGGCGGTGGCGACCCGCAGCGCCTGAGGGCGCTGCGGGCGGGATTGGGGATTCGGGATTGGGGATTCCCAGCGCTTCGTTCGGCGGTGTGGCGCAGGTCTGGCGGGCGCGCCGATGCGGCTCACCAAGAACACCTCTGCTTGTCGGCCAACGACCCGTCTCGCAGCACAGCGCTCTTGCGAGTCCCGAGTCCCCAATCCCCAATCCCCGCTTCAACAGACGCTGCTAACCTCGCGGCCTCGAATCTCGCCGCACCCCGCTCTGACGAATCCCCAATCCCGAATCCCCAATCCCGGCTTTCAATGCCCACCGTCCTGATCATCGACGACAACCCGGCGGTCGCCACCGCGCTCTCGGTGCTGCTGTCCCTGCACGACATCGAAACCGAGCACGCGGCGGAGCCGGAGTCCGGGCTCGCGCGGATCGAGCGTGGTGGCATCGATCTGGTGATCCAGGATATGAACTTCAGCGCCGACACGACCTCGGGCGAAGAGGGCGTGGCTCTGTTCCGGCGGATCCGGGCGGCGCATCCGGACCTGCCGGTGATCCTCTTGACCGCATGGACGCATCTCGAAGCCGCGGTCGATCTGGTCAAGGCCGGTGCGGCCGACTATCTGGCCAAGCCCTGGGACGACGCCAAGCTGGTTGCCAGCGTGCGCAACCTGATCGAGCTGGGCCAGGCCAACCGCGAGCTGATGCGGCTCAAATCCAGCCAGCGCCGGCGCAGCGAAGCGCTGAAGAGTGAGCTCGACCTGCGCGGCTTGGTGTTCGCTGACCCGGCCATGGCCGAGCTGCTGCAGCTGGTCGCGCAGATCGCCCGCGCCGATGTGCCGGTGCTGATCACCGGCCCGAACGGCGCCGGCAAGGAGCGCATCGCCGAAATCCTGCAGGCCAATTCGCTGGTGCGCGAAGGCCCCTTTGTGACGCTCAACTGCGGTGCCTTGCCGTCCGAGCTGATCGAGGCGGAATTGTTTGGCGCCGAGGCCGGCGCCTACACCGGCGCCAGCCGGGCACGCGAGGGCAAGTTCGAGGCCGCCGACGGCGGCACTCTGTTCCTCGACGAGATCGGCAACCTGCCGCCGGCCGGGCAGATGAAGCTGCTGCGGGTGTTGGAGACCGGCCGCTTCGAGCGCCTGGGCAGCAATCGCGAGCGCCAGGTGCGGGTGCGTGTGCTCAGCGCGACCAATGCCGACATCCCGGCGATGATCCGCGCCGGTCAGTTCCGCGAAGACCTCTACTACCGGCTCAACCTCATCGAGCTGAAGCTGCCGCCGCTGGCCGCGCGGCCGCTGGACATCCTGCCGCTGGCCGAGCATTTCCTCGCCGGCCGCACGCCGCTGTCGACCGCTGCGCGCGAGGCCCTGCTGCGTCACGGCTGGCCGGGCAACGTGCGCGAGCTGCGCAATGTGATCGAACGCGCCAGCCTGCTGGCGCGCGGCGCGCAGATCGAAGCGATCGACCTCGGCCTGCCCTCGGCATCGATCGGCGCGGCGGGCGAGGGCAGCGGTGCCGAGGAACCCGACCGTGCCAGCATCGAGGCTGCACTCGCGCGCGCCGGCGGCGTGGTCGCGCAGGCGGCGTCCGAGCTGGGCCTGAGCCGCCAGGCCCTGTACCGGCGCATGGAGCGCCTGGGCATCGCGCGCTGATGCCGCTGCGTCGCCGCCGTCGCTCGCTCGCCGGCCGTCTGCTGCTGGCTCTGGCCGGGCTGATGGCCTTGGCAGCCACGCTCTCCGCCGTGCTGGTCGACTACCTGCGCAGCCCTGTGCTGGCCGTGTGCGCGGCCCTGCTGGTCTGCCTGCCGCTGGCCCTGCTGGCGGCGCGGCGCGTGCTGCGGCCGATCCTGTCGCTGTTCCGCGCCCTGGGGGGTACGGTCAGCGGCTACCGGGACGGTGACTTCAGTTCTGGCATCGCCTGGGACGCGGACGATGAGCTTGGCGATCTCGTGCGGGCCCACAACGAGCTCGGCAGCGTGCTGCGCGAGCAGCGCCAGGGTCTGGTCCAGCGCGAGCTGCTGCTCGACACGATGCTGCAGAACACGCCGGTGGCGACTCTGCTGGCGGACGCGCAGGGCTTCCTGGTCTACGCCAACATCGCGGCGCGGCGGCTCTTGAACGGTGGCCGCCGCCTGCAGGGGCTGACACTCGAAGCGGCGCTTGACGGTCAGCCCAGCAGCCTGCGCGAAGCCGTCGAGACCGGCCGCGACGGCCTCGTCGGCCTCGGCGAGCGCGAGGACGACGACACCTGGCATCTGGCCCAGCGCGAATTCCGCCTCAACGGCCGCGCGCATCGCCTGCTGCTGATGCGGCCGCTGACCCAGGAACTGCGCCGCGCTGAAGTGCGCACCTGGAAGAAGGTCATCCGGGTCATCAGCCACGAACTCAACAACTCGCTGGCGCCGATCGCCTCTTTGGCGCACTCCGGCGCCGAGCTCAACCGTCGCGGACAGCACGAGCGCCTGGGCCCGGTGTTCGAGACCATCGAAGAGCGTGCGCGGCACCTCAACGAGTTCATCCGCGGCTACGCGCGCTTCGCCAAGCTGCCGAATCCGCAGATCGAGACGGTCGAACTTGCGCCCTTCCTGCAGCGCTTGAGTGCCGAGCGCAGCTTTGGCCTGGCTGCGCCACCACCGCAGCACGCGCGGTTTGATCCGGCGCAGATGAGCCAGGCCTTGCTGAACCTGCTCAAGAACGCCCACGAGTCCGGCTCGCCACCGGAAGGTGTTGAGCTCGCAATCAGGGAGGAGGCCGGCGGGCTGCGCATAGAAGTGGCCGACCGCGGTCCCGGCATGAGCCCGCAGGTGCTGGAGCAGGCCCTGCTGCCCTTCTACTCGACCAAGCGCCATGGCACCGGGCTCGGCCTCGCGCTGGTGCGCGAAATCGTCGAGGCCCACGGCGGCCAGGTGCGGCTGGCCCTGCGCGAGGGGGGAGGGCTGTCGGTGGTGCTGCGGATTCCGCAGACGTTTGCCGCGTCTGCCTGAGCCCGCGACATTGCGCGCACGAGGTGGGGGCTTCGCGCAATAGCGCTGTGCGCAGGCCCTGCGACGAGGCGGCAAGCTGCGGCTGACACCCCGCCAGGCATGGCGGTGGGGGACGCCTGATCACCGGGTTAGGCGCTGCAGCAAGGGGCAGCGCCAAGGGCTGGCGGCCGAGATGGCGCGGCCGCGCCGACAATTCCGAAGCCCTTCATCGGAGTTTTCGGGCTCCAGTTCCGACTTTGTCGACCTTGGCCGAGTTGTCCGGGATTTTTTCGCACTGCTATACTTCGCCGGCTTTGGTCGGCCGTCCGTGCCGATCTTCACGCAGACAGGTTGCAACCGTGACTTCACCCCTGGCCTCCGGCCGACGTCTGGCACGGCGCTGTGCGCTGGCCCAGCTGGTCATGGCAGGTGTGCTGTCGCTCGCCTTCCTGCTGGTCTCCCCGCTTGCGGCGGTGGCCGCAGGTCTCGGGTCGGCGGTACTCGGGGTCGGCACCTTGCTGCTGGGCTGGCGCGCCTTTCCCGGCCGCGCGCCCAGCGCCAGCGAGGCGCTTGGCGGTCTGGTGGCCGGTCTGGTGGGCAAGATTCTGCTGGTGGGATTCGTCCTGCTGCTGGGCCTTGGGTTGTGGCGACTTCCGCCGCTCCCCCTGCTGCTCGGCGTGTTTGTCGGCCTGGTGACCTTCGCGGTCGCCGCCGCCATCCCCGCCTCGAGCGCTGGCCCGCAACGCGGCTAGCGACACCGGCGGTCCGGGCTCCCCGGACCACTCAAAGCATTCAAACGTTTCGGGATGCATCGCAATGGCGGCTGAAGGCGCACAGACCCCTACGACCTACATCCAGCACCACCTGAAGAACCTCACGGTTCAGATTCAGGAGGGTGGTTTCTGGACGCTGCACCTCGACACCTTCATCACCGCGGTCCTCATGGGACTGTTCGGCGTGTTCGTGATGTGGCTGGCAACGCGCAAGGCGACCGCCGGCGTGCCTGGCAAGTGGCAGGCCTTCGTCGAGATCGTGCTTGAGTTCATCGACAAGCAGGCCAAGGACGCCTACCACGGCAGCAGCCGCCTGGTGACGCCGATCGCCATCACGCTGTTCGTGTGGATCCTGTTGATGAACCTGCTGAAGATGATCCCGGCAGACTTCATCGCCCTGCCCCTGCATGCCATGGGTGTCGAATACTGGAAGCCGGTGCCGACCGCGGACGTCAATGCGACCCTCGGCATGTCGATCAGCGTGTTCTTCCTGATGATCTTCTTCGCCCTGCGTGCGAAGGGCGTCGGCGGCTTCGTGAAGGAGCTGTTCGTCGCGCCTTTCGGTCCCTGGATGTTCCCGGCCAACCTGCTGCTCAACGCGGTCGAGCTGCTCAGCAAGCCGGTGTCCTTGGCGATGCGACTGTTCGGCAACATGTACGGCGGCGAGATCGTATTCCTGCTGATCTGGGTGCTCGGCAGCGCCGGTCTTGCGGGCGCCGTTGCCGGCGGCGTGTTCGGCCTCGGCTGGATGCTGTTCCACATTCTGGTGATCCCGCTGCAGGCCTTCATCTTCATGATGCTGTCAGTGGTCTACCTGAGCCTCATGGAAGAGCACCACTAAGCGCCCGGGGCGCTTGGTTCCACGCAGTACCCCGCCCCCGCGCGGATTCCACCCTTTCGTTTCACCCACCTCAAAGCACTTCGCTCTCGGAGAAAAACCATGGAAGCCATCCTCCACCTCGCGTCCGTCCAGTCGTCCACCGCGCTGGCCATCGGCATCATGATCGGTCTGGCGGCGCTGGGCGCCGGTCTCGGTATGGCGCTCATGGCGGGCAAGTTCCTGGAGTCCGCCGCCCGCCAGCCGGAGCTGATCCCGGTCCTGCAGGTCCGCATGTTCATCACCGCCGGTCTGATCGACGCCGCCTTCATCATCAGCGTGGCCGTCGGCCTGATGTTCGCGTTCGCGAACCCGCTGATCGGCGTTATCCAGGGCGGTTGATCCGGAGTGTGTCGCGCGCCGCCGCCTCTGCGGTCGGCGCGTGAAGCACGCGGTTCGTCCCGGGCGCAGGCCCGGGGCTCACTCCACCGGAAGAGCACGCCATGAATATCGGTTTCACCCTCATCGCCCAGGCGCTGGCCTTCGCCGGCCTGATCTGGATCGTCGCGACCAAGATCTGGCCGCCGCTCCTGCAGGCCATCGAAGAGCGCCAGAAGAAGATCGCCGAAGGCCTCGCTGCTGCCGAACGCAGCCAGCGTGACCTGGTGCAGGCCGAGTCGCGCGTCAACGACCTGCTGAAGGAAGCCCGCGGCAAGGCCAACGAGATCATCGAGCAGGCCCACGCCCGCGCGAACCAGATCGTCGACAAGGCCAAGACCGACGCCGTCGCCGAAGCCGAGCGCCAGCTCGCCGCGGCCCAGGCGGAAATCGCCGCGGCCTCGCACCGTGCCCGCGAGGAACTGCGTCAGCAGGTCGCCGCGCTGGCCGTGGCGGGCGCGGAGAAGGTTCTGCGCCGCGAGATCAATGCTGACGCCCACAAGGCCCTGCTCTCCGAGCTGGCGGCTGAGATCTGAGCATGAGCAGCGCAGCCACTCTCGCTCGTCCCTACGCCCGTGCCGCCTTCCAGGTGGCGCGTGGTCAGCAGGCGCTGCCGGCCTGGTCGTCCGCTCTGGCCTTCGGGGCCCATGCCGCCGCCACGCCGGCCGTCGCCGCCCTGTTTGGGCATCCGCACGTGCAGGCCGACGCGCTGGTTGAGCTGCTGAAGTCGCCCTCGGCCAGCGAGGAGCAGTCGCGCTTCCTGGCCGTATTGGCAGAGAACGGTCGTCTCTCCCTGCTGCCCGAGATCGCCGCCCAGTTCGAAGTGCTGCGCGCCGAGGCCGAGCGCGTGGTGCCGGTGCAGGTGCGTTCGGCGGCGGCACTGTCCGAAGCGGAGATCGAGGCCCTGAAGAACTCGCTGAAGAAGCGCTTCGGCGCCGAGGTCAGCATGGGCTTCGAGGTCGATGCCGAGTTGATCGGCGGCGCGGTGATCAACGCGGGTGACATCGTCATCGACGGTTCGGTCCGCGGCAAGTTGAAGCGTATGGAGCGCGCGCTGGCGTCCTGACGCCAGCCGCGCTGTCTTGTTTTCCGACGGGCCGCCTCGCGCGGTTCGTCCTCCGCGGAGGGCACGAGGCCCTCCGGGCGCAGGGATGTGCCGGTTCGCGGCGATCGATGCAGGTCGTCGGCGGACACGGAACGCAGGCATCAAAGTGGGCTCGCGCGCGCGTCGTGCAACGACGCTGGCAGATGCAGCCCTCAAGGCGTCACGGCGTTCCCGTCCGGCACCCCATCCACGTATTCGAAATCTCCAGGGATCTCCCATGCAGAGCCAGCTCAACCCCTCCGAAATCAGCGAACTGATCCGCGGCCGCATCGAGAAGGTCAAGCTCGCTGCCGAAGCGCGCAACGAAGGCACCGTGACCTCGGTGGCCGACGGCATCGTGCGCATCCACGGCCTGGTCGACGTGATGTCCGGCGAAATGATCGAGCTGCCGGGCAACACCTACGCGCTGGCGCTGAACCTCGAGCGCGACTCGGTCGGCGCCGTGGTCCTGGGTGACTACGAGCACATCAGCGAGGGCGACACGGTCAAGACCACCGGGCGCATTCTTGAAGTGCCGGTCGGCGAAGCCCTGCTGGGCCGCGTGGTCGACGCGCTGGGCAATCCCATCGACGGCAAGGGCCCGATCGCGGCCAGCGAAAGCGCCCCGATCGAGAAGGTTGCGCCCGGCGTGATCTGGCGCAAGTCGGTCGACCAGCCGGTGCAGACCGGCTACAAGTCGGTCGACGCCATGATCCCGGTCGGCCGTGGCCAGCGCGAGCTGATCATCGGTGACCGCCAGACCGGCAAGACCGCGCTGGCGATCGACGCGATCATCAACCAGAAGGGCACCGGCGTTAAGTGCATTTACGTGGCGATCGGCCAGAAGGCCTCCTCGATCGCCAACGTCGTGCGCAAGCTGGAAGAGTACGGCGCGCTGGCCCACACCATCGTGGTCGCCGCCACCGCGTCGGAGTCCGCCGCGATGCAGTTCATCGCCCCGTACTCCGGCTGCTCGATGGGCGAGTACTTCCGCGACAACGGCGAAGACGCGCTGATCATCTACGACGACCTGTCCAAGCAGGCCGTGGCCTACCGCCAGGTGTCCCTGCTGCTGCGCCGCCCGCCGGGCCGCGAAGCCTATCCGGGTGACGTGTTCTATCTCCACTCGCGCCTGCTCGAGCGCGCCGCGCGCGTCAACGAGGAATACGTCGAGAAGCACACCAACGGTCGCGTCAAGGGCAAGACCGGTTCGCTGACCGCGCTGCCGATCATCGAGACCCAGGCGGGCGACGTCTCCGCCTTCGTGCCGACCAACGTGATCTCGATCACCGACGGCCAGATCTTCCTGGAAACCGACCTGTTCAACGCCGGCATCCGCCCGGCCGTGAACGCCGGTATCTCGGTGTCGCGCGTCGGTGGTGCCGCCCAGACCAAGATCATCAAGAAGCTCGGCGGCGGTATCCGCCTTTCGCTGGCGCAGTTCCGCGAGCTGGCGGCCTTCGCGCAGTTCGCTTCCGACCTCGACGAGACCACCCGCAAGCAGCTGGAGCGCGGTCAGCGCGTCACCGAGCTGATGAAGCAGAAGCAGTACTCGCCGCTGTCGATCGCGCAGATGGCGCTGTCGCTGTACGCCGTCGACAACGGCTACATGGACGATCTGCCGCTCAACAAGATCGGTGCCTTCGAAGCCGGCCTGCACGCGCACTTCGCCAACACCCAGGGCGAGTTGATGGCCAAGATCGTCGAGACCGGCGACTGGAACAAGGACATCGAAGGCGCCTTCAAGAAGGGCATCAGCGAGTTCAAGTCCACCGGGACGTGGTGATGTAGCCGGGATTCGGGAGTGGGGATTCGGGATTCGCAACAGCGACCTGGCGCCCGGCTTACGAATCCCGAATCCCCAATCCCCAATCCCGCGTAGCGAGCAAAGCGAGCGAAGCACATGGCAGGCGGCCGCGAAATCAAGTCCAAGATCAAGTCGGTGCAGAACACCCGCAAGGTGACCCGCGCACTGGAGATGGTCTCGGCATCCAAGATCCGTAAAGCCCAGGACCGCATGAAGGCCTCGCGCCCCTATGCGCGCCTGATGAAGCAGGTGATCGGCCACATCGCCCGCGCCAACACCGACTACGTGCACCCCTACATGGCGGCGCGCAACACGGTGAAGCGGGTGGGCTACATCGTCGTGTCCACCGACCGCGGCCTCTGCGGCGGCCTGAACTCGAACCTGTTCCGCAAGCTGCTCGGCGAGATCCGCGAGCATCAGCAGCAGGGCGTCGAGGTTGATGTCGTTGCGATCGGCCAGAAGGCCAACGCCTTCTTCCGTCGGCTGAAGGTCAACATGGTGGCCTCGGTCACCCACCTCGGCGAGAAGCCGCAGGTCGAGCAGCTGATCGGCGTGATCCGGGTGATGCTGGACGCCTACGAGGCGGGCACGGTCGATCGCGTCAAGCTGGCCTACAACGACTTCATCAACACGATGACCCAGCGTCCGACCGTCGACCAGCTGCTGCCGCTGCCGCCGGCCGAGGAAATGTCGCAGAGCCACGACTGGGACTACATCTACGAGCCCGATGCACCGAGCGTGCTGAACGACGTGCTGACCCGCTACGTCGAGTCGCTGGTCTACCAGGCGGTGCTCGAGAACCTTGCATCGGAGCATGCGGCGCGCATGGTCGCGATGAAGTCGGCCTCGGACAACGCCAGCAAGCTGATCGATACGCTGAACCTGATCTACAACAAGGCCCGCCAGGCCGCGATCACCCAGGAGATCTCGGAGATCGTGGGCGGCGCGGCGGCGGTTTAAGAGCACGGGATTCGGGATTGGGGATTCGGGATCGACCAGCGCGGCAACACGCAGCTAGCGCCTCGAACCCAAGCCCGCATCACCGAGCGAACAAAGAAACACACTTCGGAGCACAGCAATGAGCCAGGGTAAAGTTGTCCAGATCATCGGCGCCGTCGTCGACGTGGAATTCCCGCGCGAGTCGGTGCCGCGCGTGTACGACGCGCTCAAGGTCGATGGCACCGCCATCACGCTGGAAGTCCAGCAGCAGCTCGGTGACGGCGTTGTCCGCACGATCGCGCTGGGTTCCACCGAGGGCCTGAAGCGCGGCCTCGTCGCCAGCAACACCGGCGAAGGCATCAAGGTGCCGGTCGGCAAGGAGACCCTGGGCCGTATCATGGACGTGCTCGGCAATCCGATCGACGAGGCCGGCCCGGTCAACGCCCAGCACTACCGCGTCATCCATCAGCCTGCGCCCTCGTACGAAGACCAGGCGGCCGCCAACGAGCTGCTGGAAACCGGCATCAAGGTCATCGACCTGATGTGCCCGTTCGCCAAGGGCGGCAAGGTCGGCCTGTTCGGCGGCGCCGGCGTCGGCAAGACCGTCAACATGATGGAACTGATCCGCAACATCGCGATCGAGCACAGCGGCTACTCGGTGTTCGCCGGCGTCGGTGAGCGTACCCGCGAGGGCAATGACTTCTACCACGAGATGAAGGACTCGAACGTCCTCGACAAGGTCGCCCTGGTCTATGGCCAGATGAACGAGCCGCCGGGCAACCGCCTGCGCGTGGCGCTCACCGGCCTGTCGATCGCCGAGCACTTCCGTGATGAAGGTCGCGACGTGCTGCTCTTCGTCGACAACATCTACCGCTACACCCTGGCCGGTACTGAAGTGTCGGCGCTGCTGGGCCGCATGCCGTCGGCGGTGGGTTACCAGCCGACGCTCGCCGAGGAAATGGGCGTGCTGCAGGAGCGCATCACCTCGACCAAGACCGGCTCGATCACCTCGATCCAGGCCGTTTACGTGCCCGCGGACGACCTCACCGACCCGTCGCCGGCGACCACCTTCGCCCACCTCGACGCGACCGTCGTGCTGAGCCGTAACATCGCCTCGCTGGGTATCTACCCGGCGGTCGACCCGCTCGACTCGACCAGCCGCCAGCTCGACCCGAACGTGATCGGCAACGAGCACTACGACACCGCCCGCAAGGTGCAGTCGACCCTGCAGCGCTACAAGGAGCTGAAGGACATCATCGCGATCCTCGGCATGGACGAGCTGTCCGAAGAAGACAAGCAGGTCGTGTCGCGCGCCCGCAAGGTCGAGCGCTTCTTCTCGCAGCCCTTCTTTGTCGCCGAAGTCTTCACCGGCTCGCCCGGCAAGTACGTGTCGCTGAAGGAAACCATCCGCGGCTTCAAGATGATCGTCGACGGCGAGTGCGACCACCTGCCCGAGCAGGCCTTCTACATGGTCGGCGGCATCGACGAAGTGTTCGAGAAGGCAAAGGCCATGTCGGCCGCGGCCTAAGGCCGCAACCGACCGGGATTCGGGATTCGGGATTCGGGATTCGGAACAGCGCGGAGCGAAAGCTCGCCTCGTTCGGCTCTTACGAATCCCGAATCCCGAATCCCCAATCCCGAGTTCAGCGAGAGAGCACCAATGAGCACCATCCGTTGCGACATCGTCAGTGCCGAGGAGGAGATCTACTCCGGCCCGGTCTCCATGGTGGTCGCCACCGGCGAAATGGGTGAGCTCGGCATCGCGCCCAAGCACGCGCCGCTCATCACCCGCCTGAAGGCCGGTCAGGTCCGCGTGATCCTGCCGAACGGCGAAGAGCAGCTGTTCTACGTCTCCGGCGGGATCCTGGAGGTGCAGCCGCAGGTCGTGACCGTGCTGACCGACACCGCCATCCGCGGCAAGGACCTCGACGAAGCCGCGGCCAAGAAGGCCAAGGAAGAAGCCGAGCGCATCCTCGCCAACCGCAGCGAAGCCATGGAAGTCGCCGAAGCCCAGGCCCAGCTGGCCCAGGCGATCGCCCAGCTGCAGGCGCTGGAGCGGCTGCGCAAGAACCTCAAGCACTGACGCCGACGCGAAAGTGTCGAGCGGCAAGCAAGCGCCGGCCTTTGGGTCGGCGTTTTGCTTTCAGGAGCCGGGATTCGGGATTCGGGATTCGGGATTCGCGGCAGTGTCGCGCGGAGTCAGCGCCTTCCTTCGCGTAGCGGCGCGAGAGGGTCCCATGGGGCCAAACGCTTGCCTGGGGCGAATCCCCAATCCCGAATCCCCAATCCCAGCCTAAAGCGGCAAGCCCTGATCCGCCTTCACCGTCTTCAGCACGAAGCTGGTATTGACGTCCGCCACCGCCGACGAGGCCAGCAGGGTGTCGAGCAGGAAACGGGAGAAGTGGGCGAGGTCGGTGACGACCACCTGGATCATGTAGTCGGTGTCGCCGGACAGGGCGTAGCAGGCGACGACCTCGGGCCAGTGTTTGACGTCTTCGCCGAAGCGGCGCACGGCGTCGCCGTCGTGGTGGCGCAGCTGCAGGCGCACGAAGGCGGACAGGCCCAGCCCCAACGCGGGCGCGGACAGTACGGCGCGGTAGCCCGCGATGACGCCGGCGGTTTCCAGGCGCTGCACCCGGCGCAGGCAGGCAGAGGCGGAGAGGTTGATGCGCTCGGCGAGATCGGTGTTCGCGATGCGGCCCTCGGCCTGCAGGATGGCGAGCAGGCGCAGGTCGGTGCGGTCGAGCTGGAGGTCTTCCATTTCTTGCGTGGCTGGCGAGAACGAAGCTCGAAGATTGCGTCAGCTTGCCCCTGTTCAGCAAGCACGCACGCGAATTGCGCACTTGCGCCGATACAGTAAGGCACTCAGGAACGTGCCGAGCGAGCACGTCCGCCGTCCGGGAGGCCGCCATGAACACACCGCAACGCGTCGAGCACGCGATGACCGACAAGGGCTATGTGCCGCTCTACGCCACCGGCGTGGTGGAGCAGCCTTGGGACACCTACAGCGCCACCGACCACGCGGTCTGGGGCCTGCTCTACCGTCGCCAGCGCGCTCTGCTCCCGGGCTTGGCATGCACGGCATTTCTCGAGGCCCAGGACGCGATGGGCATGGGCGAAGACCAGATCCCGCGCTTCGATGAGCTCAACGCGATCCTCTCGCGCACGACCGGCTGGCGAATCATCGGTGTCGAGGGATTGCTGCCGGAGCTCGACTTTTTCGATCACCTGGCCAACCGGCGTTTCCCGGTGACTTGGTGGATCCGCCGCCCGGACCAGATCGACTACATCGCCGAGCCGGACCTGTTCCACGACCTGTTCGGTCACGTGCCGCTGCTGATGAACCCGGTGTTCGCCGACTACATGCAGGCCTATGGTCGCGGTGGCGTGCGTGCGCATGGCATCGGGCCGGAGGCGCTGGTGAACCTGACCCGCCTGTACTGGTACACGGTGGAGTTCGGCCTGATCCGCGAGGCGCAGGGCCTGCGCATCTACGGCGCCGGCATCGTCAGTTCCGCGGGTGAGTCGAAGTACAGCATCGAAAGCGAAGCGCCGAACCGCATCGGCTTCGATCTCAAGCGCATCATGCGCACGCGCTACCGCATCGATACCTATCAGAAAACCTATTTCGTCATCGACGACTTCGAACAGCTGTTCGATGCCACCCGCCCCGATTTCGCACCGATCTATGCGGAACTGAAGCCGCTGGAGAGCTTCCCGGCGGGCAGCGTGCAGGCCGACGACCGGGTGATCACCCGCGGCACCGGCGAGGGCTGGCTGAGCGATGGCGACGTCTGAGAGCATCTGAGAGCATCTGAGAGCATCTGAGAGCCATCCGCCCGCTGCGGCCGTCTCTGGACGCCCGTGGCGGCAGTGCGCGACGCGAAGTCCGCGGTCATTTGGCCCACCAGACGCTCTTGAATTCACGTGCCGCGCTTTGCCACGAACGCCCGGCGACGCTCTCGCTGGCGCTTCTGGGCTTCTCTCACGCCTGAACCCTGCAGCCGGGCCCGCCATCGGCGGGCCCGGCGGCTTTCGCTACTTGAAGTTCTCGACCACCGCTCTGGGCGCCGCCACCTCGTAGCTCGCGCAGTTGCCACTGCTGCCCGCGGGCTGCGCACAGGCGGCGTTGAGCATGCCCCAGACGAAGTCGGTCTGCAGCGAGATGGGCTGCGGCGTGCCATAGCTGTAGAACCAGGCGAGGTCGGGGGGGCCGAACACGGTTTGCCCGTAGCCGATGTCGCTCAGCCGCGGCTGTGCGCCGACGCCTGGCAGCCCGGGGTTGCCGGTGGCATTGGGGCCAGCCTGCGAGTGACAGGTCATGCACGAGGCGCTGCTGACGAAGCCGCCTTCGGTGATCGAGGCACCGAGATTGATCTCCATGCCGTCCACCGTCACGAAGTCGATCTGGGTGCCTTTCAGCCGATAGCTGTTCCAGGCCGGGTCCTCCTGTGTGGGAACGCGCCCGGTGCCGAGCCGGCGCCCCTGGCCCACGCCCATGCCCTTCATCAGCGCCGCCAGCGCGGCGGTGGCCTGCTCGCCGGTTTCCTTGGATGGATACGGCTTGCCGAGGTCGAAGATCACTTCGGGGCTGCTGCCGCCCGGCGTGGTCGAGTCGAAGGCGGCCGCCGTGTGCGGGGCAATGAAGTTCTGCCGCAGTTCCGCGCCCGACGGTGAGTGCGCCAGCGCGCTGAAGCCGAACGAATCGTTGCAGCCGTTGTAGTCGCAGCGGCCGGGGTTGGCGACGTGCTCGATGGCGTACCAGTGCCATCCGGGCAGCGCTTTCGACGCCGCGGTGATCGCCAGCAGGTAGTAACGGCCAGGCTTGAAATCCGGATTTCCGCCGACCTGGGCGTCGACCACCAGGCTGATGTAGGGCGCCTCCGGATTGTTCGGCACGGGACTGCCGGGGATGTCGCGGATCAGGCCGTTTTCGCGCATCAGCTTCTCGCTGATGAAGTCGGCCTTGAACATCACGGCGTCGGTGGGGTAGCTCACCTGCAGGGCGCGGTTGCGATAAGGCGCGTTGGCAGCGGTCCAGTTGCTCGCGGCGGTGAAGCGCGCGCCCAGGCCCTCCTTGGTGTAGAGGTTCTGCTCGAAGGTGTAGCGCACGAAGCTGCGATTACGGAAGACGATCTCGGCTTCCTCTTCGCGCAAGATTCGGGAGGGGTCGATCGAGCGCAGAAAGCCGAACTGATGGCTGCGGGTCAGCCGCGCCGTGGTGCTCGACAGCTCGGGCGCGTCGGTCCAGTCCGGCGGAAAGTAGGGGCAGGCGGGATCGGGCTTGCCCTGGTAGGGCGGGGTCTGCGCCATGGCCTGCGGGTCGCAGCAGTCGGGGCCGCTGCTGCCTTCAGCGCAGATCGGCTTCGGGTTGGACGGCCACAGGGTCTGGTCGGTCGCCCAGGTCCAGAAGCCCTGGTCGATCGCCTGCAGGAAGGACACCCAGCCAAACGCATCCGGGCAGGTGGCCGCGGGGTTGGCCACGCTGCCCCAGTCCACGCGGCCGTTCGCGAAGCTGGGTTTGCACTCGGGACTGTCCTGCGGTGCGGAGCGGAAATACATGGCTTCTTGCACCCCGTTCGGGGGCACCGCGGGCGCATCGGCAGCGGTGGAGATGGCCGGTGCGGCCAGCAGGGGCAGCAGGCAAAGTCGAGCGGTAAACGAGGGCATGGGCAGGCTCCGGTCGGTGGGGCGCACCCAGCCTGCGCGCGCTCATGCGTGATTCGCATCACAAATACCGGGCGATCAGGGACGCTTTTGCCGGGCTGTTCGCACGGAGGGCGTGCTCAACGCCCGAGAGGCTCGAGGGAAACCCTGCAGATTCAGGTGCCTGAGTGCGAGGAAGGCGTGTGCGCGCTCGGCTGGCAGCGAGAAGCGCTCCGCCCTGGCCGGCCTACGGAAACTGCCCGCCCCGACCCGGCCGCCGGGCGCAGACAGCAACAGGCCCGCGCGGATCGCTCCGCGCGGGCCCGTTGGGAGAACTTCATGAGGCGCCGGTCAGCGCTTCATGAAGTTGAAGAACTCCTCGTTGGTCTTGGTGTTCTTCATCTTGTCGAGCAGGAACTCGATGGCGGCCAGCTCGTCCATCGGATGCAGCAGCTTGCGCAGGATCCAGATCTTCTGCAGGAAGTCCGGGTCGATCAGCAGCTCCTCGCGACGGGTGCCGGAGCGGTTGATGTTGATCGCCGGGTAGACGCGCTTCTCGGTGATGCGGCGGTCCAGGTGCACTTCCATGTTGCCGGTGCCCTTGAACTCCTCGTAGATCACCTCGTCCATCTTCGAGCCCGTGTCGACCAGCGCGGTGGCGATGATGGTCAGCGAGCCGCCTTCCTCGACGTTGCGGGCAGCGCCGAAGAAGCGCTTGGGCCGCTGCAGGGCATTGGCGTCGACGCCGCCGGTCAGGACCTTGCCCGAGCTCGGCACCACGGTGTTGTAGGCGCGGGCCAAGCGGGTGATCGAGTCGAGCAGGATCACCACGTCCTTCTTGTGCTCGACCAGGCGCTTGGCGCGCTCGATCACCATCTCGGCGACCTGCACGTGGCGGGCCGCGGGTTCGTCGAAGGTCGAGCTCACGACTTCGCCGCGCACGGTGCGGCTCATTTCGGTGACCTCTTCCGGGCGCTCGTCGATCAGCAGCACGATCAGGTGTACGTCCGGGTGGTTGTGGCTGATCGCCGAGGCGATGTTCTGCAGGAGCATCGTCTTGCCGGCCTTGGGCGGCGAGACGATGAGGCCGCGCTGGCCCTTGCCGATCGGCGCCATCAGATCGAGGATGCGGCCGGTGATGTCCTCGGTGCTGCCGTTGCCGCGCTCCAGCACGAAGCGCTTGCGCGGGAACAGCGGCGTCAGGTTCTCGAACAGCGCCTTGTTCTTGGAGGCTTCTGGCGGTTCGCCGTTGATCGTGTCGACCTTGGCCAGGGCGAAATAGCGCTCGCCGTCCTTGGGCGAACGGATGCGACCGGTCATGTAGTCGCCGGTGCGCAGGTTGAAGCGGCGGATCTGGCTCGGCGAGATGTAGACGTCGTCGGGGCCGGCCAGATAGCTGGCCTCGGCGCCGCGCAGGAAGCCGAAGCCGTCCGGCAGGATTTCCAGCACGCCTTCACCGGCGACGCCGTCGCCGAAGCGGGTCAGCACCTTCATGATCGCGAAGGTGACGTCCTGCTTGCGCATGCGCGCCACCGTCTCGGTGATGCGCAGGGTCTCGGCCAGGTCCATCAGCTGGTCGGCGCGCATGCGCTTCAGCTCGGTGAGGCTGTAGCTCGGCAGGTTGGCCGGCGGCTGGTAATGCTGGTACTGCGGGCTGGGCGCGGCGTCTTCATCGCCGTCACCGCCGTTCTGCTGGGCCTGCGCGCGCTCGCGGTTGCGGCGCTCGCGGCGGCGCTCACGGAACTCGCGGCGGCTTTCGCGGCGCTCGCGGCGCGCGCGCTCGGCGGCGTCCTCGGTGCCTTCGCCGACAGCATTGGCGCTATCGCCATTGCCTTCAGCGCCTGCCTCTGCCGGCGCGCCGACCTCGCCGTCACCCGAGGGCTTGGACACCGTCGGGGAAGGCGTTGCGGAGCTGGAGGAGCCGGGTGCCGGGGACGACTCGGCGGCCGGCTCCGCGCTCCGCGACTGTGCGGCGGGTGATGGCGTCGCTGGCGCGGCCTGCACGGCAGGTGCGGCGACAGCGGGCTCGGCGGCCGGCTTCTCGGCCAAGGGCAGCTCGGGTTGGGCCACCGGCGCCGGCTTCGGCGCGCGCGGTGCGCGCGGCGGCTTGGGCGCGGGGGCAGGCGTGGCGGGCGTCGAGTCGGCGCGCGTCAGCGCGTCGTCGCCGTTCGGGATCTCATTCTCGGACAAGGGATACCTCGCGTGCTGCGAGCGATGGATTCTTGCGAATCGTGGTGGAAAGCGGGGGAGGGGTGCCGCAGAGGGTGGCGGGCGTGATCGCGCCGCAATGCTCGCGAACACTACACGCCGCGCCGCGCTGCGGCAAGCAGAGCCGCGGCTGTCGTTCAGCCCTGCCGGATCGGAGCTGAGGCCGGACCGGGATGCCTGCACCCGATGCAGGCAGGACGAACCGCTCCGGATTGAGCCGTGTCAAGCCGTGGTCGACGCAGCCGGCGCACTCTTCGCTCCTCGACTCTTCACACTCCGGGGAACCCTCATGGACGCCTGGCGCGCACTCCTCACCACCGATGCCGGCCTGCTCAGCCTCGGCGTCATTGTCTTCATGCTGGCCATGGGCGGCTTCATGTTCTGGCGCTTCCGGCGCTTCATCACCGAAGAAGAGGCGAAGGCCGGCAGGTCGCGCTGACGGGGTCTAGGCTCACAGAAAACGGCGCCCTCAAGGGGGCGCCGTCTCCGCTGTGCTCCGCAGGGGAAGCTTGGTCGCGTTTCAGATCGCCTTCTGCACGAACTGGCTCAGCTGTCCGCGATTGACCGCGCCGACCTGGGTGGCCGCGACCTTGCCGTCCTTGAACAGCATCAGGGTCGGGATGCCACGCACCGCGAATTGGCGCGGGGTGCCGGGATTGTGGTCGATGTTGAGCTTGACGACCTTCACGCGGCCGGCGAACTCCTGGGCAATCTGGTCGACGATCGGGCCGATCGCCTTGCAGGGGCCGCACCACTCGGCCCAGAAGTCGACCAGCACGGGCTCGCCGGACTTCAGCACTTCGGCATCGAAATCGGCGTCGCCGACGTTCTTGATGAGTTCGCTCACGAGGGGCTCCTGATGCGGCCGGGCGCAGCGCCCGGCGGTGAGGTGGGGGCCGGTCAGACGCCGACCGGGGACCGTATTGTGGGCCGGTAGCGCGTGAAGCGGGCGCCGCTGCGGCCGCTCGGGCTTCGGCTACACTTGCGGCCGATGCCTGAACTTCACAAGCCGTCCGCCCTTCGTTCCGCCCCGCTCGGGGCCTGCTTCCGCGCCTGCCGCGGCGGCCTTGGGCGCCTCTCTCGGCCTTTCCTGATGTCGCAGCGGTACCCGGGTGGACTCGCCCGGCGCGCCGCAGTGTGCGTTCGCTGGACGGGCCACGCAAGCATCCGCGCATCGCGCGGACTGCCGGAAACCCCATGAGCGACAAACCCCTTACCGATATCGCGTTTTCCAGTCTCGACCTGCACCCGGTGCTGCTGCAGGGCCTGACCCAGGCCGGCTTCACCCGCTGCACGCCGATCCAGGCCCTGACCCTGCCGCTGGCGCTGACCGGGCGCGATGTCGCAGGTCAAGCCCAGACCGGCACCGGCAAGACCATCGCCTTCCTCGTCGCGGTGGTGAACCGCCTGCTGACCCGGCCGGCGATCGCCAACCGCGGCGAGACCGACCCGCGCGCCCTGATCCTGGCGCCGACCCGCGAACTGGCCATCCAGATCCAGAAGGACGCCCAGAAGATCGCCGCCGATACCGGCCTGCGTTTTGCGCTCATCTATGGCGGCGTCGATTACGACAAGCAGCGCGAAATGCTGCGCGCCGGCTGCGACGTCATCATCGCGACACCCGGTCGCCTCATCGACTACCTCAAGCAGCGGGTGTTCTCGCTGTCGGCCTGCGAGGCGGTGGTGCTGGACGAGGCCGACCGCATGTTCGATCTGGGCTTCATCAAAGACATCCGCTTCCTGCTGCGGCGCATGCCGCCAGCAGGCGAGCGCCAGAGCCTGCTGTTCTCGGCCACGCTCAGCCATCGCGTGCTGGAGCTGGCCTACGAGCACATGAACGAGCCGGAGAAGCTCACCGTCGAGACCGAGACGGTGACCGCCGCGCGGGTGCGCCAGGTGGTCTATTTCCCGGCCGCCGAGGAGAAGATCCCGCTGCTGCTGAACCTGCTGGCGCGCAACGACTCCCGCCGCAGCATGGTGTTCGTCAACATGAAGGTCGCCGCCGAGAAGGTCTGGCGCCGGCTCGAGCGCCAGGGCCACAAGGTCGCGGTGCTGTCGGGCGACGTCCCGCAGAAAAAGCGCCAGAGCCTCTTGGCCAAGTTCCAGCGCGGCGACCTGCACATCCTGGTGGCCACCGACGTCGCCGCCCGCGGCCTGCATATCGACGGCGTCAGCCACGTCTACAACTACGACCTGCCCAACGACTGCGAGGACTACGTCCACCGCATCGGCCGCACCGCGCGGCTGGGCGCCGAGGGCGATGCGATCAGCTTCGCCTGCGACATGTACGCGATGAGCCTGCCGGAGATCGAGTCCTACATCGAGCAGAAGATCCCGGTGGCGCAGATCACTCCGGACCTGCTGGCGCCGGTGCCGGTGATCCCACGCGATGCCGCGGCCGCCGAGGAGGAGGACGAGGATGACGGCTCGGTGCCGACCAACCCGGCGCCGTCCGACAAGAGCGAGGCCGCGCGCAAGCGTCGTCGGCGTCCGCGCCGCTCCGGCAGCGGCGGTAGTGGCGCAGGCGGCAGCAGCGCGGGCGCACCGCCGGCGCCGTCGACCCCGGCAGGCTGAAGCACCATGCAGGCCGCGCTGGCGCGACTTTCCACGGTGTTCTGGGCGCGCCTGCTCGCACTGGCGGCAGCCGCGCTCGCCCTGTGGGCGCTGGCGCGGTTGGCCCTGCTGCTGGTCGCAGGACCCGCGATTCCGCTGCAGCCGTCCGGCTTTCAGCCGCTGGCGGCCGGGGCGGCGCCGGCTGAGGCCAACATCGCCCGCTGGAAGCTGTTCGGTGAGGCGGGCGTGGCGATGGATCTGGCAGCGCTGGCGGCGAATGCGCCCGAGACCGCGCTCAAGCTCACCTTGCGCGGCACCCTGAACCTCGAGGACCAGGACCAGGGTATCGCCATCATCAGCGACGAGTCCGGCCGTCACGCGCGCTACCAGGTGGGCGATGAACTGCCCGGCGGCGCCCGCCTCAGCGCGATCAGCGCCGGCCGTGTGCTGCTGGAGCGCAACGGCCAGACCGAGGGCCTGAGCCTGCCGCGCGAGGACGGCTCCCGCCCCGCGCCTGGCGCGCGGCCGAGCCCCAGCGCCGCGCGCGGCGTCGACCGCAGCATGCCCTCGCCCTTCATCAATCCGATGATCGCGCCCGGCGGTCCTGACATGGAAGGCATCCGCAACGCCACCGGCATTGATGCTGCTGAGCTTGCCAGCCAGGTGCAGGTGTTCCCGGTGCTGGAGAACGGTCGCTTCGCCGGCGTGCGCCTCTCGGCCGGACGCGACAGCGCGCTGTTCGAGCGCTCGGGGCTCAAGCCCACCGACATCGTCACCGCGGTCAACGGCATCCCGCTGGATGGCCCGCAGCGCCAGAGCGAGCTGATGAACTCGCTGCGCGACGCCAGCAGCCTGCAGCTGACCATCCGCCGCGACGGCCGCGAGCAGCAACTCGGCGTGGACCTCAAGTAGCGGCGGTGCCGCGGCGCGCTCGCGCTATGATCGGCCGCCCGCCGCGCTGACGCGCGGCGATTCCCCATCGCACTGCCCCGGATCGCCCATGCGCCATCGCCTGTTGACCGCCGCCATCCTGTTCGCGCTGGCCCTGCCGGCCTCGTCCCAGACGCCCGCGCAGCCGACCGCGCCGACGGTGATGATTCCCCAAGTCGAGCAGACGGCGGCAGCGGAGGCGACGCAGCCCGGCTATGCCAACGGCAGCGGCCGCCACACGCTCAATCTGAAGGCGGCCGACATCAACGTGCTGATCGAGACGGTCAGCGAGATCACCGGCAAGAGCTTCATCGTCGACCAGTCCGTCACTGGCGCGGTGACGGTGGTCTCGCGCCAGCCGATGACGGCAGACGAGATCTACGAAGTGTTTCTCTCCGTGCTGCGCGTGCATGGCTACACCGCCGTGCCGGCCGGCAGCATGGTGAAGATCGTGCCGGACGTCAGCGCCGCCCAGCAGGCGCCGATGACGGGGCTCGGCGGCGGCGACGCCCAGCTGACCCGCATCATCGATCTGAAGCATGTCTCGGCGCAGGAAATGATCGCCCTGCTGCGCCCGCTGATGCCGCAGCAGGCGCACATCGCCGCGCACGGCGGCAGCAACAGCCTGCTGGTGGCGGACCGCGCCTCCAACCTAGAGCGCATCGCCGCGATCATCCGTCGCATCGACGTCGCCGCCGATGCCGAGGTCGAGGTGATCCCGCTGCGCCATGCGCGAGCCTCCGAGATCGCCCGCACCCTGCTGGCGCTTGAGAGCGGCACCGCGCAGGCCGCCGGCGGACAGGCCAGCACCTCCAAGGTGCTGGCGGACGAGCGCACCAACTCCCTGCTGCTCTCGGGCGACCGCGCCCAGCGCCTGCGCGCGCGCAGCCTGATCGTGCATCTGGACACGCCGCTGGACGGCGGTGAGGCCACCCAGGTGGTCTACCTGCGCAACGCCAAGGCGGAAGACCTGGTGCCGGTGCTGGACGGTGTCGCCGCGACCCTGACTGGCTATGCCGCGCCGGCGGAGGGCCAGGCCGGCGGTGCCAAGGTCGCGACCATCCAGGCCCATGCCGAGACCAATGCGCTGGTGATCAGCGCCGCGCCCGCGGTGTTCCGCGAATTGGAGACGGTCATCCGCCAGCTCGATGTGCGCCGCGCACAGGTGCAGGTCGAGGCGATCATCGCCGAGGTCAGCGACGAGCTGGCCTCCGAGCTCGGCGTGCAGTGGCAGAGCGCGGATGTGGGCGAGGATGCGCGGGGTGTGATCGGCGGCACCAACTTCGGAGGCGCAGGCGGTCTTGGTGGCATCGTCGGCGGTCTGGCCGATCCGCGCAGCGTGATCGGTGGCAACGGCCTGAACATCGGCTACCTGCGTGGCTCGATCAAGCTGCCGCTGGGCGAGAACGGCGAAAACGTCACCGTCTTCCAGCTGGGTGCCCTGGTCAAGGCGCTGCGCGGCGATGGCCGCGCCAACGTGTTGTCGAGCCCGAGCATCGTCACCCTCGACCACCAGGAAGCCGAGATCAAGGTTGTACAGGAAGTGCCCTTCCTCACCGGCCAGTACACCAACACCTCGACCAATGGCGGCGCCAACCAGCCGACCAACCCGTTCCAGACCATCGACCGTCGCGATGTCGGCGTGATTCTCACCGTCACCCCGCACGTCAACGAAGGCGATGCGGTGCGGCTGGAGTTGAAGCAGGAAGTCTCGGCGCTGGCGCCGCAGGCCTCGGGCGCGGTCGATCTGATCACCAACAAGCGCGAGCTCTCGACTACCGTCCTGGTGCCCGACGGCGGCCTGCTGGTGCTGGGAGGCTTGACCTCGGAGGAAGCCACCGAGAACGTCCAGGGCGTGCCGGGCCTCTCGCGCATCCCGCTGCTCGGCAACCTGTTCAAGTCGCGAGGCGCCAAGCGCAACAAGCGCACGCTGATGGTGTTCCTGCGCCCGACCATCCTGCGCGATGCGGTCACCGAGGCCGCGGTGAGCTCGGAGAAGTACAACTACATCCGCGCCGAGCAGCTGCAGATCCGCGAGCGTGCGGGCAGCCGCATTGGCGGCCAGGAGCAGCCCCTGCTGCCCGAGCTGCCGCGCGACCTGTTCCAGGCACCACCGCCCGTGCAGAACGAGTCGGAGCGTCCGCAGCCGTGAGCCTGCCCGCGCGTCCGGGCTTTGGTTTCGCCCGCCGCCACGGCGCCACCGTGCGCGCCCTGGACGACACCCAGGCCGAAATCATCCATCGCCCCGGCGTCGCACCGGAGGTGATCGCCGAGCTGCGCCGCCATGTGGCGCGGCCGATCGTGCTGAGCCCGCAGTCCGCCGAAGATTACGAGCGCCTGCTGCGCCAGCTCTACGAGGGCGGCGCCGACGATGCGCGGGCCATGGCTGCCGACTTCGACGAGCGCGCCGACTTGAACCAGCTGGTCGATGCCCTGCCCGAACCCCAGGACCTGCTGGAGAGCGAGGACGAGGCGCCGATCATCCGCCTGATCAACGCCTTGCTGACCGAGGCGGTGAAGGAGAACGCGTCCGACATCCACCTCGAGCCTTTCGAGCACAGCCTGTTGGTGCGCTTCCGTGTCGATGGCGTGCTGCGCGAGGTGCTGCGCCCGCAGAAGGCCGTGGCCCAGCCGGTGGTCAGCCGCATCAAGGTGATGGCCAAGCTCGACATCGCCGAGAAGCGTCTGCCGCAGGATGGCCGCATCAGCCTGCGCATTGCTGGCCGCCCGGTCGATGTGCGTGTTTCGACCATTCCGGCGGGCTTCGGCGAGCGGGTCGTGCTGCGCCTGCTGGACAAACAGGCGGGTCGACTGGACCTTGCGGAACTGGGCATGGATCCGGTCACCCTCGGCCATGTCGACCGGCTGATCCACCGTCCGCACGGCATCCTTCTGGTCACCGGGCCAACGGGTTCGGGCAAGACCACCACGCTGTATGCCGCGCTGTCCCGGCTCAACGACAGCACCCGCAACATTCTGACCGTCGAAGACCCGATCGAGTACTACCTCGACGGCATCGGCCAGACCCAGGTCAATCCCAAGGTCGACATGACCTTCGCCCGCGGCCTGCGCGCCATCCTGCGTCAGGATCCCGACGTGGTCATGGTCGGTGAGATCCGCGATCTCGAAACCGCCGAGATCGCCGTGCAGGCTTCGCTGACCGGTCATCTGGTGCTGTCGACCCTGCACACCAACTCCGCCGTGGGCGCGGTGACCCGCCTGCGCGACATGGGTGTGGAGCCCTTTCTGCTGTCGTCCTCCCTGCTCGGCGTGCTGGCCCAACGACTGGTCCGCAGGCTCGATCCGGCGCAGAGCGAGTGGTACACGCCAAGTCCCAGTGAATGCGCTGCGTTCGGCCGCCAGCCCGCGGAGGGGCTGCGCTTTGCGCGCCCGCGCAGCGACCTGCCCGGCCGCGCTTCGGGCTATCGCGGCCGCAGCGGGGTCTACGAGGTCGTGCTGGTCGATGAGGCCATGCGCGCGCTGATCCACGGCGGCGCGTCCGAGTCCGAGATGGTCCGCGCCGCGCGCCAGCACACGCCGTCGATCCTCGATGATGGCTGGGCCAAGGTCACCGCCGGCCTGACCACCGCCGACGAAGTGTTGCGCGTCACGCGCGACGACTGAGGCCGCCGAGTGCGGATTCTGCTGGCACGCGTCATGCAGTCTTCACGCTTGCGCGCGACCCGCGGTTTGCATGCCCTGAGCCGTGACGACGCGTTTTCGCGTTGATTCAATCCAGTCACCCGTGGGTCGCGACGGCCACGGGGAGCTTCGATCCGCAGACCGCTCAGCCATCCAGGTTGCTCAAGAGGAGACCGCAATGCCCGCAGCCCGTTTCGTTCCCGCCCTGTTCGCCGCGCTCCTCCTCACCATGGCCGGGCTTGCCCAGGCCAATGAGTACGAGGCCGTGGTACGCGCCCAGCTCGAAGCCATCAAGTCGATCGGCCAGGGCGAGGGCTATCGCCACGCCTTCGATGACCACTACGACCTGCTCGGTAACCAGGCCAGCGATGAGTACACGTTCGAACTGAAGTCGGGACGCGAGTACTTCATCGCGGCGGTCTGCGACCAGGACTGCTCCGACCTCGACCTCAAGCTCTACGACGAGAACGACAACGTCATCGCCGAGGACGCGCTGGTCGACGACGCCCCGATCGTGCGCGTCAGCCCGCGCTGGAGCGGCAAGTTCCGCTTGAACGTCACCATGTACGACTGCGGCAACGCGCCCTGCTTCTACGGCATCAGCGTGATGGGCCGCTGACCCGCTGCCTCGCCTGCAACGACAAAGCCCGCCGATTGGCGGGCTTTGTCATACCGGCGGCGAGAGCATCAGCGTTCGAGGATGGCGGTGACGCCCATGCCGCCGGCGGTGCAGACCGACACCAGCCCGCGTCCGCTGCCGCGCTCCTCCAGCAGCTTGGCGAGCGTTGCGATGATGCGGCCGCCGGTGGCGGCGAAGGGGTGGCCGAAGGCCAGCGAGCTGCCGACCACGTTGAGCTTGGCCGGGTCGATGCCGCCCAGCGGCGCGTCGAGACCCAGCTTGTCGCGGCAGAAGCTCTCGCTCTCCCAGGCCCGCAGGGTGCACAGCACCTGCGCGGCGAAGGCCTCGTGGATCTCGTAGAAGTCGAAGTCCTGCAGGCTCAGACCATGGCGCTTCAGCATCTGCGGCACCGCCCAGGCCGGGGCCATCAGCAGGCCTTCGCCGTGCACGAAGTCGACCGCCGCGACCTGCGCATCCACCAGCCAGGCCTGTACCTTCAGGCCGCGCGACTCGGCCCACTCCTGCGTGCCGAGCAGAACCGCGGAGGCGCCGTCGGTGAGCGGCGTCGAATTGCCGGCTGTCAGCGTGCCGCGGCCGGAAAGCTTGTCGAAGGCGGGCTTCAGCGTCGCCAGCTTCTCGACCGTGGTATCGGGTCGCAGGATGTTGTCGCGGGTGACGCCGCGGAAGGGCACGACCAGGTCGTCGAAGAAGCCGCGCTCGTAGGCGGCCGCCGCTTTGTGGTGCGAGGCCGCGGCCAGCGCATCCTGCTCGGCGCGCGGGATCTTCCACTCCTGCGCCATCAGCTCGCAGTGCTGGCCCATGCTCTTGCCAGTGCGCGGCTCGCCGACGCCGGGGAACTCGGGCTTCAGCTCGCGCGGCGAAAAGCCGCGGAAGGCGCGCAGGCGATCGCCGGCCGAGCGCGCCATGTTGGCGTCGAGCAGGCGCCGGCGCAGCGTGCGGCTGACGTTGATCGGCACATCCGAGGTGGTGTCGGACCCGCCGCCGATGCCCGACTCGATCTGGCCGAGCGCGATCTTGTTGGCGATGTGGATGATGGTGTCGAGGCTGGTGCCGCAGGCACGCTGCAGGGTGATGCCCGGCGTCGCCGGCGACAGGCCGGAGGACAGCGTGGCCTCGCGGCCAAGGTTCCAGTCGCTGCTGTGCTTCAGCACCGCGCCCAGCGCGACTTCGCCGAGCTGCGCGCCGTGCAGGCCGAAGCGTTCGACCAGGGCGCCCAGGGTGCGGATCGACATGCCGAGGTTGCCGACGTCGGCGTAGGCGGTGTTGTTGCGGCAGAAGGGGATGCGGACGCCGCCGAGGATGCCGACGGGGCGGACGGTGCGGGTGGGGCTCATGCGCTTCATGCCGTGCAAGCCAAAGGTCGGCCGATAATAGCCCAGCGATTCCGAGCGAAAGCTTTAGCGCAGGCCGTGTGCGCCTGCCTTTGACGAAGGACAGCCCAAGTGGACGAAAACCTGAACTGCTTCGGCGCGCTGGCGCTGGAGATCAGCCCGCAGTCGGCGAACCAGGACGCGCCGGTCGAATTCGCGCAAGGCCGCGAGACCCTGGAGCGCGAGGCCGCCGAGCCCCTGTTGGAGCCCATCCTGATCGACCTGCAGCGCCTGCTGCCCGCCGCTGCCAGTCTCGATCTGGGCCTGGCGATGGCGAGCTTCGATCCGGCTGAACTGCTGCGCCCCGGCTGGCCTGTGTTCACCGCGCTGGCCGATCTGCTGGTGGGCGCGCCCGGTGAGCGCTCGCAGGCGCGCGTGGTCAGCCTGTGGGCCAGCGGCGGGCGCATGCCGGCACCCGGCCTGCAGCCGGACCCTGGTCTGCGCGGCGGCCCCCTGCGCCTCCTGCCCTTCGTCCTGCACGGCGGCGCCTCGCGCATTGCCGAAGTCGGCCAGCAGATGGAGGCCGAGCTGATCGAGAAGGGCATGGCCGCCGCAGCCACCGCGCTGGCCGCGCAGAGCGCTTTCGGTCTGCCGCTGGAGCACGCCCGCTACCTCAGCCTGCACGATCTCTGCGCAATGACCGCCCTGCAGTATGAGCACGCGGGTCTCGCGCCGGTGTGGAAGCTGGTCGAGTGCGCGCTGTTCGCACCCCAGGGTGAGGAGTGGGTGGCGGAAGCCGATGAGCCGCCGGCGCTGTTTACCGCCGGCGAGGTGCGCATCGGCATCGAGCCCGAAGGCCTGCTGCGCGCGCAGGCCGAAACGCAGCGCTTGCCGGTGAGTCGCCTGGCCCAGCTGCGCCGACTGCGCGCACGGCAGTGGCAGGCGGTGCTTTGTGCGCACGCCATCAGCGTGGAGCTGATCGAACTCACCAGTGACGAAGCCGAGGGCGAACTGCGCGCGGGGCTCCGCAAGCACTGAAGGGCGGGGATTGGGGATTCGGGATTCGAAAGAGCAGGCAGCGAAGGCTTCGCGGAGTTCCCAATCCCCGATCCCCAATCCCGAATCCCAAAACAGCGAGCCCCGGGGCGGACGCCCCGGGGCTTTCAGGAATCGCGTTACGAAGCGCCCTTACGGCAGGATCACCGTATCGATCACGTGGATCACGCCGTTGCTGCCGACGATGTCGGTGGCGGTCACGGTGGCGTTGTTGATCTTGACGCCATTGCGGGTGTCGATCGCGAGCTTCTTGCCGTTGACCGTGTCGGCTTCGGTCAGGCCGCCGACGTCAGCCGCCAGCACCTTGGCCGGGACCACGTGGTAGGTGAGGATGGCGACCAGCTGGTCCTTGTTCTCGGGCTTCAGCAGGTTCTCGACGGTGCCGGCCGGCAGCTTGGCGAAGGCGGCATTGGTCGGGGCGAACACCGTGAACGGCCCGGCGCCGCTCAGGGTTTCGGCCAGGCCGGCCGCCTGCACGGCGGCGACCAGGGTGGAGAAGTCGGGGTTGCCGGCAGCGATCTCGACCACGGTCTGCTCCTTCTTCATCCCGTGGTGGTCGGCGAAGGCGATGGGGGCGATCAGCAGGGCGGCGGCGATGAACATGAGGCGCTTCAACATGGCGTTCTCCGGCAGGTGATGAGGGTCAGCGGTGTGCTGCACGCTGCGTCGGGCCACATGCCCTCCGCTTCAGCGTGACACGCAGTCTGCGCAGGCCACTGTTCAACGCCTGTCTATTTCCGGTGAGATCGGTCTTGAGTGATGCGAAGCGCGGCTTCACCCGCGCACAGGCTGCATGAAGAGCCGTTCACCGCGCCCTCGCCCGGCGTCCACAGTGGCTTCAGGGCCGCGTCGACGCCTCGAACATCCGGTAGTGCGTCTCCTGCATGCCGAGCGCGGCGTAGGTGGCCTGAGCGCGGACGTTGTCGCGCTCGACGTAGAGTCGCAGGCCACAGACATCGGCACGCGCGCGCGCCTCGCGCTCGACGCTCTCGAACAGCGCGCGGAACACGCCGGCGCGACGCGCCTCGGGGCGCACATAGACGCTCTGGATCCACCACCAGTCGCCGCAGCGCCAGTCGCTCCACTCGCGGGTCAGCATCAGTGCGCCGACAACCGTGCCCTCGCGTTCGGCCACCCGGTACTGGCCTTTCGCGGCGTCGGCCAGCAGCTGGGCTACGCCCTCGCGCAGACGCGTGCGATCGAGCACGAGCTGTTCGGTTTCGAGGGCCATGGCCGCGTTGAAATCGACCAGGGAGTCGAGGTCCTCGGCGCGGGCAGGGCGGATGCTGATCGAGACCATCTGAACTTCTCCGGGCGAAAGGGCGAACGCCATTCTGCGCGAGGAGCCGCCCCCGGGCGCAGGCGCCGAGCCGCGTTCGCCGCGGCGGCCTTGGCGCCGGTCGCGGGCTGCTAGACTCCGCGCCATGTTCAAGGACCACTTCTCCGCCCAGGCCGGCCTGTATGCCGCGGCGCGCCCGAGCTATCCCGAGGCGCTGTTCGATTGGCTGGCCAGCCTGCCCGGTGAGCGCGAGCTCGCCTGGGACGTGGGCTGTGGCAGCGGTCAGGCAGCGCTGCCGCTGGCCCGTCGCTTCGAGCGGGTGGTGGCCACCGACCCCAGCGCCGCCCAGATCGCGCTGGCCGACACACTGGGCAATATCGACTACCGCGTCGAGCCGGCCGAGCTGCCCTCCCTGCCGCTGGGCAGCGTGGACCTGATTACCGTCGCCCAGGCACTGCACTGGTTCGACCTCGACGCGTTCTACGACGCGGTCTATGGCGTGCTCCGAAAGGACGGCGTGATCGCCGTCTGGTGCTATGGCCTGTCGCTGGTGACGCCGGCGGTCGACCAGGTCTTCATGCGCCTGTACCGCGGCGTGCTGGGTCCCTATTGGCCGCCGGAGCGCAAGCACGTCGAGAACGGCTATGCCGAGCTGGCCTTTCCGTTCGAGCCGGTCGAGGCGCCGCGCTTCAACATCGAGCTCGACCTGCGTCTTGCCGACTACCTCGACTACCTTCGCAGCTGGTCCGCCAGTCAGGCCTGGCTCCGCCAACACGGCGAAGACCCGGTGCAGCAGATCACCGATGAGATGGCCGCCGCCTGGGGGGACCCCGACGCGCCCCGCCGCGTGCGCTGGCCGATTCATCTGAAGGTCGGGCGGCGTCTGCCGCCCGACTGACCCCGAGCGCTTCGCATGCCCGCCTTCGAGTACAGCGCGCTCGATGCCGGTGGCCGCCGCACGCGCGGCGTGCTGCAGGCCGATACCGCCCGTGCGGCCCGCAGCCAGCTGCGCGAGCGTGGCCTCAACCCGCTCAGCGTCGACGAGGCCGCGCCTTCCGCCGGCGCGGGCGCCCGCAACCTCGGCAGCGCCCAGCGCGCCCTGCTGATGCGCCAACTCGCGACGCTGGTCGCCTCGGGCCTGCCGATCGACGAGTCGCTGGCCGCCCTGGCCGAAGGCAGCGAGGGCCGGCTGCGCAGCCAGGTGATGGCGCTGCGCGCGCGCGTGCTGGAAGGCAGCACCCTCGCCGCGGCCATGGCCGAGTATCCGGGCTCGTTTCCTGCGCTCTATCGCGCCTCGGTCGCAGCGGGCGAGGCCGCTGGCAAGCTCGACGGCATCCTGCTGCGTCTGGCCGACTACGCCGAAAGCCGCGACGCGCTGGGTCGGCGGGTGCTGCTGGCCCTGACCTATCCCCTGCTGCTGTCGACCGTGGCGATCGCGGTCGTGGCCGGCCTGATGGTGTGGGTGGTGCCGCAGGTGATCGGCGTGTTCAGCCAGTTCGGCCAGGCCCTGCCGCTGCCGACCCGGATCCTGGTCGCGCTGTCGGGCTTCGTGCAGGCCTCTGGGTTGTGGCTGCTGCTGGCCTTGCCTCTGGTGGCCGCCGCGCTGTGGCTGGCACTGCGCCAGCGTGGCGCGCGCGCGGCCCTCGACAGCTTCAGCCTGCGCATTCCGGTCTGGGGCCGTCTGGTGCGCGCGCTGGACACCGCGCGCTTCGCCCGCACGCTGGCCTTGCTGACCGCCGCGGCGGTTCCACTGCTGGAGGCGCTGTCCATCGCCAGTCAGGTCGTCCAGAACCGCAGCCTGCGCGAGGCGCTGGCGCGTGCGTCACTGCGTGTGCGCGAAGGCCAGGCCCTGTCGCGCGCGCTGGCTGACAGCGGCCAGTTCCCGCCGGTGGCCCTGCGCCTGATCGCCAGCGGTGAACGCAGCGGCCGCCTCCACGCGATGCTCGACGAGGCCGCTCTGCAGCAGGAGCGCGAGCTCGACACTGCACTCGGCGTGGCCATGGCGGCGCTGGGGCCCGGCGTGATCCTGCTGGTCGGCGGCCTGGTGCTGTTTGTGGTGCTGGCGATCCTCCTGCCGATCTTCCAGATCAACACCCTGGTGCGCTGAGGTCCGATGCGAGCCCGCGCCCCGACCCCCGACTCCGCTCTGCCGCTGCTGCGTTTCGATGCGGTGTCCAAGCGCTATGCGGGTGGCAACGAGGCCCTGCGCGAGCTCAGCTTTGATCTCGAGCGCGGCGAGATGGTCTTCGTCACCGGCCATTCCGGCGCCGGCAAGAGCACCCTGCTGCGGCTGATCCATCTGGCCGAGCGCGCCAGCCGCGGCAGTGTGCTGCTGGAGGGCCGCAACCTCGCCCAGGTCAGCGCGCGCGAGCAGCCCTTCGTGCGCCGGCGGGTTGGCATGGTGTTCCAGGACCACCGCCTGCTGCTCGACCGCAGCCTCTTCGACAACGTCGCCCTGCCGCTGCTGATCGCTGGCCTGCCGCGCGCAGAAATCGCCGCGCGCGTGCGCGCTGCGCTTGATCGGGTGGGTCTACTGGCGCGGGAGCGCAGTTCGCCGCAGGGGCTGTCGGCCGGCGAGCAGCAGCGCGTCGGCATCGCCCGCGCCATCGTCGCCCAGCCGCCGCTGCTGGTCGCCGACGAGCCGACGGGCAACCTCGACCCGCAGCTGGCGGAGGACATCATGCGGCTGTTCGCCGAGCTGCCGGCCCAAGGTACGGCGGTACTGGTGGCCAGCCACGACCTGCATCTGGTGCGGCGCATGGGCAAGCGTGTGCTGGTGCTGGACCATGGCCGCTTGGTGGATGACTTCCGTCCGGGGTCGCAGTCGTGAGCCGCAACCGTCGCCGTCGCCCGCCGGCCGCGCCGCGCGTCGCCGCCGCTCCCCGCGGCTTTGCAGCGGCGCTCGCGCACTGGCGCGATCTGCACCTGTACAGCCTGGTGTCCAGCCTGGGCCGGATCGCCACCCGGCCGTTCGCCACCGCCCTGACCGTGGGCGTCATGGCCATCGCCATGGTCCTGCCCCTGGCCCTCGCGCTGATGCTCGACAACCTCAAGGGGCTCAGCGGAGCGGTCGAGCAGGCCCGCGAGATCGGTGTCTTCCTTGAGCTTGATCTCGATGAGGCTGCCCAGCAGCAGCTGCAACAGGCCGCGCGCGACCTGCCCGGCGTCGCCGAGGTCAGCCTGCGCACCACCGAGCAGGGGCTGGCCGAGTTCCAGCGCTATGCCGGTTTTGGCGAGGCGCTGGCGCTGCTGGACGACAATCCCATTCCCGCCGTGCTGGACGTCGCGCCGGTCCTGGACGCAGACCTGCCCACCCTGGTGGGGGCGCTGGAATCGCTGCCGGGGGTCGAGCTGGTCCAGCACGACGCCGTCTGGCGGCAGCGCCTTGAGGCTTGGCTGCAGCTCGGCGAACGTGCCGTCGTCGCCCTCGGGCTGCTGCTCTTGGCCGGTGCACTGCTGGTCGTCGGCAACACGGTGCGTCTGGATGTGCAGGGCCGGGCCGAAGAGATCGCCGTCATCCAGCTTCTGGGCGGCACCGCCGGCTTCATCCGCCGACCCTTTCTGTACCTCGGGGCCTGGTACGGACTGCTGTCCGGGCTCCTGGCTCTGGCCCTGCTTGCCCTGCTGCAGTTCGGCCTGGCAGGCCCAGTGGACGCCTTGATCCGCAGTTACGACAGCGGATTCCGGCTGCGCGGGTTCGGCATCCCCGCCACCCTTGCGGTACCCTGCGCCGCTGCCGCACTGGGCTGGTTGGGGGCCTTCCTCGCTGTCGGCCACCATTTGCGCCAGGGACAGTCGGGGAGGACAGTCGATGTGGAATGAGTGGCGTCAACCTTTGTCGTGGGTCGAGGTGCGCGCATGAGCGGCGCCAGCATCACCCGTCACATCACCTCGGAAACCCCGCGGGTCATGGTGGTGGATGGCTCCAAAGTCGTGCGTCGCCTGCTGGAGCAGGTGCTCAAGGCCGAGTTGCCCGGAGTCACGGTGTTGTCCTGCGAGACCGGCGCCGAGGCCCAGGCCGCCCTGCAGTCCGGCGTGGTCGATCTGGTCACGACCGCCTTGCGCCTGCCCGACATGGATGGCCTGCAGCTCGCCCGCTACGTGCGCGAGCACGCGCCCCAGGCCTTCATCCCGATCATCGTGGTCTCGGGCGATGTCAACGAGCGCCTGATCGAGCGCAGCTTCAGCGATGACGTCACCGATTACTTCGACAAGTCCCTGGGATTCGCGGCCCTGGGAGCCTTCATCCGCGGCTATGTACAGCCGCAGGACGAGGCCGGCGGCGAGGTGCTTTACGTCGAGGACAGCAAGGTCGTCGCGGTCGCCACTCGGCGCATGCTGGAAAAGCACGGCCTCAAGGTCACCCACGTGGTCAGCGTCGAAGACGCTCTGGCGCTGCTGGAGCAGTACGTCGCCGAGGGCCGAGTGCCCGGTCCGGATATCGTGCTCACCGACGTCTATCTCAAGGGCGGTATGACTGGCCATGACCTGCTGGAGCAGGTTCGCGGGCGCTTTGGCTACGGCAAGGCGCAGCTGCCCATCCTGGTGATGACCGGCGACGACAATCCGGCCAACCAGTCCGCCCTGCTGCGCGCCGGCGCCAATGATCTGGTCGAGAAGCCGATCGAGGAGCGTCTGCTGGTCACCAAGCTGCTGTTCCAGCTGCGGGTGGGCCGGATCATGCGTTCCAAGGTGCAGGGCACTTGAGCGAGGCGCTGGAGCGGGTGCGGCTGCACCCGTCCTGGAAGTCCCGTCTGGCCGAGGTGCTGCTCTCGCCGGGCATGGATGCGCTGCGCCAGTTTCTGCTGGCCGAGCGCGGGCGCGGCGCCCGCATCTATCCGCCGTCGGGGCAGATCTTCGCCGCGCTGGATGCGACGCCCTTCGAAGCGGTGAAAGTGGTGATCCTGGGCCAGGACCCCTACCATGGGCCGGGGCAGGCGCATGGCTTGTGCTTTTCGGTTCTGCCGGGCCTCCCGGTGCCGCCTTCGCTGGCCAACATCTTTGCCGAGATTCGCCGCGATCTCGGCATCGAGCCGCCCGATCACGGCTGCCTGCTGCCCTGGGCGCAGCGGGGCGTGCTGCTTCTGAATGCGGTGCTCACGGTCGAGGCCGGGCGTGCCGGCTCGCACCAGGGCAAGGGCTGGGAGGCCTTCACCGATGCCGTCGTCGATCGGCTGAACCGCGAGCGCGAGGGTCTGGTCTTCCTGCTCTGGGGCAGCTATGCGCAAGCCAAGGGCAAGTTCATCGACCGGACCCGACACGCCGTGCTTCGCGCGCCGCATCCTTCGCCACTGTCGGCCTACCGGGGTTTCATCGGCTGCGGCCACTTCTCGGCGGCCAACCGCTACCTGGAGGGCCGCGGCCTGGGGGCGGTGGATTGGCGCCTGCCCCGCCTCGACGCCCTGCAGATGGCGGGCACTTGAATTGCATCCGTGCGTCCATATCTGTCTGCGGGTGACGGGCGGGGCCGAATCGGGAACTTCACCCGCGGTTTAGCACTCTCACGGATAGACTGCTAAAGTCCCTGCCTATGGAGAAGGACATGACCCACGCTCTTGTTGCGCACAATCTTCCGGTACCTGCCGCCATCGGCACGCTGGATGCCTACATCGGCACGGTCAACCGCATCCCCGTGCTGAGCGTCGAGGAAGAACAGGCGCTGGCCCGCCGCTACCAGGCCGAGCAGGACTTGGAGTCCGCCCGCAAGCTGGTGCTGTCCCACCTGCGCTTCGTCGTCCATGTCGCCCGCGGCTACAACGGCTACGGCCTGCAGTTGGCCGACCTCATCCAGGAAGGCAACATCGGCCTGATGAAGGCGGTCAAGCGCTTCGATCCGGAGCAGGGCGTGCGCCTGGTGAGCTTCGCGGTGCATTGGATCCGTGCCGAGATGCACGAGTTCATCCTGCGCAACTGGCGCATCGTCAAGGTCGCCACCACCAAGGCGCAGCGCAAGCTGTTCTTCAACCTGCGCAAGAGCAAGCGCCGTCTGGGCTGGATGAATCACGAAGAGGTCAAGGCTATTGCCCGCGACCTCAACGTGCCGGAGTCCGAAGTGCTGGAGATGGAAGCCCGTCTGCAGGGTCAGGACGTGGGCTTCGATGCCCCCACCGACGCCGATGACGACGCCCGCCCCGCGCCGGTCGCCTACCTTGAGCAACACGGCGCCGACCCTTCGCTGCGCTATGCCGCCGAGGACGAGGACGAGAATCGCCTCGAGATCCTCCGCGAGGGCCTCGCCAGCCTGGACGCCCGATCGCGCGATATCGTCAAACGCCGCTGGCTGGGCGACGGCAAGATCACCCTGCAGGAGCTGGCCGACGAGTACGGCGTGTCAGCCGAGCGCATCCGTCAGATCGAAGCGGCGGCGATGAAGAAGATGAAGGCGCTGTTCGCAGCGTAAGCTGCGCGTCCCAAGCACTGCCTGCGGGCCCTGCATGAGCAGGGCCCGCGTCGTTTCCGGAGTCCGCCGATGGAAATCTTCAAGGTCTTCACCCTCGAGGCGGCCCACCGCCTGCCCAAAGTGCCGCCGGGCCACAAGTGCGCGCGCCTGCACGGGCACAGCTTCCGCGTGGAAATCCATGTCGAGGGCGAGCCCGATCCCGAAACCGGTTGGCTGATGGATTTCGCCGACATCAAGACCGCCTTCAAGCCGATCTACGACCGGCTGGACCATCACTACCTCAACGATGTGCCTGGGCTCGAGAACCCCACCAGCGAACGGCTGGCGATCTGGATCTGGGAACAGCTCAAACCCTCCCTGCCGGAGCTTTCGACGGTGGTGGTGCATGAGACCTGCACCTCGGGGTGCCGCTATCGGGGGCCCTGAGGGGGGCGAGATCCTGCTGTCGCGGGCGAGTTGTCGGCGCTGGCGCCAGCGCGGCCGAGGGTTGATCCGTACTCTGCCGTTTGGAAGATCGATCAAGGTGTCTCTTGTCAAGCCAAAAGATAAACTGCAGATAAACAGAAAGCTCTTGATGGGGTCTTCTGTGTTGCGTTGCAGCATTGGCGCGGTTAGCCTCTGTCCACCCCCAACGCTCAGCTCAGGAGAGCGCCATGTTCGACCAGATCAACGCCCAGTTCAGCCAGTACACCAAGCAGCTGACCGAGTCGGCGCTGCGCGCCAACGCGATCGCCGTGGAGCACTTCGAAGCCATGGCTGCCCTCCAGGTGAAGGCCATCGAAGCCCGCCTGAATGCTGCAACCGCGTTCGCCAGCGAAGCCGCCGAGGCCCGCGACCTTGAAGCCGCCAAGGCCCTGCTGCCGAAGACCATGAGCTTCGTCAAGGATGCCTCCGAGCATCTGATCGCTGTCAGCCAGGAAGTGGTTGGGCAGACGCTCAAGACGTCTGAAGCCCTGGCTGGCCTCGCCAAGTCCAACTTTGATGCCGCCAGCGAAGTCGTCGCCCGTCCCGCCGCGGTCAAGGCTGCGCCGAAGAAGGCGGCCTGATCCAGGCTCAGTCATCCGCCGTGCCGATCGGTGCCGGCGGGCGGAGCCAGCGTCCATGTCTGCGACGCGCCTTGCGGGCCGCAGCCAACGCCGAGGGCAACCTCCCTCCCTGTCTTCGGCGTATTTCGAAACCGGCGGTCCTCTCGTGACCGCCGGTTCTTTTTTGCCCATCCTCAGGGCGCTCCACCCTCGGCGGGAGGGCTAGCTCCGGAGTCGCGCCGGCGCAGGCGTTCGATCCAGCGACCCGCGCGCCCGCGCGCGAGCCGGGAGGGGCGCGGCGACGTGCGGAATTTGAGTCCGACCCGACTGACGCGGTCCTCAACCAGGTCGCGCGCGACCAGAATCGCGTTGCCCACTTCCAAGATGTCGCCGATCTGCGGCTGGTCGTCAAAACGATCGGCAAAGAGCTCCGCTGCAGACTTTCCCTGCATGCGTGGACTGAGCTTCAGCCCGTAAAAATCCGCCAGTGGGCCCAAGGGAACATTGCCGGGCAGGGTGAATTCACCGAACAGTTCGCGCTCCGCCTCCCGGGCCTCTGCGGCCTCGGCGAACAGCCAATCCAGGCGGATTACCCGTCCCGGTGGTGCCAGATAGTAGGCATAGTCCTCGACCCGCAGGGCGCCGGCTTCCTCAGGCGACAGCACCTGACCCTTGCGTACCACCAGCACGGGCCGCGCCCAGGCGGGCAGGCGCCCGCGTCCACTCAGCAGAGCGCAGTCGGGTGCAACGCGGTAGCCAACCATCTCGTGCTCCAACTGGCCGGGCAGGTCCAGTTCAACGCGACGTGACGGTGGATCCCGCCGCGGCACTGCCACGCCCAGACGGAAGGCAGCCCAGGACAGGCTCCAGCCCTGCACCAGCAGCGAGGTCAGCACCACGACGAATCCGATGTTGAAGTACATCTGCGCATCGGGCAGGCCGACCAGCATCGGCACGGAGGCGAGGAAGATGCCAACCGCGCCACGCAGTCCGACCCAGGAGACGAAGGCGAGCTCGCGCTTGCCGAAGCCGAAGGGCCACAGGCAGAGCATCACCGCCAACGGGCGCGCGACCAGCATGAGGAAAGCTGCGATCGCCAGCGCCGGCAAGGCCAGTTCGAGCAGACGCGAGGGCGTGACCAGCAGCCCCAGCACCAGGAACATGAGCATTTGCGCCAGCCAGGTCGCGGCGTCCTGCACGCTCAGCACGTTGGCAAAGGCGCGGACCGGCCGATTGCCCACCACCAAGCCGGCGAAATAGACAGCCAGGAACCCGCTGCCGCCCAACATGTTGGTCAGCGGCACTAGCGCGATGGCGCCGCTTACCGCCAGTAGTGGATGCAGGCCCGAGGGCAGATCCAACCGGTTCAGGGCCAGGGCAAGGACGCGTCCGCCCGCATAGCCGGCGAGCGCACCGACACCGATCTGCTGCAGCAGGCTGAGCGCGAGACCGCCCGGCGTCAGTGCATCGGGTGACATGGCCAGACCCAGCAGCAGCAGGGTGAGGAAGATCGCCATCGGATCATTGCTGCCCGACTCGACTTCGAGCGTCGCGCCAACGCGTCGCTGCAGATGCAGACCGTTCGACCGCAGCAGGAAGAACACCGCCGCGGCATCCGTGCTGGCCACGATCGAGCCGATCAGCAGTGAAGGAATCCAGCCGAGATCAAGGATGTGGTGCACGGCCACGCCGGTCAGGCCCGCGGTTACAACGACGCCCATCGTCGCCAGCACACCTGCCGGCGCGAGTGCGCCGCGTACCTGACTGAGCCGCGTGCGCAATCCGCCATCGAACAGGATGACGGCCAGCGCGACCGAACCCAGCGCATAGGTGATCTGGTAATTGCTGAATGCAATACCGCCTGGACCATCCTCGCCCGCCAGCATGCCGATGACCAGGAAGACCAGCAGCAGTGGGGCGCCGAAGCGCGTCGCCACGAGGCTCGAAAGAATGCCCGCGAGCATCAGGAGACCGCCGATCAACATCCAGATGTCGTTCGTCTGCAGGCTGTCCATGCGCCCCCCGTGTCCGACCCCAAGACTTGGCGACGATCCGGCCCCAAGTCAAGGAAATGGGCCCGTCGCAATTGCACATGGCATACCCACGCATTACTTTCTCAACTGTGTCGCGGAATCCACGCACGCTCCGGCACAGGCGCGGCGGCCCGCGAGCCCTCAGGGGGAGGTGATTCAATTGGGAGTTCGGATGAATCGGCTAGGCAGCAGCATCCTGGGTGCGGCGTTGGCGATGGGCGTGCTGCCCGCCACCGCGGCACAGCTCGTGGTGGAGGTGACCGGCCTCGAGGACGATCAAGGGCAGTTCGTGGTGGAGGTGTTCGGCAGCCGAGTCGGCTATCCCCGCCAGCCCAGTTACACGCTGTCGGTGCCAGTGGAGGCGGGCTCGGCGCGCGCCGAGTTCACCGAACTGGCACCCAGTGACTATGCGGTCCACGGCTGGCATGACCGCAACGAGAACGGCAAGGCTGATCGCGGCTTCGGCTCCGAGCCCTTCGCCTACTCCAACTTGCCGGTTGGCGAGCGCGGCGACTGGGAGGAGACGCGGATCACGCTTGGCGTCGACCCGCTCAACCTGCGTTTCGACTTCGCTCCGCAGCGCGATGAGGACTGACAGTCGACGTTCGCGCTGCCGGGCCTTGACTCAACTGCGCCTGTCCATGCGCCGGTAGCCGATCGCCTCGGCCAGGTGGGCCGCGTCGATGGATTCCGCGCCCGCGAGATCCGCCACGGTGCGCGCCACACGCAGGATGCGCTGGCTGGCGCGGGCCGAGAGCTGCAGACGTTCGACTGCTGACTCCAGCAGGCTCTGCTCGCGCGCGGACAGGCGACAGTGCGCCAGAAGTTCGGTCTGGCCCATCTGCGAGTTGAGCAGGCCGCAGCGCGAGACTTGCCGCGAGCGTGCTGCTGCCACGCGTTCGCGGACGGCGGCGCTGCTCTCGCCGGGCGCGGCATCCGGCCGCAGTTCCGCGGCCTGCACGCGCGGCACCTCGATCTGCAGGTCAATACGATCCAGCAGCGGCCCCGAGATCCGGCCACGGTAACGGCCGATCTGTTCTGCGCTGCAGTGGCAGCGGCCGGAAGGGTCGCCGGCCCAGCCGCAAGGGCAGGGATTCATCGCCGCGACCAGCTGGAAGCGGGCGGGGAACTCGGCCTGGCGCGCTGCCCTCGAGATCGTGATGTGGCCCGATTCAAGCGGCTCGCGCAGCACTTCCAGCACGCGTCGATCCCACTCCGGCAGCTCGTCGAGGAAGAGCACGCCGCGGTGGGCCAGGCTGATCTCGCCGGGCCGCGGATGTGAGCCCCCGCCGACCAGGGCTACGGCGCTGGCCGTATGGTGCGGCTGGCGGTAGGGCGGGACGCGCCAGCGCGCGGGGTCGACGCGACCGGCGGCGACCGAGGCGATGGCTGCGACTTCCAGTGCACCGTCCTCGTCCAGCGGCGGCAGGATCCCAGGCAGTCGCTGCGCCAGCATGGACTTGCCGCTACCCGGCGGGCCGCACATCAGCAGGTTGTGGCCGCCGGCGGCGGCGATCTCCAGCGCGCGCCGCGCCAGTACTTGCCCGCGCACGTCGGCGAGATCCGGTATCGAAGAAGACTGCGCCTGCGTCGGATCGCAGCTCGCCACCGGCAGGCTGGCCTGCCCACGCAGATAGGCGCAGACCTCCAGCAGGCTGGCCGCGGTGTGCGCACTGCCGCTGCCGACGAGCCCCGCCTCGTGGGAGTTGGCTCGCGGCAGGACCATCGAGCGCCCCTCGCGGCCGGCAGCCAGCACGGCCGGTAGCGCCCCGTCGACGCCGCGCAGGTCGCCCGTCAGTGCGAGCTCGCCCAGGAATTCGTGCGCGCGCAGGGCGGCGACCGGCAGCTGGCCCGAGGCCGCGAGGATGCCGAGCGCTATCGGCAGGTCGAAGCGCCCGCCGTCCTTGGGCAGGTCGGCGGGCGCGAGATTGATGGTGATGCGCCGCTGCGGCAGCTCGAACTGGCCGCAGATCAGTGCCGCGCGCACGCGGTCGCGGCTTTCCTTCACGGCCGTCTCGGGCAGGCCGACGATCGACATGCCCGGCAGCCCGCCGGAGAGGTGCACCTCGACCTGTACCGGCGGCGCGCTCACGCCGTACTGGGCCCGGCTGTGGACGACCGCGAGCGCCATTCCTACGCGACTCCCGCCCTGCCGTCCGCGCGGGCTTCAGTTGCGGGTGGCGGCGTCGTCGGAGGCGCGCGCATCGAGGCGCGCCTCCAGATCGCCGAGCATCCGCTCCAGCAGGGCCAGCTTCTCGCGGGTGCGCAGCAGCACGGCACGCTGCACATCGAACTCCTCGCGGGTGACCAGATCGAGCTTGCTGAAACCGCTGTGCAGGGCCGCGCGGAAGTTCTTCTCAAGGTCTGCACGTGTGTCCTCCAAGCCCGGAGGCAGGAGTTCGCTCAGGCGGTGGGCGAGGTCATCGAGAGCCTTCAAGCGGATCATGAGGCGGTCCTTTGGGGGGCACGGGCGGGAAAGTGTAGGCAGGGGCGATGCGGGCATGCAGTCGTCGTTCCGCCTGGCCAGGGGTAGGAGTTCTCCTACCGCCGCCTGTCCCGCGTAGACCGCAATTGTCGCATCGCCGCGACCGCCAGCGGGCGCAGCTCAGGCCAAGGCCAGCGCGCGTCGCCGCTGCATCTGCCAGCCTTCGGCTGCGTACACCGCCAGCGCGGCCCAGATCAGGCCGAAGCCGACCGCCTGCACCAGTCCGAAACTCTCTCCGAACACGAACAGGCCCAGCAGGAACTGGATGCTCGGCCCGATGTATTGCAGCAGGCCCAGCACCGACAGCGGGATCCGGCGAGCGCCGTAGGCAAAGGCCACCAGCGGCAGGGCAGTCAGCAGGCCGCCGGTGATCAGCAGCGCGTCGGTGGCCCAGTTGCCGTGAAAGATGGCCCCGCCGCCGCCCTGTTCGGCCATCCACAGCCAGGCGGCCGCCGGCAGGAACAGCAGCACGCTTTCAACGCCGAGCCCCGGCACCGACTCGACGGCGACCTGCTTGCGGATCAGCCCGTACAGCGCGAACGAACCGGCCAGACCCAGCGCGATCCACGGCGGGCGATCCTGCTGCAGGCTGAGCCAGAGCACGCCGGCGGCGGCAAGGCCGACGGCGATCCACTGCGTGCGGCGCAGGCGCTCGCCAAGCACGGCCACGCCCAGCACCACGTTGACCAGTGGGTTGATGAAGTAGCCGAGGCTGGTTTCGACCACGTGGCCGCTGTTGACGCCCCAGATGTACAGGCCCCAGTTGAAGCTGATGAGCAGGCTGGAGGCGAACAGCATCCACGCCGCATGGCGCTGCCGCAGCGCGCGGAACAGCCATCCCGGGCCGTCCTTCCAGCACAGCCAGGCCACCACGAAGACCGCACACCAGACGATTCGGTGGGCGACGATCTCGAAAGACGGCACGTGTTTCAGCAGCGCCCAGTAGAGCGGAAACACGCCCCAGGTCAGGAAAGCGAAAACGGCCGCCGCAAGGCCCTTGCGGTCGAGGGGTTCGGGATGGATGTTCACGGGCATCGACCTGCAAGCGGCGTGCAGCAGTCCGCCGTCGCTGGCGCGACGGGCGGGCATGGCGGAAAGGCGCGGGAGTATGCGCTCGTGGCGCCTGTGGCGCCGGGATTCGGGATCCGGGATTGGGGATTCGTTAAAGCAGGTGGCGGTGAGGCGAAGCCCGCGGGTTGTGTCCCGGTCTGATCACCCGCGAAGTGCGGCCGTCACCGGAAGTCGCGCCGCGCGCAGGGCGGGGGCGAGGCCGCCGACGAAGCCGATGCCGAGTGCGATGAACAGACCGGTCATCACCAGCCGTGGCGTCACCGCGAACTCGAAGGCGACCTGGGTGAAGCCGCCGCCCAAGGTGCTGACCGCGTAGCCGTTGAAGGCGAAGTAGGCAAGTGCTGCGCCCAGCGCACCGCCCAGCAGTGACAGCAGCAGGGCCTCGGCCATCACCGAAGCCACCACTGGAGCAGCGCCAAAGCCCAGCGCACGCAGGGTGCCGATTTCCTTGGTCCGCGCCGATACCGCCGAGTACATGGTGTTGAGCGCGCCGAACACCGCGCCCACGCCCATGATCGCGGCGACGACGCCGGCCAGCACGCCGATGGTCGCGGTGAGGTTGCCGCTCTGGCCGGCGAAGAAGGCGTCCTGGCTGCGCACGTCGACATCGAGCTGGGGATCGGCCTTGAGCCGCGCCTCCATGGTCTCCAGCAGGTCGGGGTCCTTGATGCGCGCCAGGATCGAGGACACGCCGGCCCGGCCGAAAGCGCCCTGCGCGGTCTCGCGGTCGGTCCACAGCTCACTGTCATAGGCGCCGCCGGATTCGAAGTGGCCGACGATCGTCCAGCGCCCGCCGCGGAAGCGCAGCTCACGCCCCACCTCCAGCCCGCTGAACTGTCGTGAGGCGCCGATGCCGACGATGATCTCCTGCACCCCGGGGCGGAACATGCGTCCCTGCAGCAGCCGGAACTTGGGTCGCAGCGTGAGACCCACCGGCTCGATGCCGCGCAGGCTGACATTGGCGCCGGTGTCCTGGCCCGGACGCGGCACCTCGGTGATCACGATGAGTTCGCCCGAGGCGAGCGGGAGGCCGTCGGCCCCCCGCGCGATCGCTGGATCCTGCTTCACCAGGGTCATGCTGGCCACCGCAAGAAAGCTGGAGATCTCGCCCTGGCTGCCGCCCCGGCTCACCACCACCTGGTCGGGCTCGCCGGTGCTGCCCAGGGTCTGACCCAGGCCGGCCGACATCGACAGCAGAGCCACCAACACGCCGACCACGCCGGCAATGCCGACCACGATCACCAGCGAAGGCGCGAGCCGCTCGGGGATCGAGCGCAGGTTCATCAGGGTGATCTCGCGGATCTGGGTGATGCGGCTCATGCGCTGGCCTCCTCGCTGCGGCCGCCGAGCAGTCGGCGCAGTACACGCTCGAAGGCAGAGGGCTCACCTCGACCGGCCAGCGCATCGACGATCTTGAGCCGGCGCGCGGCCAGCGCAGGCGGCAGGCCCACCGCGAGCGTCAGCAACGCGACGCTGATGCCGGCGATCACCCACACCCGCAGATCGGTACGCACCGGGAATTCGGGAGGCAGCACGCCGGTGGCCACGCTCGCCACCGCCATGCCGAGGAGGGCGCCGATCACGCACAAGACGAAAGCTTCGGCGAGCACAAGGCCCATGACCTGACGATCGGTGAAACCCAGGCACTTCAGCACCGCCAGCTCGGGGATGCGTTCGCGCACCGCCTGGCTCATGGCCACGCCGGTGAGGAAAAGAATCGAGAAGAACACCGCCCCGGTGATCAGATTGACGATCAGACCGATGTCGCCGAGCTGGCGGATGAAGCCCAGCTGGAACTCGGATTCCTTCTGCGTCTTGGTTTCGTCCGAGGAGTTCTCGAACTTCGCGTCGATGACGGCGGCGATGCGCTCGGACGCCTCCGGATCGGCGATGCGTACCACGAAGATACCGGCCAGCCCCTTGCCGCCCGAGCGCGCCTCGTCGAACTGCGCATAGTTCAGGTACATCAGGTTCGCGCGCTGCGACCAGTCTTCGTTGACGCCGTCGAAAATGCCGACCACCCGCCACTCCCAGGTGCGGCTGCCACCGGCCTGGGTCCAGATGAAGCTGTTCAGCGGCACGATGTCGCCGACCTTCCAGCCGTACTGCTCCGCCAGATTGCGGCCAACGATGGCACCGTCATTGGTGCTGATGAAGCGCAGCCAGCTCTCGTTGTCCATCACCCATTCGGGGTAGGTGTCGCGCAGGCGCTGTGGATTGACCGCGAACTGCGGAAAGAAACCGCGACCGTCCTGGTACTGGCCGCCAAAGAACTGCGAGTGGTTGACCGCCGCCACCCCCGGCACGGCCTCGATCTGCGGCAGCATGCGCATCGGCAGGGGCTGGGTGAAGCTGGTGCTGGCCTGGGTGATCAGGCGACTCGCACCGAGGAAATCCGCCGCGCCCGAGAACAGCGAGTTCACCGCCTGCAGCAGACCCAGCAGGCTGAAGGCCGCGATCAGCGAGGCCAGCGTCAGGAAGGTGCGCAGCTTCTTGCGGAACAGGCCGGCGTAGATCAATCCAAGGTACTTCACGGCGGCGGATTCCAGTGGGTCAGGGTAGGCTCAGGCGGCGCGGTCGAGCGTGAGGCCGGCCTCTCGCGCGGCGAACCAGTCGCGGGCAAGCGCAGTTTGCGCCTCCGCCGTCGTTGCCGCGTTGACGAGCGCGCGAAAGCGGTCGCCACCCTCGACATCCCTGGCGTACCAGCCCAGATGCTTGCGCGCGATGCGCAGGCCCTGTTCCTCGCCGTAGAACGCATACAGCGCGTCGAGATGGCCGAGCAGGATGTCGCGCACCTCGCTCAGGTCCGGCTCGGGCAGGCGCTGGCCGGTGGCGAGGAAATGGGCGACCTCGCGGAAGATCCACGGCCGGCCTTGCGCCGCGCGGCCGATCATCACCGCATCCGCACCCGTCTCGCGCAGCACGGCGGCGGCCTTTTCCGGCCCGGTGATGTCGCCATTGGCCAGCACCGGGATGTGCAGCTCGGATTTGATCTCGGCGATCAACGCGTACTCGGCCTCGCCTTGGTAGAGGTCCTCGCGGGTCCGGCCGTGCACCGCCAGCGCCTGGATGCCGGCGGCTTCCGCGATGCGCGCGATCGCCAGCCCGTTGCGGTGCGCCCGCGCCCATCCGGTGCGGATCTTCAGGGTCACCGGCACCTCGACCGCACGCACGACGGCCTCGAGGATGCGCCCGACCAGGGCCTCGTCGCGCATCAGCGCCGAGCCCGCCCAGGCGTTGCAGACCTTCTTGGCCGGGCAGCCCATGTTGATGTCGATGATCTGCGCGCCCTGCTCGACGTTGTGGCGGGCGGCGTTCGCGAGTTGCTCGGGCTCGGTGCCGGCGATCTGCACCGAGATGGGGTCCGGCTCGCCGGCATGGTCCATGCGCAGCTTTGACTTGCGGGTGTGCCAGAGCTTGGGATCGGAATGGGTCATCTCCGACACCGCCAACCCCGCACCCAGGCGCTTGCACAGCACCCGGAAGGGCTTGTCGGTGACGCCGGCCATGGGCGCCAGCACCACGCGCGGTTCGATGGGGTAGGGACCGATTCGCATGCCGTCCAGTGTATCGAGCGCCGCGCCCGGGGGAATGACCGCAGCCCGCGGATCGGAGACGCAAAGGCTAGAATCCGCGCCTCGCCGAGCCTCTCGGCAGCCCCCACACGGAACGCCCCATGAGCAAGCCCTCGAACGCCCGCCACGGCCTCGGCACGCGCGCCATCCACGCCGGCCAGTCGCCCGATCCGACCACCGGCGCGGTGATGACGCCGATCTACGCGACCTCGACCTATGTGCAGCGCAGCCCCGGCGACCACCAGGGCTTCGAGTATTCGCGCAGCCACAACCCGACCCGCTTCGCCTACGAGGACTGCGTCGCCGCACTCGAAGGTGGCCGCCGGGGCTATGCGTTCGCGTCGGGTCTGGCCGCGACCTCGACCGCGCTGGAAGTGCTCGACTCCGGCAGCCACGTGATCTGCATGGACGATGTCTACGGCGGCACCTACCGCCTGTTCGAGCGCGTGCGCCGGCGTTCGGCGGGGCTGGACTTCAGCTTCGTCGACCTCGACGACCTCGACGCCGTGGCTGCGGCCCTGCGCCCGAACACCAGGATGATCTGGTGCGAGACGCCGACCAACCCGATGCTGAAGCTGGTCGATATCGCCAAGCTCGCGGCCTTCGCGCGCGAGAAGGGCCTGATCCTCGCCGTCGACAACACGTTCTGCAGCCCGATCCTGCAGCGCCCGCTGGAGCTGGGCGCGCATCTGGTCATGCACTCGGCGACCAAGTATCTGAACGGCCACAGCGACATCGTCGGCGGCATGCTGGTGGTGGGTGACCACGCCGAGCTGGAAGAGAAGCTCACCTTCCTGCAGAACGCGGTCGGTGGCGTGCAGGGCCCGTTCGACAGCTTCCTCGCCCTGCGCGGCCTGAAGACCCTGCACCTGCGCATGCGCGCGCACTGCGAGAACGCACTCGCCCTGGCGCAGTGGCTGGAAACGCATCCCAAAGTGCGCCGCGTGATCTATCCGGGCCTTGAATCGCACCCGCAGCACGCGCTGGCCAAGCAGCAGATGCATGGATTCGGCGGGATGATCAGCGTGGTGCTCGACACCGACCTCGCCGGTACCCGCCGGATGATGGAGCGCTGCAAGCTGTTCGCGCTGGCCGAATCTCTGGGTGGCGTCGAGAGCCTGATCAACCACCCGGCGATCATGACCCACGCGTCGGTGCCGCCGGAGAACCGCGCCAAGCTCGGCATCCACGACAACCTGGTGCGTCTGAGCGTGGGCGTTGAGGACCTCGTCGATCTGCGCGCGGAGCTGGAGGACGCGCTCGGCGCGATCTGACTCGGAGCCGGGATTCGGGATTGGGGATTCGGGATTCGAAAGAGCGCGGCCCATAGGGTGGGTCTTGACCCACCGGAGCTGAACTCTCGCGGTGGCCCACGAGATCTTTCGCGGTGCTCCCCTCTCCCCTTGTGGGAGAGGGGCCGGGGGAGAGGGGTAGGGTGCTTGCGACGAGCGTTGCCCCCTCTCCCCAACCCGCCTTCGCTTCGCTTGGGCTCCAGAGAGCGTCGGCTGCCACCGGCAGCCGACAAGCGCTCTCTTCCGCTTCCCACCAGGGGAGAGGGGCTCGCTTCGGTGGCTTGCGACGCTGCGGCCGATCCCAAATCCCAAATCCCGAACACCCAATCCCCAATCCCCAATCCCAACCAAAGTGTTGAGCCCCGCTTGAGACAAGCCCCCCACGCTGACGCCATTGGATCAACGGCGGAGGCTCGAGCATGTGGCGCAAGCGATGGGTGCGGTGGGCGATGGGTCTGGGGTCTTTGCCGCTGCTGCTGGTATTGGGGCTGTGGGTCTGGTGGGCGGGCATCGATTTCAGCCACAGCGTGGCCAACCCGCAGGCCACAAGCGCGGACCTCCACTGGCTGCCCGCCGACCCAGCGCCTGCGCGCGGCCGCATCCTTGCCGTGCTGACGAGCGTCGAGCGCACCTTGGGCGGTTCCGGGCGGGCAGGCTTCGAGCTCACCGAGCTCTCGCGCGCCTGGTGGGTGTTCGAGGCCGCGGGTTTCGAGGTCGAACTCGCCAGCCCGGCAGGCGGCGCGCCGCCCAAGGTGGTCGATACCGATGATGCGGTCGATGCCGATTACGCCTTCCTCAACGAGCCGCGCACGCGCGCTGCGATGGAGGCGACGCTGCGCCTCGATGCGGTCGATCCGACCCGCTACGACGCGGTGTATGTGGTCGGTGGCAAGGGCGCGATGCTGGATCTGCACGGCAACGAAGCGCTGCAGCGCATCCTTGCCGAGGTCTACACCCGCGGTGGCGTGATCAGTGCCGTCTGCCACGGCCCGGCGGCGTTGCTCGGCGTCGAGATCGCACCTGGGAAGACCCTGCTGCAAGGCCGTCGCGTCACTGGATTCAGCAACGCCGAGGAGTATTTCCTGATGGAGGACCCCGTGCAGCGACTGGGCTTTCTGCTGCAGGATGCGCTGGCCGATGAGGGCGAGTTCAGCGAGGCGCCGATGTACCTCGAGCATGTGGTGGTCGATGGTCGCGTGCTGACGGGTCAGAACCCGTGGTCGACCTGGGCCCTGGCCGAGGCGACGGTGCGCGCGCTGGGCGCGGAGCCCGTCGCGCGCCCGCGCAGCAGCGAGGAGCGCGCGGTCGATCTGCTGCATCGCCTGCACGTCGAAGGCTACGACGCCGCGCGCGCCGCCAAGCCGGGGCTCGGGCCGGTCGACAATCGCCTGCTGCTGATGCACGGCCTCATCGCTTCGATGCGCGGCGAGTACAAGCGCATGTTCGATCTGATGCGCTTGGCGCGTGTCTGAGCGCCCAACGGAGCGCCTGCGCATGTCTGAGTGTCGGCCCGAACGCCTGCGGGTGCTGCTGGTCGAGGATGATCTCGATATCGCCGCAGGCCTGGTTGACTACTTCGAAGCGCGCGGCATCGCGGCCGAGCACGCCTACAACGCGCGCGAGGCGCAGGCGCGCCTGCTGGAGGCGCGTTTCGACCTCTGGCTGTTCGACGTGCAGCTGCCCGGCGAGGACGGCTTCAGCCTCTGTCGGCGCTTGAAGGCGCTGCAGCCCGACAGCGCGCCGGTGCTGTTCCTGACCGCGCGCGGCGCGCTCGCCGATCGGTTGGCCGGTTTCGAAGCCGGCGCGGTCGACTATGTGATCAAGCCCTTCGAGCCGGCCGAGCTGGTCGCTCGCGTTCGCGCTCTCGCGAAACATGTACCTGCGCGTGCCGGCGGCTGGATCGTGGTCGACGATTGGCGGCTCGACCCGCAGCGCGGCTTGCTCGAGCGCGCCGGCACGCAGCTGCAGCTTTCGGCGTCTGCGGCCCGACTGCTGCGCTGCCTGCTGCAGGCCAGCCCAGGCTGCGTCAGCCGCGCTGAGCTGGGCGAAGCGCTGTGGGGCGAAGCCGGCGAGGACGATGACCTTCGCACCCATCTGTACGCACTGCGGCGAGTGCTGCGCGAGACCTTCGGGCAGGCACCGATCCACAGCGAGCGCGGCCTGGGCGTGCGCTTTGGAGGACGCCCATGAAGCCGCGCTCACTGCGGCGCGTGCTCGGCCTGCAGTGGGCGCTGTTCGCCGGTGCCCTGCTGGTCGGCCTGTTCATGCTGGCGCTGGTGGCGCTTTATGTGCTCGAGGACAGCTTCATCGACGCGCGTCTGCGCGAGGCCGAGCGCGCCTTTCACGGTGAACGTCCGCGCCTGCCCCAAGTGGAGCTGAAGCGCCTGGATGAGATCCCAGCCTCGGTCCGAGCGCAGATCGAGCACCTGGCAGCGCGCGACTACGACCCCTTCGCCTTCCACGTTCGCGAACTCCGCATCGACAGCGACCGCTACATCCACGTGCGCGCGTTGCCGCCGGATGAGCGCGGGCCGCGCTTTCTGGTGTTCGAAGCCCAGGACGAGCTGCGAGTGACATCCGCCGCGGTGCGCGCCGCGCCCGTGCTCGGCCTGCTTCTGGTGCTGATCCTGCTGCAGGCGGCCTGGCTGGCGCGGCGCTTCGTCCGCCGTATCGAGGGCGCCGCTGGCAGTCTGCTCGACGCGATCGAGCGCGAGCCCAGCGTGGAGTCCTTGCGCGCTGCTGCCGATGCGCAGCCAGTCGAGGAGTTCCAGCGTTTTGGACAGGCGCTGGCGCAGTCGCTGGAGGCGCGGCTGGCCGCCCTGCAGCGCGAGGAGGAGACCCTGCGCTTCATCGCCCATGAGCTGCGCACGCCGCTGCAGAGCGCGCGGCTGGCCATGGAGGCGATGGGCGAACAGATCGAATCCGCCGCCGAGGCACGCCTGCGTCGCGCCCTGCAGCGGCTTGAGCGGGCCAGCGCGGCGGTGCTCTGGCTGGGCGAGTCGACGCCGGTCGCCGAAGCGCTCGACGTGGAGCCGTTCCTGTCGATGCTGGTCGAAGAGTTCGCTGCGCTCGCCGAGCGGCGTGGCCAGCACATCGTGATCGGCGGCGATGCGGACCTGCGCTGGGCCCTGCCGCCGGCAGCCATCGAGGCGGTGCTCGGCAATCTGCTGATCAATGCGATCCAGCACGGCGCGCCGGGTGCGATCGAGATCAGCGTGGATGCGGAGCGGATCGAGTTCCGCAACGCGATGCATGCTGAAGAAAGTCACTCGGGCTTCGGCCTGGGCCTGGAACTCGCCCGTCGGCTCCTGGCCAAGATTGGCTGGACCCTGGAAGCGCGCTTCGATCGCGACGGGGCAAGGCTCATCCTCGCCCCTGTGTCGAGAACGCCGGGCGTGTGATCTGCGGCTGTTCAAGGTCTTGAGGGTCTGCAGTGAAATCGAGGCGCGCGATGCGCGCGTCCTGCCACTTCGAGTGACGCTGCACCACAAACCAAGCCGAGACGTGTGGGCGCCGGTCGCGCTCCCGCCGCCGCGAGTCACGCTTCGGCGGATCCAACACGACATTCGAAGACCGCGACGGGGCTCTGCCTTGAGCCTCGCTTGAGGCAGGCAACGCAGCCTTGTCCTGCCGCGACTGGCGCGGCCCAAGGCAAGGACTGCAGATGGATCAGCACAGCGCACTTCGCGCGAACGCCCCCCGCGCTCGGATGAAGGCCACGGGAGAATGGCGCGCCTTCCTCGCACGCATGCTGCGTCACCCGCGCATCGTTGGGGCCATCGCGCCCTCCAGCCCGGCCCTGGCAGCGGCCATGCTCAGCGCAGCACAACCGCTCGAAGGCCCGGTGCTGGAGCTGGGTGCCGGGACCGGCGTGTTCACGCGCGCCCTGCTGGGGGCCGGCGTGGCACCGCGCGCGCTGCACGTCGTCGAGCGTCTGCCCGAGTTTGCCTCAGGCCTGCGCGCTCAGCTGCCTGGGGTTCAGGTGCTGGAGTGCGATGCCGCGCAGCTGCGGCCCGAACAATTTGCGGACGCGCCCGCCACCGCACTGTCGGGCCTGCCGCTGCGTGCGATGGGCGAGGCGCAGATCGAGGCCATCCTGCGCGCCGTGCTCGATTGCTGCCGGTCGGATCTGCGCTTTGTTCAATTCAGCTACGGATGGCGCTGCCCGGTGCCTGCGTCGATCCGGGCGCGTCTGGGTCTGCGCGCCGAGCGCATGCGTTGGGTGCCGTGGAATCTGCCGCCGGCCTGGGTGTGGCGGCTGCAGCGCGACGCGACTGCAGGCTAGTGCGTCGCAAGCCGTCTGCGGCCGGCGGCGCGGACAGCCTTCGCGCTTGTCGAAACTAGGCGCACTGAAGCCTGGGCGGCCGCACCAGCAGCGTGTCGAAAAACGCCCATCCCGGGCGTTTTTCGATTCGGCGGTTCGGCGCAGGTCCGTACCGCCTCAGGACGAATCAAGCGCTTACTCGCTCGATTCGTCGCTCGGGCCGTCCATGGCCGGTCCAACAGGCTGCATTTCAAGTGCCTGCGAGGGCGGGCTGGTTCAGCCCAGCGCGTCCTGCACCGTCAGCCACTCTTCTTCAAGTGCATCGCGTTCACCGCGCAGCTTGCCCTGCAGCTGCACCAGCTTCTGGATCTCGGCCTTGTCGCCGGCATAGAGCGTCGGGTCGGCGAGGCGGGTGTCGATCTCGACCAGCTCGCGGCCGATCTTGTCGAGACGCGTCTCGATGGCCTTGATACGGTTGCGCAGCGGTTTCTCGCGCTCGCGCTGCTCGGCGGCGCTGCGGCGGCGGTCTGCCTTCGACTCGCTCGACTCGACCTCGGTCTCGGTGGGCTTGGCAGCGGCGGCGGTGATCGCCGAGGCGCCCTTGCGCAGCCAGGCCGCGTAGTCGTCCAGGTCGCCCTCGAAGGGCGCGACCTGGCCGTCGGCGACCCGCCACCAGCTGTCGCAGACCAGACCCAGCAGATGGCGGTCGTGGCTGACCAGCAGGATCGCGCCCGGGAACTCGGCCAGCGCATCGGCCAGGGCCTCGCGCATGTCGAGGTCGAGGTGGTTGGTGGGCTCGTCGAGCAGCAGCAGGTTGGGCTTGCGCCAGGCGATCAGGGCCAGAGCGAGGCGCGCGCGCTCGCCGCCGGAGAAGCCGTCGACCGGCTCGAACACGCGGTCGCCGGCGAAGTTCCAGCCGCCCAGGTAGGCGCGCAGCTGGGCCTCGCCGATGCCCGGCGCGATCTCCGCCAAGTGCTGCAGGGGGCTGTGGCCTTCGGTGAGCTGCTCGACCGTGTGCTGGCTGAAGTAGCCGATGTTGAGTTCGAGGTGGGCCGCGCGTTCGCCCTTGAGGGGGGCAATCTCGGCAGCGAGATTCTTGACCAGGGTCGACTTGCCGGCGCCGTTGCGGCCGAGCAGGCCGATGCGGTCGCCGGGCTCCAGGCTGAACTTCACTCCGCGCAGGATGGTGGTCTCGCCGTAGCCGGCGTCCACTTGGTCCAGGCGCAGCAGGGGCGTGGGCAGCTTGGCCGGCTCGGCGAAGCTGAACTCGAAACCGCGCTCGGCGCGTACAGCCTCCGTGCCGGCCAGCTTCTCCAGCCGCTTGACCCGCGACTGCGCCTGCTTGGCCTTGCTGGCCTTGGCTTTGAAGCGGTCGATAAAGGCCTTGAGCTTGGCGCGCTCGGCCTGTTCGCGTTCAAAGGCGATCTGCTGCTGGCGCAGCTGCTCGGCGCGCTGGCGTTCGAAGCTGGTGTAGTCGCCGCTGTACAGGCGACCGGTGCCGCCGTGCAGGTGCAGTGTGTGGGTGGCGATGCCGTCGAGGAACTCGCGGTCGTGCGAGATCACCAGCACGGTGCCGGCGAAACGCTTCAGCCATTCCTCCAGCCACAGCACGGCGTCGAGATCGAGATGATTGGTCGGCTCGTCGAGCAGCAGCAGGTCGGCGGGTGTCATCAGGGTGCGCGCCAGGTTCAGGCGCACGCGCCAACCGCCGGAGAAGCTCGCGACCGGCCGCTCGTGGGTATCGGCAGGAAAGCCGAGCCCGTGCAGCAGGCGACCCGCGCGCGCGCGGGCGTCGTAGCCGCCGAGCTCCTCGATGCGCTGGTGCGCGGTCGCCGCGGTCTCATGGTCGCCGCGGGCTTCGGCCTCGCTGGCGGCACGCAGAGCGTCCGCGACGGGCCGGTCACCGCCCAGCACAAAGTCGAGCGCGGGGTCTGGCAGGGATGGGGTTTCCTGTGCGACCGCCGCCATGCGCAGGCCGCCGGGCAGGTCGATGTCGCCGGCATCGGGCTCCAGCTCGCCCTGGATGGCGGCGAACAGGGTCGACTTGCCGCAGCCGTTGCGCCCGATCACGCCCACCCGCCAGCCGGCGTGCAGGGCGGCGTCGAGGCCGGAGATGAGCAGGCGTTCGCCGCGGCGGAGCGCGAGGTTGCGGAAGGCGATCATGGGCAGCAGCGGCTCGCGCGATCGACAGGCCAGAAAGAACAAAGGCCGGAACTTGCGTTCCGGCCTTTGTGAATGGTGGCTCCCGAGGCCCGACTCGAACGGGCGACCCTCTGATTAACAGTCAGATGCTCTAACCGGCTGAGCTACTCGGGAACAGAGCCGCGCATTGTAGTCAGTCTGCGGCCGCGGTCAAGCCCTCGGCCTGAAATGCCGCCCGGCGGCGTGCAACCCAGAATTCGGCAGGCGCTGGGCTGTTCACACGCGCTCACGTGCAGCCACCGTTGATGGTTTCCGGCCGCGCCTGCCGCAGGCGTCCCGTGTTGTTCAGCACCAGAGCGCCGAGCAGGCGTCCGTCTTCGCTGCAGAGGCGCAGGCTCAGGTTGCTGGCGCCGCTGCCGCCGTTGGGCCGGAACACCGCCATCGGTCGCTGCGCGCTGCTGCGGATGCGCAGCGTGGGCGTGGGGTCGAGGTGCGTGCGCTCGACGCTCTCGTTGGCGTCACGCCGGCCGTTGCGATTGGCATCAACAAAGACCAGCCAGCCCTGGTCCCAAACGCCGCCGCTGCGGCAGCTGAGGCCGTCGGCACTGGGGCAGATCGCCGCTGGCAGCCCGCGGGTCACGGCCAGGGTGCGGGCTTGGTGGAAGCCGCTCATCAGGCCGTGCTGGGTGGCGACGAAGCGCTGCCGCTCCTGCAGCTGCTGGAAGCCGGGCAAGGCGATGCCGACCAGCACCCCCGCCACCGCCAAGCTCATGAAAAGCTCGATCAGGCTGAAGCCCCGGATCGAGCGATACGCGAAGCCGATACGCATAGGACAGTCCCCCAAGGCGTCGGCGGCGAAAGGGCCGCGTACGACGTGGAGACAGTCTCGGCAGGCGCGCGCTTTGGCGGAATCGGAAGCCGCTCCGGTGGAGGGTAGGAGTTCTGCCCATGCGGGCCGTGGAGTGCTCGCAGGCCCGGGGCCTCCCGCGCGCCTCACGCTGCTGTCAGTACCGTGTCAGCATCAACGACCCAGACTTGCGCGATTTGCGTGCAGCGCCCAGCCTCGGCCGATTCCCGATTCCCGATTCCCGATTCCCGATTCCCGATCCAGCCCGAGACCCATGACCCGTCCAGAAGCCGCCAACATTCCCTTCGAACTCGTCTCGCCCTATCAGCCCTCAGGCGATCAGCCGCTGGCGATCGCGCGCCTGGTCGAGGGCTTCGAGGATGGACTGGCACACCAGACCCTGCTGGGCGTGACCGGCTCGGGCAAGACCTACACCATCGCCAACGTCATCGCGCAGATCCAGAAGCCGACCCTGGTGCTGGCGCCGAACAAGACTCTGGCGGCCCAGCTCTACGGCGAGTTCAAGCAGTTCTTCCCGAACAACGCGGTTGAGTACTTCGTCAGCTACTACGACTACTACCAGCCCGAGGCTTATGTCGTCGCCAGCGACACCTTCATCGAGAAGGACAGCTCGATCAACGAGCACATCGAGCAGATGCGCCTGTCGGCCACCAAGGCCCTGCTGGAGCGCCGTGACGCGCTGATCGTCGCCTCGGTGTCGGCGATCTACGGCCTCGGCGACCCCAACGAGTACTTCCAGATGGTGCTGCACATGGTGCGCGGCGAGCGTATTGACCAGCGCGAGCTGATCCGCCGCCTGACCGAACTGCAGTACACCCGCAACGAGTTCGACCTGCGCCGCGGTACCTATCGCGTACGCGGCGAGGTCATCGATGTGCATCCGGCCGAAAGCGACAGCGAGGCGGTGCGCATCGAGTTGTTCGATGGCGAGATCGAGCAGATCGCCCTGTTCGACCCGCTGACCGGCGAGGTCCAGCGGCGCATCCCGCGCTACACCATCTATCCCAAGACCCATTACGTCACCACGCGGCGCACCGTGCTGGAGGCCATGGAGGCGATCAAGGTCGAGCTCGCCGACCGGCTGGAGTGGTTCTACGCCAACAACAAGCTGCTGGAGGCGCAGCGCCTGCAGCAGCGCACCACCTTTGATCTGGAAATGATGGGCGAGATCGGCTACTGCCAGGGCATCGAGAACTACTCCCGGCACCTGACCGGGCGCATGCCCGGCGAGGCCCCGCCCTGCCTGTTCGACTACCTGCCGCCGGATGCGCTGCTGGTGGTTGACGAATCGCATGTCACCGTTCCGCAGATCGGCGGTATGTACAAGGGCGATCGCGCGCGCAAGGAAACCCTGGTGGAGTACGGCTTCCGCCTTCCCAGCGCGCTGGACAACCGTCCGCTCAAGTTCGAGGAGTGGGAGCGGCGCGCGCCGCGCAGCATCTTCGTCTCGGCCACGCCGGCCAAGTACGAGCTGGAGAAGTCGCACGGCCACATCGTCGAGCTGGTGGTGCGGCCGACCGGTCTGGTGGATCCGGAAGTCGAAGTGCGGCCGGTGCGCACCCAGGTCGACGACCTGCTCTCCGAGATCCACGAGCGGGTTGGCTGGGGCGACCGCGTGCTGGTCACCACGCTGACCAAGCGCATGGCCGAGAACCTCACCGAGTACCTTGGCGAGCACGGGGTCAAGGTGCGCTACCTGCACGCCGACGTCGACACCGTCGAGCGCATGGAGATCATCCGCGACCTGCGCCTCGGCGTGTTCGACGTGCTGGTCGGCATCAACCTGCTGCGCGAAGGTTTGGACATGCCCGAGGTCTCGCTGGTGGCGATCCTCGATGCCGACAAGGAGGGCTATCTGCGCTCGGCGCCTTCGCTCATCCAGACCATCGGCCGCGCGGCCCGCAACGTGCGCGGCAAGGCCATCCTCTATGCCGACCGCATCACCGGCTCGATGGAAGCCGCGATGGGCGAGACCGCGCGCCGCCGCGAGAAGCAGATCGCCTACAACGCCGAGCACGGCATCACGCCCAAGACCATCGTCTCGCGCATCAACGACGTCATGGAGGGCGCGCGCAGCGAGCCGGCGGAAGCCAAGAAGAGCCGCGGCCGCACCACCGCCAGCGAGCGCCGCGTGGCCGAACAGCGCGACGACTACCGGCAGATGAACCCCGAGCAGATCGGCGCCGTGCTGAAGAAGCTCGAAGCGCAGATGTACAAGCACGCCAAGGACCTCGAATTCGAGGAAGCCGGCAAGATCCGCGACGAAATCCGCCGCATCAAAGCCGAAGGACTGGTGGGGTGAGACGGCGCGTTTGCGCGGCATGCCGCGCGCGCCGTCGAACGCCCGAGCGCTGTGCGCGAGGGCCGGGGCCGAAGGCAGACGGCGCGTTTGCGCG
>NZ_FNAG01000002.1 GCF_900101825.1 Aquimonas voraii
GCGATGCGCGCGCCGGTCTTGACCAGTAGCGCATCCATCACCGCAACCGGCGCGAGCTCGGCCATGCGCTCGGCGTTTCGCATGCGCAGGCCTTCGGCGCGGGCGCGCAACAGGCCCAGGCGCTCGCGCTGCAGCTCGGGCGAGGATTGGCGCGCGCGGTCTGCGGCGGTGTCGCGGAGACGCTGCGTGTAGGCGCGGACCCACTCGCGCAGCGATGCGCCCTCGACCAGCACACCAGCAGCGATCAGACGCGAGACGTGCTGCTGCGACAGGCCGACCAGCAGGCCGAAGTCGGCTTGACTCGGCGCCGGCTTGCCCAGGTCGAAGCCAGCCAGGAAGCCAGAACTCAGGGGCATACAACCCCCCTCGCACCGCACACAGCCCCATGCCGCACCCCATGACTAGCGCGGGAATGCGGCCATGCAACCCGCACTTGATCGACCGCCGGGAGGACCCGGACCGCCCGGGGCATAACCCCGAGCACAGGCCATAACCGGTTGCCGAGCCCTAGCCCTAGTCGCGTTTTGCGGCCATGCAACCCGCATCCAGGCGCGCAGGGGAGGACCCACCCCCGGCCACCGGCCGAACCGGTCGCCGGATTTCCGGAGACGCCGGATTTGTTCTCAGCCCCTGACGGTTTCATATCCGGATGCTTTCCCATGCGTAGCTGAATCCATCTCCGGTAATCCGGTTCTCCGGCGATCCTCGACAACCCACAGGCCGGTGTTGCCGATTACGTCGCGACGGTGACGAACCACCAGCGAGCCGAACATGCGATCGCGCTGGCGCCCGAGGTACTTGCCAAGCCGGCGCGGGTTGATACCGCCCGGGCCGCCCGCGACGGCATCCAGCGCTCCGCGCAGCGGGCCATCGCGCCCAGCTTCAACGATGGCGTCTGCGACGCTTACAGCTCGATCACTGAAGGCGCGGCGCCACTCGGTCAGCACCTCGACTGCCGCTTCGCGCTCCGGGTCATCACGGTGCAGGGTGTCCAGGCAGGCGCACGGGTCGGCCATTCCCAGCGCTATCAGCGGGTCACGCACGCGCCGCGACCAATCCTCGAAGCTGCCGAGCGGCGGGCGCTGCGCCTCGACGGTGCGGCCCCACATCGCAATGGTCAGTAGCGCACGGACCAGCGGCACCCGCTCTTGGCGCGCACGCGCCACCGGGCAGAACTTGAACTCCCGCGTCTCCGGACGCTCGATACCCGGGTCGATATGGCAGACCAGGAAGCGCCGGCTCAGGTCGCCTTGGATCACCAGGTTATTGCCGGTGGCGAGGAACAGTGAGGCCACCTGCACGCGGGGCATCGAGCTGGAGCCCAGCACGCGGATGGCGACCTCGCTCTGCGTCATGGCGCTATTGAGCGCAGCCGAGCGCAGCGGCGTCTCCAGGTTGTCCAGGCACACCACCGGGTCACCGGCCAGCAGGGTGGCGCCGAGCCGCTTCTCGGCCTCTTCTTCCTTCGGTGGCCAGGACACCGCAGCCGAAGGCCGGCCCGTCGCCAGCACCGCGCACACGTCCGCCAGCTTGGACTTGCCCGAGCCGCGCACGGGCGCGGTGAAGCCGAAACCCGGGCACGTGCTCAGGCTCGGCCGCAGCACCGCCGACAGCATCGCCGCGATCGCCGTTGCTTCGTCGCTCGGGTCGACGAACACGAACCCACCCAGCAGCGCGCGCAGCGGCAGCAGCGCCGCCTCGGCTTCGGACTTCGTTGGCTTCGTGGGGATCGCGCCCCAATCTTCCGAGCTGCACACCACCGCGCGGCTGCGCGCGTCGTAGCCCTCCCGAACAATCGTGCCATCCGGGTGCACCACGGGCACGCATGCCACCGCGCGAACGGGCTGCACCTGCCAGCGCCCGACGCGCCCGAGGTACACGGCCGGCAGCTGGGGCGGACAGCCCACCGGGCGAATCTCCGTCGTGCCGTCTTTCAGCTTGAAGGCAGCGACGAATCTGGCCGAAGCCTCGAACGCTTCCAGCAGCATCGGCCCCGAGGCCGGCACCAGCGAAGGTAGGGAATCATCCCGCCGAACGCCTGCCGTCTTGGCGCCGAAGGTCAGGCGCACCAGCACATCGCCGCGCGCATAGAACGGCAGGCCCTTCGCCAGCAGTGCGACCTCGGCGGCGTCGGCCGATTCGTGGATCCGCCCCTTGCGGACAATGACCTCGGGCCTTGTGTCGGCGCCTGGCGGATCACCCGCCCGGCCGCGCTTCTTGGCGACTTGCGCCAGGCGCTCAAGATCTCGAGCGCTGGCCTTGTCCACCGCGGTGAGGTAGCCACCCGCGCCGGTCATGTCAGCACCGCCCGCGCGCCTTCCACACGCTCGCAGGCCACGCGCAAGCGGGCCAGGTCTTCGGCACTCAGCGGCTCGCCTGCGGCCAGCGAGCCCGCGGCGATCTCGATCACCAGGGCCTCGCGCCCCAGCACGCCCAAGGCCGCAGCCCACGCCGCCTCACGCGAGGCACGCCAGGCCGCGCGGCGCTCTTCCGGCGTGTGGGCGCGGCGCAGGTTCGGCGGGAACAGGTCGCGCCGCTGCAAGCCGAGGGCGGCCACAACGTCATCCACCGAACAGCCCGCGAAGCAGTGCAGCAGCACGCGGCCATCGTCACCGGCTGCGATCGACAGCGAGGCCGCGCGGTCCTCATGCGCAGGGCAGCGGCACAGGTAGCCGCGACCGGACCGCCGAGGGCGATCCAGACGCGACAACACCAGTTCCAGCGGCCCCGCTTCAACCTCCCGCAGAGCCGAGGGCATCAGACACCCCCGGCGATGGCGCGAGGCGGTGGCGGCGGCTCATTGCGCACGATGCGTTCAAGTTCAGCCGTGATGTTCTCAGGGAACCCCAGCATCGCAATCTGCAGCTTGATGTTCGCAGCCTGCTGCACGGCCATCGCCTCAGCCATTGCATAGCCAAGCCACGCCTGCGAGCCGTTCAGGATCTGATCGGCGGCCTGCTGCAGGGAGTGCACGGAGCCACGAAAGAACCGCCACTCCCGATTCTCTTCCGGCCGCCTCATGAATCACCCCGCGTACCGATCACGTTCCGCATATCTTCTTGCAGCCCTGCGATCCCGTTGGTCACCAGATCACGCAACGTCGCCGAGACCTCGTGCACCACCTCGAATCCGACGCTATCGGGATCATTCCGGACCCGCTCCAGGGGGCGGGCAGCCTCAAGAAGCTGCGAAAGCATCAGCTGTGCGCGGACTCGAGCAAACTCGCGCGCGACTTTCGGAGACAGGGGGAAGCGCTTGATTTCGTCAGCCACGGCGGACCTCCTGAGCGCTAGCGCGCTCGAACTCGCGACCCTCGGGCGTGATGCGCACCGCGGGCAGCTCGCGGACGGTGCGCTCGGCGAATCCGCGCTTACTGGCGCGGGCCTCGCGGCGGGCGTTTCGCTTCGGCTTGCGGCGGCTCACGAGCCAACCACCACGCCCGCAGCGCGGGCCATCTCGCGGAGCTTCTTCAACGGTTCGGCAATGTCGCCGAGCGCGCGGTCCATGCTGTCCGCGCCGAGGCTCGCGAGGAAGAACGGGCGGCGGTGCTGCTCGCGCTGCGTCTCGCCCATCATCGCGCCGAACAGGGCCTCGGCCTCGGCGAGGCGATAGTCGACCATCTCCACAGCATCCACCAGGTCGCGCAGGTCTGAAACCGTCATGGTGATGGTGGCGGTATTCATGCCGTCACCTCGGAGCGCAGGGCGGCGGCGATGGCGCGCAGTTCGGCGGCCAGGCTCTCGCTGTCGAAGATGGCGCGGCCCTCCAGGGCCATCGCTGCGTGCTGCAGCAGGCCGGGCCACTGTGGGCGGGGGACGTTGGTGCTCGCGGCCGTTGCGGCCGGGGTGCGGGTGTTCATAGCTTGGGACTCCGTCTGTGAGGGAGCCCACCACTGCGCTGTCAATCGCGAAGGTGGCGGACAGTACGCGGGTTGACAGACCGGCAGACGGACCGGCAGGGCTTGCGCCCTCCCACGCACTGCCCGCCATTGAAAGCTCGCGAGCACGCGCCACACCCTTTTCGCAGGCATGAAAAAAGCGCCGACCAACGGATGTGGGGCGCTTGTGCGCCGTCTGAAAACTGAGCGGCCTGTCAAAACCGCAGGCTGAGCATGCGACGGAACTCGCATGCACGTCAAGGCCCGCGCGCGCATCACGCGGCCCTCGGCGCGCTGCGGCTGGCGGCGATGCGACCAGCTGCCCAGGCGTCAACCTCGGCAGCAACCCAGCGTGCGCAGTTGGGGCCGATGGATACCGGCTTGGGGAAGCCGTTGTCCTCGATCCAGCGGTAAACGGTTGATCGACACACCCCAAGACGGCGCACTACGGCGCGAATGGGCAGGAACTGAACATCGGTATGGTCTTGCATGCGTTTCCCTCGTCCGGCCTTGCTTTCGGAGGGGCACCGAAGGGTGCCCGCGAACAGCTGCGGACAACATGCAACACCAAGTGCGTCCCGGTCTCGGGGGAACGGGATACACCTGCAAGGCATTGATTTATCGGCAAATCGCAAATCTGCGTCGGCAGCCGCACCCCGAAAGCCCGCAATTCACAAGGCTTCCGGATTGCCTTAGAACTGCATGTGCCCGTCGCGCCCGGGGGAGGTCGCCCAACAGGGCAGGCTTTCGCGCGATGTGATCAGCGCGCGCGAAGGGAGTCGAGGTAGTCCGCCCATGCCTGCATCATTCGGCGGCGTTCCGATAGGTGCGTGGTCCGGTTGTAGCTGCGGCCCATCGCGTCGCGCACTTCGTGCGCCAATTGGTGCTCGATCAGGTGCGCCGGAAAGTGCAGTGCCTCATCCAACAGCGTGCGCGCGGTGGCCCGGAAGCCGTGCGCGCTCTGCCGGTCTCGATAGCCCAGCGTGGCGAGCGCCGCGGCCAATGTGTTCTCGCTCATCGGCCGATCCTTGCCCCGGTTCGCGGGGAAGGCGAGGGCGCCGCCTCCGGTCACCGCGTGCAGCTCGCGCAGGATCTCCACGGCCTGCCGCGACAGGGGCACCAGATGGTCGTGGCGGGTTTTCATGCGCTCGGCGGGGATAGTCCACAGTGCGCCCTCAAGGTCGAACTCAGACCAGGGCGCTTGTCGAAGCTCACCAGGGCGGACGAATACCAGCGGCTGCAGCCGAAGCGCGCAGGCGACCACGGCGCTACCCGGATACGCCCAGAGCGCCCGCAGCAGAGTGCCCAGCTGCGCCGGGTCGGTGATGGCGGGGAAGCTCTGCGGCTTGGGCGGGGTCAGGGCGCCCGCCAGATCGCGCGAGGGGTCGCGCTCGGCGAGGCCGCAGGCGATGGCGTAGCGGAAGACGCGGCCGGCCACGCTGCGGGCGCGCTTCGCCGTCTCCAGGGTGCCGGCCGCTTCGCTCTTGCGCAGGGCGGCCAGCAGTTCGGGCGGCTCGATCGCGCCCACGGGTCGGGCGCCGATGTGCGGGAACAGCTTGCGCTCAAGAACCCAGGTCACGGCCACGCGGGTGGACTCGGCCAGGCGCTGCCGCTGCAGCCAGTCGCGGCCGACGATCTCGAACGTTTGGCTGCCGGCGAACTCTGCGGCGTGGCGGGCGGCCTTGCGGACTTCGCCGGGGTCTTGCCCTTGCGCCAGTTGCGCGCGGGCTTCGTCGCGGCGCTCTCGGGCTTGCGCCAGTGAGACAGCGGGATATGCCCCCAGCGCAAGCCGCTTTTCCTTGCCCCCGAATCGGTACTTCAGCCGCCACAGCTTGCTGCCGGCCGGGGATAGCTCCAGGTAGAGCCCGCCGCCGTCGAACAGGCGTTGCGGCTTGTCTGCGGGCTTGGCCTTGCGGATCGCAGCATCGCTCAGGGGCATGGGGGCATCCTCGCGGCGGGTCGGGGGCACTGCCCCCAATGATGCCCCCTCATGCCCCAAGATTGGGTGCGACTCGATGCGACCGCCTTGGACGGTTGAACAGCCCGAAAGCGTTGGAAATGCTAGCTTTGGGCAAAAAAAACCCCGCTTTTGGCGGGGCTTTTTCGGAAGTGTGGTGGCCAAGGACGGAATCGAACCGCCGACACGGGGATTTTCAATCCCCTGCTCTACCAACTGAGCTACTTGGCCAGTTGCGGCTGGCGTCAGCCCGCCGCAGAGCGCGCTATTAAAGCGGCAGGCAATCGCTCCGTCAAGCATCGAGGTCGAGTCGCCTGCGCCGATGTGGCTTCAACGCCCCCGGCGAAGCCGACAGGGCAGGGCGCGGCGAAGCGGGATCGCCCGGCCGGGGTGCCGCGCTCGCGTCCGGAGGAACCGGGTCGGACCACGCAGGGCGATACGAATGCCGGCGCTCGGCTGTGCGTCGCGAGGGCCTGCTTGATGAATGCCGGCTCACTTGCGCAGCGGTCTTCGCCGAATCGGGGCTCCCAACACTTCGATCCTGCGCGACGATGGCGGGCGCCGTGGCATAGAGGGATTTCGACGGCCGCGGCGTCAGTTGCCCCTGCCTGTTGGCATTGAGGAGATACGACATGATCCGTTCGCTGGTCTGGCTGTTGATTGGCTTTGCCCTCGCTTCCTGCGCATCGAGCAGCCCGCGTGAGCGCGACGAGGCCGCGCTGGCTCGCTACCGCGCACATGCCGGTGAGCCCGTCTCAAGCTTCCATCTTCGTCTGATGCGGGAGTGGGCCTCGCTGGGGCGCGCCCACCTGGCGGTCTACACCGGCATCAACGAGGCCTGGCTGATCGAGGTCGAACAGCCCTGCCAGGGACTGGACTTCGCCCGCGCCGTGCAACTGAGCTCGAGCGGCTCGCGGGTCTATGCGAAGTTCGACACGGTGCGCTTCGATGAGCAGGTCTGCCGTATCCGCGAGATCCGACCGGTGGACGTGCGTGCGATGAAGGCCGAGCGGCGCGCCGCTGCCGGGGACTGATTGGCTTGGCTCTCCCCAAGCGCGAATCCTCCCGGTAGCTTGCGCCCGCGCAGCAGGACTGCCCGCCATCGTTTTGGGGGCGGGAGGCCGTCGCGGTCAGTCGCAGGGTGCGCGTAGGCGCCGCGGGCTTTACCCTTCGCGCCCTTCCGAGCCTTTGGGGTGAGTCGATGTCGATCCTGGTACTGGGCGCGAACGGACAGGTGGGTTTCGAGCTGCTGCGGGCTCTGTCGCCGTTCGGGCCCATCGACTGCACCTCGCGTTCCGGCAGGTTGCCCGGCCTGGCCCGTTGCCATGCGCTGGATATCGCTGACCCCGAGGCCGCAGCGACTTTGATCGAGCGCTTGCGCCCGCGGGTGGTGGTGAATTCGGCGGCCTATACCGCCGTCGATCGCGCCGAGGACGAGCCCGAGCTCGCGTTCAGGGTCAATGCCGAGGCCGTCGGTGCCGTGGCGGTCGCCTGTGCCCGCCAGCAGGCTTGGCTGCTGCACTATTCAACCGACTATGTGTTTCCCGGTGACTCGACCCGCCCCTGGCGGGAAGAGGACGCCACCGCGCCGCTCGGCGTCTATGGCGCCAGCAAGCGCGCCGGTGAACTGGCGGTGCAGAGCAGCGGCTGCGCGCACTTCATCCTGCGCACTGCCTGGGTGTATGCGGCGCGTGGGCAGAATTTCCTGCGCACCATGCTGCGGCTGGCCGGCGAACGCCCGCAGCTGTCGGTGGTGGCGGACCAGCGCGGCGCGCCGACGCCCGCGCGCTGGATTGCCGCCGCGACCGCGGCCCTGCTGGCGCGCACCGACCTCGATTCGCATCAGGGCGAGCTGCTGCATCTGACTGCAGCCGGCGAGTGCAGCTGGCACGACTTCGCCTGTGCCATCTTCGAGGAGGCCGTGGCCGCGGGTCTGATCGCGGCAGCGCCCGAGGTCCGTGCGATCGGCACCGCCAACTATCCGACCAAGGCCAAGCGGCCGGCCTATTCGCGTCTCGACAATGCCCGGCTTCAGCAGCGTCACGGGCTGGCCTTGCCGGACTGGCGCATCGGCCTGCAGCAGGTGATCGCCGAGCTTGCCGGCGGCTGAGTCGGGGGCGCGCCAATCGGCCGTGCCGAGCTTCGGCGGAAGGCTGTCGCGCCAGCTCTCGGGCCGCGGCGCTCGCGTGCCGTCTGGCTTCCCTGTGCCTTGAAGGTCTTCATCCGGCCTGCATTGAGCCCGCCGCCCCTAATGCGTACAATTTCGGTCCTGTTTGACGGAATCGGCTGCCGCGCATGCTCCGCGTCACCAAGCTCACCGACTACGCCACCCTCGTATTGACCGTGATGGCGGCCGACGGCGAGGCCGTGCACAGTGCGGCCGGGCTGGCCGAGAAGGCCGGGCTGGAGCTGCCGACGGTGTCCAAGCTGCTGAAGCTGCTGGCCCAGGCACAGCTCGTGCAGAGCTTCCGCGGCGCCGCTGGCGGCTACAGGCTTGCGCGGCCGGCCGAAGAGATCCGGCTGATCCACGTGCTGGAGGCCATCGAAGGCCCGCTGGCGGTGACCGAATGCGTGGGCCAGGAAGGCCAGTGCGGCATCGAGCACCGCTGCGGCGTGCGCGCCAACTGGCGGCGCATCAACGACGTCATCGCCGAGGCCCTGCACGGCGTCAGCCTGGTCGATCTGCTGAAACCGCCGCCGCGCGGCCCCGTCCGCAAGACCCAATCCATCCCGCTGGTCATGGCCAGCGATTGAACGCCTCCCCGGCATCACGTTTCACCGCATAGGCAGCCCCATGGCCACCGAACGCAAGGACATCGAGGAAGCCCTGGCCCGACAGTACTCGGCCGGCTTCGTCACCGACATCGAGACCGAGATCGCGCCCAAGGGCCTCAGCGAGGACGTGGTGCGCATGATCTCGGCCAAGAAGGGCGAGCCCGAGTGGCTCACCGAATGGCGGCTGGCCGCCTACCGGCATTGGCTGACGATGACGCCGCCGGACTGGGCCAAGCTGAAGATCGACCCGATCGACTACCAGGACATCAGCTACTTCGCGCAGCCGAAGAAAAAGTACGCCTCGCTGGACGAGGTCGATCCCAAGCTGCTCGAAACCTATGAAAAGCTCGGCGTGCCCCTGCACGAGCGCGCCAAGCTCGCGGGTGTTGCCGTCGATGCCGTGTTCGACTCGGTCTCGGTGGGCACCACCTTCAAGAAGGAGCTGGCTGCGGTCGGCGTGATCTTCTGCAGCTTCTCGGAAGCCGTGCACGAGCACCCGGAGCTGGTCCGCCAGTACCTCGGCAGCGTGGTGCCGGTGGCCGACAACTATTTCGCCGCACTGAACTCGGCGGTGTTCTCGGACGGCAGCTTCGTCTACATCCCCAAGGGCGTGCGCTGCCCGATGGAGCTCAGCACTTACTTCCGCATCAACGCGGCCGAGACGGGGCAGTTCGAGCGCACCCTGATCATCGCCGACGAGGCCAGCCACGTGAGCTACCTCGAGGGCTGCACCGCGCCGCAGCGCGACGAAAACCAGCTGCATGCGGCGGTGGTCGAGCTGGTCGCGCTGGAGCGCGCCGAGATCAAGTACTCGACGGTGCAGAACTGGTACCCGGGCGACGAGAACGGCGTCGGTGGCATCTACAACTTCGTGACCAAGCGCGGCGAGTGTCGCGGGGCGAAGTCGAAGATCAGCTGGACCCAGGTCGAGACCGGCTCGGCCATCACCTGGAAGTACCCGAGCTGCGTCCTGAAGGGCGACGACTCGGTGGGCGAGTTCTACTCGGTGGCATTGACCCACCATCGCCAGCAGGCCGATACCGGCACCAAGATGATCCACCTGGGCCGCAACACCAAGAGCAAGATCATCAGCAAGGGCATCAGCGCCGGCCGCGGCCAGAACACCTATCGCGGCCTGGTGCATGTTGGCAAGGGTGCGGAGAACGCGCGCAACTACACCCAGTGCGACAGCCTTTTGATCGGCAAGCGCTGCGGCGCCCACACCTTCCCCTACATCGAAGTGCGCCGGCCCGACGCCATCGTCGAGCACGAGGCGACCACCTCCAAGATCAGTGACGACCAGCTGTTCTACTGCCGTGCCCGTGGCATCGGCGAGGAAGACGCGGTGTCGATGATCGTCGACGGCTTCTGCAAGCAGGTGTTCAAGGAGCTGCCGATGGAATTCGCGGTCGAGGCGAAGAAGCTGCTTGAGGTGTCGCTCGAGGGGGCGGTGGGATAGAGCCGGGATTCGGGATTGGGGATTCGGGATTCAATGCCCGAGCCTTTGATACTCCGAAGTAACCCCGGCTGCCGCTCTGTATCGCCCACCCCCCCCACCTGCCTCGCTCCGCAGGGAGAGGGGCTGAAACTTGAGGCTGCGGCACGTCTTGCCGCGCCCCCCACGAATCCCCAATCCCGAATCCCCAATCCCATGCTCGCAATCACCAACCTCCACGTCCGCGCCGGCGAGCGCGAAATCCTCAAGGGTCTGTCGCTGACGCTTGAGCCCGGCAAGCTGCACGCCATCATGGGGCCCAACGGCGCGGGCAAGTCGACGCTGGGCCATGTGCTGGCCGGTCGCGAGGGCTATGAAGTCACGCAGGGCTCGGTCGAGTTCAACGGCATCGATCTGCTGGCCCTGGAGCCCGAAGAGCGCGCGGCTGCCGGCGTGTTTCTGGCCTTCCAGTACCCGGTGGAAATTCCGGGCGTGAACAACACCTATTTCCTTCGGGCGGCATTGAATGCACAGCGCAGGGCGCGCGGCGAGGAAGAGCTCGACGCCATGCAGTTCCTGAAGCTGGTGCGGCAGAAGCTGCAGATCCTGAGTCTCAAGGAAGAGCTGCTGCATCGTGCGGTCAACGCGGGTTTCTCGGGCGGCGAGAAGAAGCGCAACGAGATCTTCCAGATGGCGGTGCTGGAACCCAAGCTGGCGATCCTCGACGAGACCGATTCCGGCCTCGACATCGACGCGCTGAAGGCCGTGGCCGATGGCGTCAATGCGCAGCGCTCACCGGAGCGCAGCTTCCTCGTCATCACCCACTACCAGCGCCTGCTCGACTACATCGTGCCGGACGTGGTGCACGTGCTGGCGGAGGGCCGCATCGTCGAGAGCGGCGGTCCGGAACTGGCGCGTGAACTCGAATCGCACGGCTATGCCTGGATCAAGGATCGGCAGAGCCCGGAGGCGGTCTGATGTCCGCCCTGCTTGAGAGCTTCGCCCAGCGCTGGGCCGAGCTGCCGGCGCCGCTGCGCGCGGCCGCGGACCTGGGCGAAGCGCGCAAGGCCGCACTTGAGGCGATGCTCGCCGATGGCCTACCGGCTCAGCGCGCCGAGCGCTGGCGCTACACCAACCTGCGCGCGCTCGGCCAGCGCAGCTATCGCGCCTCTGCCGGCGCCAGCGTCGACGCTGCGCTGATTGCGCACATCCCGCGGCCGCGCCTGGTCTTCGTCAACGGCTGGCTGGACACTGCGCTGAGCGACCTTTCCGACTTGCCGGTGGGTTTGTCCGTGCGCGCCCTGGGCCGCGTTCTGCCAGAGGCGCATGCGCGCGATGTGGCGCATCTGGGGCGTCGCTACATGTCGGCGGATGAGGTCTTCGCGCGCGCCAATGCCGCCTTGGCGGTCGAGGGCGCGGTGATCGAAGTCGAGGCCGATGCCCGCATCGAGGCACACCTGCACCTGGTGGCGATCGGTGCCCCGGAGTCGGCCGAGGCCGCCTGGCATCTGCGGCATTTGATCGACCTGGGCGCGAATGCGCGCCTCATCCTCGTTGAGCACGTGCTGGGCTTCGAGGCGCATGGGCATCTCGACAATACGATTGCCCAGGTGCATCTGAAGCCGGGCGCCGAGCTCACCCATGCGCGCCTGCAGTCGGCGGCCGAGGGCGCGCAGCTGTTCGCCCGCGTGGACGCCGCGCTGGCCGCGGGTGCGCTGTACCGCCGCGTCGATCTGGAGCTGGGCGCGGCGCTGTCGCGCTTGGAACTTAATGCCGAGCTTCAGGGCGAGGCCGCGGCCTTTGTCTCTGGCGGCGCGCAGCTGGTCGATGCGAAGCGCGCGGTCGACGTGCGCCTCGCCGTCGACCACGTAGCCCGCGACACGCGCTGCGACCTGCGCTGGCGTGGTCTGGCCGCGGGCCGCGGCAAGCTCAGCTTCTATGGCGGCATCCGCATCCGCGAAGGCGCGGACGGCACCGATGCCGAGCTCTCGGATCGCAACCTGCTGCTGTCGGACACCGCCGAGGTCAACACCCAGCCGGTGCTGGTGATCGATGCCGACGAGGTCAAGGCCGCGCACGGTGCGACGGTCGGCCAGCTCGACGCCGCCGCGCTGTTCTACCTGCGCTCGCGCGGGATTCCGCGCGACGAAGCCCGCGCGCTGCTGACCCGCGCCTTCCTCGTCGAGGCCATCGAGGTCGGCGAGCAGTCGGCGCTGATCGAAACCCTGACCGATGCGCTGATCGCGCGCATCGAAGGAGCCGCCCTGTGAACGCCCAGCGCCAGCCCCACGCGTCCATCGACTGGCTCGCCCTGCGCGCCGAGTTCCCGGTGCTGGCGCGCGAAGTCCACGGCAAGCCCCTGGTCTATCTCGACAACGCCAACACCGGTCAGAAGCCGCGAACGGTGATCGAGGCCATGGACGCCTACTACAGGCGCTACACGGCCAATGTGGCGCGCGCGGTGCACAGCCTGGGCGAAGAGGCGACCGCTGCCTACGAAGGCGCACGCGCCAAACTCGCGAAGTTCCTGAACGTCCGGTCCGATGAGCTGGTGTTCACCTCGGGCACCACCCAGGCCATCAACCTCGTCGCCTACAGCTACCTGCTGCCCAAACTGCAGGCCGGCGACGTGATCCTCGCCAGCCGCATGGAGCATCACGCCAACCTTGTGCCCTGGCAGCTGATCGCCGAGCGCACCGGCGCCACGGTGCTGCCGGTCGAGATCCTGCAGAACGGCGAGCTTGATCTCGTCGACCTCGAGAAGAAGCTCGACGGTCGCGTCAGGCTGCTGGCTGTCACCCACGTCAGCAATGTGCTGGGCACGGTGACGCCGATCCGCGAGATCTGCGCCATGGCGCGCCGCCATGGCGTGCCGGTGCTGGTTGACGGTTCGCAGGCGGTGCCGCACATGCCGGTCGACATCGCCGCGATCGGCTGCGATTTTTATGCGTTCACCGGCCACAAGATGGCTGGCCCCACCGGCACCGGCGCACTGTGGGCGAAGCGCGAGCATCTCCAGGCGATGCCGCCCTTCTTCGGCGGCGGCGAGATGATTCGCTCGGTCAGCTTCGAGCGCACCACCTTCAACGAGCCGCCGCACAAGTTCGAGGCCGGTACGCCCAATATCTCCGGCTTCATCGGTCTGGGCGCCGCGGCGGATTTCCTGTCCGGCATCGGCATGCCGGCGATTGCCGAGCGCGAGCAGTACCTGCTGGGTGTCGCCACCGAAGCGCTGCGCGCCGTGCCCGGCCTGCGTATCTTCGGCGAAGCGCGCGAGAAGGCGGCGGTGATCTCCTTCCTTGTCGAAGGTGCGCACGCGCATGACCTCGCGACCTTGCTGGATCTCGAAGGCATCGCGGTGCGCTCGGGTCACCACTGTGCGCATCCGCTGATGAGCTTCTTTGGCGTGCCGGCGACCCTGCGAGCCAGCCTCGCGTTCTTCAATACCGAAGCCGAGATCGAGGCGCTGGTGCGCGGGATCGACAAGGCGCGGCGCTTGTTGGGCTGAGAGCCGGGCAGTGGGGCTGCAGTGGGCGGCAGGCATCGAATCCCGATTCTCCATTGGCTCTCGCGCATGTCGAACCCCTACCGGTCTGCCATTCTCGATCACAGTCGGGCGCCGCACCGGCGCGGCGTGTTGCTGCAGCCAACGCACTGCGGCTGCGGCGAAAACGCGCTCTGCGGCGACAGCCTGAGTGTGCAGCTGCGGGTGGCAGAGGGGCGCATTCTCGATTACGCCTTCGAAGCCGAGGCCTGCGCGATCGTGGTCGCTACGGCCTCGATGCTCGGGGAGGCGCTGGTCGGACATGCGCCGACCCGGCTGGAAGCGATCGAAGCGGATCTGCGGCGCCTCTTGGGCCAGACCCAGCCAGAACCTGACGGCGCTCTGGCTGTTCGCCTCGGCGCGCTCGCCGATCTTGCGGAGATGCGCGCGCTGCCGCGCCGCCATCGCTGCGTCATGCTGGCGCTCGAAGCCGTGCGCGCGGCGCTGATGGCGCCGAGTGCGGCGAACAACGCGGAGTGATGCGGAGCGCGGAAGACGCCGAGAGGCCATCGCGATCACGCGCTTCGCGCGCATAGGGTGTGCCAGTGGCGCACCGCGTCTGGTCGAGTCGCGTGATTGAGCGCCTACTTGAACTCGGGCCCATGCGCTTTCGGTTTCGTTCCCTGCGAGCCGTCACTCGCAGGCGTGGGTGCGCGACACGCGCACCCTACAGCTTCCAGCGACGCCTTCGCTCCCGCGAAGGACGCGGTCAGCGTTCGCATGAGGTGTGCCTGCGGCGCACCATGTCCATGCCTAGGCAGGCCCGCCGCGCCGCCGCTCGATCAGCCCGCTCACCAGCCCGCTCAGCGCCAGCGTCGCCGCGCCCATCAGCGCCCAGTGCAGGCCAATGTCCGAGGCCGCGGGCAGCCGCCACTGCAGCGGCTGCAGCAGCTCGGCCAGCACTGGCAGGCCGTAGAACAGGGCGAGCAGGCCGCCCAGTGTCAGCACGCCACCGAGCAGGGCGATCTCGAAGCGATCGCCGGCGTCGCCGCGCTGCACGCGTTGCTGCAGGCGCGCGGCGAAGCCGACGGGCAGGGCAGGGGCGGGCAGCGCGGCCGCGCGCGCCAGTGCCCGGTACAGCGGATCTTGCGTGGCCCCCGAGACCTCACCGGCGACGGCGGATCCTCGCGCGGCCTCCTGGCGGCGCCATTCGGCTCCGATGCGGGGATCGATTGCCGTGTTGCCGGGGACGGGGGAATCGGCTCGGTGGCTCATGCGGTTTCTCCGATCGCTTCCTTCAGCGCCTCACGCAGGCGCAGGCGGATGCGAAACAGCAGGTTTTTGATGGTGCCCTCGGGTCGCTCGGTGATGCGGGCGATCTCGGCGATGCCCAGCTCCTCGGCATGGTAGAGGCTGAGCACGGTGCGCTGCAGCGGCGGCAGGGCCTCGACCAGGCGCAGCGCATGCGCGTGCAGCTCGGCCTCGGCGAAATCCGCGGCGACATCGGCCTCGTCGGCGATGTGGTCGAGCGGGTCGAAGGCCTCGCCGTCCTCGAACAGGCCGCCGCGCTCGATCGGCAGCGACTTGCGCTCCAGGTGGCGGCTGCCGAGGCTGAAGGCGATCCGGCCAATCCAGCTCGACAAGGCGCAGTCGAAGCGGAACTGGTCGAGCTTGCGGTACACGCGCAGGAAGCATTCCTGCGACAGGTCCTCGGCGTCCTGCTCCGACCGCACCATGCGCAACAGGATGTGCCAGACCAGGCGCTGGTGCGCCTCGACCAAGCGCGCGAAGGCGCCGGGGCGTTCGCGCAGCACATCGTCCACCAGGGTGCGGTCCTCACTCATGCGGACATCAGATACACCGAGGCTGACGACGGTTGCAGTGCCGCCAGTGAAAAAAATCCGACCGACTCGTGCAACCGTCGGCGCGCTGGCCGTCTCTGATCCTCCCAGGCAGGCATGGAGCCTGCCGCGCAAAGGAGAGACACCATGGACTTCACCATCCTGATTCCGATCACCCTGTTCATCGTGATCGCCTACATCGTCAAGGTCATCCTCGACGGCCGCGTGCGGCGTCGGCTGGTCGAGTCCAGCGCCTCCGAATCGCTGGTGCGCTCGCTGATCGAGGCCGACGAGCTCGCGCGCCGTACGGCAGCTTTGAAGTGGGGCATGGTCCTGACCTCGCTGGGTGCCGCCTTCGGCCTGATCGAATGGCTGGACCTGCGTGCCGACAGTCCGGGCACCTTCGGCCTGCTGTTCGTCGCCGCCGGCCTCGGCATGCTGGCCTATCACCTGCTCGCGCAGCGCGGCCGCGGCGGCTGAACCATGGATACCGGCATCGATCTGCCTGCGCGGATCGAGCACGGCCTGTCGGCGCTGGCGCTGGGTCTGCTGCTGTGGGGCCCGGTGCCACCGGAGGCGCTGCTGCGCTTCACCTGGGCGTGGTTTCGGATCCTGCTGGTGTAGCCGTGCGCGTCGCTGCGCGCGCCCGCGAGGTTCAGCGCACTGCTTTCAGCAGCCGCTCGATGCCGGCCCGATCGCTGGCCCGCAGCAGTCGGCTGCCCAGCCTGCGCAGCTCGCCCAAGTCGCTGTCGCGGATGATCGCGCGCACCTCCAGCAGCGTGTTCGGATGGAGGCTGAACTCGGTCAGGCCCAGCGCCAGCAGCAGGCGCGTATGGGCGGGGTCGCCGGCCATCTCCCCGCAGACCGAGGTCGACAGGCCGCGGCGCTGGCCGAACTGCAGGATCTCGCGCAGCACGCGCAGCACCGCCGGATGCAGCGGGCTGCTGTGAGCGGCCACCGCATCATTGCCGCGATCGATGGCCAGCAGGTACTGCACCAGGTCGTTGGTGCCGATGCTCAGGAAATCGACTTCGCGCCCGAAGGATGACAGGGCGAGCGCAGCCGCCGGCACCTCGATCATCATGCCAAGAGCGACCTTCTTCGCGACGGCGTGACCTTCGGCTTCAAGCTCGCGGGCACAGGCATCGACGAGCCCGCGTACCGCGCGCACTTCCTCGCGGAAGCCGACCATGGGCACGAGGATGTTGACCTTGCCGTAGGCCGAGGCGCGCAGCAGGGCTCGCAGCTGGCTGCGGAACAGCGCCGGCTGGGACAGCGAAAGCCGCACGCCGCGCAGGCCGAGCGCCGGGTTGGGTTCGTGGCTCAGCGCGATGCCGGCGCGGTCGGCCTTGTCGGCGCCAAGGTCGAGGGTGCGCAGGGTGACCGGGCGGCCGCGCATGGCCATGACCAGGTCGCGATAGACGAGGAACTGGGCGTCCTCGTCGGGTGCGCCGCGGCCCTGCATGAACAGGAACTCGGTGCGGTAGAGGCCGATGCCCGAAGCGCCGAGCGCATAGGCCTGGTGTACGTCCTCGCGCGATTCCGCATTGGCCAGCAGGCGGATTTCGACGCCGTCACGGGTCACCGTTTCGGCGTCGCGCAGCTTCTGCAGGGCGCGTCGCTCGCGGGCGTTTTCGCGCTGCAGGCGCTTGAAGCGCCGCAGGTCCTCGGCGTCGGGCTCGATGATGACTTCGCCGCTGTGGCCATCGACCAGCAGGGCGTCGCCTTCGTTGATCTGGGCGACGGCTTCATGCGCACCCACGATCAGCGGCAGGTGCAGGCTGCGCGCGAGGATGGCGCTGTGCGAGAGCGCGCTGCCGGCGCCGGTGATGATCGCCACCACGCCGCGCTCGGTCAGCTGCGATAGCTCGGCCGGCGCCACGTTGTCGGTCACCAGCACTTCGCCGGACACGCCCGGCGTGGTGCTTTCGGGACTGCGGTGCAGGGCCGCCCAGACCCGGCCGATGACGTGCTCCAGATCCTCGCGGCGCGAGCGCATGTAGGGGTCGTCGATCGCATCGAAGACCGCGACCAGGCGGTCGCGCTGCAGCTTGAGCGCGTAGTCGGCCGTGAAGCGCGCAGTGCGGATCAGGTCGTCGAGACCCAGCACCAGCTCAGGGTCGTCGAGGATCAGCTGGTGAATGTCGAGGAACTCGCCCAGCTCATGCGCCAGCGCACCCTGCAGGCGCTCGCGCATCTGCTGCAGCTCGGCGCGGGCGGTGTCCAGCGCCATGTGCAGACGTTCGATCTCGGCCTCGATGGCGCCTTCGGGGATGCGCTCCTCGCGCACCTCGTGCATCTGCGGCTCCCGCACGTGCGCGCGACCGAGCGCGAGTCCGCGCGAGGCCGGCTGGCCGTGCAGGACGAGGCGCATCAGCCCTCCTCGTCGAAGCCGCGGGCGAACAGGTCGGCGGCTGCCGACATTGCGGCGTCTTCGTCGGGGCCGTCGACCCGCAGCAACACGCTGCTGCCCTGGGCGGCGGCAAGCAGCATCACACCCATGATGCTCTTGGCGTTGACCTCACGGCCGCGGCCGACCAGGAAGGCGTTGGACTTGAACCCGCCGAGCAGCTGCACCAGCTTGGCCGAGGCCCGCGCGTGCAGGCCGAGTCGGTTCACCACCAGCAGTTCGCGCTCAAGCATGGCCGTTCACCACTCCGCTGCGGGCGCCGGTGACCGCGGTCTGGGCCAGCGCCTCCAGGTTCTGTTCCGGATAGTTCAGCACGCGCAGCAGCATCGGCAGGCTCAGGCCGGAGACGCGCCGCACCGTGACCGGGGTGGATTCCAGTCGTGCGGCGAGGTTGCTGGGCGAAGCGCCGTAGAGGTCGGTCAGGATCAGCACGCCCTCGCCGCCGTCGAGGCGGTCGAGCGCACCGCGTGCGCGCATCGCGAGTTCATCGAGCGCGGCATCGAAGGGCACCTCCAGCACCTCGACCGGCAGGGTCGGATTGCCCAGCACCTTCTGCACCACGGCGCGCAGCGCGGTGCCGATCCCCGGATGGGTCAGCAGCAGAATCCCGACGGCCATCAGAGGCTTCCTCCGGGCAGCGACGCGTGTACGACCGACGCCGATACGCGGCGCTTCTCCGATTCCCGATTCCCCATTCCCGATTCCCGAGCGAAGCTCATTCGATCTCCCTGTGGAAGGTCACCACCTGTTCGCGGCCATTCTCGCGCAGGTGGCTGGCTACGGCTTCCGCGCAGTAGACCGAGCGATGGCGGCCGCCGGTGCAGCCGAAGGCGATGGTGACGTAGCTGCGGCTGTCGCTCTCGAAGCGTGGCAGGAAGCTGTCGAGGAAGCGGATGACGAGGTCCAGGTAGTCGCGCACCAGCGGCTGTTCGTCCAGGTGCTCGCGTACGGCCGCGTCGCGGCCGGACAGCGGCCGCAGCGCGGGCAGCCAGTGCGGGTTCGGCAGGCAGCGCACGTCGAACACGAAGTCGGCGTCCGCGGGTAGGCCGTGCTTGTAGGCGAAGGATTCGAGCAGGATCGACAGCCGCGTGGCGGAGGAGACGCTGGCGATCTCGGTGGTGATCTTGCGCCGCAGCTGGTGGACGTTGAGTTCGCTGCTGTCGATCACCGCATCGGCCAGCGCCATCAGCGGCCGCAGCAGCTCGCGCTCGCGGGCGATGGCCTCGGCCAGGGGCAGGCCATGGCGCGACAGCGGATGGCGCCGTCGGGTCTCGTTGAAGCGCTTGATCAGCACCTCGTCGCGGGTGTCGAGAAAGACCAGCCGGTAGCCGTGCCCGGCCTGGCCGAGCGCGGCCAGCGAGCGCGGCAGATCGGCGAGGTCCTCGACCCGATTGCGCACATCGATGCCCACGGCGAGGCGGGTGGCGTCGCGATCGCCGTCGACCACGCTGTCCACGAACTGCGGCAGCAGCTCGGCGGGCAGGTTGTCGGCGCAGTAGTAATCGAGGTCCTCCAGGGTGCGCAAGGCCACCGACTTGCCGGAGCCCGACAGCCCGCTGACGACCAGCACCTGCGCCTGCGCCTGCGCCGCGGCCGGCGTCGCATCGGTGGGAGCGTTCATGATTCGAGTTTCCGCATCTGGTGGGCCTGGCGGTCCATGAAGGTCTGTGCGGGGTCGGCGCCCTTGGACTTGAGGATGTGCGAGCGCACCGCCGCCTCGACCAGCACGGCGAGGTTGCGGCCCGGCGCCACTGGCAGGGTGATCTGCGGGATGTCGAGATCCAGCACGCGACGATGGCTGCGGTCGCCGTGCAGGCGATCCAGGGTGGCAGGTGGCGCGGCGGGATCGTAGCGCTCGAGGTGGACGATCAGGCGCAGGTACTTGTTCCGCTTCACCGAGGTGTCGCCGAACATTTCGCGCACGTTGAGAATGCCCAAGCCGCGCACTTCGATCAGGTCCTGCAGCAGCTCGGGGCAGGTGCCGTCGAGCACATCCGGGGCGATCTGGGTGAATTCAGGCGCATCGTCTGCCACCAGCCGATGGCCACGGGTGATCAGTTCCAGCGCCAGCTCGCTCTTGCCCGAGCCGGAGTCGCCGGTGATCAGCACGCCGATCGAATAGACCTCCATGAACACGCCGTGCAGGGTGAGCCTGCGCGCCAGTGCGCGTGCCAGGTGGTACTGGAGGTAGGTCAGCAGCTCATGGCCGCGGCGCGGCGAGCTCCACAGCGGGGTGTCGGTCTCGTTGCAGGCGTCGCGCAGGTCCGGCGGCGCCGACTGGTCGCGGCTTACCAGCAGGGCCAAGGGCCGCGCGTTCATGATCTTGGCGAGGGTTTCCCAGCGCTGGCGGGAATCCAGCGCGTCGAGGTAGGCCAGCTCTTCGGCGCCGATGATCTGCACCTTGTTGGCGTGGATCGTATTGAGGTAGCCGGCCAGCGAAGGTCTGCGGGCGAGATGTTCGCCGGGCTCGATCTCGCGGCGCTCGCCGCGCTGTCCGGCGAGCCAGCGCAGGCCCAGGCGTTCCTGCAGCTGCTCATAGAGCTCGCGGGCGCTGATGCGGGCGTCCATGCGTCCGCGCCTGCGCTCAGGCGGCGGCGTGGGTGAGTTGCCAGTCCGCCAGCAGGGCGTAGAGGCTGGCACTGTCGGGCGCACTGCGCAGGCGCTGGCAGAAGCCTGAATCGCCGAACATTTCGGCGAGCTGCGAGAGCAGCACCAGATGCTGGTGGCTGAAGTGCTCCGGCACCGCCATGGCGAATACCAGATCCACCGGGGCGCCGTCGATCGCGCCGAAATCGATGCCGTCGGAAAGGCGCACGAAAGCGCCAATGGCATTGCTCAGCCCCGGCGTGCGTCCGTGTGGAATCGCCACGCCATGGCCCAGCCCGGTCGAGCCCAGCTTCTCGCGGGCGAACAGGCTGTCGAAGATGGCGCGCTCGCAGGCTTCGCCCTGGCCATCGGCCAGACTGGCGGCGAGCGTTTCCAGCAGGCGCTTCTTGCTGGTGGCGCTGACGCCGACCGAGGTGCGGGCAGGCGTCAGGAGGTCGATCAGGAGCATGGTGTCATTGCCTGGGGAAGGCGGGCCGCCGGGCCAGCAGGGCCGGCCCGGCGGCGTAGGGTACTAGCCGAAGCTGCCGTTGCGCGAGGGTGCGTCGCCGCGGTGGTGGTCGGTCAGCTTTTCCTTGTGCTTGACCACCTGGCGGTCCAGCTTGTCGGCGAGCAGATCGATGGCGGCGTACATCGACTCCGCCACCGACTCGGCGTGGATGTGGCGGCCGGCGGCGTGCAGGGTCGCTTCGGCCTTGTGGTCGAGCTTGTCGACCGACAGGATCACATGGACATCGAGCAGGTGGTCGAAGTGGCGCTCAAGGCGCGCCAGCTTGGTTTCGACGTACTCGCGCAGGGCGGCGGTGACATCGATCTGGTGACCACTGATATCGAATCGCATGGCTGGAACCTCCTAGGGGAACGTCCGGTTGGAGCCCGCTGCCGGCACGTTCCAGGCGGCAGGGGAGGGCGCGGCGGTCAAGCCGCGCGGCAAGGAGCGGCATGCAAGGGCCGCTCCAGAACAGGTTGGGATCAGGAGGCGCGAACCAAGTTCGCGCTGCAAAAACCGGAGTGTCGGTCTGCAGACGGGTGCTCCGGCGCCGCCGGGGGCTTCGCCCATCGCGGCAAGGCCCATGCGCGATGGGCGGGAGTGGATCGGGATGCCGGGATCGTCTGGATGGGCCATTGGCGCTCAGCTTACCCGCTGGCGCTCGTTTGAGGAGGGGATGCTCATCGCTTCCCGGTATTTCGCCACCGTCCGCCGCGCGACCGAGATGCCCTCCGCCTGCAGCAGCTCGGTCAGGCGAGCGTCCGACAGGGGCTTGCGCGGGGATTCCGCATCGATCAGGCGCTTGATCATGGCCTGGATCGCCGTGCTGGAAGCGCTGCCACCGTCGACCGTGGACACGCCCGACGAGAAGAAGTGCTTGAACTCAAAGGTCCCACGTGGGGTGTGCAGATACTTGCGGGTGGTCACCCGCGAAATCGTCGACTCGTGCAGTTCGAGCTCCTCGGCGATTTCGCGCAGCACCAGCGGACGCATGGCCTCGGGGCCGTGTTCGAGGAAGGCGCTCTGCTGGCGGACGATGCATTCGGCCACGCGGAGGATGGTGTCTGCGCGGGTTTCCAGCGAGCGGATCAGCCAGCGCGCTTCCTGCAGCTGGCCGCGCAGATAGCTGGCATCGCCGCGCGCGGCCACGCCGATCATCGCCTCGTATTGTCGGTTGATGCCCACGCGCGGCAGGCAGCCGGGCGCCAGGCTGACGCGCCAGGTCCCGCCCTGGCGCCAGGCATAGGCATCGGGCGCGACATACTCGACGCGTTCGCCGCCGTAGCTGGCGCCGGGTTTTGGATCCAGTCTGCGCAGCAGGGCCACGGCCTCGGCCACCCGTTCTGCGTCGAGCTTCAGCTGCTGGGCCAGCTTGAGGGTGCCAAGGCGGGCCAGGTCCTCCAGATGACCCCGCGCGATCTTCTGCGCCAGCGCCCAGGCGGGGCTGTCGTCCTGCTGGGCGCGCAGCTGCACGCACAGGCACTCGGCCAGCGTGCGTGCGCCCACGCCCAGCGGATCGAACTGCTGGATGTGCGCCAGCACGGCCTGCAGCTCATCGGCGTCGGCCTCGATCTCCGGCCTTAGGGTGGCGCGCACCGAGTCGAAGTCCTCCTGCAGATAGCCGTCGTCGCCGATGGCGTCGATCAGGGCGCGGCCGATGGCCTGGTCGCGCGCCGACAGATGCGAGAGTCCGAGCTGCCACAGCAGGTGGTCATGCAGGCTTTCGGTAACCGTGCCCTGCAGGCTCTCCAGGCGATCTTCGCCGTCGCCACCGCTGCTGCCGCTGCCGGCCGCGGTTTCGAGGTCCCAGTCCGGTTCGTAGTCGAGCGGGCTTTCGAGGACCTCGGTCGCGGCCTCGTCGGCACCGGTTTCGTTGCCGCCAGCGCCTGCGGCCTCGGCGTCCGCGGCCGCCGAGGCTTCGTCTCCGCCCGCCGCCTGCGGATCGGCGTCTTCGGCGCGCTCCAGCAGCGGGTTGGACTCGATGGCCTCGTTCAGCTCCGTTTCCAGCTCTACGGTCGACATCTGCAGCAGGCGGATCGCCTGCCGCAGCTGCGGGGTCAGCGTCAGCTGCTGGCCCATCCGCAGTTGCAGGGAGGGTTTCATCACATCCGGAACCCGTCGCCCAGGTAGACGCGGCGCACCTCGGCGTTCTCCAGCACCTCGGCCGGGCTGCCCTCCGCCAGCACGCCGCCGTCGTTCAGGATATAGGCGCGGTCGCAGATGCCCAGGGTCTCGCGCACGTTGTGGTCGGTGATCAGCACGCCGATGCCGCGGGCCTTCAGGTGTCGCACGATGCGCTGGATCTCGCCGACCGAAATCGGATCGACGCCGGCGAAGGGCTCGTCGAGCAGCATCATCCGCGGCTTGGCCGCCAGCGCCCGGGCGATTTCGACGCGGCGGCGCTCGCCGCCCGAGAGACTTGCGCCAAGGCTGTCGGCGACGTGGCCGATCTGCAGCTCGTCGAGCAGGGCCTGCAACTCGCGCTGGCGTTCGACGTCCCCGAGATCCTCGCGCAGCTCAAGCACGGCAAGGATGTTGTCGGCGACCGACAGGCGCCGGAACACAGAGGCCTCCTGCGGCAGGTAGCCGACGCCCAAGCGGGCACGGGCGTGCATGGGCAGGGCGGTGATGTCCTGCTGATCGAGCTGGATCTGGCCGCCGTCCGCCGGCACCAGGCCGACGATCATGTAGAAGCAGGTGGTCTTGCCGGCGCCGTTCGGGCCGAGCAGGCCGACGACTTCACCGCGGTCGAGCGTCAGTGAGAAGTCGCGCACCACCTCACGATCGCGGTAGCGCTTGCGCAGGTTGCGGGCACTGAGCATCAGCCGCCGTCCGTCGGAGTGGCGGGGGCGGCAGCGTTAGGGCGCGGCTGGAAACTCATGCGGATGCGGTCGTTGGCGCCCTCGCCGCGGGCGTTCAAGCGGCCATTGGCCATGTCGTAGGTGATGACTTCGCCCTGCAGCATGCCTTCGGGGCGGTCGACCTGGACCGCTCCCTCCAGCAGTACCTCGTTCGAGGTCGGCGTGTAGGTCACCTTGCGGGCGCGCACGCTGACCGGCTGCCCCTGATCGTCGATCTGCTTGAGCGAGGCAGGCTCGCCCTCGAACACCACCCGGCTCAACTCGCCGGCCGCGCGGGTCAGCGTCGCCTTGTCGGCGCGGATCTCCAGGCTGCCCTGGGTGATCACCACCTCGCCGCTCAGGATCGAATCGCCGTCGGCGAGGGTGGCATCGCCCGCGCGGGCGGAGACGTCGACGGGCTGCTGGCGGTCGGCGCTCGCCGCCAGCGCGCTGCCGCTCGCAGCAAGGAGAAACATGCCAGCCAGCAGGCGGCCGTCAGCGCGAAGGGGGCTCATAGCGGGCGCTCACCTGGTCGAGAAGTCGGAAACGGCGGGTGTCGAGCTCGGCCTCGAGGCCGAGCCCGCGGAGTATAAAACCGGGCCCGGAGGCGGTCACCGCATCGGCGCTGCGCAGCTGGCGCGCGCGCGGAAACAGGTCCAGCCGCTCGGTTTTGAGCTCGGACGGGCCGTCGGCACCTTCGGGTGCACTGACGCGCACGGCGCGCAGCAGGCGCAGTTCGCTGGCGTCCGCGCTGACCCAGGCGGCGTCGGAGCGCGCCAGCCAGCGGCCGCCCTCGGCATCCGGCAGCGTGAACTCCGGCGCGCTCACCTCCAGCGTGCCCGCCGTCGGGTGCCGGGCCAGCCGCGGGCCGCGGGCGGCGAAGGCTTCGCGGCCTTCGGCATCAAGAGCCACCATCGAGAAATCGGTGAGGAAGTAGTCCGAGCGCGGCGGCCCGACCAGGGCCGGGGCCGGGGCCGGTTCGCGCAGCAGCCAGACCAGCCAGCTGCTCACCGCCGCCGCCAACAGCAGCCCGATCAGGACGGGAATCTGGCGCGCCTGCATGGCCTTCAGCACGGCACGAAGCGTGACAGCACTTCGGCGCTGCGGCCCTGGGCCTCGATGACGAAATCGCAGAACTCGCGCACCGCACCATGGCCGCCGGCCGCGCGGGTCTGCCAGTCGACGCGCGCGGCCACCCAGGCGTGGGCGTTCGCCGGCGCCACGCTGAAGCCGGCGACGGCCATGGCCGCGAGATCGGGCAGGTCATCGCCCATGAAGGCCGCGGCCTCGGGTTCGATGCGCAGGCTGGCGCACAGCGCCGACAGCGCCGCGCCCTTGTCGTGGCTGCCCTGGATCAGGTGGCGGATGCCGAGATCGGCCGCGCGCCGCGCTACCAGCGGGCTGGTGCGGGCGGTGATGAGGGCGATCTCGACGCCGATGCCGCCCAGCAGCTTCAGGCCCTGGCCATCGTGCACGTCGAAGCTCTTCAGCTCGCGGCCGTCGTCGCTGAAAAAAAGGCGGCCGTCAGTCAGCGTGCCGTCGACGTCGAAGGCAGCCAGGCGCAGGCCCGCGGCGCGGGCGCGGGCTTCGCTCGCGGACAGATGACGCAGCTCAGACGACACGGGCGCGCAGCAGGTCGTGGATGTTGAGGGCGCCGACCGCGTGCTGCTCAGCGTCGACCACCACCAGCGCGCTGATCTTGTGCGACTCCATCAGGCGGGCGGCTTCGACCGCCAGCTTGTCGGCGGTGATGGTCTTGGGTGCGCGCGTCATCACGCTCTCGACGATGGTGGCGCGCAGGTCGAAACCGGGATCGTCCATCGCCCGGCGCAGGTCCCCGTCGGTGAACACGCCGACCAGGCGGTTGTCGGCATCGACCACTGCGGTCATGCCGAGGCGCTTGCGGCTGATCTCCAGCACGGCCTCGCTGATCGAGGCGGACGCAGCGACCCGCGGCACTTCTTCGCCGCTGTGCATGATGTCGCCGATGTGCAGCAGCAGGCGACGGCCGAGGCTGCCGGCCGGATGCGAGCGGGCGAAGTCGTCGGCGGTGAAGCCGCGCGCTTCCAGCAGGGCCACGGCCAGTGCATCGCCCATGACCAGGGCGGCGGTGGTGCTGGAGGTGGGCGCGAGACCCAGCGGGCAGGCTTCGGCCGGCACGCTGACGTCGAGGTGCACGTCGGCGAGGCGCGCGAGCGTCGACTCCGGCCGGCCAGTCATCGCGATCAGCGGATTGCCCTGGCGGCGCAGCACCGGAAGGATGGTCAGCAGCTCGTCGGTTTCCCCGGAGTTCGACACCGCGATGACGACATCGGCATCGGTGATCATGCCCAGATCGCCGTGACTGGCTTCGCCGGGATGCACATAGAACGCCGGGGTGCCTGTCGAGGCCAGCGTCGCTGCGATCTTGCGCGCGATGTGGCCCGACTTGCCCATGCCGCTGCAGACCACCCGGCCCTCGCAGGCGAACATCAGCCGGCAGGCGGCGACGAAGTGCTGGTCGATGCGCGCGCGCAGGGCTTCGATGGCGTCGCGCTCAACGTCGATGACCTCGCGCCCGCTGTGGATCAGCGTCTCGGCCGAGAGACCGCTGGCGTCGCGAAGAGAGGGCAGGGGCTGCACTTGGGCGCTCATGGCGGGATTCAGGGATTCCGAAGAAACGGCGGTCGGGTGGCGCTTGGCCGCGGGCAGCGGAACGCCGGCGGATTCTGACGAGTTGTGGCAGGTGCCGGGACGGCCGGCGGGGATGCTTTAGAATCGCCGGCCATTCTACCCCGCCCCGCACCGGGGCCGCCCGCGCCCGGCGCGCTGCATCCCGGACGCGAGGCGCTGCCAAGCCTGCCCATGACCCCTGAAACCATCCGTGAACTGATCGAAGCCGGGCTGCCCGGCGCCCGCGCCCATGTGCAGGGCGACGACGGCGTGCACTTCGAAGCCCTCGTCATCTCCGACGCCTTTGCCGGCAAGCTGCCGCTGGCCCGCCACCGCATGGTCTACGCGACCTTGGGCGACCTGATGGGCGGCGCGATCCATGCGCTGTCGCTGAAGACCCAGACCCCCGCCGAAGCCGGCGAGGGCTGATCCGATGGCGAAAATCCAGATCACCGGCAACGGCCCGCTGAGCGGCGAGGTGTGGATCTCCGGCGCCAAGAACGCCGTGCTGCCCATTCTGTGTGCAGGTCTGCTGGCGGACGGCCCGATGGACATCGGCAACGTGCCGCACCTGCATGACGTCACCACCACTCTGGAGCTGCTGGGCCAGATGGGGGTCACGCTCGGCATCGAAGACCGCATGCGCATCACCCTCGATGCCAGCCGTGCCGACCGATTCGTCGCGCCCTATGAGCTGGTCAAGACCATGCGCGCCTCGATCCTGGTGCTGGGCCCGCTGGTGGCGCGCTTCGGCCAGGCCGAAGTGAGCCTGCCGGGTGGCTGCGCGATCGGTTCGCGCCCGGTCGACCAGCACATCCGCGGGCTGCAGGCGATGGGAGCGGAGATCACGGTCGAGGGCGGCAACATCCGCGCCCGCGCCAAGCGCCTCAAGGGCACCCGCTTCGTGTTCGACATGGTGACCGTCACCGGCACCGAAAACATCCTGATGGCGGCGACGCTGGCCGAAGGCACCACCATCATCGAGAACGCCGCGCAGGAGCCCGAGGTTACCGACCTCGCCCACTGCCTGCAGGCGATGGGCGCGCAGATCGAGGGCATCGGCACCAGCACGCTCACCGTGCATGGCGTGGAGCGGCTGCATGGCTGCCGCTACGACGTCATCGCCGACCGCATCGAGACCGGCACCTTCCTGGTGGCGGGCGCGATCACCCGCGGCCGGGTGATGTGCAAGCACACCCGCGCCGACACGCTGGACGCCGTGCTGCAGAAGCTCGAGAAGGCCGGCGCCCACATCAACACCGGTGCCGACTACATCGAACTCGACATGCAGGGCCGCCGCCCGCGCGCGGTCGATCTGACCACCGCGCCCTACCCGGCGTTCCCGACCGACATGCAGGCGCAGTTCGTGGCCCTGAATGCGGTGGCCGAAGGCGTCGGCATCGTCACCGAGACGGTGTTCGAGAACCGCTTCATGCACATCGAAGAGCTGCGTCGCCTGGGGGCGGACATCCGCGTCGAGGGCAACTCCGCGATCATCCGCGGCGTCAACGAACTCACCGCCGCGCCGATCATGGCCACCGACCTGCGCGCCTCGGCCAGCCTGGTGCTGGCGGGCCTCGTCGCCCGCGGCGATACCGTGGTCGACCGCATCTACCACATCGACCGCGGCTACGAGTGCATCGAAGAGAAGCTGGGCGGTCTGGGGGCCTTGATCCGGCGCTTGCCGTGAGCGCGCGCTGAGCGCGCGTTCGGGATCACGGCCGCTGCGCGGCCTTGGGATTCGGGATTCGGGATTCGCAGGAGCGCGCTCGGATCCTTGTGCGCCCGGTTTTGTCAGTGGATTGGTCGCTCTGCTCTTGAAGCCCCTCTCCCAGTGGGAGAGGGGCCCAAAGCCCGCGCCGCTACCGCCTCGCGCTCCGATGTGCGTGCGCAGACGAGTCGGCCCAAGGTTCGAAGACCTGCTTCCTGATTTCGTCGAAGACTGCGTGATGGATCGCGAGGATCTGCTTGGGCTTCGCGACGAAGCCCTTATCTTCGAAAAGTTCCACCAGGCGCTCGCTGTCGATGCGTTCGATAGGAATCACGCCCTCGCGGCTGGCATCGGCCTTGGCATAGGCGCTGAAGCGGCCGGTGGTGATGAGGACGCCCTTCTCGACTCACCCGGGCAGCGCGATGCGGAACTCGCTGACGCGGGGCGCTCCACCTCCATGTAGCGTTTCGCTTGGAAGGTCACTCTCATGCTTGACGAGGGCACTCGGGCGGAGCTCGTCCGCCCGTCTACTGGCCGACTAGTGCGATGAGTGTGTTTCAGCAGTCTCCAACAGAGCGTCGAATTGCTTTAGCAACCGATCGATTGCTGCGTCATCGGCATCCAGGCATTGGTGGAGTCGGACTTCCAGTTCGCCAGAAACGCAGGAGGCGAGCACAACGTGCCTCCCATCAAGACACACCAAATGAAGGGTCTGTGCGTGAGGAACCTTCCACAAGGACGGACTGCTCCAAGCAGATCGAAGAGATTCCAGCTCGACCAAGGGGATTCGGCTCAAGGTGCGCTGCGATCCGCGGGCGAGAATTTCTGACTCTCCAGCCGCGTGTTCCGCGGGGTCATCTTCCTGTGTCGGAGGTGGTGCTGGCCTCTGGACGAGTACGTGTTCGTCCAGGTGCGCTTCATCGCGACCGATGCGTAGCTGCAGCCATCGGGTATCCGCCCACGCTTCGGCGATCCAGAGCTGGTGGCGCTCGCGCTCCACTTCCACGATGCGGGAGTCACAGCGGCTGAGCTCAGAGAACTGAATGTCAAAAGGCGGTGCAGAGCGGTCGTGGAAATCTCGCTCGAATAGGGTCAACGCGACTGCTGCCATGCGCGTGGCTTCAGCTCGAATTGGCGTGGGTTCACCCTGCAACTCCAGCCACGGCTTGGGCAGCAAACTCCCCCCATCGCCCGCTTCAGCCGCCGGCCGGAACTCCCGCTCCAGATACAGCGCTGGGGCCACGGGGAAGGCCAGGGCGAGCGTCAGCCCCAGTGTCCGCAGCCACGAGATTCGCGGCTTCGCCACGGCTACAGGTTCTGGTAGTTCGGCCCCGCCGCCCCCTCAGGCGTCACCCAGTTGATGATCTGGTAGGGGTCCTTGATGTCGCAGGTCTTGCAGTGCACGCAGTTGGCGGCGTTGATCTGCAGGCGCTTGCCGGCCTCGTCCTCGACCATCTCGTAAACGCCGGCCGGGCAGAAGCGGGTGCAGGGGTTGCCGTATTCCTCGGCGCACTTGGTCACGCAGACGTCGGTGTTTTCGACGCGCAGGTGCACGGGCTGGTCTTCGTCGTGCTCGGTGGCGGCGTAGTAGACGCCGGCCAGGCGGTCGCGCGGGGCGAGGCTGCGGTCGACGTAGTCGCGCTTCGGCTTCTCGGCTTCGCTGAGTTTCTGCAGCGAGGACCAGTCCGGCTTGACCTTCAACGTCCACGGCGAGGCGCCGCCGGTCACCGTTTCCCAGCCCGAGTTGACCAGGCCGAACCACAGGCCCTTCTTGAAGCCGGGCTTGAAGTTGCGGACCTTCTTGAGTTCCGAATACACCACCGAGCCGCGCAGCTTGGCGTCCCAGCCTTCGACCTGATCGGTGCTGGCGATGTGCTCGGCGGCGAGCATGCCCGAGCGCATCGCCTGGTGCACACCCTTGATCTTGGGCACGTTGACCAGGCCGGCATCGCAACCGATCAGGATCGCGCCCGGCATCTCCGTCTTGGGCAGGCTCTGGTAGCCGCCGGTGACGATGGCGCGCGCGCCGGCCGAGAGAATGCTGCCGCCGTCCAGCAGCGGCTTCACGGTCGGGTGGTGCTTCCACTGCTGGAAGGCTTCGTAGGGCTGGTAGTTCGGGTCGCGGTAGTCGAGGCCCGAGACATAGCCGAGCGCGATGCGGCCGCCGGTCAGGTGGTACAGGAAGCTGCCGCCGTAGGTGCGCGAGTCGGCCGGCCAGCCGAGGCTGTGCACGATCTTGCCGGGAGTGACGCGGTCTTCCGGCACCTGCCACAGCTCCTTGATGCCGATCGAGTAGCTCTGCGGATCGCTGTTGGCATCCAGCCCGTACTGCTTGATGAGCTGCTTGGCGAGATGCCCGCGCGCGCCCTCGGCGAGCACGGTGATGCGGGCGCGGATGTCGATGCCCTGGGTGTAGCCGGGCTTGTGCGAGCCGTCTTTGGCCACGCCCATGTCGCCGATCCGCACGCCGACCACTCGGCCGTCCTCGATCAGGGTCTCGGCGGCAGCGAAGCCGGGGTAGATCTCCACGCCCAGGGCTTCTGCCTGCGGCGCCAGCCAGGCGCAGGTGGCGCCCAGACTGACGATGAAGTTGCCGTGGTTGTTCATCTGCGGCGGCACGATCGGGAACTTGAAGCCGCCGGTCTTGGTGAGGAACCAGAACTCGTCTTCGGTGGCCGGCACGCAGATCGGCGGCGGATTGTCGCGCCAGCCGGGCAGCAGCTCGTCCAGCGGGCCGGGCTCGATCACCGCACCGGAGAGAATCTGCGCGCCGATCGTCGAGGCCTTCTCGATCACGCAGACCGACAGATCCGGCTTGAGCTGCTTCAGTCGGATGGCGAAGGCGAGGCCGGCAGGGCCTGCGCCCACCGTGACCACGTCGTATTCCATGACATCGCGCTCGCTCATGGCTGGCTCCTGGCTGTGTGCGTAAAGGGCGGCATTATCGGTGGCGGGGCGTGCAGGCGACAGCGTCTTGACCGTCTTGCCCGCAGAGTGCCGACGCGCGCGACCTGCATGGGGCAGGCCTGGCCGGCGAGGTTGGCAAGCATACTTCAGCGTATGGAATGGATCGAGATCGCGCTCGATGGCGCCGAACTGCGGATCGCGCCAGCCTTCCTGCAGGCTGAGGAGGCCGATGCGCTGCTCGCGGCACTCAGCGCTGAAATCCCCTGGGAGCAGCACCGCATCCGGCTCTATGGTCGCGAGCACGCCTCGCCGCGGCTGTCCTGCTGGATCGGCGACCCCGGTGCGGCCTACACCTATTCGCGCACCCGCTTCGAGCCGCGGCCGTGGACGCCTGCGCTGGCCGGCCTGAAGCCGCGGATCGAGCAGGCCTGCGGCGCGCGCTTCAACAGCGTGCTCGCCAACCTCTACCGCGACGGTGCCGACGGCATGGGCTGGCACGCCGATGACGAGCCCGAGCTGGGGCCAGAGCCGGTGATCGCTTCGCTCAGTCTGGGCGCGGTACGCGGCTTTGCCTTCCGCGACCTCGCCGAGCGCCGCCAGCGGCTCAAGCTCGAGCTGCCCCACGGCAGCCTGCTGCGGATGGCCGGGCGCACCCAGAGCCTGTACCAGCACGCCATCGCCAAGAGCGCCCGGGCATTGCCGCCGCGGCTGAACCTGACCTTCCGCTGGATCGGGTGCCGTCCTGCGGCATGAAGGGCTCGGGGTTCTGTGGCATGCTCCCGCCGTCCGTTCTGCAGCTGGACAAAGCGCCGCCCGGATTCGTGGGGGACTGGGTTCCGGCGCCAGTGAATTCCATTCTTGGCCGCGCCCGGTCTGGCGTGGTGCGGACACCGCGGTCCCTCTTTCCAGGAGCAGTGCATGAATCCGACCCTCAAGCTCGCGGCATCTGTGTGCCTGAGCCTTTCCTTCTCCGTGTCCGCCCACGCGGAAACCGTCTGGTTCGAAATCGCCGAGATCGAGACCGAGCGCAACCAGAGCTTCCTCGTCCCCTTGAGCGACCCCGAACACATCGCCCAGGCGCGGGCGATCATCGCCAACGGCGGGCGGCCGGGCGAGGACATTCCGGGCATCCTGCTGGCCAAAATCGGCGCGGGCGGCGACGGCTTCAACCGCGATGTCCGCGATCCCGACCAGCGTTTGTGGCGCTGGCACATCGAGAGCGTGGACGGTTTCGGCGGCTTCGCCATCGAGCTCTGCGATGGCTGGCCCGGATTCGTCGAGGAGAATCCCAAGGCCTTCATCCAGAACACCGGGGGTCAGATCTGTTTCTGGGGCTATACCGTCAAGTCCGAGTTGCCGGGGGCGCCGCCATTCGAGATCGCCGAGGGACTCGATGGTGCTTGGTACGACCCCGAACGCACGGGGCAGGGTGTGTATATCGATGTGCTCGAAGAGCAAGGCAAGCTCGCGTTCGCATGGTTCACTTGGTCGCAGGGCGCTCCGGGTGCGGCGCGAGCCGCTGAGCACCTCTGGTTCTCGGGGCTGACCGACATCGACGGCGATGAAGCGGCGGGCACGGTCTACCAGACAACCGGAGGCAGTTTCTCGGGCCTGCAACAGTCCTTGGACACGCGGGGTGCCGGCGTCACCACCTTCGTCTTCAAGGACTGCAACACCGCCACCATGAGCTATCGGTTCAGCACTGGCGAGCAGGGTGAAATTCCCCTGGTTCGTGCGGTGCCGCTCAAGGGCTGCATGCGCTGAGCGGGTAGGCGCCATCGAGGGACGTGGGCTGCCGGGCCAGGCCCGACCTGGTCGCGGTCGAATGCAGGACATCGCGACTCGGCAGGGTCTGGCTCGCGCAGCCGCAAAGCCCGAGCCTGGCCTCAAACCACCATGCAGCCCACCCCCGCCATCGCCAGGGCGATGCCGCAGGCGCGGCGGCGGTCCATGGGCTCGCGCAGCCACAGCCAGGCCAGCAGGACGATGAAGGCCGATGAGCTTTCATTGAGGATGGCCGCGACCATGGCGTCGGTGTACTTGTAACCGCCCAGCCAGAACAGGGTCGACAGGAACTGGCCCACGAAGGCCGCGATCAGCAGGGTCGGCCAGTGCACCCGCATGTGCCGCGGGTTCAGGCTGCGCAGCTCGCCGCGCAGGCCGACGATCAGCAGCAGTCCGAGCAGGGCCCCGCCCATGCGGATCAGGCTGATCCAGACCAAGGGCTGCGCCTCCAGCACGCGCTTCACCATGACGATGGCGACCGCCATCAGCAGGATCGCGAGCACGCCCAGCAGCACGCCCGACAGCACGCTGGGGCCCCCGGTGTCGCGCTCGCGCTTGCTGCTCACCAGCAGCACGCCGGAACTCACCAGCACGAAGCCCACGATCTGCAGCGGCCCGAGGCGTTCGCCGAGGAAGACGAAGGACAGGGCGATGACGAAGGGGCTGTAGAGGTTGCCGATGATGCCCATGCGGCCGGCGCCGAGCTGATTCAGCGCCTTCAGGTAGAGCGTGTCGGCGAGAGCGAGACCGATCACGCCGCTGGTGACGGCGATGGCGATTTCGGCGGCGCTCATGTCGGGCAGGGCTAGGCCGTGCACCAGCGGCACCGCGCCGGCCAGCATGCCCAGCACGAGGGCATTCTTGATGAAATTCAACTGCAACGGCGGCAGCCAGGTGCCGAGCTTGCTGTAGAGGATCACGCCCACAGCCCAGGCCAGCGCGCTGAGCAGCGCGAAGGCTTCGCCGAGGCCGAACTGGATGGGCATGCAGATTCCGTTATGGCCGCGCGACGAGGGGCGCGAAGTATGCCCGCCCGCACGATGCGGCGAGCGCGTCCATGCGTGACTCGCGCAGCCGCTATCCTTGGCGGCCCCGCGATGCCCGACGCCCATGAGCACACAGCCCAGCTACGCCGATCGCATCGAGTTCCTGCTGCAGCTCGCGGCCAGCCTGCACACCTATGGCACCACCGCCCAGCGCCTTGAGTTGGCGATCTCCAAGGTGGCAGCACGACTGCGCCTGCGCTGCCAGCCCATGGCCAACCCGACCGGGCTGATCCTGTCGGTGGTGGATGCCGACGCCGTGGTCGCCGAGGGCGCGCCCGCCGCTGAAACCACCCGGGTCGTAAGGCTGGAGCCCGGCGATGTCGATCTGGCCCGGCTGTGCGCGGCGGATGCCATCGCCGAGAAGGTGCTGGCCGGCGAGATGAGCCTGAACGAAGGTTCGCGCGCGCTGCGCGAGCTGAAGGCGCCGTCGGGGCCGGGCGCGCAGGCCTTGACCGCCTTGAGCTTCGGCTTGGCCTCGGCCAGCGTGGCCGGCCTGCTGGGCACGGCCTGGGCCGATATCGCGACCGCTGCCGGTATCGGTTGGGTGATCGGCCTGCTCTATGTGCTGGGTGCCGGGCGTCCGCGCCTGTCCGAGGGCTTGGACGCCATTGCCGCGCTCCTGGCAACCCTGCTGGCGACGGCGGTGGCCTTCTGGCTGGTGCCGATCAACCTGAAGACGGTCGTGGTGGCCAGCCTGATCGTGCTGCTGCCCGGCCTGACGCTCGCGAACGCGGTGTCGGAGTTGTCCAGCCAGCATCTGATGGCGGGCACTGCGCGCTTTGCGGGGGCGGTTTCCACGCTACTGAAACTGACCTTTGGCACCGTGGCGGCCACCCAGTTCGCGCGCCTGTTGGGCTGGGTGCCGGCTGAGCCTCCGATGCCGGTGCCGCCGGAATGGCTGGAGTGGGCGGCACTGCTGGTGGCCGCCTATTCCTTCGCCGTGCTTTTCCGCGCTGATCGCCGCGATTATCCGGTGGTGATGGCCTCAGCCGTTCTGGGCTATCTGTGCAGTCGCTATGGCGGTGCGGCGCTGGGCAACGAAGCCGGTGTGTTCATGGCCGGCATGGCGGTGAGTGCCGCAAGCAATCTCTACGCGCGGACTTTCAGTCGCCCGGGCGCGGTGGTGCGGGTGCCGGGCATGATTCTTCTGGTGCCGGGCAGCGTGGGCTTTCGCAGCCTGTCATTCGTTTTCGAGCGTGATGTGTTTCTCGGTTTGGATGCGGGATTCACGGTCATCACCGTGCTGATTTCGCTGGTCGCCGGTTTGCTTTTCGGCAACCTGCTGATTCCTCCGCGCCGCAGTCTCTGAGCGCTGCCGCGCATTTGCCGAGCCCCGCAGAAAGCAGAACGCCGGCACTGGGGCCGGCGTTCCGTGTTGCCGCGTCCGCAGAATCAGCCGACGCGCAGCGATTCCTCCGATGCGCCCGAAGCCAGCGCATCCTTGAACCAGTTCGGGCGCTTGCCGCGGCCGGTCCAGGTTTGCGAGGGATCCGCCGGGTTGGCGTACTTCGCGCCGACGCTGCCCTTGCCGCCCTTGCCGCCCTTGCCGAACAGTTCCTCGATCGAGTAACCCTCGTCCTTGGCGATCTGGGTGAGCTTCTTGCGGACGTCGTTGATGCGCTGCTTGTGCAGATTGCGCTTGGTTTCCGCGGCCTTGGCGATCAGCTCGTCCAGCTGTTGCGGGCTGAGACCGGTCAGGTCGATGGACATGGAATGGCTCCTTCAGGGGACTCTGGATTTTTTTGGGTTGACGCGCTCCGAGTGTTCGCACTGACGTGGAACACAGCGTTTTATAGCCGAATGCCAATAGTCAAGGCAATTCCCGGATTCATACCTTTCGAGCGGTGCCTGCCGGATTCGAATCTGCGCAAGCACACAGACAAAGTGGAATTGACGCCCAGAAACCAGGCTGCGTGCAGCCGCTTTGGTGCGAGGCGCGAGTCGGTATTGGCCTGCGTCGCGGTCGATCCAAGGACCTCGATCCGCATTCTCGGCGTCGCTGCCATCGCGCGGCAGCGACCGCAGCTGCGGTCCGCACGGATACCCGTCGGCCCCGGCGCTTGCGATTCGAGCCAGCGGGCAGGCGGGGCGGCCGCCATCGCCCGGCCTTTCGGGCGGGTATCCTTGGTGCCTACGTGCAGAATCATATTCCGCAGATCAACACAGCCTGATTCAGGCGAAGGGAGCGCATCACCATGGGCGTACGTCAACTGTTTGAACTCGGCGGCCGCGTCGCCGTCGTCACTGGCGGCTCGCGCGGGCTCGGCCTGCAGATCGCGGAGGGTCTGGCCGAGATGGGCGCCAGACTGGTGATCACCGCGCGCAAGGCCGAGGAGCTGGCGCAGGCCCAAGCGCAGCTCGAAGCGCAGGGGGCCGACGTCCTGGCCGTGCCCATGGACATCGCCAAGCCGGGTGCAGCCGCAGTCCTGGTGGACGCCGCGCTGGCGCGCTTCGGCCGCATCGACATCCTGGTCAACAACGCCGGGGCCACCTGGGGGGCGCGTGCCGAAGAGCACCCGCCCGAGGCCTGGGCCAAGGTCATCGACCTGAACTTGAATGCCCTGTTCGCGCTGACCCAGGAAGTGGCTCGACGCTGCCTGCTGCCGCAGGGCAAGGGACGGATCATCAACGTGTCGTCCGTCGCCGGGCTGGGCGCTTCGCCGCCGGAAGTGCTGTGCGCCGCCGCCTACCACGCCAGCAAGGGCGCGGTGGTCAACCTGACCCGCGCGCTGGCCGCCGAGTGGGGCGGGCGCGGCATCACCGTCAACGGCATCTGCCCCGGCTTCTTCAGCAGCAAGATGGCCGACAAGATCATCGAGCGCTCGCACGAGCTGCTGACCCGTCTGACGCCGCGCGGGCAGATGGGTGGCGATGAGGATCTCAAGGGTCTCGCCGTGCTGTTGGCCTCGGATGCTTCGGCACATATCAATGGCCAGAACATCGCCGTCGACGGCGGCATGAGCGTGCTCTGATGGTCCTGCCCGCCGGTGTCACCGCTGTGCGCGAGGCGCATCGTATCGACGAGCTCGCTCTCGCCCTGTGGCTGAAGCAGACGCTGGGCTTCGAAGGGGCGCTGAAGCTCTGGCAGTTCGAGGGCGGGCAGAGCAACCCGACCTACTACCTCGAAGTGGGCAACGAGCGCCTGGTGCTGCGTCGCAAGCCGCCGGGCAAGCTGCTGCCCTCGGCGCATGCGGTCGATCGCGAGTACCGGGTGATCCGCGCGCTCCGTGGCAGCGCCGTGCCGGTGGCCGAGGCGCTTGCGCTCTGCGAAGACGAGGCCGTCATCGGCACCGCCTTCTACGTGATGCGCCACGTGCCGGGCCGGGTGTTCTGGGACCCGAAGCTGCCCGGGCTTGAACCCGCACAGCGGCGCGAGGCCTTTTTGTCGATGGCGCGGACCATCGCTGCCCTGCATGCGATTGAACCTGCGACGGTCGGGCTCGAGGACTACGGCGCACCGGGCAATTACCTGGAGCGCCAGACCAGTCGCTGGACCCGCCAGTACCAGGCCTCCGAAGCGCCACCGATCGCAGCGATGGAGCGCCTGATCGAATGGCTGCCCGCGCACCTGCCGCCGCCGAATGCGGTGCGCATCGTCCACGGCGACCTGCGCCTCGACAACTTCATCTTCGCGCCAGATTCCATCGAGATCCGCGCCCTGCTGGACTGGGAGCTGTCGACGCTCGGCGATCCGCTGGTCGACTTCGCTTACAGCACCCTGACCTGGCGCATGCCCGGTGCGGGCTTCCGCGGCTTGGCCGGCGTCGATATCGAAACCCTGGGCATTCCAAGCGAGGCCGAGTACATCGCCGAGTACTGCAGGCTTGCTGGCGTCGAGCTCGGCAGCGCCGGCCGACCCGCGCACTGGAACACCTACCTCGTCTTCAACCTGTTCCGGCTCGCTGCGATTCTGCAGGGCGTGCTGGCCCGCGCGCTGGCCGGCAACGCCGCGTCCAGCAAGGGCGCAGAAATGGGCAAGCAGGCCGTGCCGCTGGCCGAGCTGGCCTGGACCATCGCACAGAAGGAAGCGCCCTGATGGACTTCGAGTACTCGCAGCGCACGCAAGACCTGCTGGCCCGCGTCGAGGCCTTCATGCAGGCCGAGGTTCATCCCAACGAGGCCGCTTTCTTCGACGAGGTCGAGGCCAACCGCCGCGCCGGCAACGCCTGGGTGCCGACCCGTGTGGTCGAGGCGCTGAAGGCCAAGGCGAAAGCGGCCGGGCTTTGGAATCTGTTCCTGCCCGAGTCCGCGCGTGGCGCGGGCCTCAGCAATGCCGAGTACGCGCCGCTGTGCGAGCTGATGGGCCGCTCGCCGATCGCGCCGGAGGTGTTCAACTGCAGCGCGCCCGACACCGGCAACATGGAGGTGCTTGAGCGCTACGGCACACCGGCGCAGCAGGCGCAGTGGCTTGAGCCACTGCTGGCCGGCGAGATCCGCAGCTGCTTCGCCATGACCGAGCCCGACGTGGCCTCGTCCGATGCCACCCAGATCCGCACGCGCATCGAGCGCGACGGCGACGACTACGTCATCACCGGCCGCAAATGGTGGAGCTCGGGCGCCAACGACCCGCGCTGCCGGATCCTGATCGTGATGGGTCAGAGCCAACCCGACCACCCCAGCCCGCACCTGCGGCAGTCGATGATCCTGGTGCCCATGGACACGCCGGGCGTGCAGCTGCTGCGGCACTTGCCGGTGTTCGGCTACGACGACGCGCCGCACGGTCACGGCGAGATCGTCTTCGACAAGGTGCGGGTGCCGGAGGAGAACATCCTGCTCGGCGAGGGCCGGGGTTTCGAGATCGCCCAGGGGCGACTGGGGCCGGGCCGCATCCACCACTGCATGCGACTGATCGGCCTGGCCGAACGTGCGCTGGAGCTGATGTGCAAGCGCGCCTTGAATCGTCATGCCTTCGGCCGCGCCGTGGCGGAGCAGGGGGTGACCCGCGAGCGCATCGCCGAGGCGCGCATCCTGATCGACCAGGCCCGCCTGCTCACCCTCAACGCGGCCTGGAAGATGGACACGGTCGGCAACAAGGTGGCGGCCAAGGAGATCGCCATGATCAAGGTCGCCGCGCCGAACATGGCCTGCCAAGTGATCGACTGGGCCATCCAGGTGCATGGCGGCGGCGGCGTGAGTAATGACTTTCCGCTCGCGTACGCCTACGCGATGGCGCGTACCCTGCGCTTGGCCGATGGCCCCGACGAGGTCCATCGCAACCACATCGCCAAGCTCGAGCTGAAGCGCTGGAGCTGAACCACGCAGGGAATCACAGGGCAATGACCGACCGGAACGACACCGCCAGCACCGCCGCCGACGACACCTTGGCCACCGAGGCCGGCATCCGCGCCGAAGAGGCCCGCGATCGCCGCTTCGTCACCGCGCTGGCGCGCGGCCTGGCGATCCTGCGCTGCTTCAAGCGCAGCGAGCGCTGGCTGGCCAACAGCGAGATCGCCAGCCGCACCGGCCTGCCGCGTCCGACCGTTTCGCGCCTGACCTATACCCTGACCCGGCTCGGCTATCTGGAGCACTCGCAGAAGCTGGAGAAGTACGCGCTGGGCGCCAGCGTGCTCGCATTGGGCCATGCCTTCCTCGCCGGCGAGGATGTGCGCACCGTGGCGCGCCCGCTGATGCAGGCGCTGGCCGAAGAGGTGCAGGCCAGCGTGATCCTGGGTGCACTCGACCAGACCCAGATGGTGGTGCTCGAGGTCTGCCACGGCAGCAACGCCTTCCATATCCGCCGCGAGATCGGCGAGCGGCTGCCGCATGGCACGACGGCGCTGGGGCGCGCCTACCTTGCGGGGCTTGAGCCGGCGCGCTACGAGGCCGCCATGGCCGCACTGCTGCAGCGCGTGCCCAAGGCGCAGCGCGCCGAAGTGACGGCGGGCGTCGAGCAGGCCCGCGCCGACTTCGCCGCGCACGGCTTCGTGTTCTCGCTGGGCGACTGGATGCCCGAGCTCTACGCCGTCGGCGTCCCGCTGCCGATCCAGGGCGGCGAGCGCCTGCTGGCGCTGTCGGTCAATGGGCCCGTCTACAGCATGACCCGCGAGCGCCTGGTCGGCGAAGTCGGACCCGCCCTGCTGCGCGCGCGCGACGACATCCTGCAGCGGGTGGGCTAGCCGCCACCGACAGGGCGCGGCGTTGCAGCCACGCCCTGTCTCTCGCGCGATCGCGCTTGCTTCAGTCGCGGAAGTTGTCGAACTGCAGCGGCAGCTCGAAATCGCTCTTGCGCAGCAGCGCGATCACCGCCTGCAGGTCGTCGCGCTTCTTGCCGTTGACGCGCAGCTTCTCGCCCTGGATCTGGCTGTCGACCTTGATGCCGCTGGCCTTGATCGCGGCGACGATCTTCTTGGCCGTGGCCTGCTCGATGCCCTGCTTGATCTTCACCGCCTGGCGCGCGCCGGCGACATTGGTCTCGATATCGCCGGGCTCCAGGCAGCGGATATCGATGCCGCGTGCGGTCAGGCGCTGGCGCAGGATGTCCATCAGCTGCTGCAGCTGGAACTCGCTGTCGCCGCGCAGCTTGACGGTCTTGTCCTCCAGCTCGAAGGCGGCCGAGGTGCCGCGGAAGTCGAAGCGCTTGCCCAGCTCGCGGCTGGCCTGGTCGACCGCGTTGGTGAGTTCGTGGGCATCCACTTCGGAGACGATGTCGAAGGAAGGCATGGTGGGCCTCGGAAAGGGTGGAGAAGAGGGAGGATTCAGGGCAGCAGCAGGGCCGGATCGAGTCGCGTCTCGAACCAGTTGAGGCCCCAGTGCAGATGCGGGCCCGAGGCGCGGCCGGTGGCGCCGACCGCGCCGAGCGTCTCGCCGCGCTCGACGCGCTGGCCCTCGCGCACATCGATGCGCGACAGGTGCAGGAAGCTGGACGACAGACCGTGACCGTGGTCGAGCAGCACGGTGCCGCCGGTCAGGAACAGATCGGGCCCCACGAAGCTGACGACGCCCGCCGCTGGCGCCCGGATCGGCGTGCCCGTCGGCACGGCGATATCGAGCCCCATGTGCGGCGCGCGCGGCTCGCCGTTGAGGATGCGTTGGCTGCCGTAGACGCCGCTGATGCGGCCGCCTTCGATGGGCCGCAGGAAGCCCGCCGCGAAATCGATGCGGTCGTCGTTGCGCTCGCGCGCCTTGCCCACCGCCGCCTGCTCGCGGGCGATGCGCTCGGCGATCGCCGGGTCCGGCGTGACTGTCCGCTGCGGCAGGCCGTTGACCCGCTCGATGCGGAAGTCGCGCGGCACGATGCGGATCCGATGGGCGTGACGCCTGCCGTCGCGGTCGATGCGGACGAACTCCAGTGCGCCGGTCGCTTCGCGGCCAATCCCGAAGACCAGCCAGCCCTCGGGCGAGACCTTGAGCGTACGGCCGTCGAGCTCGGCGTGCTCGCCGGGCGCAAGCTGGACGATCGCTACACCGCCTTGCGCCAGACGTTCGGGGATCGGGCCCGCATGCAGCGCAGGGGCAGCCAGCAGAAGCAGCAGGTTCAGCAGGACGCGCATCGGCGAGGGTCATCCGTGTTGGGGCCGGCGGGCGGAGTGCTGGCGGCTGCGCTTTCCGCGGTGTCTCCGGGCGTTCCCGCCTCGCCGCAGCGACAGCGGCGATGCTCGCCCCGCTTGGGCCAGGTGTCGGGGACAGGATCCAGGCCGCCGTCGCACAGGGGCTGGCAGCGCGCGAGACGACGCGCGGTGAGCCAGCCACCGCGGATTGCACCGTAGCGTTCGATGGCCTGCATCGAATACTCCGAGCAGCTCGGGTGGAAGCGGCAGTGCTGGCCCAGCAGCGGGCTGATGAATCGCTTGTAGCCGCGCAGGAGTAGGATCAGGAATCGACGCACGGGCAGGCCGGTCGGATTGAGTGGGAAAGACGACGACAGCGCGGACGTGAATGCACGTCGAAGTACCCTGCGGATGCGCGGCAGGCGGAACTTGCAGGGGCTTCGGGCAGGCGCGGTTTTGCTTGCCGCAGAGCGGGCGACAGGCTATAACACGCGCCCGCTGAGCCTCAAGCAACTCACACAAGGGAAGGGCTATCGTGGCAGCGAAGTCGAAAGCGGTGAAAGCACCGGCCAAGGCGGCCGCAGCGTCGAAATCGAAGGCGGCTCCGGCCAAGGCGGTCAAGCCCGCGGCGAAGCCCGTAGCGAAGGGCGCGAAGGTCGTCGCCAAGGCTGCGTCAAAGCCTGTCGCCAAGGCCGCGAAGCCCGCCGTGAAGTCTGCGGCGAAGGCGGGGGGCAGGCCAGCTGCCAAGCCTGCTGCCAAGCCTGCAGCCAAGCCTGCAGCCAAGCCTGCAGCGAAGCCCGTGTCGAAGGTCGCGACCAAGGTATCGGCCAAGCCCGCCGCCAAGCCTTCGACCAAGCCGGCAGCGAAGCCCGCCGCCAAGGCCTTAGCCAAGCCGGCAGCGAAGCTGCCTGCCAAGACCTCGGTCAAGCCGGCCGCAAAGCCGCCCGCCAAGGCCGCAGCCGCCGCCAAACCCGCGGCCATCGCCAAGAAGGCGGTGACCGCGGTCAAGTCGATCACTCAGGCGATCGTCGGCATGGTCAAGGCCGCGCCCGCAAAACCCGTCGCAGCGACTGCCAAGAGCGCGACGGCCGACAAGAAACCGGAACCTGCGGCCGCTAAAGTGTCGACCGCGGCCGCCCCGGCCACTGCAGCCAAGTCTCGCGCTGCGGGCACGGACGCCTCCAATGCAACAGGGAACACGATGAAACCAAGCGTCACCAAGTCCAAGTCCAGCGGCGCCGGCAGCGGCGAAGGCACGCGCGCTCGCGCGGTGGCCCCGAGCCGTCCCGCCGCCCAGCCCGAGCCGCTGGTGGCCCACCAGATCATCCGCGTCGAGTTGCCCGAGGGCTACAAGCCCAAGGCGGACGAGGAGTACATGTGCCCCGAGCACCTCGAGTACTTCCGCCAGAAGCTCATCAACTGGCGCGCCGAACTGGTCGAGGAATCCAAGCAGACCATCGACAACCTGCGCGAGGAAGTGCGTGACGTCGGCGACGAGGCCGAGCGCGCCACCCGCGAGACCGAGAACTCGCTGGAGCTGCGCACGCGCGATCGCTATCGCAAGCTGATCAACAAGATCGAGAAGGCGCTGAAGCGTATCGACGACGGCTCCTACGGCTACTGCGAGGAGACCGGCGAGGAGATCGGCATCGACCGTCTCGAAGCGCGTCCGATCGCCACCCTGTGCCTCGACGCGCAGGAGCGCTGGGAGCATCGCCAGAAGTTGATGGGCGACTGATTCACGGCCCGCCCGAGCCCACGACAAACGGCCCCGCTCAGCGGGGCCGTTTGCGTTGCGGCGGCGGATCGTCTCAGCGCCTCAGGTGCACCTCACTCCCAGCGCCAGAGCGGCTGGTCCTTGTCCGGCAGCTCGCCGCGCAGGCGCAGACGGACCAGATCCACTGGCATGGTGCCGCCCTTCAGGATGGCGTCGTGGAAGTCGCGCTCGCCCATCTGGCCTGATTCGACCAGCTCGCGGCGCAGGGCCATGAACTGCAGGCCGCCGAGCAGATAGGCCGCCTGGTAGAGCGGGCCGTAGTCGCCGGTGAAGCTGCGCCGCACTTCGGCCGCGGCGTTCTCGCGCTCGTGGCCGACTTCGTTCACCAGCAGCTCGATGGCCTGCTGCGGGGTCATCGTGCCGAGGTGGAAGGCCAGGCTGAACTGGATGCGCGCGGCGCGGTGGCTGCGCCAGAACAGCATGCCCATGCGGTCTTCGGGGGTCTGCGCGAAGCCGCGCTGGTACAGGAACAGCTCCCAGTACAGCGCCCAGCCCTCCATCCAGAACGGCGTGCTGAACAGCTGGCGCTGCGTCTGGTGGCGCAGGTTGTAGAAGTACTGCAGGTGGTGGCCGGGAATCAGCTCGTGGTGCACCACCGCGCGCGAGAAGTGGCGGTTGTTGCCGCGCAGACTCATCAGCTGCTTCTCGTGCGGCATGCTCGAATGCGGATAGGCCACCCACACATCGCGGCCGCCGAGGAAGAACGGTGCCTGCAGCTGCGCCTGCGGGCTCAGCATGTTCATGCGCCAGTCGCGCCGCGACAGCTCGGGCACGGTGACCAGCTGGTTGTCGGTGAGGTAGTCGATGGCCTCGCGCGCCAGTTCCACCACCAGCTTCGGCTGCTGGCCCACCGGCGGCGACTTCTGCTTGACGGCCTCCAGCGCCTCGCGCCAGTCCGCAAAGCCCATCTCGCGCGCGGCCTTCTGCATTTCCTCGCGGCACCAGGCCAGCTCGCGGCGGCTGATCTCGACCAGCTGCTCCGGCGTATACGGGATGCGCTCCGCCGTGAGTGCGGCGATCAGCGCCTCGCGACCGATCGGGTCGCCGATGATCACCTCGGGGTTGTCGACCCCGGCCAAACGCTTGCGGATCAGCTCGGCGGTCTTCGGCAGCTGGGCGTCGAGCGCCTGCCAGGGGTTGCTGACCCAATGGGTGAAGTCGGGGTCGTAGCCGTCTTGATGCGCGTGCCAGTCCTTCAGCGCGCGATGGGTGGCGTCGAGCACGCGTGCGGCACGATGCGCCACGGCGGGCGACAGCGTCGACAGCGTAGCGTCCTTGGCCTCGATGCGCGCATCCAGATCCGCCAGTGCGGCCCGCGCGTGCTCCAGCACGCCGGCGCTGCTGCGGCCCTCGGCCTGCTGCAGGGCGCGGCGTGCCTCCGCAAGTTCGATCAGCGCCGCCACTTTGGGCAGCAGGGGCGCGGCTTCGGCCAGACGCTGGCGCTCGAAGTCCAGTTCGCGCTGGCGCTGCTGCAGCTCGCCGCGGAACAGGATCCAGTCGATCCGGTCCTCGAGGCCCAGTGCGTCGAAGTCCATCGAATCCAGTCGTGTCAGCCAGCCGGTGTAGAGCTCACCCAGCGCACGCCGGCGGGCTTGGCCCCAGGCGATGTCGTTGACGTGCTCGATGGCGGCGAGGTCGGCGCGAAAGCGCTGGATCTGCGGCGCCAGCACCTGCGCGCTGGGCGCGTGCTCGGTGGCCGGAGGCACCAGCGCCTCGCTCGGAAGCGGCGGCGCGGCGAACGCGGCGGCAGGGGCGAGCAGTGCGCCGAGCAGGGCGGCGGCGAGGCGGGTGTGGCGCATGGCGGGCTCCGGCACGGATCGGCCTGCGATTGTGCCCGCTCCCGGCACCCACGGCGGGTGCCACAGGTTCGGGCACGCAGGCGCTCAAGCGCCCATCGCGGCCACCAGTTCGGCTTCCAGGGAGCGCTCGGGATCCGCTCGCAGCAGCGCCAGCGCGGCGCGGTCGAGATCCAAGCGCATGCGGCCATCCACCAGCAGGACGGCGCGATGCACGTGGCGCTCGGCGAGTTCGATCGCGTGGGTGGCGAGCACGATGGCGGTGCCACGCGCAGCGAGGTCGGCGAGATGGCGCTTCAGCGCCCAGGCGCTGGGCGGATCGAGGCCGTTGAGCGGCTCGTCGAGCAGCAGCAGGGGCGGCTCGCCGATCAGGCCGAGCAGCACCGCGAGTTTCTGTCGCGTGCCCAGCGAGTATTCCTCAACCGGGCGGTCAAGGTAGGGGCTGTAGCGCAGCGCTTCCGCAAGCGCGAGCGTGGCGGCCGGCACCTTGCCGAGCCCGCGCGTGCGGGCGAACAGCTGCAGGCATTCGCGCCCGGTCAGCAGGCCGGGCAGGGCGGCGGGATCCACCGCCATGCCGAACTTCGCGCGTGCCGCAGCGGTGTCGGCGGCAATCGCATGGCTGCAGATGAGGATCGTTCCGCGCTGCGCGGGCAGCAGCCCGGCGATGCAGCGAAGCAGGCTGCTCTTGCCCGAGCCATTGGGCCCGGCGAGCGCCAGGAACTCGCCGGGTGGAAGCTTCAGGTCGATGCCCTGCAGCACGGGACGGCCGCCCAGCGCCAGATGCAGGTCGCGGATATCGAGTGCGTGCGTGCTCAAGCCAGTCTCCGTGCACGCCATGCGTGCCATCCGATCATTCCGAGCGCCGGCAGCAGCACGGCCGGCCCCAGACCCTCGCGCGCCAGCACCAGCAGCAGCGCGACTTCGGCCATCAGCTGGCCGCGCTGGCGGGCGCGCGAGCGCGGGTAGTGCAGCATCAGCGCGATCTCCAGTCCGCAGAGCAGCAGCAGAGCAAGCGCGCCGAGCGCGATGTTGAGTGGCGGCGCGCCGAAGAGCGAGAGGGCCAGCGCGCACACGACGCTCGCCAGCAGCGCGCGTGAGGCTGGGTAGCGCCAGCCGCTGCGACAGAACTCGATACGCGAGCGCGGCGTCGCCAGCAGCAGGCGTTCGGCCTCGGCCAGTGCGCGGGCGCTGGCATCGAGTGCGGTGCGCAGCCAGGGCAGCATCAGCACCAACAGCAGCATGCCGGCCAACACGCGCGCGCCTTCGCCGGCCAGCACCATGAGACCCAGTGGAAGGAGCCAGACCCAGGCGCGACCGCTGCGCCAGGCGCGCTGGCTGCTGCGGCGCTGCAGCTGTCCGAGTTCAGGCCAGGGACCGAGCCAGCGTGGTGCGACTGCCCAGCCCCGGGCTTCGCTGCCAAGAGTCGGCTTCGCCTCGGCTGGGGCCGAGCTTGCGGTCGTCCTGGCGCCTTGGAGTCGGCCCGGGCGGCTCTGCAGAGCGAGGGTCAGGCCCCCCGCGAGCAGGACGGCCGCCATGCCCTGCGTCGCCAGAACAAGGGCCTCGTGGGGCGCGAGTACGCGTGAAGCCAGCGCGGCCAGCGAGCCTGCCAGAACCCAGAGCAGCCCGAGCCCGAGGCCGAGCAGCAGATGCTGGCGTTGGCCGCGCCGCTGCAGGGTGAGGCCGACAGGCAGTGCAGAAAGCCAGTCGATTGCGCGAGAGGCCGCTTCGAATCGACGAGCCCGGCGCTGCAGCGCTGCCAGGGCGATCAGGACGAACAGCCCAAGGGCTGACCCTCCATGGCCTCGCCACGCCTCGACCAGAGGCGACAGACGTGTGGACAGGGCGCCGAGGAAGAATGTGGCAAGCATCGCCAGCGCGAGCATGGCGAGCAGGTGGAACAGCGTCTCGCCGGGGCGACTTCGCCACTGTCTGAGCCGCGCCCGTGCTTCGAGCGCGGACTGCTGGAGGTGGGGGTGAATCAGCCAGTCCTGCGGCATGCGCGACTCGGTTCGGAACAAGCAGGCCGGCTTGGAGCAAGCCTGCGGCGATTGGTTCCGCTTGCTTTGCTGGCCTCTCCAAATCCAGCCAGAACCTTGTTCACCCGCGCCCAAAGGAAAGGGCGCCGTCGTTGCCGACGGCGCCCTTCCTGGTTGCAGCGTGGGAGAACCCGGGGCGATCAGTCGTCGCTCTTGTTCTTCAGGCCGCGGCGGTACAGCAGGTTCTCGGCGTCGGGCTGCTTGCCGCGCCAGTTCACGTACATCTGCATCGGGTCTTCGGTGCCACCGCGCGACAGGATGCCCTGGCGGTAGGCCGCACCCAGCTCGGCGTTCAGGCCGCCCTGCTCGGTGACGAAGGCGAAGGCGTCGGCCGCCAGCACCTCGCTCCAGATGTAGGCGTAGTAGCCGGAGGAGTAGCCGCCCGGGAAGACGTGGGCGAAGAAGGCGCTGCGGTAGCGCGGCGGCACCGGCGCGAAGTCGACGCCGTGCTTGGCCAGGGCGGCCTTCTCGAAGGCCTCGACGTCTTCCACCACGGTGCCCTGCGGGAGGGTGTGCCACTCCATGTCGAGGAAGCTGGCCGCGATGTACTCCAGGGTGTCGAAGCCCTGGTTGAAGCCGGAGGCGTTCAGGATCTTCTGCATCAGCTCAGCCGGGATCGGCTCGCCGGTCTGGTAGTGCTTGGCGTAGTTGGCCAGGATCTCCGGGTGCTTGGCCCAGTCCTCCTCGAACTGCGAGGGGAACTCGACGAAGTCGCGCGGCACGGCGGTGCCGGCCAGCGAGGGGTACTTCACCTTGGAGAACAGGCCGTGCACGCCATGGCCGACCTCGTGGAACATCGTGGTGACCTCGTCGAAGCTCATCAGCGCCGGCTGGCCGTCGACCGGCTTCGGGATGTTCATGACGTTGATCGCGACCGGCTTCTGGTTCAGCAGCTCGCTCTGATCAACGAAGGTGGACATCCAGGCGCCGCCGCGCTTGCTCGGACGGGCGAAGTAGTCGGCGTAGAACAGGCCGATCTGGGTGCCGTCGGAGTCGATCACGTCGAACACGCGAACGTCGGGGTGGTAGACGGGCAGGTCCTTGCGCTCGTTGAAGCTGACGCCGTAGAAGCGGTTCAGGGTGTAGAACACGCCGTCACGCAGCACGCGGTCGAGCTCGAAGTAGGGCTTCACCTGCTCCGGGTCGAGGTCGTACTTCTGCGCGCGCACCTGCTCCGCATAGAACTCCCAGTCCCAGGGCTGCAGCTGGAAGCCGCCACCCTGCGAGTCGATCAGGGCCTGGATGTCGGCCGCTTCGCGCTGGGCGTTCTGCACCACGGTCGGGGCGAGATCCGACAGCATCTTCAGCACCGCTTCGGGCGTGCCGGCCATCTGGTTCTCAAGCTGGAAGGCCGCGTGGTTCGGCTTGCCGAGCAGCGCCGCGCGCTCGGCGCGCAGCTGGGCCAGGCGCAGCACCATCGGGCGGGTGTCGCCTTCGCCGTCCTGCAGGCCGCGGTTGGCCGAGGCTTCCCACACGCGCTGACGCAGCTCGCGGTTCTTGAGCTGGGTCAGCACCGGCTGGCGGGTGGTGTTGGTGATGCGGATCAGCCACTTGCCCTCGTGGCCGGCGGCCTTGGCGGCTTCGGCGGCGGCGGCGATCTGACCCTCCGACAGGCCGTCGAGCTGGGCGGCGTCATCCACCACCACGGCGGCGCGCTCGGTCTGCTTCAGCAGCGCCTGCTGGAATGCGGTCATCAGCCCGGCCTGCTCTTCGTTCAGGGCGCGGATCTTGACCTTGGCATCCTCGGACAGCTCGGCGCCGGCGCGCACCATGCGCAGGTGGGTCTGCTCGACCAGGCGCTTGGTCTCGGGATCGAGATTCAGCACTTCGCGGGCGTCGTAGATCGACTTGACGCGCTCGAACAGCTTGGCGTTCAGCAGGATCGCGTCCTGGTGCGCGGCCATCTTGGGTGCGATCTCCGCCTGCACCTGCTGGATGGTCGGGTTGGTGTCGGTGCCCGCGAGATTCATGAACACTTCGGCGGTGCGGGTCAGCAGGGCGCCGGAGCGCTCCAGTGCGACCAGCGTGTTCTCAACCGTCGGCGCCTCGGGGTTGTTGGCGATCGCCTCGATCTCGACGATGTGCTGGCGCATGCCTTCCAGCAGGGCGGGCAGGTAGTGCTCGTCCTTGATCTTGCTGAAGTCGGGCGCCATGAAGGGCAGGCTGCTCGGCTGCATGAAGGGGTTGCCGGAGAGGTCGGCCGCGGCGGCAGGCGCGGCGTCGGCGGCGGCCGTGCTCGCGGCCGGAGCGGCGGTGTCGCCTTCAGGCTTGGAGCAGGCGCTCAGGCCGAGGGCCAGGGTGATCGCGCCGGCGAGGGCGCCGGTGAGCAGGGGGCTACGCATGGAGAACTCCGTGGAGACGGACCGAAAGAACCGCGGAGCATAACAGTGTGAAACCCGCGTCCCATCGGCCATCGGTTGGGGTTCGCTGCGGTGTCGATGGGGCGGGCGTGCGCCCATCGGAGCCCGGTGCCGGCCGCCCGCTTCGGCAGTGAGACCGTCATGGGGCCAGCGGCGGGTGTTGACCCGTCCGCTCAGGGCGCTGCTGCGCCAGCGGCTCGCGGGCCCCGCTCATGGCTCGCACTGCTAACATCCAGCCACTGGCGCATGCCACCCTTGCCTGCGAGGTTCCGCGACGAGGCCCCGCGAAGCGCCAGCAGGGCCGCGTCCGTCTGTGCCCTCACCAGCGGTAGGTCACCGTGTAGCGCACCGTCTGCTTGCCCTCGGCCGGCAGTTTCACCGCGAAGTCGATCGTCTGCGCGTCGCGCTTGTCGTAGGCCTGGCTGTTGCCGGTGATCGTCCAGCCGCTCCAGCGGTAGAGGTACTCGCGCACCGTGACATCGGCCGGGCTCTTCTTGCCGTTGCGGACCTCGACTTCGATGGTCTCGGTGATGGTGCGGGCCTTTTCGTCGTAGCTGTAGCTCACCTGCCTGCGCTCCCCGCTGATGTCGAAGGCGGTGCCCAGTTTGAGTCGCAGCGTTTCGTTGCGAGCGGTGTGCTGGATCAGGTCCTCACCGATGAACTCCTGCGCGCCGTCGGCGCTGGCCTGGCTCACGCGTACGCGGCCGCCGGGCAGCGGGATGCCCAGCCGGTTGGCTTCGCGGTTCTCGAACTCCAGAAACGCGCCGGCCTCGCCGCGCTGGGTGGCGCCGAAGCCCTGGTCGGTCATTGCCGCGCCGTAGTTGTAGTAGCTCGGCGTGGCGGTGAACACCAGTTCACGTCGGCACTCGGCGCCTGCGACCGCGGGGAACAGTTCAAGCTGCTTGACCGAGTTGTCGGGCAGGTCGGTGCGCCGACCCAGGGTGTAGAGGTGGTACTCGAACAGTTCGGATTCGGCGAAGCCATCGGCCTTGGGCGCAGCTTCAGCGACCATGGTTCGATACAGCATCTGCGGCTCGGGCGCGGCTGGCGCGCGATTGACGTCGCCGGCCACGAGTTTCAGCTTCGCGTTGGGAAAGCTGCCGCCGCTCTGGTTCACCAGGCTCACCCAGGCAGCGAGATCCATGCGGCAGCGACCGCCCTCCTCGCGCAGGGTGATGTTGTAGTCGGTCCACCAGGTCATGCCCTGGGTCTGGTAGCTGACCTGGGCCTCATGGCGACCGCCGCGTGCGGCATCGAGCTTCCACACCAGGGTGGGCTTGCTGATCAGACCGCCGGGCAGGGCCGGGAACTGCACGCTGCTCCAGCTGCTGAGCGTGACCACGCTGCCGTCCTCGCGCGCCAGGATCAGCCCGCCATCGGCCGACAGCAGGGTGCCGCTGATGCGCTCGATGGCGTCGCCGCGCTGTTGCTCCACCGTCAGCGGCTGGCCCAGATAGCGCTGCAGCAGCTTCTGCTGGCTGACCAGGTCGTACTGGTAGTTCTGCTCCAGCACGCGAGTGCCCGTGGGATCGGTGATCGAAGCAAAGCTCACGGTGGTCGGGTCGATCCGCCGCGCCACATCCGAGAAGCGCAGTTCGCCCGTGCCGCGCGAGAGCTCCAGCGCGCGCCGGTCGCTGACCACCGCGTAGCCGGGCAGGCGATCGCCGTAGTCGGCGAGGCGTTCGGTCGACAGCGTGCCGGGGGCAGCCGCGCTGTAGACGGTCAACGCGTAGTCGGGTGTGTCGGCAGCCGCGGCGGAGGTGGCGGTCATGGCAAGGCTCAGCATCGACAGCAGGGGAACGCGCATCGTGGACCTCCAATCGGTGTTCGGACAATGCCGACGCAGAATGCGGCGACGGCGACCGGGTACGGAGGATGCGCCCTTGCGGGGTTGCGCGGACAGTGGAGCCTGCCCGCTTCCGTTCAGCTTCGGACGCGGGCGCGCACCAGCAGCGCCGCCACCGTCAGCAGCGCGGCCGCCAGCAGGAAGGGTGCGCCCGGCAGGTGCCAGGCCTTCAGCGGGCCGATGGCGGCGGCGAGGATCTGGCTGAACATCAGCGGGCCGATGATGCCGGCGATGCCGGTCAGGCTGGTCAATGCGCCCTGCAGCCGGCCCTGGGCTTCGGCTTCGACGTGGCGGGTCAGCAGGCCCTGGGCCGAGGGCATGGCGAAGCCCCACAGCGCCATCACCGGCACGCCGAGCAGCAGGATCCAGCCCTCGGAGGCGAAGCCGTAGAGCGCGAAGCCGGCAGCACCCATGGAAAGGCCGAGCAGCAGGCCGCGACGCTCGCCGATGTGCGGGATCACCCGCCGCACCAGACCGGCCTGGACGATCGCCGAACAGATCCCGACCAGGGCCAGGGCCAGGCCGACCTCGCGCTCGTCCCAGCCGTAGCGGTAGTCGGCGTACAGCACGAAGGCCGCAGGCAGGGCCATGTGGGCGAGCTGGCTCAGGAAGAGCCCACCGGCCAGCACCGGCACGCCTGGATGCGCGCGCAGGAACTTCAGCGCACCCAGCGGATTGGCGCCGCGCCAGGCGAAGGGCCGGCGCTTCTCGGCCGGCAGCGATTCCGGAAGGATCAGCCAGCCGTAAATGAAATTGGCCAGGCTCAAGCCCGCCGCCAACCAGAAGGGCAGGCGCAGGTCGATGCTGCCGAGCACGCCGCCCAGCGCCGGGCCGATCACGAAGCCGAGTCCAAACGCGGCGCCGAGCATGCCAAAGCCGGCGGCGCGCTTCTCCGGCGGAGTGACATCGGCGATGTAGGCGTTGGCCGTGGTGATGCTGGCGGCGGTGATGCCGGCCAGCAGGCGGCCGACCAGCAGCCACCACAGGCTGGGGGCCAGCGCCATCAGGATGTAGTCGAGCCCGAGGCCCAGGTTCGACAGCAGGATGACGGGGCGCCGCCCGAAACGGTCGGAGAGCGCGCCGAGCACCGGCGAGGCCAGGAACTGCATGGCCGCAAAGGCCACCGCGAACAGGCCGTAGAGCGTCGCCGCCCGGGCCGAGTCACCCGCGCTGAACTCCAGGATCAGCTTGGGCAGGATCGGGATGATCAGGCCCAGCGCCAGGATGTCCAGCGCGACCGTGATGAAGATGAACAGCAGCGCCGCGCGCCGCTTCGACGGCGGCGCGGCGATGGCCCCGCGGGCGGGGCCGTTCAAGGGATCGGATGCGCTCAAGGCGTCGGCGCCGCGCGGCCTCAGCCGCCCAGACGCGCCTTGATGCGCGCCGACACCGCGCCCATGTCGGCGCGGCCGGCCACCTTCGGCTTCAGCGCGCCCACCACCTTGCCCATGTCGCGGCCGCTGCTGGCGCCAGTCTCGGCGATGGCGGCTTCGATCAGGGCGTCGATCTCGGCTTCGCCCAGCGCCTGCGGCATGTAGGCCTGGATCACCTCGATCTCGAAACGCTCCTGTGCGGCCAGATCTTCGCGGCCGGCGCCCTCGTACTGGCTGACCGAGTCGCGGCGCTGCTTGATCATCTTTTCCAGCACCGACAGCACCTGGGCGTCGTCGAGCTGGATGCGCTCGTCCACCTCGCGCTGCTTGATCGCCGCGTTGACCAGGCGGATCACCGCCAGGCGCTCCTTGTCACCGCCCTTCATGGCGGCCTTCATGTCGTCGGTCAGTCGCTGCTTCAGGCTCATGGCTCACCTCGGATGTGCAGTGATGCGGCCCCGGCGTGGGGCAGGGCATCGGGATCGGGCGCGCGCCGCGGGGATCGCCACCTTCGCGCGCCAACAGGAAAAGCCGGTGTCGCTTGCGCAACACCGGCTCCGGATTCCCTTCAAGGATTCAAGCCCCGGCCGCGCGGGCCGGGCGAAGCCTCAGTAGAGGCGACGGCGCTTGGTGACGTCGCGGCTGACGCGACGCAGATGGCGCTTGACCGCGGCGGCCGCCTTGCGCTTGCGCTCCTGGGTCGGCTTCTCGTAGAACTCGCGCTTGCGGGTCTCGGCGAGGACGCCGGCCTTCTCGCAGGTGCGCTTGAAGCGACGCAGGGCAAACTCGAACGGCTCGTTTTCGCGGACTTTGACGCTGGGCATGGGATCTCCGGTGCGGATTCGGTGGGCCCCCGCGACAGTTGCCCGCGCGGTCAATGCGCGCAATGCGGGGGCGGGGAGCCGCGTATGATACGCGGCCTTCCAACGCCCTTGCAATCCGGGGCCCGATCTGCATCTTGCGCCCCATGAATGTGCTCGGTATCGAAACCTCCTGCGACGAAACCGGCGTGGCCGTCTACAGCCACGCGCGCGGATTGCTGGGCCATTCGCTGTACAGCCAGGTGCGCCTGCACGCGGACTACGGCGGCGTGGTGCCGGAGCTGGCCAGCCGCGACCACGTGCGCAAGCTGTTGCCCTTGATCCGCGACTGTCTCGGGCAGGCCGGCCTCGGCGTCGCCGACCTCGATGGCGTCGCCTACACCGCCGGCCCCGGCCTGGTGGGTGCCCTGTTGGTGGGCGCGGCCACCGGCCGGGCGATCGCCTGGTCGCTGGGCCTGCCCGCGATCGGCGTGCACCACATGGAGGGCCATCTGCTGGCGCCGCTGCTCGAGGCGAACCCGCCGCAGCCGCCCTTCGTGGCCCTGCTGGTCTCCGGTGGCCACAGTCAGCTGGTCGAAGTCGAGCGCATCGGCGTGTACCGCCTGCTCGGCGAGACCCTGGACGACGCCGCCGGCGAGGCCTTCGACAAGACCGCCAAGCTGCTGGGCCTGCCGTATCCCGGCGGTCCTGAACTGGCGAAGCTGGCCGAATCCGGTGACCCCGCGCGCTACACGTTTTCGCGGCCGATGACCGACCGGCCGGGCCTCGAGTTCAGTTTTTCGGGCTTGAAGACCCAGGTGCTGCTGGCCTGGCAGCAGTCGGATCAGAGCGCGCAGACCCGCGCCGACATCGCGCGTGGCTTTGAAGAGGCGGTGGTCGAGACGCTCGCGATCAAATGCGATCGCGCCCTCAAGGCCACCGGCGCCAAAACCCTCGTCGTGGCCGGTGGCGTCGGCGCCAACCGCCGCCTGCGTGCGCGGCTCGACGAGCTCAGCCGACGGCGCAAGGTCAAGGTGAGCTTTCCCCGGCCGGAGTTCTGCACCGACAACGGCGCGATGATCGCCTTCGCAGGCGCCCTGCGGCTGGCGGCCGGGCAGCACGAGGCGAGCGCGCTCACCGTGCGGCCACGCTGGGATATGGCAGGCTTGCCGCCCGTCTGAGCGGGTGCTCGCGCCCCGCTTCCTCCACACAGGACTGCGCATGGACAAGGTTTTCATCGAGGCGCTCGAGATCGAGTGCCTGATCGGCATTTACGACTGGGAGCGGCGCATCCGCCAGCCGATCGTGCTCGACATCGAGATGGCCTTCGACAACCGCGTGCCCGCGGCTTCCGACGATATCCGCGACACTCTGGACTACAAGGCGGTCAGCAAGCGTCTGATGCAGTTCGTCGGAGAATCCGGCTTCGGCCTCGTCGAGACCCTGGCGGAGCGCTGTGCGGCGATCATCCTCGACGAGTTCAAGGTCAGCCATGTGCGCCTCAAGCTGTCGAAGCCGGGTGCGGTGCGCGGCGCCCGTGCGGTGGGCGTGATCATTGAGCGCACTCGATCCGACGCTGCGGCATGAGCTTCGCCCTGCTCAGCCTGGGCAGCAACCAGCAGCCCGAGCATTACCTGCGTCTCGCGGCAGACGCCCTGCGCCAGCGTTTCCCCGGCGCGCGCTTCTCACCGGTCTACCGCACGCCGGCCGTGGGCTTCGAAGGCCCGGATTTCCTCAACGCGGCGGCGGCGATCGACAGCGACCTCGACCCGTTCGCGCTCAACGACTGGCTGCACGCGCTCGAAGATGCCCATGGTCGGCGCCGTGATGTGCCGCGCTTTTCCTCGCGCACTCTGGATATCGACATCGTCTATTTCGATGCGCTGGTGCTGGAAGGGCCGGGAAACCTGAAGCTGCCGCGCCCCGAACTGAAGCACGCCTTCGTGCTCAAGCCGCTGGTCGATCTGGCCCCCGATCACGTCGATCCGGTGCTGGGGTGCCGACTCGATGCGCTCTGGCGGCGAAGCGGGCTGTCCTCGCCGGCGGTGGATGGGCTGACGCTCGAGGACGTCTAGGCCGGGCCCGTGGCGGTGCTCGCCGAAACGCAGCGGTTGCGGCCCTGCGCTTTCGCCGCATAGAGCGCCTGGTCGGCGCGCTCGAGCAGGCTGCCGGGGGTGTCTGCCGGAACAAGGCTTGCGAGGCCCGCGCTGAAGGTGCAGGTCCAGGCGGTGCCGGGGCCCTCGAATTCGATCTGCGCGAACTCGCGGCGCAGGCGATCGACCAGGCTTAGGGCGTCCTGCGCGCTGCAGTCCTCCAGCACCAGCAGGAACTCCTCGCCGCCCAAGCGGCCGGCGAAGTCCGAACCGCGAAGGCGTCTGCGCAGGCTGTTGGCCAGCGTTCTCAGCACGATGTCGCCGGCTGCATGGCCATGGGTATCGTTGACGCGCTTGAAGTGGTCGAGATCGATCAGCGCCACGCTCAGCGGCTGGCTTTGAGTGGCCGCGCGCGCCGCGGCCGCGGCCAGACGCTGGCGCGCATCGTTCTGGCGCAGCAGGCCAGTGAGGCCGTCGCGCGTCAGGCCCGACGCCAGCGCGCGTCCGCGCCGGGCGCGACTGATCACCTGCGCCACCAGCAGCTCGGGCGCGATCGGTTTGCTCAGGAATTCTTCGCCGGCCGCGGTCAGGGCCTCCACCTGCCGTGAGCGCTGCGCCGACAGGAACAGGATGGGCATCTGCAGCCAGGCGTCGCTGTAGCGCACGGCCTGGGCCAGCTCCAGCCCCGAGCAGCCGGGCAGGTTCAGGTCCAGCACCAGGACATCCGGGCGGAATTCGTCCAGCACCTCGAACAGGGTTTCCGGCCGGCTGAGCACACGCACGTCGAGCCCCGCCGCCGCCAAGGCCAGTCGATAGCGCTCCAGCAGCAGGGCATCGTCGTCGACCAGCAGCACCCGATGGGGGCGCTGCTCCTGCGCCAGCGTCAGGACTTGCAGCACGCGCTCCAGGGAGGGCAGGTCGAGCGGCGTGGTCAGCAAGGCCTTGGCACCGCGCCGGACAGCGCCCAGACGCTCTGCATAGCCGTCACGCGGAATCACCAGGATCAGGGCGCGGCTCGGGGGAACCTGCCCCTCAGCGGTCGGCGACGCCGTGCACTTGATCACCAGCTCACAGGGCTCGGCGCATTCCCCGGGCACGGCCCGCCGTGTTTCGAAACCGTAGGCCTGCACCACCGACTCGACGGCGGGCGACAGCCACTGGTAGGGGTCGATGATGAGCGCCCGCGGCGGCCCCTGTGCGGGAACGTCTTTCGCTGCCTCGGCCGCCCGCGTTGCGCCAGGCGTTGCGGGGTCGGCTGGCGCTTTGTCTTCAGCGGCCATCGGCGCCGCCGAGGCGGCGGCCGCGTCGAACAGCGAGGCGAGCTCAAGGGGGGGCTGCAGCGCGCCGAGCGCCGCCATCGCCTCGGCCGCCGGTTGACCCGCGTCCTGCGCAAGCCGCAGGGCATGTTCGAGCGACTGCAGCTGCGTTCCCAGATCGCTATAGCCGAAGCTCAGGCTGGAGCCGGCGAGGCGGTGCACGGCCTCAATCAGCGCCGGCGCAGGCACCGCCTGGGCGCACTGGCGGGCCAGCGCCTGCGCCGATGACAGCTCGGCCTGCAGCTGTGCGAGATAGTCCCGGGCCAGGCGCTGCAGCGCCTGCCGGGCCTCAAGCCCGGCTGCGTCGCTCACGAAGCGCTTCCCACTCGTCGAGCACCGTCCGGTACAGGCGCATGGCATCGAAGGGCTTGATGATGACGCCCTGCGCGCCTTCGGCCCGATAGGCCTCGATATCGCTGGGCTGCACCTTGGCCGTCATGAACATCACCAGTCGATCCTCCAGCGGCATGCGCCCGGCGAGCCCACGCAGCGTGGTCGGTCCGTCCATGCCTGGCATCATCACATCCAGCAGCAGGATGTGCGGGTCGAAACCGGGGGCGTTTTCCAGGGCCTCAGCGCCGCTGGCGCAGGACAGCAGGGTGAACTGGCCGACCTGGGTCAGCGCGATCCGCGCGATCGCCCGGATCGCAGGGTCGTCTTCGACATGCAGGAGTCGAAGGCCCTGTCCTTTGTCGCCGCTCATCGCGGGCTCCTTGCGGTCTGGGTGTCGGGAGAGGGCTGGCTGAGCAGCAGCCGACCGATGTCGGCGAGGCGGGACTTGGGCGTGCCCGCCTTGCCCAGGACCGCGGCGAACTGCAGGGTGGCGTCCGGGCTCAGGGCCTGCTCGCTGAAGACCAGCACCGGCGGCGCGGGATCCTTGGGCAGCAGGGGAAGCAGGGTCCGCCCGTCGCCGTCCGGCAGCACCAGGTCGAGCACCACTAGATCGAAACGGCGCGCCTGGATCGCCACACGGGCCTGCGCGAGGTTGCGGGCGAATGTGATTTCGCCCAAGGGGCGCAGCGCGGCAGCGATCTGCTTCAGGCTGTCTTCGTCGTCCTCGACGCAGAGAATCTGCGTGTGTTCACGGCTTGCCCGGCGGCCAATCAAGGTGTGGAGTGCGCCGGTCAGTGCGGGAAGCCGCAAGGGTTTCTGCATGCGCGCGGTGTTCGGATCCAGCGCCGGCAGACGATCCGCATGCCCGCTGACGACCAGCACCGGCAGGTCGGCGGTCTCCGGGGTGCCTCGCAGCCACTCGAGAAGATCCTCACCGCGCTCTTCGCCCAGCGACAGGTCGAGCGTGATGGCCTGCACGTCCGCCTTGGCAAGTTGGGTCTTCGCTGACTCCATGGAGTCGGCGTGCAGAGAGTCGAAGCCCTCGCGTTCCAGCAGCAGCTCAATCACCGCCGCCATGTCGGGGTCGTCCTCGACCACCAGCACGCAGGGGCGTGTGGATGACGGTGTGGGCTGGATTGCCTGAGCCGCTGTTGTGGTCGGCATCACCGGCAGCCGCAGCCAGAAGCAGCTGCCCCCGCCCTCGCGCGGCCGATAACCGATGTCGCCGCCCAGACGGCCCGTGAGCTCGCGGCTGATGGCGAGGCCGAGGCCGGTGCCCTCCTGGCTGCGGTCGCTGCCGCCTTCGGCCTGGGCAAAGCTCTGGAACAGCTGGTCGCGGAAGGCTTCCGGCACGCCGCGACCGCGATCCAGCACCTGCAGCTCGACCGCCTCGTCCACCAGCAGGGCTTGGATTTCCACGAGCCCGGCGCGCGGCGAGAACTTAATCGCGTTCGAGATCAGATTGGTCAGGATCTGGCTGAAGCGGCCGGGGTCGGTGTTGAGCTGGACATCCGGGGGCGCGTGCAGCTGCACCTTGACGTCGAAGCGCTCGGCGTAAGGCTGCAGGGCCGCCACGGTATCCACCAGCAGGCCGCCCAGGTTCTGCAGTGACTTGTTGAGGCTGATCTTACCCGCCAGCAGCTTTTCGAGATCGAGCAGGTCGCCGACCAGGGAGCCCAGGCGGCGGGCGTTGCGCTGGGCCAGCTGCAGCAGGTCATGGGCCTCATTGGGCAACTGTCCGAGCGCGCCGCCGACGACCAGGTCGAGCGCGCCCGAGATCGACGTCAGCGGCGTGCGCAGCTCGTGGCTGACCGTGGAGACGAACTCGGACTTGATCCGCTCCAGGCGTTTGCGCTCGCTGATGTCCTGCACCACGCTCAGGATGAGCACCTCGCCGCTGCCGCCCGGCTGGAAGCGCACCCCGTGCAGCAGCACCGGAATGCGATGGCCGTCGGCATGCAGGTATTCCTTCTCGTAGGGGCCATAGCGGCCCAGCGACTGCAGCTTGCCGAGCTGCACCCGCTCCAGCGCCTCGTAGTCGATCGGCGTGATGTCCCAGTAGCTGAGCCTGCGGAAACGCTCCTCGGAATAGCCGAGCATGCGGTAGAACTCGGGGTTGGCCTCGAGAAAGGCGCCGTCTTCCATCCGCTTGAGCGCGATGCCGACCGGCGACAGCCTGAACAGCTCCGAGAGCTTGGCCTCGCTGGCGCGCAGGGCTTCTTCGGCGCGCACGCGGGTGGTGATGTCCAGCACCTGCGACACGAAGTACAGGGGTTGGCCCTCGCTGCCACGCACCAGGGAAACCGCCAGCATGGCCCAGACGGTCGCACCCTGCCGGGTGATGTAACGCTTGCGCAGCTGATAGCCCGGCAGCTTGCCGGCAAGGGACTGTCTGACCAGCTCGAGGTCGATGGCGAGATCGTCGGGATGGGTGAGCTGCTGGAAATCGCCGGAAAGCAGCTCTTCGGCGCTGTAGCCCAACATGTTGCACAGGGCCGGGTTGACCTGAAGAAAGCGGCCATCCGGGGCCACCAGGGCCAGTCCCAGGGCTGAGGCCCGGAATGCCCCCGCAAACCGGTCTTCCGATTCCACGCGGGCGCGCGTCTCCTGGGTCAGTTCGGTGAGGTCGATCGCGATGCCGACGAAGCCGTTGGGACGCCCAGCCGGGTCGCGGATGGCGCTCACGCACAGCCGCACCTGGCGCCGCCCTCCGTCGCGTCGGATGTAGGTCCACTGGCGGGTTTCGACGATGTCGCGGCGGGCAGCGTCGACAAAGACATCGAAGCCCTCGATGCTGCGGCCCTCGCGTTGGCTGAGCTCGCGAGCGCGCGCCTGGACCTCTTCGGGGTCGTGAAAGATCGCCGGCGTGCAGTGGCCGATCATGTCCTCGGCGCGATAGCCGAGCAGGCGCTCGGCGCCGGGGCTGAACAGGCGGATGGTGCCATCCACGTCCGTGGCGATGATCGAGACGTCGAGCGCACCGGCGACAATCGACTGCAGTTGCGCCAGCGCCTGCTCCATGCGCTCCTGCGTCCGGCGTAGTTCGGAGACTTCGATATGGGTGCCGGCCATCCACAGAGGCTGGCCCTCGGCGTTGCGCGACATCACCCGGCCGCGATCGTGCACCCAGACCCAGTGGCCGGCCTTGTGCCGCATGCGGCAGACGAAGTCGTACTGCTCGGCTTCGCCGCGGAAGTGCGCCTGCAGGCGCTCCTCGGACCCAGGCAGGTCGTCGGGATGGGCGAGGTCCAGCCAGGTCTGGATGCTGATCGGCGCGAGTTCTTCGAGGGTGTAGCCGACGATCTCGGCCCAGCGCGCATTGAAGCGCGTCTCGCCGGTCTGGACGTTCCATTCCCAGGTGCCGGCCCGGGTGCCCTCCAGCACCATCGCCAGGCGGCGGCGTTCCTCTTCGAGCGCGAGCTGGGCGTGACGGCGCTGGGTGATGTCATGCATCACCACCTGGGCACCTTCGGTGTTCCCCCAGGTGTCCCGGACAGGGCCGCCGCTGGCCAGCACGAAGCGTGGCGATTGGCCGCGCGCACGGATGCAGAATTCGACATCGCGCAGGGTTTCGCCGCGATACGCGCGTACCAGGGGGATGCGCTCGGGGCTCAATCGCGTTTCGCCGTCGGCTTCGTACAGGTCGAAGCGCTCCGCCCATTCACTCTGCGGCACGCGCATCGGGTCGCAGCCGTGCCAGGCGCGGGCGACGCCGTTGAAGTGGCTCAGTTCGCCTTGGGCGTTGCAGGCGACGACCCCATCGGGCAGGGCCTCCAGCAGCTGCGCAAGCGCGCGCTCGCCGCGCTCGGCCCGTTTTTGCGCCAGCCGCGCTTCGATCAGGTGCGAGCCCAGGGCGGCGAGCGTCGCCAGCTGCTCGCGCTGGCTGGGGGTCAGCGAGCGCGGCTCGGTGTCGATCACGCACAGGGTGCCGATCGGATAGCCGCCGGGGCCCTGCAGTGGAGCGCCTGCATACAGGCGGATGGCGGGCGCGTCGGTGACCAGCGGATTGTTGCGGAAGCGCGGGTCCTCGCGGGCGTCCGGCACTTCCATCACCGCGTCGCCCAGGATGGCGTGCGCGCAGAACGCAAGTTCACGGGGTGTTTCCGTCGCGTCGAGACCCACACGGCTCTTGAACCACTGCCGGTGCTCGTCCACCAGCGACAACAGCGAAATCGGGGTTCCGCAGATCGAGGCCGCGAGGCGGGTGAGATCGTCGAAGACCGCCTCGGCTTCGGTATCGAGCAGCTCGGCCACCCGCAGCGAACGCAGCCGCTCGGCTTCATTGTCCGGGAGCGGGGCGCCGCCAGGGAGTTCGCTGCGCATGGCTAGAACTTCAGGGTTTCGATCAGCTGGCCGACTTCGGCAGCCGACTCGCGCAGGATTTCCTGCAGGGTCTCCTCGCCCACCAGCATGTCGATCGAGGCCGCGCGGGTGGCGGCCGGCTGAGCGGGATCCTGCCAGCGCAGCGGATGCGCCACCGGGGCCAGCACATCGGCCAGCAGCAGGGTGTCCCCCAGGGTTTCGGGCGGCAGTGACAGCATGCCCCGCCAGTAATCTTCGATGCCCTCGATCACCGCCGCCGGCACCTCCAGCTTGCGCAGCACGGCGAGGCCCAGATCGCGCTCGACCCGCTGGTCGGTGTCGATATCCGTGCCCTCAGCGGCGTCGGCCAACTCCACCGCCAGGGGCGCCTCGACCTTGAGCAGGCTCGGGTACTGCACCGAGCGGGAGATCAGATAGAAGCCCCCGATGTCATGGACCAGGCCCGCGAACAGGGCGCTTTCCGGGTTCTGGCCGGTGACTTTCTGGGCCAGCACGCGCGCCAGCGCGGCCACGTGGGCCGTGCGTTCCCACAGCTGGCGCGCGACCGTCTGCTGGGCAGGGCTGCCGGTGCCTCCGGCCATCTGCCGTGTCACCAGGGCCATCGCCAGCGTACGCAATGTCGTGAAGCCGAGCCGGTTGACGGCGGTCTTGACGTCGGCCACTTCGCGTCCGCTGCGGTTGTAGGCCACCGAATTGGCCATGGCGACGACGCGCGCAGACAGCAGCGGATCGGCCTGGACCAGGCGTGCGGCTTGATCCACCGAGCAGTTCGGATCGTCCAGCGCCGATTTGATCTTGAGCGCCAGCTGCGTGTGGGTCGGGAAGCTCAGCTCACCGCTCGCGGCGTCGCGGGCGATGCTGCGCAGGGCTTCGAGTCGGTCCATGGGGTCCTTGGCGGAGTGGGCGGCGGGTCCGAGGCCCGGTGATGCAAGTTCCTCGCCGCGCCAGGCGTCATCGCCCCGGCGTCGCCGCGGGCGATACCTCGCGGCGTTCTGGTGTAGCACATTCGGAGGAGGGACGGGACCGCAGGCAAGCGGAATCCGGTCGCCGCCTCGGGCCCAGCCTGCGCCTTCCTGCAGCGGGTGCTGGCGCCCTGTGGGCGTCCGCGCGCCGGGGACGAGCCGCACCCGCAGCCTGCCTATTCGCTGTCGGGAAGCAGCTCAAGCGCCATCACGATGGCGTCCTCGCGCCCGCCTGCGGCGGGATAGTAGTTGGCCCTGCGGGCGATCTCGTTGAAGCCGAGGGAGTCGTACAGGGCCACCGCACGCGGATTGGAGGGGCGAACCTCAAGGAAGATGCGCTCGGCGCGGTGCCAGCGGGCGAGGTCGATCAGGCGCCGCATCAGGCGGCGGCCGTGGCCCTCGCCCTGGTGGCGCGGCGAGACGCAGACGTTGAGGACATGGGCCTCGCCGGCGGCGGCACTGAGCACACCGTAGCCCAGCAGCTCGACCCCTGAGTCCAGCACCCAGCAGGCGTAGCCCGCGCGCAGGCAGTCGCGGAAGATCGTGTGGGTCCAGGGAAACGGATAGGCCTCCAGCTCGATGCGCATGACCGCGTCGATATCGGCCTCGACCATGGGCCGCAGCTGGACGCTGGCGGGGGCAGGGCGTGCGTTCACGGCGACTGCAGGCGTCGACGCAGTGCGCGCAGGGCGGGCCAGAGCGCGCGCTTGGCCGAACCGTCGCGGCGTAGAACCTCCAGCGGCGGCAGGCAGAGGGCTGCGCTCGCATCGAGCCGATCGATGGCCAGCAGGGGGGCTGTCCCTGCCTGCTCGGGGCCGATGTCCTCCGGCCCCAGATCAAGCGCGCGCAGCACGGCCAGCAGCAGTCGATCCTCGCGCAGCGTCTCCAGCGGAGCCGCAGCGACGACGCGAAGTCGCGCAGGCGGCATCGGTCGGGGGCGATCGCGCAGGCGCAGGGGGCGCAGCCCCAGGGCCGCGGCCAGGCGCAGCTGTTCCGCAGGCTGCGCAGCGGGCGCCAGACGGCTCATCGGTCGGCTCCCTGCAGGGCCGCATCAAGATCACGCAGGAAGTGGCCCAAGGCTTGGTCCGTCGCTTGGCCCAGCGCCATGACCGAGGCCGCCAGACTGTCGTTCTCGGCACGGACTGCAGCGGCGTATACGCCCTCGACCAAGGGCAGGCGGCCGTCACGTGGGTTGGCGCGCAGCCTGAAAGTGACCCGAGCCTCGTAGCCGGCGTCTTCGGTAGGGGCGCGTTCGAAACGTTCGATGCGACCGCCGATCCACAATCCCCGCTGGCCGGCAGGCAGTTGGTCAGTGACCCGGTCGGCCGCGCCCGCCGCCTGCAGCTGCTGGATGAGTCGCCTCTGCAGCAGATAGCCCGGCGGGTCGACCCACAGGTTGTAGTGGTAGGCACGCAGCCGCTGCCCCTGCGGATCGAGTGCATACAGCAGGGCCTGGTCTGCGTGCAGGCCATCGGCCTCAAGCCGCTGGACGACGAGGGGAAGCGCGCTGACCTGTGTGAACGCGGCCGCGCGCTCACTGGCCGGCAAGCGGTGCCAGGTGGTTTCGGGAATGCCCGGCGCGCTGGCGCAGCCGGTGAGTGCGGCAACCAGCAGCAGGATCAGGCTTCGCCAGCCGGTGCCGCGCAGGGAGCTCAGCGGACGCGGGTTCATTCGACCGGATCCTGGGGCGGGGTGTAGATCAAGCGGCTTGGATTGCGCCGGATCTCGCGGGTGAACTCATCCATGTTGCGGCTCGAGCTTTCCAGATGATGCGTGATGGAGTCGATGCGGCGGGCGATGGTGCCCAGGGTGCGTTCGAGGTCGGCGACGGCCTCGCGCAGGTCGGGCCGGTTCTCGTCGACGGTGGCGTTGAGCGACTCCAGCAGCCGGTCCGCGCGCGCCTGGGTGGCCGAGAGTTCGGCCGAGAGCTGCTGGACGTTGGCCAGACTGGCGCGGATGGCCTCGCGGTTGGGCGCATCGAGGATCGCATTGACGCCGTCGGCGGCCGTGTTCAGCCGGCCCATCAGGGCCTGCGCCTCGCTGAGCAGGGCCGGCGCACTGGCGTCCACCGCGGCGCCGATCGACTCCAGCCGCACGGCCAGGCTCTCGAGCATCGGCCGCAGCCGATCCTTCGAGAGCGCGTTGACCTCGCCGGCCAGATCGGCCATGGCCACGAACAGGTCGGCGCCTTCGCGGCTCGCGAGCTCTTCGCCCTCGGCCAGCATCGCGCCGCTTTCCCCCTCGCGGATCGCGATCGCCACGTCGGCCAAGAGGCCGGTCGATTGCAGCGCGGCGATGCTGTCTTCGGGGATCGGCCAGTCCGCGCGTACCGCCAGCTCCACCCGGTAGCGGGTGCGGCCCTGGCTGCGGTCCGGGTGGATCTCTTCGACCTGGCCGATGCGGAAGCCTTCGTAGAACACCGGCGCGCCCGGGGCCAGGCCGGTGACGTTGGCGTAATGCGTGTGGTAGCGCAGCGCCTTGCCGCTGCGCCCGGTGATCGAGAACAGGGCGAACAGCAGCAGGCCGAAGGCGACCAGCACCACCGCACCCACCAGGCTGTAGTTGATCCCGTCGCGCTTCATCCGCTCATCCCGTGGCTGGTGGCGCAGTTTAGGCGTGCGGGTTGCCAGTCGCGAGCGCAGCTCGACGATTGCCGATTCCCCATTCCCGATTCCCGGCGTCTCATCCCTCTTCCTCCGTCAGACGCTTGAGGTACTCATCCACGTTGACCTCGATCTCGCGCGGGCGACGGTTCAGCAGGTCCTGGATGCGCGGATGCTCGGAGGCCCGTACCTCGCTCACGGTGCCGGTCATCAGGACATTGCCGTGGTCGAGCACGGTGATGGTGTCGGCGATCTTGAAGGCCGACTCCAGCTCGTGGGTCACCACCACGATGCTCATGCGCATGGCGTCGCGCAGCTGCAGGATCAGCTCATCGAGTTCGGCCGAAACCACGGGGTCGAGCCCCGCCGAGGGCTCGTCGAAGAACAGCAGCTTCGGGTCCATCACGATCGCCCGCGCCAGCGCCGCGCGCTTGACCATGCCGCCCGAAAGCTGGCCCGGCATCAGGTCCTGGAAGCCGCCCAGATTCACCACCTCGAGCTTCAGGCGGCTCATGATGCGGATGGTGTTCTCGTCGAGCCGCGTGTGCTCGCGCAGCGGCAGGGCGACATTCTCGCCGACCGTCATCGAAGTGAACAAAGCCCCGCCCTGGAAGCTCACGCCCAGCTGCCGTCGGATCGCCAGCATCTGCGTGGGCGAAGCGTGGGCGATGTCGGTGCCGAACAGCCGCACCGTCCCGGCCGCGGGCTTCTGCAGGCCCAGCAGATGCCGCAGCAGGGTGCTCTTGCCCGAACCCGAGCCGCCCATGATCACGCGGATCTCGCCGGGCTGAACCCGGAAGTCGATGCCGTGCAGGATGCGCCGGCGCCCGTAGTAGGCCTGCAGACCGTGGACGTCGATGAGCGGCTCGGCGGTCGCCGAGCCGCTGGGATTGGGGATTGGGGATTGGGGATTTGTCATGGGCGACTCCTTGGGGAGTCGCCGGGATTGGGGATTCGGGATTCGGGATTCGCAGCAGCCAGAGCGGGTGCGCAGCAAGCTCTCGTCGGCGGGTATGGCGCGAAACGACCACAGCAAGGCGCGCCGAGCGCTGCTCGACGAATCCCGAATCCCGAATCCCCAATCCCGACTCTCATCGATTGAGGAAGAACGAGAACAACATATCCGCCACCACGATCGCGCTGATCGACAGCACGACGGCGCGGGTGGTGGCGCGGCCGACGCCTTCGGCGCCGCCGCTGACGGAGAAGCCCGTGCTGGTCCCGATCAGGGTGATCAGCACGGCAAACACCACGGACTTCGACAGACCCTCCCAGAGGTCGCGCGGCTCCAGCAACTGCAGGGTGCGGTGCAAGTAGGCGCCGACCTCCATGTCCAGCGGGCCGGAGGCGTACAGTCCGGCGCCAGTGAGCGCGACCAGGTTCGCGAACACGGTCAGCACCGGCACCATCACCAGCATCGCCAAGAGTGCGGGGGCCACCAGATAGCGCACCGGGTCGATGCCGGTCACCGCCAGCGCATCGACTTCCTGCGAGACCACCATCGAACCCAGCCGCGCGGCCAGCGCCGAGCCGGTGCGGCCGGCGACCACGATGGCGGTGATCAGGGCTCCGAACTCGCGGGTGATCGACTTGGCAGTGGCGATGATGACCTGGCTTTCGGCGCCGAACTCGCTCAGCGCGGCGATGAACTGGATGCCCAGCATCACCCCGATGGTCAGCGACAGCAGGCTGATGATCGGCAGCGCGTCGACGCCGATCTGGCGCATCTGTTCGGCCACCATGCGCGGCCGCACCGGCTGCCCGCGGGCCCAGCCGGCGCCGATGAAATAGAGGCTCTCGATGAACAGCATGGCGGCGTAGCCGAGTTCGCCCAGCACCTGCACGCTGCGGCGGCCGACGCGTTCGAGCAGGGCGTTCGCCGCTTTCATGCGGGCGCGCCGCCCTCCAGCGACTCGTGGATCTCGAACACGCGGTCCAGTCGCGCCAGTTTCAGCACCGAGCGCACCGGCGCGCTGACCGCCACCAGCACGAAGCGCTGGCCGCGGCCGCGGGCGTTCTGGAAACCTTCGACGAGTGCGGCGATGCCCGAGCTGTCGATGTAGCGCACGGCGGCGAGATCCACGGCCACCGGACCGCCGCTGTTGAGCGCGGCCAGCACGGCCTGGCGCACCTGCGCCGACCAGCTCAGGTCGACTTCACCGGCGAGACGGACCACGGTGTGGCCGGCTTCGCTCAGGGTCTGGCAGTTGTTCATGCGATCGAGGCTCCGGCGTCGAGGGCAGTGGGGCAGTGTTCGTTTACGGGGCGGTCGGCCGAATCCAGACGCCGGAGCATCCACAGGCGGTTGCCGCCGCCGGCCAGCGGCGTGAGTTTCCAGGCGTCCATCAGGGTGTCGATGAAGCACAGGCCGAGCCCGCCGGGGCGGCATTCATCGAGATCGCGCGGCTTGATGCGCTCGACGTCGACACAGGCCGCGGTGTCGCTCAGCACGAAGTGCAGGGCAGCGTCCTCGCGCCGGATCAGGAGCTCGATGCGGCCGCTGCCACAGCCACCGCCAAAGGCGTGGCGGATGATGTTGGCGCAGGCTTCGTCCAGCGCCAGCACGAGTGCCGCGCGGAGATCGCCCTCGATGCCCTGCTGTTCGAGCACGGCATCGACTGCATGGCGCATTGGCATCAACTGCACGGCTTCGGCGGGAAATTCGATGCGCAGCAGGGCGGGGGCCTCGCCTTCGATCACCATCAGCGTGGTGTCGTCAGTGACCGTCATCCGGCGCAGGCGCCGCACCAGCGCACGCAGGCGCGCTTCCGGCGGCAGCAGGCGCATCTCGCCCACCGCATGCTGCACGCCGTCGACGCCCAGCACCTCGCCATCATCGCCGCGCACATCGGTGATGCCGTCGGAGAACAGATACAGGGCGGCGCCGTCCAGCGTGGTCTGCTGCTCGGGGTAGCTCATGCCATGCACGATGCCCAGCGGCGGGCCCTCGGCCTCGAAGCGGGCGAAGCAGCCGGCGCGGTCCACCCGCAGCAGCGGCGGAAAGCCGGCGTTCGCCCACACCGCCTGCTGGCGGAAGGGGTCGTAGTAGCCGGCCACCGCGCAGACGAACATGCCGGCGGCGATCGCCTCCATCAGCTCGTCGTTAGCGCGTGCCAGCCACTGGCCCGGCGGCAGGCCCTCCTTGCCGGCCCAGCGCAGCAGGCTGGCGCAGCGGACCATCAGGAAGGCAGCGTCGAGGCCCTTGCCGGCGACGTCGCCGACGGTGAAGGCGATGCGTCCATCGGGCAGCTCGAAGAAGTCGTAGAAGTCGCCGGAGATCTCGCGTGCGGGGAAGTTCAGCGCGCGCAGCGGGAACGCCCCGCGCCGGCGCTTGGGCAGCAGCGAGCGCTGCAGGCGCCGGGCCATGGTCAGTTCGCGCTGGATCCGGTTCTGCCGAACCACGACCTCGGCGAGGCGGGCGTGATTCAGCGCCAGCGCGGTGGGCGCCGCGAGCAGGCGCAGCGAGTCGGCATCGGCGTCGTCGAAGGGCGCGCCACCGCGCTTGTTCAGCACCTGCAGGGCGCCGATCGCGCCCTCGGTGGTCATGATCGGTGCGGTCAGCACGCTGCGCGTCTCGAAGCCGGTGCGCGCGTCCAAGGTGCGGCCGGCGAAGTCCGGGTCGGTGTGTGCGTCGCGCACGATCTCACAGGCCCGGCGCGCGATCGCGCGGCCGACCAGGCCTTGATCGAGCCGCAGCGTCAGTCCGCGGATATCGACCGGGCCGTGGCAGGCGCGGCAGACGATGCGCGGCTGTGCATCGTCGATAAGGAACACTGCCGAGGCCTCGGCGTCCATCGACTCGGCGATGATCTGTGCGACCTGGGTGAGGGTCTGCTCCAGGTCGATCGACACCGCCAGCCGCTGCGAGAGATCCGCCAGCCGCGCCAGCAGGCGCTGCTCGGTGGCCTCGGCGGGCGCGGCGGCGGAACTCATCCGCTGCGCCGACGCAGGCGTCCGATCGCCCAGCCGACCGGGCCGGAGAGCGCGTACAGCCAGGCCACCGCCAGCAGCACGCGCTCAGGCGCGATCGCCAGCGCCACGAACAGGCCAAGCGCCCCCAGGATCACCACGAAAGGGACGCGCTCGCCGAAGGGCAGGGCCTTGCCGCTGTGGTAGCGGATGCGGCTGACCATCAGCAAGGCGGCGATCACGGTCACCGCCAGCGCGGCGTATTCAAGGTCGGCGCCGCCATAGCCGAGCTTGGTCGCGGCCCAGACGAAGGCCATCAGCGAGCCGGCCGCGGCCGGGCTGGCCAGACCGATGAAGTAGCGCTTGTCGACCACGCCCACCTGGGTGTTGAAGCGCGCCAGCCGCAGCGCCGCGCAGGCCGCGTACAGGAAGGCCACGGCCCAGCCGAGCTTGCCCCAGACCGGGCCGTGGTACACCAGGTTCGACAGCGACCAGTGGTACATCACCAGGGCTGGCGCCATGCCGAAGCTGACCAGGTCGGCCAGCGAGTCGTATTGCACGCCGAACTCGCTCTGGGTGTTGGTCATGCGCGCGATGCGGCCGTCGAGCCCATCGAGCAGGCCGGCCACGAACACCGCAATGGCCGCGCTGGTGAAGTCGCCGTTGGACGCGGCGATGATCGCGTAGAAGCCTGCGAACAGGCCGCCGGTGGTGAACAGGTTGGGCAGCAGGTAGATGCTGCGGCGCGGTGGCGGACGGGGCGTCTCGCCGCTCGGGCCGGTATCGGTGGCGGTCATGTGGCTGGCGGCAGGGCACCCGGACGCGGGTGCGAACCGGCCAGAGTGTACTTGCATCGGCAGTGCCCTTCAGGTGGCCGCCTCTGCCGCTGGCGCCGCCGCGCCTTGCCAGCGCACGGGACGGGTGCTACCAAGTGCGCACCCGCAGCCCCAAGGATTCCGCGCCATGCGCCTGCCGATCTGCTCCACCGCCCTGCTGTTCAGCCTTGCCCTGGCTGGCCTGTCGACCGAGGCCGCCGCCACCGAGGTGTATCGCTGGAAAGACGCCAACGGCGTGACCCAGTACGGCGAACGCCCGCCCGAAGGCGTGCAGGCCCAGCGCGTGGCACTGCGCGCCGAGCCCAGCGTGGCCCCGGCCCCGCCGGCCACCAGCGCTGCCGCCACTCCCGCGTCGGTCGATGACCCCAACCTGAGCCCGGATGAGCGCGCCGAACTGGCCCGCCAGCGCGCCCTCGAAGCCGCCGCCGATGCCCGTCGCCAGAGCCGCGCCGCGGCCTGTGCCCGCGCCCAGCAGAACCTGCAGGTGCTGCGCGCCAATGACTACGTCAGCCTGCGCGACGGCGAGACCACCCGCACCCTGACCTCGGCCGAGCGCCAGCAGCAGATCGCCGAGAACGAAGCTGCCGAAACCGAACACTGCGCTCCGGATGTCGATTCGGAGGGGTGATCGAATCGGGTGGATCCTGCGCGACCGCGGCGCCGGGGGATGCTGCGGTTCCTCGCAGGCTTGTATCGCCTGCGGGCAGGCGCCCAGCGAGAGCCGGCGCCTTGCCCGGCATCGCCGGCGGTGCAGTCCAGCCGCGTGCGGTGAGCCGATGGGGCGTCCCGGTCCTGGCCTTGCGGTCTCGTCCCGGTCGAAGGCGCCCTCCGAGGCGCGGCGCCGACGCGCCGCCCGGCTTCTCGCCTCGGCCACACTTCGGAACGGATCCTGCATCGCGGCGTGACCTCGCCGAGCCTGATGCGGATGCCGCCGATCCCCCCTCCGACGCATGAAGACACAGCGGCCGAAGCCTTGCGCCGGATCGGCCTGGTGCTGCGCATGGCGCAAGGCGAGCAGGCGGCGCTGGCCGAGCTGTTCGACCGCTGCTCGGGGCGCGTGCATGCCTTGGCCCTGCGCGTGCTGCAGCGGGCCGAGGATGCGGAAGAGATCACTCTCGACACCTTCTCCCAGGCTTGGGAACGTGCACCCGACTACGACCCGCAGCGCGGTGAGGTTCTGCCGTGGCTGCTGGGCATGGCCTGGAGCCGGTCCATCGATCGTCTGCGCCGCGAGCGCCGGCATCGCCGCACCGAGCCGCTGCATCCAGACGTCGACGAAGGTTCGTATGCGCAGGCAATGAGCGCAGACACCGCCGACCTGCTGTGGGACCGACTCGACGCCGACACGGCGATGGCGACGGCACGCAGCCGCCTTACGCCTGCGCAGCAGCAGATGCTTGCCCTGGCCTTCGTCGAGGAACTGAGCCACGGCGAGATCGCCGAGCGCACGGGCGTGCCGCTGGGGACCGTGAAAAGTCACCTGCGCCGCGCCTTGGAGCGTCTTGCCGCGCTGCTGGGTGGGCGAGGACAGCGCGATGACTGAACGCATGCCTGCCGACGAAGTCGCGCCTCTGGCCGAGTGCGCGCGCGATCGCCTGCGCGAGCGTCTGCTGTCGCGTGCAGACGCGGGGGGCCAACGCGCGCCCGCGCCCTGGGTGCCGACCTTCGAGGGAGTCGAAGTGCAGACTCTTCGATTTGATCCTCAGACCCGCCAGCAGATCACGCTGTGGCGACTGGCCCCGGGCGCGCGCATCCCAAGGCACAGGCACAGCGCCCGCGAAGAGTGTCTGGTGCTCGAAGGTGCGATCCTGCACGCCGGCCAGCGCCATCCCGCGGGTGACTTCCTGGTCGCCGAAGCCGGCTCGCGTCACCAGCCCTTCGATTCGCCGGAGGGCGCCCTGCTGCTGATCCGCGGCGAGCCGGTGCCACGCCTTGGGCGGGCGCTGCGCTGGCTGCTGCGTCGGCTGCGGCTGTAGTCTCGCCCTGCGGCTTCCCTCCCTGTACTTCAGCTCGACAAGAGGTCTCTCCCATGAATGCGCTCGCTCACGCCTCCGCCCTCGCTCTGCTGATGCTGGCCAGCACGGGAGACGCTGTTGCCCGCCAGGCGCCCGACAAGCCCGCCGCCAGCAGCAGCATGTATGAGTCGACCCGTCCCCCTGCGACCGATGAGGAGCACGCCGCTGTGCTGTCGGCGCTGCCTGCGGAAGTCTCCGGCGCTCCCGCTGTCTTCGTGCGCGGCTATCTGGTCGATCGCCGCGGCATGACGCTCTACATCTTCGAGCGTGACCGTCCGGGCGTGAGCACCTGCTACCGCGCCTGCGAGAAGCTGTGGCCGCCGCTCTCGGCCGATCTCGATGCCGTCGACTTTGGCGAGTTCAGCGTGCTTGAGCGCATGGATGGTTCGCGGCAGTGGGCTTTCCGCGGTCAGCCCCTGTACTACTGGCCCTACGACAAGCGCGCGGGCGACGTCATGGGGGACAACGTCAGCGGCGTCTGGCACATCGTGCCCGACCCCGCGGCAACGGCTGCGCCTGCGCCTCAGCCTGAGCCCATCCCTGTCCCCAGCGACGAGTACCAGTATCCCTGAGGTGCCAACGCTCAGGCCTACCCGGGGTTTGAGCTCTCTTGCGGGTCGGCTCGCGCCCGGACTCGCTGTCGTACTCGCCTTGCGGCTGAATCCTCACCGCCCCGTGTCCTGGCGCGACCGGCGCCGGCAGGCGCGATCGCGCCCGTCGAAGCCGCGCGCATCCGTACTTGCGTGAGCTTCGGCGGCCGATCTCGAAAACGCTCTGCAACTCCGCTGCATCCAGGCTGCCCCGTGCCTGCGTAGTCCACTCGAGCCGGGTGCCCCCGGTTCTGGTTCGGACATCACAGGAGTTTGCATGCCCCCGCTCTCGAGACACGCATATCGCGCCGCGACACGTGACATCGTCGCCCCAGGAACGTCGGCAGCCTGCAGGGCCAAGCAGCCCTCACTGCGCCGCGCAGCCAGGGGCGTAGCCCTCGCCGCCGGGCTGCTCCTCACCGCGACGGCCAGCGCCCAAAGCGAAGCGGGCGGCGCCAAGCGCTTCGGCGGCAAGCTGCTGCTCACCGGCGGCGTCACCCAGGTCGAAGGCGCGGGCGGTGGCGGCCTGACACCCTGGGCCCTGATCGGCGGCTATGGCACCCGCGACCAGATCGGCGCGAACGCCTACTACACCCGCGTGGGTCTCGACGACTACACGCTCGACAGCTACGGCGCCCTCATCGGCCTGTACGACCGCGTCGAGCTGAGCGTTTCGCGGCAGCGTTTCGACACCGAGAACGTGGGCGCGGCGCTGGGTCTGGGTCGCGGCTTCGCCTTCACCCAGGACACGCTCGGCGTGAAGGTCAAACTCGCCGGCGATGCCGTTTACGAGCAGGACCGCTGGCTGCCGCAGCTGGCGCTGGGCGCGCAGTACAAGCGCAACGACCAGCCCGACGTGCTGGCCTTCGTCGGCGCACAGCGTCGCGATGATGTCGATCTGTATCTGGCTGCCACCAAGCTCTACCTCGACAGCAGCCTGCTGGTGAATGCCACCCTGCGCTACACCCGCGCCAACCAGTTCGGCATCCTCGGTTTCGGCGGCGACAAGCGCGACAGCCGCAGCCTGGAGCTCGAAGGCAGCGTGGCCCGCCTGCTCAGCCCGAACCTGGCGCTCGGCGCGGAGTTCCGCAGCAAGCCCGACAACCTCGGCATCGCCCGCGAAGACCACGCCTGGGACGTGTTCCTGGCCTGGGCGCCCAACAAGCACGCCGCGCTGACCCTGGCCTATGTCGACCTCGGCAACATCGTGATCGAGGACGACCAGCGCGGCTGGTATCTCAGCCTGCAGCTCGGCTTCTGATCGCCGCGCACGCGCCCCCACACCCGACTTCCGGAGACACCGTATGACCCCTTCCCTGCGTGGCGCCCTGCTGGCCGCCGCCCTCGTCCTTGCCGGCCCTGCCGTCGCCGAGCCCATGAACCCCGCGCCCGCCCACCCCGAACTGCGCCCCGTGCTGGCCGAGTTCGGCGGCGTCGAAGGCCTCACCGTGCTGATGGACGACTTCATGCAGCGCCTGCTGGCCGATGACCGCACCCGCGAGTTCTTCGAGTTCTCCGACCAGGCGCGCGTCAAGCGCCAGCTGGTTGAACAGTTCTGCGTGATTCTCGGCGGCGACTGCGTCTACAGCGGCCGCAGCATGGCCGAATCGCACGAGGGCCTTGACATCCGCCGCGGCGAGTTCAACGCGCTCGTCGAGATCCTGCAGGACGCGATGCAGGCCAAAGGCGTGCCGTTTGCGGCCCAGAACAAGCTGCTGGCCAAGCTCGCGCCGATGCATCGCGAGGTTGTGACGCGCTGAAGTTTGCCCCGCCCGGCGGCTCCAGCCCCTCTCGCATGTGGGCAAGCGCAGGAGGGCAGTAGTCGGCTGCCGCTGACAGCCGACGTTCTACCGAGGCCGAGAGCAGCCGAGGCAGCTGGGGAGGCTGGTGAATCCAGCGGCGAGCGTCCCCCCTCTCCCCCGGCCCCTCCCCCACGCGGGGGAGGGGAGTCTGGCCGCCGCGACAGCATCCGAGGCGCCGCGCCTCGTAGCAAGACAGGACGCGAGGGGCCCGAAATTGAAGCCCCTCTCCCCTGGTGGGAGAGGGGTTGGGGAGAGGGGGCAACGTCCGCGAAACGGCTGATTGCCAGGCCCCAGTTCCTTTTCCACCCAAGTAGCCGCGACGCCGCTGCCCTCCTGACGCGATGGGCGCGCCCGCGACTGCAGCCTGCAGGGCCACGCTCCACTGGAAGCGCGCCCCGCCGCTGGCGCCCCGGCCCGTGCCCGCTACAATCGGCGGCCCTCGCACCCCAGCCGGATTTGTCCATGCGTCTGTCGCAGTTCCCCATCACCACCACCAAGGAAACCCCGGCCGACGCCGAAGTCGTCAGCCACCAGCTGATGCTGCGCGCCGGCATGGTGCGCAAGCTGGGCGCCGGCCTCTACACCTGGACCCCGATCGGCCTGCGCGTGCTGCGCAAGGTGGAGGGCGTGGTGCGCGAGGAAATGAATCGCGCCGGCGCGGTCGAAGTGCTGATGCCTTCGATCCAGCCGCGCGAGCTGTGGGAGGAAACCGGCCGCTGGCAGAAGTTCGGCGGCCAGCTGCTGAAGATCAAGGACCGCAAGGAGGCCGAGTACTGCTACGGCCCCACCCACGAAGAAGTCATCACCGACTACGCGCGCAGCGAGCTGTCGAGCTACAAGCAGCTGCCGCGCAACTACTACCAGATCCAGACCAAGTTCCGCGACGAGATCCGCCCGCGCTTCGGCGTGATGCGCGCACGCGAGTTCCTGATGAAGGACGCCTATTCATTCCATCTGACGCCCGAGTGTCTGGAGCGCGAGTACTGGAACATGTTCGCCGCCTACGAGCGCATCTTCAGCCGCCTGGGCCTGAAGTTCCGCGCGGTGATGGCCGACTCCGGCGCGATCGGCGGCAATGCATCCCAAGAGTTCCACGTGCTGGCCGAGTCCGGCGAAGACCTGCTGGCCTACTCCGAGAACAGCGACTACGCCGCCAACGTCGAGAAGGCCGAATCCCAGGCCCCGGCCGGCCCGCGCCCTGCGGCCACCGAGGCCTTCGAGAAAGTCAGCACGCCGACCCAGAAAACCTGCGAAGACGTGGCGGCGCTCCTCGGCCTGCCGCTGAACCGCACCGTCAAGTCCGTGGCCGTGATCGGCGAGCAGGGCTTCGTGCTGGTGCTGGTGCGCGGCGACCACAGCGTCAACGAGATCAAGCTCGGCAAGGTGCCGGGCCTCGCCGACTATCGCCTCGCCACCGAAGCCGAAATCAAGGACACCCTGGGTGCCGAGCCCGGCTTCCTCGGCCCCATCGGCGCGCCCAAGCCCTTCCAGCTTGTGGTCGACCGCGAGGTCGCGGTGATGGCCAACTTCGTCTGTGGCGCCAATGAAAACGGCTTCCACTTCCGCGGCGTCAACTTCGGCCGCGACCTGCCGGAGCCTGCCATCGTCGCCGACGTGCGCAGCGTGATCGAAGGCGACATCGCCCCCGACGGCAGCGGCCCGCTCAAGCTGGCCCGCGGCATCGAAGTCGGCCACGTGTTCCAGCTCGGCCAGAAGTACGCCGAGGCCATGCACGCCACCGTGCTGGATGAGAACGGCAAGTCGCGCGTGATGTACATGGGCTGCTACGGCATCGGCGTCAGCCGCATCGTCGCCGCCGCCATCGAGCAGAACTTCGATGCCAACGGCATCATCTGGCCCGAGCCCATGGCCCCCTTCCAGGTCGCCGTCTGCGTCATCAACCCCAAGAACGACCCCAAGGTCACCGAAGCCGCCGAAGCGCTGTACCTGAAGCTGCTGGCCGAAGACATCGAAGCCGTCCTCGACGACCGCGGCCTGCGCCCCGGCGTGATGTTCTCCGACATCGAACTCATCGGCATCCCGCACCGCGTCGTCGTCTCCGAGCGTGGCCTGGCCGCCGGCACCTACGAGTACCGCGCGCGGCGGGCGAGCGAGAGCGAGAACCTGGATGAGGCGGGGTTGATGGAGCGGTTGGTCGGCGCTGAGTGAGAGGAGTGCGACGCCCTCGGCGGATCGGCTGGCATGTGCCACACGTCGTGATCTGATCACTGTATTCACAGCGAACGCCCGGCACGTTTGCTCGCTCGCCCGGGCCGACACTACGGCTCGGGTTCTGGCTTGGCTTGATGTTCGGGTCGATGGAAGAGTCGGTGGATGCCTCGCGTCCGGTCGGTAAGGCGTTTCGCGATGCGCGCGGTCTGGCTCTTTGCCTGCATTCAAGGCAGGCGCATTCTTGTGGCCGAGAGCCGCAGCAAGCCGAGCCGCTTGTGATGCAAAGGGCTCTCGATCGCCGAAGGCCGGATGATGTCTGAGATCCCCGATGAAATCGCCGAGACTGCCGAGCGCGTGCGCTTCTTGGTGCTCGCTATTCAAGGTTTTGATGAGTGCGTAGCGCTGGCTAGGCTGGCCTCAAGGATGCTGGACTCTGCTGAGCACCCAGCGGTGCGCGGCATTCTGGTCGGCATGACGGCATGCTACGGAAGGATCTTCAAGAAGAGCTTTGGTCTTGGCACTCTTCAAGGTACGGACTATGAAGAATTCGACACTCCGGAACTCAGAAGAGCCCACCAGTTCCTCTTGAGCTTGCGAGACAGCCGGCATATGCATCTCGATGCTGACGTCGCTGCTTTGAGTAGAGAACTTGGAGAGAAGGTCACTGCAGAGAGCCGGGATCCGAAAGAAGCGTTCCCGGTACACGTTTGGCTAAAGGAGGATGGAAGCCTCGTCCTTGAGCCTGAGATGAAGGATCTGGATCGGGCGAGACTGCCGGACGTAATCGAACTTGCGATGCTTCAACGTCAGCGAGTTGATGAGGAGCTTCAGCCTCTTCTAGGGGAGCTCGTCAGCGTGTCTGCTCCGCTAGTGCGAGGTGTCAGGTACAAGCTGGGCGAGTCGTTTCCCTTGCAGTCATAGCCGCAACGCCCTTCCCGTGGTGCGCTTTCGCTCACTTTGGTCGCAGTTCGCGCAAGAGTTTGGGGAAGAGTGCGCTTAACGTGGATCGGATCCGCTACCCAGCGTGCCGCCTCCGCAACTCGCCCCCAACCCTCAACGCTCCTCGAACCGATCCTCGGAGACCTGCCTCGTATGGCGCAGCTCGATCGCGCCGAGGTCGACGAAGTAGCTACCCGGCTCCAGGTTCGGGAAGGGGAAGTTGATGACGCCCAGCAGCTCGATGTTGCGGGGCTGATTGTTGAAGTCGAGGCTGCCGCCGCGTGCGGTGGAGCAGCCGTCGAGAGCTCTTGAGCTGGCGCTGGGGACGAAGCTGCGGTTGAGTGTGGGATCGTTCTGGAACGTGCCTTCGGTGAAGCAGCCGGGCGCGATTTCCTTCAGCAGCGATTGATCGCTCTGCAGCGGGTGGATCAGAAGGCAGCCACGGTGGCTCAGGCTGCCGCCGTTGGCGGCGCGGAACACCCGCATGCTCGAACCGTGGGCGATGCTGCCGGCGATGTCGAGGCTGGCGCCATCCAGCAGGGCCATCTGCAGCAGCGGGTTCGCCACCACGGTGCTGTGGCGCATGAAGTGCGGTCCGCCACGGAACAGTGGGATTAGCGAGGGCGTGAGGCAGCCGGCGCCGCTGCCCAGCGCAGGTGTGTTGTGCAGGATCGAGAGCGACAGGTTCAGGCGGATGCCGCTGGTGTGAGCAACCCCGGCTCGTCCACTGTCGTGCTTGCCATGGCTTCGCCGCTGCCGTTGCTGGCGGGCGCCTGCTGCCAACGCTGCCGGATAGGTATGGGGCCCTCGCGGAAGCGCTCTATCGACATCCAGGAGGTGCCGCCGGCGGCGCGATCAGGTTCGCTTTGATGTCCTGATTCAGAGCGTTTCGCCTCTTTTGGGTTGCGAGGGGTTTCAGCGAGAGTCGGGCATGGGGCCTTCGCGCAATGGCCTAGTCACGCGGCACCCGTGTCGGCAGGAAATTGTCTGGGCCGGAAATGTGCGCTACGGTCGCAAGCCGCTATGACACCGATATCAGTCTCTGGGGGAGAGCATGTCCATGTCGTTCTTGCGCACGCCGCGACGGAAGTCGCGGGCGCTTCTGCTCGCGCCGTCACTGCTTCTGGGGCTGAACTGCCAGGCGCTCAGCGCACAGACGCTACCGCCCGATGGGGGGAATTTCGCGGCCACCGCCTGTCAGCAGGGCGGGTCCTATCTGTTCAGCGACGGCATCGCGCGGTTGGAAGACCTCGGTATCGATCAGCTGCTGAGCGCGATGTTCAATCCGTTCGACGACATTACGTCGCGCGCCAAGCGCAAGATCCGGCGCGCGGCCGCAAGGGTCGCCGTTGGCGCGACTCTGGCGGGCGTGTGTCCACCCATTCGCGTGGGCGATGGCTTCACCGACCTCGCTGAACCGCAGCGTCTGCAGCGCGCCATCGAGGAGGCGTTCGTGCCGCCTGGCGTCGATGCGCTCGACAGGGACGTCGACAACCCTTCCGATCCCGGGTCCTGCTTTTTCAGCTCCGGACTGGTGGTCGACTCGAATGACCGCATCACCAACTTCGGGGTGTTCGACGAGCAGGAATGGGTCTACGTGGACCCGTTCGGCCCGTATCCCTCGTTCACCAGCGCGCCCGATGCGCAGGGCATGGTGGCCGACTACCTGATCGAGGAGATCCGCGAGCGCATCAGCTACCCCGATTTCGGCATCGACAGCGTCATCAATCTGGGCATTGAGCTGCCGCGGCTGGGGCCTTCGCTGGATGACATCATCCCCGGGCTTGGTGACCTGATCGTGGGTCTGATCGTCGACAATCTCGATCTCCAGGGCGTCCTGGACGATCAGTTCAACGGCTGGAAGCTCAATCTGCAGCCGTTTCTGGACAGCGGGATTGCGGTTCGCTCAGGTGCTGGAACGGCGTTTCGCGCTGGGCCTCGGATAAGGCTCGGGGTGACCGGAAACCTCGCATCGCTGGTCTCGTTCGGGACGATCAGCTATTCGCAATACCTGCAGGTCCGAGAATATTTTCCGCCCACTTTCAGCGTGCTGAGGGTCGAGAACGCGGGCGCGCCCGATGAGCGCCATGTGGTTGCCGAGTTCGAGGTGGAGGCCCTGGATGCCAATGGTGCCGATCTCGGGTCGACTCCGCCCTACTTCTCCGACGGAGACACCACGTTCACGGCGGTCGACAACTGCGATGAGTCTCCGCTCACGTTCAACAGCGTGCCGCGCAAGGTTCCACTGGGAACGCACTACTATCCGCTCTCCGCACGCGACCGTTCGGGCAATGTCACGCCATTGAACTACGTGGTCAAGGTCACGGCCGTGGACACCTTGCCCCCCACCATCGAGACGCCGGCACCTGTTGGCATCGAAGTGCCGCAAGGTTCCTTCTCGCTGGCGTTCACTGCGCAGGGCATCGGTTGTCTAGACTATCTGTGCCAGACGGGGAGTCGGCCGGACGCGCGCATCCATCCGCCACTGTTCTTCGACTTCTCGACCTTGACGCCCAATTTCTCGTGTCAGGTCGACGCGGGCGTGCAGGGCGATTTCGTCGATTGCAGCGCCGCGCAGCTGCAGGTGGGGACGCGCTACCGCGTTCGCTGGATCGGCACCGATTCCAGTGGCAACTCGGCACAGGTCGAGCAGGCGCTGGTGCTGCGTGCCGCCGGCACCAATCAGGCGCCAGTGGCCACCGGCACCTCGGTGACCGTGGCGGCGGGTATCACTACCCCGATCCGGCTTGAGGCCGAGGATCCCGAGTTCGACCCGCTCGACTTCCGCCTCAACAGCTTGCCGGCCCACGGCGACCTCGGCGTCGACCCGACGCCGCTGTACCAGTCGCGCTTCACCTTGCTGGGCCTCTCGCAGCGTCTCACCAGCCATTTGGACATGACGCTGGGGGTCGATACGGCTTCGCGGAGATTGATTGCCGATCCTCTGAACCAGCGGATCGTGCAGATCGATCCCAGCACGGGCTCGGTGAAAGCGGGTCTGTTCTTTTCCGATCGTCAGCCCTACAGCCTTGCCTGGGCGGATGGCAGCGAATTCATCGACGCTGCGAGTGACTTCTTTCCGCCGGAGCTGCTCTTTGCCGACTGGTCGCAGGGGCGCATCTTCTCCGCGCGCGAGGGCGATAGCGGCCTGGACGTGTCGCCCTTCCTGGGCGCGAATCCGCAGCACTTCGTCGTTTTGCGTGACTTCGCGAACGGCGGTCCGGTCTACCTTGTGGTGACGGATCCGGGGGATGCGCAGGGCGCTGGCGCGGGCCTGCGCGTTCTGACCGTCTCCGGCTACGACCCTTCGCAATCGACCCCGCCGTTGGCCTCTGGCTTGGCGGTGGTCGCATCGCGTGCGATCAGCCTGCCTGCCGTGGCGGGCGTCGGTATCCGGCCCACCGGCATCGCAGTCGATGCGTGCAGTGCATTGACGGTCACGCTGGCGGACTGGGACAACCAACGCCTCCATCGCGTGCAGCTGGGTAGCGGCACTTCGCTGTTTGCCACCCCGGTCGTGCAGCAGACCTTCTCCCTGGCCAACGTTTTCCAGGCGCCTGCCGGTGGCGGGCTGGCGGCCTTGACCGATCCGCAGGACATTCTCGCCGCCGGCAGCGGTTGCAGCTCGGAGTTCAGTACGGTCAACAGCGACACCCGTCAGGTGCGGCGCATTGCCGCATCGGCTGGGGGCTCGACGGATGCGGGCGCTTCGAACATCGGCACCCGCTTCGTCGATCCCCGTCGGCTCGCGGTGGCTGGGCTGCGCGGTAGCGAAAGCTTCTATGTGCTGGAAGACGAGCGCATTGCGCGCTTCGACCGTTTCGGCAGGCTGGTGGGTTCCATGCCGACACAACTGGACGAGACGCAGCTCAGCTTCGGGTCGCCCGCGTTCTCGCCTGCCTCGCTCAGCGGTGGTGACAGCGACTGGGTGGATTTCGCTGTGCATGACGTCGCCGGTACCGTCACCGTGTTCGCGATTTCCAGGGGCCAGAACGTTGACTCCGCGCCAATCCAGGGGCGGGTGACGTGGCGGGACGGGTTCGCACAGCACCAGGATGCGAGCTACGCGCAGAGTGCCGGCGCCGGAAGCAATGACGGTGCAGCGGGCCGCTCGATCGCCTATGACCCGGTCCGCCAGCGCCTCTACGCCTTGACCGATCGGGGGCTGGAGTTCCGTTCGCTGCGCACTGCGGGGGCGCTGTCCTCTCGACCGAGCTTCGTACTGTTCTCCCAGGCCAGCCCGGTGGCAGCGCTGGGTGAGGACGGCCAGAACCTCAGCTGGGCCACAAGCGCCGCGATTGAACTCGGCAATGCCGGGTTTGCCGGGCTCGAGCGAGTACGCACGGACAGTCGCGGTGATGTCTACCTCACCGAGCCTGGCCGCGCCCGCATACACAAGTTCCATCCCGACGGCGCCTACGTCGGCTGGTTGGGGCGCTGCCAGTCCGGTCCCGGCTGTGATGTCGTCAATCAGCGCAGCGCCGGTTTCACCTGTAGTGCCAGTCGCTGCAGTGACGGTGGTGTGTTCGCGGGCAGCCAGGCCGGACAGTTCGCGCCGGGTGGCGGCACCGTCGACTTCGCGCTGGCCTTTGATCGCAGCCTGGACCAGCTCTATGTCAGTGATCTCATCCAGCGCAGCGGCATGTCCGAGCCCCTGGCGCGTGCGCAAACGTTCTCGCTCGAAGGCACTTTCCTGGACGAAACACTGGCGAATGGCGAGCCGGGCAATCTATTCAGCTTCCTTGAGCCCGGTGGCTTTGTTTCGGTCAACGACCTCGCGGTCAATGACAGCGTGTTCTTCGTCGCCGAGGGCGATCCCTTCCGGCGCTTGCATGCGTTCGACGCCTCAGCCTTCGATGTCGATGCCGGTGGCGCAACCGTGATGTACCGGCCGGACGACGGCTACGCGGGGAACGACGGTTTCCTGTATCGAGCAGTGGACAGTCTCGGCGCGAGCGGCCCGCAGGCATCGGTGGCCATCACGGTCATCGAGGACACGCAGCCGCCGCAGATCGTCTGCCCACCGCTCGCTCCCGGACAGGAGGCCTTCCGCATCGAGGCCTCGACCACCGGGGGCGCGCGCCCACGGCTGGCGGGGGCGCCGACCGAGGGGGCCAGTGTCGATCTGGGGCAGCTGTTCGACCAGGTTGTTGCCACCGACAACATCCAGATTCCCTCTGTGCGCCTGGAGAACGATGCGCCCGCGCTGATCGCGCTGGGCCAGCGTACGGTTGTCCGCTTCACCGCGACCGACGCGGTGGGACAGATCAGTCGCTGCGATCTCGCGATCGACGTGGTGGATACCCGTCCGCCTGAGTTCATTGCTTCGCCGGAACCCCTGACGCTCGAAGCCAGTGGCGCGCTCACGGTGGCTCCGGTGGATCTGCTGGTGCCGCCGGATGTCGAGGACATCGGCGGCGGGGTGACGCTGCAACACGACTGGCCCGCGCAGGGCTTGCCGCTGGGTGAGCACGTGCTGACCTGGACGGCGCGCGATGGCGCCGGCAACACCGCCCAGGTGGAGCAAGCGATTCGCATCCAGGACACGCGCCCGCCGCGACTGACCTTCCCTGGAGGCGCGCCGCTGGTCGATCAGCGCATCACCGCCGTCAACGGCTTCGCAACGGTGGCCGCCTACGTGCATCCGGTCGCCGTTGATGAGGTCGGCCTGCAAATCGATGCGTTCTGCACGCCAGCGCCGGGCGAGCCCATCGCCTCGGTGGAGTTGCTGGTGGCGTGCCAGGCCGTCGACACCGCCGGCAATCTGGCCCTAGCGGAGTTCAGCGTTTTCGTCGATCAACCCGACAGCAATGGCGACGGCCTGAGCGACCTGATCGCGCCGCCGAACCGCCACAGGCCTTTCGGTGCGACTGGCTTCAGTGACGCGGGGCTGGGAGGCAGCAGCTCCGGTCGGCTGCTCAACCCCGCGCAGGAGGTGGTCCGGGTGCAGGATGCCTGGCGCGAGGAGCAGGGCTTGCGCATCGCGGTCGAACCCGCGCCGCAGCCCTCGGAAGTCAGAGCTCTGTTCTGCGCGGACGACCGACTGCGCTTGAGCGGTTTCGTCCACGCCTTCGATGAAGAAGCCGAACCGATTGCGAACGAGACGACAGCCAGCTGCAGCAACGATGGTTTGGCGGTCGACAATCACTTTGGCGACACCTGGGTCGAGTTCGATTTCGCCGCGGATCGCGTGGCGGCGCTGTTGTTGCCTGCGCCGGACGCGTTCACCCTGAGCGGCACGCTCCTGACTGCCAATGCGGACAATCGCGCGGTGCTTGAGGTGCTGTCCGCGGGCCGCCGCATCGCCGTGGCGCCCGGGCAGACGGTGGATCTGCTGCGCCAGGTCAACCAGGCTCCGATCGCTCGCGGCATGGCGCCGATCGATCTGCCTGAAGACGCGCCGCTGGTCTCGGCAGACCTGCGTCCGGTCTTCGACGACGTCGAAGACGAAGATTCGCAGTTGAGCATCGTGGTGCTGTCGAATACCCAGCAGTCACTCTTCGACGTGGTGCGGATCGTTCCGGTCGAGCAGCGGCTGGAGCTTGCCGTTCGCGCGGATGCCAATGGCATGGCGGATCTGGTCTTGCGCGCTTTCGATACCTACGGAGATTTCGTCGATCAGCCGGTACGCGTCACGGTGCAGGCGATCAACGATCCGCCGTCTTTCCTCGTCGCCGAGCCGCCAGCGAGCACCGAGGATCAGGGCCTGGTCGCCGTGGCAGGCGTCGCCACCGCTGTGCCCGGACCGGCCAACGAAGCTTCACAGGCTGTGGAGTACGTGCTGGTCGGCAATAGCGCCCCTGAACTGTTCGCCGAGGTCCCGCGGCTCGGTCCTTCGGGCGACCTGACCTACCGCGCCGCCCCAGATCGCTTCGGCGAGGCCATTGTCGAGTTCGAAGTCCGCGATGATGGTGGAACCGCCTTGGGAGGGCTCGACACCGGGCTGGTGCGTCGCAGCCTCCCGATTCGAGTGCTGGCCGTGAACGATCCGCCCGACTTCGTTGCCGGGCCTGCAGTGGCGGTGGTCGAGGATGCCGGGGAAGTGCTGGTTCCCGCTTGGGCGAGCGCCATCGATGCTGGCGCGCCCGGCGAGTCGAGTCAGGTGCTCCGCTTCCAGCTTGAGTCCAACTCGGCGCCGCAGTTGTTCGCCGAGCCGCCGACGCTGTCCGCGACCGGCGATCTCCGCGTCGTGCTTGCCGCCGACGCTTGGGGTAGCGCCGACCTTGTATGGCGGCTGTTCGACGATGGGGGCGTGGCGTCCGGCGGCCAGGATGCGTCCGCGGCCAAGGCGCTGAGCGTGGAGGTGCAGGGCGTCAACGACCCGCCTCGGGTCCGCTTGAGTGGCGATCCGCAGTTCGCAGTCGGCAGTCGCGGGTTGCAGCGGATCGCGGACTTCCTCGACGCCGATCCGGGCGCCAATGAACCAGGCCAGCAGTTGGCTGCGCCCACCCTCGAGGTGCTGTTCGACCCATCGACGATTCTCGCCTCGAGTCCGCAGCTGGAGGGGAGTGCGCTCCTGCTTGAACTGTCGGGTCGTCCCGGCAGCGCCGCCCTGCGGCTGGGTGTTGAGGACGATGGCGGAGGCGATGACCGCACCGAGGTGGACTTCAACGTGCTTGTTCTCGCAGGTCCGGATCTTGCCGTCTCGCTCAGCAACCTGTCGCCGCTGGTGAGGGTCGGCCGGCCCATCAGTTACGTGCTGGTGGCACGCAATCTGTCGAGCGAGGCGGCTTTGGGCGCGCGAGTCAGGGTGCCGATTCCCGAATCCCTGCTCGGTTCCACCTGGGTCTGCAATGCCGGCGATCAGTCCGTCTGCCGGACCCCGACCGGCGCGGAAACGCTCGATGTGCCCGTGGATATCGGTGCCGATGATTTCGTGGTCGTGCTCCTCGATGGCCAAGTCGACGGCGATCATCGTGGCCCCTTCCGGGTGGAAGCTGAAGTCGCCCCGTCGATCGACCAACCTGATCCCGCGCTTGAAAACAACGTCAGCGCTGATGAGGACCCGGTCGATGTGATCCATCTTGACGGCTTCGAGGCGCCGGAAACGCTCGAGTCCTTTGTCGAACGCGTGCTTCGGGGAGGGTGAGGTGGCCCATTTCCCGCCCGCCGAAAGCCGGGGCCTGTGCGACGGGCGCAGGCCCCACCTGCACCGGCGCAGCGCTCCGGCGGCGCGAGCTCCGCGGCTTGTCGGTCGACCCAAAACCTTCAAAACGCTTCTCACCCATGCCTGAAGATCTGCCCCGGATCGCGCCGGTCGATGGCGCCGTTCGATGGCGCCGAGGTCGCTGTCCGGTTCCAGGTTCGGGAAGGGGACGTTGATGACGCCCAGCAGGTCGATGTTGCGGGGTTGATTGCTGAAGTCGAGGGAGCTGCCGCTGCGCGCGGTGGATCAGCCGTCGAGCGCTCTTGAGCTGGCGGTGGGGATGAAGCTGCGCCTGACTGCGGGATCGTTCTGGACCGTGCCGTCGGCGAAGAAACCGGGCGCGATTTCCTCCAGCAGCGATGGATCGCTCTCAACGGGTGAATTTGCAGGCAGCCGCGGTGCGTGAGGCTGCCGCCGTTGGCAGCGCGGTAGACGCGCATGGTCGAGCCGTGGGCGACGCTGCCGGTGATGTTGAGGCTGGTGCCCTTGAACACGGGCGGGATGAAGTGGCGGGCTCAAGGCTGGGCTGCTCTGGCGCATGAAGTCCGGGCTGCCACCTATCAGCTCCAGGAGCGAGTTCGCGCGCCGCCGAAGCCAGCGCGGCGCCTTCACTCTCCCAGATCCGCACCCGCGTCCGAATGACCTGCCCCGAGCACAACGGGGCCTACGAGCGTCGCTCCGGTCGCCTGCAGGTGTTCGACCGGGTTCCGGCGGCTCCGGGTTCGGTGGCCTATGTCGCGCGAGAATCGATCGAGCTGCCGCGCAATCCGGCGATCCACGCTGACGGCTTCGGGCAGTGAAGAGGTGATCGCGGGGGCACCGTGTGGCGCGCGCAAGGCCTTGCAGACGAATCGCGCCCGGCCGAGCACGATGAGGCTCCGCTCGATGTGATTCCGCGGGATAGCTTGCGCTGGATGGATTCGATGCGCAGAACGCGCCGCCGTCGTTGAGCGAACGCATGCTGTTCCACGCAGCGGTGTGCGGCATGGCGCCGGGCAGCGAGCGCGCGGATCCCAGCGGTTTCTGCGGGTCCGCGGCGGAGGCACGGCGGACCCGCGGCTTCCCCTGCGCAAGCAAGAGCGCCGCAGTGCCGGCCGCGTTTGCAGGAGGCTCAGTTCAGGGCTTCCGGGTGGATGGCCCGGACGGGTTGCGGCGGGCGCGAACGGTCATCACGACGGCAGCCACGCACGCGAGAGTCGCCAGGACCAGCAGGACGCAGCCCACCAGCAGCGCCAGTGCGATGTTTTGCAGAAAGGCGAGGGCCGGGACCGGATCGCCGGGGCCAGGGAGGGACCCGTTGGAGTGGCTGGCGGAGCTCAGCCAGCCGCTCACTGTGGCGATGGCGGCGAGGCAGGCCGTTGCGATCAGCCCCAGCCAGATCGGCGGATACGCCCTCAGCAGCCGCCGCAGTCCGAATCGCAGTGCGGGCAGAACCGTCAGGGCGGAGATGCAGAGAAGCCAGAGCAGCAGCACGTCTCCGAACTGTGTGAACAGCCAAAGGGGCGACAGCAGTGCGCCGAAGAACGGCTGTCGATACGGCCCAAGTCGCTGTTCCAGCGTGCCGCAGGCACGGGCCAGCGGATCCATGGCCGCCTGCGCCGGCGCATCGCAGCCGAATGCGTGGAGGGTGTACTCGGCGCTGACGCCACCCAGCAGCGGAAGGCCGAACGCGAGGCAGAACGCGAACAGCCCGCAGATCAGCAGCGCGCAGGCAAAGGCGACGCCTCCGACGAAGCCCGCTTCCGCGAACAGTTGATCGTGCAGGGCTCGACTGTTTGCGAGCGCTTCCTCTGCCTGCTCGTGCTGGCGTGCCGCGATCCAGCGCGCGCGCGCCGCCTCCGGCGTCAGGCCCTGGGGCGTGGAGTGCGGCGGGCTCCCCCCTCTGGGCGATGCCGGCGCCGGGGTGGAGCGCGTCCGATCCGCACGCAGGCTGAGAATGACCGCTGCGGCCCAGCACAGCAGCAGCGGCCACGCCTGGTTGAACAGCACGAACGCGGTTTCCAGCGGTGGCGATGCCTGGGACCAGCGCACGAGTGCGCGCGCAGGCGCTTCCAGTACGCCAGTGCAGCCAGCCCCGGGGGCGCCGAATCCGAGCGGGCAGCCGAGCGCGGACAGGCCCCATTCGGCCAGCTGCGGACCGAACAGCACCAGCAGGGCGCCCGCCAGCACGCCACCGTAGACCAGCAGGCGTGAGCGGGCGCTGGGCCCCCGCGCAAGGCCCGTTTGCCTGCTCATGAGTCTCGCGTCCGACAGTGGGCGCCGTGCGCGTGCAAAGAAGCGCCTCCTGCGCACGAGAACCGCCGGTGCGGCTGCAGGCGTACGCGGCCGCGGCGGTGCGCGCGCTGTCTTGGCCCTCGCCGACATCCCGCCGGATCCGCCACCCGGCTCGCACGTTTGCCCGGTGGCATCAGTGTGGCGGGGCGCGTCCACCCCGGCAAGGCCGCGAAGGCAGGCAGCGGGCTCTCGGGAATCGTCCTGAGCCTGCGGCGACGTGGCAGGTTGACGGGTGTCGTCATCAACGGCCGGGTGCCAGCGTTGCGCTGGCGGCGACGTGCGTCTGGAAAACGTCGCGCAGCTGGGCCGCCAGCCGCATCGGATCGAACGGCTTTGCAATCACTGCAATGGCACCGAGCTGCTTCAGATGGGCGATCTCCGACGGGTCAGTCTTGGCCGTCATGAACGCGACAGGCAGGCGAGTGACAGCGGGGATCTGGCGCAGGGCTTGCAGCGTTGCCGGGCCGTCCATGCCCGGCATCATCACGTCCAAGAGGATCAGGTCCGGTGAGAACGCCTCCACCTCAGCCAGCGCTTCAGGGCCGGAGCCGCAGGTCTTGACGACGAGTCTGCCGATCAACTCCAGCGCCAGCCGGGCGATCTCGTGGATGTCCCGCTCGTCTTCCACGTACAGCACCCGTCGCAGTTCGCGCATGGTTCCGGCTCCAGTCCTTGAGTGGTCGAGGCGCGAGCGTCTGCGGTCTGGCGCTGCCTCCCCGTGCTCGCGCGCATACGCTCCGATACTTCGGGCGAAAAGGCCAGCATTGCCGGCGTCTCGGCCGATGCCGACCCGCCGCGGCGTGCTCACGCCATCGATGGGTGAGTCCCCCTCCCGTGGAGGACAGAGCAACGAACACCGCGCGTTGCCGCGGCGCCGAAGCGCTGGGATCGCGTGTGGTCTGCCGCTCGCTGCTGCAGCCGCGGATCTTCCGCCACCCGCTTTGAAAACGATGGCGGGCCCGTCGCAGGGCGGGGGTGGCGACAAGGACTGCGAAAGCGTGCGCAGGATCCATGGATGCCCGTCCCGGTGAACATGCGGGCGCACGCCGACGCTGCAACCCGCACGTCCTGGCGCCGCTGGCGCTTCTGGGCGGTCGTGACTGTGGGCGGTGCTCTCTGCAACCTGATGGCGGCGCCGTTGCCCGGCGCGGTGCCGGTCTTGCTGGGAGGCATCGCACCTGCGGTTCTGGCGAAACACCTGCATTGGACCTGGGTGTTAACCAGTGCGCTGGCGGTGTCTGCGCCGCTGGTGTCGGGAGAGTGGGCGTGGTTTGCCCTGCTGCAGGGGCTGGTGTTCGTCGTCGCAGCGGCAAGTCCGACAGTCCTGCGCCAGCTGCCCTGGGTTCTTGCCGCGGTGCTGCTGGCCCCCGCGCTGTACTTGAGTTTCCCCGCACCGTTCTCGGCGACAGCGTGGCTGTTGGGCGCCCTGAACCTGCTGGTCGGGGTTGCGGTGGCGCACTCTGCCGCGCGCCAACTGTGGGGCTTCGCGCCTTCGCGTTCGGATCAGGCGCAGCGCAGCCTGGGGGATCAGATCGCGGCAGGCGCCGCGGCGACGCTATGGCCCCTGCTGGTGCTGGCCCTGCTTGCGCTGGCGTTCGTGGGCTGGCAGATCGAGCTGTGGCGTCGATCCGCTGCGCTGGAGTTGCGCGCCGAGCAGGCGGCCGAGGTCGTGTCCGACCATCTGCAGGCGCACAAGCGCGCAGTGGCGCAAGTGGCAGCGGATGTCAGCCTGCCAGTGCGGCCGCCGGTGCTGGACGGTCTGCGGCAGACTCATCCGGGCTTTCTCACCCTGCTGGTGACCGATGCACAGGGCGAGATCATCGACTTCCGGGCCCCCAGCCCTTTCGGCGCGCTGCGTTCGGTGGAGGATCGCGCGTACTTCCGCGAGCCGCGCCGGACCGGTGCGAGCTACATCAGCCCAGTCTTTCGAGGCCGCGGTTTCGGCAGCGACATCCTGGTGGCGGTCAGCGCGCCCTATCGCGATGCGCGGCAGGACTTCGCCGGCGTGGTCGAGGGATCGCTCTCGCTCGGCGTTCTGAGGGAGCGCCTGCGCAGGATCGCCGAGCAGCATGGGCTTCAACTCGTACTCACCGACGCCAGCGGCACCGTCGTGCTGTCCACCCTGGACGCGCTGGTTCCTCTGGAGCCGGCCGAGGGGGCCTTGGTCGAGGCCGGTCCGAGATGGCTGTCGTCGCCCCTCAACGCGGCCAAGCAGCACACGCTCCAGGCGACGACGCTGCCGGATCTCGGCTGGCGCGTGGTGCTGCTCGAGCCCCTTGCGCCCCTGGTGCTTCTGCAGAACTGGAGCTTTGTTCTGGTCGGCAGCCTGGCTCTGCTGGGTTTGCTCCTGCTGGAGAAGGGCGCGCGTCGGTTCGCCCAACCCTTCGTGCGGCCGCTGAGGGAGATGGTGGGCCGGATTCGCGAACTCGACCTGGGGGTGCCCCGCACCCTGCAGCCCCTCCGTTTTCGGGCCTCCAGCGCCGAGTTCTCTGCCTTGGCGGAGGACTTCAACGCGATGGTGCGACGGCTTCGAGATCTCAGCGAGGACCTGCGGAGCGCACTGGATGCACAGGCCCAGCTCAACCGCGAGCTGGAGGCGCGCGTCGAGGAGCGAACCGCGGATCTCGCCAAGGCGCTGGCCGACGCCGAGCACCTCGCCGAAGCCAAGACCCGCTTCCTGTCGCAAATGAGCCATGAGCTGCGCACACCGCTGACCGCCATTCTGGGATTCGCCGAGCAGGCCCGGCTGGCGCCCGGCGATGCCCAGCGCAGCGCGCAGGCGCTGGAGGTGGTGGTGCGCAATGGCCGCCACCTTCTCGGAATCGTCAACGATGTCCTCGATGCCGCGAGAATCGATTCCGGTCAGTTGGCAGTTGTGCTGGAGCCATGTTCGCCACTGGCATTGGTCGACGATGTCCACGCGCTGTTGGGCCCGGATGCTGAGCTGCGCCACCTGCGTCTGGAGCTGGACTGCGACTGGCCGCTGCCGGCGTCGATCAGCACCGATCCCCTGCGCCTGCGTCAGGCACTGATCAACCTCGTCGGCAATGCCCTGAAATTCACCGAGCACGGCGAGGTGCGAATCCGCCTTTCGGTCGTGTCGACGCAGCTGCAGATCGAAGTGTGTGACACCGGCATCGGCATCAGCGCCGAGCAACTGGAACGCCTGTTCAAGCCGTTCGAGCAGGCGGATGTGTCGGTCACCAGGCGATTCGGCGGCTCCGGGCTCGGGCTGTTCATCAGCAAGCGCTGGATTGAAGCCTTGGGCGGAACGCTCGAGGTGGAGAGCGTCCTGGGTGCGGGCAGCTGCTTTCGAATCCGCGTGCCGTTCGACAGCGGAGTGGCTTGGATCGCGTCGCGCGAAGCGGCCGTGGACGCCGACCTTGAGGCCCTCACGATTCCGCGCCTCGCGGGCCGTGTGCTGGTGGTCGACGATGTCGAGGACTTGCGGGAACTGATTACCCAGACAGTCGCTGCGACCGGGGCCGACTGCGAGACCGCGTCGAATGGTGCCGAGGCGGTGGAGCGCGCCCTCGCGCAGCACTTCGATCTGATCCTGTTGGACAAGCACATGCCCATGCTGGACGGCTACAGCGCGATGCGGCAGTTGCGCGAATCGGGCTACACGCGCGCGATTGCGGCACTGACCGCCGACGTGATCGAACACGAATCGCCTGACGGGCTTGCCATCGGCTTCGACGCCATGCTGGCCAAGCCGATCGATCGCAGTCGCTTGTATTCGGTGCTGGCCAGATTCCTGCCCGCGGGTGACGGAGATACTGCCGAAGCAGCTGCCGCTGGCGCTGCGGACCTCACCCCGGAGGCGCTCGCGCTTTCCGCGGCTTTCGCCGAGATCCGCGCGCGCTACGGCGGGCGCCTGCTTGAGGAGTGCGAGGCCTTGGCGCAAGAGGCATCCGAGTTCGACCTCGACGCCGTCAGGCTGAGGTTGCATACCCTCAAGGGCTCGGCCGGGACGTTCGGATTCCCCGAAGTGAGCGCGGCGGCCGCTGAGGCCGAGGCCGCGCTCAAGGAGCAGGTATCGATCACCCCCGGGCGTCTCGATGGGCTGCTTGCACCGGTCGTTCAAGCCCTGCGGGCTGCGGGGCGCGACCGGCCCGACGCGAGCCCTGCCGCATGAGCACGCGCCCGGGCGTTCGACCCTGTGGCAACGCGTCCGACGCCGGAATCTGCGCGCACGGGCGGCGAGGGCAGGCGCAGCCACGTCGCGAGAGCTGGTCTTGCCGTTCCCCTGCCAAGTGCTGAGCCTGTTCGCGCGCGGCGAAGGGCGCGCTCAAGGATCGCGTTGGCAGTCGCGGGAACCTGTGCGAGCGAGCCGGTGCCCGGGTTGCCCAGGCAAGGGCGGAACACGGCAGGGACCGACGCAATCCGCTCGAAGCGTGGGAGAAACCCGGATGCCGTAGCGACGGCGGCATCAGGCGCGAGGCAAAGCGCGCTGCGCGAATTCCATGGCGTCGAACGGGCCCAATGAGCGCGGGATTCGCGTAGCGCGGCCGTCATGGGGGCAGAGACCGCCGCCCTCGGCGGGTGGTTCTTCAGATGCTCCCAGCCCTATGCGCTGGCGATGGGAGCTCTCCGTGCCGGGACCGCGTGCCAAAGGCGAGTCTGATCAAGTCCCGCCTAGCCTGGATCCGTGGTCGCGAGTCCAGCACAGGTTCGGGCTGGTTCGGCCGCTAGGGGCGACGCCTTTGCTTCGCTCGGTCACGCTGGAGCAAGCATCGCGTGCTCGATTCGCGGGCGCGCCCTCCATGGCGTGCGACAAGGCCGGATTCTTCAGCGTTGCCCAGAGCCACGCGCCGCAGTCGCGCGCCCGTATCGGCGCACTGCCCGGCCTTGGCCAGGCCAGGCTATGGAAAGACAGCGTCCTGCCGATGCGCGCGATCAGGTCTGGGCAAAGACGAAGCGGTCGGCGATTTCACTCAGGCGCTGGGTTTCCGAACTCAGGGCCTCAGCCGCGGCGGCGACTTCTTCGACCAGGGCAGCATTGGCCTGGGTGGCCTGATCCATCTGGGTGACCGCACGGTTGACCTCGGTGATGCCGCGCGCCTGTTCGGCGGCGGCCGCGCTGATCTCGGCGACGATGCCGGCCACGCGCTGCGAGGAGTTGACGATTTCGTCCATCCGGCTGCCCGCCTGCTGCACCAGCAGGGAGCCGGATTCGATCTTGCTCGCGGTGTCGTTGATCAGGGTGGCGATTTCCTTGGCGGCATTGGCCGAGCGCTGGGCCAGCGCGCGCACCTCGCTGGCGACGACGGCGAAGCCGCGGCCCTGTTCGCCGGCGCGGGCGGCTTCCACCGCGGCGTTGAGCGCCAGGATGTTGGTCTGGAAGGCGATGCCGTCGATGGTCGAGATGATGTCCGCCATCTGGCGGGAGGCCGCCTCGATGCCCTGCATCGTCGCCACCACCTGGGCGACGACCTTGCCGCCGTCCTCCGCGACGGCCGTGGCCCGGCTGGCCAGCGCATTGGCCTGCTGGGCGTTGTCGGCGGTGTGTTTGACCGTGGAGGTGATTTCCTCAAGCGCCGAGGCGGTCTCCTCGATGCTGGCGGCGGCCTGCTCGGTGCGCTGCGAGAGATCGGCATTGCCCTGCGAGATCTCGCCCGCGGACACATCGATCTGCCGCACCGCGGCCTGGATGTCGCCGATCACCGAGGACAGGGCTTCGGAGGTGCGGTTGACGTTGGCATTGATCTCGCCGAATTTGCCCAGCAGCACCGCATTCGAGCGCACGCCCAGTCGACCTTCAGCGAGCGCCTCCATCACCACTTCGACCTGCGACAGCGCCTGGTCGGTAGTGCCGATCAGGTTGTTGACGATTTCGGCCAGCTCGACGAAACGCTCGTCGTTCACGGCCACCTCGACCCGCGCGTTGAGGAAGCCGGCGGCGGCACGCTGCACGATGTTGCGAAGACCGTGGCGGAAGTTCGATTCCGCGGTTCGGTCCAGCCATTCCAGGGCGGTGCCGATGCGCTTGCCCTCGGCATCGAACACCGGATTCGCGAACAGCTCGAACACGCGGCTGCCCACGCGAATGCGCCCGAAGTGCGTGTGCTTGAGATCGGCGATGATCCCGCGCTGCTTGCGGGGATCCTTGTGGAACTGATCGAAATTCGAGCCCAGCACCTTGCTGGCGGCGAAGCCGGGCAGGTGGGCGGCGATCTCCTGCTCGGCATCGCCCAGTGTCTTCGACACCGCTTGGTTCATGTAGACGATGACGCCCTCGTCATCGGCCACCATCATGCCGCCGGAGGCGACATCGAGTGCCGCGCGGATGCGCGCGTTCTCCGCGGCGACCTTGGCCTCGCGCTCGATGCGCTCCTTCAGCTCGCGCTGCATGGTGTCGAGCGATCGGACGAGATCGCTGACCTCGTCCTGGCCGTGGGCGACGAGCCGGTTGTCCAGCTGCAGGCGGGCGATGCGGGCTGCGGCCTGCTGCGCATTCAGGATCGGACGCACGATACGTCGGGCGAACAGGCCGCTGGCGAATGCGGCGATCACCGCCACCGCCAGCACCGCCAGGCCCACCAGCCAGACCAGCCGCCGCGCCGCCGCGTAGGCGCTGTCGGTGTCGTAGGTGGCGAGGATGGCCCAGTCCAGCGCCGGGCCGACGCTGACGCGACGTCCGCTGACCAGGGCCTCGCGGCCGTCCAGGGTTTCGCCCAAGCCGCTGAAGTCCTGACCGGAGAGCACGCTTTCGATGGCCGCCTTTTGCAGGCGCGACGACTCGGGCTGGGCGAAATGGCTGGCGACCGTGAAGCGGGCGTCGCCGAGACGCGAGTCGGAGCGCAGCAGCCGGTCGGGACCGACAAGAAACACATCCTGGCCCTCGCGCAGGCCGGCGGAATCCGAGACGATTTCGGAAATGCGCTTCAGGCTGATCTGCACGATGACCACGCCGATGGCCGTACCGCCGTCGAGAACGGGGCTGGCCAGGAACATCGCCGGCGATTCGTAGCTGGGCCCGTAGGGCGCGTAGTCGTCCACCGCGATCGCGCCGGGCTGATCGAGTGCCAGCCCGGCCCGCGCCACCCGCGCCAGACCGGTGTCGCGCCAGGGGCCGTTGAACAGGTTGGTCGCGTAGTCCAGCTCCTTGAACACGCTGTAGACCACGTTGCCTTCGGTGTCGACGAGGAAGATGTCGTAGTACTCGCTGCGCTGCTGGTGCGAGCGGTAGATCGGGTGGTAGAGGGCGTGGGTCTGGCCGTAGTCGGTGCTGCCCGGCAGGGCGATCATGCCGTCCTTCTGACCCAGCGGTGCGGGGTTGTTGGCGATGAAGAGCTTCTGCAGCTCGGCCGCGGCCGGCGGCAGCGCGGCCGCAAACGCCGTGCCCTCGGGGCCGGCACTCTGGTTGGTCTCGCGATAGGCGGCCCCGAAGACCTGGTCGACGAAGCCGGCGACGGCCGCACGCGCCTCGACCGTGGCTGTGTCGAGATCGGCGTTCGCACCCAGCTCCTGCTCGAGAAAGGTCTGGAAGCCGGCGGTGAACGCGGGCAGGGCCTGTCGGCTCATCTGGCTCTCGGCCAGGGCCATGACGTCGCGGCGCACGGAATCGAGATAAGCGGCGATCTTTGAACCCTTGAGCCCGGCCTGCGAGTCCAGCGTGTTGGCGGCCGATTTCTCAAGCAGGCTGCGGCTCTGCTGACTGGCGAAAACGCCCAGCAGGACCAGCGGCAGCAGGCTGATCAGCAGCGTGAACAGGATCAGGCGATTGCGAAGCATGTTCTCTCCCGTGAGTGCGGGCGCCGAATTGATCCTCGCCCCTGTTGGGGACAGGACGTGTGCAAAACGTGTGCGCGTTCAGGAGGACAATCGGCTGGCGCTGCGGGGGCGTCCGCAGCGGGTCCGCTGCGCGGGCCGTGGGTTGGCCGGCATGGGCCATGCGCAGGGCTTCAACCAGGACGCACCAAGGTTCTCGCGCGGGCGATCGGAGAGCCTGCTGGCCGCCCGCCAGCGTCCTCAAGCCATGGCCATCAGCGGAGAGGGATGGACCAGGAGGGGCACAGACCGCGTCCGCGGCGCCCGGCCCAGGACCGAGGTCGCTGGCAGCCTGCGGGCCCGGCAGGCACGCTCCATCGTCCTACCGCGGTCGCCACAAGCGCCGCGGCCGGTGGGGGCCCGCGGGCCTACTCGCCCATGACCTGCTGTGCCGCCAGGCGCAGCTTCTGCAGGTGACGCTCCATCTGCCGCAGCCGGTCGATCGCGGTCTCGGGGCTGGCGGGCAAGAAACGCAGGGTCTCGCCGGGGGCGAGCTGGGCCAGGCGCGGCAGGTCGGCGCGGGCGACGTGGCCGATGCGCGGGTAGCCGCCAACGGTCTGCGCGTCGGCCAGCAGCAGGATGGGGCCGCCCTCCGGCGGCAGCTGCAGGGTGCCGGGCACCACCGGCTCGGACAGGCCGGGCGCGGGCTCGGCGAGTTCCAGCGCCGGGCCTTCCAGCCGCAGGCCCATGCGGTTCGAGCGCGCCGACACGCGCCAGGCGGTTTCGTGCAGCAGGTCGGTGTCGGCGAGCGTGTCGCGGCCCGGCAGCAGCAGGGCTTCGGCGGGCTGGTCGAGTTCCAGCACCGGGGCCGGGTTGGCCCACCAGCGCGCCATGCGCACGCCGATGTCGGCGCGCGGCCAGCTGCGGCCGGCCAAGCTCATGCCGCGCAGGCGCAGGCGGTCGCCTTCCTGCAGGGGGCGGCCGGCCAGCGCCGGAAAGCCCGAGCCCGGCAGGCAGCCGCGCCCGCCGAGCACCGCCGGCACATCAAGGCCGCCGGCGAAGGCGAGGTAGCCGCGCGCACCGCGCTGCACGCGGCCGATGCGCAGTTCGCTGCCGGCGCCGAGCCGCAGCGGCCGCCACATCGGCAGCGCGAGTTCGTTGACCTCGACCTCGAAGCGGCCGCCGCAGATCGCGATCACCACGTCGTGGGCGAAGCGCAGGCAGGGGCCGGTCAGGGTGAACTCCAGCGCGGCGGCCTCGTCAGGGTTGCCGACCAGGGCATTGGCGGCGCGCAGACTGAAGGTATCGAGCGCGCCGCCCACGGGTACGCCGATCGCGCGCTGGCCCGGGCGGCCCAGGTCCTGCACCGTGCTCATCAGGCCGGGCTTCAGCACCTCGATCATGCGTCGACCTCGCGCTGCAGGCGCTTGAAGTCGGCCGGCGAGATCGCCACGAAGCGCACGCGGTCGCCGGGTTTGAGCAGGCTGGGCGGGTTGCGGCGGGCGTCGAACAGGGCCTCGGGCGTGCGCCCGATCAGGCGCCATCCGCCGGGGCTTTCCTGCGGGTAGATGCCGGTCTGCGCGCCGCCGATGCCGACCGCGCCGGCACGTACCTGCGGTCGCGGGGTGGCGAGTCGCGGCATGCCGAGCTTCGGGTCCATGCCCAGCAGGTAGGGAAAGCCCGGCAGGAAGCCGATCATCGCCACCGTGTACTCGGGCCGGGTGTGCAGGGCGATGACCTCGCTTTCGCTCAGGCTCGCGTGCGCGGCGACATCGGTCAGGTCGGGCCCGTAGTCGCCGCCGTAGCAGACCGGGATCTCGATGGGCCGCAGCGGCAGCGGCAATGGGCGCGAGTGGGCCGGATCGTGCTCGCGCAGGCGGCCGCGCACCCAGGCGGCGACGCTGTCCAGATCGGTGCGCAGCGGGTCGAAATGCACAGCCAGCGCGCTGTAGGACGGCACCAGATCCACAACGCCTTCTGCCGGCTGCTGGGCCAGCAGGCCGGTGAGCCGCTGCACGGCGGCGCTGAGGCCGGCGTCAAGGGCGTCGCCAAAGCGCAGCAGCAGGGCGGCCTCGCCCAGCGGCTCGAACTGCGGCTTGAGCCGGCGCTCAGTCATCGACGGGCTCGCGGGTGTCGTGCAGGGCCTGGCGCAGCCGAGCGATCAGGGCTTGCGCGGCGGCGGGCGCATAGGGCTGGCGCGCGCCGCTGCCCCAGACCGGGCCGGGCCAGGCGACATCGTCGGGCTGGCGTGCCACCAGGTGCAGGTGCAATTGCTGGACGATGTTGCCGAGCGCGCCAAGGTTGAGCTTGTGCGGAGCGGCGACCGCGCCGAGCGCGCGCGCGGCGTGGTTGAGCTCGATCAGCAGCTCGGCCTGGTCGAAGGCCGACAACTCGAAGACCTCGCGCAGGCCCGCCCGGCGCGGCACCAGCAGCAGCCAGGGAAAGCGCTGGTCGTCCATCAGTCGCAGGCTGCACAGACCCAGTTCGGCAATGGGCAGGCTGTCGGCCTCAAGCCGCGGGTCGAGCTGGAAGGAAGCGCTCATGCCAGGTGGGAAGCGAGGAAGTCCTGGGCCACTTGCAGGGCGCGTGCCGCGGATGGTGCATGAAAGTCGACGCGCTGCTCGCAGTTGAAGCCGTGGCCGGCGTCGAACAGCTCGATGCGCGCCTCGGGCAGGGCCTTTCGATGGGCCTCCACCGCCTCCGGCGGGATCAGCGGATCGTGCGCGCCGAAGAGCAGCAGCAGCGGCGCCTGCGGGCGCTCGTGCAGGAAGGGCAGGGTGCGTCCGCCGTAGTAGCTCACCGCCGGCAGGCCCAGCCGGGTGCAGCAGAGAAAGGCGATGCTGCCGCCGATGCAGAAACCCAGCGCGCCGACCTTCAGCCCGCCGGCGCGCAGCACCTCGGCGGCGGCCGCACAGGCGGCGACGCAGCGGTCGAAGCCGACCTCGGCCATGTGGGCGCGACCGCGGGCCACGCCCTCGGCGGTGTAGTCGAGCTCGACCTCGGGCTCGACGAAGTCGATCAGCTGCGGCGCGATCACTGCGTAGCCCAGGCCTGCCCACTGCTCGGCCACCGCGCGGATGTGCCGGTTCACGCCGAAGATCTCCTGGATCAGCACCAGCCCCGCGCGTGGCGCGCCCGCGGGCTCGGCCAGCTGCGCGCCGATGCGTCCGTAGTGGGTTTCAAGATCGATGCGTCGGGTCATGGCGGTGTTCGCAGGGCAGGGCGAAAGGTGGGGGACGATGCTGCCATGCGGCGGCCCTGTGCTGCGTCTGCCGCTTCGGATACGCCGTCTATAACGGTCGCACTGGTCTTTCAGAGGACCGTTGGATTGCGCCAGAACCGGCCGTTTTTGCGGCAGTGCGGGAGATTGGTCTGCCTGTGGTCTGGGTTTTATTCGTATGCAGTACGGCGCGCGACGGGTCGCGCTGGCTACACTCGCGGCTTCCTCCAACGTCATGCCGATCCCTCATGAGCGCGCCTGCCTTTCGCCGCACCAAAATCCTCGCCACCCTGGGCCCCGCCACCGATGCAGCCGGTGTGCTGGAGGCTGTGCTGTTGGCGGGCGTCAACGTGGTGCGGCTGAACTTTTCGCACGGGACCGCCGAGCACCATGCCGCCCGCGCCGAGGCCGTGCGTACAGCGGCAGCCAAACTGGGGCGCGAGATCGGCATCCTTGCGGATCTTGGCGGCCCCAAGATCCGGGTCGAGCGTTTCGCCGCCGGCAAGGTCCAACTGAAGGCGGGCGACGCCTTCGTGCTCGACTGCCGCGCCGATGCGCCGGCGGGGGACGCGACCCGGGTCGGCGTGAGCTACCTCGGCCTGGTCAACGATGTCCACGCCGGCGACACCTTGCTCTTGGACGATGGCCTGATCGCGCTGATGGTCGAAGCGGTCGAGGGCTGTGAGATCCGGACCCGCGTGCTGACCGACGGTCCGCTGTCCGATCGCAAGGGCCTCAACCGACTGGGCGGTGGCCTCTCGCTGGGGGCGCTGACCGACAAGGATCGCGCCGACATCAAGCACGCTGCCGCGCTGGGCGTGGACTTCATCGCCGTCAGCTTCTGCCGCACCGCCGCCGACATCGAAGAGGCCCGCAGGCTTGCGCGCGAGGCCGGCAGCAGCGCGCAGATGGTGGCCAAGATCGAGCGCGCGGAAGCCATCGAGAATTTGCGCGAGATCGTCGACGCCAGCGACGTGGTGATGGTGGCGCGCGGCGATCTCGGCGTGGAGATCGGCGACGCCGAGCTGCCGGGCCTGCAGAAGAAAATCATCCGCGAAGCCCTGGACCGCGGCCGGGTGGTGATCACCGCCACCCAGATGCTGCAGTCGATGGTCGACAACCCGATCCCGACCCGCGCCGAAGTGCTGGACGTGGCCAACTCGGTCATCGACGGCACCGATGCGGTGATGCTCTCGGCCGAGACCGCCAGCGGCGCGCATCCTGAGAAGGCCGTGCAGGCGATGGAGCGTATCTGCCTGGGCGCCGAGCGCCAGTTCCAGATGGACACCGATTTCGAGGCCGCACCGCGCAACCTGGTGCATGTCGACCAGGCGATCGCGATGAGCGCGATGTTCCTGGCCGAACACATCCAGCTGCGCGCGATCGTCGCGCTGACCGAATCGGGCGGCACCGCGCGCCACCTGTCGCGCTTCCGCAGCTCGGTGCCGATCTATGCGCTCTCGCGCCACGCCGGTGCGCGTCGGCGCATGGGCCTGATGCGCGATGTCTACCCCATCGACTTCGACAGCGCCGGGCTGTCGCCGCGCAAGGCTGCGCGCGCCGCGGTCGGGCACCTGCACGCACTGGGCCTGCTTGCCACCGGCGACCGCGTGGTGATCACCAGCGGCGACCACATGGAACAGCTCGGCGCCACCAACACCTTGCGCCTGCTGCGAGTGGGCGAGGGCGGCGAAGCCGAAGGCCTGGGCGAGCTGTAGCCGCTTCCCGCACCTGCGATGCGGCCGTTCGGCCGCGATTCGCGGGCGGCGTGCTAGGGTCGGCGCCCCTTCATCGCGTGGTTCGCCCAGCATGCTCGCTCGCCTCCTGACCGCCCTGGTGCTGCTCGCTTCCGGCGCTGGGCTCGCCCTCGCCGAAGACCGCCATTTCGAGATCGAGTACCGCGTGCGATTCCTGCCCGACGAGGGCGTGGCCGCGGTGACCCTCGACTACACGCCGGGCGAAGGCCGCATCCGTGGCCTCGACTTCGCCATGCCCGATGACCGCTACAGCGGCTTCGGCGGCGACGGCGAAATCGAGCGCAAGGACGATCGCCTGGTCTGGACCCCGCCGGCCAAGGGCGGCGAGCTGCGCTGGCGCTACACCATCGACAAGCGCCGCCGCAGCGGCGGCTACGACGCGCGCATCACCGACGACTGGGCACTGCTGCGCGGCGACCACCTGGTGCCTTCGGCGCGCGCGCGGCTCACCCGTGACGCGCGGGCGCGCGCCACGCTCCGCTTCGAGCTGCCGACTGGTTGGGTGGGCGTCGACACGCCCTTCAAGCGCCGCGGCGAGGCCCCGGTGTTCGACATCGACGACGACGACCGCCGCTTCCAGCGCCCGGTGGGCTGGATGATCGCCGGCGACATCGGCATCCGTCGCGACTTCATCGGCGACATGGAAACCGCGGTGGCCGCACCCAAGGGCGATCCCATGCGCCGCAACGAATACCTCGCCTTCCTCAACCTGGTGGCCGGCGAGATGGAGGCCGCGTTCGGCCCGCTGCCCGAGAAGGTGCTGATCGTCGGCGCCGGCGATCCGATGTGGCGCGGCGGCCTGTCCGGGCCGCGCTCGCTGTACCTGCACTCCGATCGTCCGCTGATCAGCGAGAACGGCACCAGCACGCTCGTGCATGAGATGGTGCACGTGATTTCGCGGGTGCGCGGTGCCGCCGGCGACGACTGGATCGCCGAGGGTTTCGCCGAGTTCTACTCGATCGAGATGATGCGCCGTGTCGGGCTCTTGAACGAGGCGCGCGCACGCAAGGCCTTCGAGTGGATGCGCAACCACGGCCGCCGCGTCACCACGCTCAAATCCGATCGCAGCCATGGTCCGCGCACCGCGCGCGCCGTCGCCCTGTTCGTCGACCTCGATCGCGAAGTGCAGCGACTGACCAAGGATCGCCACGATATCGACGATGTCTCGCGCCTCCTGGTCGGGCGCGGCCGTATCAGCCTGGACGAGCTGCGTGAGGCCTTCGAGGAGGTCACCGGAGCGCCTTCGGAGGTGTTGGACTCGCCGCTGCTGCGCTAGCCGCCGGACGATTGGCCGTGCTCGTAGCGAGACGGGCACCCGTCCGGGCCACCGCCCGGAGAGCGTTCGCGCAGTCGACTCTCCGGAGGCGGCAGGGCGCGTGAGCTGTCGCCAGCGCCCTCACGATCCACGCAGGGGCGGTCGGGCGCGTGGGTCACCGCGCGTTCGCGGCCTCAGTCGAGCAGTTCGAGCACCCGCTCGGGCGGACGCGCGACCAGCGCGCGGCCATCGCGCACCGCGATGGGACGTTCCAGCAGGGCAGGGTGCTCGGCAAGCAGCGCGATCCAGGCGGCGCGGCTGCGTGCATCCCCGGCGGCCAGCCCCAGCGATTTCGCCAACTCGTCCTTGAAGCGGATCACCGCCTGCGGCGGCAGGTCGAGCTGGATCAACAGATGTTCAAGCTCTGACGCCGAAAGCGGCGCCTGCAGGTACTCGCGCACTTCGACCGCCACGCCCCGCTCCTTGAGCAGGGCCAGCGCCTCGCGCGATTTGCTGCAGCGGGGGTTGTGGATGAGGAGCATGGGATTCGGGATTCGGGGTTCGTAAGAGCGAGGCTGGCGCTGCGGGCATCGCTCTGAGCTGCGGTTCTGGGCGGACGTTTGCGGTGGGCGCGAGCATGCTCGCGATCCGATTCAAGGGCCGGTACGAGGTCTGCAGGACTTTGGACACAACTTGAGAGGGAGGAAGCATCCGCTTGCACCGCGAGTAGAGGCGGAGACGCTCTGCCCGAATCCCGAATCCCGAATCCTGCTGCCGGACTCAGCCCGGCAGCGCCAGATCGTCCAGCACCGCGCGCAGGAAGCGTGCGGCTTCGCCGCCCGTCGCCGCACGGTGGTCGAAGGTCAGGCTCAGCGGAATGATCCTGTGCGTTTCGATGCCGCCCATCACGGGGACGACCTGATGCCGGCCGCGGCCGGCGGCCAGGATGGCAACGCAGGGCGGCACGATCACCGGCGTCGCGTACTTGCCGGCAAACATGCCGAAGTTGCTCAGCGAGATCGTGTAGCCGGACAGCTCGGAGGAGGGGATGCTGCGATCCATGACCTGCGCACGCAGGCGGTCCACCGACTGGCGGATGCCGGCGGCGTCCAGCACGTCGGCGTTGCGCAGGGCCGGCACGAACAGGCCGTCGTCGGTGTCGACCGCGATGCCGATGTCCACATGCGGATGCAGGGTGCGGGTGAGGTTCTCACCGTCGAACCAGGCGTTCAGCGCCGGAACGGTCTTGCAGGCGCGGACGATGGCGCGGATCAGGCGCACGGTGATGTCGTTGCCGGGCGTCCAGGCGTGGATGTCGGCGTCGTCGGTCAGCGTGGTCGGCACCACCTGCGCGTGGGCCGCGGCCATCACCCGCGCCATGTTGCGGCGGACGCCCTTCAGCTGCTCGGGCTGGCCGGTGGCGGCCACTGCAGACGGCGGCCGCGTCGCCATGGGTTTGCCGGAAGCGGACACGGGCGTGCGGATGATCTGGGCTTGGGGCGGTGCTGCGTGCGCGCTGGCCGACGGCTGGACAGGGCCGGGACCCTCGGGCGAGCGCGGGGAGGGTGAGACGGTCTGGGGGTTCGTCCGCGCCGACGCCGGCGCACTGCCCTCGGCCGCGGCGCGCTTGACGTCGTCCATCGAGACCACGCCTTCGGGCCCGGTGGCGCGCACGCGGCTCAAGTCGACGCCGAGCTTCTTGGCCAGCGCGCGCACGGCGGGCATGGCGCGCACGCCGCCGACGCTGACGGCGGCCTCGCTGCGCACCTGGTCGCTGACCTGCATGGCGCCGACCACGGTGCCGGCGTCGGCGCGCTCGGTCTTGGCGGGCGCGGTGGAGCTCGTTTCGGTTGCGACGGGCGTGGCATTGCCGGAGGTCGAACGCGCTGATGCGCTGGCGTTGGCGGGCGATGCGCTCGCTTCGGCAGAAGGAGCCGATTGCGAAGCGGGCGCGTGGTGATGCCCGTGCCCGGTGTCCTGCGCATCGGCGCGCTGCGGCAGGCTGGGATCGATCTGGAACTCGGCCAGCACCGCGCCGGTGTTGATGACGTCGCCCGGGCCGCCGGCCAGCTTCAGCACGGTGCCGGAGCAGGGCGCCGGCACCTCGACCACCGCCTTGGCGGTTTCCATCGACACCAGCGGCTCATCGAGCTTGATGACATCGCCGACCTTGACGAACCACTCGACGATGGTGGCGTCAGGCAGGCCTTCGCCCAAATCGGGCAGGTGGAAGGATTTGTTCGAACTCATTGCGGACTCCAGCGCGCGCGGCGCGTCGTGGGGTGGAAATCGGGCGGCGCTGTGTCGTCAGCGCGGCGCCTAGGGGGCTGCTTTTCTCCCCTCCCCCCTCGTGGGGGAGGGGTCGGGGGAGAGGGGGAAGCTTGCGGCGAGTGTTGTCCCCCCTCTCCCCAACCCCTCTCCCACGAGGGGAGAGGGGCTCAGTTGTGGCGAGCGTTGCGGTGGCGGCGCCCGCAGTTGCGCCGTTTCCGCACAGCGCAAAGCCGGTGGCGCATGAATGCAGCAATTCACCGGGCTGCACCGATACGCCGTGCTGCGCCGATCAGCCGTACTGCATCGCCCTGCGCGCGGCCGCCAGGATCTTCTCCACGCTCGGCAGGAACTTCATTTCCAGCCTGAACAATGGAATGTGGGTGTCGTAGCCGGTGACGCGCTCGACCGGCGCCTTCAAGTCGAACATCGACTGCTCGGCCAGGCGCGCCGCGATCTCGGCGCCGAAGCCGGCGGTTTTCGCGGCCTCGTGCACGATCACACAGCGGCCCGTCTTGGCCACCGATTCGGCGATGGTGTCGAAGTCCAGGGGTTTAAGCGTGGCGACGTCGATCACCTCGGCGCTGATGCCCTCGCGCGCCAGCGCCTCGGCGGCTTCCAGCGTCTCCTTGACCTGGGCGCCCCAGCTCACCAGGGTGATGTCCGAGCCGTCGCGCAGCACGAAGCACACGTCGAGCGGCAGGGCTTCGCCGTCGTCGGGCACCTCCTCCTTGTACTGGCGATAGATGCGCTTGGGCTCCAGGTAGATCACCGGATCGGGGTCGCGGATCGCCGCCAGCAGCAGACCGTAGGCCCGCTGCGGGCTGCTCGGCATCACCACGCGCAGGCCCGGTACGTTGGTGAACATCGACTCGTTGGCTTCGCTGTGGTGCTCGGGCGCGCGGATGCCGCCGCCCCAGGGCACGCGCAGCACCATCGGGCAGTGCAGGCGACCGCGGGTGCGATTGCGGAAGCGCGCGGCGTGGCAGATCAGGTGGTCGAGCATGGGGTAGACGAAGCCGTCGAACTGCACCTCGGCGACCGGCTTCATGCCCTGCGTGGCCAAGCCGACGGTCAGGCCGGCGATGGTGGTCTCATCCAGCGGCGTGTCCAGCACCTTGTCGGCGCCGAAGCGCTGCTGCAGGCCGGCGGTGGCGCGGAACACGCCGCCGTTGACGCCGACGTCCTCGCCCAGCACCAGCACGCTCGGGTCGTGCTGGATCTCGTAGGCCAGGGCCTGGGTGATCGCTTCGATCAGGGTGATCGCTTGGCTGCTCATCGGCCACGGCCCTCCCACTGCAGGGCGTCTGCGCGCTGGGCGGCGAGATCGGCGGGCAGCTCGGCGTAGAGGTAGTCGAACATGGCTTCCACCGGCTGGCTGCGGGTTTCGAGGTAGGCGTTGACCTCGACGTCGACCTCGGCGTCGCAGGCGCGCTTCCACTCGGCCTCCTGCGCGTCGTCCCACAGGCCCTTCGATGTGAGCCAGCTGCGCAGCCGCAGGAAGGGCTCGCGCGCCCAGCCGGCCTTCACTTCTTCCTCGCCGCGGTAGCGGCGCGCGTCGTCGGCGGTGGTGTGGTCGGACAGGCGGTAGGTGACCAGTTCCAGCACCGTTCCGCCTTCGCCGCTGCGGGCGCGTTCCAGCGCGCGGCGCATGGCCTCGAAGACGGCGATGACGTCGTTGCCGTCGACCTGCAGGCTGTAGAGGCCGCCGGCCAGGCCTTTCTGGGCCAAGGTCTGGGCGCCGGTCTGCGCCGAGCGCGGCACCGAGATCGCCCACTGGTTGTTGACGATGCACAGCACGAAGGGCAAGCCGTAGGCACCTGCCGAGTTGATCGCGGCATAGGTGTCGGACTTCGAGCTGCCGCCGTCGCCCACGCAGGCCACCGCCACGCGCGCTTCGCCGCGCAGCTTGAAGGCCAGCGCCGCACCGGCCGCATGCAGGCACTGGGTGCCGATCGGCACGCACCAGGGGTAGTCGTGCTTCGGCCCGGCGAAATCATTGCCGCGCTCGTCGCCGCCCCAGTACATCAGCACGTCGCGCGGGCGCACGCCGCGCATGAACTGCGCGCCGTACTCGCGATACGAGGGCGCGAACACGTCCTCGTGCCGCATGGCCGCGCCGATGCCGACATGCGCGGCCTCGTGGCCGAGGCAGCTGGCATAGGTGCCGAGCTTGCCGGTGCGCTGCAGGGCCACGGCCTTGGTGTCGAAGCTGCGCACGCGCAGCATCTGCTTGAACAGCTCCAGCACCGGCCGGCCGTCGCCGACAAAGTCCGGAAGCGGGGCCACCTCGCGTCCCTCGGGGTCGAGGAACTGCAGGTGTTCGATGGAAAACTGCGCGACGGTGCTCATGCGCGTGCGGCGTCCATGCAGGGGCGAAAGAAGTTGCACAGGAAACGATTTTGCTGCGCCGCGGGCAAGGTGCACTGCCGCAAAACGCTGCGGAACGGTCGCTTCACGCAAGCCTGACGCGCGATTCCGCCAGCTTTGCGCAAGAACCTTCGTCTGCGGCAGGGGCGCGCCCTGAGGTATGGTTGCGCCCCTTGGTGCGCCACGGCAGGCGCAGCCGCGGCCGGGGAGGCCCGACTTGAGCACCGACACGAACCAGCGCGCGCTGGAGGCGGGGATCACCCGCGACCTGAAGGATCGCCTCAGCTACGGCGGCTACCTGCAGCTCGATACCCTGCTGTCGGCGCAGCAGCCGGTGTCGCAGGCCGGCAACCACGACGAGCTGCTGTTCATCATCCAGCACCAGGTGTCCGAGCTGTGGATGAAGCTGATCATCCACGAGCTGCGTCTCGCCATTGCCCATCTGCAGCGTGACGAACTGGGCCCGGTGCAGAAGATCCTGGCGCGGGTCAAACAGGTGCAGCGCCAGCTGTTCGAGCAGTGGTCGGTGCTGGAGACGCTCACCCCTTCGGAGTACCTGGGCTTCCGCGACGACCTGGGCCCCTCCTCGGGCTTCCAGTCGCACCAGTACCGTCTGATCGAGTTCATGCTCGGCAACAAGAACGCCGAGATGCTCGACGTGTTCGAGCACGCGCCGGCGATTCGCGCCGAGCTTTCCGAAGCGCTCGCCGCACCCAGCCTCTACGACGAGTTCCTGCGCCATCTGGCGCGCTGCGGTCACGCGGTGCCGTCCTCCTGCGTGGAGCGCGACTTCCGCGAGACGCATACCCGCGAGCCGGGCCTCATCCCGGTGTTCAAACGCATCTACGAGGACACCGACACGCACTGGGCAGCCTATGCCCTGTGCGAGCAGCTGGTCGATGTCGAGGAGAGCTTCCAGCTCTGGCGCTTCCGCCACATGAAGACGGTGGAACGCATCATCGGCTACCGTCGCGGCACCGGCGGCAGCTCGGGCGTGGGCTTCCTGAAACAGGCCCTGGAGCTGACCTTCTTCCCTGAACTGCTGGATGTACGCACCGTGCTGGGGCGTTGATCCGAACGCTTCCATTTGATTGACCCGAGGAGATCCGAATGACCCCAACCACTGGACTTCAAGCCCCGCGCGGGGCGCTTGCACGCGCGCTCGACGTCGTCGAACGCGTCGGCAACAAGCTGCCTGATCCGGCGGTGCTGTTCCTGCTGCTGATGTTCGTGGTGTGGGTGGTGAGCTGGTTGCTGTCGGGCGTGAGCTTCAGCGAGGTCGATCCGCGCAGCGGTCAGCCGATCGTGGTCAAGAGCCTGCTCGACGGCAGCGCCCTGACCAGCTTCATGGCGACCATGGTCAACACCTTCGTCACCTTCCATCCGCTGGGCGTGGTGCTGGTGGCGATGCTGGGCCTGGGCGTGGCCGAGCACACCGGCTTCATCAATGCCGGCCTGCGCAAGATCCTCGGCTTCACCCCGCGCATGCTGCTGACGCCGGTGCTGATCGCGGTCGGCGTGCTCAGCCATATCGCGGTGGATGCGGGCTACGTGCTGGTGATCCCGCTGGGCGCGGTGATCTTCTACGCCGCCGGCCGTCATCCGCTGGCCGGTATCGCGGCCGCCTTCGCCGGCGTGTCGGGTGGCTTCTCGGCGACCTTCTTCGTGCCTTCGAGCCTCGATCCGCTGCTCGCCGGCATCACCCAGGTCGCGGCGCGCATCACCGATCCGACTGTCGAGATCAATCCGCTCAACAACTACATCTTCACCACGGCCTCGACCTTCCTGATCGTGCTGCTCGGCTGGTTCCTCACCGACAAGGTGATCGAGCCGCGCCTGCAGGCCACCAAGGTCGATGGCGACACCAGCCAGATGCCGACCATGGATGCGCTGCGTCCGGAAGAGAACCGTGGCCTTGGCGCCGCGCTGCTGGCGATGGCCATTGCGATCGGCCTGCTCGCGGTGACCCTGTTCATCGAGGGCACGCCGTGGGCGGCACCGGCCGACCAGGTGCCGGAGGGCAGCCATCCGCTGCTGGTGGGCGCCGCCCCGCTGATGCAGTCGATCGTCGCCCTGATCTTCGTGTTCTTCCTGATTCCCGGCATGGTCTACGGCTACGTGGCGGGCACGGTGAAGACCCATCGCGACATCATCGCCGGCATGAGCAAGGCCATGAGCGGCATGGGCTACTACATCGTCATGGCCTTCTTCTGCGCGCAGTTCATCTACGCCTTCGGCCAGTCGAACATCGGCGTGCTGCTGGCGGTGAAGGGCGCCAATGCGCTCAAGGCGATGGGCCTGCCGCTGGCCATGACCCTGGTCGGCATCATCTTCCTCACCGCCTCGGTCAACCTGCTGGTCGGCTCGGCCTCGGCCAAGTGGGCGCTGATCGGCTCGATCATGGTGCCGATGCTGATGGAGCTGGGCGTATCGCCCGACCTCACCCAGGCGGCCTATCGCGTCGGCGACAGCTCGACCAACATCATCACGCCGCTCTTGCCCTACTTCCCGTTGATCGTGGTGTTCTGCCAGAAATACGTGAAGTCCTCGGGCATCGGCACGCTCGTCGCGCTGATGCTGCCGTACTCGATCAGCCTGCTGGTGGTGTGGACCTGCTTCCTGCTCGGCTTCTGGGCGCTCGACATCCCGCTGGGCATCGGCTCGACCTACGAGTACGTGGCTCCGGCGGCCGCGGGCTCCGCGCAGTAAGCGCGGCCTTCATCCCTAATCCAGCGCATGACCGCCCCCACGCTGCCGACGTTCTTCCACGTCGCGGCGTGGGGGCTGTCGTTTCTGGCGCTGGCGCTGGCCGCGCGCCAGCTGCCCTGGTTCAAGCTGCGCGGCGACAGCGAGGCCCAGCACGTGCTGTTCGCCGCGATCCTCGCGGTCTGCGTGCTGCGCTTCGCGGTGTTCGACCGCATCCCCGGCCTGCACCTGCACTTCCTCGGCGCTGGCATCGTCTGCCTGATGTTCGGCACCGCGTTTGCCCTGTGGGTGATGGGATTGGCCTCGCTGGCCGCGGCGCTGACGCCTGCCGGGGTGTGGCTGGGCCTCGGCCCGGACTTCCTCGCCTGCGGGCTGATCCCGGTGCTGTGCCTGCACTTCGTGCGCGCGCAGGTCGAGCGGCGCTTCGCCGGCAACCCCTTCGTCTACGTCTTCCTGATCGCCTTCTTCGGCGCGGGTGCGGCCGTGCTGCTCGGGCAGTTGTTCAAGGCTGCGGTCACAGCGGCGCTGGTGGAAGGCGCGGCGCGCGATGCGGCGATGGGGTATGTCGTCTCGGCGCCGCTGATGGTGTTCGGCGAGGCCTTCCTCACCGGCGGTGCGCTGGCCCTGATGGTGGCCTACCGACCGCAATGGGTGGCCAGCTTCGAGGACGCGCGCTGGCTGCAGAAGCCCGACTGAGGCACCCCGCTGTCAAGGTTTGACGGCGACTGCATGCGGCGCTCACCATGCGCCGGCTTTGGTGCCGGCGTAGACCGGCCCATGCATACGGCGCGCGGGGGCGCGACGGGTTCGGCTGGCGGAGTCTGCCAGCGGTTCCGGGGGTGGCCGCCGCGTCGCGAAGTCTCACTACAGGGAGAACATGGATGAGCGCTGCGTCTGACAAGGCGAATGGTTTCGTGCCGCCGCCGCCGGGCGAGTTCCTAGGGCACCCGAATGCCCTCTGGAACCTGTTCGGCACCGAATTCTGGGAACGCTTCATGTACTACGGCATGCGCGCCATGCTGGCGGTGCATGTCGCGGCCGCCTTCTTCGCGCACCTGGGTGACGGCGCGCGCGCGCAGGCCAGCCTGACCTACGGCGGCTTCACCGCGCTCGTCTACATGACCGGCATCCTGGGCGGCTTCGTCGCCGACCGCATCCTTGGCTACCAGCGTTCGATCATGCTGGGCGGCGCGATGATGGCCGTTGGCAGCTACATGCTGATGGCGCCCGACCTCACCACCTTCGTGCTCGGTCTCGCCGTGATCGTGGTCGGCAACGGCCTGTTCAAGCCGAACATCTCGACCATGGTCGGCAAGCTCTACGCGCCGGGCGATGCGCGCTGCGATTCGGGCTTCACCATCTTCTACATGGGCATCAATGCCGGCGCGCTGGTGGCGCCGATCGTCTGCGCCTCGCTGATCGGCCAGAAGTTCGGCTACCGCTGGGGCTTCTTCGCCGCCGGCACCGGCATGATCCTCGGCCTGATGATGTTCCAGCTGCTGAAGTCGTGGCTGGGCCATGTCGGCACCGCACCGGCCGGCAAAGAGGGTGCGAAGCCGGTCGTGCAGGTGCTGCTGGCGGCCATCGTGCTGGTGGTGCCGGTCTACTTCCTGCTGAGCCAGAGCGAGATCCTGGGCGGCCTGCTGATCGCGCTGATGCTGGGGCTGTCGGCCTACTTCGTGATCAGCGGCGTGCGCAGCGGCAGCAAGCAGCAGCTGCACCGCTACATCGCCATGCTGATCCTGTTCGCGGCCAACATCCTGTTCTGGGCCCTGTTCGAGCAGGCCGGCTCCTCGCTGAACTTCCTGGCCCAGGATTTCGTTCGCATGCCGGACGTATCGATCTTCGGCTGGACGCCGACCTTCGAGATCTTCCAGTCCGTCAACCCGATTTTCATCATCCTGCTCGCGCCCTTCTTCGCCGCGATGTGGGTCAAGCTCGACCGCGCCGACTGGAATCCGTCCATCCCGCGCAAGTTCGCCTACGGCCTGGCCGGTGCGGCGATCGGTTTCTACGTGCTGGTGTTCGCCATCCAGAACTTCGTCGGTGAGGACGGCAAGATCAGCTGGATCTGGCTGACCTTGACCTACCTCATCCACACCATGGGCGAGCTCTGTGTGTCGCCGATCGGCCTGGCCATGGTGACCAAGCTGGCCCTGCCGAAGGAGACCGGCCTCGCCATGGGCGGCTGGTTCCTGTCGATTGCGATGGCCAACTACGTGGCCGGCCGCATCGCCGCGATCGCCTCGGGTGGCACCGGCGGCGAAGAGGCCGCCAGCTCGCTGCTGCAGTACGGCGCCACCTTCAACCAGCTGTTCCTGATCGGCATCGGCATCGCTGTGCTGTTCTTCCTCGCCGCGCCTCTGATCAACCGCCTGATGCACGGCGTGAAGTAAGTCGCGCATCGCGTCAATCCGCAAAGGGCGCCCGCGTGGCGCCCTTTGCATGTGCGCAGCCGGGCCTTCCTGCAGGTTCGCGGCGCGCGTCCGGCGCGTAGGCTGCCGCCATCACCGTGGGGGAACACGCATGACCGCAAGCACGCCGCTGCTCGTCACCTTTGCCGCCTACCTGCTGCTGATGGTCGGCATCGGGCTGTGGGCCTATCGCCGCACGCACAGCCTGGACGACTACATCCTCGGCGGGCGCTCGCTGGGCAGCTATGTCACCGCACTGGCGGCGGGCGCATCGGACATGAGCGGCTGGCTGATGATGGGCCTGCCGGGCGCGCTCTACCTCACCGGCGTGTCCGAGGCCTGGATCGCGATCGGCCTGATCGTCGGCGCCTGGTGCAACTGGAAGTACGTGGCCGGGCCGCTGCGCGTCTACACCGAGCGCACGCGCAATGCGCTGACCCTGCCGGACTACTTCACCCACCGCTTCGAGGATTCGCGGCGCGTGCTGCGCGTGTTGTCGGCGCTGGTGATCCTGGTGTTCTTCGCCATCTACTGCGCCTCCGGTGTGGTCGCCGGCGCGCGCCTGTTCGAGAGCATGTTCGGCCTGCCGTACGCGCAGGCGCTGTGGTGGGGCGCGGCCGTCACCATCGCCTACACCCTCGTCGGCGGCTTCCTCGCGGTGAGCTGGACCGATACCGTGCAGGCGACCCTGATGATCTTCGCCCTGCTGCTGGTGCCAAGCGTGGTGATCGTCAGCAGCGGCGGGATCGGCGACTCGCTGGCCCTGATCGAACAGCTCGACCCCAAGCGCCTCGAATGGATCGGTGCCGGCGGCCTCGTCGCCGTGGTCTCGACCCTCGCCTGGGGCCTCGGCTACTTCGGCCAGCCACACATTCTGTCGCGCTTCATGGCGGCTGACAGCCTCGCCACCATTCCGCGCGCGCGCCGCATCGGCATGGTGTGGATGGTGCTGTGCCTGTTCGGCGCGATGGCCACCGGCGGGTTCGGCATCGCCTGGTTCGCCGCGCATCCCGAGCAGGCGGCGGCGGTCAACGCCAACCCCGAGCGGGTGTTCATCGTGCTGGCCGAGCGGCTGTTCAACCCGTGGATCGCCGGCGTGCTGCTCTCGGCCATCCTCGCCGCGATCATGAGCACGCTCTCGGCCCAGCTGCTGGTCTGCTCCAGCGCGCTGACCGAGGACTTCTACCGCGGCCTGCTGCGGCCGCACGCCGGCCAGCGCGAACTGGTCTGGGTGGGTCGCCTCACCGTGTTGATCGTCGCGCTGCTGGCGCTGTGGATCGCGCGTGATCCGGCCAGTCGCGTGCTCGGTCTCGTCGCTTACGCCTGGGCTGGCTTCGGCGCGGCTTTCGGCCCGGTCGTGCTGATCTCGCTGTACTGGCAGCGCATGAACTTCGCCGGCGCGCTGGCCGGCATGCTCGGCGGCGCGCTCACCGTGGTGCTGTGGAAACAGACCGGCAGCGCCCTCTACGAGATGGTGCCCGGCGTGATCGTCTCGACCGTGCTGGTCTACGTGGTCAGCCTGCTCACCGCCGCGCCCTCGCAGGCGGTGCAGGCGATCCACCAGCAGGTGCGGCAGACCCTGCGCGAGCAGGGCTGCTGAGGCGGGACTGGCGTCCGTCCGTCGACGCCACCCCCGGCGAATCGCCGAGTCTGTCCGTCGCGCACGGCCAGGAAGCCTGTCAGGAAAACGTCACATCTCCGTGCAGCGAAGCGTTTGCCACTTGGCACGCGAGCGGGTCTCGGCCGCGATGGCCGGGTGGGTATCGGCATGGGTTATGCATCCCGGTGCCAGGGCCGGTGCAGGGGCGTCGGCCGAAATCGCACGTCGAGGGATACATGCCACTGGCACTTCGCTGGAATTCGCTGCGCTTCAAACTGGGTTTGCTGGGTCTGCTGGCCGTCATCGCGGTGCTGTTGCCCGTCTCCGTGCTGCTGGAATCGGTCGGAGACGACATTGAGGTTTCCCGCTACGAGTTGTCGGGCATCGCGCCACTGGACCAGGGCTTGCGTCTGGTGGCCGCGCTGCAGGACGAGCGCGGGCGCGCTGCGGCCGGTGATGCGGCGGCGCTGCCTGAAGTCTCGCGAGCGGTCGATGCCCAGCTGGAGGAGCTGGTTCGCGGCCTGACCGAGCGCCCGGATTTCAATGCCAGCACCGAGGCCGCCCTTGCTTTGCAGCGCCAGCGCGCGGAGACGAGGCCGAGTGCGGGCGACAGCGCGGGCGAGGCGTTCGCGCGTGGCAGTCGCGGTGTCGATGGGGCCCTCGCGCTGCTCGATACCCTGCGCGATGAGTCCGCGTACTCGTACACGCCGTACCCGGAGAGCTATCACCTGATGCTCGCCGTGCTGACCCACCTGCCGGAGTACCGTGAGGGTCTGGCACGCGCGCAGGTGGCGGGTGCCCTCTGGCTACAGGATGCACAGACCGCCCTCGCGCAGGGCGCGCTGCTGCCGCCATCGTCGTATGGGGTCGATCTGGCGATGGGGCGGGCCAGGCAGTCGTACGAGACCTTGCTGCGCGAGTTGGCCAAGGCGGAGGGATTGAATCCCACGACCGGCGAAGCGCTCAGGGGCTTGCGCGCGCGCATAGGCGAAACCTGGACAGCGGCGGAAACGCTCTTCCAGGGAGGCTGGCGTGGCGGCGCCGAGGTCCAGGCTGAAGGCTGGGCCCAGACCTTCAGTCAAGCCATCGCCGCGGGTGACCAGGGCAAGGAAGCCGCGCTGGCCCAGCTCGCGGCCCTCTCGCAGGCGCAGATGGAAGCCTCGCAGCGCAGTCTGTACGTCAGCGCTGGCGTGGCCGTCGGTTTGATCCTGGTGCTGGGCGCGCTGTTGTGGCGACGCATCGGCCAGATCGTTGGCACCGCCGAGTTCACCGCCCAGCTGGCCGGGCGGATCGCCGAAGGCAGGCTGGACAACGTGATCCGCCCGATTCCCATGGATGAGTTGGGCGAGCTGGTGCAGGCGCTTTCGCGCATGCAGGCTGAACTGAAGACGCGCATCGACAGCGAGCGCGCGCTCGCCGCCGAGAACCTGCGCGTGCGCATGGCGCTCGACTCGGCCAGCATCGGCGTGATGATCGCCGATGCCGAGGGCCGCATCGTCTACGTCAATCCCTCGGTACTGAAGGTGCTCAGCGAGGCCCGCGATGAACTGCGCAAGCGCCTGCCCGACTTCGATCCGGCCAGGGTGCTGGGCTCGAATTTCGACATCTTCCACCGTGACCCTGCCCACAACCGCCAGCTGATCGGCGGCCTCGTCCAGCGCCATGTCTCGCGCATCTCGGTCGGCAAGGCGCACTTCGCGCTCAGCGCCAACCCGATCTTCAGCGAGGACGGAACGCGCGTCGGCACCGCGCTGGAATGGCAGGACCGCACGGCCGCCGCCAACTTCAACACCGAGCTGCGGCGCGTGGTGCAGGCGGCGCAGGCCGGCGATCTTGGCGTGCGCATGGACGAGGCCGGCTACGACGATCGCTTCGTCGAGGTGGCGCGCACCATCAACGGCCTCGTCGAGGTGGTCTCGACCTCGATCGAAACGGTGCAGGCTGTGCTGGCGGGGCTCGCCGATGGTGATCTGAGCGAGCGCGTCGATGCCGAATTGAAGGGCCTGTTCGGCCAGCTCAAGCGTGACACCAACACCAGCGTCGAGCGCTTGAGTGAAATGGTCGGCAACATCCGCCAGGCGGTGGCGGCGATGAACACCGCGGCGGCCGAGATCGCTTCGGGCAACAGTGATCTCTCCACCCGTACCGAGCAGGCGGCGGCCAATCTGGAGGAAACCGCTGCCGCGATGGAGGAGCTCACGTCCACGGTGCGGCAGACCGCCGAAAACGCGCAGCAGGCCAACCGTATGGCCCGCGAGGCCGCCGAGGTCGCGCGCAGCGGCGGCGACAGCGTCGTTGGTCTCGTGCGCACCATGGCCGAGATCGAGGCCGCTTCGCGCAAGGTCTCGGACATCATCAGCGTGATCGACGGCATCGCCTTCCAGACCAATATCCTTGCGCTCAATGCTGCGGTCGAGGCCGCGCGCGCCGGTGAACAGGGCCGCGGTTTCGCGGTGGTGGCGGGCGAGGTGCGTGCCCTGGCACAGCGCTCCGCCGCCGCGGCCAAGGAAATCTCGACCCTGATCCGCGAATCGGTCGATGCGGTCAACCACGGTGCCGAGCAGGTCGAAGGCACCCGCCGCACCATCGAGGGCATCGTCCATGCCGCAGGCCAGGTGGCGACCCTCGTGGCTGAGATCAGCAGCGCCACCGCCGAACAGATCCAGGGCATCGACCAGGTCAATCTGAGCCTGAACGAGCTGGATCAGATGACCCAGCAGAACGCTGCGCTGGTCGAAGAGGTATCGGCTGCGGCGCATGGCCTCGACGACCAGGCCAACGAACTCAGCACGGTCATGACCCGCTTCCGCCTCGATCGGCGCATGGTCGCCGATGATGCGCTCGGCCTCGACTTCGAGGCGATGATCCGCGGCCACCGGAGCTGGAAGAAGCGGCTGATGAGCGACCTCAACGGCCACGGCGACCCCATCGATCCGGCCACAGCCTGCGTCGACAACGCCTGTCCGTTGGGCAAGTGGATCTATTCCGACGGGCGCGCTCGCTACGGACAGCTGCCCGAGCTGGAATCCCTGCGCCTGCAGCACGCGCGCTTCCACAGCTGCGCCGGCGAGATTGCGACCCACATCCGCCAAGGGCGGCAGGACGAGGCCGAGCGCGTGCTGACCAGCGACCTTGTCGAGCGCACCACCGAAACCGTGGCCGCCATCCGCAGCCTGAAACGCGCAGCCGCGCGCACGCTCTGAGACGCGCAAGGGCGGGCCTGCGCGTTCGGTGCGCGGGCCCGCATCAACGGCGGCCGCTCGCGCTGGACCCGCGGACGGACCGCCTCGGCGCTGCTGCATCGCGTGGTGCCCGCAGATTGGTGCTGGCGGGCGGGGCCGTCGAGACCACTCGTGTCCGCGCTCGCGCCGGCGGCTGCGCGCGAACGCCCGGCGCGCCCTCAACCGGGAACCGCGGCGACCGTGATCTCTTCGCGGTCGTGGTAGAGCTGGCGTGCGCGCAGTTCGAGGTTCAGGCCGGCCTGCTTGAGACGCGCATCGAGTGCGTCCATCTGCTCGCGCACTTCCTGCCAGCGCTTCTTCATCGGCAGCTTCAGGTTGAAGATGGCGCGGCGGGCGTCGCCTTCGACCAGCCAGTCGCCCATCAGCGCGGCGACGCGCTTGGGCTGCTCGACCATGTCGCAGACCAGCCAGTCGATCGGATGCGGCGGCCGCCAGCGGAAGCCGTCCGAGCGCAGGTGCTTGATCAGGCCGGTGCCCATCGCGCTCTCGGCCAGCGGGCCGTTGTCGATGGCAGTGACCGACAGGCCCGCCCGCGCCAGCACCCAGCTCCAGCCGCCGGGCGCGGCGCCGAGATCGACCGCCTGCTGGCCGGCCTTCATCCAGCGCGTGCGCTCGTCGGGGCTGAGCAGGGTGAGCAGGGCCTCTTCCAGCTTCAGCGCCGAGCGGCTGGGCGCATCGTGGGCGAGCTTGAGCCGCGGGATGCCCCCGGTCCACGGTGCCGCGCGTTCGCCCTGGCCGCGCATCGGCGGTGTGTCCTCGGCGTCACCCGCGGCCAGCAGCAGGTGCGTGCCCGACAGCAGCACCACGTGCAGGGTCGGCTTGCGCGGATCGTCCTTGGCGCTCAGGTGTCCCGGCTTGCGCAGGCCGGCGCGCAGGGCGTTGCCAAAGCTGCGCGCCAGGCCCGCCAGATCGCGGCCGACATCGGCATCGGGGTGCTCCATGCTGAGCTGACCGAACACCTGGCCGCTGCCGGCCATCGCTTCCAGCACCGGGCTCAGCCGGTCCTTGGGGTCGAGGTTCTGCAGCTCGGCGAACACCGACAGACGCTGGCGGGCGAAGATCAGCGCGTGCCAGGGCAGGGCGCGGCAGAGCTGCGACTGCGATTCGGCGTCGAGCCCAAGGAAGCGCACATAGCCCGAGTCGCGCTCGGTCTTGGCATAGCCGGCCACGCCGAAGCTGGCCGCACGCTCACTGATCTCGGCCGCGCACTCGGGCTCGAAGCCGGCGCGGCAGGGCAGGTAGAGGCCGGCGTCGCCGAAGGATTTCATCAGTACATGCGCCCGGCGCTGTCGGTGTAGTGCTTGAGCACCGCGCAGGCGTCCTCGCGCAGCAGGTCGCGGCGCACCGTGATGCCGCGCTTCTCGAGTTCACCCTTCCAGTCGCTGGGCAGCGGGCCTTCGTCGAACTGGGTGAGTGTCATGACGTCTTCCGCTCGGGCGCCAATCAACAGCGTGTCGATGCCAGCCCAGAAGGTGGCGCCGTAGCACATGCAGCAGGGCTGCGATGAGGTCGCGAGCGTCACGCCGGGCGCGTCCTCGTTGAGGCGGAAGCGCTGCAGGCGCTGCTGCGCGGTCATGTAGGCCATCATCTCGGCGTGCGCGACCGAGCAGGTGTGCGGCTCGACGCGATTGACGCCGACGGCGACAAGACGATGCTGCGCATCGAAGACGGCCGCGCCGAAGGGGCCGCCGCTGCGCGCATCGACGTTGCGGCGCGACAGCTCGACCGCCAGCCGCATCTTGTCTTCATCGCTGGCGTAGACGCTGCCGGCGGGCGCGAGCGCGTGCACCCAGGCGGGCAGGGTGAGGTGGACTTGGGCGTACAGCATGGGAGGGCTTACTTCAGCTCGCCACCGCCCGGTGCCGCCTCGCATCGACCTTCGATGCAGGCGCAGGCGGTGATGTCTTGGAACCCGCAGATGCTGGAAAGCCCCTGCGCCTCGCAGGCGGCCTTCACTTGCTCGGGGAAGGTTGGCGCCTGCGCGTTGACGCAGGCGGGGTAGTAGCCGCAGCAGTTGCCGACGTTCTTGACCACGCAATCGGCGTCGGTGCTGCAGCGGCGGTCGGGCTCGGCGGGCATCGCCTTGTCAGCGAGGTCGCCGCCCTCAGCAACAGGTGCGGAACAGCCGGCATCGCTGCCGGTGCCGCAGGTGCCGCTGGGGCCGCGGCCGTCTTCGAACTGGAAGGGCGGTTTCGCCGGCTCCTGTCGCCGCGGCGGGGGCGGCGGCGGATCGATGAACGTCACCTCCCACGTCTCCACCTCGGCAGACACTTTGGACTGCGCGGTGGCTTCGGGCGGCGGCTCCGGAATGGGCAGGCAGCCCGACAGCGCCAGGGCCGCCAGCAGCAACAGCCCAGATCGGAGCGCGCGCGCTCGCATCAACCCGCCGCCCAGGTGTCGCGCAGGGTCACCGCGCGGTTGAACACCGGCCTGGCGGCGCTGTGATCGCGGCGGTCGGCGACGAAGAAGCCGGTGCGCTCGAACTGCAGATGGGTTTCCGGCGCGACTTCAGCGGCGCTCGGCTCGATCCAGGCCTGCACGGTACGGATCGAGTCGGGGTTCAGATGATCCTTGTAGGAGCCGCCGTGGCTGTCGTCATCGGGGTCGGCGACCTTGAACAGGCGGTCGTACAGGCGCACCTCGGCGGCGATGGCGTGGCGCGCGCTGACCCAGTGGATCGTGCCCTTGACCTTGCGGTCGGCGCCGGGCATGCCGGGGCGGGACTCAGGATCGAGGTGGCAGTGAATGGTAGTGACGCCTTGCGCGTCGGTCATGTGATGAAGACACGTCACGATGCCAACACCTCGAAGACGCACCTCTCCGCCAGGTCGCAAACGATGGAAGCCCTTGGGCGGCACTTCGGCGAAGTCCTCGCGCTCGATCCACAGCTCGCGCGAGAACGGCACGCGGCGCGTGCCGAAGTCGGGGTTCTTCGGGTGGTTCGAGAACTCCAGCGATTCCTCGTGGCCGGCATCGAGATTGGTGATGACCAGTTTGATGGGATCGAGCACGGCGAGGCGACGCGCTGCCGCCGCGTCGAGGTCCTCGCGCACACAACCTTCCAGCACCGAGAAGTCGATCAGCGAGTTCTGCTTGCTGATGCCGATGCGCTCGGCGAACAGCCGCAGCGCGCCCGGCGTGTAGCCGCGGCGGCGGATGCCCTGCAGGGTCGGCATGCGCGGGTCGTCCCAGCCGCTGACCAGGCCTTCCTGCACCAGCGCCATCAGCTTGCGCTTGCTCATCACCGTGTAGTTGATGTTGAGCCGCGAGAACTCGATCTGCCGCGGCTTGGCGGCGCGGTCGTGCCAGCCGCGGGCGCGCAGCGGCTCCAGCAGGTCTGGATTGCCGGCGAGGTCGACCTTGTCGACGCACCAGTCGTAGAGCGGGCGGTGGTCCTCGAACTCCAGCGTGCACAGCGAGTGGGTGATGCCCTCGATGGCGTCCGACAGGCAGTGCGCGTAGTCGTACATCGGATAGATGCACCAGGCGTCGCCGGTGTTCTGGTGCGGCACGTGCTTGATGCGGTAGATCGCCGGATCGCGCAGGTTGATGTTGCCGCTGGCCATGTCGATTTTCGCGCGCAGGGTGCGCGCGCCGTCGGGGAATTCGCCGGCGCGCATGCGGCGGAACAGGTCGAGATTCTCTTCCACGCTACGGCCGCGGTAGGGCGATTCGCGACCGGGCTCGGTCAGGGTGCCGCGGTAGGCGCGAACCTCGTCGGCGTTCAGATCGCAGACGTAGGCCAGACCGTCGCGGATCAGCTTCTCGGCGGCGAGATAGAACACCTCGAAGTAGTCCGAGGCGTGGCGCAGTTCGCTCCACTCGAAGCCGAGCCAGCGCACGTCGTCCTGGATGGCGGCGACGTACTCGGGGTCTTCCTTGGCCGGATTGGTGTCGTCGAAGCGCAGATTGCAGCGCCCGCCGAACTCCTCGCCGATGCCGAAGTTCAGGCAGATCGACTTGGCGTGGCCGATGTGCAGGTAGCCGTTGGGCTCGGGCGGAAAGCGCGTCTGGATCGCCGCATGCTTACCCGAGGCCAGGTCCTCGCGGACGATCTGGCGGATGAAGTCGTTGCGGACGGGGCGGCTGTCGGCGGTGTCGGCGGGAGCGGCGTCGGACATGGGGGCAGGGCTGGATTCGGGTAGCCGCGCAGTCTAGCAGTCCGGGCCGCTGCGCTTGGCCGCCGCCCGCGGGTGGATTTCCGATGGCTTCCGCCGCGGCCGCGGCAGCTCGCAGCAGGGCCATCCGCCGCCGCAGGCGCACCGGAGGCCCGGGCGCAGGTCTTGATGCGCCAGACGCGCGCGCGCCAGCCGCGGCCGCTTCCGCGGGGGAGTCGCCGGGCCTTCGATTCTCGCGCCAGCCATGGCTGGCTAGGCCCACCGCAGACCGCTCGCGGCTTGAGGGGCACCCGGGCAGGGCGCTTGGACCGCTTTGCCCAAGCCGCTACAGTTCAGGCCCGATCGCATCCACCGCCGGCCGCCGGCGCCATCCGGAGAAGAGCCATGTCCTTGCGACCCCTTGCCGCGGCTGCCCTGTGCCTGTTGCTCGGCGCCTGCGCCACCACACCCGACGGCCGCAGCCAGGTGATGATGGTGTCCGATGCCCAGGTGAACCAGATGGGCATCACCGCCTTCGAACAGATGAAGGCCAAGGACAAGACCAGCACCGTGCCGGCGCGCAGCGCGTATGCGCAGTGCATCGTCGATGCGCTGGTGCGCGAGCTGCCGCCCGAATGGCAGCGCCTCGACTGGGAAGCCCAGGCCTTCGCCATCGCCGAGCCCAACGCCTTTGCCCTGCCGGGCGGCAAGGTCGGCGTCAACACCGGCCTGCTGCGGATTGCCGACACGCCCGACAAGCTCGCGGCCGTGCTGGCCCACGAGGTCGCGCACGTCGTCTTCCGCCACGCCGGCGAGCGCATCAGCCAGCAGCAGCTGGCGGAGACCGGCCTTGCGCTGGCCGGCGCCTACGCCGGCCGCAAGGCCTCGCCCGAACAGGTGAACCTGATGATGGCCGCACTCGGCGCCGGCGCCCAGGTCGGCGTGCTGCTGCCGTTCTCGCGCAAGCACGAAACCGAAGCCGACGTGTACGGCCAGCGCCTGATGGCCCAGGCCGGCTTCGACCCGCAGGCCGCGGTCGAACTCTGGCAGGGCATGCAGACCGCCACCGGCAGCGAAGGCCGGCCACCGCGGTTTCTGTCGACGCATCCGGATCCCGAGGGTCGGATCCGGGCTTTGAGCGATTCCGCCCCCGGTTTACGGGAGGTGTACCAGCAGGCGCAAAGGGCGGGGAAGCGACCGGGGTGTGGGTAGTCGCTGGGAGGGGCACCACCTCACAAGGAATGATGAATGCACACCATGGGTGTCATTCTGAGGGGAATTGCCTTGTCTGAACGCGACGTTTTCACTCCCAGCAGATGTCTCTGTGTCTCTCGGTCTCGGTAGCCGGTCTTCTGTATGGCGCGAAAAGGATCGAGATCTTCTGGGCTATAGGGTGTTGATCGCTTCGGCCAAAAGAATTCATTCGTGTCTGGAGAAATTTGTGAGAAAGTCCTGTTTCGCAAATAGCCTTTCGTCCGTTGTTTCCGTTGGGTTTGTATTATCGGCTCTCACTCTTGCTGTTCCTGCTGTCGGCTCGGCCTCTGTTGTTCGGGTCGATAAGTCGCAAGCCGGTTTGGCGTATTGCGGTGTTCGTTCTTCTGGTATTCCGCCGACGAGCTACATGTGCTTCCCCACCATGGGGCAGGCGGTTGATTTCATTCGAGAAGAGCCGCCGCAGCCGGTTGGTCGAGCACTTCTCGAGCCCGGGAAAACGTATACCGTGCCGGACGGTCGAATCATCACGGACTATTGGGTTTCTCCAAGGAAGATCGAACCCGATGGTGTCTCCATTCGTTCGAGTCGTGGTCACTGTGATGTACAAATCGGGCGAGCTTGCCACTCTGAAGCCGAGCTGGCAGCTGTAGCAGTGGCGGACTGTGCTCGGCGGGAAGTTCCCAATCCGTCGAATTGCGCTGGTCCCCTTACGGGGCAATGGGCTGCGTATCCCCCGATGGTGTGGCGCAACTGGGGAAACAGGGCGGACATCGATTGGAGAGTGTCGCCGCCCAATCACCGAAGAATGCTAGCGCCTCATTATGCGCCCGATGGGTTGCTGCTTTCGATGACCACGCATCACGTGTGCACTGATCCGTTTTTCTTGGCTGTGCACCCCAGTTACGTTAAGCCCCCACACTGGCCGGCTTCAGCCGATACGTCATGGCCAAACATCTGCGTTGTCGAGGCGTCGGGTCAGGTAATTATTGAGGGTCGCCAGTATCGGCAGTGCGGTGACGGAAATCCATGTATTCCCGCCACGGGCGCCAAGGAATACAGCGCTGCCGAGTTCGATTGGTCAGGGTTCGGATTTTCCAGGTTCTACAATTCACTAGGAGAGCTGCCACTTGCCGCCGCGATGGGTAGTAATTGGTCGCATTCGCTCGCCCACCGTTTGCACCCGCCGTCGTCGGGCACGGGTCCAGTGCTATGGATCGACGACCGCGGACACTACGACCGCCTCGTCTGGCGCAGCGCCGATAACGCTTATTTCGCCGAGAACTCGCCGGGCACCACCTTGCAGTCCAATGTGGGCGGTGTCCGCTGGCTGCTGCGCAAGGCCGATGGCTCCGAACTCGCATTTGATTCCCAGGGCCGTCTGGTGCGTCACGGCAGCGATGAGCGCGCACTGACGCTGTCCTACTGCAGCTCCGCCGATGTCACGGCGGGCCGTTGTCCGGAACTCGACCTGCTCTTGGCCGTGGAGGACACCCGCGGCCGCCTGCTCAGCTTTGACTACGTCGGCGTGGAACTGCCCCCGAGGGGCGGGCTGAGCCAGTCCGCGGTGCGCTTGCGCTCGATTACCGACGAATCCGGCGAGCGCGTGCGCTACGGCTGGGACGCACAGGCGCGGCTGCAGTCCGTCGAGTATCCCGCCAGCACCGGCACGGCGAGCCGTGAGTACCACTACGCCGAACCCACCCACCACTGCCGCCTGCACAACGGCGCACCCGAGGCGGGCTGCGACGCCGCGCAGTCGGCGCTGCGCTTCCCCAACCATCTGACCGGAATCACCGACGAAAACGGCGTCCGCACCGCCGACTACACCTACGACAGCCGCGGCCGCGTCACCCAGAGCCAGCACGCCGGCAATGCCAAGCGCGTCAGCCTGAACTACCTCAGCGCCAGCCAGGTGCGCGTGACCCAGCCCGAGGGCGGCAGCCGGCTCTACACCTTCAGCACCGGCCGCTTCCGCAAGCTGCTGAGCAGCGTTGAGGAAACCACCGACGGCAGCGTCACTGGCACCACCACGCACGACGTCAACCCCACCACCTTCCGCCGCAACCACAGCGTGGATGCGCGCGGCACACGCACCAACTACACCCACGACGCCTTCCGCGAAACCGGCCGCACCGAGGCGCTGACGGCCAACGGCGCCACCACGGCGCTCACCCGCAGCTACAGCAGCACCTGGGACAACACCCTCAACCGCATGCTGACCCGCACCGAGCCGGGTCGGCAGATCCGCTTCGCCTACAACAGCCGCGGCCAGACCACCGCGCGCTGCGAGGTCGATCTTGCCGTGCCTGCGGCCGTGGCCTACACCCAGTGCGGCAGTGCCGCCAATGCGCCCTTTGGCGTGCGCCAAACCCGCTACACCTACTGCGAAGCCGCCGACGCCAGCGCACCGGGCTCCACCTGCCCGATCATCGGCGCGCTGAAGTCGGTCGACGGCCCGCGCGTCGACGTGGCCGATGTCACCACCTACGCCTACCACGCCGCCACCGATGAATCCGGCTGCTCGCAGGCCACGGGGCCCTGTCATCGCAGAGGCGACCTGCACACCGTCACCAATGCGCTTGGCCACGTCACCACCCGCGCGCGCTACGACCGCGCCGGCCGGGTGACGCGCTCGATCGACGCCAATGGCGTTGTCACCGAGCTCAGCTACCACCCGCGCGGCTGGCTGCTGAGCCGCACGATCAAGGGCGCCACCGCCGCCGCTGATGCCACCACCACCTTCGACTACTACCCGACGGGCCTGGTCGATCGCATCACCCAGGCGGATGGCAGCCATCTCGACTACGGCTATGACGACGCCCACCGCCTGATCTCGGTCACCGATGCCTTGGGCAATCGCATCGACTACACCCTGGACCCCGCCGGCAACCGCACGTCCGAGACCACCTTCGACCCGCAGGGCGCCGTCAAGCGCCAGCTCTCGCGCGTCTACAACCAGCTCGGCCAGCTGCGCGAACAGCGCGATGCCCCGTTGCGCGCCTACGTGTCGGAGTACGACGCCAACGGCAACAGCACCGCCAGCACCGACCCGCTGAACGTGCGCAGCGAGCAAACCTTCGACCCGCTGAACCGCCTGCAGCAGAGCCTGCAGGACGTCGGCGGCCTGAACGTCAGCACCGGCTACCGCTACGACGCGCAGGACCGCCTCACCAAGGTCATCGACCCCAAGGGCCTGCACACCGACTACAGCTATAGCGGCTTGGGCGACCTCACCCAGCTGAGCAGCCCGGACACCGGCATCACCAGCTACACGGTGGACGAAGCCGGCAACCGCCTCACGCAGACCGACGGGCGCGGTGTCACCGTGACCATGCAGTACGACGCGCTCAATCGCCTGACCCGGCAGAGCAACAGCCAGGACGACGAAGTCATCGTCTACCGCTACGACGGTGCGGGCGCCGAGAAGCTCTGCGCCAGCAGCAGCGCCGTGGGCCGTCTGAGCCAGATCGAAGACCGCCTGGGCCTGCTGACCTACTGCTACGACCGCCGCGGCAATGTCATCGCCAAGCACCGCAGCCCGGTCAAAGACATGGCGCCGGACCTCGAACTGAGCTGGAGCCTGGCCTACAGCTACACCAAGGCCGACCAGCTGGCGTCGCTGACCTACCCGAACGGCGATCGCGTGCTCTATCGCCGCGACATCGCCGGCCGCGTCAATGCCGTGGACGTGCAGCCCGCCGGCACGAGCCAGCCGCAGCCGCTGATCACCCAGGTGCAGCACGCGCCCTTCGGCCCGGTGACGCGCCTGCAGTACGCCAGTGGTGCGGTATGGCAGCGCGCGCTCGATGCCGACTACCGTATCGACACGCTGAGCAGCCCGGGCTTCAGCTATGACTACACGCTGGATGCGGTGGGCAATGTGGTCGGCTTGAGCGCCGGCAGCGCCGACTTTGAGTTCGCCTACGACGACCTCTATCGCCTGACCGGCTTGAGCGAACCCAAAGCCACCAGCCCGCTGGAGAGCTTTGGCTACGACGCCACCGGCAACCGTCTGAGTCATACCCAGGGCGGTGGCGGGCGCGGCGTGAGCATGGCCTACGACTATCCGGCAGACAGCCACCGACTGCAGTCCGTCGCCGGTGAGCCGCGCAGCTATAGCGAGGCCGGCAATACCACCGCGATCGGTGGTTTGCAGGTGCAGTACTCGGGGTTCAATCGGTATGAGTCATTGCCGAGCGCGTTCTTCGAGGCGCTGCAGGTCAACCTCTACAACGGCCGCGGCGAACGCGAGTACCGCCGTATGGAGTTTGAGCCGCGCCACTTCGGCTACGACGAGGGCGGCCAGCTGCTGTTCGAGGGCGAGAACCAGGGCGGAAGCTTGGGCATCCGCCAGCTGATCGTCTGGCTGGACGGCCAGCCGGTGGCCTTACGCCAGGGCACTCTGCACCGCGGAGCCCCCTATGCCGGCGAATGGCTGCACATCCACGCCGACCACCTCGGCAGCCCGCGTGCGATCACCCGCCCGGCAGCGGGCAACGCGGTGGTGTGGCGCTGGACGCTGGAGGGCAGTGCGTTTGGTCAGCATCCGGCGGAAGCGGATGTGGATGGGGATGGGGTTTCTCTGGAGTTCAATTTGCGGTATCCGGGGCAGTATTTTGACTCGGTTACGAGGTGGCATTACAACTACTTTCGGGATTATGAGCCTGCTACAGGGAGGTATGTGCAGTCGGATCCGATTGGGTTGGAGGGTGGGGTGTCCACATACTCGTACGTGACGGCTAGAGCCTTGAATTTCATCGACAAGAAGGGCTTGGATGGGAGTCCGTTCTGCGGTGGGGCTTCCGGTCTTCTACCCAATGGTATGGGAAACGCAGATGATGAGAGCTGCATTCCGCATCCTGACTTCCCAAGAAAAAAGCCTGAAAACCAGTGCAAAGAAACGGAGTTCAGTGAGTGTTGGTGGTTCTGTATAGATACGACTCAAACGGACGAAGTGTTCTTTCCTTTGGGTCTCGCGATGGCTGCAAGCGAGATGTCGCAGTGGGACCGTCGTAGGAATCCTCGGCATCCTGTTCCCGAGATTAGGATTAAGCCGTCATTCTGTGGTTCTGTAACTCGGGCGGGGTTGGGGGGGGTTCTCACTGCCGCAACAGCGTCATACGCCGTCGGTACAAGTTTGGGGTGTACGCTGGTATGTGGTTCCGACTCTTGCTCGTACAACGGGTTCAAGTAAATGTGGCGATCGGGCTACGTTGTAGTTGCAGGGCTAGGCTTGTTTTTCGGTTTTGTTCTGCTTTTCGAGGAGAGATGGTTCCAGTCAGTTTCGGCATTTCTTTGTTTCGGCTTGGCGGCACTTGATCTAATTCGTTCATCGTGCTCTCGGCGTTAGCAGAAATCCGCAAAATCCGGGGACAAAAAATCCGGGGTCAGGTCTTGTTTTGCCACATGCGCCGGCGTAATGTCGGCGCATGTCTCGTCCTCAGCGCATTGAGTTCGCGGGTGCCTGCTATCACGTGATGGCGCGGGGCAATGCGCGTGAGCGGATCTACTGGGACGACGAGGATCGGCAGCGGTTTCTGGACGGCCTGTCGCGTGTTTGCGATCGCTTTGGCTGGATCCTCTGGGCCTACTGCCTGATGGACAACCACTACCACTTGCTGGTCGAGACCGAGCAGCCGACGCTCTCGCGCGGGATGCGCGAGGTCAACGGCATCTATTCGCAGAGCTTCAATCGCCGGTACGGCCGGGTAGGGCATGTGCTGCAGGGCCGCTACAAGGCCATCCTGGTCGACAAGGACGCCTACCTCACCGAACTGCAGCGCTACATCGTGCTGAACCCGGTGCGTGCGGGTCTTTGTGGAGGTGCCGGCGATTGGCGTTGGAGCAGCTATCCGGCAGTGATGGGGCAGGCTGAGCGTTTGCCTGGTTTGGCTGCTGATCGCACGCTGTCGCTGTTCGGCAGCGAGCGGGCCGCCGCCCGTTCGGCTTTCGCGCGCTTCGTGGCGGAAGGCGTCGGCCAAGCCTTCGAGCCTGAAGTGCAGGCACAGAGCTTTCTGGGCGACGAGAATTTCGTTACGAAGGTGGCGAACGAAGTCGAGCCCGTCTCCCCCGAAGTCCCCCGCCGCCAGCGCCTCGCGCCGACGCTGAGCCAGATCGAAGCGGATGCGGCGAACCGCAACGCCGCCATCCGCCGCGCCTACGCCACGGGGGCCTACACCTTGGGCGAGATCGGTGCACACTTCGGCCTGCACTACGCGACGATCAGCCGGATCGCGCGGCGAGCTTCTGAATGAGGATGTGGCACAGCAAAGCCTGCCCCCGGAGCTCATGGCCCCGCGGGCTGCGATGTTCCGCACCGCTTCCTCAACCCACCTTGCACGGCGCGGTTCGGCTTCGTAAGGTCCCGGGGGTCATCAGCTGGATCCCGATCTCGCCCCCCGATGAAACCGACCCTCGTTCTTGTCAGCGGCCCTTGGAGCAGTGGCACGACCGCGGTGGCGGGCGCCCTGGTGCATGCGGGCCTCAAGAGTTTCGGGCCGTACCTGCATACACGTGATCCGCGCACGCCCAACAGCTACGAGTGGACGGTGTTTCGCGACTGGACTCAGCGCTTCGCTTCGGAGCAAACGCTGTCGCTGACGGTGAATTCGCCGGCGCCGATTCGCGCCGCGGCCCTGCAGTTTCGCGATGAGATTCTTTGCCAGCGCTACGGGCCCTACGATCCCCAGATCGATGCGCCCTTGGTCATGAAGTATCCCTTGAGCGCCCTGTTGCTGCCGGCGCTGGCCGATGCCTTCAGCCTCCGTGTGCTGGTGGTGACACGGCCGCTGGCGGATATCGAGGCAACGGCGCGGCGGCGCGGCTGGGGGCAGGTTTTCGGGGCGACCGGTGCCCAGCTCATCTATTCGCAGCTGTTCGATGCGCTTGTGCATTTCGGGTGGCCGGCCGAGCTTCTGCATTTTCCTCGCCTGCTTGCCGACCCGCGAGAGGAGTTCGGGCGCGCACTGCGGTTCTGCGGTCATCAGCCCTCACCTGAGCAGCTTCGGGCTGCGATCGAGTTCATCCGGCCTGGTGGGGCTGACCACGACACGCGCTGATGCGGTGGGTGTCGTGTGGCGGGAGACCGCGGGATCGGCGAGGCTTCATGGGCGTTGCCCGGCCTGTCACGCCATTGGCAGCTGAGTCTTCGGGTGTGAGCTGTCGCCGGCGCGCGTCGTTCTGGATCTGCAGCGCCTGGAGCTCCGGGGGGGATCCAGTGGGGAAAGCCCCCTGCGCGTGATGCCCTCAGCCTGTCTGAGCACAGCTTGAGGCAGTCCCCTGCTGGGGGAGCCCGCGGCAGCTGCCGCTGCCGCCACGGGCGGCCAGAGGCGGCCGCAGTAGGCGGATGGTTCTCACAGGCTCTCAGTCCAGCAGGCAGTCGTGGGCGCGCGCCTCGGCGAGGATGCGCGCGGTCCAGGCATCGGCGTCCTCGGGAGGCGGTGCCGGAAACTCCACCACCGAGTCCTGCGACTGCGACCAGCAGCCGATTCGCTGCGGCCAGCGCGGGCTGGTGTCTGCGACGCTGGCCGCCATCGCGTCGGCATCCCAGTGCTGCAGCCGAGCCGAGTCCAGGCGATCCAGCAGGCCCTGCGCATACTGGCCGTGGCGCAAGGCCAGCTCCTGCGGCAGGGTGGGGAGGATCTGGTGCAGCAGTCCTTCCGCCTGCAGCGGTCGTAGCACCAGGGTGCTTTGGCCGTTGCGCAGGGCCACCACCGGGCCGACATGGTCGGGCATGAGCAGCAGCATGGGGCCCTCCCTGGCCGCCAGTGCGGGCAGTGCGGCCGCAGTGCCGCGCAGGGCGTCCTGCGTTCGCCAAGCCGTCTGCAGCAGGGGCCATAGCAGGAGGGCGCCCGCCAGTGCGGCGAGCGCGGTGAAGGACAGTGCCGCTGCCCGCAGGGTGGGAGTCTGCGCAGCGGCGGGATCGCGAGCGCAGGCCAAGCCCAGGGCCAGCGCCAGGAAGGCCAGCGGGCCGTAGAACAGACGCCCGCCCTCGCCGCTGGCGATCAGACCGCCGAGGTTCAGGAAGGTCGCCAAGAGAGCGCCGCCGCCGGCCGCGGCCAGCGCCAACACCGCCAGGCGGCGCTGCGCCGCCAGCAGCGCCCCGGCGGCTGCCAGCGCCAGCAGGACGAGATGGGCCAGCAGCACCGACACCTGGCCGCTGGACCAGCCCAGAGCCCAGGGCCAGAGCGAGGTTGCGACGCTGGCCAGGCGCTCGCTGGCTGGGGGCCGAGGTGCGTCGCCGCCGTAGACTTGCCAGGCATCGCCAAACAGATGCGCGCGCCAGGCCAGGAAGGCCAGCATCAGGCCGAAGGCGAACAGCAGGGCGATGCCGCGCCGGCGCTCGCGCAGTTCCGGCATCGCCAGCCAGAGCAGTGCGAACTGCAGCGGCAGCAGGGCTGCGGATTCCTTGAAGAGCAGCGCGGGCAGCATCAGCAGCGGCAGCGCCGCGGCGCCCAACCGCGCCTCGGGTCGGCCGATCCACAGCCACAGCGCAAGCAGGGCCAGAAACGTGACGCTCAGGTCCGAGCGCGCCGACACCCACCACACGCCCTCGGCGAGCACCGGCGAGAGCCCGAAAAGCGTCGCCGCCAAGGCGGCCGGCAGACGAGCCTGGGCCAAGCCTGCCCGCGCTGACAGGCGCATCACCACGGCCGCCACCAGGGTCATGTTGGCGAGGTGCAGCCCATGGTTGTAGAGGAACCAGCCGCCGTAGCAGGTGCCGCTGTGCAGGTAGTCGAAGCTCAGGCTGGCGAGGATGGCCGGGCGGAAGAAGGCCGCGCCCTCGCTGACGCTGCGGGTGAACAGGCCGAGCAGCTGCGGCAGGGTTTCACTCTTGAGCGCCCACACATAGGCCCGGTGGAGGTTGGAGAAGTCATCGCCCAGCCAGTAGCCGCCGTAGCCCGGCGCGTAGAGCAGGGCCGTGGCCAGCAGGGCCAAGCCAAGCAGCACGGCAGCCGCGCGGTCTTCGCTCGGCCAGGCCGGCGATACGCCGCGCAGCAACCACCAGCGGTTGAGGCCGAAGCTGACCGGCACCACGATCGCGATGGCGCCCAACAGCGCCAGCCGCGGTGGCCAGCCGAGCAGGCGCACGGCGGTTTCCACGAGCGTGGCGTTCAGTGCATAGGTGGCGAGGTAAACCAGCGGGTAGCCCAGCGCGCTGCGGGCGCTGCCCGTGGTGGCGAAGACGAAGCGACTGTTGAGCAGGTAGGCGAGGCCGATGCCGGTGGCGAACGCGACCGCCAGCGCGAGCTGGTGGTGCATCCACGCCGACAGCACCCAGAACAGCGCATAGGTGATCGCCGTGTTGGCGCCGCCGGCGAGCAGGAAGCGCAGTGCCTGGGCGGGCAGGGCGGCCGCACCGGGACGCGCTTCAGCCACCGCGCACCGCGGCGAGGAACTCCTCGTAGGTGCGCAGGTAGTCACTCGCGTCGTAGGGCAGCGAGGCCAGCACCATCAGCACGGCATCCTCGCTGTAGCGGTACTGCGTGCCCCAGACCATGGGCGGCAGGTACAGGCCCACCGACGGCGAATCCAGTCGATGCTCGTCGCGGCGCTCGCCGTCATCCACCAGCACCGACATCGAACCGTGCACGCAGACCAGGAACTGCGCGCAGCGCCGGTGCGCGTGTTCGCCGCGCACCTCGCGGCTGGGCACGCCGTGCACCAGGAAGCAGCGCTGCGGTACGAAAGGCAGGTGCTCGGCGAACTCCGCGACCGTCAGGTGGCCGCGCATGTCGGCGTGCTGGGGCAGGGCGATCAGGCGCACCGCGGGCACCGCCGACTCGCGCAGCCGCGGCGCCGCGACGCCGGGTTCGGGCAGCTCGCGGGCGGTGCCGACATAGCCGCTGATGCGGGCGGGGTTGCCCACCACGATCGCGTTGGGCGGGACCGAGCGCGTCACCACGGCCCCCGCGCCGACCATGGCGCCCGCGCCGATGGTGATGCCCGGCAGCAGGGTGGCGTTGGCGCCGATCGAGGCGCCGCGCTCCACCACGGTCTGCAGGAAGTGTTCGGGACGCTGCCGGCTGCGCGGGAAGCGGTCGTTGGCGAAGGTGGCATTGGGGCCGACGAAGACATCGTCGTGCAGGCGCACGCCGTCCCAGAGCTGCACGCCGCACTTCACGGTGACGCGGTCGCCGATCTGCACGTCGTTCTCGACGAAGACGCCGTCGCAGAGATTGCAGTCGCGGCCGATGCGCGCGCCCGGCAGGACATGGGCGAAGGCCCAGACACGGGTGCCCTCGCCGACAGTCGCCGACTCGCACAGGGCCTGAGGATGGATGAACACGCTCATGGGGCGGAGCCTCCCGTGAATTCGTCGCGCTGCATCACCACGGCCAGCGGCCGCGCCTTGGTGTTCTCGTAGGCGCGCCAGACATAGGAGCCGATGACCCCGAGGCCGAACAGGTTGAGCGCGGAGAAGAACAGCACCGACAGCACCGTGGCGGTGTAGCCCGGCACCTCGATCAACCCGCTCAGGCGAGCGCCCAGCACGGTCAGTGCGAACAGCGCCGAGGCCAGCAGGCCGAGCCCGCCCAGCAGCAGGAACAGGCGGATCGGCAGGTCGGAAAACGAGAACACGCTGTCGGCGAGGTACTTGAGCTTGCGGCGGAAGGTCCAGGCGCTGCTGCCGATCTCCCGCGCCTGCCGCACGTAGGCGACCTCCTCGCGACGGAAGCCGAGCCAGAGCAGCTGGCCGACCAGCGAGCTGTTGCTTTCCGAGAACGCGACCAGACGATCGCGGAAGGGGGTGTTGCAGGCGAAAACGTCGATGCCGCCAGGCGGCAGGTCCGGCTGCACCAGCCGCCGGTAGGCGCCCCAGAACAGACCGGAGGCCAGGCGATCCAGCCACGGGTCGGCGCGGCCGCTGCGGCTGGCCAGCACCACATCGACCTCGCCGCTGCGCAGGCGGGCGAAGCAGGCCTCGAACAGCTCGGCCGGCTCCTGCAGATCAGCCGCCATCACCGCCATCCACGGTGTCTCGACCTCGATCAGGCCGGCACGGATGGCGGCGAAGGAGCCGAAGTTGCGCGACAGCAGCAGCAGTCGCGCCGCATAGGGCGCCGCGGCCAGGCCCTCGCGCAGCCGCTCGTAGCTGCGGTCGGGGCTGCCATCGACGACCAGCAGGGCGCGGATGCCGCCGGGCACGCGGGCGTGCAGGTCGGCGAGACGCTGCAGCAGGGCCGGCACGTTTTCCTCGTTGCGGTACACCGGCACCACCACGGTGCATTCAGCGGCGGAAGGCATTGCAGGCCTCGATGACGTGGTCGACCTCGGCATCGCTGAGCGCAGGATGGCAGGGCAGGCTCAGCACCTCGGCGCAGGCCTGCTCTGTCCGCGCCAGCCGGGGCGCGGGATCGATACGCGGCAGGCCCGGCTGCAGGTGATCGGCGATCGGGTAGTGCAGTTCGGTCTGCACGCCGCGCTCGGCAAGATGCGCGCGCAGGACATCGCGGCGGGTGCAGCGCACGACGAACAGGTGGAACACGTCGTCGCCGCCGCCGCGGGCGAGCGGGCGGATCTCGGGGTGGGCCAGCCCGTCGAGATAGCGGCGGCCGATGTCGCGGCGACGCGCATTGCGGGCGTCGAGCAGGGGCAGTTCGACATTCAGCACCGCCGCCTGCAGCTCATCGAGGCGCGAATTGCCGCCACCGGCCTGATCGATCCGGTACTTGTCCGACCATCCGTACTGGCGCAGGGCGCGGATCCTGGCGGCCAGCGACGGGTCGGCGCTGACCAGCGCGCCGCCATCGCCGAGTGCGCCGAGGTTCTTGGTGGGGTAGAAGCTGTAGCAGCCGATGTCGCCGAACGCGCCGGCCATGCGTCCGTTGCGGCGCGCGCCATGCGCCTGCGCGCAGTCCTCGATCAGCGCGACGCCGGCTGCGCGACAGCGCGCGGCGATCGACTCGATCGCGCACAGCTGGCCGTAGAGATGGGTTGCGATCAGCGCCTTGGGGCGCAGCGCCAGCGCCGCGTCCAGCGCATCCTCCGCCAGCAGCAGTCGCTCGGGATCGATGTCGATGTACAGCGGCTGGGCGCCGACCGCGAGGATGGCCAGGGTCGAGTAGGCCGCTGCATTGGCGACGGTGACGACCCGGTCGCCCGGGCCGACGTCGAGGGCGCGCAGGGCGATCATCAGCGCGTCACTGCCGTTGCCGACACCCACGCAGTGCGGCAGGCCACAGTAGGCGGCGAAGTCCTGTTCGAATCGCGCGACTTGGGGGCCGAGTACGAACCAGCCGGAGCGGAGCACATCGAGCAGCGCGCTACCCAAGGCCTCCTGCCTGTCGGCGTGAAGCCTGACCAGCGGGTTGAAAGGGACTCTCATCAGATCGAGCTTCAGGAACAGGGCCACTATTCTGACAGAGGCGTCCAGCCGATGTCGGGCAGGGGATGCTCCGCGCTGAAACCATCGAGCCCGAGGATCCGGGGAGATCCTGACCCCGCGAGCCGCTGGCTGAGGCCCCTTCAGAGGGCGCCGAATGATGCGCGTGGCTCCGCGCCCTCGCAGAGCGCTGGCTCGGTCGGGTGCGGGCTCCAGCCGTCCTCGCGAGGCGCATGTCGCGCCCGCGCCGGAGGAGATGCACAGCATCCGGCCGACGGAGACACGCGGCTACCCGTTTGCAGCAGCCGAGCTCCGGGCCTTGCTCGATGCAATCATTCACCGCCTCAAGACCTCCCCTGTCCGAACCTCAGCGGACAACAGCTTCCGTGCCCGCGTGGTGCGATGAGTTTCGGATTGAGAAAGGAGTGGCCCGTATGAAACGCAGACCCTTCCTGTGGGGCCTGGGGGTCGCGGCACTGGCGCCCGCGGCCTGGCTGGCGACGCGCGGTGAACGCGCCAACGCGCGAGAGGAGGTGGCCGCGACCTCCGCCATCGAGACGCTGCGGAAGACCCCGGCCGAGTGGAAGGCGCTGCTCACGCCGGCGGCGTACTCGGTGCTGTTCGAGGAAGCCACCGAGCGCGCCGGCAGCTCACCGTTGAACGACGAGCATCGCCCGGGCACCTACTGCTGCGCGGCCTGCTTCCTGCCGTTGTTCGATGCCGCGCACAAGTACGAGAGCGGAACCGGCTGGCCCAGTTTCTTCACCCATCTGCCGGGTGTGATGGGCACCAAGCGCGACTGGAAGCTGATCTATCCGCGCACCGAGTACCACTGCATCCGCTGTGGCGGGCATCAGGGGCATGTATTCGACGACGGCCCCGAGCCCACCGGCCAGCGCTGGTGCAACAACGGCTTGGCCCTGCGTTTCGTGCCGCAGGGCGAGTCGCTGCCGGAGCTGCGCACATGAGCCGCGAACCGCGCTTCTCGGCCATCCACTGGGCGCCATGGCTGGCGATCCTGCTCAAGCTCGGGCTGATCGGCACCCTGTTGGCCTCCGACGTTGTCGATGTGCAGATCAGCGAGCAGAGCCATACGCCGCCGCCCGTGCCGGATGGCGCGAACGTCGGCGTGGCGCTGTTTGCGGGCGGCTGCTTCTGGTGCATGGAGAAGCCCTTCGACCAGATGGACGGCGTGCTCTCGACGACCTCGGGCTATGCCGGCGGCACGGTCGAGAACCCGAGCTACGAGCAGGTGTCCGCGGGCGGCACCGGCCACATCGAAGTGGTCGAAGTGCGCTACGACCCCGCCAAGGTGAGCTACGCCCAGTTGCTCAACACCTATTGGCGCAACGTCGACCCGCTGGCGGTGAACCGGCAGTTCTGCGATGCCGGGCCGCAGTACCGCAGCGCCATCTTCGCCCTGGACGAAGACCAGCGCGCGCTGGCCGAGGCCAGCCGCGCCGAGCTGTCGAAGCGCTTCGGCCGCGAGGTCGCCACCGAAGTGCTGCCGGCGGCGCGCTTCTGGCCGGCCGAGGACTACCACCAGGACTACTACCTCAAGAATCCGATCCGCTACAGCTACTACCGCAGCCGTTGTGGCCGCGATGCGCGGCTGGAGGCGTTGTGGGGCAAGTAGCTCGAGGCCCCTAGAGGCTGGAGGGCTCAAGCCGAGGGTGAGGCTTGGTTCGCGTCGCGCCGAGTGCCCTTGACCCCGCCCGAGCTGGCGACGCCTCGCGGGGCCGACTTTCCGCCCCTGGATGCAGGCCTCCGCCAGAGGCCCCTTGCGTTGCGTCCGCTCAGCCAGCGTTGTGCTCGCAGGCTTGGCGTCGGCGGCCTCGCCGCTCTATCGTTGCGCCGCGGTCCCCACTCCGAGGTGCAGCATGCGTGCGTCGAGCCGTTTCATCCGCGCGGGTCTGCCGCGCGTTCTGCTGGCCCTGGCCGGCGCGTTCTGCACTTTGGCGCCGCTGACGTCGGCCTTGGCCCAGCCGGAAGACGGCTACATCGGGCCGGAACTCAGCAGCGAGCCCGCGGCGCCCGGCATGCAGAAGGGCGGACGCTACGGCGGTGGCTACGACGGCGATTGGACCTTCTGCGCCGGCGAGCGCGAGCGCTGCAGCGTCCGCGGCTGGGGCGTGGTGCGCTACGGCACCAGCGGCCGCTATTTCTACCGCGAGGTGCGCAACGCGACCTTGCGCTGCGACAACAGTATGTTCGGCGACCCGTATCGCGGCCGCTCCAAGCAGTGCGAGGTGCGCTACTACGGCGGTGGCGGCTGGGGCGGCGGTGGATCCGGCGGTGGCGATTACGGCTGGACCCAGTGCGCCAGCGAAGGCCGCGTCTGCCGCTTCGGCGGCGGCTATGCGCTGGTGCGCTACGGCGCCGACGGGCGTTTCTACGAGCGCGAGGTGCGCGGCAACCAGGTGATGTGCAGCAACCAGAGCTTCGGTGACCCTGCGCCCGGGCGTTCCAAGTACTGCGAGGTGCGCAGCGTGGGCGGCGGTGGCGGTGGCGGTGGCGGTGGCTGGCAGGGCGATGCTGAGGGCTGGCAGTACTGCGCGTCGGAAGACGGCTACTGCAGACTGCCGGGCCGCGCCACCGTGCGATTCGGCGCCGATGGACGCTTCTACGAGCAGTCCTACCGCGGTGGTTCGGTGGCGTGCTCGGTGGGCGAGTTCGGTGACCCCGCGCGCGGCAAGAAGAAGCACTGCGAGTTCCGTCTCGATGGCGGCTGGGGCGGTGGGGGCGGCATGGGCGGCGGCGTCGGCGCCGGCCGCTTCGAGTTCTGCGCCAACGAGGACGGCTACTGCGATTTCCGCGGCCGTCGCCTGGTTCGCTTCGGCACCGATGGCCGTTTCGTCACCGCGGAGTTTCGCGGCGGCGTCGAATGCAGCCTGCGCGCCTTTGGCGAAGACCCCGCGCCGCGTCGCAAGAAGCATTGCGAAGTCGAGGTCCGCTGAGCGCTAGCGAAAGCAGCCCGCGCTAGCGGCCGCCGCCGCGGGACGCTCGTGACGGCCGCGGGCGATGCATGCCCCGCGGCCCAACGGCCTGCCCCATGCGGCTGGATTCGCTCGCTTCGTTTCCCCTTGTTTCGCCGCGAACGCCCAGCGACGCTTTCGCTGCGGCGTTGCGGCGTGTTCTGGCGCGCTGAGCCGTAGTGCAGGAGCGGGGCAAGCACGGGGGCCTTCAGCCCCCGTCTTCGTTCTCGCGCTTGAGTTCGAGCCGCAGCGGCAGGCCGGTCATCTGCTCCAGCGGCAGCGGCCAGTGACCCAGCGGCGCCAGCGAGCGCAGCGCCTCTTCCGGGGGCATGCCCTGATACTTGACGGCATACGCGGCATAGACCCAGCCCGCACGCACGCCCGAAGCGCAGTGCACCAGCACCTTGCCCTCGCCAGCGGCCAGCGCCGCTGCCAGCGCGTCGACCGCGTCCGCCGAGAAAGGCAGTGCCTTGCCGTCGATCGGATGGGCGCGGTAGTCGATGCCGAGCTCCGCGGCGAGCGCGGACTCGTCGAAGGGCACCCGGCTGCGGTCGGCCATCTCTTCGGTCGTGCGCAGGTTCAGCACGCTGGAGACGCCGCTCTCGCGCCATTGTCTGAGGTCATCGGCCGAGGGCTGGGCGCTGACCACGATGCGCTCGAAATGCAGCGCACTGGCCTGGGTCGAGGCCATGGGTTTGGCGGGCGGCGTGCTGGCGCAGGCGACCAGCAGCAGGCAGGACAGGGTGAGTGCCACGAGCGACGGTCGTTGCATGGGGATCTCCAGAATCTGCGGTGCCGCCACCGCGCCCGCGCACGGGAATGGCGCGGTACCTGCACGCGGCGGCGTCCTGCATTCTCTGCGCCCCCTGCCCGCGTCGACAAGCGCGGTCGGGGCTGCCGAGGGCCGAGCGTTCCGCTCGGCGTCTCAGGGCGTCTCGAAGCCGTTCTTGAAGATCGGGCCGAGATCGCGCAGCTCGATGGCGCCCAGGTCCGCGACGAAGGCGCCAGGCTCCAGCGCCGGGAACGGATAGTTGACCACCGCGGGCACGTCGATGTCGCGGCTGCCCAGCCGGTAGTCGAATCCGCCGCCGCCGCGACTGCCGGAGCAGGCGTCGATCGCGCGCGAGGCCGGCGTGGGCGTGAAGTCCGGGCCCAGCGCCGGATCGCTCTGGAACACGCCCTCGGTGAAGAAGCCGGGCGATACCTCCTCCAGCAGTGTTGCGTCGCTCTGCGCGGGGTGGATCAGCAGGCAGCCACGGTGAGTCAGGCTGCCGCCGTTGGCGGCGCGGAACACCCGCATGCTCGAACCGTGGACGATGCTGCCGGCGATGTCGAGGCTGGTGCCATCCAGCAGGGCCATCTGCAGCAGCGGGTTCGCCACCACGGTGGCGTGGCGCAGGAAGTGCGGTCCGCCGCCAAACAGCTGGATCAGCGAGGGCGTGAGGAAACCGGTGCCGGTGCCGAGCGCACGGTTGTCGTGCAGGATCGAGCCCGAGAGATTGAGCACGGCGTTGCTGGCGTAGGCCACGGCCGCGCGTCCGCTGTCCTCGTTATGGGCGATCAGGCTGCGGCGGATATTGATGCTGGCGCTGCCGCCGCTGGTGTTGAGCGCCTGCAGCACGCCGCCGCCGCTGGTGCTCGGGCTGCCGTTGGCCAGGGCGCGGTTGTAGGCCAGCAGGCTGCAGCCCTCCAGCTGGTAGGCCACGCCCCCCAGCGTGGCGTCGAGTCGACAGGCCCCGGCCCTTCCATGCTCCACATCGATCTCGACACGACCCGAGCTGAACACCACGCCGCCGCGGTCGCGCGCGCTGTTGGCGATGAAGGCGCCGTTGCGCAGGTCCACGCGGGCGAGGTTCACGGCATCGCCGACGGCGTACAGCGCGCCGCCGCGCTGCCCTTCGTTGTCGTGCATCAGCAGACTGTAGGCGTGGCGATCAGCTTCGAAGAAGACCACCTGCGAGCGATCGTTGTAGATGCCGCCGCCGAGGCCAGAGGCTGAGCCAACGCCGTTGGCGCGGTTCTCGGAGATGCTCGCCTGAGCCCTGCCCTGCGAACTCTGTGCGTCGGGCGTGCCACCGAACAGACCGGCGCAGGCATCGAGATAGGCGCCGCCGCCGTTGTTGGCAGACTGGTTCAACACGATTTGCCCTTCGTCAATGTGGACGCTCGAGTTCGGGTCTGCACAGTAGATCCCACCGCCGCGACCCGAAGCGCCGGACGCAAAATTGTTGTCGATCACGCTGTCCAGTAAGCGCAGCTCAGCGCCTCCGAGCACCGCTACGCCGCCGCCGTAAACGGAACGGTTCTCTCTGATCACGCTGTCCTCAAGCCGGAGGCGCACCGCGCCGCGCACGCGCAGGCCGCCGCCATGCGGCGGGTTGTTGGTCGGAAACGTCAGCGGCGCGGTGGTGTCGCCGAAGCTCAAGCGCAGGTTGCGCAGGGTCACCGTGCGCAGGCTGCCGCTGTTGTCGATGCCCAGGACGCGCCCCTGCGAGCCTGGGCTGATGCGCAACGTGGTCCAGCCAAGGTTGAGGTCAGGGGTGTTGGCAGAGCACGTTGCGAAGCCCCCCTCGATGCTGACGTTGGCCTGCGGGTTGACCAGCGAGAACGCGCTCTCGTAGTGGAAAGCGGGCGTGCGCGCCACTTCGGGCAGCGCGATCAGGATGCGGTGGGTGCCGATCGCCGGCGTCGACGCGGCCGCGTTCATGGCGGCCTGCAGGTCCGTGTGGGTGCAGGCGGGGTCGCCGGCGGGACCGACGCGATAGGTCTCGGCCTGGGCAGGCAAGGCGAGGCTGGCGATGCAGGCGAGCAGGGCAGGGCTGAGAGAACGCATGGACGTGACTCGTTTCACCGGGAATGCCTGGACAAGCGTATGTCGGCGGTGCGGCAGGACAAGCGGTGGCGACATGTGGACCAGGCAGGGCCGCCGCGGCCTGGCCGGGGAGAGGGCCACAGAGTTCGGCCGCTGCGCGAGCCAGACGCACGTTTGAACCCCGCCTTCTGCGGGCCGACGCTGCCGAAGCGCGTGCCAGCGCGGGGTGGGCTTCGCCTAGTCCAGCGCGGGCCAACTGCTCGCATCCAGCGTCTCGCGATAGCCATGCCAGGCCGCGTAGGCCAGCCAGGGCATGACCAAGCCCAGGCCCAGAAACGCGGTCGCAAAGCCGATGGCCGTCAGCGCCACGATCAGTCCGACCCAGACCAGCATGGTGATCTTGTTGCGCATCACCGCATGGATGCTGGACACGCAGGCGGTGACCATGTCGACCTCGCGGTCGGCGATCATCGGCAGCGAAAAGGCGGCGGTGGCGAAGGTGATCGCCGCGAACACCGAGCCCACCGCCGAGCCGATCAGCAGGAACTCGATCAGTCCGCGCAGGTTGCCGGCGTCCATCGGAAAGAAGGCGTTGACCATCATCCCTGCGCGCGACCACACCAGCAGGATCACCAGCTGTGCGAGTGCGAACACGCCGGCCTGGCCGACCACGCGGCGGGCGAGGGTGAACGAATCCGCCAGCGTGGGCCGGCGCCCCGCCGCCAGTCCGCGGCTGACGCAGTACAGCCCGACGGCGATCAAGGGGGCGATGAAGACGAAGCCCGAGAGCAGGGTGGCGAGCAGGGCGAAGCGGCCCAGCGACCAGGCCAGCGCCGACACTGCGATGCTCACCAGCACGATGACCGCGCCGAACAGCAGGCTCAGGCCCGGCGCGGCGCGCAGGTCGCGCCAGCCCAGCCGCAGCCAGCGCAGCGGCGCGCCGGGATGCAGGTCGGCGCAGGGCACCACGAAGGGCCGCTCGTCGGCGGGGCTGGGATCGGGGGCGGCGGCCTGCCGGTCGGGGCGCATCGGGTTCGGGCTCATCGTGACTTCACCGGCGTCAATGCCGGCGAGGCTAGCAAGTCGACGCAGGCGCTTCGCGCTGCGCCGCAGCAGCGGCTGCGACGCACCGCCGGAGCACGCAGCGCCTACACTGCGCAGCCCTTCAGCGAGTCCCCTGCGCATGGCCCTGAAAGCCACCGTCCACCGTGCCGAGCTCGAGATCAGCGATCTTGACCGGCACTACTACGCCAGCCACAGCCTCACCCTCGCTCAGCACCCGTCCGAGACCGAAGCGCGCCTGATGGTGCGCCTGTTCGCTTTCGCCCTGTACGCGCAGGAGCGGCTGGAGTTCGGCCGCGGCCTGAGCGCTGACGGTGAGCCGGATCTGTGGCTCAAGTCGCTGACCGGCGAGATCGACCACTGGATCGAGCTGGGCCAGCCCGAGGAGGCTGCGATCCGTCGCGCCTGCGGCCGCGCGCGCAAGGTCACCCTGATCGGCTACAGCGGGCGCGCCTTCCAGATCTGGTGGGAGAAGAACGCCAGCGCGCTCGCCCGCTGCGCCAACCTCGAAGTGATCGAGCTGCCGGCCGGCAGCGCCGAGGCGCTGGCCGGTCTGCTGGCGCGCGGCATGCGCCTGCAGTGCATCGTGCAGGAGGGCGAGGTGCAGCTGATGAGCGAAAGCGCCAGCGTCACGGTGACGCCGGTGCTGCTGCAGGCAGTCACTCGTGGCTGAGGTCGAGGCGTTCGATGTGCTGGTCATCGGCGGCGGCGCGGCCGGTTTGTTCTGCGCGCTCACCGCCGGCCAGCGCGGGCGGCGCGTACGCGTGATCGAACATGCCAACCGCTGCGGCAAGAAGATCCTGATGTCGGGCGGCGGGCGCTGCAATTTCACCAACACCGGCACGCGGCCCGAGAACTTCCTCTCGGCCAATCCGCACTTCTGCAAGTCAGCGCTGGCGCGCTACCGGCCCGAGCACTTCATCGCCATGGTCGAGCGCCATGGCATCGCCTATCACGAGAAAGAGCTGGGCCAGCTGTTCTGCGACGAGTCGTCGAAGCAGATCGTGCGCATGCTGCTCGATGAATGCGCGGCGGCCGGCGTCGACATCCGCACGCAGTGCTCGATCGAAGCCGTCGAGAAGACTGAGGCGGGCTTCCGCCTGCGCACCACCCAGGGCGTGTTCGAAGCGCCGGCGCTGGTGGTGGCCAGCGGCGGCCTGTCGATTCCGAGCATGGGTGCGACCGGCTTCGGCTATGCGCTGGCGAAGCAGTTCGGCCACAGCGTGCTGCCGACCCGGGCCGGGCTGGTGCCGCTGACCTTGAGCGGTACCCACGCCGAGCGCATGGAGGATCTCGCCGGCGTCGCCCTGCCGGTCACCGCCACCGCCGGCAAACAGAGCTTCAGCAACGCCATGCTGATCACCCATCGCGGCATCAGCGGGCCAGCGATCCTGCAGATCTCCTCTTACTGGCAGCCGGGCGAGCCGCTGACGCTCGATCTGCTGCCGGGCGAGGATGCCTTCGCCCGGCTCAAGGCACTGCGCGAGGAACGTCCGGCGGCCGAGCTGCGCACCGTGCTGTCCGAACTCCTGCCCAAGCGCCTCGCCCAGCGTCTGTGCGAGGAGAACTTCCAGAGTCGGCCGATGCGCCAGTTCAACCCGAAGGAATTGCAGCAGATCGCGGATGCGCTGCAGCACTTCCCGCTCGTCGCCAGCGGCACCGAGGGCTATCGCACCGCCGAAGTCACCCTGGGCGGCGTCGATACCCGCGAGCTGTCGTCCAGCACGATGGAATCGAAGCTTTGCCCCGGCCTCTACTTCGTGGGCGAAGTGATGGACGTCACCGGCTGGCTGGGCGGCTACAACTTCCAGTGGGCCTGGGCCTCGGGACACGCGGCGGGGACCGCGGTGTAGCGCTGCCCTCGGGCAGGCCGCGTGCGCCGCCGAATCCACACGGCGCCTGCCCCGCAGGCCTGCACGACGAGCGCGGGCTGCGTCCTGGCCTGTTGGCAGGCTGTTGAGAAGCAGCCTGCGGGCCCGGCCAGGGATGGCCGGGACGACGAAGCACGCGCGCAAGCGATGGCTCTGTCGTGAGGCGGTGCGGACTTGCGCCGGACCGCCGACTTGAGAAGCGCCCCGGAACGGCGTTTTTCAACAAGCTGTTAGGCTTCACGCCTGATCGACTTCGACATGGATTTCGGCAGGGTGTTTGCCGAGAGGGCGCGGCTGTGCGCCTGCCGTCGCGTCGATCCGCGTCCAGTCGTCCCGGGGAGAGGCATGACGTCGAGTCAGCGTTCATTGGCCGAACTGATGCGTTTGGCCGACCGGCATTTCGATGCCTTGGTGGAGCTTTCGCTGGCGGAGCGTGAGTTCAGTCTGCGACAGCTCGAGGCGGAAGATCCCGAGCTGGGTGGGATGCTTCGCCGCCTGTTGCAGGCCTGGGAGGGCGGTGGCCTGAGTGGCATGGCCACCGGTGCAGCCGCGCGTGCGCTGCCCGAGCCGACGGAACTGTCGATGGGCTTCCGCTTCGGCGCCTTCGCGGTGCTCCGTGCACTCGGTCGTGGCGGCATGGGGGAGGTCTACCTGGCCGAGCGCGTCGAGGGCGGCTTCGACCAGCGCGTCGCGATCAAGCGCATCGTTGGCGACGGCGCGTTGGCGCCCGAGCGCGCCGCGGAGTACCTCGGTCGCGAGCGTGGCCTGCTCGCGCGCCTGCAGCATCCGGGCATTGCCACCTTGATCGACGGTGGCGTCGACGTCGATGGCTTTCCCTGGCTGGCAATGGAGTACATCGAGGGGCAGACGCTTGCGGCGTATCTCGAGTCGCACGCGCCTGGCTTCCCGCAGCGCTTCGATCTGCTGATGCAGTTGATCGACGCGGTGATGCATGCACATCGGCAGCTGATCGCGCACGGCGATCTCAAGCCGGTGAATCTGATGGTGCAGCCCGATGGCCGCCTGCGCGTGCTCGATTTCGGCATCGCGCGCCTGCTGAGCGAGGCCCCGTCGCCGGCCACGGGCGGGCCCGCAACCCCCGGCTGGGCCAGCCCCGAGCAGCGCAGCGGTGGGGTCGTAGGTATCGCGTCGGATCAGTATCAGATCGCGCGGCTGGCGCTGTTGCTGCTCGCGGGCGATTCGCAGGCACTCGCGCCCGGTGAGCCCCTCGGCCTCGCCCAGCGCGCACGCGCGGCCGGGCTGGCGCATGCGCGCCGGCTGGATTCGACCCTGGAGGCGGTGCTGGCGCGCGCGCTGAGCCTGGACCCTGGGCAGCGCTATCCCGATCTGTCCGCCCTGCGTGCCGACCTGCTGGCCTGGCGCGAAGCGCGGCCCATTGCGGCACGCGCAGGCCAGCTGCGCTGGCAGGCGCTGAGCCTGCTGCGGCGGCATCCGCTGAGCCTGGGCCTGGCGGCGCTGCTGCTGGTGGCCAGCAGCGGGTTTCTGTGGACCCTGCAGCAGCGCAATGTCGAGCTGGCGCAGGCCCGCGATCTCGCCATCGCCGAGGCCGAACGTGCCCGCCACGCCCTGGAGCGGCGCGGCCGCATGCTGGGTTTTGTCGAGCGCGTGTTCTCGCTGGCCGATCCGATCGGCGAGGGTGGCCTGATCCAGGACATCGACGTGCTGCTGGCGGCGGCCGCGGACGAAGTGCCACGTCAGTTTTCGCAGGATCCGGACCTCCGCCACGAGGCGCGCGCGATGCTGGGCATCGTCGCCCTGCGGCGCGGAGACCAGACCCTGGCGCAGTCGATCGGCCATGCGGCGGCATCCGACGCTTCGCCCAGCCCTGGCAGCTTCGCCGCGCTGCAGGCGCTGACCCTGGAGGCGGAGTTGATCGAGTCCGGTGGCGACCATGCCGGTTCGGCTGCCGCGTTTGCGCGCGCACTCGATGCGCTGCCTGAAGCGCATGCGGAATCCGACCGCTGGCGCCTGTTCCTGATGATCCGACGCATGGAAGCGCTGCGGCTGTCCGGGCAGGAAGCCGTCGCCCGCGGTCTGGTGAGCGACGTGCTTGAGCTTTCAGAGCGCGCGGAGGCGAACGCGCACGAACGATCGGATGCGCTCGCCTACGCGGCGCTGCTGGAGCCCGATCCGGTTCGCGCCTACACGCTGCAGCGCCAGGCCTACGAGACCCTGGCGCAGGTGCAGTCGCCAGACCAGCCGGTGATGATCAAGCGCCTGACCAATCTGGCCGGCACGCGCATGTTGATGGGCGACTACGCCGGCGCCACTGCGGACTACGGCGAGGCGCTGGGGCGGGTCGAGGCCCAGGGCCGGCTCGACGCCCCTTACCACGCCACTGCGCAGGTCGTGTACGGCCGCGTGCTGACCCTGCAGGGCCGGTGGCAGGCCGCACAGCCCTGGCTGGAGCGGCCGCTGCGGATCTTCGCCAGCGAACAGGGCAGCGCACTGCTGAGCTATGCCGAAGGTGCCTGGCTCGCCTGGGCCGTGGAGCAGCCACAGATGCAGGACCTCGAACCGCGCTGGCAGCGATGGATGCGCGACTACGAAGGCCAGGTGGGCAGGGATCACGCCCGGGTCCGTGCGGGCGCGCTGCTGGGCGCGCGTCTGGCGCGCCGCAGCGGCGACTTCGCGCGGGCCGGCGCGCGTCTGCGGGCCCTCGAGTCCGCGGTGTGGAAGGCGGGCACGCCGCGCGAGGAAGCGAATTTCGCGGCGGGCTTCGCGCTGGAGCGATTGGGCCTGGCGCTCGACCTTCGCGGCGACGATCCCGCGCTGCAGGCCGCAGCCTGCGCGCAGGCCGAGCAGATCGAGGCGAAGTCCCAGGCGGATGCCGAACCGCTGAACCCGGATCTGGTGAGCGGCCGCGCCGCACGCCTGGACCTCGCCCTGTGTGCGTTTCTCGATGGCCGCGGCGGCCGGGCGCAGGTCGAGGCCGCGCGCGCCGCGCTGGCCGATCTCGTCGGCCCCGGCTACTGGCTGCTGGCGCGGCGCGTACCTTAGGGCACGGCTGAAGAATTCAGCGTTGTCGCGCGCCCTGGAGGGCGCGCGCGTGGATTGAGCACGCGCTGCTTGATCTAGCGACAGCGAGTCCGGACAGGTGCCGGACTCGCGACGACTGCTCAAGGCCGGGAGGGACTTGATCAGTAATGCCTGAGGGCAGCGCGGACGAATTCGGGCTGGCCGCGCGCCGCCGCCGGCGCTGCCGGCGATCAGGGCAAGGAGGCGGCGGAGGCCTCCGCCCTGCGCGGGCGAAGGGGCTTCGGGCACGGGGCACGCACGCGGCGGGTACTGGGCTGACGCTGAATCTGCGGTTTGTGCGTACTCCGGACAGAACCCCATTTCCGGAGTGCCCATGTCAGCCCCCAGATGTTTCCATTCGCACGCACGACGCCGTCGAGTCCTGAGCTGTGCGGCGGCGCTGCTGGTTGCCGCCTCCGCCTCGGCCGCTGCCGCCGAGGCGGCGCCGCAGGATCCCTGCGCCCTGCTCGATGCGGCCGACTACGCCCGGGTGTTCCCCGCCGCCGGCGGAGCCCTCGAATCCAAGCCCTACGTGGGACGCCGCAGTGCCGAGTGCCTGTGGACGGATGCCCAGGGCCAGCGCTCCCTCCGCCTGGTGCTGTACCCCACCAAGGACGCCGCCCGACCGCTGGCGCAGTTGGAGCGTCAGCGCATCGCCGACCCGCAGGCCCTGTCGCTGGACGTCGACGGCCTGCCGGCCCTGCACTCGGGTGACCGCAGCCAGCTGTCGGTGGCGGTGGGCCCGATGCTGCTGAGCCTGATCGGCTCGGCGCCGCTGCCGCCGGTGGCAGCGCAGGCGCTGGCCTCCAAGGTGATCGCCCAGGTGCATGGTGCGGAGGTGCAGCCATGAGTCGCGGACTGCGCATCTGTGTGCTCGCCTCGGCGATGATGGCGTTTGCCGCTGGCGCTGACGCCGCCACGCTCACCGTCAGCAACAGCAACGACAGCGGACCCGGCAGCCTGCGCGCCGCCGTGCTCGCCGCCAACGCGGCCCACCCGGCCGAAGACCAGAACATCGTGTTCGCACAGGGCGTGGACGGGCTCAGCTTCGGCGAGCCGCTGCCGGTGCTCGAACACCCCCGGATCACGCTGCGCGGTGCGGGCGGCCCCGGCGGCGCGCCGACGCTGAGCGGCGAGGACAGCACGCCGCTGCTGCGGGTGGCCTCCACCGTCGAGCGCCTCGGTCTGTCCGATCTGGTTCTGGAGGCGGGGCGGGGCAGCGTGGGGGCTGGCTGCCTCGACGCCATCGCGATGCTGGATTCGGCCGTGGTCGAGATCGATCGGGTCACGTTCTCCGCCTGCCGGCAGGACAATGACGACACCGCACTGGGCGGGGCGATTTCGCTGAATGGTCAGGTCACGATCCGCGACAGCCGGATCGAGGAGAGCCGCGCCATCGGCGCGCAGGCGGCCGCCGGCGGCGCAATCCTTTTCGGTGTCGGCAGCCTGCGGATCGAGCGCAGCGTTCTCCTGGACAACCAGGCCCTTGGCGCCGGTGCCAGCACCGCCTTCGGTGGCGGCATCGCGATGATCGTGCCCGGCAGCGCCACGCTCGAGATCCACGACAGCCTTCTGCAGTTCAACGCGGCAGGGCAGGGCGGCGCGCTGTACCTGCGCAATGTCGACTCCTCTGTGCTGCGCAGTGGCCTGGTGGGCAATGCCGCCGAGTTCGGCAGCGCCATCCAGGCGCAGGCGCTGAACAACGCGCCGCTGCGTCTCAGCCTCGAGTCGAGCACGGTCTTCGACAACGAGGCCAGCGAGCGCGGCGCCCTGCATGTGATCGGCCCAACCGCCAGTTTGCGGATGCGTAACGTGAGCCTGTGGAACAACGCTGCAGGCGACACCGTCAGCGATCTGCCCGGCGCGCACCTCAGCCTGCAGGGCGCGCGACTGCAGAGCGTGCACTCGACCCTGATCGGACGTATCGGCACGCGGGTCGCCGGCGGCCCGACGCCGCTGGGCAGCGCCTGCGTCCTGAACGCCGGCCCCGGCAATGCGCCCTTTGTCGCCGGCAATATCGCGACCGACAACACCTGCACCGCGCTGATGCCGCAGATCAATGCCGGTGATGAGGCCGCGCTGGGTCTGGGCGCGCGCGAGCTCACCGCGCTGGGCGTGCCCTTCTACCCGCTGCTGGCCGGCTCGGTGCTGCTCGACGCCGGCATCGGCAGCACGGCCGGTCCGACCGCTTTTGACACCTGTGCTCCGCTCGACGTGCGCGGCAGCGCGCGCCCCGATGATGGTGATCTCGACGGCACGCCGCGCTGCGACATCGGCGCCTTCGAACTCAACACCACGGCGATCTTCCGCGACGGCTTCGAATCGACGCTGCGCTGACGTCCAACGACGCTCGCCGTGCGCGCGGCGGCAGGCAGGGCGGCCGTATCCCGTGGCCGGGCCTGCGGTGCGCGGGGGCGCAACGCGGGCGGCTGGTCGGGGTCGATGCGCTCGGTACCCCTGCGGGCGTCGTGTCCACCCTTACGGCAGCGGTTCCTGATCGGGCGAGGCGGCGTCCGCGCTGCCCGGATCGGACTTCATCACCGCCATCCAGGCCTGGGCGCGCCGCCACTCGCGCTGCACGGTGCTGCGCGAAAGCCCCAGTGCTTCGGCGGTTTCCTGCTCGCTGAGCCCGGCGAAGAAGCGGCATTCCACCACGCGTACCGGGCGCTCGCCGAGCGCCGCCAGGCGCTGCAGCGACTGGTCGACCTCGACCACGTCGGCGGGCCCCACCTGGTCGGAGGGAAGCCGTTCCACGGTCGCGCCGAAGGTCACCTGCAGCCAGTCGCGACCGCGCTTGCCGGCCAGATGCCGTCGCGCATGATCGACGATGATCTGGCGCATCGCGGCCGCCGCGATCGCCTTCAGGTGCAGGGCGCTCTGCGGCGCGGACGCGCTGTTCAGAAGCCGCAGACAGGCCTCCTGCACCAGTGCGCCGGTGTCCAGCGTCGGGCCGCGACGATGGGGCGCAAGCGCGCGCGCGGCAAGCTGCTGCAGCTCCGGATAGAGCAGGCCGAACAATTGATCCGCGGCGGCGGGATCCCCGCTGCGCCAGTCGCGCAGCAGCGCATCCAGGGCCTCGCCTGCGGGCGGGGAAGGGGTTTCGTGGACGCCACTCATGCGTGAACTCTCGCATACGGCGACCCGCGCTGGGGTGCGTCAGCCCTGAACGCTATCCTCGACCTCATGGACAGCCTGCGCCGCTTCGCCTCCCGCACGGCCCCCGAGGCCGATCTGATCCGCCGCGCCGATGCCGAACTCGATGTCCTGCTCGACGCTTCCCCCCGCGAGCGGTCGGCGCGGATCGCCCGTCTGCATTCCGAGGAGCCGCGTCTGGCCGGCCTGGTCGCGCGACTGCTGGAGGCTTTCGACGCGGGCACCGCCCGCGACGGGCTGACCGGTGCGGCGGCCCGCCAGCTCCAGCTGCCGACGCCGCTGCCCGCCGGCACCCGCATCGGCGCCTTCAGGCTCGATGCGCTGCTTGGACATGGGGGCATGGGCGAGGTCTATCGCGCGCATCGGGTCGACGGCCAGTTCGAGCAGCGGGTCGCGATCAAGCGGATGCTCGACACGCCGCTGCTGGACAGCGCCCAGTCCGCGCGTCATCTCGCGGCCGAGCGCGCCCTGTTGGCGCGACTCAGCCATCCCGGCCTTGCCACCGTCATCGACGGCGGTCTCGACGAGTCGGGTCATCCCTGGTTGGCCATGGAATACATCGAAGGTCGACGCCTCGATCATTTCGTGGCCCAGCGGCGGCCCGCCTTCGACGCGCGCTTCGATCTGCTGCTGCAGGCGATCGACGCGGTCGGCTACGCACACCGGCAGCTGGTGGTCCACGGCGACCTCAAGCCGGCCAACCTCATGGTCGAAGACGACGGCCGCCTGCGCGTGCTCGACTTCGGCATCGCCCGCTCCCTGGCCGAAGAGACGGGGCATCCCTCCCGGTTCTACACGCCGGGCTGGGCCAGCCCCGAGCAGCAGGCCGGTCAGGCACCGTCGACCGCCAGCGACCAGTACCAGCTCGGTCTGATCGGGCGCTGGCTGCTGCTCGGGATCGATGTCCCGGGCGCGCCCGCGGCGTTTGCCGGCTCGGCGCCCGATGCCGTTCTGGCACCGGCCCAGCGCGCCGATCTGCGCAGCGTTCTGGAATGTTGCCTGGTCGACGATCCCGAGCAGCGCTATGCCTCGCTGGCGCTGCTGCGGCAGGACCTGGTCGCGGTGCGCGAGCGGCGTCCGATCGCGGCGCGCGCCGGTGAGCGTGGCTATGTGCTGCGTCGCTTCCTGCAGCGGCACCGCCTGTCGACGTCGCTTGGCGCGATCGCCCTGGTCGCCCTCTGCATCGCGCTGGCCGGCACCGCCTGGCAGGCGCGCGTCGCCGCCCAGGAGCGCGACCGCGCCCGGCTGGAGGCCCTGCGTCAGGACGCGCTGCGCGAGCACCTGATGCTGATCTTCCGCGACTCCGGCGTGCAGGGCAGCGATCTCAACGCCAAGGCGCTGCTGGATGCCAGCGCCGCCCAGCTCGACACCCTCTATGCCGACGATCCCGAGCTGCGCCGGCGCGTACTGCTGGTGTTGGCGGAGCTGTACTTCAACCTGCAGGACATGACCGCCGCGCGCGCATTGATTGAGCGCTACCGCAGTCAGGTCGATGAAAGCACCCTGTTGGTCGATCAGGCGATGGCCGCGCAGATCCACGCCATGGTGTTGCTGCGTCAGGGCGATGCGGTGTCCGCCGAAGCGCCGCTGGTCGAGGCCGAGGCGCTGGCGCAGGCGCTTCCCAAGCGCGCCTCGCGCCTGCGCGGCGGCATCCTCGCGGCCCGCGCCAGCTGGCTGCGCCAGCAGGGTCGCCAGGAGGAGGGTCTGGCCCTGCAGGAACAGGCGGTGGACACGATCGCCGAGGCCGGCGATGCCGGCACCCTGGTGCTGGGTATCGAGCAGTCCAACCTCGGCGTGGGCCTGCTGCAGGCCCTGCGTTTCGACGAGGCCGAGCGCTACCTGCGACAGGCGCTGGAGACCTGGCAGCGCGGCGGACTGGAGGACAACACCCATGCGCTGACCACACTCGGCAATCTCGGCACCTCCGCGCTGTTGCGAGGGGATCTGGTCGCGGCCGAGCAGAGCCTGCGCGAGGCCCGCGCGCGACATGAAGCGGGGCGGCCGGAAACCGGCGCCTATGCCAGCGTGCTGAGCAACCTCGCACGGGTCCGTCTTGGGCTGGGCGATGCCGACGAAGCGCGGTCTCTCGCGGAACAGGCACTGGCCATCGTCCAGCGCTTGACCAGCGAAGGCTCGATGGATGTGGCGGGTGTGCGCCTGGCCTTGGCTGACATCGCCTTCGAGCAGGATCGGCTCGACGACGCGCGGCAGCTGGCGGCGCAGGCTCTGGAATCGATGCGGGCGCTGGTGCCGGCCGGCCACCCGCTGCCGCTGCGGGCGGAGCTCGCGCTGCGTCGGGTCGAACTTCAGCGCGATCCCTCGACGGTGAGCGCGGTCGAAGCGCTCGCGCAACAGCTGGCGACGGCCCCACCGATGCTCGCGCGCGGCGCCACGGCCGCCTGGCTGTGGGCGGCGGAGGTGCACTGCAGCGCGGGCGATGACGCTGCGTGTCGTGCCGCCGCCGACGCGGCGGCCACGCTGGCCCAGCGCGTGCCCATCACGGCCATGGAGGCGGTGGAGATCCGCTTCTGGCAGGCGATTGCGCAGGGCCGCGCGTCGGAATCCGCAGACCTGCTGTCCGAGTGGTCGAGCCAGGGCGGCGCCGACTACGCGCGCGCCCGCGCTCTGCAGTCCTGGCTGACGCGCTCGCAAACCGTGCTCCCGTCGAGCGGCGTCGATGCGCCCTGAGGCGAGCGCAAGACGCGCCGCTTCGTGAGTTGAACCTCGACTCCGGATCAGCGCCCTGAGTCAGCTCAGGCCTGTTTGCTCCCCTCTCCCCTCGTGGGAGAGGGGCCGGGGGAGAGGGGGCTTGCCGCGAACCTGCCCCTCTCCCCAGCCGCTGTCCCGCCCGCGGAGACGGGCGCATGCGCCAAGCTGTCGTGAGCCCGCGGACACACGATGCGGATCCGATGTCGAAATGGCGAGGCCTGTGAGCCGAGGTCTCCTGCGCTCCTCCACCCCCGGAGTCGGAGGCTTCAGCGCGGTGCTTCCGGAAGCGGAGGGCCGCAGGGCGCCCATCGGGTCTGGTCCTGCTTGCGAACATTGCGGGCGTAGGTACGCATGCGTGATCGCGCTTGCACGGGCTCAGCGTCCGTCCAGCAACGCTTCCCAGCGTTCTGCGAGGGCGCGGGCTTCCGGAAGCGTTTTCAGCGCCTCGATCTGCGCCCGCTCCACTTCGCGCTGCGCCGCCTGTCGCGCCTGATTCAGCGGCGTAAGGTCCGGCAGCCTCAGGGCCATCTGCTCCAGTTCAGCCTTGGCCATGCCCGCCTCGGTCGCCAACTGTTTGGCGAGGTCGGAATCCCCGGACTGCGCTTCGCGGGTGGCCCTCGACATCAGGCCCTCCGCTTTCTCGACCTGGGCCTTCAGCGCGGGGTGGGCGTCGCGTGCCTTGACCCACTCCATTTGAGCCACGCGGGTGGCCGCAAGCGCGGCCACGACCTGCGTGTCTTCGTACACGCGGCGATCGCTCATGAAGGGACGCAGCTGCTGCTTCAGGGCGTACTCGTCCTCGAGCGGGGCACGGGCACCGCCTGCAGTCGTGGCTTGAGCGGGTGCGGCAGAGGGCGCTTCGGCGGAGCAGGCCGCCAGCAATGCGCAGCAGCTCAGCACGAACAGCGGGCTGGAAATCTTCATGAGCGGTTCCTCGGGTTGGGTTCGGGTGCGCAGGCGCGGTGTCCGGGCGGGGCCGGTGCTCGCTGGCCGCCAGCCCATGGGAGTACGCGAGTTCTTCCTCGACAGCGTCAGGGCGATCGGCGACCTGGCGGGCGTCGCCAAGGGTGTTCATCCGGAATGCCGCAAGGCGGTGCTCGCGGACCGCGGCGCAAGTCGGATCCACCGCTGCGCGTCACGCCGGGTTCTCGCCAGCCCCGATGCCGCGTGGATCGTCACGGCGTGGACGAGGCTTTCTGAAGCAGACACACGCGCTGCAGTGCCCCGGCTCTCGGTGGCTGCGCAGACTGCAGGAAAGCGTGCGGGCGCTGGCGGTGCTGACGGCGCGCATCGCCGCTGCATGAGGGTTCTATCCGGGACGGTCGCCGTGGCCCTGCGCGCCCGTTGAGGCGAATGAAGCTGCTTCGCGCATTTCTGCGTACGCCTGGACAGTCGCCACCACGAGAGCCTCCAGATGACGCGTCCCTCCTTGCCCATGGCCTTTGCCTGTGCGCTTGCGCTGAGCCCGGTGCTGCCGGCCTCGGCGGCCACGTTCACCGTCACCAGCACCGCCGACTCGGGGCCGGGCAGCCTGCGCGCCGCCATCGAGGCCGCCAATGCCACCAGCGGCAATATCCACAGCGTGGTCATCGAACTGCCGCCGGACAGCACCATCGTGCTGCAGAGCGAGCTGCCGGCCATCGAAAAGCCGGGCTTCAGCATCAGCGCCAGCGGCTCGCCGCGCCTCCAGATCACCGATCAGAGCCAGAGCTCCCCGTTCACCGACAACGCGGTGCCGCTGCTTCGGGTGGCGCCCAGCAACACGCTGCTGACCCTGGTGGACCTCTCACTGAGCAGCGGCGAACGCGTTGGCGGTGGCGGCTGCCTGCTGGCGGAGCCTGCCGCGCAGAACGCCACGCTGGTGCTCACTCGCGTCAACGTGGTGGGCTGCGTGGGTTCGCGCAACACTCTCTTCAATTCGGCCTACGGTGCCGGGGTGCTGGTCTTCAACCGCAGTGTCAACATCACCGGCGGCGCCTTCGAGTTCAACAGTTTCCAGAATCAGCCGGCGGGCGACTTCAGGGTGGGTGGCGCCTCGCTGGCGGTCCTCGCCGACAGCGCGAAGCAGGTGGTGATTGAAGGCACCTACTTCGGCGAAAGCTTTGCCAACGGTGGCAACGTGTCCAACGGGCTGGCCGCAGCCGGCGGTGCCATCTACATCGAAGGCGGCGCGCGGCTGTCGATCAATCGCAGCCGGTTCTCGGAGAATAGGGCCTTTGCTCTGGGCGCGAACCCGAGCTCGGGCGGCGCCATCCACACCGACGGCAACCTGCTGCTGGAAAACACGCTGTTCTTCGAGGGGGGCTCGGCGCGCGGCCTGGTGTCGGCCACCGCCGCGGATCGCACCCGCACTCTCAACATCCGCAATACCACGTTCTTCCGCGGCGATGCCGACGGCGCCGGCAACAGCGTGATCTACAGCGATTACGCGGACGTGCTGGTCCGCAACACCACGTTTGCAGGCACCACGATGGGCTCGGCGAGCGCGGGCGAAATCCGCGTCGAAGCGCGTGCAGGCCAAACGGGGCCGAGTCTGCTGCGCCTCTCGCACACGCTTTTCGACGCCGGTACGAATCCGGGGGCGGCCTGTTCGGTCGGGCCGGGCGTCAGCGTCGAGCGCAGCTTCAATCTGTCGAGCCGACCGCTGCCGGGCTGCGGGATCACCACCACCTCGACACCCCTGCGGCTGGCTGACTTCCCGGACATCCCGGCCAACGGGCAGGGCGGCTTTCTGGCCTTGGGGCTGGACAGCCCCGCGGTCGACGCCGGTAACCCGGTGACGCCTTTCGTCGCCGACTGGACCACCTGCATGAGTTCGGACGCCCGCGGCGTGGCGCGGCCGCAGAACGGCAGCGGCAACCCGCTGCTCAGCGTCTGCGACATCGGCGCCTACGAGCAGGAGCCGATGCGCATTTTTCGCGATGGCTTCGAGCCCGTCGTGCCGATTCGATGAGCAGTCGCCCTGCAGAACTCGAGCAAGCCACGCAAAGCCGTGCCGACGCATGCCCGCCGCAGAGCGCAGGCGATCAAGCGCTGCGCGCTTCAGAGAACCGAGGAATCACCCGTGAGTGATCTCAAGCTCCGTCGGGCCTCGCGCCCGCCAGCCCTCTGCGCCGCACTGGCAGGGACACTGCTGATCCTGAGCCTGTCGGCCGCCGCTGAAGTCGCCGCGGGCAACGGCTACCGGGTGCCCTGGTCGACCCTGGATTCGGGCGGCGGTCGCGCGCAGTCGGCGTCGGGTCTGCGCCTGGACGGCACCCTGGGTCAGCTCGAGCCCGAGCGCGTGCCGCTGTGCAGCGCCGACGGTGGCGCGGCCTGCGCCGGCGCGCGCTACCGCCTGCGCGGTGGCTTCTGGCCCGGCTGGCTGCGCGCCGAGCCCGGCGCCGGCTGCGCGGGCGCCGCCGACTGCCTGTTCCGCGATGGCTTCGAAACGCCGCCGCCGCCGGGCGGCACGCCCGTACGCCCGACGCATCGCTGAGCGCGCAGCGCGCGCCACCCCTTCCGTTCCGGAGAACCCACCCATGTTCCGATTGATGAGTCTGCTGCTGGCCGCCGCCCTGTGCTGCGGCAGCGCCTACGCCTCCACCACGCTCACCTACCAGGGGCGCCTCGAGCAGTCCGATGCGCCGATCAGCGCCGAGCTGCCGATGCGCTTCCAGCTGTTCAGCGCGGCCAACGGCGGCGTCGCCATCGGCCCCGCGCTGACGCGCTCGGTGCTGGTCGATCGCGGCCTGTTCAGCGTTGACCTCGACTTCGGCAGCCAGGCCTATCAGAACGGCCTGTGGCTGCAGATCGAAGTGGACGGCGAACTATTGCAGCCGCGCCAGCGCCTCGCCGCCGCGCCGCTGGCCGTGCGCTCTCTCGACAGCGCCGGCCTGCAGGCCAGCATCGACGCGCTGCTGCAGCGGGTGGCGGCGCTGGAGACGGCCAACGCCCAGCTGCGCAGCCAGGTCGACACGCTGATCGCCAGCAGCGCCGCGCAGGGCAACAGCCTCGGCAGCCTGCAGGGCGCGCTGGCCGACGCCAACGCCGAGATCGACGCGCTGCAGGCGACCGTGCAGGCGCAATCCACCACCCTGGCTTCGCTCAATGGACGCACCACCGGGCTGGAAGCCAAGACCGCCTCGATCAGCGTCAGCGGCGACGAAGTGTTCTTCACCGGCGTCAACCTCCACGTGCGCAGCGGCGCGGGCAGCACCGATGCCGCACCCAACGGCCGCGGCAACCTGATCCTGGGCTACAACGAGCCGCGGGTGACGCCCAGCCCCAGCGTTCGCACGGGCTCGCACAACCTGGTGCTGGGCCTGCGCAACAGCTACACGCGCTTCGGCGGCATCGTCGGCGGCGTCGACAACCTGATCAGTGGCGACCATGCCTCCGTGATCAGCGGCGACGGCAACCAGGCCACCGGCGGGCGAAGCGTCATCGTCAGCGGCACCGGCGGATTGGCGGACGATGTCACCGCGGTGGTGATTGGCGGCTACCAGAACCGCGCCACCGGCTTCCGCTCCGTGGCCGTGTCCGGCTGGCAGAACGATGCCCAGGGCAGCTACTCGGCCATCCTTGGCGGCGAATCGAACGTCGCCACGGCCACCCAGTCCAGCATCGGCGGCGGCGATAGCATCACCACTACAAACTTCAGCCGATTCAGAGCCGAAGGCACGCTCGATCCGTAGCGCACCTGGCCCGTTACACGCCAACGGCATGCAGATGGGTCCGCACTCCGGATCACCGATTTGTCGCAGCAAGGAAGCAAGGGTCTGCGCAGGCGGATTTGCAGCCCGGCCGTCCAAAGGTCCGACAGGGTCCTAGGCGTCCGCGAGTCCGATCCTGAAGGCGTCGGGCAGTTGCGTCGGCGACAGGTCCCAAAGTGCGGCCAGGCCGCGCAGCAGCAGCCATTCCTGCGCGCACAGCCGGCCGTCAGCGGCGGCCATGGAGACCAGCGCGGCCAGCAGAAGACGCTGGTCCTGCGGTTGCAGCAGGCCAAGGCGGTCGACCGCGCTGTCGAAAAGTGCGGGATGTTCGGTCGGCAGGCGGGGTGAGCGCTTCAGCCCCAGCGCGCTTTCCTGCGCCTGCAGGGCGAGCAGTGCGGCGGCGGGCGAGTCCGTGTTGCGACGGGCCATCCAGAGCAGGATCTGGCGTACCTCCGCCTCGCGCAGCGACAGCGACTGGCGACGCACAGTTGGAAGCGCGCCTGCCAGCTGTCGGCCCAGGGATTCCAGCACCGCCCACTGCGTCCATTCGGCCAAATCGATGCGGCCGTCGCTCAGGATCTGGCGCTGGATGGCCAGCCGCAGCCGGCGTGCGAGTGGGGCCGGCAGGCTGGCCAGGTGTGGCCAGCACTGCTCGATCAGTGCGACCCGCGCGGGACCCTCCAGCACGCGGAGTCGCTGGTACCAGGGCTCGGCTGCGGGCAGTCCGCGTTCGAACAGCTCGCGATTGCCGGCCAGCAGCAGTCGCAGCGCGCCGGGAACCAGCGGCAGCACGAACAGGGCGAGCAGACCGGCCACTGCATCGTCACGGTGCTGCAGGACCATCGGCTCGGAACGCTCTGCGTCCTGCGCGGATCGCTGCAGCGTCGGCGGCGTCGTCGCCAGCAGGGCGGCGACTTCGGGCGTCTCGTCGGCGGTCCGCGCGCGGATGCCGCTCTCTGCAGGCGGCGCCGGCGCAAAGACAGGCGGGCTCGCCAGCACCGCTGCTGCCGCTGGCGGCGAAGCGCGCTGCGCCAGCCGCGCCCAGTGCGCTGCGGCCTCGGCATCGAGCGGCGCGGTCTGGGTCCAGGCCGAGGCCTCGGAACTCGCCCGGCGGCGCGGCTGCAGGTCCAGGCTGCTGCGATCGATGCCGGCGGCATGGCGCTTCAAACGACGCTCGACGCTGGGATGGGTCTCGATGAACAGGCGTGCCAACCAGCCCGAGGGCGCGAAGCAGAAGTGGCTCAGCTCATCGGCCAGATCGATGTTCATGCGCGACAGCGGGTAGTCGTGGCCCAGTTTCAGCAGCAGGCTGAGCAGGGGCTCGCGGTGGCGGGTGAGTTCAACCACCGCGGCATCGGCCTTGAACATGCCGCGCCGCACCGCCGCGGCCTGCAGCAGGCTGGCCAGCACATAGCCGAGGCCGCTGATCACCGCGCCAAGCAGCAGCGGAAGGCCGAGCAGCATGGCGAAGTTCCGCGCATCGGCGGGATCACCGTGGCGGGTGTAGCCCAGCGAGATGCGCGCGGCGCGTGCCATGAGTGCGCGGAACAGGTCGATGCACAGCTCGAAGGGCGCGATCAGGCCGTGGTGCAGGCTCAGCAGCTCGGTATCCAGCGCGCAGTCGCCGTCGCGCACGCGGCCGATGCACCAGGCCATCAGCGCCTGCAGTTCGTCGCGGGTCAGGTGCACGAAGCTGCCGGCGCTGACCACCAGCACGGCGTCCTCGCGCGAGCGCCCGAGCGCGAAGGCGTTGACCGAGGTCGAATGCGGCAGCAGGCGGATCGGCGGCGCCGGGATCGCCGCGCTGATCGCCATTTCCTCGCAGACGTTGCGCAGCTGGCGATGCTCCGCATTGCCTTCGGTGTCGAGCGCGATGGCGCCGAGCCGCTGGGCCTGCAGCTCGGCGCTGGCGCCGCGCAGGGGCGCACGCAGCACGGCTGCCGTCACCCCGGCCACCACCGCCGCGAGCAGGGCCGCGAAAGCGCGTCCAGGGGCCTCCTGCACCCAGCCCAGAGCCATGAGCAGCACGAGACAGAGCCCGGCGATGCTGAGCACGGTGGCGGCGATCGCGCCGAGGTAGGCGAACTGCCACAGGCTGCGCCTGCGCGCTTCGCGACGCTGGGTGTCGAAGAACTTCATGGGCCCGGACGGCGGAGTAAGGCCGCGAGGATGGTGGCGCGCGCGGGCTGTGACCGTAAAGGCCGGTTGGTCGACTGCCTCAGCCGGCGGGCGGCATCGGCGCGGGGCGACGGCGGTACCAGAGCACCTGGCCCAGGTTGAGCAGGTTCACGCCGAGCGTGAACACGTTGGCGACGATGATCGGCAGGTCGTCCATCAGCAGGCCGTAGGCCAGCCACAGCACCACGCCCAGGGTGAACAGGCTGAAGCCGAGCAGGGAGAGGTCGCCGGCGCTGCGCCGGCGGAAGTTGCGGATCACCTGCGGCAGGAAGGCCACGCTGGTGCAGACGGCGGCGCCGAGGCCGATCAGGGTGGTCGGTTCCATGTGCGTGCTCAGACCCCGAAGTGGCGGGCGACGTCGGCCCAGTCGTGCAGGCGCAGCGGGGCGTCCTCGTGCAGGTTGTGCGGCGCACTGAACAGCAGGCCCTGGCCGCGGAAGCCCTTGAAGTTGCGGCTGTGGTCGTCGATCAGGAAGTCCGCGCAAACCGCGGATTTGTCGCCGCAGTAGATGAAGTTGCGCCAGGGCACGAAGGGAAAGTGCTGGTGCAGCCAGTGGTACTTGGGCAGGAAGGAGTTCGGATACTCCATCGCCGCGGTGGCGAAGAAGATCTCGTAGCGTTCGTTCAGTTCCCGCACCACCTCGACGCTGCCCTCGATCACCTCGAGATCGTGGAAGAACTCCTCGCGGTGCGGATAGGCGCGCACCGCGTCACGGCGCTCGATCGGCACCGCGTCGAACAGGTGGCGGCCGGCCAGGCTGGCGCGCTCGATGCGCTCGCCGTACTCGCGCTCATAGATCGCGAGGAAGCGGCCGAGCGAGTCGGCCACCACCTCGTCCATGTCGATGGCGATGCGCTGCTTCTCGCGCATCGCTACCAGTCCGTGCGGCCGGGGATCAGCCCGCGCAGCTCGGCGTCGGTCAGGTTGCGCCACTGGCCGGGCTTCAGCACGCCGAGCTTGATGTTGTCGATGCGCACCCGCCGCAGCTCCTTGACGCGATAGCCGAATGCTGCAGCCATCAGGCGGATCTGCCGGTTCAGGCCCTGCGTCAGCACGATGCGGAAGCCGTACTTGGCCAGCCGGGAGGTGCGACAGGGCAGGGTCATCTGCCCGTGCACGCGCACGCCGCGGGCCATGCCGGTCAGGAATTCCGGCGTCACCGGGTTGTTGACCCCGACCAGGTATTCCTTCTCGTGGCGGTTCTCGGCGCGCAGGATCTCGTTGACGATGTCGCCGTTGCTGGTCAAGAGGATCAGGCCCTCGCTGTCCTTGTCGAGGCGGCCGATCGGAAAGATCCGCTGCTCGTGGCCGACGAAGTCGATGATGTTGCCGCGGACCTCGGTGTCGGTGGTGCAGGTGATGCCGACCGGCTTGTACAGCGCGATGTAGACGTGTTTGCGGCCGCGCTTTTCCTCGCGCTTGGGCAGCGGTCGGCCGTCCAGCAGCACCTCGTCGCCTTCGCCGACCTCGGTGCCGATGCCGCCGCGCTGGCCGTTGACCGTGATGCGCCCGGCGGCGATCAGCCGGTCGGCCTCGCGGCGCGAGCAGTAGCCGGTGTCGGCGATGTGTTTGTTGAGGCGCATGGGGTGGCGACGTCCGAAGCTCAGGCGGCCGCACATGATCGCAGGACAGGCCCGTGGCGGCGAGCGCCGCTGGGCAGGAGGGCTCAGGGGGCGTCTTCGAAGCCGTCGGCGAAGATCCGGGTCAGCGGTGCGGTGAGCACGCCTTCGAACTCTCCCGCCAGCGTCTGCAGCACCGTGGCGGCGCCGGTGCTGGTGTCCAGGCGGGAGAACAGGGTCGCGCTGACGCTGTTCGAGTAGATCCAGGCATAGAGCTCGCCGCTGCCGCGATCGAAGTCCATGCCCTGCGCATAGTTGGCATCGATGCCAGTCGGACCGATCAAGGTTTCCATCCCCGTGGTCGAGAGGCGGTAAAGGCTGTCGGTGAGCATGCAATGGGCGAACAGCTGGCCTGTCGCGTCGATCGCGATATCGACGTAGAGGCGACCGCTGAAGGTTCCGACCAGCTGGCTCGCGCCGCTGCTGCGGTCCAGGGTGAACAGATAGCTGCTGCCGCCGTCCGAGGTCATCAGATAGAGCGGAGCGCTCCCGCCCAAGGTCGCGAGACCGGTGACCGTGCCACCGGCGCCGACGATTGTGGCGATCTGCGTCCAGCCCGCGGTATCGGGGTCCAAGCGTCCCAGCGCGCCGCTCGCTGTGGCGGCAAGCAGCTCGCCGGATACCGGGTCGTGGGCCAGCGCGAAGATCTCATCTGCCGCAGGCGTTCCGATCGCCTCTGCCAGGTGCGTATCCGGGAGCTGGAAACGCTCCAGCCGATACTCGGGATACAGCTGAAGCTGGTAGCCAACGCTCTGTGCGCCGGCAAGGCCGCAGAGCATTGGCAAGGCCAGCAAGGCCGACAGGGCTGCGCGTATCCGGCTCGACATGGCGGGCTCTCCTCGAAGCGTCGCCGCAAGCCTCTTGCGCCTTGGGTCGCGACGTCTTGATCGCGCTCAAGCGCGAGGCAGAAGAACGGAAGCACCGCCTTGGCAGAGCCTGCTGCGCGCCAAGTGCGGCGAGCGCGCCATGCGCAGAGGTGCGCGAGGGCCTGGTGTGTCCGGTGCGCGGCCGGCCCTCCCTACGAACCGCGCCCGGCCACGGCCGACACGCCGTAGCGACCTCACATCGCCCGCACCCGGAAACTGCGGCCCTTGATCTTGCCCGCCTGCAGGCCGGCGATCGCCGCCTTCAGCACGCCCGCGCGCACCGCCACATAGCTGCGCGTCGGGAACACATCGATCTTGCCGATCGCATCGGCCTTCAAGCCGGCGGCGCCGGTGAGCGCACCGAGGATGTCGCCCGGACGCAGCTTGTCGGTGCGGCCGGCGTCGATGCGCAGGGTGCGCATGGCGGGCTTGGGCACGTCGGTCGGGCGCGCATTCAGCGGCGCGCGGTTCCAGCGGATCGGCTCGCCGCGGCCGGTTTCGATGGCTTGCGCGCGCGGCATCTCGCGCGAAGTGACGAGGTTCAGCACCAGTCCGCTGCCGCCGGCGCGGGCGGTGCGGCCGCTGCGGTGCACGTAGACATCCGCCTCGTGCGGCAGCTCGTAGTTGACGACGCAGGCGAGGTCCTTGACGTCGAGTCCGCGCGCGGCGACATCGCTGGCCACCAGCACGCCCAGTGAGCGGTTGGCGAACATCACCAGCACCTCGTCGCGGTCGCGCTGCTCCATGTCGCCGTGCAGGGCGGCGGCGGAGAAGCCGGCGTTGGCCAACGCAGTGGCGACGTCATCGACATCGCGCCGCGTATTGCAGAACACCACCGCCGACTCGGGTTTGAGCTGCAGCAGCAGGCCCATCAGCGCGGCGGGCTTGGCATCGAGCGCGACCTCGTAGAAGCGCGCGTCGATGTCCGGTGCGTGTGCCTCGCCCTCGATCGAAACCTCCACCGGCTCACGCAGGCTGTCCTTCGCAAGCGCGCGGATCTCCTCGGGCCAGGTGGCCGAAAACAGCAGGCTCTGCCGCGCCTTCGGCAGGCGCCTGACGATGTCCTTGATCGACTTCTCGAAGCCCATGTCGAGCATGCGGTCGGCTTCGTCCAGCACCAGCACGTCAATCTCCGAAAGGTCCAGCGCGCGCTTGTGCAGCAGCTCCTGCACGCGCCCCGGCGTGCCCACCACGATGTGCGGCGCATGGGTCAACGAGGCCAGCTGCGGGCCCAGCGCCACGCCGCCGGTGAACAGGCTGATCTTGACGTTGGGGATCGCGGCGGCCAGTCGGCGCAGCTCCTTGCCGACCTGGTCGGCCAGCTCGCGGGTCGGGCACAGCACCAGGGCCTGGGTGCGGATGGCGGCGGCATCCAGCCGCTGCAGCAGGCCGAGCCCGAAAGCCGCGGTCTTGCCGCTGCCGGTGGGCGCCTGCGCGAGCACGTCGGCGCCGGCCAGGATCGGCGGCAGGGCCAGGGCCTGGATCGGGGTGGGCGTGTGGAAGCCGGCGGCATCCAGTGCCTGTCTGAGCGCCGGGCGAAGATCGAGTTCTTGGAAGGTCTGCATGCGCCATGATCGCAGGCCGCGCCGGATCGCGCGATGCGGCACGTGCGAATCGCCTCAGACGCCGCCTTCCATGGCCAGCCGCGGCGAGAGGCGCGCAGCCCGTCGCGCCGGCACGGGCTACCATCGGCGCCCTTTCGCAGGAGTCTCCCCATGCAGCAGCCCATGTACGTCGCCTCGGTTCCTGTCTTCAAGCAGCTGCTCGGTGGCCTGAGTGGCGTCCTCACCAAGGCCGCGGAACACGCCGCGGCCCGCAAGATCGACCCGCCGTCCCTGCTGCAGGCGCGTCTGTTCCCGGACATGTTTCCCCTGCTGCGCCAGGTGCAGATCGCCACCGACTTCGCGCGCAGCGTGGCCGCGCGTCTGGCCGGCGTCGAGGTGCCGAGCGCGCCGGACACCGAGCAGAGCTTCGACGAGCTGCAGCAGCGCATCGCCAGCACGCTGGCCTTTCTCGACAGCCTCGATGCAGCCGCCTTCGAGGGCAGCGAGACGCGCGAGATCGTGCTGCGCCCTGGCACGCCCAAGGAGCGCACGCTGAGCGGCCAGGCCTATCTGCTGTCCTACGGCCTGCCGCAGTTCTTCTTCCATGTCACCACCGCCTATGCCCTGCTGCGCCACAGCGGCGTGGAAATCGGCAAGCGCGACTACATGGGCGCGTACTGAAGCGGGAGCGCGCGGCGCCGCGGCCGTGCTCCGCAGCGCCACGTTCAGCGCCCCCGGTCGATTTCGATCCGTGCCCGCAGGCCGCCAAGATCCGAGCGCAGCAGCTGCAGCCGGCCGCCGGCAGCGTTGAGCAGGTCCTCGACGATGGCGAGGCCGAGGCCTGAGCCGGGCACCCGCTCGTCGAGGCGCACGCCGCGCTGGCGCGCGGCGGTGGCCGCATCCTCACTCAGGCCGGGGCCGTCGTCGTCGAGCTGCAGCCAGAGCGTCGCGGGTGTACTGCCCGCACTCAGCCGCACCTGCGAGCGCGCCCACTTGCAGGCGTTGTCGAGCAGGTTGCCGAGCAGCTCCTCCAGGTCATCCTCGGCGTAGGGCAGCTGCAGCTTGGGCTCGATGCGGGCGTCGATCCGGAGGCTGCGATCGGCGTGGATGCGCCGCATCAGTTCGATCAGCGTCGCGGCGACGGGCGCGAGCTCGCTGCGCGCACGGAAGTCGCGAGCCACGCCGGCCTGCAGTTGGCGTGACACCGCCGCCTGCATGCGCGCGCTCTGTTCGCGCACGGTCTCCGCGAGTTCGGGGCCGGGCCGCTGGGCCGCGGCGTCGAGCGCGGCAAGGGGCGTCTTCAGCGCATGTGCGAGGTCAGCGGCAGCGTGGCGCGCCCGCTGCACCGAGCGTTCATGGTGCTCCAGCAGTTCGTCGAGATGAGCCACCAGCGGACCGAGCTCGGCGGGCAGGCCCTCGCCGCCGATCCGCGCGCGCTCGCCGCGGCGCACCTGCTCGACCTCGGCGGCGAGGCGCTTCAAGGGGCGCAGGCCCAGCCGCACCTGCACGGCCAGCAGTGCGGCCAGCAGCAGGAACAGCAGGGCCGTGGCGACCAGGGTCAGGCCGCGGAAGCGCTGCACATCCTCGCGCAGCGGGCCCTCGTCGAGGCCGACCCAGACCTCGACCGGCAGGCGCACGCGCGGCACCTGCACACGCTGGCGCAGGGTGAGCAGCGCCTGGCCCGTGGGCCCGTCGATGCGCTCGAGCGCCGCCCGCGAGCCGGCAGGCGTGGAAAAGCTGGCGCGGAAGTCCCACAGCGAGCGCGAGGTGTAGCCGCTGCCGTCCTCGCCGGCCTGCCAGTAGCGGCCGGAGAACACGCGCTCGTAGTCGGGGGCGCCCGGGCGGTCGCGCATGCCGAGGCTGCCGTCGGGCCGCCCTTCGAGGCGACCGACGATGCCGGCCAGCTCCTGTTCGAGGATGCGCAGCTGGCCGCGCTCGGCGATCACCCGGAAGGCTTCGCCGAGCAGCCAGGCGGCCAGCAGGCTCAGAAGCATGCCGCCGAACAGGCCCACCCGCAGCAGGCGGGCGCGCAGCGAGCGCCCGGCCAGGTTCATTCGCCGGCGTCCGCGCCAGCTTCAGCCTCAGCTTCGAGCCGGAAGCCCTGGCCGCGGTGGGTGTGCAGCAGGCCGGGGCCGATCTTCCTGCGGATGCGCCCGACCAGCACGTCGAGCACGTTCGAGTCGGGGTCGTGGCCGCCTTCGTAGACGTGTTCGCCCAGTTCGCCGCGGCTGACGATGCGGCCGACGTTGTGCAGCAGGTAGCCGAGGATGCGCGACTCCTGGGCGGTCAGGCTGAGGCTGGCGCCGTCGAGGGCAAAGCGGCCGGCGTTGACGTCGTGGCTCAGTGGACCGCACTCCAGCACCGGGCTCGCATGGCCGCTGGCGCGGCGGATCAGCGCGCGCACGCGCAGCACCACTTCATCGAGCAGGAAAGGTTTGGTCAGGTAGTCATCGGCACCGGCGTTGAAGCCGGCCAGCTTGTCGTGCCAGCGACCGCGGGCGGTCAGCACCAGCACCGGCAGCTTGACGCCCTGCTCGCGCCAGCGGTGCAGCACCGACAGGCCGTCCAGCGAGGGCAGGCCAAGGTCCAGCACGGCGGCGGCATAGGCCTCGGTGGCGCCGCGGAACTCGGCCTCGCGGCCGTCGGCGCAGTGTTCAGCGGTAAAGCCGGCTTCGTTCAGTGCGGCGCAGACGCGCTGCGCGAGCTCGGCATCGTCCTCGGCTACCAGCACGCGCATCAGTCCTGCTCCAGGTCCATGAACTCGCCGGTGCTGGCGCGGTACTCCAACTCCCACACGCGGCCGTCGGCGTCGAGGATCTCGATCTCGTACTCGTCGTCGTCGAGGTCGAACTCGACGTCGACCAGACGCCCGGGCTTGCGGCGCAGGGCATCTTCGATGATCGAGTCGAGCGAGGCCAGTTCGCCGCGCTGCACGGCCTCGCGCAGCTGGCGGGTGTCGGCGCGGTCGGTGCCCTGGGCGAGTGCGGCGCCACTCAGGGTGAGCGCGAGGGCGATCAGCAGCGGAGGGGCGGGCCTGAGCATGCGCACAGCCTGCCTGCGGCCCTTAAATCGATCGTGAACCCCGCCCTCAGAGTTGGCATAGGCCGGCTCCGGAGACTGTGCACCACGCCGCGGCGATCCGCCCGGCGAGTCCACCTTCCTAAAGGAGATACCCATGTTCAAGGCTTCCTTTCCCCTGCGTCGCTCCATGCTGATGGCCGCCATCGCCGCCGGTGCCGTCGGCCTCGCCTTTGCCGCCCACGCGGTCAACCCGCGTTCCTCCGCCGATGTCGCCGCTGAGCTCAACCGCGCCGGCTATGCCGAAGTGCGCGAGATCGAGTACGACGACGGCCTGTGGGAGGCCGAGGTGCGCCGCGCCGACGGCCGCTGGGGCGAAGTCCACATCGACCCGGTCAGTGGCGAGGTGTTCGACGCCCAGGCCGCGCGCGCCCAGCTCGATGCCGCCGCCCTCATCGCCGCGCTGGAGGCGCAGGGCTACACCCAGATCAACGACCTCGACCGCGAGGGCGCGACCTGGGGTGCCGAGGCGGTCGGCCCCGACGGCCAGCGCGTCGAGCTGCGCGCCAGCGGATACGACGGCCGCGTGCTGCACAGCGAGACCGAGTGGGACGACTGAGCTGATCGTGCCCAGCGCGTAGCGACCGAGGCCGGCCCGAAAGGGTCGGCCTCGTGCTTTGGTGGACGCGCCTGCGCCCGGGATGGCGGCGGTATCGGTGTGCCGGTCCGCTCAGCCTTTCGATTACGCTGCGCGCCTGCAAGCAATGGACTGCCGCCCATGTCGTCGAATGCTGTCCTCGATTTCTTCCGTCTGCGCTGGCAGGGCGCGGTGCCGATGCGCCGGCTGTTCTGGCGCGACCTGCTGGTGATTGGAAGCCTGATCAATGTCGTGGCCAGCGTCAGCGGCTTGGCCCTGCTCGCCGGCGGCGCGCCGGCCTGGCTGGCGGTGACGCTGCACTTCGCGCCGCTGCCCTACAACCTGTTCCTGCTGCTGGCCGTGGGCCGCTCACCGGAGCGCAGCACCGCGATCGAGCTGCTGGCCGGCCTGTGGTTCGTGGCGATGCTGCTGGTCTGAGTACGCTTGCCGGCGCGAGCGGCTGAGGGCAGCCTCACTTGGGCTTTTCTTCCTCGGCGATCTGCCGCTCGCGCGGCGCGTACTCGACCCCGCCCAGGCCGCGCATCGGCTGCGGGTACAGGGCCATCAGGTCCAGCACCGATTCGGGCATGTCGATGCTGACCTTGAGCCCGAGCTCGGTGACCTGCTCGGGGGTGATCGGGTAGTCGTGGGTCCAGCGGCCCTCGGTGAGTGCAATGGCGACTTCTTCGGCGCGCTCCTTGCCAAGCCGGGCCAGCAGCAGGTCGGTGAGGCTCTCGCGCAGCTGGCGGATCGCCATCTGCGCCTGGTCGGCGAGGATCAGTGTGTCGTCGTCGACGTCCTTGGGGTCCTTCTGCGCCACCGCGCGCAGGATCGAGGCCGCCGGCACCTCGTCGATGGCCGGGTCGAGCGGGCCCAGCACCGCATGCGGGCTCATGATGATTTCGTCGGCGGCGATCGCCAGCAGGGTGCCGCCGGACATCGCGTAGTGCGGCACCAGGGCGCGCACTGGGCCGGGATGCCGCGCCAGCGCGCGGGCGATCTGCAGCGAGGCCAGCACCAGTCCACCGGGCGTGTGCAGGACCAGATCGATGGGCTGTTCCGGCGGCGTCTGGTGCACCGCGCGCACCACCGATTCGGCGTCGTCCATATCGATGTAGCGCAGCAGCGGTACGCCCATCAGGCTCATCCGCTCCTCGCGGTGCACCAGCAGGATCACCCGGCTGCCGCGCTCGGCCTCGATTGCCTGGCGCAGGCGGTCGCGCTGTCGCGCCAGCCACAGCCGGTGCAGGAAGGGCTGCAGGAACAGGGCGAAGGCGAGCAGGGCGAGCAGGCTGAGCAGGGTCATCCGGGGCGAACCATGCGGTGGGCCCCGGATGAGGCCGGATTCAGTCGATCCGGGTCAAGTCCGTGCCTCAGTAGTAGCGCAGCTGGGTCGCCTTGCCCCAGAACACGCGGTAGGTGTAGGCCGAGTAGGCGAGGATCGCCGGCAGGGTGATGGCCACACCGAACAGGATGATCATCAGCGAGCCCGGTGCCGCCGCCGCGTCGTGGATGGTGATGCGGTCGACCACCAGATACGGGAACAGGCTGTAGGCCAGACCAAGGAAGGCGAACACGAACAGGCCAACCGAGCAGACGAAGGGCTGCCAGGGGCTGCGCAGATCGCCGGTGCGCAGGCGCTTCAGCGAGCGCAGGGCGATGAAGAACAGCGCCGCGGTGATCAGCGGGATCTGCAGCAGCAGGATGAAATTCGGCAGGCTGAACCACTTCTCGAAGATGCGCGCGCTCACCATCGGCGTGGCCACCGAGACCGCCCCGATGCCGATTCCGGTCAGCCAGAGTGCGCGCTGCGCCCAGCGCACGGCTTTCTGCTGCAGCTCGCCCTCGGCCTTCATCAGCAGCCAGGTCGCACCGAGCAGCGCGTAGCCGGCCAGCAGACAGACGCCGATGAAGCTGGCGAAGGCGAAGTTCGCCACGCTCCACTCGAAGCCCAAGATGTAGGCGCCGAGCATGAAGCCCTGCGACAGCGCGGCCAGCGCCGAGCCGGCGAAGAAGGCGCGGTCCCACAGGTGCTTGTGCTTGGCCCGGGCCTTGACCCGGAAGTCGAAGGCCACACCGCGCAGGATCAGTGCGATCAACATGAGCGTCACCGGCAGGTAGAGCGAGCTCAGGATCACCCCGTGCGCCATCGGGAACGCGATCAGCAGGATGCCCACACCCAGCACCAGCCAGGTTTCGTTGGCGTCCCAGAACGGCCCGATCGAGGCGATCATCGTGTCCTTCTGCGCCTCGTCGCCGCCGGGCAGCAGGATGCCGACGCCAAGGTCGAAGCCGTCGAGCACGACGTAGGCCAGCATGGCGAGGCCCATCAGAGCGAGGAAGATTTCCGGCAGCCAGGCGCTCATGCGCGTGCTCCTTCAGCGGTGTCATCGGCGGGCAGGGTGCCGATGGCGCTGTCGAGCTCGCCCTTCGAGGCCTTGTGCATCAGGTGGAACAGCACGCTGATGTAGGCCATCAGCAGAACGGCATAGATCGACAGGTACAGGCCCAGGCTGATGCCGATCAAGGGCGCCGGCACGGTCGAGGCCGCATCGGCGGTGCTCACGACGCCGTAGACCACCCAGGGCTGGCGGCCGATCTCGGTGACATACCAGCCCGCCAGCGTGGCCACCCAGCCCGCGAAGGTCATGCCGACCAGCACGCGCAGCAGCCAGCGCGCGGGCTCGCCGCGGCGCTTCAGCTGCCAGGCGCCCAGCCAACTCACCGCCAGCATGAGCATGCCGATGCCCACCATCACCCGGAACGACCAGAACACCGGCGCCACCGGCGGGTGATGCTCGAATTCGTTCAGGCCCTTCACTTCACCGTCGAGCTCGTGGGTGAGGATCAGGCTGGCGAGTTTCGGAATCTGGATCTCGTAGTCATTGCTGCGCGTCTCCTCGTTCGGCAGCGCGAACAGGCGCAGCCCGGCGCCGCGCTCGGTCTCCCAGATGCCCTCCATGGCCGCGACCTTGGCCGGCTGGTGCTCCAGCGTGTTCAGGCCGTGCAGGTCGCCGGCGAGGATCTGCAGCGGGATCAGCGCCGCACCCAGCACCAAACCCGTGCGCAGGGTGGCCTGCACTTCGGCGCTGGCATCACCCCGCAGCCGACGCCAGGCCGAGAGTCCGGCGACCAGAAAGGCCACCGTCAGGCCGGAGGCCAGCAGCATGTGGCTCAGGCGATAGGGGAACGAGGGGTTGAAGACGATCGCCGCCCAGTCGGTCGGGTGCGCCTGGCCGTCAATCATCTCGAAGCCCACCGGCGTCTGCATCCACGAGTTCAGCACCAGGATCCAGAACGCCGACAGCGTGGTGCCGAAGGCGACCAGGAAGGTGGCCAGCGTATGCACGCGATCCGACACGCGGCCTTGGCCGAACAGCATGATGCCGAGGAAGGCGGCCTCCAGGAAAAACGCGGTCAGCACCTCGTAGCCCAGCAGCGGGCCGGCGATGTTGCCGACGCGCTCCATGAAGCCCGGCCAGTTGGTGCCGAACTGGAAGCTCATGGTGATCCCGCTGACCACGCCCAGCGCGAAGGACAGTGCGAACACCTTCACCCAGGTCCGGTAGGCCGCGTTCCATTTGGCCTCGCCGGTGGCGCGCCAGCGCAGCTTGAAGAACAGCAGCAGCCAGCCCAGCGCGATGGTGATCGTGGGGAACAGGATGTGGAAGCTGATGTTGGCCGCGAACTGGATGCGGGCCAGGAGGATGGGGTCGAGGGTGTCCATGTTGGAGCCGGGATTGGGGATTTGGGATTCGGGATTCGGCAGAGCAGGTTGCCGCGAGCTTCCGGCTTCCCGTTCCGAGCCCCTCTCCCCGAGGAGCGAAACGGGCCGCTTACGGACTGCCGATGGGTCCGTGGCTTGGTGAGCCCGAGCGAAGCGAAAGTGGGTTGGGGAGAGGGCTGGGTGTTGGCAGTCCGCAGTGACCTAAGCGCTCCGTTCAGTCCACCGCTTTCAATGCGCGCTCGCCCGTTTCAGGCGGCGCTTTCGGTTCGGGCTCGCTGCGGCGGCCGCCGCCCATCACGCGCTCCTTCAGTTCAAGCAGCTTCACGACTTTGCTGCCGAGGCCCATCAGGCTCTGCAGGGTGTCGGGCGAAAGCTTGCGGACTTCGGCGAACCAGTCGGTGATCTGCTCGATCAGCTCGTGCATCTTGCGCATGCGCTCCTGCGCGTAGATGTCCTCGGGCGAGCCGGCGGTTTCGAGCAGCGCATCGCGCAGCATCGACAGGGTCGGGTCGACCTCGCGGCGCTGCCGCTCTTCCGCGAGCGTCTTGAAAATCTGCCAGACGTCCTCGGGTGCGGAGTAGAAATCCCGGCGGTCGCCCGGATGGTGTTCGAGCCTGACCAGCCGCCAGCTCTGCAGCTCCTTCAAACCCATGCTGACGTTGCTGCGCGACACGCCGAGCTTCTCGACGATGTCGTCCGCGGTCTGCGCTTCGCGGCTGACGTAGAGCAGGGCATAGATCTGCCCGACCGTGCGGTTGATGCCCCAGCGGCTGCCCATCTCGCCGAAGTGCAGCACGAAGGCCTGACTGAGCGGTGGAAGGTTCATCGCCATCTCCGAAGTTTCAGTAATTTCTGAAATTACGAGCGAGATAGTCCATTCGGGCGCGTGAGCACCCGGTGAATGACGGGGGCGTGACTGAGGACCTGTACCTGGAAAAGCCGCCGCATGGCGGTCGCCACCACGCGTGCCAGACGAGCCAGACGTGCCAGGTGTGCGTTGGACGGCGGCTGAGCGGGAGCGATCCCAATGCGACGAGGGCGAGCCTCTCGGCTCGCCCTCGTCGATCCACGCAGCGGAAGCGCAGGCTTCAGCCCGCGATCAGCGCATCCCAGCCCGGCCGTGGGTTGAAGCGCGGGCCGTGGCGACCGGCGAGCTGCTCAAGGCGGGACTTCAGCTTGGCCGCGCCCTCGGCGCGCACGTACTGGATCGGGCCGCCGCGGAAGGGCGCGAAGCCGGTGCCGAAGATCACGCCGGCGTCCAGAAGGTCGGCATCGGCGACCACGCCCTCATGCAGGCAGGCCACGGCCTCGTTGACGAAGGCCAGCACCAGGCGATCGGTGAGGTCCTCGGGGGCCTTGTAGTCCTTCGGCACCTCGGGTTTCTTGGCGCGGCCGTTCTCCCAGGTGTAGAAACCCTGGCCGTCCTTGCGGCCGCGCTTGCCCGAGGCCAGCAGGCCGTCGAGCCCGCTGGGGATCGGAAGGTTGAGGAACTCGGCCATGATCTTGCCGACGCTCGCGGCCACGTCGAGCCCCACGGTGTCGGCCAGTTCGATCGGGCCCATCGGCATGCCGAAGGCCAGCGCCGCCTTGTCGATCACCGGGCCGGGAACGCCCTCGCTGTAGAGCGTCATCGCCTCCAACAGGTAGGGCATCAGGATTCTGTTGACCAGGAAGCCCGGCGTGCCGGCGACCGGCACCGGCAGCTTGTCAATGGCGCGGCAGAAGGCGGCCAGGCGGCGCTCGGTCTCGGCATCCATGCCGTCGTGCCGGACGATCTCGACCAGCGGCATCATCGACACCGGATTGAAGAAGTGCAGGCCGGCGAACTGTGCCGGGCGCTTCAGCTCGGCACGAAGATCCGTGAGCGGAATCGATGAGGTGTTCGAGGTCAGCAGGCCGCTCTCGGGCAGGCTTTCCTCGATCTTGGCATACAGCGCGCGCTTGGCCTCCAGGTTCTCGAAGATCGCCTCGATCACCAGATCCGCTTTCGCCACGCCGGCGCCGTCGACGTCGGCGTTGAGGCGCGCGATCGCGGCGGCACGCTTGTCCTCGCGCTTCAGCTTTTTCTCGTAGAAGGTATGGGCGCGGGCGATCGCCGGCTGGATCTGCTCAAGCGAGCGGTCCTGCAGGGTGGTCTCGAAGCCGCGCAGCGCGCTCCAGGCGGCGATGTCGCCGCCCATCACGCCGGCGCCGACCACGTGCACGTGCTTGATGTCGTGCGACTTGCCGCCAAGGCCCTTCAGGCGCTCCTGCAGGAAGAACACCCGCACCAGGTTCTGCGCGGTCGGCGTGCCGGCCAGCTTGGCCACCGACTTGGCCTCGGCGACCAGACGCGATTCGATCGGCCCGCCGCTGCGGCGCCAGGTTTCGATCAGGGCGAAGGGCGCCGGATAGTGCGCTTTGCGCGCCTTGCGGCTGACCTGCTTGACCAGCATCGGGGCGAGCGCCTGACGCACCGGCCACCAGTTGGTGGCCCAGCCGGTGAGGCGCTGTTTGAGCGGACGCTTCACGCCGCGCTTCAGCAGACCGAGCGCGGTGTCGAGCAGCACGGCCGGTTCGCAGGTCTTGTCGATCAGGCCGATCGCGCGCGCATTCGACGCCGACAGCGCGCGGCCGGTCAGCATCATGTCGAAGGCGGCCGGGGCACCCACCAGCGGCGGCAGACGCACGCTGCCGCCCCAGCCCGGATAGATGCCGAGCTTGACTTCGGGCAGGCCGATGCGGGTGCTGTCGTCGGTGCTGGCCACACGGTAGCGGCAGGCTAGCGAGAGTTCGGTGCCGCCGCCCATGCAGAAGCCGTGGATCGCGGCGACCGTGGGGCAGGGCAGTTCCGCCAGCTTCTGGAACACATTCTGGCCGTAGCGGATCGATTCGAAGACCGTGCCGCGCTCGTGGTAGGTCTTGAACTCGGCGATGTCGGCACCGGCGACGAAGCCGGAGCTCTTGCCCGAGATCATCACCACGCCCTTGGGTTTCTCGATGGCGATGCGCTCGACCAGCTGCTCGAGCTCCTCCAACACCTCGCGGGCCAAGGTGTTCACGCTGGACTCGGCGCGGTCGAAGCTCAGTACCACCACGCGGTCGTCGCGCAGCTCGGGACGCCAGTGCTTGAAGCGCAAGCCGTCGAACATGGGAATCTCCTGCAGGGGGCGGGCGCCGGCATGCTAAGCCGCGCCGGCCGCGAAGGGGTCACGTATGATCCGGACTGTGCGCGGGCGCGGTCAATCCGGGCGCGTATGGTGGCGGCGGTGGAGTGAACTTTCACACTAAACCGGCGGTCGCAGGCTGCCATGAACGCCGTCCTCAGCTTCGACAGCCTGAATTCCTCCGTCTTCCGCCTGCAGGAGACGCCCGCGCCCGCCGCCCCGCGCGCACCAGCCCCCGCGCGAACAGAACAACAACAGGGAGAGCGGCCCCGGATGGCCGAGAACGAAATTGATTACGACCTGGTGCGTCGGGTGCAGGCCGGCGACAAGCGCGCCTTCGACCTGCTGGTGCGCAAGTACCAGCACAAGCTGGTCAGCGTGATCTCGCGCTACATCAATGACTGGAGCGAGTGCCAGGACGTCGCCCAGGAGAGCTTCATCCGCGCCTACCGCGCGCTCGGCAATTTCCGCGGCGACGCCCAGTTCTACACCTGGCTGTACAAGATCGCCGTCAACACGGCCAAGAACCACCTGGTGTCCAAGGGCCGGCGTCCGCCGACCGACGACATCGACGCCTCCGACGCCGTGCAGTACGACGGCGGCACCTGGCTGCGCGATGTCGATACCCCCGAGCAGGAGCTCGCCCGGCAGGAGATCGAGCGCACCGTCGCCGAGACCGTCGAGGCCCTGCCCGAAGAGCTGCGCATCGCCATCACCCTGCGCGAGGTCGATGGCCTGAGCTACGAAGAGATCGCCCAGACCATGGGCTGCCCCATCGGCACCGTGCGTTCGCGGATCTTCCGCGCCCGCGACGCCATCGACCAGAAACTGCGCCCGCTGATGGGCGCCGAGCGAGTCCGCCCATGAGCATCGACAAGCCCCTCGATCCGAACGCCGAACTGCGCGAGCAGGTCTCGGCCCTGTGCGACGGCGAGCTCGCCGCCGACAGCCGGCGCTTCCTGCTGAAGCGCTTGGCCGACGATGCCGAGCTGAAGTCAGCCTGGTCGAACTACCATCTGATCGGCGACAGCCTGCGCCGCCAGGCCGGGCCGCCGCTGGCGCAGGATTTCGCCGACCGCGTGCAGGCGGCGTTGGAGGTCGAAGCGGAGGCCGGCGGCAAGCATGGCTGGCTGCGCTGGGCCGGCGGAGCGGCTGTGGCCGCTGCGGTGGCGCTCGCCGCGATCATCGCCGTGCCGGTCCAGCAGCCAGTGGTACCGAGCAGCGCGCCTGCGTTTGTCGGCAACGGTGAGGTGGTGCCCAGCAGCGTCGCCGAGCGCGATCTGCGCCCGGACATCTCGCGGGCAGCGCAGACCGTGGCCCAGGGCGCCCATCCTTACGGCAGCGCGCAGATGGGCCTGCCGGTGCGCTACGTGCCGGTGCTGCAGGCCGATGGCCGCCTGCTGCTGGTGCCCTACACGCCGCTGCTGCAGACGCCCACCGATCCGGTGCCGTCGGCGCCGCCGCTGCTGCCGGTCCGCGCGCAGTAACGTCTCGATGGAGCGTCGCCGCGCCCTGGTGCTGGACTCGTGCCCGGGCCGCCTGCGGCTGCGCTACACGGCGCAGTGCTCGGGCTGCGGCGGCTGCGGTGGCCGCTGCAGCGTGTTCCTGGCCGATGCCTCCGATGTCTTCGAGCTGGCCACTCCTCCCGAAGTGCGGACCTGGCGCGCGGGCGAGGCGGTCGAGGTCGAACTGCCATCGAACCTGCTGCTGCGCCAAGCGCTGCTTGGCTACGGCCTGCCGCTGCTCGGGTTGCTGGGCGGAGCAGCGCTCGCCAGCCCTTGGGGTAATGCGAGCGCCGCCGCTGGCGCCCTGCTAGGAACTTTGCTGGCCGTGCACGTCTCCAAGCGCGCCGCGGGGAAGCTGCCGGCCCCGCGCGTGCGCCCCGTCCCGACGCCGCCTTCCGCCGCACCTTGAATGCTGCGGCCCTCGGCCGCATTGCTCAGCGCACTGTCATTTGCAGACCCTCCCCACGCCATCATGAGGAACCGGATGCCCATGAGCACGACCCACCCGCTGCACGCTTTCTGGCTCGCCGCCGTGCTGGCCCTCACCGGCCGCGCGGCCGACGCGCAGTCGCTGCCCGATTTCACCGAGCTGGTCGAACAGGCCGGACCCTCGGTGGTGAACATCGAAGCCACCCGCACGGCCGAGGCGGCCGCGCGCATGGGGCCGAACAATATCCCGCAGGAGGAGATGCCTGAGATCTTCCGGCGCTTCTTCGAGCAGCAGCCCGGCATGCCGCAGATGCCGCGCGACCGCACCTCTATGGGTACCGGCTTCATCATCTCCAGCGACGGCTATGTGCTGACCAACCACCACGTGATCGACGGCGCCGACCAGGTGATCGTGCGCCTGCGCGATCGTCGCGAACTGGAGGCCGAAGTCGTCGGTTCGGACGCGCAGAGCGACGTCGCCCTGCTCAAGCTTGATGAGACCGGCTTGCCGACCGCGAAGATCGGCGAGTCGCGCACGCTCAAGCCCGGCCAGTGGATGGTCGCGATCGGCTCGCCCTTTGGCTTCGAGCACTCGGTGACGGCCGGCATCGTCAGCGCCCTGGGGCGCTCCTCGCAGATGACCGGGCAGCAGTACGTGCCTTTCATCCAGACCGACGTGCCGATCAACCGCGGCAACTCCGGTGGCCCGCTGCTCAACATCCGGGGCGAGGTGGTCGGCATCAATTCGCAGATCTTCTCCAACACCGGCGGCTACATGGGCGTGTCCTTCGCGATTCCGATCGAGGTCGCGATGGACGTGGTCGAGCAGCTCAAGGACAAGGGCTTCGTCTCGCGCGGCCTGCTCGGCGTGCAGATCCAGGAAGTCAGCCGCGAAGCCGCTCAGGCCTTGGGCCTGCCGCGTCCGGGCGGCGCCCTGGTGGGCGGCTTCAGCCCCGACAGTGTGGCCGAGAAGGCGGGTATCCAGCGTGGTGACGTCATCCTCAAGTTCGGTGAGACCACCATCAACCGCAGCAGTGACCTGCCGCCGGCGGTGGGCGCGACCCGTCCGGGTACGCGCATCGACGTCACCGTGTTCCGTGAGGGCCGCGAGCGGGTCATTCCGGTGACCGTCGGTGAGCTGCCGCGCGATGCCACCGCGCAGGCCGGCAGCGGCAGTCAGGGCGAGCGCGCTCCGGCCAATCCGCTGGGTCTCGATGTCGAGGACCTGACCGCCGAGCAGCGCGAACAGTTGGGCCTGAAGAGCGGCGAAGGCGTGGTGATCAGCGCCATCCGCGGTATCGCCGGCCGTCGCGCCGGCCTGACCGAGGGCGACATCGTGCTGATGGTGGGGCGCACCGGGGTCGGCAGCGTCAAGGCCTTCAACGAGGCGGTCAAGGACGCCAAGCCCGGCGAGCCAGTGATGCTGCTGATCCGCCGCGGTGAGGCGACCCAGTTCGTGACGGTGACTCCGCCGCGCGCCGACGCCGCCGACTGATCCAGACCGTGCCAAGGGCCAGGTTGCGCCGCAGGGAGGCGCGGCCCGGCCTTCTTGAAGCCCGCGCCGTGCGATCCGGCGCGGGCTTCGCTTTGTCCTGGGTGCGAACCGATGGCTGCGTCGTCGATGGCTTGCCCAGGTTCGCTCGCTAGCGTATGTCCTCGGTGCCGCCGAGTTCGCGCTCCAGGGCATCGGCGACTTCGGCGGTGAAGTCGATCGCCTCGACCACCCGCAAGGGGCTGGAGCGTGCCGGCAAGCGCAGGGCGAGCGTGATCCTGCTGGCCGCCAGCGACCATGCGCCCAGGCTCAAACTGTCGTTGTCGGCCAGCAGGCGCTCCAGCAGTGCGGGCGCCGGCGCGCTGCCCTCAGGCAGTTCGTGGGCGATCGAATAGACCTCGCGCCACTCCTCCTGCCGATAGGCGTGCGTCCTGGAGCGCAGGATCACGCGCTGGCGTCGACCGTCGGCGAGCGCGGCCACCACTTCGAGATCGCCCGAGTCGAGCACGGCATAGCTGACCGCGGCGGCGTCCAGCACGCTGCTCAGGCGCGCGTCCACCTGCGGCTGTTTGGCTGACTTGAGTTCGGTCTCGGCGGTCTGCGCCTGTGCGCAGGGGCTGCACGCCAGTGCGAGCCCGAGGCTCAGGGAAAGACTTGAACGGAGCGGGACTAGCATCGAGGGTCACAGACGCGGTAGCGAGGCCCGCAGTATGCGCCGCCGACGCCGCTCCGCGATCCGGCCGGGCTCAATCGTTGCCGGGCTTGCCGCCGATCCGCCCCGCCACCTGCACCACCTGCGGCAGTTCCTGGTCGAGGCGCAGCGCGGTCAGCTTGCCGCCCCAGACGCAGCCGGTGTCGATTGCATGCACGCCCAAGCCTTGGAACAGGCCGAGCGTGGACCAGTGGCCGCAGACGATGCGCAAGTCGCGCTCGACTTGGCCGGGCACCGCGAACCAGGGATACAGGCCAGGCTTCTGTGTGCCGGGCCGGCCCTTGTGCTCGAAGTTCATCGTGCCCTTGGGCGAGCAGAAGCGCATGCGCGTGCAGACGTTGATGATCGCGCGCTGGCGGTCCATGCCGTCGAGCTTGGGGCTCCAGGTCGCCGGATTGTTGCCGAACATGCTGCGCAGCAGCTTGGCGTGGCTGGGGCCGGCCAGCCGCTGCTCGACCTCAAGCGCGCGGGCGCGGGCGATCTTCGGCGTCCACTTCGGCGCCAGCCCGGCGTGCACCATCATCCAGCCGATGCTGGGCTCCAGGTGCACCAGTGGACGGCAGCGCAGCCAGTCCAGCAGCATCGGCCCGTCCTCGGCGAAGATCACGCGCTGCAGCTCTGCATTGGTGCGGCGTCGCTCGTTCTCCGGGCGTGCCGCGATCGCCAGCAGGGACAGATCGTGGTTGCCCAGCACCACCGTGCTGTGGATGTCGAGGCTGTGGATCAGGCGCAGCACTTCCAGAGATTCGCCGCCGCGGTTGACGAGGTCGCCGCAGAACCACAGGCGGTCGCTGGCCGGATCGAAGCGGATCGCGTCGAGCAGCCGCTGCAGCGGCTCCAGACAGCCCTGGATGTCGCCGATCCCCCAGACCGCCATCAGTGCAGCACGCGCGGCATGGCCAGCACGAAGGCCGGGATCGGCGAGCGGAACTTGCGGGCGTCGTCGGTTTGCCAGCCGTAGCTGCCCTGCATGCGGCCAACCGGGGTGCGAAGCACCGCGCCCGAGGTGTACTCGAAGCTCTGGCCGGCCTCCAGCCGCGGGGTCTGGCCGACCACGCCCGGGCCACGCACTTCCTCCACGCAGTCGTCGGCGTCGGTGATGACCCAGTGGCGATCCACCAGCTGCGCTGGCGCGCCGCCCAGATGGGTCATGCGCACCGTGTAGGCGAACGCGAAGCGGTCGTCCTCGGGTTCGGACTGGTCGGGCAGGTAGCGGGTCTCCACCTCGATGCGGATCTGCGCACAGGGCGGTTCGGTCTTGAGGGCGCTCATGGCTTGCATTCTAGTGCCCGCAGCCGCGTGCAGCGCACACGGCCTTGCCTAGGCGCCCAGCGCATTGGCCAACGCCACGTAGTCGGCCACCGCGACCACTTCGGCGCGGGCGCCTGGGTCGATGCCCACGGCTTCGATCTGCTCTGGCGTGCATACCGTCGAGAGCGCGTTGCGCAAGGTCTTGCGGCGCTGCGAGAAAGCTGCGCGGACCACCTGCTCGAAGCGCGCGGGCGCGTTGAGCCCGACCTCGGCCGGGTCGCGCGGCTCCAGCCGGACGACTGCTGAATCGACCTTGGGCGGCGGGCGGAAGCAGCCCGGCGGCACCTTGAACAGAGGCGTCACCCGGCAGCGCGCCTGCAGCATCACGCTGAGCCGGCCATAAACCTTGCTGCCGGGGGCGGCGGCCATGCGGTCGACCACTTCCTTCTGCAGCATGAAGTGCATGTCGCGGATCACCGCAAGATGCTCAAGGGCGTGGAACAGGATCGGCGAGGAGATGTTGTAGGGCAGGTTGCCGAGCAGCCGGATCGGCGAACCTCCGGCCAGCGCGGTGAGATCGACGGTCAGCACATCGGCATGGACGATCGACAGCTCGGCGCCGAGTTCGACCCCGAGTGCGGTCAGGGGTTCGATCAGGTCACGATCGAACTCGATCACGGTGAGCGCGCGATGGCGCTGCAGCAGGGGGCGGGTGATGGCGCCCGCGCCGGGGCCGATTTCGACCAGGCGTTCGCCCGGCCGCGGGTCGATGGCGCGCACGATCTTCTCGATCATGCCGGGGTCGCTGAGGAAGTGCTGGCCCAGTGACTTCTTGGTCTGGTGGCTCATGGTGGGGCGTTCCGGCGGTGCAGGGCCAGGCTGCAGGCGAGGCGGTGGGCGGCGATCAGGCTGCTGGCATCTGCCTGTCCGGTGCCTGCCAGGGGCAGCGCGGTGCCATGGTCGACGGCGACGCGCACGAAGGGCAGGCCGAGGCTGATGTTCACGGCCTGCTCGAAGCCGCTGTACTTGAGCACCGGCAGGCCCTGGTCGTGGTACATGGCGAGCACCGCGTCGACACCCGCCAGCACCTGCGGCAGGAAGGCGGTGTCCGCAGGCAGTGGGCCGGCCAGGTCCAGGCCCTCGGCGCGCAGCGCCTCAAGGCAGGGGGCGATGATCTCGATCTCCTCGCGCCCCAGATGGCCATCCTCGCCCGCGTGCGGATTGAGCCCGAGCACGGCGATACGCGGTGCGGCGATGGCGAAATCATGGCGCAGCGCGGCGTGCAGCGTGCGGGCGACGCGGGCGATGCGCGCGGCGGTGATCGCATCGGGCACCGCGCGCAGCGGCAGGTGGGTGGTGACCAGGGCGACGCGCAGGCTGGGCGAGGCCAGCATCATCACCACGTCGTCCACGCCAGCGCGCTCAGCGAGGCGCTCGGTCATGCCGCTGAAGGCGATCCCTGCGGCATTGATCACCGCCTTGTGCACGGGGCCCGTGACCAGGCCCTCGAACTCGCCGCTGCGACACAGGTCGACGCCGCGGTCGATGCAGGCCAGCACCTGCGCGACGTTTGCCCGGTCGACCGAGCCCGGCACTGCGGGCGCCGCGAGCCGCTGCGGCAGCACCGACAGGTGGCCGCCGCGGCGCTCGATGCGATCGCCCGCGCTCTCGTGGATCTTGACCTCAAGCCCGAGCCGACCCGCGATTTGCGCCAGCTGGGCCGGATCGGCCAAGGCCAGAAGCTCCGAGTCGCGCGGTTCGAGTGCGAGTTTCAGCGCCAGCTCCGGGCCGATCCCCGCGGGTTCGCCGGGGATCAGCAGCAGGCGCGCCGCGCCGCGCTGCGCACGCACGGGCGCGCCCATCGGCGGATCAGCCCGCCAGTCGGGTTTCGACGTAGGCCTCGTCGCGCAGCTGGCGCAGGAAGCGCTCGTACTCGTCCTCGGCCTTGCGGCGGCCAATGGTTTCGCGCGCCTCGTCACGGCGCAGGCGGTCGGTGATGTCCTGCTCGCGCGAGCCGAGGCGCTGCAGGATGTGCCAGCCGCTGCCGCTGGCGAAGGGTTCGGAGATCTCGCCGTCCTTCAGCGTCAGCACGGCCTGACCGATGGCTTCGCCCCAAGCGTTGAGCGGGAACCAGCCGAGGTCGCCGCCCTGGTTGCGGGTGGCGGCGTCTTGCGATTCGGCGCGGGCGACCTCGGCGAAATCCTCGCCGCCACGGATGCGCGCCAGCAGGGCGTCGATACGGGTGCGCGCTTCCTGGCTGCTGACCACTTCGTTGATGCGCACCATGACGTGGCGAGCGTTGTATTCGGTCAGCTGCTGCGGGCCGTCGTTGGCGCGCTCGACCAGCTGCAGCAGGTGGTAGCCGCCCGGGCCGCGCACGGCCTCCGACACGTCGCCCGGCTGCATCGACTCCAGCATGCGCGCGAACAGCGGCGGCATCTCGTCGAGGCGGCGGAACCCGAGGTCTCCGCCTTCGAGCGCGTTGGGCGCGTCCGAATAGCGGATCGCAGCCGCCTGGAAGCCCATCTCACCGCGCGCGATCAGCCCGCGCACGCCGTCGATCTTGGTCTTGGCCAGCTGGATCTGCTCGGGCGTGGCGCCGTCGGGCAGGGCCACCAGGATATTGGCCGCGCGCACGCGCGCGCCTTGCTCGGACTCGGAGGCCAGCAGGATGTCGATCTCGGTCTCGCTGACCTGCACGCGGCTCTGGACGATCTGCTGGCGCAGGCGCTGCACCACCATCTCTTCACGGAGGGAGCGCGCGAATTCCGGCATCTCGATACCGTCGTTGGCGAGCTGGCCGCGCATCTGCTCAAGGCTGATGTTGTTCTGCTGGGCGATGCGGCGGATGGCCTCCTCGACCTCGGCATCCGGCACTCGCACGCCCATGTCGCGGGCGCGCTGGACCTGCAGGCGCAGCAGGATCAGACGCTCCAGCACCTGGCGCTCCAGCGCGGCCTGCGGCGGCAGCTGGTCGCGGCGGTCGGCGTACTGGGCGGTGATGTTGGCGATCGCGCGCTCGAGTTCGCTGCGCAGGATAACGTCCTCCTCGACCACGGCGACCACGCTCTCGACTGGCGTGACCGGCGTCGCCAGCTGGGCGTGGACGGGAGCGCCGAGCGTGGCGGCAAGCAGGAGCAGCAGGGCGATGCAGCGTGAGGCGATCCGGTTCATGCGTGAACGGTCTCGTGTGTCTTTGGGTGGGAGTCGGCGGCCCGGGTCTATGGGCAGCGGCCGGAGGCTCGCACGCTGCGCATGGACATGGCCTAAACGCTCGCCCGCATGCGGTGCGGAGGGCTCGGGCCGCAGGCCGTGGCGGCGGGCGGAGCGCGCCGAGGCGGGCCGCTAGCGCGAGTAGCCGAGGATAGCACGCTGCAACAGCTCCTCTGAGTCGCGGCCGAAGCGGCCGAGGCCCTTCAGCTCGATCTCGACATAGATCCCGTTGTTCTTCTCGCCTTCGCGATTGCGCACGTAGTGCCGGCCGAGCAGGCGCACGGCCACGCAGCAGCTCTCCCACTGCAGGCCGGCGAAGGCCTCGATGGTGCGGCGATCGGCGATCGAGTAGTTCCAGCGGCCGAGGATGCGCCAGGCCGGGCTGACCGGCACCAGCCAGCTGCTGTCGACCTGCTCGACCGGCGCGCCGGTGGTGCGGCGGAAGCGGTAGCTGAGGTTGGCCACCGTGCCATCGTCACGGCGGTACTGCGCCCGCAGCGCCGACAGGTCGGTGCGGTCGAGGTCGGGGTCCCACTGGCTGCCAATGCCGGCCGAGAAGTTGCGATTGAAGTTCGCCGAGATCTCGCCGACGAAGGGCGAGGCGTTGGGTCGCGTCGACAGGCCGCCTGGCGTGAGGCCCACTCGCGGTGGATCGAAGTAGCGGATCTGGCCGACGCTGGCGGCGAAGCGCTCGCGGCCGTCGCCGGCATCGAAGAAGCGGCTGCCCACGGCCAGAGTGAGCTGGTTGGCGTCCATCTGCCGATCGGCGCCGGTGAAGCGGTTCGAGCGGAACAGCTGGGCGAAGCTGAAGGACAGCTCCTGGGTGTCGAACAGCGGCAGCTCTTCCTGCTCGCGGAAGGGCGCGCGCAGGTAGAACAGGCGCGGTTCCAGGGTCTGCTGCAGATCGGTCCCGAACAGCCGGGTCGAGCGTTCGAACAGCAGGCCGCTGTCCAGGCTCACGATCGGCAGGCTGCGCTCCGGGCTGCGATCGGGGAAGTCGGCTTCGAAGCCGCGGTCCAGGCGGTAGCCGGTCTGGCGGAAAGCCAGTTCCGGCCGCAGGAAGCCCCAGGCGCGTTCGAGCGGCGCGCGCAGCCAAGGGCGCAGGTCGTAACGGCTGCCGGCGGCGCGATCCTCATGGCCGAACGCGACCAGCTCCGCGTCGAGGCCGAATCGCACGGGCCCGGCCGGCAGCCAGCCGCTGAACCGCAGCTGCGGAAGCTGCTGGAAGGGTGCGGCGCTGTCGGCGATCAGCGGGTCGACCAGCTGGAAGTCGCGCGCCACCGCACTGGCCTGCCACTGCCGGCCGCGGCCGCGCAGGCCGAGCTGGCTCTCGAGAAGGGTGGTCGAAATGCTGGTCAGGGAGTCGCCGAAGTCCTCGAAGTAGCGGTCGTCGGAGACATGATTGAGGTCGGCTTGCACCGTCCAGGCCGGCGACAGGCGGCCGTAGTGGCGGTAGCGCAGGGCGCCGCGGTCGCGGCCGCGCACGTCGTCGTTGGGCAGCCAGTCGCCTTCGACCTGGCCCTCGAAGCTGCGCCCGAGGTAGCGGAATTCACCGCCCAGCATCAGGCCGCGCCGGCCCAGGCTGCGCAGCACCACGGTGGCGTCGTAGTTGGGCGCAAGGTTCAGGTAATACGGCAGGCGGATGTCGAGGCCATTGCTGTTGCCCGAGCCCACTCCGGGGTAGAGGAAGCCGCTGCGCCGGCGCTCGTCGATGGGAAAGGTCACGTAGGGCAGGTAGAACACCGGCAGGCCGGCGAACTCCAGGCGTGCGTTGCGGGCCTTGCCGAGGCCGGTCTCGGTGTCGAGATCGATCTGCTGGGCGCGGAACTGCCAGGTTTCCTGGCCAGGCTCGCAGGTGGTGTAGGTGACCCCGTCCAGCGCGCTGCGGCTGCCCTGCATGCGCGCGGCGGCGGCCACGCCGTTGCCGCGCAGCTCGAGCATCTGGTAGCGCAGGTCGCTGAGTTCGGTCTGGTCATGCTGCAGGTCGCCCTTGGCCTGCGCGGCTTCGACGAGCAGGGCACGGTCCTGGTACTGCAGCCCCAGCGGTGCGCTGAAGGCGCCAGTCCCGGCGGCATAGTCCAGCCGCGGCGCCAGCAGGCGCTGGTCGGCGCGCAACAGCTCGGCCTCGCCCTCCAGCACGTACAGGCCCGGCCCTTCGATACGGAAGGCCCGCGCCGCGACGTCGACCGGCGCGCCCTCGCGCTCGACGTCGCGCGGCAGATCCTGACGATAGAAGGCGGGAAGTTCCCGCACCCGGCACAGGCTCCAGTCCGAGGGGGCGGTCTGGGCTTGGACTTGGCCGGTCAGGGCAAGGCCGAGCGCAAGGCTCAGCCGATGGATTCGGGGGCGTTTCGGGCTCAAGGGCGAAAGCTCGGATGCAGGTGGCGAGAGAGGTGCCGCGGGCGGCGATGGCCTTGGGCCCAGGACCGGTCGGCACTTTCGATGGCCCCAAGCTTGCAGGAAAGCCCGAGGACCCGGCAAACCGGGTGGCCGCAGGCGCGGCGGCGGGCTGGTCCGTATAGTCGGCGTCTTGCGCAGGGGAGGGCGTTGGGTGGGTCTTCTGGATCGCTTCAGGCACTCGGATACGGTGGTCGCGCTGCTCTGCGCCGACCGCGGCACCGTGCTGGAGGTCAATCCCGCCCTGGAGCGCATGCTGGGTTACCGGCGCGAGGACACCTTGGGCCATCGGCCGCTCGAACTGGGCCTGTGGCCCGAGATGTCGGTGCGTACCGCGATCTGGTCGCAGCTGCGCGAGTACGGCCGCGTCTGCGGCCTGCAGATCACCGTCCGCCACGCCGAGGGGCACCTGCTGCTGTGTCGTCTCAATGCCGAGTGCATGGACGGCGAGCAGGGCACGCAGATCTTCGTCCTGCTCGACGTGGCGCCCGAGCGCCTTGTCGAACACAGCGCCGACCCGCAGCGCGAGAGCTATCGCTCGCTCTACTGGCATGCCGCCGAGGCCCTGTATCGCTGCCTGCCCGATGGTGGCCTGATCGACGCCAACCCGGCGATGGCCCGTTTGTTCGGCTACGACTCGCCAGCACAGATGTTGCTGGCCCTTGCCGAGGAGATGGAGGCGCTGTACGCCGATCCCGCAGATGCGACACGGGTCCGCGAGGAGTTGGCCGTCAGCGGCCGCGTGCGTGGCCGCCGCCAGCGCATGCGGCGGCGCGATGGCGATATCGTCTGGGTCAGCTTGAACGCGCGTGCCGTCAACGACGGCAGCGGGCGCACCCTGTTTCACGAGGGCTCGCTGATCGACATCAGCGCCGAGCTCGAAGCCCAGCAGGCGCTGCGCGAGTCCGAGGTGCTTTACCGCGCGCTGGTGCAGAACTGCCGCGATGGCGTCTTCCTGATCCAGCGCGGCCGCCTGCTGTTCGTCAATCCGGCGCTGGCCGAGATGCTGGGCTACACCCCGGCCGAGGTCATTGGCCACGGCTACATGGAGAGCATCCACCCCGATGATCTGCCGGCGCAGATGGCCCGAAGGCAGGCGCGCGAGGACGGCTCGCTGGACGCGCAGCGCTACGTGATCCGCCTTCTGCACCGACGCGGCCACGTGGTCAGCGTCGAGGTGCATGCCGACGCCATCCTCTACCAGGGAGACATCGCCTCCACCGGGGTGATCCGCGACATCACCGCCGAGCAGCGCCAGCGGCAGGCCCTGGCCGAGGCCGAGGCGCGCTACCGGGAGCTGTTCGATCGCTCGCCGGTGGGACTGTTCCGCAGCACCGAACAGGGTCGCTTCCTCGACGTCAATCCGGCGCTGGCGCGCATGCTCGGCTACGCCGATCCCGCCTCCCTGCTGCACTCGCTCGAACATGTCGATCGTCTCTATGCAGATCCCGAGGACCGCGACCGCCTGCTTGAACGCCTGCGTGGCGAGGGTCGCGTGGCCGATTTCACCACCCGCCTCGTCGCCCAGGACGGCAGCCTGCTGTGGGTGAACCTGTCGGTCCAGCGCGGCGCCGAGAACGCGGGCGGCATGGAGCTGGCCGGCTCCGTGGTGGACATCAGCCGCCAGCGCGAGGCCGAGCACCTGCTGCGCTTCCATGCCAACTTCGATCCGTTGACCGGCCTGCCCAACCGCTGGCAGTTCGAGCAGCAGCTGCTGATCACCCTGGGCGAGGCGCAGGGCCGCGACTGCCATGACTATGCCGTGCTGTTCCTCGACCTCGATGGTTTCAAGTGGGTCAACGACAGCCTCGGCCATGGTGCCGGCGACCGCCTGCTGGTGGCGATCGGCGAGCGGCTTTCGCTGACCCTGGGCCGCGAGGCCCTGCTGGCCCGCTACGGCGGCGACGAGTTCAGCCTGCTGCCCAAGGGGGCCTGCACGCGGCAGCGCGCCGAAGCCACCGCCCGTCTGATCGGCGAGCTGTTCGAGCGGCCGTTCCGGGTCGACGGCCAGGAGGTGTATTCCGGCGCCAGCGTGGGCATCGTGCTGGGACACCCGGACTACCGCTGGCCGGAGCAGATCCTGCGCGATGCCGATACCGCGATGTACCGCGCCAAGGCGCAGGGCAAGGGCGGCTTCGCGGTGTTCGACGAGGCCATGCATGCCGAGGCGCGGCGCCGCTTCGAACTGCAGACCGACCTGCGGCTGGCGATCGGCCGCAGCGAGTTCGAAGTGCACTACCAGCCGATCGTCGACCTCGACAGCGGCCGGCCGCTGGGCTGCGAGGCGCTGGTGCGCTGGCGCCACCCGCGCCGCGGCCTGCTGCTGCCCGGCGAGTTCTTGCCGCTGGCGGAGGAGGCCGGTCTGATTGGAGAGATCGACCTGTGGGTGCTGCGCAGCTCCTGTCGCCAGGCCTCGCTGTGGCGACAGGCGTTCCGCCGCAGCAGCTTCACCCTCAGCGTCAACATGGACGAGCGGCTGGTCGCCTCGCAGGTGGCGGCGCACGAGGTCCGCGCTGCTCTGCTGTCCTCGGGTCTGCCCGCTGCAAATCTGCAGATCGAAGTCACCGAGCGCGTGTTCGGCGGCGACATGAACCAGGCTGGCGAGCGCCTCGCCGCGCTCAAGGCCACCGGCGCCGGCCTTGCGGTCGACGATTTTGGCACCGGCTACAGCTCGCTGGAGCGCTTCGCCGACTCACCCTTCGATGCGCTCAAGATCGACCGCGGCTTCGTCCGCGACATGGGCAGCAATCCGCGCCACCGCGCCATTGTGCATACCATCATCGGTTTCGCCGGTGACCTCGGGCTTGCGCTCACCGCCGAGGGTATCGAGATGGAAGAGCAGCGCGCTGCCCTGCATGCGATGGGCTGTACGCGCGGCCAAGGCTACCTGTTCGCGCCGGCCATGCCGGCCGCCGAGTTCGAGGCCTGGGCGCGGACCCGCGAGGCCTGAGGCCGCCGAAGGCGAGGGCGCGGCGGGTACACTTCCGGCTTCACCCGCAGTGCCACGCCCATGTCCCTACGAACGGCCGGTGAGGCCGACTCCACGCTGACCCGTGATGAGCGCCGCCTGCTGACGCGCGCCCAGCTGCTGGCGGCGGCGCTCCAGCTGATGGGCACGGGGCGCAGCTTCGCCTCGCTCAGCCTGCGCGAGATCACCCGCGAGGCCGGCGTGGTGCCGGCGGCCTTCTACCGGCATTTCCCGAACCTCGACGAGCTCGGCCTGGCCCTGGTCGAGGAGTCCGGCGCCACCCTGCGGCGGCTGTTGCGCGAGGCCCGCCGCACCGGCTTGCCGCCCACCCAGATCCTGCGCAGCTCGGTGCTGATCTTCCGCACCTATGTGCAGCAGCATCGCGCGCACTTCCTGTTCATCGCCTCCGAGCGCGGCGGCGGCGCGCCGGTGATCCGCCAGGCCATCCGCACCGAGGAAGGCCACTTCGCGCAGGAGATGGCGCAGGACATGCGCCGGCTGAACCTGATGCCCGGCCTCGATGCCAATACGCTTGCCCTGTTGTGCCGTCTGGTGGTGGCGACCGTGATCAACGCCATCAACGACATCCTCGACCTGCCGCCCGGCGATGCACAGGCCGAACGCGAACAGCAGCAGGAGCTGACCCGCCAGCTGCGGATGATCTTCCTCGGCGCCCAGCGCTGGCGCGAGGAGCGCGACGCTGGCGCCTGAGTGCGCCGGCTTCAGTCGGGCTCGGCGAGGCGTTCGACCTCGAACAACAGGGAAGCGCCCGGCGGAATCGCGCGACCGGCGCCGCGCTCGCCGTAACCCAAGTCCGGGCCCAGGCGCAGCAGGCGCTGGCCGCCGGGCTTCAGGCCCACCAGACCTTCGTCCCAGCCGCGGATCACCTGCCCCGCGCCGAGCACGAACTCGAAGGGCTGGCCGCGTGCATGCGAGTCATCGAATTTCGGCCCGCGGCCGCCCTCGGCGCGCTGGTCGAAGAGGTAGCCGCGGTAGTGCATGCGAAGGCGGTCGCCCGGCTTGGCGGGCGAGCCCTCACCCTCGCGCAGGTCGACGATCTCGATGCCTTGAATGCGACCGAACTCGGGCGGCAGGGGCTGTGGCGCGCAGCCGGCCAGTGCCAGCAGGTACGCGGACAACATCCAGACGGACCTCCACACGGTCAGGCGGCGCGGCAGCGCGTACGCTCTCTGCTTCATCGAACGGAACCCCATGGCTCAGGTATGCGCAAAGTCTACGAGGCCGACAGCTACATCGACGCGCAGATCACCCGCGGCTGGCTGGAAGCCGCCGGCGTGCCGTCCCTGTTGGCGGGCGAACACCTGGGCGGCGCGATCGGCGAACTGCCGGTCGCGGGCCTGCACAGCCTCTGGGTCGGCGACGATTTCGAGCATGCCGCACGGGCTGCGCTTGCCGAACTCGCGGCGCAGCGCGACGAAGGTGCCGAGGGTGAGGGGGCGGCGGCATCCGACGATGGCCTGCTCCCTGCCTGAACAGTGGCGTCTGCAAGCACGGGCAGCGGCCGGTGAAGGCAACACAGATCCAGTCCCTCCTGGCCTGGATGAGCGGTCGCGAGTCCGGCGCATGTCCGGACTCGCTTTCGCTGGATCAAGCATCGCGTGCTCGATCCACGGGCGCGCCCTTCATGGCGCGCGACAACGCTGAATGCTTCAGCCTTGCCTGAATGGCGCCTCGATCGGTCGGCGATGCTTCGGCGGAGCGCCGAGTCCACGGCACTGCGACCCACGCTGCGCGGCCGCGCTCGATGCCCCTGGGCCGAGCTCAGCGCTTGGGCGCGAACGCCTGGGTGAGCAGGGCACCGTCGAAGCCTGCGCTCTCGCCTTCGCCGCTGGCATAGCGGTACAGGGCTGCCGAGTAGATCCCTGACAGCGCCGCCTGCACGAGCGCGCCGATCACCAGCGCGATGACCAGGATGGCGACCGCCAGGCCGATCAGCACGGCGTTCTGGCTCATCGCTGCGGCCACGATCAGCGCCACGCCCGCAATGACCACCAGGAAGTTGATCAGGCCGAACACGAGGCCGATGCCGCCCTGGCCGATCACGTTCTCGCCCCAGGTGCGCTTGAGCAGCAGCGCGCTCTCCTTGACCGCTTCGACCGGGCCGACATCGCGGCTGACAAGCACCGGCACCACGAGGAAGCTCGCGACCGTCCATGCCGCCCCCAGCAGGCCTGCGATCCAGCGGCCCAGCCAGCCCGCGCGCTCCTGGATCGCGCGCAGGAGCATGCCGACGGTCGCGGCGATCAGCGCGTAGCCGAAGATCGCTCCGAGCTTGCCGCCGGCGATGCGCAGGCCGTCGCCCAGGGTCGGATCGCCGCCCTGCAGGCGGATCATCGCGGCACCCACCAGTGCGGTGTTGAAGAAGAAGATCACGAAGTACTGCGACAGGTAGAACAGGAAGGCCAGCACATAGGCGAGCGGCGGCAGGCCCTGTTCGTCCATCCGCTGCAGCCCATCCAGTGCGCCGAGGCCCAGCGCCGGCAGGACGAATGCTGCCGTCACCAGCAGGGTGGCGATCGAAGACAGCAGCGGAAACAGCAGCAGCTCCTTGTCCTGCCTCAGCACCGAAGCGCTGGCCTTGATCAGCGACCAGCTGCGCGCGAAACGTTCGAACATGGCGAAACCCCCGAAGGCGCGGGCGCCCCCGATGGGCGCCGCGTGAAGACGAAGTATGCGGGGAAGCGTGACGCCTGCGAGCGGACTACTTTTCGACGAAGGCGCGCTCGAACACGTAGTGGCCAGGCGTGCCGATGCGCGGACTGACTTCGAAGCCGCGGCGGTCGAGCAGGGCGCGGAAGTCGGCCAGCATGCCGGGGCTGCCGCAGATCATGGCGCGATCCTGCGCGGGGTCGAGCGGATCGAGGCCGAGGTCGCGCATCATCTGGCCGGAGTCCATGAGGTCGGTGATGCGGCCCGCGTGCACGAAGGGCTCGCGGCTCACCGCCGGGTAGTAGAGCAGCTTGTCGCGCACCATCTCGCCCAGATACTCGTGCTGCTGCAGCTCGCGGGTGAGGAAGTCGCGGTAGGCCAGATCGCGCTCCAGACGCACGCCATGCACCACGATGATCTTCTCGTAGCGCTCGTAGGTCTCGGGGTCGCGGACGATGGCCAGAAAAGGCGCGAGCCCGGTGCCGGTCGCCAGCAGGTAGAGGTTGCGGCCGGGCTTCACGTCCGAGATCAGCAGGGTGCCGGTGGGCTTCTTGCTGACCAGCAGCTCCTCACCCGGCTGGATGTGCTGCAGGCGCGAGGTGAGCGCGCCGTCCGGCACCTTGATGCTGAGGAACTCGAGCTGCTCCTCCCAGTTCGGGCTGACGATCGAGTAGGCGCGCAGCAGCGGCTTGCCGTCGACCATCAGGCCGATCATCACGAACTGGCCGTTCTCGAAACGCAGGCCCTCGTCGCGGGTGGTGTGCAGGGTGAAGTACTGGTCGGTCCAGTGGTGCACGGCGGTGACCCGCTCGATGCGGTAGGGCTTGTCGGCTTCGGCGCGGGCGGGCTGGACGGCAGCGTTCATGCGGAAGGGTTTCCAGGCGCCCGGCCGCGCCGGCCGGGGCCGAGGCGTTGGAGGGGCGCTTGAGGGGGAAGGGAAGGCCTCGGAGCGGAGGCGATTGTCGGCGGCATTATCGCCTGTGGGCTTGAGGCGACTCAAAACTCCGCCTGCCCGAGCCGGTCGAGCTCTCTGCTGTGTCGCTGAATGTGGCCTGTCCAATGCGTCTGTCGCTGAGCGATGCGGGTACTTGCTGGTCCAGCGCCGGATTGGCACAGTTCCGCGCGGCCCGTTCGGCCACATTCCGTTTTGGGGGTTCCATGTTCTTGCGTTCGCTTCTGCTGCTGTCCTGCTGCGCGTACTCGTCCTTCGCCCTGGCCGATGCGCCGCGCGCACCGGCGCCTACTCCGGATTGCCTTGATGCGCGGCAGGTCGATCGCCTGTATCCGGTGTCGCCCTGGCAGCTGGCCGTGGTCCAGGCCGATGGCCGACGCTTCCGCGTCGAACTGGATTCGGCCTGCCCTGTTGTGCTCGAAGATGCGGCCAAGCTCAGCCTGCTTTCGCAGGAGGGCTGGGCTTGTGGCGGCCCGCGCGAGTTCATCGTCGATGCCAACACCGGCACCGCCTGCGCGATCGCCGCGCTTGCGCCGGCGGACGCGCGTGAATTCGCGGCCCTGCTGCGCGAGGCCGGGCAGGGGGACGATGTCCGGCTCGCGCCGCTGGAGGTCAAGGCGAAGGCGCCGCGCGGATTCCGCGGCAGCCACGATCACTGCTTCGCCGCCCGCCATGTGCGCGGCTGGAGCGAATCCGGCGAAGCGCTGGAGGTTGAAGTGGCTGCGCGCCGCTCCGGTGGCAACCTGCGTTACCGGGTCGAACTCGACGAAACCTGTCCCGACCTGGGCCGTGCGATCACCGTGGCTTTCCGCTCGGGCACCGACAACGGCGTGATCTGCGGCCATGCCGGGGATCGGGTGGAGCTGATGGATGTGGGCCTGATCCCTGTGGCCCCGCTGGGTTCGCGCTGCGCGATCCGCGAGGTCTTTCCGATCGCGCAGGTGGCCCGATGAACCGCTCCGTGCTCGCCCTGATGGCGCTTGCCCTGGCCGGCGCGGCCGCCGCCCGTTCCCCCGCGCCCTCGCCGGACTGCCTCGACGCCCGCCTGGTCGAGGACTTCCACGCGCCCTCGGCCTGGCAGCTGGCGGTGGCGCTGTCGAACGGTCAGCGCTTCCGCGTCGAACTGGCCGAGGCCTGCGAGTCGCTGCTGCAGGCCGAGGCCCAGCCCAGTCTGCTGGCTCGCGAGGGCTGGGCCTGCGGTGAGGGCGCCTTGGTGCAGGTGCAGCCGGGCGGGGAGACCTGCGGCATCGCCGCGCTCGCGCCGGTCGAGTCGCGTGAATTCGCGCGGCTGGCCCGTGAGGCTTCGGCGCGCCGGCTGGCGACCGTCGAAGTGCGGGGCCGCGGGCGCAGCGGATTCGGTGGCAGCGCCGACTTCTGCTTCGCCTCGCGCCACCTGCGCGCCTGGAACGAGGTCGATGGTGGCCTCGTGGTCGAGGCCTCCGCACGGCGCGGTGGCGGGCGCGCCAGCTACCGCGTGGAGCTCGACGGCAGCTGTTCCGATCTCGGCCGCTTCGAGAACATCGATTTCGCCTCGGGCGCCAACAACGGCCTGATCTGCGGCAACACCGGCGACACCGTGATCATCCTTCCCGACGATCGGGCCGATCTCGCCGGCATGGCTGCGAGCCGGCTCGGCAGTCACTGTCCGATCCGCGAGGTCTATCCCTTGGCCGTCAGCCCCGGCTGAGTGGCGCGCGCCGCCCGCTGACCGCCGTGCATTACGGCGCTCCGCGGGCGGCGCCAGACGCGGGGCGCCTCGATTCACGCGACCGCGATGCCCGCACCACCAGCCTTGCGAGCCAACCCAATTCTGGAATTCGCCATGAGCACGTCGCGTCGCCTCGACCAGCACGATTTCCATCCCGAAGTGCTGCGCCTGTTCGATCAGTTCGTGCACGGCGCTATTGACCGCCGCGCATTTCTCGCAGGCGCGGGGCGCTACGCCGCGGGAGCCGCGGGTGCAGCGGGCCTCTTGGCGGCGCTCAGCCCGCAGTTCGCCGCCGCCCAGCAGGTGGCTGTCGATGATGCCCGACTGCGCGCCGAGTACCGCGAGTTCGACTCGCCGCAAGGCCACGGCAAGGGGCGCGGCTATCTCGCGCAGCCCGCCGAGCCCGCGGGCCCGCTGCCCAGCGTGCTGGTGGTGCACGAGAACCGCGGCTTGAACCCGCATATCGAGGACGTCACGCGCCGCTTGGCCCTTGCGGGCTATCGCGCCTTCGCGCCCGATGCGCTGTTCACCCTCGGCGGCTATCCCGGCGACGAGGACGCAGCGCGCGCGCTGTTTCCGCAGCTCGACCAGGTCAAGTGCCGCGAGGACTTCGTCGCCGCTTCGCGCTGGCTGCTGGCGCTCGAAGGCGGCAACGGCAAACTCGGCGCCACCGGCTTCTGCTATGGCGGTGCGATCGTCAACCTGCTGGCCACGCGACTGCCCGAACTGGCCGCCGCCGCGCCCTACTACGGCGGTGCGGCGCCGCTGGAAGGCGTGCCGGACATCAAGGCCGAGCTGCTGGTGGTGCTCGCCGCCGACGATGAGCGCGTCAATGCGACCTGGCCGCCCTACGAGGCCGCGCTGACCGCCGCAGGCGCACGCTTCGAGCTGTTCCAGCCGCCCGGCACCCTGCACGGCTTCCACAACGACACCACGCCGCGTTACAGCGAAGCCGCGGCGCGCGAGGCCTGGGCGAGGACGTTGGCCCTGTTCGAGCGCAGCTTGCGCGCATAGGCGCGCTCGGGGCCCCGAGCGGGCGGGCGTATACTTTCACGCCCTTTCCATGGTTCCGTCCGATGTCCGACCTCCTGCCTTCGTGTCCGCAATGCGGCTCGGACAACACCTATCGCGACGGCGCGCAGTGGATCTGCCCTGATTGCGCCCACGAATGGGAGCCCGGCGTCGCAGCAGCGGCGGAGCCGAGCGAGGAGCGTGTGGTTCGCGATGCGAACGGTAGTCCGCTGGCCGACGGCGACTCGGTCGTGCTCATCAAGGACCTCAAGGTCAAGGGCAGCTCGACCGTGCTCAAGGTCGGCAGCAAGGTGAAGAGCATTCGACTGGTCGACGGCGACCACGAAGTCGACTGCCGCATGGACGCCGGCAACTTCATGCTCAAGGCCTGCTATCTGCGCAAGGTCTGATCGCCGCTCGGCGCTGTCGCGGCCAGGCCGATCAACAGCAGGGCGATCGAGGCGACATCGAACAGCAGCACGCGCTGCAGCGCGGGTGAGAGCGGCCAGCGCTGGAGACACAGCAGGGCGAATGCGATGTCGCTGGCCAGCAGCAGGGCGCATCCCGCGCGCAGCGAGCCGCGTCCGTTCAGTGCGAAGGCCAGCGGCAGGCTGAGCAGGGCGAACAGCAGGGCACGGTGCTGCAGCAGCAGTTCGACTGCGGGCTCGATGCTGGCCGCCAGCGCGTAAAGCGTCCGCAGCGAGTCGGCGCCCAGCAGGCCCGGCAGCGGCAGCCAGTGGATCGCGATCGCGACCCACAGGCCCGCGCGGATCCACTGGCGTCCGAAACTGATTCGCGTGCGCTGCATTCAGGCGATCGCCGCGGCGGCGGCACGGATCCGCTCGCTGCGCCGAAGGCCCAGCCACTGCAGCGCGGCGAACACCAGCACGCCCAGCGCCTGCGCGATCAGCAGCAGCCAGCCCAGCGCATTCGGCGCAATCCAGCCGAGGGTCGGCAGCAGCAGGCTGGCCGCCGCCCATTCGACGTTGACGGCGATCGCAAGCCAGACGCTCCAGGCCGGCAGCCGCGCCTGGCCGCCCATCCAGCCGGTGAATGCGGCCCAGCCGAACATGAAGGCGGCGATCAGGATCATCTGTTCGCGGTTGAAGCCGAGTGCGGTGCTCAGCGGCATCAGCAGCAGCGGCACCGCCGCGGCGGCAGCCAGGCTGAGGATGGCGTCGAGCCGCAGGCCCAGGCGCAACAGGGATGAGGGAAGCACGGTGCTCATGGCGGATCTCCTTGGGTTCGGGGGTTGACGGCGGCTGCAGCTTCGGCCCGTGCCTGCCGGCGGTCGATTACCTTCGAGGTAATGCCCCAGCCGCGCCGGCGCGAGTAGCATCCGCCGCCATGGACAGCCCCCGATCGACCGCCGCGTCCGCGTCTTCCTACGCCATCGGCGGCCTGCTGCGCGACTGGCGCCAGCGCCGTCGGCTCTCGCAGCTGGAGCTTGCGCTGGAGGCGGAGATCTCGACGCGACATCTGAGTTTCATCGAGACCGGCCGCGCCCGTCCCAGCCGTGAACTGGTGTTGCGCCTGGCCGCACTGCTGGAGCTGCCGCTGCGCGAGCGCAACCGCTGCCTGCTCTCGGCGGGATTCGCGCCGGCGTTCGCCGAGGCCACGTTCGACAGCCAGGCGCTCGCGGCCGCGCGCGAAGCGGTGCAGCGGGTGATCGATCTGCACTCGCCGTTTCCCGCGGTGGCCGTGGATCGGCACTGGAATCTGCAGCTGGCCAACGCCAGCGCGCAGGCTTTGCTGGGCGCGGTGGCGCCCGAGCTGCTGCAGCCGCAGGCCAATGTGTTGCGCATCAGCCTGCATCCGCGCGGGCTGGCGCCGCAGATCATCAACCTGAAGCAGTGGCGCGGGCATCTGCTGGCGCGCCTGCGCCGCCAGGTCCACGAGAGTGGCGATGCCGCGCTGGCCAGTCTGCTTGCCGAGCTGTCGGCCTACCCGAGCCTGCCGCATGAGTCTGAGCGGCACGACACCCCGGAGTCGCCGACGCCCGATGTGCTGATGCTGTTCCGCCTGCGCAGCCCGTTGGGCGAGCTCGCCCTGTTCAGCACCATCACGGTGTTCGGCACGCCCGCGGACGTCACGCTTTCCGAGCTCGCGCTGGAGTGCTTCTACCCGGCGGACGCGGCGACCGCGGAGCGGCTGCGCGCGCTCTCGATTTCAGGAGGCTGACGCGCTGCATCCGCTGCTGGCGAACGTCAGCCCCGTCAAGCCCTCACGCCCTCAGCCAGCGGCGCATGTGCGGGAAAGGTTCGACCCCGAGCGTCCGCGCTTCCGCCAGTCCATAGGCCATGCCGGCCTGCATCAGCCCATGCAGGCCGGGATAGACGCCGAAGCCGAAGGTCGTCGCCAGCGCCTCGCCCTGGCCGTGGTAGCCGCCGGCATGGAACAACTCGCGCGCGGACAGCCCCACCGCGCAGGCTGCGGCATAGGCCCAAGCCATGGCCTCCGCTTCGCCGGCATGCGGGACATGCTCGCAGTCGTGCAGTGCACCGCTCTGCGCGGGCCGCAGGGCTGCCGGCATCACTGCGAGATGCCCGGCCTCATGCAGCAGATCGCCCGGCCACTGGAGCGCCACCCGATCCACCACCAGGCCGCCCGCGCGAATCGCCACGCCCGGCAGGAAGCCGGGCGTCGCCAGTGGTTCGGCGTCCACGCGCAGCCCGATATCGCGCAGGAAGGCGATCAGGCGATCGGTGGTTGCCGCCGCAGCAGGGGTGTCGATCGGGGCGGAAGAGGGAGCCATGCAGTCACGCAGACGGAGACGGTGCCTCGATTGTGGCCGAAGCCGGACCACAGTGATCGTGGCGCTGCACCGACGCGCCTCAGCCGTTGGCGCGTCCGGCCTGCCGCACCAGTGCCGCCGGGTCGATGTTCTCGAAAGCGCACAGCTCCTTCAGCGCGTACTCCATCACCGCACGCGCATGGCCGGTGACGCGAGCGAGCATGCGATGGATCTGCGCGTCCTTCTCGTTGCGGTTCTGGCACTGCGCCGAATAGGTTTCGAAGGCGTTGAGCGCCAGCACCAGGTCGGCCACCTGGTTGGGACATTCGCAGTCGACCAGGGACTTCACGTCCTGCAGTGCGGCCAGTTGCATGTCGTCGTAGCGCCGCATCGGCGGCTGCTGTTCGAGCCGCAGCAGGGTCGCCTCCGGGCTCACCGCGGTCGCGGTGGCGGACGTGCTGCTGGCGAGGTGCTTGACGATCAGGCCGATCATGTTCGAGCGCAGCGAGCGCGCGCTCACCGGCGCCCGCAGCAGCTGCCGGCGCGGCCCGCGCAGGCGCTCGATCAGGTCCCACTTGGCGAAGGCGTAGACCACCAGGCTCAGCTCCGGATTGAAGGCGCGCTCCAGTTCGTCCAGCACCGCCTCGGGCTGCTCGCCAAGCAGGGCGAGGTCCACCACCAGCGCATCCACGCGCACCGTGCCGGCGGCGGCGAGGAGCTGCTCCTTGCGCTCGCCGGACAGCACGACCTGCAGGTTCTTCTGGTCGGCTTCGCCAGCCTGGCTGCGCAGGTATTGGGGAAGGGTGGCGTGGAAGAGGGCGAGGTTGACCATGGGGGCTGTCCTGGGGGAGGGGGCGTGCAGTGTCCTTCCCCGAGGGTCTAGGTCAGGTGTTGGCAGCTGCTCGATCGGCTCTCAAGGCAACACTGATCAAGTCCCTCCTGGCCTTGCTCAGTGGTTCCGAGTCCGGCACAGGTCCGGACTCGCTTGCGCTGGATCAAGCATCGCGTGCTCGATCCGCGGGCGCGCCCTCCATGGCGCGCGGCGACGCTGAATTCTTCAGCGTCGCCTTGAGGGTTTCCGTAGCGATCGATGCATTCGCGGCGCTCGCGCACGTGCGGGGGCATCGGCAGTTCCCTGCGCACCGCCTGCAGCGTGGCGGCTTGGCCGAGGCTCGCCGCCCCTGCGGCGGATCGGCAAGCGAGTGCGTTGACGGCACGGGTCAGGCAGGAGCGATGCGGGCTGTGCCGGCCTCGCCCGGCCCGCGCTCATTCCGCGCTGGGAAAGGTGAACTCTTCGCCTTCGGAGATGACGCCCATGCGCTCGAACCAGTCGGGGCCCAGCGCACTCTGCAGCGGTCCCGTGCAGGGCAGGGCGGCGATGGCTTCGCCGTCGCGCTCCACCTGCACGCCCTGGAGTTCGAGTGTCTCTCCCGCGGCCCCCCAGCGGCCGATGCCGCTGTAGACCACGTACGCATACGCGCCGTTGTGGAAGCGCAGCCAGCTGCCGCCGCCACCGGCAAACGGCGTGGACTCTCCGCGCGATGCCAGCCGCGGCACCGCGCGGTGGTCAGGGACGGCCAGCTCGGGCGGCGCGCTGCCGTCGGCCTTGCCGAAGCGGTACTGCAGCGAGCCCGATACGTTCGAGGCATCGGCCGAGGCGCACACCGAGACCCGTTTGGTCCCGGTCGCGCAGTCGAAGGCGATGGATTCATCGGGCGCACACAGCGAGACGGCCATGGCCGAATTCGCGGGGCGCAACACCCGTGCCGAAGTCACCAGCACGACCTGATCGCTCTGCCCGCAGTCCACATCGCCCCGGCAGGACTCGGCCAGCACGCTTTCCACGGAGTAGCTGAGCTTGAGCCGCTGGCCGATCAGCGAGGGGTCCTCGCACAGCTCGAACACGGCCGACTCATGGAAGGTCTCGCCGGCGTCCGACTCGAGCTGCAGATAGCAGCTCACATCGCCACTGACGGCTTCGCGCAGCATGCCCACGGTCTGCTTGAGCTCGCCGTCGATCCGCAGGGTCTCGGCGTGCGCGGCGCCTGCGGCCACCGCGCAGGCGAGCAGGCTGGACACGAGCCACCGCCCTTGGGCGTGATGCGGGAGGAGGTGCATGAGGTTCTCACTGGTCAGGGGCAGCGACCGCAGGATGCGGTGCCGCGCTCAGCATAGCGGCCGCGTGCCGCCCATGCCGTCGCGCATGCGTCGTGCCGGGCACTGCCGGCTGCCGCAGCCGACCCGCCGGTGGGGTAGGCGTGGCCCGGCTTGCTTTCAAGCCGCTGTCGCCGTCTTCACCACAACTACGCATTCGATACACATCCGCTGCAGTCTTCGGCGCGCGGCTTGGATAGGTTTGTGGGCGCCCGAAGCGTCTCGCCCGGGCATCGGCACCGCCGATCTCCATCACCGGACAGGGAGGACCCCATGGCACCCAGGATGCTGTTTTCGCTTGCCACATTGATCGCCCCGCTCTTCGCGCCGCAGGCCCACGCCGCCTCGCGCATCGATGACATCCAGCGCGTGCTGCCCAACGGCCAGCTGAGCCGCGAGATTCCCGCCGGTGAGACGGTCACGCTCAGGATCAGCGGTGTCTGGCGCGACAGCTGTACGCCGAACGTGCTGGGCTTCGAGCGCAGTGGTGAGGGGCGACTGCTGAACCTGTTCTGGAACCGCTCGGCCTTCGTTTTCTGTTTCTCGACGCTCACCCCCTTCACCCGCGACATCGAGAACGTGCGTTTCGACGAGAATGAGATCGGCGCGTTGTCAATCACCGTGGTCAACACCCACGACGGACTGGCGGCGCCGGATGGCAGCACCGTCACCCCGGTCCAGGGCTTGACCGTGCTGCCGCCGATCGAGCTCGCCATCCAGGCGCCGGCCGAGCGGCAAGTGACGCACTGGCCCACCGCGCGTCAGCCGCCGGCTGGGCTGTTCCCGGTCACCGCGCAGTACGACCTGAGCGGCGCCTGGTATTCACCGGAGCATTCGGGCACCGGCCTGCTGCTGCAGCACGCGCGTCGAAAGGCGGGCTCCGCGAACCTCGACAGCCTGTGGGGCAGCTGGTCCAACTTCGCCACCGACGGCCGCAGCCAGTGGCATGTGTTGTCGGAGACCTACTGGGCCTCGCCCACCCGTTTGCTGGGCCGGGTGCTGCGCGCCGAGGCCGATGCCGTGGCCTGCACCACACAGTTCCCCAACCCCGAGTGCAACTTCGCCGCGCGTGCGGCGCGTACGGTCGAGACCGTTGGCATTTTCGAGATCACGGTGCACGGCCCGGACGAACTGACGCTCACCATCGACGACTCCGGCACGCCGCTGCTGCTCGGCATGACGCAGCCGCCGGTGCAGGGCTACAGCGTGCGGTTGCGCAGGCTCTGAGGCGCTCGGCGGATCGCGCTTGCGCCGCCGACGCCGTCAGTCCTCGAAGCCGTCGCGGAACATCGGGCCGATCAACTCGATCGGTCCGATATCGCAGCGGATCGGTCCGCCATAGAGGCCTGACTGCGGACGCGAGCTGCCTGCCGCATCGCTGGTCAGGCAGGCCGCCGGATTGGCAAGGCTGGCCGTCTCCGCGCCAGCGTCGATCAGCGGGCTGTTCGGTGCCAGCGCGAAGGCCACGGGCTGTGCGGCCGGCAGGGTCGGCTCGCTGCCGGCCAGCCCCAGCGTGGTCACGCTGAGCGCTGTGGTTCCGCAACCGATCGAGGTGCCCTGCAGGGCAGCATTCGCGTTGTGGGTGTTCGCGGTTCCGGAGCAGTGCGTCCCCGCGGTGCTGCCGTCGAGCCCGATCGCGCCGAAGGCCGTATGCGACAGATTGAAGCTGCCCACGTTGTCACCCATGCGCAGGCTGTGGCCGCTGCCGCCGCTGGCGGCATTGCGCTCGAACAGGCTGTTGCGGATGTCCAGCACGCCGCTGCTGCCGCCGTAGTTGGCGAACTGGACGGCGCCACCCGAGCCGGCGCTGTTGGCGACGAAGCTGCTGTTGCGCACGCTGAGGTTGCGCGCGGCCGAGGCGTTGCCGAAGGCGGCCACCGAGATCGCGCCGCCCTCGCGATCCGCCACATTGCCGCGCAGGAAGCTGCGCTCGACGTTGAGTCCGCCGCTTTCGAGATGGATGGCCCCCCCGAAACCGCCCGCCGTCCCGCCCGGATTGCCCACCCGGTTGCCGCTGAACCCGCTGTCGCGCACTGCGTGGTTCAGGCTGCTGCCGGCGATGTAGAGCGCGCCGCCCAGGGGCCCTGCGTCGCCGCTTCCATCGCTCAGCACGCGATTGTCGACGAAGGTGCTGCGCTCGACGATCAGATTGCCCGCGCCGGCCTTGAGGATCGCGCCGCCGCCCGAGGCCACGGTGGGGATCAGCGTCACCTGGTTGTCGAGAAAGACGCTGTCGGTGACCGTAAGCTGGGCACCGGCATAGATCGCCCCGCCCCCCTGGATGCCCGCCAGGCAGCCCGAGAACAGCACCCGCGCCACCACCATGGGCGAACTGGCGCTGGCATCCACGCCGCTGCGCAGGCAGCCGCCGCCACCCGCAAAGCCCCGGGTGAGGGTGAGATCGCGCACGCTGAACAGCGCGTTCTCGAACGAGAACAGCAGCCGGTTCGTGCTCAGCCCATCGATCTGCAGGCCCGGGCTGCCGCTGCCGTCGATGGTGACGAAGGCGCCGCTGCGGCCGATGGCCGGCAGATTGCTCAGCACCTGGATCGTCTGCCCGCTGCCGACCGCGAAAGCGATGGTGTGGCTGTTTTCCGCGGTATTCGCATTGAGCGACTGGATCGCCGCCCGCAGGCTGCCCGCACCGCTGTCGGCGGTGCTGGTGACGGTGTAGGTGGTGGCGGCCTGGCTGGCGGTGAACGGCAGCAGGGCGAGCGGGACGAGGCAGGACAGGAGGCGCATGGGCAGTGCTCCGATGACAGGCCTCAAGGCTACGTCGCCACGGTGCAGATCCGGACATCGGTGAGCCAGAGCCGCGCGCGTCGCCACGCCCCTGCGGTCTGCCTCTTGCCTTGCCTCGCGCTTGCCCCGGCCGCCCTGTCGGAGCGCGCGGCTCCACATCCGCAGATGCCTATCCTCGGATCCTCACTCTCAGATCCTCACCTTCAGGTCCTCAACTTCAGAATCCTGGGGGGAGCGCGCAGCGAGGCGGTCGGCTCCGCCCCAGCGCTGCTCACCGTCGCTATCGATTTCCTTGCCATCGGAGTCTTCCATGCATTGCTTTCAAGCCCACACAGACCGCGCCGACGAGATCGCCCAACTGGTCGAGTCCAGCTTCACCGCCTCCGAAGGAGAGCGCGAAGGCCGACTGATCGGCAAGCTCGCCTTCGATCTGCTGCGGCAGACACCGACCGAGGATCGGCTTGCCTACGTTGCCGAGGATGCGGGCCAGCTGGTCGGCGCCATCGTCTTCTCGCGACTGCGCTATCCGCAGGACTCGCGTCAGGTCTTCGTGCTGGCGCCGGTGGCCGTGGCCACCGCCCGGCAGCATCAGGGCATCGGCCTGCAGCTGCTGCGCTTTGGTCTGCAAGCCCTGCGCGAGCACGGCGTGGATGCCGTCCTCACCTACGGCGACCCCAACTACTACTGCAAGGTGGGCTTCCAGCCGCTGCGCGAGGACGAGGTGCAGGCGCCGTTTCCGCTGCAGATGCCGCATGGCTGGCAAGGTCAATCGCTGCGCGAGGCCCCTCTGCTTCCGCTGCCGGGGCCGTGCCGCTGCGTTGAGGCCTTGAACGATCCGGTGTTCTGGTGACATGGGCCGGCTCGGCTGCGCCCGCCGCATCGAAGTGCGCTGCCTCAAACGTCCGGGATACCGCCTCTCACTGCGCCGCCGTGGCCGACGCCTGCTCACCCCGCGGGCGCATCGCGCTCGCTCGGCGTTCGCCGGAACGCCGGCGACGCGGCAAAAGGATCGACCCCCGCGCGCTGCTGCGCGGCGGCCTCTGCCCACCAGTGCAGCTGCTCGATGCCGCGCGCTGCGTACTTCGCCCAGCGCGCTGAGTCCTGATCGGCGGCGGGCCTGCCGTCGGCCTCGAAGGCTTTGTCGGCATGCGGAAAGTGCAGCATCGCCGAGACCGGCAGGCAGCCGAGTTCCGACAGGTAGCTGCGCATGTTCAGCGCCGCCCGCGCGCCGCCCCACTGGCCGCTGGAGTAGGTCGCGATCAGGCTGGGCTTGAAGGCGAAGGCCGAGCTTGGGAAGTGATTCAGCAGGTCCGCCAGCGCCGGGCTCATGCTGTGGTTGTATTCGGGGCTCACCATCACATAGGCGTCGGCTTCGACGATCTGCCGCTCCAGCGCGGCGAGATGTGCCGGCTTGCTGCTTTCGGCGTAAGCGAAGACCGGCTTGAAGACCTCGGTGGGCGGGTAGTCGAGCGGATCGATCAGCGTGGTTTCGAAGCGACTGGCGAGGTGCGCGCCGAGAAACGCGCAGACGCGCTCACCCAGACGCTTGGGTTGCGGTGGTGTCGAGGCTCGGCGGGAGCCGAGGAAGAGCAGGGCTTTCATGTTGAGTCTCCGGACACGGTGGTGGTGGCGTCCCTCGCCGGCATGGGGTGCCCCAGCTTGGGCGAGTTCTTCAAACGGAAGATCGATGCTCCGAGGTGGGGATCACTCGATTGGATTTATCGCTCGGTCCGGTCCGCGACGGAGTGTCCTGTGCACCCTCGCGACTGCAACAGGGGTGAGCTTCCGCCTGTCTCGATGCTCCTGAAGTGGTAGACGCTTGGCGCATGCCTTTTCACGCGAGCCGCCTTGCAATCGCGTAGCCAAGCGCTGCAGAAACAAGGGCTGGCAGCCAGCCCTCTATCGCGTCCTGGAGCAGGGACACGTCCAGGAAGAGGGCCGAGATCGAAGTGCCCAGGATCAGGTAGGCGACAAGTACCGCGGTGATATCTCTCGCCGGCCTTGAATGGGCTCGTGTGCCGACCCAGGCGAAGACCAGTGATTCGAGCACTCCGCAGGCAATCAGCTGGGTCAGCCGGAACAGGCCCATGGGTTGGGTGACGTCCTGCGCTGTAAGTCCAAGGCTTGTGAAGCCGAGCGCAGTGATCACGCTGCTCGCCATTACCGTGAGCAGAAACAGGCCGAGCGCCCAGATGACGATGCCTGGTATCGACAGGCCGGACGCTGTCGTCGGGGCGGAGGGTGGTGGTTCAAACTGCTGCGAGGGCCGATACGGCGATGTCATCCGGTGCATTCGGCATGCTGTTCGAGGCAGTAGCGTAGGGCATGTGCGCCCCTCGCGAGGCGGCGTGGCGTGCCAGTGTGATTGGATCGTCAATTGGCGTAGCGGGCGCGGCTCACTCCAGCGTGTGCAGCTTCTTCGCTGCCGCTGCGACGCCTTCCAGCACGCGCTCCGCCAGCTCTCCAGGAAAGCGCTCGGGCAGCTGCCGGGCCACCTGTTCGACCACCACCGGCGCCCGTTCCGCCAAGTCCTCACGCAGCGCACGCGCGCGCTCGATTGGAAAGCCGCAGCGATGCGCGGTGGCGTCCCAGTGGCGGGGCAGGATGCGCTTCCAAAGGGAGTGACGATGCGTGCTGTGTGCTGCCATCGCCATGCGTGCGCGCTCGGGGGCAAGCTGATTGCGGCCCTTGCCCAGCACCGCATGCGCCGACAGCACGTCGTACAGCGGCGCCAGCCGATAGCGGCCGCCGGCCTCGATGTGCAGGCTGAAGTTCTTGGCGTGGCCATCGGTGGCGCAGAGCAGCCAGAACACCAACTGCGCGCGGAAGAAGGTCTCGCGGTCAGCCTCGGCCTGTGCCGAGCCCAGCAGGAGCCGCATGCCCTGCATGATGCCGGGCCCACCGTCGGCCTTGTACTTGAAGGCCGGCGGTGTGCCGGTGGCCTGGCAGAAGTCTTCCTGCGGCAGGCGCAGCCAATGTGTCCTGGCCTTGGCCAGGCGCCGATCAAAGCGCTGCACTACCAGTGCCTTCTGCTCTTCGAACTGGGCGATGCGACATTCCGCCACCGGCAGGCCGAAGGCGTGCAGAAGCTGCGCGCACAGCCACTCGTTCTCGACCGAGGTGGCGAAGTCGGCCTGCATATTGCCGACCCTGCCCAGCGGCAGCTTGAAGATGTGCGTGCTCGGCGTGGTGCCCAGCGGGCGCTGCCAGCCGCCAGCGTGCCAGAGCAGGGCGGTCTTCTCCTGCGCGCCGGCCAGCGAGATGCGCAGGTCGACCTGGTCGTCGCGGCCAAGCCCCGAGAGTGCCGGTGTGCGCCGGAGCAGGGCGGCGACATCGGCCTCGCGCATCGGCTCGCCCTCGATGCGATCAATCGGCGCGGGCGCCACCTCGTCCGGCAGCAGCTGCACCGCGCCCACGCAGTCGCGACCCACTTCCGCCAGCAGATCAAATGCGCGCTGGCTGGCGGCACCGAAGCGCGACTGCAGGCGCTGGCGAATGGCCGGGCTGTCCGGCAGCAGGTTGTCGAAGAAGGCCTCCACCACCGGGCCCGTGTAGGGCGCGGCGCGCAAGGGCAGAGACAGCGACAGCGGACGTGCGGCCTTGGACTGCAGCCAGCTCGCCTCGTACCCGAAGGCATGCACGCCACCTGCGCCGATGCGCCAGCGGCCAACGAACTCGCCGTTCATCCACACCGCCAGCTGGCGAGGGCCGCGTGCGCGCCTCACCTCACCACTCCGGCGACTGCGGATCGTCCGCCGGCGCTTCGTTCGGCTCCAGCACCAGGCGCAGCTGCAGGGCGGAGAGCAGCTTGTACAGGCTGGCGATGCTGCTGCCGCTGGGGTCGGTTTCGAGGCTGGAGACCGTCTTCTGCAACAGCCCCACCTTGCTGCCCGCCTCGCGCTGGGTCAGTTCAGCGCTCAGCCGCCGGCCGCGCAGCACGGCGGCCAGCTGTTGGGGGGTGTCGGCATGGAGGCGCATGGCGTATACCCTGTGGGGGATTTCGACGCTTTATACCCTCTGGGGGTTAGAGGTTCAATACACCCTGTGGGGTATTGCGCCGAAGCCCGCCGCATCGGCCCCCGAAGCGCGCATAGGGTGGGCCCCGGCCCACCATGAGCCACACGCTCGCCAAGGTCCTCGCCAACGCCCTGCCACCTCATCGCAAGCACCCGCGCGAGGTCAGCAGGCAAGGACACACCTGCACCCCCGACACCTCGCACCGCTGCGCTGGCAGCCCGCTCGCGGTATCGAGATCCAGACGTGCCACCAGCAGCCTCGGCGGGGCCTGCGGTTGCCAGCAGGTCACTCGCTCAATCCGCCACCTCCGAAGCCCAGTCCTCCACGCTCAATCCGCTGACACGCGCAAACTCGCGCGTGTTGTGCGTCACCAGCGTGGCCGCATCGGCGAGGGCGTGGCAGGCGATCCAAAGATCGTTCGCGCCGATCGGCGTGCCCTGATCCTTCAGTTGAGTCGCCTGCTCGGCATAGTGCCGGCAGATGGCCGGGCCGCTCGGATACCGCACAGGCACCTGGCGGCTGAGCTGGTCGAGCCGTCGCAATACCTCGGCCTTGCGCGTACTGCGCTCCGCGCCCTTCAGCAATTCCGCCCAAGTGATGAAGGACATGCAGATCTCGTCGGACTCCGGCAGCGCATCAATTCGTTGCGCCACGCTGGGCGGCCGGTTCTTGATCAGGTAGATCAGGATGTTGGTGTCGAGCAGATAGATCACAGCGGCTCGCGTTCCTGCACGTCGGGCTGGCTGGCGCGCTCCGCCTCCAGGGCCGCAACGAATTCCGCGTCCGCGTCTGCCAGCGCCTCAAGCGCTTCGAGCAGGGCAGCACCACGCCGCGCACGCAGCGGATGGATGATCAGATCACCCGCCTCGTTGCGGGTGATGGTGACGCGGTCGGTATCCAGCTTGAACTCGGCCGGAATACGCACGGCCTGGCTGTTGCCGTTGTTGAACACACGAGAGGTCAGGGTCGCCATGGCTGGCACCTGTGTTTACTTGAGTGTGTGTACTTTGGGGCTCCGCGTGCTGAGCTGCAAGCACAGCCAGCTTCCCAGCGTGAGCCGACACCGTGGACCGCGGCGCCACCGAGCACCTATAGGGTGCGCCCCGGCCCACCATGAGCGGCACGCCCGCCCCGGTCTTCGCCAAGGCCCCCGCCCTCCCATCGCAATAACCCGCGCAAGGCCAAGGGCAAGAGCACCCCTACACCCTCGACCCTCTGGACCGCTGCACCAGAACCCCAGTCGCTGCACTTGAATCCAGATCGGCCATCAGCAGATCAGGCAGTGCTCGCCTGCTTGCCCGGCATCCCTCCAGGACTAGAATCGACCCACCCCGAACTTCGGCCCTGCGTCATGACCACCGTACAGATCACCCTGCCAGACCAGCTTGCCGAAGAAGCCGCGAGCGCCGGTCTGCTGCGCGCCGAGCGTATCGAAGCGTTGCTGCGTGAGCAGCTGCGAGTAGAACGAGTGGCGCAACTGCGGGCCGCGAGGCATTCGCTGGCCGCGGACCCCGTGCCTGCGCTGACCGCAGCCGAGATTGACAGCGAGATCACCGCCTATCGCGATGCGCAGCGACGTGCGGCTGGTACTTGATACCAACACGGCCGTCTCGGGCCTGCTCTGGCCCGGAGGACCGCCCTGACACTTGATCGACGCCGCGCTCGATGGGCGTATCGAACTCTTCAGCAGCACCGCCCTGCTGGCCGAGCTTCAGGGCGTGCTGGACCGGCCGAAGTTCGCCCGAACACTGGCCAAGCGCGGAACGTCTGCGCGTACGCTGTTCAATGGCTATGCCGCGCTGGTGACGCATGTGTCGCCTGCAACGGTGCGGCGCGTCGTCAAGCGCGACCCTGATGACGATCACGTCCTAGCCTGTGCGCTTGCGGCCAATGCCCGCCTGATCGTCTCGGGCGATCTCGATTTGCTTGATCTCGGTGAACACGAAGGCGTGCCGATCTTCACGGCGGCCCAGGCCCTGACTTGGATCGAGCAAGCGCTGAACTGACGAAGCAGGCCCCGGCGACTCAGCTTTCATACCTCGCAAGATCGCCCACAGCTTCGCCGGAGCGCCATAGGGTGAGCCCCGGCCCACCATGAGCCACTCGCTCGCCAAGGTCTTCGCCAACGCCCTGCCACCCCATCGCGAGCACCCAAGCGAGGCCGGCAGGCAAAGACGCCCCTACAGACCGGACGTCCTGCATCGCTGCGCCAGCAGCCCCGTCGCCGCGTGCAAATCGAGATCCGCCACCAGCAAACCCGGTACCCCATGTGGCTGCCAGCAGAGCAGCCGCCCATCGGGCGCGGCGATCGCGGAAGTGATCGGCACACCCTCGCTCGCACAGTTGACCGAAGCGAAGTAGACGGTGTTCTCTGCGGCGCGGCAGCGCACGGCCATCTCGTGGAAGCTGCCGCCCGGGTCGGCAAAGGTCTGCGGGCGAAAGCCGCCGGGCTCGCCGACGGCGGCATGCGGATGGAACACCACCTGTGCCCCGCGCCGCGCCGCCCAGCGCACCGTCTCGGGATAGCGCCAGCCCTCGTGGCAGATCACCACGCCAAAGCGCAGCGGGCCCACGCTGAACACCTGCCGCTCGCTGCCATAGGCGGGGTAGGTGGGCTCCTCATCCGGATCGATCTGGCCCTTGTCCTGCCAGCCGAGGATCTCGCCATCGGCACCGATCACGCAGGCGCTGATCTGCAGCCCGCGCTCGGTGATGCGCTCGGTGCCCAGGATCACCGCCACGCCTGCCGCCTTCGAGGCATCTGCCACCGCACGCACGGCCTGCTCAAGAAAGCCCGTCTCCGGCGCCGGCATCACCGCCCCCGGCCATCGATAGCCGGGGATAAAGCACTCGGGGAAGCAGAGGATCAGCGCGCCTTGGCGCCCGGCTTCGGCGATGGCGGCGACGGCGGCATCGACCGCGGCTTCGCGGGTGGCGGGGATTGGGAGGTTGGCGAGGGCGATGCGGGTGGTGGGCATGTCTGGGCCTGGTTTGACGTCACACGCGAAGCAGGGGCTAGGACAGTTCGGTCTTGAGCCAACTGCCCTCCCCTTGCAAGCTAGAGCTCGACTTCAGGTTCGGCAGTTGCCAGAGCAGAAGTCAGCTCCGACAGCCTGCCATTCTCGAAGCGAAAGCGGGTCGTAAACGGCAGGCTCGGGCAGCACAGTGCATCGCTTTCTGCGTACTTCAAGCCCTCCAGCGAGATCACACCTGCTTCGATGCTCACCGGGGCGTTCGGGAAGCTGCGCCAGCCCTTGCCGCCGATCTGCATCACGTCCAGCAGTCGGTAGGGCTCATGAGGGTCGTCGAGCTCGCCGGTTTCGTTAACTATGTGCGCGAACACGGCGAGGTAGTCGTTGTGCGAGTTGCTCTTGCGGAAGCCTTCGAGCGAGAACACTGCCACCGCGGCCTGCCCCTGATCGGGCAGCAAGGGGCCGAACCGCACCCCGTCTCTTTGCTCGCCTAGCACGGCGTAGCCGTCCGAAAGCAGTACGGCCAGCTGCTCCAGTCTGCGTGCGATCAGGGCATGGCGTTGCAGGTGCAGTATCCCCTGAGCGGGTTCCTCAAGCGCGAGTGATTCGTCGGGTGACGGGTCGACGGCTTCGCTTGCGGTGCCGCGCGAAGCGCTTATCGCCAGCGCTGCTGCCAGCAGAAGCTTCACAGGTGAATGTTCGAACGCGTTCAGGAGAGCTCCGTCAATCGTGGCGTTGTGACGCGTAGTGAGTGGCTTGTAGCAGCTCCGCCCCCATCCAGTAACTCAACTCCGCCGCCTCAGTCACCCCCCACACCGCGATATCCGCCCGCATCCCTTCCACCAATCGTCCCCGATCCGCCAGCCCCAGCGCCTTCGCCGCATTCACCGTCGCACCGCGCAGGGCTTCTTCGGGGGTCAGGCGGAACAGGGTGCAGGCCAGGTTCATGGCAAGGCGCAGGGACATCAGCGGTGAGGTGCCGGGGTTGAGATCGGTGCTGACGGCCATGGGCACGCGGTGGCGGCGCAGGGCGTCGATGGGGGGCAGCTGGGTTTCGCGCAGGCAGAGGAAGGCGCCGGGCAGCAGCACGGCAACGGTGCCGCGTTCGGCCATGCGGGCCACGGCGTCTTCGTCGGTGAACTCGATGTGGTCGGCGCTCAGGCCCCCGTAGTCGGCGACCAGGGCCGCGCCGCCGAGGTTGCTGAGCTGGTCGGCGTGCAGCTTCACCGGCAGGCCCAGCGCGGTGGCTGCATCGAACACGCGGCGGGTCTGTTCGGGGCTGAAGCCGATGCCTTCGCAGAAGGCGTCGACGGCGTCGACCAGGCCTTCGTTGTGGGCGGCGGGCAGGATGGCGGTGCAGACGTGGCGGATGTAGTCGTCGGCGCGGCCGGCGTATTCGGGCGGCAGGGCATGGGCGGCCAGCAGGGTGGTGCGCACGCTGATGCCCAGCACCTCGCCGAGTCGTCGCGCCACGCGCAGCATGCGCAGCTCGGTGTCGATGTCGAGGCCGTAGCCGGACTTGATCTCGATGGTCGCCACGCCGTCACGCATCAGCGCGCGGGCGCGGGGCAGGGCGGCGGTGAGCAGCTGTTCTTCGGTGGCTTCGCGGGTGGCGCGCACGGTGCTGAGGATGCCGCCGCCGGCCTGGGCGATTTCGGTGTAGCTGGCACCGTTCAGCCGCATCTCGAATTCGCGGGCGCGGTTGCCGCCGAACACCAGATGCGTGTGGCAGTCGATCAGGGCGGGCGTGGCGAGTGCGTTGTCGAACAGCTCGATTTCGCGGGCCTGGTGGCGCTGCTCGGCGCTGAGCTTCGTCTGCGGGCCGATGTAGGCGATGCGGCCGTCGCGGATGCCGATGGCGGCGTCTTCGATCAGGCCGTAGCCGCTTTCGTCGGCGAGCGTGGCGGCGCGCAGGCCGCAGAGCAGGCGGTCGAAGGGCGCGCTCACCTCAGAGCTCGCGCAGGTAGAAGCGGTTGCAGGCGAAGTGGCCGGTGGCGCCCATGGCCCGCGGGATGCGGCTGAAGCCGCTGCGTTCGTAGAGCTTGGCGGCGGCGTCCATGCCGGTGAGGGTTTCGAGGTAGCACTGGCGATAGCCGGCTTCGCGGGCGTAGTCGAGGCAGACCGCCATCATCGCGGCGCCTGCGCCGATGCCGCGGGCCTCGCGCAGGAAGTACATCTTGCGCAGCTCGCAGACGCCGGGCACGTCACCCGCGAGTGGTGCGATGCCAGCGCCGCCGATGACGCGGCCGTCGCGCTCCAGAACGAAGTAGGCGTGGCCGGGGGCGGCGTAGTTTTCGCTCATCGCAGCGACTTCGGGATCGTGGATGGCGAAGCCCGGGCCGTCGGCGCCGAATTCCGGCATGACGGTGCGGATGATGTTCGCCACCGCGGGGTCATCGGCGGCGCTGATGCGGCGGATGCGTGCGTTGTTCGGCAGCGTTGCCTTGGGCGAAGTCGCGTCGGTGGAGCCGGTGTCGGTATGAGCGGGCATGGCGGTGCGCGTGGGCGGGTTGTGAAGGCCCGATTATGGGTGCGCGCGTGGCGATGTGGGGCGTGGCTTTGGTGGGGGGCGGGCCTCGTGGCGGGGCCGCCTGTGCGCAAGGCGGAAGCCTACGGCTTTGCCGCGCCCTCCATGGCGCGCGGCAAAGGCTCAGTTCTTCTGCCTTGCCTCAGAACAGTGCGCGCAGGCCCTGGGTCAGCGGCCGCGTCTGCTCGCGGCTGTCGCCGCTGGCCGACAGCGCGCCCGCGAGCGCGCGACGGAAGGGCAGGGCGCGGGCGGCGAAGGCGATGCCGGCCCGGCGCAGCAGGCGCGCCGGGGCGCTGTCGCTGGTGTAGAGCCGGGCGATCGCGCGGGTGGCCAGGTACAGCGGCCGGGTGGCGCGGCGCAGTTCGCGCTGGTAGCCCTGCAGGTCGCGGGCATTGGCGATGTCGAGGCCCACGGTGCGGGCCCGACGGATGCGCTGGGCCAGCAGATCCACGCCGAGCAGGCCGAAGTTGAAGCCGTGCGCGGTGACCGGGTGCATGCCCACCGCGGCATCGCCGACCAGGGCGAAGCGCGTGCCGACGAACTGGCGCGGATACACGCCGACCAGCGGATAGGCATGGCGGCTGCCGATCGGCTGCATGGCGCCCAGGCGACCGTCGAAGCGGCGGGTGATCTCGGCGCCGAAGGCGGCCTCGTCCATCGCCAAGAGGCGCTGGATCTCGCAGGCCGGAAGCGTCAGCACGGCCGAGGCGGTGCGCTCGCCGAGCGGCAGCAGGGCCAGGGTCTGGCCGAAGCCGAACCACTCCCAGGCGGTGTGCTCGTGGCCGACTTCGTGCCGCATGCGGCAGACCAGCATGGTCTTGCCGAAGTCCTCCATGTCGGCGGCGACGCCCAGCGCGCGTCGGGTCTCGGAGAAGCGGCTGTCGGCCGCGACCAGCAGGCGACCACGCAGCAGGCGGCCGTCGGACAGCTGCACCTCGGCATGGCTGCTGCGGCAGTCCACCGCGATCGGCCGCAGGCCATCGAACCAGTGCAGCCCGGCCTGCCCCTCCACTGCGGCATAGGCCGCACGACGGATGAGGTGGTTGGGCACCAGCCAGCCGAGGCGGTCGTGCGGGCTGGCGCCGGGGTCGATCTCGATGCCGCGCTTCGCATCGCCGTTCAGCACCTTGGCGGCCCGCAGCGGGTGGCGCTCGTCCTCGGGGATGTGCGCCCACACGCCCATGCGCTGCAGGAGCTCGACGCTGTGATGGGTCAGCGCGATCTCGCGGCCGTCGAACTCGGCCTCGGCGAGCGCTTGGCGCGGCTGCTGGTCGACCAGGGCGATGCTGAGGCCGGCATCCGCCAGCGCCCGCGCGAAACAGAGGCCGTTCGGCCCGGCACCGATCACGATCAGGTCGAAGTCCATGTGCGGTGTCTCGCGCTAGTGGAGGTGACAGGGCGCACAGGCTGCCGCAGGGCAGGGTGGCCGTTCCTGATCTGAATCAAGCGTTTGTGAAGACTGCGGGGCGATGCCCCGGCGGCAGCGTCTGGCGGCTGCCGTCCGGGGATCGCGGGCGTGTCAGCGGGAAGTGCTCGATGGCCGGTCAGGGCCTGGGCTCAGGGCAACGCTGGAGAATCCAGCGTTGTTGCGCGCCATGGCGGGCGCACCCGCGGATCGAGCACGCGATGCTTGATCCAGCCAAGGCGAGTCCGGACCTGCGCCGGACTCGCGATCACTGATCAAGGCCAGGATGGACTTGATCCGTGTTGCCTCAGGGGTAGCGGCGGCCGTTGACCTCGGCCTCGACCAGCACGCTGGTCGTGCGCGTGGTCTGGCTGCTGGGCGGCGCGCCGGCGGCGCTGGTGGTGCTGGTCGACTCCTGCTCGCTGCGCACGGTGCCGACGCTGGGATGGGCGGAGAGCAGGGTGCGGCCTTCGGTGCGGGTGCTGACGGAGAAGCCCGCCACGTTGACCGTGCTGTTGAGCGTGACGCGGGTGTCGAAGCTGCAGGCGCCATTGAAGGTGCCCGCCGGTGCGCTCACGTCGGCGCTGCCCGTCCGCACCGTGAGCTGTTCGGTCTGCACGTCGGCGGCGACCTGCATGCCCATCGCCGTGTAGCGGTTCTTCACCACATAGCTGCGGCGCAGTTCGGTGCCGACCGGGGTGAGGCGCGGAATCTCCACCGGCGGCTCGTACTCGTAGGTGCCCTGGGCGTTGGCCGAGCGGATGAAACCCTCGCCGCCGAGGTAGATGCGGTGGGTGTCGGTCTGCTCGATGAACTCGCGCACGGTCGCGCTGTTGTCGCCGACGATGCGGTCTTCCAGCACGAACACCGGGCGGCCCTTGTAGGTGCTGGTGCCGGTGACGCGCTGCTCGATGCGCCCGCCGCTGCCGTCCTGCAGCAGGAAGCGGTCGCCCACGCGCAGTGGGGGATAGCACTCGTCGCCCGCGGATGGCTCGCCGACCGGCGTGGCGGGTACGCTGCGGCACTCGCTGCTGCGGGCGCCGAACTCGGCGCGGCTGATCTGCACGCTGCGGGTGCTGCCGCCGATCGTGTAGCTGAACTCGCCGGCGGCGCCGTTGGTGAATCTGAGGCTCACCGTGCCGACCTCTTCGATCTGGCCCACCGCCGGCTGGCCGTTGATCTGATCGAAGCGGGTGCCGGTGCGACCGCGCAGCAGCGGGCCGGTGTAGCGGCCGTCGGCCTGACGCGTCGCGTTGAACACGAACCAGGCCGGCTTGCGGTCTTCGCCATAGGTGTACCAGGTGGCCGAGAGCAGGTCGCCAACGTGGTTGATCTGCACGCCCCAGCCGCTCTGGTCCGGGTTCCACCACAGTGCGGTGTAGTTGCTGAAGCCGGCCGGATCGGCGCTGCTGCCCGAGCACTCGAGCTGCTGGCCGTCGAACACGAAGCGATCGAGCTGCTTGCTCTGGCTGATGCCGTCGATGGTGTAGTCGAACAGCATGCGATCGCGCGCGGGAAAGCGCAGCCGGGCACTGCCGACCTTGGTGCCGGTCTCCGACGCACGGCCGTTGATCTGCGTGAAGGGGACGCCCGTGAAGCGGTAGACATCGCCGAGGTAGCTGCCGTCGGACTGCAGGCTGGCTCCGCCGATCACGAACCAGCTGGCTTGGCCTTGGACGTCATAGGTGAACCAGGTCGGCAGCAGGACATTGCCCTGGTCGATGGTGAACAGGCCCCAGCCCGACTCGTCGGCGCGCCACCAGCCGCCGGTGTAGTCGATGCTCTGGGCGAGGCCGGCCGAGGCCGGCAGCAGCAGGGCCAGTGAAAGCGCCAGTCGGCGATGGCCGAGAGCCGTGCGAATCTGCTTGAACATGGAGCGCCCCCTGTCGGCGTGGATGGACGCGGACAGGCTAGGTGTCGACGCGTGCCGCGTGTACCCCCTGAACTGGGGGGGCAGGGTTAGCCGCTTGTTGAAGAACTCCCTTCCGGGGAGTTTTTCAAGTCGGCGGTCCGGCGCAGGTCCGTACCGCCTCCCGACACATCCATCGCTTACGCGCTTGCTTCGTCGTCCCGGCCACCCTTGGCCGGGCTGGCAGCCTGTTTTTCAACAGCCTGCTCGACCGCGGCGAGCCGCAGCGAGAAGTCGATCGCCTGCACATGCTTGGTCAGGCTGCCGATCGAGATGCAGTCGACGCCGCTCTCGGCGATCGCGCGGATGCCTTCGAGGCCGACGCCACCGGACACTTCCAGCGGGACGCGGCCGGCGGTGAACTCGACCGCGCGACGGCGCTCCTCGGCGTTGAAGTCGTCAATCAGGATGCGGTCGGCGCGGGCCTTGATGGCCTGCGCCAATTCATCCAAGGTCTCGACTTCGACGATGACGGGCAGACCCGGCGACTGGCGGCGCGCCTGCGCCACGATCGCGGCGATGCTGCCGGCCGCGGCGATGTGGTTCTCCTTCACCATCACGGCGTCGTACAGGCCGATGCGGTGGTTGTGTCCACCGCCGCAGCGCACCGCGTACTTCTGTGCGAGCCGCAGGCCGGGCAGGGTCTTGCGGGTGTCGAGGATGCGCGCGCGGGTGCCGGCAACGGCTTCGACGAAGGCGGCAGCGCGGGTGGCCGTGGCCGACAGGGTCTGCAGGAAGTTGATCGCGCTGCGTTCGGCCGAGAGCAGGGCGCGGCTGGTGCCTTCGATGGCGCAGACCTCGGCGCCGGGCTGCAGCCACTGGCCGTCGGCTGCGCGCCAGTCGATGCGCGCCTCGGGGTCGAGCGCGCGGAAGCAGGTCTCGAACCAGTCGCGGCCAGCCAGCACGGCGCGTTCGCGGCAAATCAGGCGGGCGCGTGAGCGCGCGCCGGCGTCGATCAGCGCGGCCGTGGCATCGCCGCCGCCGATGTCCTCTTCGAGCGCGCGCACCACATCCAGCGGGATGCGTGCGCGCTCATCGGGGGTGAGCTCGGGGTGGGCGGCAAACTGCGGCATGCGGAGTCACTCGGGCGCGGGGGCGCATAGGGTAGGCGCGCGCTCGCTGCGCGCCTACCCGTGCATTCGCTGGCTACTTGCCCAGCCGCGCCACCAGCGCCTTCAGCACGCCCTGGGTTTCCGGGTGGTACCAGCCTTCGATGAAGGGGCCGAGGTCGATGGCGTCGGGCGCGCAGATCGCCTGGATCAGGGACTCGCGCGACATCGCGCGGGTGATCAGCATGGCCCGACGCGGCAGGCTCAGGTGGGCCTCCAGCCAGGCGATCGCGCGCGGGATCACCTGGTCGAGCTCGGCCACTTCGTCGACCATGCCGATCTCGGCGGCGCGGGTGGATTCGATCATTTCGCCGGCGACCAGCAGGCGCTCGCCGATACGCTCGCCCACGAGGCGCTTCAGCGCGTACTGGATCGGGCCCGGCACCACCAGGCCGACCTGGGTTTCGTTGAGTCCGATGCGGTACGGACCTTTCTCACCCGCACGCGCCATCACCCGGTAGTCGGCGAACAGGCTGATCACCGCGCCGCCGGCCGGGCTGTGGCCGGTCAGGGCAGCCACCACCGGGATCGGGCAGGCGGCGAGCCTGGCGCAGACCTGCATGAAGGCGCCCCAGGTGGCGAGCACGCCCTCGCGGTCGAGCGTGAGCAGGGTCGGCACGTCCAGCCCGCCGGAGAACAGGCCCGGGCTGCCCGAGATGACCAGCCCTTCGGCGCCTTCGCCGGGCGCAGCGTCGATCGCCTCGATCAGGGCCGTGAGCAGGGCGTGGTTGAAGGCGTTGGCCGGCGGGCGATCGAAGCGCAACTCGTGAACGCGGCCGTGGGAAATCTTCTGCAACATGCATACGCCTCCGTAGGGTGGGGGCGATAGCATAGCGGCCCCGCCGACCCCGGGCCTGCTGCGTGGCGTCAAGAAGCACGGGTCCGGGCCGCTGCAGACACGCCCGCCGATGCGCACGTGCCGCGGGCGAGATCACTCGCCGAGGGGAAGCCGACGCGTCGCCAGGGCGATCACGTCCTCGGCCGGCATCGGGCGAGCGAAGTGGTAGCCCTGCATCTGGTCGACGCCCATGCGCACCAGCAGGTTGCGCTGGGCGATGGTCTCCACGCCTTCGGCCACCACGGCGATATCGAGCGACTGGCACAGGGTGACCATGCCTTCGAGCAGGCGCAGGGCGCGCGCATCGGTATCGATGTCGTCCATGAAGCAGCGGTCGATCTTGATGGTGTTGAAGGGCAGCCGCCGCAGGTAGGCCAAGGAAGAGAAGCCGGTGCCGAAGTCGTCCAGCGAGAGCTTGAAACCCTGCTCGGACAGCCGGCGCAGAAAGCTGCGCCCGGCTTCGATGTTCTCGAGCAGGGCCGACTCGGTCAGCTCGATTTCCAGCATGTCGTGCGGCAGGCTGTGCCGCGCACAGGCCGCCACCAGCTGCTGCTCGGTGTCAGGGTCGAACACCTGCCGCGGCGAAAGATTGAGTGCGACCGGCGTATGCAGCCCCATGCGCAGCAGGTGCGCGGCGAAGGCAGCGGCGCGCTCCATCGCGATCAGGCCGAGCGCGCCGACCAGGCCGAACTCCTCGGACAGGGGAATGAAGGCGGTCGGCGAGACCGGCCCCAGCCGCGGGTTGTTCCAGCGCATCAGCAGCTCGTAGCCGACCACGTAGCCGCCGGCGCTCACCTTGGGCTGCAGCACGGTGTCCATCGCGCCGGCCTCGATGTCGCGGCGCAGTTCGGTGATCAGCTCCAGTCGGCGTGCCGCTTCGCCGCCCAACTCGCCGCGGTGGAACTCGGCGCGCGCGCGGCCCCGCTGCTTGGCCTTGCGCATGGCCGTCTCGGCCTGCTGCAGCAATTGATCGGCCAGGCGCGAATCCTCGGGGAACAGGGCGATGCCGATGCTGGCGCTGACCGAGACCATGCGCTCGCCCATCTGCATCGGCGCGCCGACGGTGGCGATGATCTGGCGCGCGGCGGTGGGCGCGCGCCCGGCGGCGTCCTCGCCATCGAGCAGCATGGCGAACTCGTCGCCGCTCAAGCGCGCCAACTCGTCGCGTTCGCCGGCCAGGTCCTGCAGGCGCTGCGCGGTCTCGAACAGGAAGGCATCGCCTGCGGCATGGCCCAGCGAGTCGTTGATCGCGCGGAAGCCGTCGAGGTTGATCCACAGCAGAGCCAGTGGAGCACCCTGCTCGCGGGCGAGACGCAGCTTGAGACGGTTCTCGAAGTGAGCGCGGTTGGCCAGGCCGGTCAGGCCATCCAGCAGGCTGGCGCGCTGGGCGCGCGCCTGGGCGCTGCGCTGCAGGCTGAGATCGCTGAGCGTGGCGACCAGCATGCCGCGGCGCTCGGCGCCTTCGATCACCCGCAGGATGCTGAGTTCGACGGGCAGCAGGCTGCCGTCGGCGCGCTTGAGCTGCAGCTGCTCGCGCCAACCTTCGCCGACCTCGATCAGCAGGTGCTCCAGTGCCCTGCGGTCGCCCTGCAGCAGGCTGAAGACATGGCTGCCCTTGCCAAAGCTGTCGATGCCAACGAGATCGTGGAAAGCGCGGTTGCATTCGTGGATCACGCCGCGGCGGTCGAGCATCAGCATCGGCTCGCGGGCCTTGTCGAAAGCGTCGCTCAGCAGGTGCAGTGCCTCTTCCGCCTCGCGTTCGGCGGTGACGTCGCGCAGGGTGCCGACGATGCGCTCGATCCGGCCCGAGGCGCTGCGTGCCACCGCGCGGCCGCGGATGCGCACCCAGCGCCAGTTCGAATTCAACCGCAGGCGGAAGCTGCACTCCAAGGACTCGGCGGCGCCGCGCAGGTAATCGCGCCAATGCGTACTGGCCTCGCCGATGTCGGCCGGGTGCACGCTGCCGGCGTCGTCGAGCAGGATCTGCGGCGCGTCATCGAGGGTCTGCAGGCGGTCGCCCTCGAAGCTGCGCAGGCTCAGACGACTGCTCGCGGCCTCCCACTCCCAGATGCTCTCGCCGCTGGCCCACAGCGCCAGCGCGAGGGTGTGCTCGGCCTCGCGGGCGCGCTCGGCGCTGAGGTAGAGCTCGCGGCTCTTGGCGGTGAGCAGGGCTTCGGCCTGGCGCCGCGCCTCGCGCTCGCGCTCCAGTCGGCGCTCCATCAGGGCCAGGCGCTGTTGGGCGGCGGGATCCTGAGGCTCCGATGCGGGCGGCAGCAGCAGTCCAGGCATGGTGTGGGTAGCGCCGCCGGGTTCAGTAGAGGGCATGGAGTTCGAACACCATCGCATCGGCCCCCAGTTCCGGCGCCTCGCGCAGTTCCAGTCGTTGTGGCTCCTTGTAGAGATCGGCAGCGCCAATGATCAGGCCCTCGGCCAGCGCGCTCATCCGCCGCGGCGAGCGATAGGCGAGCTGCAGGTGTCGTGGCCCGCGCTCCAGCACTTCGAAACGCGGCAGCCGCGCTTCGGGATAGAGCTTGTGTACCTCGACGTGGATGTGCGACTCGATGCTGGCCAGGAAGTCATAGAGGGTCCGCTTGCCGGCGAACAGCTCCGGATAGGCCTGTTCGAATCGGCCCAGCAGATGCTGGCCGAAGCCGCGCACGAGCGTGTCCACCGGCTGTCCGGTCTCCTCGGACAGCAGGCCGACCAGGCGCACGATCTCCTCGTGCGGGTAGTAGCCCACGGCGGTGTAGGCGCCGCCATGGGGCAGCGCGGCGCGCTGCAGCACCCGGTCCGCCAGCTCTGGCGAGTAGCGCGTTTCAACCATGTCCATGAGTTCGGTGAAGACCATGCCCAGCATCGGACGCTCCGGTGGGGTGGGAACGCTTGGCGCATGCAAGCGCTGGGCCGCGGCAACGCGAGGGGGTGCGGTATGACGAGCGCAGCCGCAGCCGCACGGCTGGCTTGACGGCGCGGCGTCCCCCTGCGAGGTTCCGGGGCTGCCTTCCCTGGACCTCTCGCCCCATGCCCCAGACCGCCGCCCTGCCGAGCCGCTCCTTCCACCCGCCGCAGCGCCTGCTGCTGGGGCCGGGGCCATCCACCGTGCCGCAGCGCGTGCTGGACGCACTGGCCCGTCCCACCCTGGGCCATCTCGACCCGGCCTTCGTGGGCTTGATGGACGAGATCAAGCTGCTGCTGCGCTACGCCTTCCGCACCGAGAACGCGCTGACGTTTCCCGTTTCCGCTCCCGGCTCGGCCGGCATGGAGGCCTGCGTCGTCAACCTGATCGAGCCCGGCGATCGAGTGGTCGTCTGCGTCAACGGCGTATTCGGCGGACGCATGCGCGAGAACGTGCTGCGCGCCGGCGGCGTGCCGATCCTGGTCGAGGACGACTTCGGCCAGCCGGTCAGCGTCGACAAGGTCGAAGCCGCGCTGAAGGCCAATCCGGGCGTCAAGGCGCTGGGCTTCGTGCACGCCGAGACCTCGACCGGCGCGCGTTCGGACGCCCAGGCCCTGTGTGCGCTGGCCGCGCAGCACGGCGCGCTATCGATCGTCGACGCGGTGACCAGCCTCGGCGGGATTCCGCTGGAAGTCGACGCCTGGGGCATCGACGCCATCTACTCGGGCTCGCAGAAGTGCCTGTCCTGCCCGCCGGGCCTGTCGCCGGTGAGTTTCTCCGAGCGCGCCGTGGCCGCCGTGCGTGCGCGCAAGACCCCGGTGCAGAGCTGGTTCCTCGATCTGTCGCTGGTGATGAACTACTGGCAGGGCGAGGGTGGCCGCAGCTATCACCACACCGCGCCGGTCAACATGCTTTACGCCCTGCACGAAAGCCTGCTCATGCTGGCGGAGGAGGGGCTGGAAGGCGCCTGGGCGCGGCATCAGTCCAACCACCTGCGACTGCGCGCCGGCCTTGATGCGCTCGGCCTGGAGCTGCTGGTGCCCGAGGCCGCCCGCCTGCCACAGCTCAACGCCATCCGGATTCCCGAGGGCGCCGACGACCTCGGCGTGCGCCGCGCCCTGCTCAACGAGCATGGCATCGAGATCGGCGCGGGCCTCGGGCCCCTGGCCGGCAAGGTCTGGCGCATCGGCCTGATGGGCGAGAGCAGCCGGCCGGAGTGCGTTGACCGCGTGCTCGGCGCCCTGAAGCAGGTGCTGGGGCGCTGACGCAGCGGCGGGTTTCCCGCACCGGCGTGACGCCCATCACGCGACGCCGGCGCGGGTCCGCGCCAGCATGCCCTCCCATCCGAACGCGCGACGCGGAACCGCCCAGATGGACCCGAGCCAAGACATCGATCTGCTGGCGACCCTGTGCGGCGACTGGGAGGGCGTCACCCGTCTCCACGCCGGCCATGCCGCGCATCCCGAGCACACCTCCAGCGCCTGGCTGCGCTGCGTGCAGGCCGGAACGCCTACGCGTGCCCGGCTGCGCTACGTGTGGACCTTCGAGGACCGCATCCGCGAGGGCCATCTGCTGCTGGCAGTGGATCCCGGTAGCCGCCGCGCCAGCGGCGCCTGGATGGACAGCGGTGTCGGCGGTGCCGTGGGCGGCGCCGAGGTGCTGGCCCTGCGCGGCTGGCTGGACGAAAGCGGGCTGCTGCGCCTGAGCGGGCAGGGCGGCGAGGGCATCAGCGCGGACTGGACCTGGCGGCTGGAGCTCGACTGTCCCGAGCCGACCCGGCTCGAACTGCGCCTTTACACGATCTCGCCGCAGGGCGAGGAAGAACTCGCCGCCTCGGCCGAATACCGGCGCTGAAGCCGTGTGCCTGCCCTGGGCGTCCGGACCAGCCCTGGCGCCCTCGCTCGCGAGCCCTGAGCCCCGTCAGCGCTGCCTGGACACGCGCCCGAACCCGCTCTCCGCCTCGGCCGCGAGATAGGCGAACACCGCATACGCCCGCGCCTGCTGGTCCAGCGCCTCGCTGTCGATCTTGTCCAGGGTGTCGTTGGCGGTGTGGTGGTAGTCGAAGTAGTCCATGCCGTCCTGCGCCAGCTGGGCCCAGGGCACGCCGCGCTGCACCAGCGGGCCGACGTCCGGGCCGGGGCCGCCACCCTCGCGCTCGAAGGGGATGCCGAGCGGCGCCAGCACCTCGGCGATCTGCTCCAGCAGCGGCCAATAGGTGGGCTCCACGCCTGCGCGCAGGGCGTAGATGCGGCCCGCGCCGAAGTCGCTCTCGGCGCCGATCACATGCTTCGCCATCTGCTCCGCATGCGCGGCGGCGTAGGCGCGCGCGCCGAGCAGGCCCTGTTCCTCGTTGCCCCAGGCGATCACCCGCACGGTGCGGCGCGGACGCTGATCGAGCTTCAGCAGCGCGGCGCCTGCGGCCATGGTGATGCCGATGCCGGCGCCATCGTCGAGCGCGCCGGTGCCGAGGTCCCAGGAGTCGAGGTGGCCGCCGATCACCACGACCTCGTCCGGCAGCTCGCGTCCGCGGATGTCGCCGATCACGTTGTAGCTGGTCGCCTCGCCGCGGTTCTCGGCATCAATGTCGAGACGGATGCGCACCGGCTGGCCGCGCTCGATCATGCGCGTCAGCAGGTCGGCGTCGGGGTTCGAGACCGCCGCCGCGGGGATCTGCTTCACGTCTTCGGCGTAGCGCATGATCCCGGTGTGCGGGAAGCGATCGGTATTGGTGCTGATCGAACGGATGATCAGGCCGACCGCGCCTTTCTTCGCGGCCTCGACCGCGCCCGAGCTGCGCCCGATCACGCTGAGCCCGTAGCCGCGGCCGTCGCGCGCGCGCTGGGTGCGCTGGCTGATGAAGACGATCTTGCCTTCGGCCGCGTCGGTCGGGGCGGCCTGCAGCGCGGCGATGCTGTCGAAGGCCACGATCTCGGCTTCCAGCGGCTTGCCGCCGGTGCCGATGCTGCCGCCGAGCGCGGTGATCGCCAGCGGCTGCGGATACGGCGCAAGAATCTCGCCGCGCTCATGACCGCGCCGCCAGTAGGGGAAGCTGAAGGGCTCGATCCGCACGTCATCGAAGCCGAGCGCTCCGAACTTCGCCAGCGCCCATTCGATCGCGCGGGCATCGGCTTTGGTGCCCGCCATGCGCGGCCCGACCTCGGTGGTCAGCGACTCGACGATGGCATAAGCGGCGCCGGCCTCGACGTGCTTGTCGCGCAGGGCGGCGGCGTTCGCAAGGCTCCCGGCTGACAGCGGCGCCACGACAGGCGAGGCTGGCTCAGAGGCATGCGCATTCAGCGCTAAGAGGGCGGCGAGCAGGCAAACGCGCAGACGCATGGCGGAACTTCCGGAGGCAGGAGAACGCTGGAACCATGCCAGCGCCCGAGGGCACCGGCATGTGCGGAAAGGCCGGGAGCCGAATCGGCCTGCCCGGCTCTCGAACTCACTTCTTCAGCAGATCGCGGATCTCGCGCAGCAGCAGCACGTCTTCCGGCGGTGCCGGCGGCGCGGCGGGCGCTTCTTCCTGCTTGCGCTGCAGGCGATTCATCAGCTTGATCACCATGAAGATCGCGAACGCGATGATGGTGGAGTCGACCACCGTCTGCAGGAAGGCGCCGTACTTGAACAGCACCGGCTCCACGCCCTCCGCGCCTTCCTTGAGCGTGATCGCGAGGTCGGAGAAGTTCACGCCGCCAACGATCAGGCCGATGACCGGCATGATGATGCCGTCGACCAGGGAGCCGACGATCTTGCCAAAGGCCGCGCCGATGACCACACCCACCGCCAAGTCGACGACGTTGCCGCGCATGGCAAAGGCCTTGAATTCACTGATGAAGCTCATGTCGCCCCCGAACAGTCCAGCGGCGCCGTTCGCCGCGGGCCGACTTTAGCGGAAGCGCGGGGCTGCGGGTTCAGGTGTGCGGCTGCGCGCGCAATCGCGCATCCAAGGCCGCCAGCCGCTCCGGCGTGCCGACATCTTCCCAGGCGCCGGTGTGCTTGAGCCCGGCGATGCGATCGGCGCCCATCGCTGCGCGCAGCAGTGGGGCGAGGCCGAAGCGCGGCGGGCTGCGGCGGCTGTCCTCGTTGTCGCCGATGACCTCGCGCCAACCGTCCAACAGGCGGGCGTCGAACAGGCCGATGCCGGCATAGGTCAGGCGTGGTTCGCCCTCGCTGCGCAGGCGCCCGCCCTCAAAGTGGAAATCACCGCGCGGGTGCTGCGGCGGGTTGTCGACCATCAGCAGCTGGGCGAGATCGTTCGGCGCGAGTGCGAAGCCGGCGTAGTCGACGTCGCAGAACACGTCGCCGTTGACCAGCAGGAAGCGCGGCGCATCCAGCAGGGGCAGGGCGTTCAGCAGGCCGCCGCCGGTCTCCAGACGCTCGGCCTCGCGGCTGTAGCGGATCGAGATCCCGTAGCGCGTGCCGTCGCCCAGCGCCGGCTCGAAGCAGTCGGCGAGGTGGGCGATGTTGATCACCACGCGTCGCACGCCAGCTTTGGCCAGCGCTTCCAGATGCCACTCGATCAGGCGCTTGCCGCCGACGGGCAGCAGGGGCTTCGGCGTCACGTCGGTGAGCGGGCGCATGCGCTCGCCGCGGCCGGCGGCGAGGAGGAAGGCGACGTCGACCGCGCTCATGCCGATGCGTCTGCGCGCGGCCGGGTGAGGTCGCGGCCTTCGGTGAAACGCTGCATGAGCACGCGGAAGTCAGCCAACTCGGGGTGGCGCGCGGCGATATCGAGCACGTAGCCGAGCACGCGCGGCAAGTCAGCGAGGTAGCCGGCCTTGCCGTCGCGGTAGTGCAGGCGGCAGAAGATGCCGAGCACCTTCAGATGGCGCTGCAGGCCCATCAGGTCGAAGGCGCGGAAGAAGCGCTGCGGCGCATCGGCGATCCGCCCGGCGCGCACCAGTTCGCGGCGGAAGTCCTCGGCCCAGGCCTGCACGCGCGCTTCGTCCCAGCGCAGGTAGCAGTCGCGCAGCAGGGAGACGAGGTCATAGGTCAGCGGGCCGCCAAGTGCATCCTGGAAGTCGATGATGCCGGGGCCGGGCGTGCAGTCGATCAGGTTGCGGCTGTGGTAGTCGCGGTGCACGAACACCCGCGGCTGTGCCATCGCGCAGTCGAGCAGCAGGCGGAAGGCGGACTCGATCGGGTCCCAGTCCTCGCATTCGAGCGCGATGCCCAGATGCCGCCGCAGGAACCATTCCGGCATCAGCTCCAGCTCCATCTCGAAGCGGGCCTGCTCATACGGCTGTACGGCCTCGGCCGGCAGGGTCTGCAGGCGCAGCAGGGCCTCCATCGCGCGGCCGTACAGGGCGTCGGCGCTGTGCTCGTCCAGCCGATGCTGGTAGAGCGCATCGCCGAGGTGTTCGATCAGCGCGAAGCCAAGCCCGGCATCGGCGGCGATCACCTTCGGTACGCGCAGGCCGGCGCCGCCGATCAGCGCGCCGACGTCCAGCCAGGGCTGCAGCGGCACCTGTGCAGGTGGAGAGTCCATCAGCAACAGCTCGGGCGCGCCGTCGAGCCGCAGGTAGCGGCGGAAGCTGGCGTCGCTGGCCGCGGGAGCCAGCGCGAGGTCCTTTCGGCCCAGCCGCTCGCAGGCCCAGTCCAGCGCCTCGATCGCGCGCGGATCTGCGGGTGCGATGGCGATGGGGCCACTGGAATCGTGCGCGGTGCTCACGCGCTGGCGGCGAGATCGGCTTCGGCCAGCGCACGCACGTGGGCGACGCTGCATTCGCGAAGCGCGGTGAGGCTATAGCCGCCCTCCAGCGCCGACACCAGACGGCCCCGGGCGTGGCGGTCCGCGAGGTCGATCAGCTCCTCGGTCAGCCAGGCGTAGTCCGCGGCTTCGAGGTTCAGTCCGGCCAGCGGGTCGAGGCGATGGCCGTCGAAGCCGGCCGAGACCAGCACCAGCTCGGGCCGGAACGCGTGCAGGGCGGGCAGGGCATGGCCGCGGTAGAGCTCGCGCAGCTCCTGGCCGCCGGCGCCTTCCGGCAGCGGCAAATTGAGAATGTTGCCGGCGCCGCGCTCGTGGGTTTCGCCGGTATAGGGGTAGAGCGGCGTCTGGTGGCTGGACAGGTACATCACCCGCGGATCGTTCCAGAAGATGTCCTGGCTACCGTTGCCGTGGTGCACGTCGAAATCGATGATCGCCACGCGCTTCAGCCCATGCTTCACCAGCGCATGGGCCGCACCCACCGCCACCGAATTGAACAGGCAGAAGCCCATGGCCTGGGCGCGTGTCGCATGGTGGCCGGGCGGGCGCACCGCGCAGAAGGCGCGCTTGGTCTCGCCCGCCATCACCGCATCGATGGCAGCCACGACCGCGCCGGCGGCATGGCGCGCGGCCTCGGGCGAGTCCGCGTTCATCGCCGTGTCTTCGTCGATGCGGTGCTGCTCCTCGATCGCGACGTCGAGGATGCTGGCGACCAGCGCCGGCGTATGCGCCAGCAACAGCTGTTCGCGCGTGGCACGCGGCGCTTCGCGCCAGTCGATCGGCAGATCCTCGATGCCGTGCAGGGCATGCAGCACCGAAGCCAGACGCTGCGGCGATTCCGGATGGCCAGGGCCCGCACTGTGGCGGATGCAGACGGGGTGGGTGAACAGCAGCATCCGCGCGGGTCCTCGAATCAAGAGCGGGAGAACGTCAACCCTTGCGCCGCTCGTGGTTCCACAGCACTTCGCCGTGGCCCGAGGCGCGCGCCAGCACGCGCGCCATCACGAACAGCAGGTCCGACAGTCGATTGAGATAGCGGATCGCCTGTGGACGCACCGCATCGTGGTGGCCGAGGGTGACCACCTCGCGCTCGGCGCGGCGGCAGACGGTGCGCGCCACATGGCAGTGCGCGGCCGGCGCGCCGCCGCCGGGCAGGATGAAATCCTTGAGCGGCGGCAGGTCGGCGTTGAGCCCGTCGAGGATGCCTTCGAGGCGCTCGATATCGGCGTCCTGCATCGCGGCATGGCCCGGGATGCAGAGCTCGCCACCCAGGTCGAACAGCTGGTGCTGGATCGAGATCAGCGGTTCGCGGATCGCCTCGGGCAGGTCCTGCGCCAGCAGCACGCCGATGCAGGAGTTCAGCTCGTCGACCGTGCCGTAGGCGGTGACGCGGGCGGAGTCCTTGGCGACGCGGCTGCCGTCACCCAGGCCCGTGGTGCCGTCGTCGCCGGTGCGCGTGTAGATCTTGGAAAGCCTGTTGCCCATGGCTCAGGCCGCTGCGCGGGCAGTGCGAAGGGCCGGCAGGCGCTGCTGCAGCAGGGCGTAGCCGCCGAACAGGATCAGGCTCCACACCGCGGTGCCCAGCAGCTGGGCGCGGAAGAAGGGCAGGGCCGCCACATAGCATTCGGTCAGGCCGACGTTGCAGGCCGGGTGCGTGCCGAGATTGTCGGCGGTGGCCCAGACCGCGAAGTTGGTGACCACGAAGAACAGCACCGCTCCGGCGAGGCCGGCGGCGCCGACGCGCAGCACGCTGACCCGGTCGCGCAGCCAGAAGCCGAGCAGCACGCAGGCGGCGACGCAGCCGTAGACCACCGGCATCAGGCCGTAGACGCCGATGTACAGATCGCTCAGCAGCAGGGCGCCCAGCGGCACCGCGAACGCCGCCCAGCGGCTGGCGAAGTAGGCGCCGCCGAACAGGGCGATGGCCTCCACCGGGGTGAAGTTCCAGGCGTGCGGCAGCAGGCGCGAGGCGGCGGCGGCGAGGATGAAGGCGGCCAGCAGCAGCGGGCGCAGCGGCAGCGAAGAGGCGTTGGGGGACATCGGCGGGCTCCAGCGGAATCGGCGCAGCGCAGCGCCGGGGGACAGCGCCCAAGGATAGCCGAGGCGATTGCGGGGCGGTGAGGGCCGATCGTGCAGGCGAAGGTTCGACTTGCAGTCGAGCAGCGCCCAGAGCGTGTGAATAAGCCCGGATGCCGTAGCGAGGGCGTTGCTGGGCGTTCGTGGCAAAGCGCGGAAAGTGAATTCAAGAAAGTTTGGTGAATCCAATGACCGCGGAAATCGCGTGGCGCGCTGCCGCCACGGGCGACCCGAGGCGGCCGCAGCAGGCGGATGGTTCCCACACGCTCTCAGCGGAGGCGGTGCGCCAGGAGGCGTCGGGCCGAGCGCGGCTTCTGCGCGGTATCAGCCCTGCCGCTGCGGCGGCAGGCGAACCTGCACCTTCTCGACAACGGTGAAATCGCCCTCGATGACGTCGCTGGGCGCGGTCGAGCGCGGTGCGGGCTGGCCTCCGCGCAGTTTCCACCACAGCTGGCGCAGGCCCAGTGCGGCGAGCACGGCCGCCGCCAGCGCAGCCCCGGCCAGCGCGAAGAAGGACAGCACAGCGATGCCGGCCACCGCCAACAGCAGGCGCACGATCGGGTTGCGGGGCAGGCGAAGCTGGACGAAGGCGGGGCGCATGGTGGGTCCTGTGGGCGGCCGCTGGAGGCGGACGTCGGTCGAGTATTGAGGCGGATCGCTCCGGCCTCAAGCGCGAAGCCGAGCCTCGGCTGAATGAAAGCCCCCGCGGCCGCCGTCGAGGGCAGGCGCCGATCCGCACGCGCGTGGATCGGGCGCGGCGGTGTTGCCGCGCTTTTCGTGCTCGCCGCCGGCTGCGTATGCTGGGAGGCCCCGCGCGGAGCCCGCCTATGTCCCAACGTCTGTGTCTGCTGTCCGACCTGCCCGAGGCCCAGCCCATCGCCGTGGAGGCGACGATCGACGGTGGCGAGGAGTCGCTGGTGCTGGTGCGCAGCGGCGAGCGCGTCGAGGCCTTCCTGAACGTCTGTCCGCACGCGGGCCGCCGCCTCGACTGGGCGCCCGGCAAGTTCCTGATGGAGGGCGGCCGCCTCGTCTGCGCGGCGCATGGCGCGAGTTTCGCCCTGCCCGGCGGGGCCTGCGTCGCCGGACCCTGCAAGGGGCAATCGCTGTCGGCGGTCGCCGTGCAGGTCGAGGGCGAGGCCGTGCTGTTGGGCTGAGGCTCGCTGCTGTCGCAGCTCAGCGTTCACAGCGTGTGAAAAGACCTGGACGCCGCAGTGGGCGGATGGTTCTCGCCTGCGCTCAGTCGGCGCGCGCCCGCCGCATGTCCACATGCGGTATGCCGTCTTCGAGATAGCCCTCGGAGCAGACCTCGAAGCCGTGCGCGGCGTAGAAGCCCTGCAGGTGCGCCTGCGCGCCGAGGGTGATCGGCTGGCCGGGCCAGAGCGCTTCGCAGCGGGCGATCGCCTCGCGCATCAGTGCATGCGCCAGCCCCGCGCCGCGCGCCGACGCGCTGACGATGACCCGGCCGATCGCCGGCGTATCGAAACCGAGCCCCGGCGGCAGCAGGCGCGCATAGGCCTGCAGTCGACCCTCGCGTTCGCCCAGCAGGTGCCAGACGCCGGCCTGGGCATCGCGGCCGTCGAGATCGGGATAGGGGCAGGTCTGCTCGACGATGAACACATCGACGCGCAGGCGCATCAGCGCATACAGGCGATGCACGTCGAGCGCCTCGAAGGGCAGGCAGGACCAGGCGACAGCGGTTGTGGACATCAGAGGCTCCAGCCGCGCAGCAGCAGCCAGGCCAGGGCCAGCGCGGTCGAGATCAGGGTGACGGGGATGCCGACCCGGGCGAAGTCGGCGAAGCCGAGCCGCACGCCCGCCTGGGCGGCGCGTTCGGCGGTGATGATGTTGGCCAGGCTGCCAAGCAGCAGCAGGTTGCCGGCCAGCGTCGAGAAGACCGCCAGCGCAGTCAGTGCGTGCTGCGACAGCCCGCCGAGGGTCTCGACCAGCAGCATCACCAGGGGCACGTTGCCGATGGTGTTGCTGCCGATCAGCGCCGCTGGCACCAGCAGGCCGAGCCGCTCGAGGTTGAGCCCGGCCGCGTCCAGCGCCGCCACCGCGGAACTCGCGGTCGGCAGCTCGGCAAAGGCGGCGGTGACCACGAACAGGCTGGCGATCAGCACCAGCAGGCTCCAGTCGACGCGCTTCAGCAGGGCGGCGGTGCCGATCCGGCGGCCGGCAAGCAGCACGGCGGCAATCGCCAGCGCGGCGATCTCGCGGTGGCGATCGAGCAGCAGCATCGCCACCACCACGGCCAGCACGGCGAGCACGCTCTTCAGCAGCAGCCAGCGCTGCAGCGGCAAGTCGGCCAAGGGTTCGGCGCGCGCCGCCACCGCCAGCCGACCGCGCCAGGTCCAAGCGACCACGGCGTACACGCAGAGCAGGGCCAGCGCCGAGGGCAGGGCAGCGACGGCGAGATAGGCCAGGAAGTCGAGCTGGCCCAGCTCGCCGATCAGCAGGTTCTGCGGATTGCCGACCAGCGTCGCCGCCGAGCCGGCATTGCTGGCCAGGGCCAGACCCAGCAGGTAGGGCCGCGGGTCGAGCGCGCGCGCAGCGAGGCCGTGGACCAGCAGCGGCGTCAGCGCGAACACCACGATGTCGTTGACCAGCAGCGCCGACAGCAGGCCGCCGGTGGCGACCACGAGGCCCAGCAGGGCCAGCGGCGACAGCGGGCTGCGCGAGAGCGCGCGCGCTACCGCGTCGAAGGCGCCGGCCTCGGCGAAGTGGCCACCGATCAGCATCAGCGCGAACAGCAGCACCAGGGTCGGCAGGTCCAGCGCCTGCGCCCACTCGCCGTAGGGCAGGGCGCCCGTGGCCAGCAGCAGGGCCGCGCCGCCCAGCGCGATGCCGCTGCGGTCCAGCGCCAGCCCTGGCAGGCGGCCCAGCGCCATGCCGAGGTAGACGAGGGCGAAGACGATGATGACGAACGCGGTCATGGGGCGGGGCGCAAGGGCGTGGCGCGCAGTGTAGGGGCAGGGGGCGCCTCCTGCGGGCGAGCGCGGGTTCGTGTGCAGCGCCCGTCTCCATGGCGTGGGCCCTGGCCCACCATGAGCTCTGCACTCGCCTCACCCCGTTCCCGGCGAACGCCGCCAACGCCCGGCCGCCATCGCCCACCCGGCCCATCCGATGCTGCGATAATCCCGCCCCATGAACACGACCCGCGACGCCCAGGACAGCAGCCGCGCGCAGAGCGCCCCCGGTGAGACCACCCACTTCGGCTTCCGTGAAGTGCCGACCGCCGAGAAGAAGCGCCTGGTCGGCCAGGTGTTCAGCTCGGTGGCTGCGAAGTACGACCTCATGAACGACCTCATGAGCTTCGGCATCCACCGGATCTGGAAGCGCTACTTCGTCGCCACCAGCGGTGTGCGTCGCGGTGACCGCGTGCTCGACCTGGCAGGCGGCACCGGCGACATCGCGCGCCTGCTGCTGGAGCGGGTCGGCGAGAGCGGCGAGGTCATCATCGGCGACATCAACGGCGACATGCTGCGCGTGGGCCGTGACCGGCTGACCGACCGCGGCCTGGTGCGCGGCCTGCGCTACGCCCAGTTGAATGCCGAGGCGCTGCCGTTTCCGGACGCCAGCTTCGATCTGGTCACCATCGCCTTTGGCCTGCGCAACGTCACCGACAAGCAGAAGGCGCTGAACGAGATGCAGCGCGTGCTGAAGGTCGGCGGTCGTGCCCTGGTGCTGGAGTTTTCCGAAGTGCAGCCGCAGTGGCTGAAGCCGCTGTACGACCTCCACTCCTTCCAGGTGCTGCCGCGGCTGGGCAAGCTGTTCGCCGGTGACGCCGACAGCTACCAGTACCTGGCCGAGTCGATCCGCCAGCATCCGCCGCAGAACGAACTGAAGGCGATGATGGAAGCCGCGGGCCTGGAGCGCTGCGACTACCGCAACCTCACCGGCGGGATCTGTGCGATCCACTCGGGGCATAAGCTCTGAAGAGCCGGGATTGGGGATTCGGGATTCGGGATTCGGGATTCGGGATTCGGGATTCGGGATTCGGGATTCGGGATTCGCAAGAGCGCCAGCCGGAATAGGGCGGGTCCCACGACCGCGAAGGACGCCTTGCATGCAGCGAAGCCGCAGGCCGTTGGGCGCGGATTGGGTGCGTGGGGGCAGCGGATGTACCTGCGACTCGGTTGACGCCTTGCATGCAGCGACGCCGCAGACGGCTCGCCGCGCAGGGCGCTCGAACCGCATGTGTCCGACCTCGGCACGGGCATCGACGCCCAACACGCGCAGCCGCCCGTGGGTGGAAATCGAGAGCGGCTGCTAGACTCGCGCGGTTTTCACATCTGCCTGCGAGTTCCGCCCATGGCCCTGCGCTCCGCCTCGCGTTCCGTTCTTCTCAGCCTGCTCGGGCTGCTCGTCTTCGGCGCCTTCGCCACCGTGCAGGCGGCCCCTGCCGAGCCTGCCGTCGAGATCGATCCGGCGCTTGCCGACCGCGTCCGCGACGAGCACAGCTATGCCCAGCCGGACAAGGTCCGCATCCGCGATCTCGCGCTGAACCTGCACGTCGATTTCGACACCCGCAGCCTGCGCGGCGCGGCCGACTACGCCCTCGATTGGCAGGACGAAAAGGCCCGCACGCTGGTGCTCGATACCCGCGACCTGAGCATCGACAAGGTGCTGGGCCGCCGCAGCGATGGCCTGTGGCGCCGGCTCGACTTCAAGCTCGACGCCCCCGATCCGGTGTTCGGCTCGGCCCTGCGCATCGAGATGCGCCGGCAGTACGAAGTGGTGCGCGTGCGCTATCGCACCTCGCAGAACGCCTCCGGCCTGCAGTGGCTGGAGCCCTCGATGACGGCGGGCGGCAAGCAGCCTTTCCTGTTCAGCCAATCGCAGGCCATCCACGCGCGCAGCTGGGTGCCGCTGCAGGACACGCCGGGCGTGCGCTACACCTACAGCGCGGTGGTGCATACGCCGCCCAACCTGGTCGCGCTGATGAGCGCCGACAATCCGGTCAGCCCGGTGCGCAACGGCCGCTACGTGTTCCGCATGTCGCAGCCGATTCCCTCGTATCTCATGGCGATCGCGGTGGGCGATCTGGCCTTCAAGCCGATCTCCGCGCGCGCCGGCGTCTGGGCCGAGCCGCAGACCCTGGACGCCGCGGTCGAGGAGTTTGCCGATACCGAACGCATGATCGAGGCCACCGAGTCGCTGTACGGCCCCTACCGATGGGAGCGCTACGACCTCTTGATCCTGCCGCCGAGCTTTCCCTTCGGCGGCATGGAGAACCCGCGCCTGTCCTTCATCACGCCGACCGTGATGGTGGGTGACAAGTCGCTGGTCAGTCTGATCGCGCACGAGCTGGCGCACTCCTGGTCGGGCAACCTGGTGACCAATGCGAGCTGGAAGGACATCTGGCTCAACGAGGGCTTCACCAGCTACGTCGAGAACCGCATCGTCGAAGCTCTGTACGGCGCCGAGCGTGCGCAGATGGAGAGCGTGATCGAGCAGGCCAGCCTGCGCCGCGCGCTGTCCGAGCTCGACGCCAAGGACCAGGTGCTGGTGCTGCCGCCGCTGCAAGGCCGCGATCCCGATGACGCGCTGTCGCCGGTGGCCTATATCAAGGGCGCCTGGTTCCTGAGCTTCCTTGAGCAGCGCTACGGTCGCGAGGCCTTCGATGCCTTCCTGCGCGGCTACTTCGATCGCTATGCCTTCCAGAGCATCGACAGCGGCACGTTCCTTGGTCATCTGCGCGAGACCCTGATGGCCGCGCAGCCCGACGTGGTGAGTGAGACCGAACTGCAGGCCTGGCTGTTCGAGCCCGGTGTGCCCGAGTTCGCGGTGCCGGCCAGTTCGGCGCGCTTCGCCGCGGTCGACGCCGCGCGCCGGGACTTCCTCGATGGCAAGACCGCCGCCAAGGAGCTCGACACCGCCCAGTGGAGTACGCAGGAGTGGCTGCAGTTCCTGGAGGGCATGCCGGAGGTGTTGGAAAGCGCCCAGTTGATCGCGCTGGATGAGGCCTTCCGCTTCACCGGCACCGCCAACGGCGAGTTCGCGATGCGCTGGTATCCGCTGGCCGAGCGCAGCGGCTATTTCGAGGCGCGCCCGGCGATGGCCGAGTTCCTGAAGCGCATCGGTCGGCGCAAGCTGATCATGCCGGTGTACGCCGCGTTGGCGGCGACGCCCGAGGGCTTGGAGTTCGCCCGCGCGGTGTTCGCCGAAGCGCGCCCGGGCTACCACCCGATCACCTCGGCTTCGGTTGAAGCCGCGCTGAAGTAGGCCGATGAGCCGGCGCCGCCGTTTCAGCCGTCGACGCCGCCGCTGGGCGCCCTGGCTGGCCCTGCTGGCGCTGCCCCTGCTGGCCTATCTCGCGCTGGGCCTGCTCGCTCCGGACTGGCTGCTGCGCCAGGCCCTGCGCCTTGACGCTTGGCGCAGCGGTGCTGCGCGCATCGAGCTGCAGGTGGAAGGCGAGCGCTGGGTGCTGTTGCAGCGCGGTGCTGTCGATCCCGCGCAGCCGGTCTGGCTGCTGCTGCATGGCTTCACCGGCAGCAAGGAGAACTGGCTGCCGCTGCTGCGCGCACTGCCGGACGACGTGCCAGTGCTGATGCCCGACCTGCCGGGCTGGGGCGAGTCGGAGCGCCGCGCGCCGGCTGACTACGGCTACGCCGCGCAGGCGGCGCGTGTAGCCGCCCTGATTGAGACGCTGGGACTGACACAGGTGCATCTGGTCGGCCATTCGATGGGCGGCGGCATCGCCGCGCTGGTCGCATCGAGGCATTCGCAGGGCCTGCGCTCGGTCACTCTGATGAGCGCGGCTGGTGTGCGCTTCCGCGACAACGCCTTCGGCCAGGCGGTGCTGCGCGGCGAGCATCCCTTCGGCGTGGCCACGGTGGATCAGCTCGACGCCTATCTCGGGCTGGTCTTCCGCGACCCGCCGCCACTGCCCTGGCCGCTGAAGTCGGCGCTGGTCGAGCGCCGCATCCGCGACGACGCCTTCGAGCGCGGCGTGCTGGAGGCGATCGCACGCGGGCCTGAGGCCTTCCTGCCCGGCGAGTCCGCCGGCGCCATTGCCCTGCCGACCCTGGTGCTGGGCTGCTCCGCCGACCCGGTGGTGGACCCGAGTGCGGGCGAGGTGTACGCGCAGCGGATCGCGGGCGCCGAGCGCGTTGCCCTGGAGGGCTGCGCGCACATGCCGATGATGGAGCTGCCGGAGGCTGTTGCCGCGGCCCTTCGGCAGTTCGCGGAGCCCATGCCGTGAGCGCGCTCGACTGGGCCGAGGTGCGGCGCCTGTTCGACGCCATCTGCGATCTGCCGCCCGAGCAGTGGCGCGGGGTACTCGAGGCAGAGGGCGTCAACGAGGCCGTGGCGGCCGAGGTGCTGTCGCTCTGCGATGCGCAGACCCGTGGCATCGGCCTGCCGCAGCCGGTGGCGGAACTGCTGGCCAATCTCGACCCCGAGCTTGCGCCGGGCACGCGGCTTGGGCCCTGGCGGATTCTCGGCACCCTCGCCGAGGGCGGCATGGGCCGGGTGTATCTCGCTGAGCGCGCCGACGGCCAGTACCAGCTCAAGGTTGCGATCAAGCGCCTGCGCGCGCTCGGCCAGCCGGACGAGAACCGCATGTTGGAACGCGAGCGACAGATCCTCGCCGACCTCGCGCATCCGCATATCGCCCGCCTGCTGGACGGCGGCACCAGCCCCAACGGCCAGCCGCATCTGGTGATGGAGTACATCGAGGGCGAGCGCATCGATCGCTGGTGCCGTGCGCAGGCGCTCGACCTGCCGGCGCGGCTGCGCCTGTTCCAGCAGGTCTGCCGCGCGGTCGCGCATGCGCACCGGCATCTGGTACTGCACTGCGACCTGAAGCCCTCCAACATCCTGGTGCGCAGCGACGGCTCGCCGGTGCTGCTCGACTTCGGCATCGCACGCCTTGCCGGCAGCGCCGATGCCCAAGGGCAGGGCTACATGACGCCGCGCTATGCCAGCCCGGAGCAGAAGCGCGGCGATCCGCTGTCGGCGGCCACGGATATCTACAGCCTTGGCCTGATCCTGTCGGAGCTGGTCGCGCCCGGCGACGAGGATCCGCGCGGCGATTCCTCGACGGCTACGCCGCCGACCCAGCCGCCCAGCGGACGCGCGCGGCGCAGCGGCCTGCCCTGGGCGGGGCGCCTGCGCGGTGACCTTGATGCGATCGTGATGCGCGCCTGCGCGGCCGAGCCGGAACACCGATACGCCAGCGCCGAAGCCCTGGCCGAGGACATCGAGCGCTACTTCGAGCACCGGCCGGTCTCACCGCTGGCGCATCGGCGCGGCTACCGCCTGCGGCGCCTGCTGCAGCGGCGCTGGCCGGCCTTCGCTGTGGGCGGAGTGCTGCTGACGATGGCGCTGGGCTTCACCGTGAGCCTGCAGCAGCAACTGCAGCGCGCTCAGGCGGCTGAGCGCGCGGCGCGGCTGGAAGCGGAAAGCAACCGCGAGACAGTCGACTTCCTGCTGAGGGTGTTCGAGCACGCCGACCCCGAAGCCGGCGAGCGCGCCGACACCACCGCGCGTGACCTCATCGATGCTGCCCGCGCCGAGCTCGAACAGAGCCTCGACCGCCAACCGCGGCTGAAGCTGCGGCTGGCAGTCACCCTGGGCAGCGTCTATGAGCGCATCGGCCTGCCGGCGGAATCGCTGGCCCTGCTGCGCATGGCCGAAGCCCTGGCGCCCACCGATCTCGAGGTGACCGAGCGTCTGCTCCTGATGGACGCCCTGGCCCATGCGCTGAACTCGCTGGGCCAGCGGGCCGAGGCGATCCGCGTGGCCGAGGCCGCCAGCGCGCTGGCACGATCTCGCCTGCCGCCGGAGCACCCGGTCTTGGCCAACGCGCTGAACATGCAGGGCCTGCTGCTGGATGCCGAACGCCGCAGCGCCGAGGCGCTGCCGCTGCTGCAGCAGGCGCTGGACATCCGCCTCGCAGCGTTTGGCGAGCACAGCATCGAGACCGCCGCGACCCTGCACAACCTGGGTCTCGCGGCGCGTCGCCTCGGTCGGCTCGATGAAGCCGAAGCCTGGCTGGAGCGCTCGCTGGCAGCGAAGCGCACCCTGGTGCCGGAGGGGCATCCGCGGGTGCTGACCTCGCTCGAAGCCCTGGCCAACGTCTATCGCGATCGCGGCGAGCTGGCGCGGGCGGTCGAGAGCTTCGCGCGCCAGCGCGAACTGCGCGTGCGTGCGCACGGGGCCGACAGCGTGCGGGTGGCCAGCGTGAGCAACGAACTCGCCAGCGGTCTGCACGACCTGGGGCGCTATGCCGAGGCTGAGCTCGCCTATCGCGAGGCCCTGCGCATCAACCTGCTGCGTCGTGGGCCGGACGCGCCAGATACCGCGGTGGTCATCAACAACCTCGCCAGCCTGCTGGAGGACCGCGGTGATCTCGAAGGCGCCGAGCCACTCCTGCGCGATTCCCTGCGCATCCGCAGCGCAGCGCTCGGGCCCGAACATCTGGCGACCGCGCGCGCCCACGGCAACCTCGGTCGATTGCTGATGCTCCGCGGCCAGCGGGATGCAGCCCGCATCGAGATCGAGCGCGCGCTGGATCTGCGCGGGCGCGCGCTGGCCGAGCCGCATGCCGAGCTGATGGGCAATCGCCTGCTGCTGGCCCGGCTCGAAGCGCGCAGCGGCAACCGCGCCGCGGCCGAGCGGCACTTCGACTCGGCGCGCGCCCAGTTCGAAGCGCTGGCGCCGCGCGATCCGCTGCTGCGGCTGCGCTTTCTGGAGTCCGAAGCCGAACTGGCGCTGGAGTTCGGCGATCCGGCGAGTGCGCGTGCGAGGTTCGATGCCGCGATCGCGCTGGCGCGCGAGGCCCTGTCCGCCGAGCATCCGCGCTGGGCCGGGCTGGTCGTGCGGCGCGCGCGCGCGCTGCCACTGGAATCGGCCGAGCCCGTCGAGCTTGAACGGGCCCTGCAGGTGCTGGAGTCTGCCCTGGTGTCCGAGGCCCCGCTGCTGCGCGATGTCCGGCGCGGTGCCTCAGGTTCGGGTTTCGACGCGCCTTAGGGAAGGTCTGAACAACCCCATCCAGGAGTTGCCCAGACGTCGCGAGTTCGGCGCAGGTCCGGACTGGCTCACGCCGGATCAAGCACTTGCGTGCCTGATCCGCGGGCGCGCCGTCCTGGCGCGCGGGAAGCTCGAATGAATCAGAGCTTCCTTGGTTCGCGGTGGTTCAGTGCGTACGCCCGCCGGGGAGGTCTTTCCGTGGGCAAGGGCTGACCAAACAGATCGCAACACCGCGGTGGGCCAACGCAGCCGTGGCGAGCGTGCTCGGTGCGGGCAGGCTCGGCGCGAGCACGCTTGGATAGCGCGTGATCGCACTGCCTTGCCTCGGGGCGGCGGCACCCCCGGCGAGCGTCTTCCTCATGGTGGGCCAGAGCCCACCCTATGCGGGCTTGGGTCTGCGATTGGGGGCGGTTCAGCGGGTGGCGGCGACAGCGATCGGTCAGGCGCTCGATGACCGGGCAGCGTAGCGTGACTCCGCTGGCATCGGCACTGCACGGCGCCAGTCGATCAGCCCACAGACCGGGCGGCGCAGGCATGCCGTGCTGCCCGGCGGGGCTGCGGAGGCCGCCGACAGCCTTGACGCTGCGGCTGCTGCCGCGGCTGAGATCGGGCGGCTGTCGTGGGGCGGTTCATCGCGCGGCACGGGATGGCCGGGTTCGCGCAGGTGTGGCGGCAGGATCAGGTCCATGGACGGCGCTCCCGCTGTGCTCGCGCACGCAGCGCAGGCGCAGGGATGGGCGTTCGCGGAGTCGCTCCAGGACGCAGTGCAGGCCGTGGGGCCGAGGCGCTGCGCGGCGCCAGCAGACGCAGTCGGGGCTTGCGGGTTTCGCGTTCGAACATGCCGATCTCCTCCGTGTGCGGGTCGCGACGGGCGGTACGTCGCGGTGGACACAGTTGAAACCGCCGGCCGGTGCTGGTGCCGACGCGATCTGGCGATTTGCGGGCAGAACGCCGGATGGCCGCATGCGACGTGCGCATCGCTCAATCTCTTCGTCCCGCCACAACGCGAAAGCGCGCCCCCGAACGGAGGCGCGCCTTCGTCGACCTACCGTGGACCGGGCGACTACTCGCCCAGCAGATGCTTCTGCCAGAACAGCATGCTGGCCGCGCTGAAATAGTCGGCATTGGTCTTCTTGGCGAAGCCGTGGCCTTCGTCCTTGAACACCAGGTACCACACATCGCCGCCATTGCCCTGCACCGCGTCGACGATCTGGTCGGCCTCGGACAGGGGCACGCGCGGGTCGTTGGCGCCCTGGGCGACGAACAGCGGCGAGCGGATTTTCTCGGCGTTGTTGAGTGGCGCGATCTCCTCGAAGAACGTCGCGATCTCCGGGTCGCGCTCATCGCCGTACTCGGCGCGGCGCAGGTCGCGGCGGTAGCTCTCGGTGTTCTTCAGGAAGGTGCTGAAGTGCGAGATGCCGACCACGTTGATGCCGGCGGCGAGGCGGTCGGCGTAGTCGACGAGCGTTGCCAGCACCATGTAGCCGCCGTAGCTGCCGCCCGAGACGCCGACCTTGTCGGCATCAAGCCCCGGCTGCTGGGCGATCCAGTCGAGCAGGGCGCCGATGTCCTTGACCGAATCCTTGCGCTTGATACCGTTGTCGAGGTCGAGGTAGGTCTTGCCGTAGCCCGCCGAGCCGCGCACGTTCGGCACCAGCACCGCCACCTGCAGCTCATCCAGCATGAACTGGATGGCCGGGCTGAACACCGGCAGGGCCTGGGCCTCCGGGCCGCCGTGGATATTGATCACCACGGGCAGCTTGCGCTCCGCCGGTACGCCCGCCGGCCGGTAGTAAAAGGCCGGAATGGACAGGCCGTCGAAGCTCTCGTAGCGGATCAGCGTCGGTGCGACGAAGCGCGAGGCGTCGAGGCCGCCGACTTCACCTTCGGTCCAACGGGTCAGGCTGCGGGCAGCCAGATCGACCACGTAGACGTCGCTCGGCGTCACCGCACTGTTCAGCGTCAGCGCGATGCGCTGGCCATCGGGCGAGAAGCCCATGCCGCCGATCACGCCGACCGGCAGCTCGGGCAAGGGCACCGGACGGTGATCGGGCAGGGACAGCACGTGCAGGCGGAAGATGCCGTCCTCGTTGCTGGCGTAGGCCAGATGGCGGCCGTCGGAGGCGATGTCGAAGGCCACCACGTTCCAGTCGAGATCGGCCGTGAGCACCTGCACCGGCTGCCCCGGGCGGTGGTAGCGCAGGCGGCGGAACTCGCTGTTCTCGTCCGAGATGAAATAGATGCCCTCGCCATCGGGCGCATAGCGCAGGCCGCCAAAGGCGGCCTTGCCGCCCTCGACCGGGAAGCGCTCGAGCTTGCCGGTGGCGAGATCGACCTCGCCCGGCTGGCTTTCGTTGATCGAGATGTAGCGCTGCACCAGCAGACGCTTGCCGTCGGCCGAAAAGTCGTTGGCGTACCAGTTGCCGCCCTCGGTGAGCACGGCGCGCGCGTCGCCGTCGAGCGAACGCACCCAGATATCGCTGTCGCGGCCGTTGCGGGCGGTGCTCGACCAAGCGAGCAGGCGACCGTCAGGCGACCAGATCGGCTGCTCGTTGCGGCTGCGGCCGCCGTCGGTGAGCAGGCGCGTGCTCCGGGTCTCCAGGTCGTAGTGGTAGAGCTGCCAGAACTCCGAACCTCCCACATCCTTGCCGAACACGAAGCCGCGGCCGTTGCTGCCGGGCTGGGCGCGCACCGAGGACACCGGTTCCTTCTGGAAGCTCAGCTGCTCGCGCATGCCCAGCGGTGCGCGAACGCGGTGCACCTGGTTGGTTTCGCCGAAGCGCGTGCTGATCAGCAGCTCGCCGTCGCTGGCCCAGCCGGCGAAGCTGGCCGGACGGGTGTTCTGGTAGCGGTCCAGGCGTTCGATCAGATCGGCCGGCAACTCCGGCACACCTTCGGTCACGCGGTTGCCGACTTCGAGCCGTTCGGCCGCCATGGCGGGCAGGGCGAGACTGAGACTGATGGCCGCCAGCGCGGCGAGGCGCAGGCGGCGCGGGAGAGGTTGCAGCAGGGTCATGAGCGGCGGGCCCGGTGGTTGGACAGGCCTGCAAAGGTGCCGCCTGCGGGTCTTGGGCGCGGGTGCCAGAAGGCAGGGCGCAGCGCTTGGGATCGCTGGACTCTTGGCGTACTGCAGGTGCCGGCCAGCGCGCTGGGAGGCGTCACGCCTGCGCGGCCCCTGTCCGCTCGAAGGCGCTGGCGTGAGTCCCGGGATGCAAGGCCTGACGCGCGTCGGACGGGTCCTGCTCCATCGCGGGGGAGAGGGGATGAAGCAGGGTGGCGAGGCTTGCGGCGCTCACCTGGGCCGCCTCGATTGCGTTCAGCGCAGGTCGACGTCGACGTAGGCCTGCTCGATGGCGCGCTCCAGCGCGGCAAACACGTCGCGCGCGGTTTCGAACTCGCGGCGCAGGCCGGGGAGGAGGCGGATCAGCTCCTGCTCCTCGGGCGTGCCGATGGTGGCCGATGAGAGTCGCATGCCAGCGGTGAGGTAGCGGGCGCGGTGCTCGGCCACCACCTTCGCCAGTTCGACCACGTGCTTGCGCTCGATCTTGGGAATGTCGCGGTGGATCACCTCGCGGTTGATCTTGCGGATCTCACGCTCGATCTCCTGCAGCGCATAGCGATGCCGCTTCATCAGCGCGTCTTCGTCGTCCTGGGGCAGCATGGGGGCCTCCGCGTGGGGTGTGCTCGCCCTTGCGACATGCAAGTTTCGCGCTTGGGCCGGCGTCAAGCCTGTGCTGCGCCTTTACGCAGGGGTGCGAACCACGTGCGCGCGGCTATGCTTTGCGGGCTGTTTGCAGGACGCGCGAGGGGGGGCGAGCGCTACTCAGTCTCTCGATCCTTGATGTGGAGCCCCTCTCCCCTGGTGGGAGAGGGGTTGGGGAGAGGGGGCGCACCTTGCGCGAGACTTGCCTCCTCCCCTGGCCTGCCGTCGCTTCGCTCGGGCTCCCAAGAATGTCGGCTGCCACCGGCAGCCGACAGGCGTTCTTCTCCGCTTCCCACGAGGGGAGAGGGGAGTCGCTTTGCTCCGGCTCTTGCGAATCCCGAATCCCGAATCCCCAATCCCGAGCTCCGAAACCCATGCCCCAGTCCAGCGTCTACGTCCTGCCGCCGCCCGCCCAGCCCTGCGTTGCCGTGGCCGAGAGTTCGCAATACTTCCCGGTCCGCCGCATCTACTGCGTGGGCCGCAACTACGCCGAGCACGCCCGCGAGATGGGCGCGGACCCGAGCCGCGAGGCGCCGTTCTTCTTCATGAAGCCGGCCGATGCGGTGGTGTCCGACGGCGCGCGGATTCCGTATCCGGGCCAGACCGCGGACTTTCACTACGAGGCCGAGCTGGTGGTGGCGATCGGCGGCAGCGGTGCGGGCCTGAGCCCCGAACAGGCGCAGGCCCTGGTGTTCGGCTACGGCGTCGGCATCGACTTCACTCGCCGCGACCTGCAGGCGCAGTTCAAGAAGGGCGGCAAGCCCTGGGACATGGCCAAGGGTTTCGACCGCTCCGCGCCCTGCAGCGCGATCGTGCCGGCGGCGCGCATCGGCCATCCCAAAACGGCTCGCATCGAGCTGATCCAGAACGGCGAGATGCGGCAGTCGGCCGATATCGCCGACCTGATCTGGTCGGTGCCGGAACTGCTGGCGAATTTGTCTACCTTCGTGCGGCTGGAGCCGGGTGATCTGGTGTTTACCGGCACGCCAGCCGGTGTCGGCCCCTGCGTGGCGGGCGATCGTCTGACCGCGCGCGTCGAGAGCATCGGCCAGATCAGCGTCGAGATCACGGAGCGCTGAAATGAGCGATACGCGCAGCGATGTGCTGGTGATCGGCGCCGGCCACAACGGTCTGGTCTGCGCCACCTATCTGGCGAAGGCGGGCCTGTCGGTGCGCGTGCTCGAGCGCCGCGGCGTGGTGGGCGGCGCGGCAGTGACCGAGGAATTCCACCCGGGCTTCCGCAACTCCACCGCGAGCTACACGGTCTCGCTGCTGCACCCCAAGGTGATCCGCGAACTCGACCTGCACGGCCACGGCCTGCGCATCGTCGAGCGTGAGCTGGGCAACTTCCTGCCGCTGCCGGACGGGCGCTATCTGAAGGCCGGCGAGGGTCGCACCCAGGCCGAGGTGGCCAAGTTCAGCGCCCGCGATGCCGAGCGCCTGCCGGCCTACGGCGAGCACCTCGACCGCATCGCCGGCCTGCTGCGGGAGCTGGCCGCGCAGACCCCACCGAACGTGCCGGCGCAAGGCGGTTGGCTGGCCGCGCTGCCCGAGTTGATCCGTGCTGCCGGTTTGGGGCGTCGCGCGGCGGCGCTGGGCATCGAAGGTCAGCGCGATCTGCTGGATCTGTTCACCGATTCCGCCGGCGCCTACCTCGAGCGCTGGTTCGAGTCCGAGCCGATCCAGGCCCTGTTCGGTTTCGACGGCGTGGTCGGCAACTACGCCAGCCCCTACGCGGCCGGCAGCGCCTACGTGCTGTTGCATCACGTGTTCGGCGAGGTCAATGGCAAGGCCGGGGTGTGGGGGCATGCGATCGGTGGCATGGGCGCGATCACCCAGGCGATGGCGCGTTCAGCGCAAGCGGCGGGCGTGCAGATCGAAGTGAACGCTGGCGTGACCGAAGTGCTGGTCGAACAGGGCAGGGCGGTGGGCGTGCGCTGCTCTGACGGGCGCGTGCATCGCGCGGGCCGCGTGGTCGCCAATGTCAATCCCAAGCTGTTGTTCACCCAGCTCGTGCCGCCGTCGGAGTTGCCTGCGGACTTCGCCGAGCGCATGCGCGGCTACCGCTGCGGCTCCGGCACTTTCCGCATGAACGTGGCCCTGTCCGAGCTGCCCGACTTCAACTGCCTGCCGGGCCGCGCGCGTGCCGAGCACCACACCGCCGGCATCATCCTGGCGCCCAGCCTGCGCTACATGGAGCAGGCCTTCTTCGACGCGCGCCAGTACGGTTGGTCGCAGCAGCCGATCGTGGAGATGCTGATCCCCTCGACCCTGGACGACAGCCTCGCGCCCGAGGGCGCGCACGTCGCCAGCCTGTTCTGCCAGCACGTCGCGCCCGAGCTGCCCGATGGCAAGCAGTGGCCAGACCATCGCGATGAAGTGGCGCGCATGATGATCGACACCGTCAACGCCCATGCGCCCAATTTCAAAGCCTCGGTGCTGGGCTATCGCGCACTCTCGCCCTTCGACCTGGAACAGGAATTCGGCCTGATCGGCGGCGACATCTTCCACGGCGCACTGAGCCTGAATCAGCTGTTCTCGGCGCGGCCGGTGCTGGGGCACGGCAACTACCGGATGCCGCTGAAGGGCCTCTACCTGTGCGGCTCGGGCGCGCATCCGGGCGGTGGCGTGAGCGGGTTGCCGGGACACAATGCGGCGCGGGAGGTCCTGCGCGATCGCCGCTAGGCGTTCCCTGCGCTGCGATCATGTCGTGCCCAGGCGAGCGGCGCATCGAGTGCCGACAGCGCCGTGCGGACGCGATGCGTCGAAGGCGTCTTGAGCGGGGGTTCTACCGCGGCAGCGCTGCTCGGCGGGGGCAATACTCCAGAGTGCTCGATCAGCACCCTGGGGCGGCCCCGGCTGAGGATCAGCGCGACTTCGGCACCAGCGGCGTGTTGCTGGTCGAGAACAGGTGGCTGGTGTCGGTGCTCTTGCCGCTCGACGCGCCATGGCAGCCGAAGCAGCCCGGCGGGCTGACCTGGTGATAGGTCTCCATCGTGGTATTGGCCAGCAGCACCGAGCCGGCGAGCGTGGGATCGCTGCCGCTCTTCGGGATCGAGCCGTCCTTTGACCACACCGCGCCCACCTGGAAGTAGTTGGCGCGCACGTCCTTCACCAGGCCCAACATCAGCTGGATGTCGAAGTTCAGCGAGATCAGCTGGCTGTTGTTGTCGGCCGAGGCTGGTGTCGGTGCACTGCCCCAGGGATTGACCCGATACACGTCGTTGGCTCGGATGCTGTTGCCCGGGGTGGCCTGCAGATCGCCATTGCTCTGCACGGTCATCTGCGCCACCAGGGCGCCGTCGCGGCTGCCGCCGCTCTGCATGAAGTTCCAGCTCCCCTGCGAGTTGTAGGGCACCTCGAGCTGCTGGCCGAACAGGCTGTTGAAATAGAAATCGTTGTTCGGTGCGTTGTCCTTGTGCTCGAAGGTGGCCCAGACCATCTCCGGGTGGCCCTTGACCGGCCCCACCACGTGCATGCCGACGAGCGCGAGCGTCTTCACCTCGGTCGGCTGCTTCGGGTCGAGGGTCCAGGTGGTGCTGCTGGTCGGCAGGTAGCGCGGCACGGCGGCCACCGTGGTGAGGTACTGGCTGGTGTCGGCAACCGTGCTCGCGTCCACCCATGCCGACTTCAACTCGACGGTCAGGGCATTGCCGTCCGGCAGGTTGCTGCCGTTCTGGCTGGCATAGGCAAGAATCGGCGTCAGTTCCGCCTGCGTGGTCGGAAAGGCGGCGTCCTTCGCGATCGCGCCGTTGGTCACCGCCGTGTTGAACCAGGCGTAGACGTCGTTGGCGTGGGTCGCGAAGTACACCAGCGATCCGTTGAGGCTCAGCAGGGTGTCGTTGCCTCCGGCCTGTCCGCCGGGCTGGAACTGCTGCGGCTTGCTGCCGCGCAGGCTGAAGCGGTTGCCCGGTGCGCCCGCGCCGTTGCGCACGTACGTACCGTTGCCCTGGGCGTCGAAGATCAGATCGAAAAACACCGGCGAGTCGAGCACCGTGCCGCCGGCCTCGGGCGAGTTGATCCACAGAAACATCTGGTGCGCCCACTTGTAGAAGTCGCAGGCGCTGGGATCGGCGGGAAAGGCCAGGCTGTCGGCAAATTTGACGTCGCCGCCTGCCGTGACGCTGCCGTCCTCGAACCAGTTGCCGAACTCGCGGGCGGAAATGGAACAGCTGGACTGCACGTACTGCAGCCCGTCCGGCGGCAGGGTCGGGCCGGCGGACGTCGAGACGCTGGCAGCAAGCCCACCGGCGGCGAGGAGGGCGGTGAGCAGCGGAGACTGCGGCTTCGGCATGGCGGTTCTCCCGGAGAGCGTGGTGGATGAACGAACGTGGTCGGCTTCGGCAAAGTAAGCCCCCGGGTGATGCGGCAACCAGCTGTCAGATCTGACATTCGACCCGCGCCGGAGCCAGTGAAAGGTGGAGGACGTCCCGAGCGCTGCTGCCATCCGCGTACCCATGACGGTCTGCAGCTGCGGCTTCGTGATGGGAGGCGCGCGGCCGCGGGGCTAGAGTGGGGCCCTTCACCAGAGCAGGGGACGCGCATGACGCAGGGCTGGGATGCATCGGCACGGGCCTGGATCGAGGTGATCGGCAGCGAGGGCGACTGGGGCCGCCGCCATGTGCTCGATGCGCCGATGCTGCAGCGCGTGCGCGGGCGTGATTTCCAGTGCGCAGTCGATATCGGCTGCGGAGAGGGGCGCTTCTGCCGGATGCTGAAGGCCGAAGACCTCGACTGCATCGGCATCGACCCGACGCAGGCCCTCATCGAACACGCGCGTCAACGCGATCCGTCCGGCGACTACCGCATCGCGTGCGCGGAGTCCTTGCCCCTGCCGGAAGCGAGCTGCGATCTCGCCGTGTTCTACCTGTCGCTGATCGACATCGCCGACCTCGATGCCGCGCTGGCCGAGGCCCGGCGCGTCTTGAGGCCCGGCGGCAGCCTGCTCATCGCCAACCTGCAGGGCTTCAACACCGCGGCGGTGGGCCAGGGCTGGAGTCGCGAGCCCGACGGCAGCCGTCGCTTCTGCATCGACCACTATCTGCAGGAGCGCGTCACCTGGATCGCCTGGCAGGGCATCCACATCGCCAACCATCACCGTCCGCTGCAGCGCTACCTGCAGGCTCTGTTGGCGTTGGGATTCGAACTGCGGCATTTCGCGGAACCTCCGCCGGTAGGCGTCGAGGGTGAAAAGGCCGATCGCTACCGACGCGCGCCGAACTTCCTGCTGATGGAGTGGGAGCGGCGATAGACGGCTGCTTGCGCGCAGGGCCCGAATCGTGGCTGCGTGCCCTGTTCGCCAGAAATGCCGAACCGCAGACGCATGGCGTTGACACCTCATCAAGCGGACTGGGCGCGGGTCAGGCAACGCGTTTCTCGCTCTGTCCGTTGCACCTGCGGCGCCGCGAACGATGCGGCATGGGGTGTGCCTGTGGCGCACCAGACGATGCGAGCTGGGGTGCGCCCGCGGCGCGTCAGACGATACGAAACTTGCCGTCTCTGCGACGCGCCTGCGGAGCAACCCGCTTTCCATGCCGTTCTCCCGGCGCCGCGCGAAGGCAAGCCTTCGTCTGACCTGACATGCTGCACGCCCAGCCTTGGGAGATTCGCGATGATCTTCGCCTCAGGACGTTTCATGTTGCTGGCCTGCCTGCCGCTGTTGCTGCTCGCCGGCTGCGCGCAGCCTCCGCCGCGCGCGCAGTCGCTTCCGAGCCAAGCCCCGCTGCGTGAGGCCATGGTCGCCGCTGCCGATCCGCTGGCGGTCGACGCCGGGCTCGAGATCCTCCGCGAAGGCGGCAGCGCGGTGGATTCGGCGATCGCGGTGGCGATGACGCTCGGCCTGGTCGAGCCGGAATCCTCGGGCGTCGGCGGTGGCGGCCTGCTGGTGCACTACCGCGCGCGCGATCGCGCCATCGAGGCCTACGACGGCCGCGAGTGGGCGCCCGCTGGCGCGCAGCCGGACATGTTCCTGCAGGCCAATGGTGCGCCGATGCCCTTCGAGGTCGCCCAGGCCAGCGGGCTGTCGATCGGCACGCCCAGCCTGGTGGCGATGCTGGCGATGGCGCATGAGGCGCATGGCCGACTGCCCTGGTCACGGCTGATGCAGCCGGCAATTCGACTGTCCGAAGACGGTTTCGTCATTGGTCCACGGCTGGCGCGCAGCCTCCAGACATATCGCGCCGCGATCGCCGCCGACCCGCAGGCGCGGGCGATCTATCTCCATGAAAAGGGCCAGCCCTGGCCGCAGGGCCATCGCCTGCGCAACCCCGAGTACGCGCGCAGCCTGCGCGCGATTGCCGAGCAGGGGCCGCGCGCACTCACGCACGGTCGCATCGCCGATGAGATCATCGCCGCCGCCCAGCGCGCGCCGCGCGCCGGCAGCTTGAGCCTGGACGATCTCGCGGCCTTTGCGCCGCGCCGCCTCGAGCCCCTGTGCGCGCCCTTCCGCGCGTATCGCGTCTGCTCGGTGCCCTCGCCGAGTTCGGCCAACGCCATGCTGTCGATCCTCGGCCTGTATGCGCGTGCGCGGCCCGCCCCCGACGGCCCGCAGAACATCGACGACTGGGCGGCGTTCGTGTGGGCGAGCCGCCTGTCCTACGTCGATCGCGATCACTACATGGCCGACGAACGCTTCGTCGAAGCGCCCACCGCGGCGCTGGTTGCGTCGGACTATCTCGACGCCCGCGCGGCGCTGATCGATCTGCGCGCGAGCCGCGATGCGATCCCGATCGGTGCGCCGGCCGGCGAGGCCCTGCGCCAGCGCTGGGGCAGCAGCGCGATGCAGGAGAACGGTACCACGCATCTTTCCATCGTCGATGCCGACGGCAATGCGGTGGCGCTCACCGCCACCATCGAATCCGAGTATGGCGCGCAGCGCATGGCCGGCGGCTTCTGGCTCAACAACCAGCTCACCGATTTCTCGTTCGAGCCGGTCATCGACGGCAAGCCGGTCGCCAATGCGGTCGCCCCGCGCAAGGCGCCGCGCTCGTCGATGTCGCCGTCGATCGTCACCGACGCCGACGGCCGGCTGGTGCTGGTCACGGGCTCGATGGGCGGCAGCACCATCATCGCCTCGGTCGCGCGCAGCATCATCGGCGTACTCGACTGGAATCTCAGCCCGCAGCAGGCCCTGGCCACGCCGGCCCTGTTCGCGCGCACCCGCACGATCGAAGCCGAACGCGGGCGCCTGCCGAACGCCATCCTTGAGGGCCTGCGCCAGCTGGGCTGGAACGTGGTCGAGGCCGACCTCTACAGCGGCACGCATCTGATCGAGGTCACGCCGCAGGGCCTGGAGGGCGGCGCGGATCCGCGGCTGGAGGGCAGGGCGGCTCGGGTGCTCCTCGCGCGGCGCTGATTGGCGTCGATCGACCCTCGGGCTTGTTCCACAAAGGTATCCGCATCGCATTGTCGCGCGGCTCCGCGCCTCGCGCGAAGAAGCGCTGGCATCGGCCGTGCTGCGCAGGGCGCAGCAGGGTCGAAGTCGGAGAAGTCGCGCCCATGCACGCTCAGGCTCGCGCACCCGAGCGATCCGCCCGAGTGCAGCGCCTTCCGCCGTGCGGCGCGCGTCCCTTGCGGCCGCCCTGTAGGCGCGCAGCGGAAGCCCAGCCCTGCAACGGGGCCTTCGCGATGAACTTGCCGCGCTGTCGCTGTGCGCCTGGGCGAAGTCAGCGCCGTCAGGCCTGCACTGCGTCCGGCGATTGCACCGGCAGCAAGTAAGCGCGGGGGGCGCGCGCACTCCAAGGCCACTCACTTTCGAGCTTTGCGGACCGTTCGTGCGGAGTTGGGCGCCAGAGTGCGATTGGCTTCAGCAAGACCGGCGATCTGCCGTGGATGGCCTCGAGGTGAGTCGTGCTGCCAAAAACCGTGATCCTGCTCGGGCTGTGCCTGCCGCTGATCGCTTGGGCTCAGGCCAGTGGTGGCAGCTATGTGCTGCCTCGCGACGTGAATGCCAGCGGCGGCGGTCAAGCCAGCGGCGGCAGCTATCAGCTGCAAGGCAGCATCGGGCAGCCCGCAGCCGAGCCCCTGCATCCCGCCAGCGGCGGCCCTTATGCGCTGAGCGCGGGCTTCTGGGCAGCGGGCGCGCCGGATTCCGATCTGCTTTACGCCGATGGTTTCGAAAGCCCTTGACCGAGGACGACACTGTGAATCGTTTCCGAGCTCTGAAAACCTCCGGACTGCTGTTGGCCTTGAGCTGTGCAGGCAGTGTCATTGCGACTCCGCTGGACAGCGCGTTCAGCTATCAGGGCGAGCTGCGTGATGCGGGCGCTCCCGCGAATGGCCTGTACGACCTGGAGCTGTGTCTGTTCGATCAGTTCGTGGGCGCCAGCGCGCTGGCCTGCGTGAGCGCTGCGGATGTGCCGGTACAGAACGGTCTGTTCACCACCGCCGTCGATTTCGGCAGCGGCGCATTCATCGGCCAGCAGCGCTATCTGGAGCTTCGGGTACGTCCGGGCGCCAGAGGCGGCGCTTACACGCCCCTGGCACCACGGCAGTTGATACGGGCGGTTCCGGAAGCCGTACGCGCGGCCAGCAGCAGCGTTGCGCCGTGGTCGGGGCTGATCGGCGTGCCCGCTGGCTTTGCCGACGGCGTTGACGACGACAGCGGTGGCACGGTGAGCCTCGTCGCTGCTGGCACCGGGCTCAGCGGGGGACCGATCACCGGCAGCGGCACGCTGTCCATCGCCAACGGCGGCGTCGGCAGCCTGCAGCTCGCCGACGCTGCCGTCACCGCCGCCAAACTGGCCAACAGCGCGGTGGCCACTGCCGCCCTTGCCGATGCCAGCGTGACCTCGTCCAAGATCGCCGCGGGTGCGGTCGGCGGAACTCAGATCAATCCGGCTGAAGTACAGACGCGAATCGGGAGCGGTTGTCCTGCCGGAACGTTCATCCGCGCCGTCGATATTGACGGCTCGCTGCAGTGCGAGGCGCCCGCGCAAGCCCAGCAGCTCAATGCCGTCGACGAAATGGTTGGCGGCGGTTCGCCCTTCTTCGCCCGATCCTCGCTGGCGGTGCCGGCGGATGGTCTGCCGGTGATCGGCTACTACGACGGCAATACCCAGATGCTGCGCGTGGCGAAATGCCAGAACCCCAGCTGCAGCTTCTCGGGCCGACGCAGCCTGGGTGTCGCTGGACTCAATGCCTCGCTGGCTTTGGGCAGCGATCAGCTGCCGGTAATCAGTTCGCGCTCCGGCACGGATGTCAGCGTGAGCAAATGTGCAGATCCGTTCTGCGGCAGCGCCACCAGCACGGTCATCGACACGGCCACGGTCGACAGCACCAGCCTCGCAGTGCCGTCCGACGGGTTGCCGGTCGTGGCCTACAGCACGACCGCAGGCGCCTTGAAGGTGGCGAGATGCAGCACTGCGGCCTGCACCGGCGCTGCGACGATCACCACCGTGCTGGCCAACGGCAACGCCCAATACGCCTCCTTGGCGTTGGGTGCGGACGGTCTGCCGCTGCTTGTGTACTCCGACCTTGGCAGCGTCTTCCGGGTGTTGAAGTGCAGCACCGTCAGCTGCGCGGGGTCCACCACCATCAGCGCCCTGGACGGCGGCACGCAGGGGCTTACTGCGGCCATTGCGCTGGGCCACGACGGCCTACCGGTGATCAGCTTCTGGGGCGGATCCCAGCTGCGCGTAGCCAAGTGCGCCAACCCCGCCTGCAGCGGCGGGACGATCGTCAGCGTGATCGACACGCTCAGCAGCAGCAACGGTCTGGTGAGCTCGATCACCGTCGATGCAGCGGGCATCCCGATCATCGCCTACGCTGACAACTCCGGCGCCAACACCAAGGTGGCCCGCTGCGGCGATGCGGCCTGTAGCGGGGCGGCCACCATCACCGCCTTCGACGTGTTTGGCAGTGCGTCCATCGCCATCGGCGCCGACGGCTTGCCGGTGATGAGCAATCAGTCCGCGAGTGCGCTGCGCGTCTTCAAGTGCGGCACCCCCAACTGTCGCTAGCGTGGCTTCAGCAGCGCCGCGCGCAGCCTTGCGAGTTCGCCGCGCAGAGGCGCACCCGCATGCATCTGCGACTCGATGATGGGGGCCGCCTGCGCGATCAAGCGACTGGCCTGCGCGCGATCACCGGCGGCCAGCCGAACGCGCGCCCAGACCAGGGCCGATTGCGCCCGCATCGGGTGGCCCGCCGGGAACAGTTCGCTGCGGCGCTGGTGCGCGCGGGCCGCGAACTCACTGGCGCGGTCCACCCGCTGCAGGGTCCGCTCGCCTTCGGCGATGGCCAGCTCGACCTGGCTGTGCTGCAGCGGGCTCATGCCGGCGATCGATCCGGCCAGGGCCGCATGCAACACCGCGAGATTGGATTCGACACCCTGGGAATCGCGGCGCGCGACGGCGCTCAACAGCAGCAGCGCCGGGGCCTGGCTCTGGTCGGGATGGTCGGCGGCCAGATGCTGCTGGCGCGCCGCCATGGCGTCGCCGATCAGCGTTTGCGCGGCATCCACCTGGCCCGCAGCGATCAGGGTGCGGGCCATGTTCATGCGTACCCTGGCGAGGCTCACGGCATCGGCGCCCAAGCGCTCGCGCAGCGCCAGCGACTGCGCATAGCCAGCCAGCGCCTGATCGGTATCGCCGCGCAGCTCGTCGAGCGATGCCAGATTGTTGAGGAGAAAGGCGTAGTTGAGATCCTCGTGTCCATCGCGCTGGCTGAGTTCGACCGCCCTCAGGTAGGCCGAGCGGCTCGGCGCCAGCTCGCCGAGATCCTGATACACGCTGCCCAACTCGCTCTGCAGGATGCGGTAGCGGTCGCTTGCCGTGCCCAGCGTGCGTTCGACCCGGGGAATGAGGTCGGTCAGCACGGCGAGCGCCTCGGAGAACGCGCCGAGCCGCGACAGGGCCTTGGCTTCACCCATGCGCGAAGTGAACACGGTGGGGTGGTCGGCATCGGCGAGGAGGGTCTTGATCCTCACCGCCTCGCGGTAGGCCTCCAGCGCACGCTGGGTCTCGCCCTGGTAAAGCGCCAGATGGCCGCGATTGTGCAGCAGCTTGGCCAGGCCTGGCTGCCCTTCCGCAGACCTGCGGAACCAGGTCTCGGCCTGTGCGTAGCTGGCTTCCGCCGCGGCCGGATCGGCGGCGTTCTGCCACGCCAAACCCAGCGCAAGCAGGCTCTCGCCGCGCAGCAGCGGATCGTCGCTCGCACGGCTGTCGCGCTCGGCCTGCTGCGCCATCGCCAGGCCCTCCCGGTTCCTGCCCAGGCGTTCGAGTGAGATGGCTGCCAGCAGGCGAGCGCGGGCCAGCGCGTCGTTCGACGCAGCCTGGCGATGCAGCAGGTCGATCAGCCTCAGGCTCAGCTCCAGCGCGGGCTCGTTGGCGCCGAGGTTGTTGTAGATCGAGCCCAGGCTGTGCATCAGTTCGATGCGCGCCCCTGCGGGCATGTCGGGCAGGGCGTCCAGCCGCGCTTTCGCGAGATCGGTCAACGCCTTAGGCGTGAGCGCTCTGCCCGGCGCGACGTTGGGATCGAACTCGGAGAAAAGGCGGGTCAGAAATCCGACCGTGCTGCCCAGTTCCTGCTGACGCTGCTCGGCGACAGCGAGCGCCATCCGCGTCTGCTCGTATTGGCGGAGCAGTGACACCGAGAGGGCGGTCAAGGCGGCCAGGGACAGCGCGCCGGCCGCCACCGCCGCGCGATGTCGACGCAGGGATTTGCCCAACAGGTATCGCCAGTGTCCCCCGCGTGCGCTGACCGGCCGGTGGGCCAGATGGTTTTCCAGATCGATGGCGAGCTCGGCGGCACCGCTGTAACGCTGCCGCGCCTCGATACGCAAGGCCTTGGCCAGCAGGCAGTCGAGATCACCGCGCAGCGCCTGCGGAGCCAGGGCCTGGCGCTCGGCACGCGTCTTTTCGTCGAGGGTCTGGGCCAGGCTGCTGGCCAGCGGCAACTCCTCGACGCGGCCGTCCACGATGCGGCAGGCGGGACGCACGCCCGAGAGCAATTCGATCATCAGCATGCCCAGCCCCCAGACATCGGTCTGCACCGTCACGGGCTGGCGCAGCAGCTGTTCGGGACTGGCGTAGGCGGGAGTGCCGGCGAAACTCAGCTCTGGCGCATCCTCGTTGGCGAACCCCAGCCATTGGGCGACGCCGAAATCCAACAGGGCAGGCGAGCCGTCGGCCCGCACCATCACATTGCCGGGCTTGATATCGCAGTGCACGACCAGTCGCTGGTGGGCAAATGCCACGGCGCGACAGAGCAGGGCGAACAGCTGCAGTCGCTGCGCCAGGCCGGGGCGAGTCGCCAACAGCCAGTCGCGCAGCGGCATGCCATCGATGTAGTCCATCACCAGATAGGGATCGCCAGCAGCCGTGGTGCCGCCGTCGAGCAGACGGGCGATATGCGGATGCACGAAGCCTGCCTGGATCTGCCGCTCCTGACGCAGCCGTTCCACCGCAGACGGTGACGCGCGGCCGCGCAGGGTCTTGATGGCGACCCGCTGGCGAAATTCGCCGTCGTCGCGTTCGGCCATCCACACCATGCCCATGCCGCCTTCGCCCAGCAGTTCCAGCAGGCGATAGGGGCCTATGTGATCCGACCAGCCGAGCTCGCGGCTGGAGGCGTCGGCCGCGCGACGCACGCGCCCGACGATCGCCGAATCGGCATCGGATGCGGCCAGCAGCGCCCGCACCTGCCGCAGCTGCTCCGGGTTTGCCGCTGCCCCGGCCAGCCAGCCCTCGCGTGACTCCGGCGCCAGCGAAAGCGCCTGATCGAACAGCTCACGGTTGCTGCGAGCGCTCATCCGGCCAGATGCTGATGCAGCACGGCGCGGCCGTAGGCCAGCGATTTTTCAACCGTACGCCGGCTCAGGCCCAGCACCAGGGCCACGTCCGGAGTCTGCAGGCCGCCGAAGTAGGTGAGCTCAACGACCCGGGCCGCACGCGCATCCTCCTGTGCCAGCTTGCACAGCGCCCGGTCGAGATCGAGCAGCTGCTCGTCAATGCCAGCGGTGCCGGGAAGGGCGTCCGCATCGACCTCGGCGAGGGGCGAGGGGCTTGCGCCGCCACCGCGCTTTTCGGCGCTGCGGGCGCGCGCCCTGTCGATCAGCACCGCGCGCATCTGCAGTGCGGCGAGGGCGAAGAAATGCACCCGTGAGGACCAGTCCACCGAACCGTTCAACAGCCGAACTGCCGCCTCCTGCACCAGCTCGGAGGGGCTGAAGGTCTGTGGCTGGCCGCCCTGCCGCCAGCGCGAGTAGGCCATCCGCTTCAGGCTGGCATAGATCTCCTGCTCCAAGGCCGGGCTGGGCGAGCTCTGGCCTTGACGCCATGCCAGGAGCAGACCGGTCAGATCGTTTGAGGAGGGCATGCTTGGCAGGTTCGGGCAGGTTTGCGGTCGATGATGCAGCGCAGGCCATCGATTGTGAATGCGTGCTCGCCGGCGATGCCAGCACCCTGCAAGGCAGCCCAAGGCTGGGGCCGGCCTCGGCGCCCTGGTGGGTTTTGGCGCAGTCGACGTCCGCAGTGCAGGGGCGGCGGCTTTCAGCTCGGCAGCCCGCCCGGCGAGCTGTCGCCCGTTCCTGTGATCGAGGGCAGACCGGTCGCCATCACCGAAGCCATGCGCCAGCTCGACCGGACCATGGCCAACGCGGGCCTCGACAGTGGCACGCACCTGAGCCAGCTCACGCCGGAGGGTTTGCCCGGTGGACGGGACCCGCGACTGAAGGGTGGGGCGGTGCGATGGACGCCGTCACCGCGATAGGGGGCTGCCCCTGCGCGCAGGGTAGGCGTCGACGCCATTCCCACTCCGGCCATGTCGCGGTGGGCGGCCGATTGCGATCCATTATCATGGCGGCCGCTTCGGGCCGAGCTGCCTTGGGGCGGTTTCGTCCTTCAGATCAAACAGGGGAAAAGCGGATGAAGGTTCGTGGAAAGCTTCTGTGCGGGGCACTGGCCGCCGCATTACTGCCCAGCGTAGTCATGGCGGCGCCCTTCACCAACGGCAGTTTCGAACAGGGCCCGGATACCGGCGCTACCTTCGTCACGCTGACAGCGGGCTCGACCAGTATCACCGGCTGGACCATCACGGCGGGCGACATGGACTACATCGGCCCGCTTTGGGGCGCAGGCGAGGGCAACCGCTCGCTGGACCTCGTCGGTTGTCTGCAGGGGGCGATCAGCCAGACCTTCGACACCCTGCCCGGAGCGCGCTACCGGGTGTCGTTCCTTATGGCGGGCAACCCTGGAACGCAGCCGACCCTGAAGACCCTGCGTGCTTCCGCTGGGCTTGCGGCCCAGGATTTCAGCTTCGACACTTCCGGGCGTAGTGTCACCGACATGGGATGGTCGCCGCGCAGCTTTGAGTTCATCGCCTCGGGCGCCAGCACGACCCTGAGCTTCACCAATACGTCCAGCCCCTCGGGCTGCGGCGGGGCCGCGCTGGATGCGGTCAGCGTGTCCATGCTTGGTAGCAGCCGTACTGCAGTCGTACCCGTCGATGGCGCTCCGTGGCTGTGGCTGCTGGTCTTCGGCCTTGTCGGCATCGCTGGCTGGCGTATGCGAGCCCAAGGCGGCTGAGCTCAGCGGATCAGAGCGCCGCCCTCCAGGGCGCGTTACTGAAGCATTCGCGCCGCCATGCAAGCGTTGGGAACCGCCATGGTGGAGCCGTTCGTCGCTCCACCATGGCCCCTGTCAAGAACCTTGCATCCCGAGCCGCGGCGGCGAAGCGAGGCGGGGCGATCTCCCGCTTGCCCCACCGAGCAACCCGCCTGCGGCGAGGATGAGCAGCCAAATCACGGTCATCTCTGCCTCAGCCTGCTTGATGAACCCGATGATCTGCTCGGTGGTGAATCGACTCTTGCGCATGTCCGTCCTCTCAGGGTGACGGACTTTACCTAGCCTCGGGTGGTACGGCTGGGTGGGGGCAGGTCAGGGTGCGCGCCCCAAGCCAATCAAAGTTAGACGCCAATCGGTGCGATGGGCGGTCCTCAGCCGCAGACGCAATGCACCAATACCACCAAAACGATAGATCTCGCGACCGGGCGCTTGCGCTACTGCGTCTCGAATCCGTTACTGAACAAGCGACCGTCTCCGCAGGTGGCAAATCGCGCTTGGCGCGACCCCGCAGCCACGTACGCCAAGCCAAGTCGCCCGTCGGGAGCTCGCCCGAAGTCCCAAGTTGAAATCAGGCTTGAGGGAAGCGAGATGTGCACCGAGTTCGTGTCTGAACATGTTGCATCCAAACAGGTATGGAACTCGAGCTGGCCACCCTCGAAACGGAAGAAGTTTGCCCGCCCCTCGGTGTCCAAGGCGAGGCCTCCTGCGATTCCTGTGGTAGGGACGGGCAAAGCGTGCACAACGGAACTGGCGCAGCCGGGGTCGGAGCAATCGATCAGAGCTCGGCGACCTGACTGGCCGTCCAGCAACAGGGGGCGACCGTCCTCGCGGATAGCCATGGATACTCTTTCAGGAAAGGAAGTGGGAGTCGCACCAGAAACCAAAGATGGAACCGCTTCACTGCAGTCGCCCCCGGGGCAATGCAGGAACTGCCATTCCGTCTGGCTGACTGGGCCGGGCACGCGAATCCAGGAAACGTAGAGGTCTCCGACTTCCGAAGACTCGAGCTGCAGGTCAAAAAGCGAATGACCCGCGTCGTCGGGGTAATCCTTCAACGTCTGGACCTCTGCACTGGTACATCCTGCATCGACGCAGGTGTGACCCCTCAGATCGAAAGCATTGCCCTGAATAGAGCTGCCCTCATCGCCAACGACCGCGCGATCACCAGGCAGCAGCGCCATAACTCCACCCTTGGCGCCAAGGCCGCCTTGGACAAGCGGCCGAACCACCCGAGAGCTGCAGGCTGTATCAGCACAATCGTAGAAATTCAGACCCCCCCACCCAAGATGCCGCAATCGCTGGGCGACCATTGGATCGGACCGAGATGCCGGGCGGCATGGCGTAGTTTGTGGACTGGTCCACCAAGCGCACGGTTCCGGTGCCGCACTCGAGAGCGCTGCACTCCGTCAGATGGAGGGATTGGCTATTGTTCTCACCAGCGGTGAGCGCCAGAAGCGGTCGACTGTTGCTGCGAAAAGCCAAGGATACGAAACCAATCGCCTCTTGAGGCTGGGCGACCAAGGTGTCTGATCCCTACTCGCAGGTGATCTGCGCGGCGGCAGGGACGCTGGCGATTGCGAGCGATAGCAGGAGTAGTGCAGCCAACGGACGCATTGCGTGAAAAGTCATGGATTGAATCTCTGGCAGAAGGTTGCTCAACAGGATACAAGGAGTGTGAGGTGCCTGATTATCTTGGCGCCTTTGAGCTGCGAACACACGTTTTTGCTCATCGTGTCCATGCCACGCCACTGTTTCGTTGCGCGGCTTCGTAATCTGCGCACAGAAGGCGATGAGCGCTCGAATGCAGCGTCCTCCTGTACACGCAGTCTGGCACGCAGCTCGATCAAGCCGCAGCAGACTTCTGTAAGAGCAGAGCAAACACGCCCGCCCGACAAATAGCAAACGGGCGCCCAAGGGCGCCCGTTTGCTTGAACCTCGTCAACCCGCACCGGCCCTCGAAGGCGCCAGCGCGAGCCCCGATCAATACCGGTAGTGATCCGGCTTGTACGGGCCTTCCACCGGCACGCCGATGTAGGCGGCCTGCTCGGGGGTCAGGGTGGTCAGGTGCACGCCGATCTGCTCCAGGTGCAGGCGGGCGACTTCTTCGTCCAGCTTCTTGGGCAGGCGGTAGACGGTGTTCTCGTAGGTGTCCTTGTTCGCCCACAGGTCGATCTGCGCCAGCGTCTGGTTCGAGAACGAGTTGGACATGACGAAGGCCGGGTGGCCGTGGGCGCAGCCGAGGTTGACCAGACGGCCTTCGGCCAGCAGGTACAGGCTGCGGCCGGTGGCCTTGAAGGTGTAGCGGTCGACCTGCGGCTTGATGGTGTCGCGCTCGACGCGGCCTGCGGCGACTTCGGCGTTCAGGCGGTCCACCTGGATCTCGTTGTCGAAGTGGCCGATGTTGCAGACCAGGGCGTTCGACTTCATGCCCTGCAGGTGTTCCAGGGTGATGATGTCGCGGTTGCCGGTGGTGGTGACGAAGATGTCGGCCTCGCCCAGCACCTGATCCAGACGCTTGACCTCGAAGCCTTCCATCGCCGCCTGCAGGGCGTTGATGGGGTCGATCTCGGTGACGATGACGCGGGCGCCCAGGCCGCGCAGGCTGTGGGCCGAGCCCTTGCCGACGTCGCCGTATCCGCAGACCACGGCGACCTTGCCGGCGATCATGAGGTCAGTAGCGCGCTTGATCGCGTCGGCCAACGACTCGCGGCAGCCGTACAGGTTGTCGAACTTCGACTTGGTCACCGAATCGTTGACGTTGATGGCGGGGACCAGCAGCTTGCCGGCTTCCATCATCTGGTACAGGCGGTGCACGCCGGTGGTGGTTTCTTCCGACACGCCCTTCCACTCGGCGGCCACGGTCTTCCAGAAGCCGGGGCGCTCAGTGCGGGTGCGCTTCAGCAGATCCTTGATGACCTGCTCCTCGTGGTTGGCGCCAGGGCTGTCGACCCAGGTGTCGCCGTTTTCCATGTCGAGGCCCTTGTGGATCAGCAGGGTCGCGTCGCCGCCGTCGTCGACGATCAGCTCGGGCCCCTTGCCGCCCGGGAAGGTCAGCATGTCGAGGGTGCAGTCCCAGTACTCCTCGAGCGTCTCGCCCTTCCACGCGAACACCGGGATGCCGGCGGCAGCGATGGCCGCGGCGGCGTCGTCCTGGGTCGAGAAGATGTTGCAGCTGGCCCAGCGCACGTTGGCGCCGAGGGCCTTCAGGGTCTCGATGAGGACCGCGGTTTCCTTGGTCATGTGCAGCGAGCCCGACAGGCGCACGCCCTTGAGCGGCTGCAGAGGGGCGTACTTGGCGCGGATCGACATCAGGCCGGGCATTTCCTCTTCGGCCATGCGGATGCGCTTGCGGCCGAGCTCGGCCAGGCCCATGTCACGGACCTTGTAGTCGGTGAAGGGCAGGTCTTTCACTTGTGCGTTCATGCGTGGAGCTCCGGGTTGTGACGGCCCGCTGAAGCGGGGCGTCAGCGACGTGATCGTCGCGGTCACCGGGCGCCGTTGTACGTGGAGAGTCGCTCCGAGCCTGGCCGGATCGAACCCGGTCGCAGCGCCCCTCGGCGCGACAGCCGCGAAGTATACCGGGGTGATTCGCAGGCCGGATCAAGGTGCCCATCACGCCCTCGCAGGGCGACCTGCAGGGCAGGTGTCGGGGCGTCCCCCACGACCGTATGCTGCGCGCACTCTGGAGAAAACCATGGCAGGCGATTCCTGGCGATTGGCCGAGCTGTTCGACGCGCTGGCGGACCTGCCAGTGGACGAGCAGCGCGCGCGCCTCGCCGAGCTGCCGCCGGAGCAGCGCGCCGAGCTGGAGCGACTGCTTGCGCTCGATGCTGGCGACACTCGCTCGCCGCAGGACCCGCTGGGCCGGGTGGTGGCCGATGTGCTGGAAGTGGCTGCGCGTGAGGTGCGCGAAGGCGCGCGCATCGGGCCCTGGCGGGTGCTGCGCGAACTGGGCGCCGGCGGCATGGGCACGGTGCTGCTGGCCGAGCGCGCCGACGGCGATTTCGAGCAAAAGGTCGCGATCAAGCTGATCCGCGGCTTTCCCACCGAAGACGAGCGCCGGCGCCTGCGCCATGAGCGCCGCATCCTGGCCCAGCTCGATCACCCGAACATCGCCCGCCTGCTCGACGGCGGCGAGACCGAGGACGGCCAGCCCTATGTGGTGATGGAGTACGTCGATGGCCGGACACTGCTTGACTGGCTGGCCGAGCATCCGCTGGACCTGCGCCAGCGCCTGGCCCTGTTCGACCGCATCGCCGATGCCGTGCAGCACGCGCACGAGCGGCTGGTGATCCACCGCGACCTGAAGCCCAACAACGTGATGGTGCGCGCCGACGGCGATCCGCGTCTGCTCGATTTCGGCGTCGCCAAACTGGTGGACGTGAGCCAGGGCGCGGACAGCCGGCAGACCTCGACGCGGGTGTGGACACCGGGCTATGCCAGCCCCGAGCAGCGTGCGGGCGGGCTGATCACCACCGCCACCGACGTCTACGGGCTCAGCATCCTGCTGCGCGAGATGCTGACGGGCGAGCGCCAGCCGGGGCAGGCCGTGGCGCTGCCGCCGGGCTTCATCGGGCTGAAACTCGACGCCGAGCTGCGCGGCATTCTCCAAGCCGGAAGTGCCGAAGACCCTGGCCTGCGCTATCCCACGGTGGAAGCCCTGAGGGCGGATCTGCAGCGCTGGCTGGATGGGCGAACCGTGCGCGTGACACCCGACAGCGCGCTGTACCGGCTGCGCAAGTTCGCGCGCCGGCACCGCGCCGGGGTGGCGGTGGCGGCGGGACTGCTGGTCGCCGCACTGCTCTTCGTATGGCGGCTGGATGTGGAGCGTGATCGCGCGCTGGTCGCCGAGGCCATCGCCTTGGCCGACCGTGAGCGCGCCGAGAATGCCGCGGCCGACGCGCGCGCGGCGCTCGGCTTCCTGTCGCGCACGCTGGTCGCGCTGACGCCCGAGCGCATCCAGAAGCGCGAGATCAGCGTGCGCGAACTGGCGGACACCGCGCGTGGCGATCTCGAGGGCGTGCTCGCCGATCGCCCGCGCGTGCAGGACGAGGTGCGTCGCGTCCTCGGGCATCTGTACGTGGCGCTGGGCGAGCCTGGCATCGCGGTCGATCTGCTGGCGCGGGGCATTCCCGAGGCCGACCCCGCGCATCCGGATGAGGCGCTGGCCCTGGCGAAGGATCTCGACGCCTGGTCGAGCATGCTGGGCCTGCTGGGTGAACCCGAGGCCGGCCTGGAAAAGGCGGAGCGCGCCTGGGCGCTGCGCCAGCGTCATGCGCCGCACGACCCCGTGCAGCGACTGCACAGCGCCGACCAGCTCGCGTATGCGCATTACCGGCTGGGCGATTTCGAACGCGCGGAAGCGCTGTGGCGCGAGGTGCTCGCGGCCTCGGCGCTGCCCGATGCGCCCTTCGATGTCTTGACCAATGCGCACCAGGCCCTGGCCGGCATGCTGAACAACCTGAGCCGCCCGCAGGAGGCGCTGCAGGTGCTCGATGCCGGCGAGGCGCTGATGCAGGGCAGGGTGGCGGCGGAGGCACCCGAGCGCGTGACCTACCTGCGCGGCCGCCTCGAGGCCCTGGTGCAGCTGGGGCGTGCCGGCGAAGCCGAGGCGCTCGCGCGCAAGGCCATCGAGATCCAGACGCGTGCCGTGGGCGAGCGCAATTCGCGGATGGCGTTCCTGCTCAATGCGCTCGGCCTGGCGCTCAATGAGCAGGCGCGCTTCCGCGAGGCCCAGGAGGCCTTCGAGCAATCGCTGGCGGCCAGCGATCCGCTGGCCGAGGTGCCGGCCGAGCGCGCGCCGCTGCTGCTGAATCTCGCTTCGGTGGCGGAGTCCGCCGGCGACTATCCGCGCGCCCTGCAGCTGTTCGATGAAGGCATCGCCGTGCTCGAACGCAGCGAGCCCTCCGTGGACAGCCTGCGGCTGCGCCAGGCCAAGCGCTCGCGCGCACGCACACTCGGGTTGCTGGGACGCGGCGAGGAGGCGCTCGAGACCCTGCAGTCGCTGGAAAGCGAGGCCTTGAGACTGGATGGCCCGGACGCCTTCGAGCCGGCCATGCTGGCCTGGCAGCGTGCCGTGCTGGCGCGCCATCTGGGGCAGCCCGAACGCGGTTTCGACGCCTTGGCGGTGGCCGAGACGCGCATGCGTGCGCTGTTGCCGGAGGATCACGCCATCTACGCCTACATGGCGCGCGTGCGCGGCCACCTGCTGGCGCTGCAGGGCGATCTTGCGGGGGCCGCCCGCGCGCTCGACGCAGGCCTCGTCCTCCTCGAAAGCTCGGGTGGCGCGGCCTTTGATGTCGCCAGTCTGCAGATCGAGCGTGCCCGGGTGCATCAGCTGCGCGGTGAGGTCGCACAGGCGCGCGCACTGCTGCGCCAGGCGCTGCCGGTGCTGCGGCAGGCGGTGCGGCCCACCGAGGTGACGCGCGCGCTTGCCGAACGCTGGGCGCGCGAGCTCGGTCTGTCCTGAGGCGGGGCTTGAGGCGCTCCCGGCGGCATCCACGCCCGTGATCAGGGCCGCGCAAACCGGCCCCTCAGGTCACGGCTGAGGCCTCGCGCGTGGCCGCGCGCCCTGCAGGGTGGCGCGCCCGCAGATCGAGCAGCTCAGCGCTGGATCCAAGGTCGACACGGTTGGGCCCGCGTCCGACCTGCCACCCCCCTCCCAAGCCAGGATCGACCGGATGCGCAGCGCTTTGCGTGCCGCGGCCGGGGGCGGGCGGCCGAAGCCGAGCACGCGCGGGGAGATCCGCGCCGTCGACTTCGGTCGCCCGCGGTTTCAATCGCGCGGCGTGACGATCAGGGGCATGTTGCCGAGTGCCAGCAAGCCGAGCAGCGGGTTGGCCACGCCGGCAAGAATCACCGGCAGCGAGGGATGGGTGATGCAGATGCCTTCCTCGATCAGGCCGAGGCTTTCGTAGACCACGATCTGCCCGGCCACGATCAAGAGGTGCACCATCAGGACGATCAGCACCGCCAGCATGCCCAGCACCACCTGGGTCGCGACGGCGGCTGCCGCGCCGGTCAGCCCGGCTTGGGCGACCAGCGCGGCCACGCTTGTCTCGGTGCCCAGAACGATCAGCTGGTTGATGATGCTGAAGGCATCCGCGGCAAGCCCTGCACCCAGCAGCTTCATCGCGCAGTCGTGATCCATGCACACCGTGATGCCGAGGGGAACCTGGCCGACGCCCTCGATTTCCACGCCGACCGTCTGCAGCTCGGTGATCGACCAGCGGCCATTGGCCACGCACTGGATCGCTGCCGGGAAGTTCTTGACCATCTTGACCAGCACATCGATCGCTTTCGGCAGCAGTTCCGCGGGGATCGCCGACTGCACCGCGCTTGCGCCTGCCAGCAGGCCCGCCTGCGGGCTCACGTCGAAGCGCCCGCGGAAAGGATCGATCCAGTGATCCTTGATCGCCTTTCCAGAGCACTCCAGCACTTGCCGGGTGACGGTCTCCACGAGGGTTTCCACCAGCTCGACGGTGCCGACCACGAGGTCGACGAAGCCCGAGGCCAGGCAGTCGGCTTCGCAGAGCGTGAAGCCAACCACATCCTCGCGCCCGCGCGACAGGAAGCGCCGGTCGCAGCGCTCGCTGCAGGCCGCATAGCGCTCGGCAGCGCTCACGATCAGCTCGACCGTGGTGCGAACCGTGCGGGTGGTTTCCTCCACCACCGTCTCTACGCGGCAGCGCTCGTTCGAAGTCGGTTTGCGCCCGAATGCGGCGATGCGGGCGGCGCTGCGCGCCTGCTGCTGCGCCAGGGCTTTGAACGTCGTGGCTCCGGTCCGCGCGAGGTATTCCGGATATGCCGCGAACACGGCCGTGCGCAGCGCGAACAGGTCGCGCTGCAGATCCTGGCGTGCACTCAGGTGCGCGAGCAGGGCCGCGACGGAATCCCCGTTCCAGGGGCGCATGCGGCGGTCGCCGGCCAGCTTCAGGCCCTTGGGTTCCAGCAGCAGCTCGGAGGCGCCTCGACCCAGACGGATCTGCGGGTTCGAGCCGCTGAGATCGATCGTGGCGCCGCCGTCCGGCGAGCGGATGATCAGCGGCAGTGCCAAGCGCTGATTGCCCGCTTCGAGCAGCGCCAGGCGAAGCGATCCCCAGGTGCTGTGGAAGCCGTCGCTCGAGGCGTCGCTGGCGCAGCGCGGCGGCTTGGCCTCGGCCGCAGGCAGGGTCGCGATGCCCGCGAGCGAAGCCGCGCCGACCGCGAAACCGCCGCCGGAGGCCAGAAAGCTGCGTCGATGGAAGCTGAATTCTGCAGGTCTGCTTTTCATTGGAATCGCCTCATGGGAATGCCAGGTTGGACGGGCGAAGTCGCGGTGGCGGAGGGCGTGGCGAAGCGCGCCCCGACCCGGTTGCGCGGTTTTGTCGAGTGGCTCTCGGGGCCAGTCGTATGGGGCCGTGGTGCGGCCGCGCGAGCGGGCGTGCCCGCTGAAGTCCGCTCCTGTCAGGTCACGGAACCCGGCCGCGCGATTTGCCAGGCCGCGGCGAAACGGGCTTCAGGCTTTCTTAGCGCTTCACCCCTCTGGCACTGACCGCGCCAGACGGTTTGGCGGCACCATGCGGGTCCGCGGCTTCAGACGCCCCTGTGGCGCCGTCGCCCTTTGAACGAGTTGTCCATGCCAGATTCCCGCCCGCAGGTTCCGCAGCTTCGCCTCGCTCTGATCCTCGGCGGTCTGGCGATGTTCGGGCCGTTCACCATCGACAGCATCTTTCCGGCCTTCGGGGTGATCCAGCGCGATTTCGCGATCACGGCCGCAGCGATGCAGCAGAGCATCAGCGTCTATCTGTTCGCCTATGCCCTGGCCAGCGTGATCCACGGGCCCGTATCGGACGCCTGGGGCCGCAAGCCGGTGCTGCTGGTGGGCATCGCCGTGTTCCTGCTGGCGTCGGTGGGCTGTGCGCTGTCGGACGGGCTGACCGAACTGCTGGTGTGGCGCGCGCTGCAGGGCGTGAGTTCTGGCGTGGGAATCATCGTCGGCCGCGCCATCGTGCGCGATCTGCGCGAAGGCCCGGATGCGCAGCGGCTGATGAGCCAGATCTCGATGATCTTCACGATCGCCCCGGCGATTGCGCCCATCGTCGGCGGTTGGATCCTCGGCTGGTCGAACTGGCAGATGATTTTCTGGTTCCTGGTGGCTTTCGCCGCCGCCCTGATGCTGGTGACCGCGGTGGCCTTGCCGGAGACGCACCCGCCGAGCCTGCGGCTGCCGTTCTCCGCCGGCAGCCTGTGGAAGACCAGCGTGGCCATGCTGGGCAACCGAACCTTCATGACGCTCAGCGTGATCGGCACGCTCAACTTCGGCGCGCTGTTCATCTACATCAGTTCGGCGCCCGTCTTCGTCATGCAGCACCTGGGCCTGAACGAACAGCAGTTCGGCTGGTTCTTCGCGCCGGCGGTGGGCGGTATGGCGCTCGGTGCCTTCCTTTCAGGGCGCAGCGCAGGGCGCCTGAGCGCGCGCCGCGCGGCGTCGATCGGCTTCGGGATCTGCCTGTTCGCCACGCTGTCGGGCGTGGCCTACGCCGCACTTGCCGAGACGCCGCGCTTTCCCTGGGCGGTGCTGCCGATCGCGTTGAATTCCGTCGGGGTGGCGCTGGTGTTCCCGATCGTCACCCTCGCCATTCTCGACCTCTACCCGCGTCACCGCGGCGCGGCCTCATCGATGCAGAGCTTCGTCAGCCTGCTGATCAATGCCGGCGTGGCCGGGCTGATCTCGCCGCTGGTCAGCGGCAGCGTGCTGGGGCTCGCCCTGACCGCGCTGGCCGGTTGCGTGCTGGCGATCGGCTTCTGGGGCCTGTATTTGCGGCAGAGTCGGCACGTGCTGCAGGCGCCGCACGCAGGCGAGGCCCCCGGGCTGGAGCCGACCGAGCGGCTTTGATCGAGCACGGCCCCGCGCAAGCCGCTTCGCCATGCCTGCCGCGCACGCGTCAGTTGTCGCGGCGGTGATCGCCTGCCTCGGGGTCGGCCGCCAGTACCAGATCGACCTCGCCCACGTAGTCCTGCAAGGCCACCCAGCGCGACTCGGCCCGTTCGTCACCCGCCTACGCCGAGAGGCGAACCCTGTCGAGGCGCTCGGAACACTTCTCGCCGAACAGCAGGCGACTGCGGGTGAAGGTATTGAACTGGAAGCGCAGGAGGAACCGGCCCTGCGCATCGCTGGTGCTGACCTGCGGGCCGCCGATGCTCTTGCGTTCTTCCCAGGCGACCGCAACCACCGCGCCGGCGCGGGGCGCGCCTGACTGATCCAGCACGCGGCCGCTGATCTCCACGATCGGAATCAGACACTTCGCGCGGGCCGACGGGCCGTACAGGAGCACGCACAGGGCTGCCCGGCAGGCGAGCCGCACGGTCTCAACGGCCCATCAGCTTCTGGATCATCTGCACCAGCCGGCTGCCGGCCATCAGGCTGCGCACGCGCTCTTCATCCTCGACGGCCTGTTCGGCGAGGTCCTGCTCGATGCGGCGCTTGGCCTGCTCGCGCTGCACCTTGGCGGCCAGCGTGCGACGCACCTCCTCGTCGACGCTTTCGCGGCCGAAGCTGGCGTCGTCATGCGTCAGGTAGCGGCCCAGCGAATCGAACAGCTCGGGCGTGAGCTGCTGGTGGCGGAAGCTGCGCACCGTGGTGGCGAAGCCGTAGAAATTGGTGAGCGTGATGCGGGCCACGCCCAGCGCTTGGCCGGCCTCGATGCTGAGCGTCAGTGGGATGCGTCCGCGCGCCTGGAAGCGCCCGGCCACCACCTCGCCATTGGCGTTCTTGCGGCTTTCCTGCAGGCCCGACAGGCGGTGCTTGCTGAAGATCTGGCTCACCGCCTGGGTGCGCACCAAGCCCTCGGTCTCGAGCACCGGGCATTCCTCGGACACCACCGTGGCGAAGCACTCGAACTGGATCTCGACGTTGTCGGCACCCGGCGTGGCGCGCAGCGCGTAGGGCGCCTCGACCTGGGCGACCACATCGCCGTAGCCGGGCAGGCTGTAGACCACGCGGATGCGCTTCTTGAGCTCGTTCAGGTGGGTGCTGAGCTGCTTCAGGAACTCGTAGAGGTTCTGCACCTTGGGGCCCAGGCGCTCGGTCCACAGGCCTTCCTTGGGCTCCTCCTGCAACGCGGCCATCTCGCCGGTGCGGCGGCGTTCGGCTTCCTGCTTGAGTTCGTCCAGAATTCCCATGCCCTTCCCCGGTTGTGGAACATGGCCCGTGACGGGCCGCCCGGCAGTGTAGCCAATGGCCCCGCGGGGGCGAAGCGCGGGGTGGCGGTAGCGCGCAGCCAGTCACGAAGCGCAGGGCGCGGCGTCCTCCTCCGGGCCTGCAGTCTGCATCGCGATGCCGCAGGCGCTCACGTAGCATCCGCAGCGGCACGCGACGCCCCCGTTTCTGATCACCGCATCCAGCCCCCGGAGGCCCCCATGGAGGATTCAATGAGCATCTTCGTCGTCATCCTGATCGGCTTCGTCCTCATCACCCTGTTCAAGGGCGTGCGTTCGGTGCCTCAGGGTTTCGAGTACACGGTGGAGCGCTTCGGTCGCTACACCCACACCCTGCCGCCCGGCCTCGGCTTCATCATTCCCTGGGTCGATGCGATCGGTCGCAAGATGAACATGATGGAGCAGGTGCTGGACGTGCCGAGCCAGGACGTCATCACCCGCGACAACGCCGTGGTCAAAGTGGACGGCGTTGTCTTCTATCAGGTGCTGGATGCCGCCAAGGCAGCCTACGAGGTGGCGCAACTCGAGATCGCGATCCTGAACCTGACGATGACCAACATCCGCACGGTGCTGGGTTCGATGGACCTGGACGAGTCGCTGTCCAAGCGCGACGAGATCAACGCCAAGCTGCTGGCCGTGGTCGACGAGGCGACACATCCCTGGGGCATCAAGGTCAACCGCATCGAGATCAAGGACATCCAGCCGCCGCGCGACCTGGTCGACTCGATGGCCCGGCAGATGAAGGCCGAGCGCGAGAAGCGCGCCAACATTCTTGATGCCGAAGGTCACCGCGCCGCCGAGATCCTGCGCGCCGAGGGCGAAAAGCAGGCCGCCATCCTCGAAGCCGAGGGCCGCCGGGAGGCCGCCTATCGCGATGCCGAGGCGCGCGAGCGCCTCGCCGAGGCCGAGGCCAAGGCGACGATGATGGTCAGCCAGGCCATCGCCAAGGGCGATGTGCAGGCGGTGAACTACTTCGTCGCCCAGAAGTACGTCGAGGCGATGAAGGAGTTCGCGCGCAGCCCGAACCAGAAGACCCTGCTGCTGCCGATGGAAAGCACCGGCATTCTTGGCGCGCTCGCGGGCATCGCGGATCTCGCCCAGGCCAATCGTGGCGACACGGCGCCGAAGGCGCCGACCCCGCCGCCGCGTCCGGCTGGCGCCGCCAGCTTCAAGGTGGAGTGATCGCCATGGACAGTTGGATGCAGTCGCCGTGGTTCTGGTGGGGCGTCGCACTCGCCCTGTTCGCCGCCGAGGCGCTGGTGCCCGGCAGCTTCCTGCTGTGGCTCGGGTTTGCGGCGGCTGCGACGGCGCTGTTTGCGCTGTTCCTGCCTCTGGAGCCGGTCGCCCAGTGGTTCCTGTTCGGCGTGCTGGGCCTGGTGTCGGTCGGCATCGGCTGGAGGCTGCGCACGCGCATCAACGCCAAGCCGGAGGATCACCCCACGCTCAACCGGCGCGGCGCGCAGTTGGTCGGACAGGTGTTTCCGCTGGAATCGGCCATTGTCGACGGCCGCGGCCGGCTCAAGATCGGCGACGCCTTCTGGCGGGCCGAGGGCCCGGATCTGCCGCAGGGAACGCGGGTTCGGGTGATGGCGGTGGATGGCACCGTGGTCCAGGTGGAGGCGGCTTGAGTGAGGCAGGGGTCAGTGTCCCGACGCTACGGATCGCGTGCACCTCGCCTCTGCGGATCGCGCTCGAACTGGGTGATCGCTGGCCTTGGCGGCAGGCTGTGGTTTTCCTGCCCGGGCGCGGCGATCTGGATGTCCTGATCGATCGCGATCAGCGACGGGCTCGGCCATGCAGCGGCTGGGTCGAGACGATGCCCGAGGCAGGGTATTTCGATTTGAAGAACGCAGTGTTCGCCGCGCTCTGCGCACGCGGCTGGCGGGCGGCGTTGGACGCTTGATCCGCCGTGAACGGCCCGCTCACGCCGCCGGCTGTGGCCGCGGTCACGCGACGCGGCGGGGCGGGGCACGTAAGCTCCGGACCCCATGCGTCTATCGATCCTGCGTCCAGTCGTCCGTCTTGCCGCATTTGCGGTGCTTGCCTGCAGCCTGAGTCCCTCTTTCGCCGGTGAGCTGTCGAAGCGCCTGCTGCAGCAGGCGCCCGGGCTGAAGGCCGAGGTGCTGGAGCTGGCAGTGTCCGCCTATGACTGCGCGCGTCGCGGCGGTGAGGCGCCGCAGGCGCGGCGGCTGGCTGTGATCGACTACTCCCTGCCGTCCACCGAGCCGCGCCTGTGGGTGTTCGACATGGCGCGGGAGCGCCTGCTGTACGCCGAGCATGTCGCTCACGGCCGCGGCAGCGGCGACAACCTGGCCACCGAGTTCTCCAACATCGAAGGCAGCCACCAGACCAGCCTCGGTCTGTTCGTCACCGACGAGACCTACCACGGCGCCAACGGCTATTCGCTGCGCATGGACGGCCTCGATCCGGGCTTCAATGACCTCGCCCGCCAGCGTGCGATCGTGATGCACGGTGCGCCCTACGTGGACCCCGAGTTCGCCCGGACGCAGGGCCGCCTCGGCCGCAGCCACGGCTGTCCGGCCGTGCGTTCGGAAGTGGCCCGGCCGCTGATCAACCAGCTGCGCCATGGCCAGCTGCTGTTCGCCTACTACCCCGACCCTGTCTGGCTGGCCAATGCGCGCAGCCTGTCCTGCCTGAGGTTGGCGAGGGCAGGGCGCGCGGGCCCGCAGAGCCCGGCCGGCGCGCCCTGAGGCAACACGGATCAAGTCCTTCCTCGTCTTCATCCGTGGTCGCGAGTCCGACACCTGTCCGGACCCGTTCGGCCGCTACGCGGCGACCCCTTCGCTTCGCTCGGTCGCGCCGGCTCAGGCATCGCGTGATCGATCCGAGGGTGCGCCGTCCATGGCGCGCGGCAACGATGAATTCTCCAGCCTTGCCCTGGACACGCTCTGCCCGCCATCGAACCACGGCCGGCACAATGCGGACTGCGATCCTGCGGGCCTTGCCTGGTTTCGATGAGCGTCCCGATGCGTGTTCCGTTGCTTTGCCGCCGCGGCCTGCTGCTGTTGGGCGGGCTGTTCGCCCTCGCCGCCGCCGCACAGCCCGAGCCGTTCCCGGCCGCGGCCAGCGCGCCGCTGCAGGCGCTGCTGGGTGAGCACGGCCAAGCCCTGCAGGTGCAGGGCCAGCCCCTGCACGCGCCGGATGCCGTGCGCGCCTTCTATGCCGCTCGCGGCTATCGCCTGGCCTGGACCGAGGCCGGCTGCGGGGCCGCCTACGCCGAGCTGCTCTTGGCGCTCGAAGCCAGCGCTGGCCATGGCCTGGAGCCGCGCGACTACCACCTGGAGCCCCTGCGCGCGGCCAGCGAATGCACCCTCGCCGAGGAGCTGCTGGCCAGCGATGCCTGGATGACCTTGGCAGCGCATCTGCGCGGCGGGCGCATCGATCCCGTCCGCGTGGAGCCCGACTGGACCGCGCAGCGCCCAAGCCTCGAAGCCCCGGCCGCCCTGCAGATCGCGCTGGACTCGGGTCAGGTGTCCGCCGTGCTGCAGGCGCTGGCGCCACAGGACGCGTTCTACCGTGCGCTGCAGTCCGCGCTGGCCGCCGAACAGGCCCAGCAGGATGCACCGCGACCGCTGCCGGTGGCGCCGGGCGTGAGCCTGAAGCTCGGCGATCACGGCCCGCGCGTCGCCCAGCTGCGAGCCCTGCTGCGCGCGGAAGGTCATGCCGCCGAGCCGTCGCCCGCGCCGCCGGCGGCGGACGCCGCCGCCTCCATCGAGACGGTACCCGCAGGCCCAGGGGACGGCATGGCAGCCACGGCGGCGCTGTCCGGGGGCGATCCGCGGGAATTTTTCGACGCCGGGCTCGAAGCCGCGCTCAAGGCCTATCAGCAGCGCCTGAACCTCGAACCCGACGGCGTGGCGGGGCCAATGACCCTGGCCCAGCTCGCGCGAGGGCCGGCTGAACGGGTCGATCAGCTGCGCGTCAACCTCGAGCGCTGGCGCTGGCTGCCTGCGGATCTCGGCATCCGGCACCTGCGCGTCAACATCGCCGATTACCGGCTTGAGGCCTGGGATCAAGGCCGCATCGAACGCGTGTACCGGGTGGTGGTGGGCACGGGCTACCGGCAGACCCCGAGCTTCTCGGCGCACCTGCGCTACGTCGTGTTCAACCCCTGGTGGGAGGTGCCGCGGCGGCTGGCCACCCAGGACAAGCTGCCGTTGTTCCAACGCGACCCCGAGGCCTTCGCCCGCGGCGGTTTCGCGCTGCTGGACGCGCAAGGCCAGCCTGTCGACGTGGCCAGTGTCGATTTCGGCCAGCTCTCCCGCGACCGTTTTCCCTATCGTTTGCGCCAGCGGCCCGGGCCGGCCAATGCTCTGGGCCAGGTCAAGCTGATCCTGCCCAACGACCACGACGTCTACCTGCACGACACGCCCAGCCGCAGCCTGTTCTCGCGAGTGCGCCGCAGCTTCTCCTCAGGGTGCATCCGCGTCGAGGATGCGCTGGGTCTTGCCGAATGGGTGCTGGACGGCGTCGGCGGCTTCGATCGCGCGCGCATAGACGCAGTCGTCGCAAGCGGGCAGGAGACCCGCGTCGACCTCGCCGGGCCGCTGCCGGTCCACGTGCTGTACCTGACCGTGGTCAGCGACGAAGCCGGCCGGCTGCGCTTGATTGACGACCTCTACGGCCGCGATGCGCGCGTGCTCGACGCCTTGGGCCGCAGGGCCGCGCGATGAGCAGCGTCCGCCCGACCGCCCGGCGGGCCGCCTAGAATCCGCGCATGGAATCCTCGCGCTGGAATGCACTGATCGACTGGATCGCCGCCCACCCGCTGGCGGCAGGCGCGGTGATCTTTCTGATCGCCTTCTGCGATGCACTGCTGATCATTGGCGTGGTCGTGCCCGCCGCGCCCCTGCTGTTCGCGGTCGGCACCATGGTTGGACTGGGCCACATCGATGGCGCCTACGCCGTGGCCTGCGCTGCCTTCGGCGCCTTCTGCGGCGACGGCGTGAGCTATGTGGCCGGGCGCCGCTACGGCGATTCGCTGAAGCAGCGCTGGCCCTTCGCGCAGCATCCCGAGTGGCTGGCGCGCGGCGATGCCTTGTTCCGCCGACACGGCATGAAGAGCCTCGTGATCGGCCGCTTCGTTGGCGCCATCCGGCCCTTCATCCCCGCCATTGCCGGCATGCTGGCAATGCCGGCGCAGCGGTATGTCTTGGCCACCACCGCGGCGGCGCTGCTGTGGGCGCTGGCCTTCCTGCTGCCGGGCTGGCTGTTCGGCGCCTCGCTGGATCTGGTGGCTGCGGTCGCAGGCCGGTTGGCCATCGTGATCGCCCTGGTGCTGGCCCTGGTGGCCGCGCTGTGGGCCAGCGTGTTCTACCTCTGGCGCTGGCTGGTCCCGCATGCGGAAGGGCTGCTTGCGGCCGCGCTCGACTGGTCGCATCGGCATCCGGTGCTTGGCCGCTACTCGGAGGCGCTGATCGATCCGCGTCGTCGCGAATCGCCCTCGCTGCTGGTGTTTGCGCTGGGCCTGATGGGCGCGGTCTGGGGTTTCTTCCAGTTGCTGGTCTCGGTGCATGGCGGTGACGCGCCCTCACGGCTCGATACCCAGGCCAACCAGCTGATGTTCGGTCTGCGTCATCCACTGGCGGACCCGCTCATGGGCGGGCTGTCGACGCTCGGCGAGCCGCTGCTGCTGATCGGGCCCGTGCTGCTGGCCTTCGCCTGGCTGTGGTGGCGGCGCCAGCGCGTTGCCGCCTGGCACTGGCTGGCCGCGCCGCTGGTGGCCGCGCTGATCAGCCTGCTGCTCGGCTGGCTGATCGAATTGCCCGCGCCGCCCACAGCGGTGGGGCCCAGCGGCCACGGTTTTCCCTCGCTGCCCATCACCTTGGCCGCGAGCGTGTACGGCTTCTTCGCAGTGCTGATCGCGCGCGAGCTGCCTGGACGGGCGCGCGTCTGGCCCTATGTGGTGGCGGCGCTTGTCGTCGGCCTGGTCGGTTTCGCCCAGCTCTACCTGGGCACGCACTGGCTGTCCGAGGTCCTGGCCGGTGCGTCGCTGGGCCTGCTGTGGACGACCGCGCTGGGCATCGCGTATCGGCGTCGCACGGTGCGCGCCTTCTGGATGAAGCCGTTGGCGGCGCTGTTTTTCGGCGCGGCCCTGCTGTCGGTCATGCTGCTGGCGGGCGAGCGTTCGTCCGCGCGGCTCGCCCAGTGGGTGCAGCCGATCGAGCGGCAGGAGGTGGCGCTGCAGCGCTGGCTCGACGCCGACCCCTCGCTGCGCCTGCCCGAGCGCCGCAACGAGCTGCGCGATCGCGATGCCTGGCCGTTGAACCTTCAGTACGCCGGCGAACCCGCGCGGCTCCAGTCCTTGCTTGAAGCCGCCGGCTGGCAGCGCATCGAACCCGGCGACTGGCGCGGCCTGCTGCGCATGCTGGATGACAAGGCCGACGCGGTACAGCTTCCGATCATGCCGACCACCCACCTCGGCCGGCCAGAGAGTCTGCTGATGGAAAAGCCCAGCGGCGTCGATGGCGATCGCGTCGTGCTGCGGCTGTGGGCTGCGCCCTATCGCCTGCTGCCCGCAGGCGAGCCACTCTGGCTGGGCACGGTCCACACCCTGCGCTACTCGACCCGCGGCGACGGCTTCGTGCGCTACTGGGCGGCCCAGCCGGAGACCTCGCCGGCGCTGGAGCAGCTGCGCGCTGATGCCGGAGCCTGGCAGGCGGGCGAGGCGGACGCCGGCGTGCTCCGACTGCGTGCGGACGCCGACTGAAGCGCAGGCGGCCGGCGGCGTGGCGAGCGCGACCTGTCCCAAGCCAAGGCGGCTCCATCCTGCGATGCTCGGGAGCGAAGCGCGCGGCGCCCCGTGGCGTCGGAACGCCAAAGGCCCCGCGCTGCGGGGCCCTGCGTGGGCGGGCGAGCCGGGACGCCAGACGCGGATTCAGTCCTCGACCGGCTCCGGCGGCAGGTCGGCGTTGTGGTAGACCTCCTGCACATCGTCCAGGCCTTCGAGGCGGTCGAGCATGTCGAGCAGGTCTTCCAGGGCCTCGCCCTCGACCTTCACCCGATTGGCCGGAGCCATCACGATGTCGGCGCTTTCGGGTTTGATCCCTGCCGCCTCGATGGCCTTCTTGACGGCTTCAAAGTCGGTGGGCGCACAGATCACGGTGCTGCGGCCGTCGGTGCTGGCCACATCCTCGGCGCCGGCTTCTAGCGCCAGCTCCATCAGGCGGTCTTCGGCCGCGCTGTCCGGCGTGGTGACGACGATTTCACCGCGGCGGCTGAACTGGAAGGCCACCGAGCCGCTGGTGCCGAGGTTGCCGCCATGCTTTGACAGCGCATGGCGCACGTCGGCCACGGTGCGCACGCTGTTGTCGGTCATGGTGTCGATGATCACGGCGACGCCGCCGGGCCCGTAGCCCTCGTAGCGGATCTCCTCCATGTTGTCGGCACCGTCGGCACCCGAGCCGCGCTTGATCGCGCGCTCGATGGTGTCCTTGCTCATGTTGGAAGCGAGGGCCTTGTCGATGCCCATGCGCAGGCGCGGATTGCCGGCGGGGTCAGCGCCACCGCGGGCGGCGATGGTGATCTCGCGGATGAGCTTGGTGAAGACCTTGGCGCGGCGCGCGTCTTCCGCGTTCTTGCGGCCTTCGATGCTGGGGCCTCGACCCATGGCGGTTTCCTCGGCGGGATGTTGAAAGCCGGAAAGCTTGCCAGATCAAGGGGCCAAGCGCAGCCCGGAGCAGCGGGGCGGGGGATCGGGCGAGCCAGCGCGGCCCGCCCGATCCGCTTCAAACGGCGAGGCTTCAGCGGAACGCGGCGACGGTCGGGCCGCGGGTCTTCCAGACGCGGGTGTTGTCGTTGCGGGTGGTCGTGCCGATCGCCACGCCGCCGATGCTGAAGTTCGGCGACGAGAACGCGCCGATGCGGGTGCAGGTCGAGCAGGGGCCGTTGTTCACCGCCATCACCGTGCGGCGGTTCTGGCTGGTGATGACATAGCCATGGCCATAGGCGTAGGGCGTCAGCGTGGGATCGTTGTCGTGGCGTGCGCCGACCACGTGCGCCGCTTCATGCACGAAGGTGTAGTTGCCCGACAGGCAGGACGGATTCATCACGAAGTAGGCGTTGGCATTGCTGGTGGCGATGCCGGCGGCCTGGCCGCACAGGCCCGAGCTGACCGGCGCCACGTAGGCGACGATGTCGGCCGTGTTGGAATTGCGCTGGCTGCCGATGGTGTCGTAGAAGCCGTCCGACAGATTGGTCAGGCGGCTCAACATGGTCGAGTAGTTGGTGGTCTCGGCCTGGCTGTAGTTCTGGATGGCGCCGGCCTGCTGGAACACGATTTCGGTGCCGGTCGCCGCCAGGGCCTGGTTGGATTCGGCGAAGGCCAGATCGACGGCCGCCTGCGGATTGGAGATTGCAGCGCGCGCCGCCGGGCCGAAGGCCACCATCACGCGGATCGTCGAGATGGCCTTGGGGGTCGCCAGCGGCGAGCCCGAGCGGAAATCCACCGGCTGCGACTTCGCCACCATTTCCTTGTAGGCTTCTTCGTGTTCGTCCGGCGGGAAGGCCTGCTGGTCGACCTCGATCAGCGCATGCGCGCCCTTGTCGACGGGCTGCAGGCGGTAGAGCGCGCCGGCGACCCGGATCGTGCCCCACAGCTCCTCGCCCGAGCGCACCAGGATGGCCTCGTCGACGACGTGGTCGATGGCCTGCAGGCGCGAGGTGTTGGGCCCTTGCGCCTTCATGTCGACGCGGCCGATCCAGAGCTCGTTGCCGCTCGGCAGCTGCTGGTGCCGGCTCTGCTTGGCCTCGATGGCGATGCCGCCGGGCAGGGTCATGCGCAGCGCGCCCTGGCGTGCATGCACGGCGCCTGCGTCGGCCGCGACCAGTTCGATGCGGGCGTTGGCGCGGTCGGCGGCCACGCGCTGCAGCAGCGGGCCCGGTGCGGCGAAGGCCTCGCGGTTGCCGATGGTGGAGAACAGTTCCTGCTGAGCCTGCGCCGCCCCCGAGAAGGCGCAGGAAACGGCCAGCATGGCGGCCGCGTAACGATGGAAGTTCATCGCTGTGTTTCCTCATTGGTTGAGTGGTGCAACCCCCGTCGCGCGACTCCGGAAACCCCCGTCTTCGGAGCGGACGACGCACGCACGCTACTGCATTTCCTTGCGCGCAACACCTTGCGCCGCGGCGGCGTCATTCCGAACCGCGAACTGTTCCATGGCGTGGCACAAGCGAGCGGTCGAGATGGATGCAAGTCTCGGAAAGAGCGAGCTTTTTTGAGCAGCGCGTTGAGCCTCCGCGCTCGCGTTCGCGAAGGCGGGCTTGTGTCCCCATGGCCGTCTTCAGCCTTCAGCGCCTGCCCGCATGCGCGGTTCTGCGCAGATCCTGCGCTGCCGGGCAGCACCCGCCGGCGCGACGAGTCGAGCGGGCTTCCTTGTCTCGGGCCGGCGCATCGAGCCGGCGCGCTTCGCCGACGGTCCTAGGGCAACACTGGGCAAGTCCCTCCTGGCCTTGATCAGTGGCCGCGAGTCAGGCAGAGGTCCGGACTCGTTCGGCCGCTACGCGGCGGCGCCTTCGCGTCGCTCGGTCACGCTGGATCAAGCATCGCGTGCTCGATCCGCGGGCGTGCCCTGCATGGCGCGCGGCAACGCTGAACTCTTCAGCGTTGCCCTGGGGCGCGCCGCGCGCGTCCCGACCCGCTCAAGATTCGCGGGTTCGCGCGGCCTGCACCTCGGCCCGGGCAGCCTGCGTCCATGAGAACCCTGATTCGATTCGCCGCTCTGGTTGCCCTGGCCCTGCTGGTCGCGGCCTGCGCCAGCACCCGCAAGGAGGCCCCCATGCCCGGCCCCGCACTCGCCGAGGTCGACCTGCCGCGCTTCATGGGGCGCTGGTGGGTGATCGCCAACATTCCCTACTTTGCCGAGCGCGGCAAGCTCGCCAGCTCGGACAACTACAGCCTGCGCGAGGACGGCCGCATCGACGTGGTCTATGCCTACCGCAAGTCCTTCGACGAGACCGAGGAGCGCACGCTGAACGCTTGGGCGCGGCCGCTGCCGGGCAGCGGCAACGCCCACTGGCGGCAGCGCTTCTTCGGCATCTTCTCGGTCGAACTGCAGGTGCTCGAGACCGACCCCGATTACCGCTGGGCCCTGATCGGCAACCCCAAGCGCAGCCTGGCCTGGGTCTTCGCCCGCGAGCCGCTGATGGACGCGGCGGAGTACGCGAGCGTGGTCGAGCGCTTGCGGCGCTTCGGCTATGACCCGGTCTCGCTGAAGCGCGTCCCGCAGGTGCCCGAGCAGCAGGGCCAGCCCGGCTTCCAGTAGCTCAGTCGCGGGCGCGCTGGCTCACGGCGACACTGCCCAGCACCAGCGCGCCGGCCAGCAGCATCGCCATGGTGACGGGCTCATCCAGCAGCCACCAGGCCCAGGCCACGGCGAACAGCGGGATCAGGTAGGTCACGGTGGAGGTGCGCGCCGGGCCGATCCGTTCGACCAGCCGGTAGTAGCCGACCAGGGCAAGGCCGGTGCAGAGCACGCCCAGCGCCACCGCCGCTGCCCACGACAGCGGAGAGGGCGTGACCGCTGGCCAGTGCCACAGCGCCAGCGGCAGGGTCATCAGCGAGGCGCAGAGCAGGGTGGCGCATGCCAGCGCGGCGGGCGGCAGCCCGCCCAGATGGCGACGTACGAGGTGTACGCCAAGGCCGTAGCAGAAGGCTGCCAGGGTGCCGGCCGCAGCGGCCAGCCCGACACTGGCACCCGCGCTGCGTCCGCTGGCCAGGACCACCACGCCGACGAAGCCCACCGCCAGCGCCGCAGCGCGCGCCGGGCCGATGCGCTGCTGGAAGAACAGATGCCCGACCAGGGCGGTGAAGGGCACGGTCATGGCGTTGGCGATCGCACCGATGCCGGCCGGCGCGCGGCCGGCGGCCCAGGCGAACAGCACGAAGGGCAGGGCGGTGTTGATCGCGGCGATGCCGGCGATCGCGGCCCACAGCCTCAGCGGGAAGCGGCGCCGGGCCAACCAGAGGAAAGGCAGCAGAACCATGGCGCCGGACAGCAGCCGCACTTCGACCAGGGCGAAGGCGCCAAACTCGGGCGCAGCCACTCGCATGAACAGGAAGGAGGCGCCCCAGATCGCGCCGAGCACGGCGAGCTCCAGCGGGGTCAGCCAGCCTGGCTCGGATCTCAGGCTGGGTGCCGAGGGCAGCGGGTCGGCCGGAAGGGCCCGGGTGGCAGACATGCGCGGCGCCTTCAGCTCTGGGAAAGGCCGACAGCATGCCTGTTCGCGGGCGCGGCCGCTGGCCGGATCCGGACTTCAGGCGTCAATCGGACTGTAGCCCGCCGCGCTCTCTCCGCCGGGCGGAACTGTACCCGCCGGATGCGCGGGTCGGGCGCGATTGCCGGCCATGCGCGCGGCTCTTCGCCTGGGCAAGGAGCGTGTGAAGCCACGCAGAGGCCGCCGCGAGCGCGTCCAGCGGCGGCTGCAGCAGGCGCATCGTCTTCTCGCACGCTCTCACTCGCCGCGTGCGCTGCGCGCGCGCTCGGCCTCTTCCGCCTCTGCCTGCTTCCACGGCAGTCGCCCTTCGATTTCCAGATGCAGGGCGAACACCAGGAAACTGCGGATCAGCACGATCAGGCCGAGCATCAGCAGGCTGTTCAAGGTGTAGTCGATGATGATGGTGCGGATGATGTCGGCGGCGACCAGGAACTCCAGGCCGAGGATCAGGGCACGCACGCTGCGGCGGCGGTAGGCGAGGTAGGCCGCATGCGCCTCCACCCGGCCCAGCCCACGCAGCCAGTCGACCGTCGAAACCACGAAGCCCGCGAGGATCACGCCGACGCCGATCAGCTCGACGCCGAGGATCAGGCTCCGGATGCCCTCCGCGAACACACTCTGCATGGGCTTGTAGCACTCCGCTGGAAACTGGGGGAACGGACGGTCGCTGCGCACAGGGCGCGCTGCGGCCGCGGCCTTTGTAAGCTTGCGCCTCGACCCCGGGCAAGCGACAGGAGAACCGCGATGGCCACCGGCTGGGCCGGCGACGGCGCCGTGCAGGATCAGATCGACGCGACCGTCAAGGACGCGATCAAGCGTGCGCGGGCGCAGCTGCCGAAGGGGCCGAGCCTCAGTCGCTGCGAGGAATGCGAGGCGCCGATTCCCGAGGCACGGCGCAAGGCCCTGCCCGGTGTGCGTCTGTGCGTGCCTTGCCAGGAGGCGCAGGACCGCGAGGCCCACGCTGGAGCGGGCTACAACCGCCGCGGCAGCAAGGACAGCCAGCTGCGCTGAATCCGCTTCAACCCAGCCGCGAGCGCCGCTCTGCCAGCACCTCGACACTGCCGACATGGGCGGTGGGGTCGAGGTCGATCTCGAAGCGGTCGCGGCCGCCATGCTTGGCGCGGTACAGCGCGGTGTCGGCGCGCGCCAGCCACTCGCTCCAGGCTTCGTCGGCATGCAGGGCAGCCGCGCCCATCGAGACGGTCACCGCGCCGCCGGGGCTGCGCAGCTCGGCGCGCAGGGCCTGCTGCAGCCGCTCCAGCACCGCCGGCAGGGCGGAGAGGGGCGTGGCGGGCAGCAGCAGCACGAACTCCTCGCCGCCCAGCCGGTAGAGGCGGTCCATTTTCCGCAGCCGTCCACGCACGATCGCGGCGAAGTCGGCCAGTACGCGATCGCCGGCTTCGTGGCCATGGCGGTCATTGATCTGCTTGAAGTGGTCCATGTCGACCACCGCCAGCATCGTTGGCCGCGGTCGGCGCTGGAACAGGGCGACGCTCTCTTCGAGTTCGGTTTCCATCAGGCGCCGGTTGCCGGCGCCGGTCAGCGGATCGTGCGAGGCCAGCGACTCCAGCTGCAGGCGCTGCTGGTCCGTGCGGGTCGCGAAGATGAAGGCGAACAGGCTGACCACGCTGGCGGTGACCATGTAGGCGAGGTGCTCGTGCAGGGCGCCGAAGCCGTTGCCGAGCAGCACGATCAGGGCGACCACGCCCAGACCCAGTGTCATGGCCATCACGCGCTCGACCAGGAAGAAACTGGCGACCAGGAAACAGTAGGTCCACAGCACGCCATCACGGCCGAGCAGGACGGTGGCGGCAACGCAGGCGCCGGCCGCGAGCAGCACCTGAAGCATCGCGGGGCCGCGGGTCGAGGTGCGGGTCATCGCCCACACCACCGGCGACAGCAGCAGAATCACGATCACCAGGTCCATCACCCCGGCCTTCCAGTTGCCGGTGGCGAATCGGTAGCCGGCGAACGGGACGATGCCCGCGGTGGCTCCAAAGCCGAACAGGCTGAGGATGGCGAAGCGGAAGTCCGTTCCCACGCGGTGTCGGAGTTTGGCCAGCAGCTGTCTCAAGGGCCCGGTGCTCCCGAATGCTCAGGCCCGACGATGCAAAGCACATGCCCGCAGTCGGCTGGCGCGGCGCTGAGAGCCTGTGAAAGAACCGTCCGCCTACTGCGGCCGCCTCTGGTCGCCCGTGGCGGCACCGCGCTACGCGAATTCCGCGGTCATTTGACCCGCCAAACTCCCTTGCATTCGCGCACCGCGCTTTGCCACGAATGCCCAGAGACGCCCTCGCTACGGCGTCTGGGTTTTTCACACGCTCTGGGCGGATCTGGAGACGCTGCGGTCGGTCAGGCCGAGGGCGCCCGACCCCGCGTCAGCTGCGGGCGCGGCAACGGCTGGCCTGCGGCTCAGGCCGGCTCCACCCGGTCGACCCGCTGGAAACCGCGCGGCAGCGGATTGCCGCGGGTGGCGCGGGCGCCGGCATAGGCCTGCAGGTCGCGCCAGCTGAGCGTGAGCTTGCGCTGGCCGCAGTGCAGGATCAGCTCGCCGCCCTGGCGCACTGAGGTCACCGCGATCACCCGCTCTTCGCCGGACTTCAGCTTGGCCGGGGCGATCTGCAGGATCTTGTTGCCCTTGCCGCGGTCGAGCTCGGGCAGCTCGGACACCGGGAAGGCCAGCAGCTGGCCGGCGGACGAGATCGCCACCAGCCAGTCTTGGGCGGGGTCACCGACCGCCACCGGCAGCAGCACCTCGGCGCCGTCGTCGAGGTTCAGCAGGGCCTTGCCGGCCTTGTTGCGGGTGGTGAAGTTCTCGAAGCGGGTGACGAAGCCGTAGCCGAAGGAGCTGGCCAGCAGGAAACGCTGCTCGTTCTCGCCGATGGCCGCGGTGACGAAGCCGACGCCGCTGGCCGGGGTGAAGCGGCCGGTCAGCGGTTCGCCGTTGCCGCGCGCGGACGGCAGGGTATGCGCCGCCGCCGAGTAGCTGCGGCCGGTGGCATCGAGGAAGGCGGCCTGCTGGGTGCTGCGCCCGCGCACGGCGACCAGCAGACGATCGCCTTCGCGATAGGAGAGGCCAGCGGGGTCGACCTCATGGCCCTTGGCCGAACGCACCCAGCCCTTTTCCGACACGACCACGGTGACCGGCTCGCTGCTCACGAGCTCCGCCTCGGAGATCGCCTGCGCGGCGCCGCGCTCGACCAGCGGCGAGCGCCGCGCGTCGCCGAATTTCTTGGCGTCGGCCAGCAGCTCGTCCTTGATCAGCTTCTTCAGCTTGGCCGGCGAGGCCAGGATGCCCTGGATCTTCTCGCGTTCCTTGGCCAGCTCGGACTGCTCGCCGCGGATCTTCATTTCCTCCAGCCGCGCCAGCTGCTTCAGCTTGGTCTCGAGGATGTACTCGGCCTGCACCTCGGTCAGCCCGAAACGCGCCATCAGCACGGGCTTCGGCTCGTCCTCGGTGCGGATGATGCGGATGACCTCATCGATGTTCAGGAAGGCGATCAGCAGGCCTTCCAAGAGGTGCAGGCGCCGCTCGACCTTGTCGAGCCGGTGGTTGAGGCGGCGCACCACGGTGGTCTGGCGGAAGGCCAGCCAGTCGCGCAGGAACACCTTCAGGTTCTTGACCTGCGGCTTGCCGTCGAGCCCGATCACGTTGAAGTTGACGCGGTAGCTCTTCTCGAGATCGGTGGTGGCGAACAGATGCCCCATCAGCTGCTCGACGTCGACGCGGTTGGAGCGCGGCACCAGCACGATGCGGATCGGGTTCTGGTGGTCACTCTCGTCGCGGATGTCTTCCAGCCAGGGCAGCTTCTTGGCGCGCATCTGCTGGGCGATCTGCTCCATCACCTTGCCCGGGCTGACCTGGTAGGGCAGGGCGGTGATGACGATGTTGTTCTGCTCGCGGGTGTAGGCCGAGCGCGCGCGCACGCTGCCGCCGCCGGTCTCGTAGATCTTCTTGAGATCCGACGCCGGGGTGATGATCTCGGCCGCGGTCGGATAGTCCGGACCGCGCACGTGCTCGCAGAGGTCGGCGATGGTGGCGTCGGGGTCGTCCAAGAGACGCACGCAGGCGCTGACGACCTCATTGAGGTTGTGCGGCGGGATGTCCGTGGCCATGCCGACCGCGATACCCGTGGTGCCGTTCAGCAGCAGATGCGGCAGGCGCGCCGGCATCCAGCTGGGCTCTTCCAGGGTGCCGTCGAAGTTCGGCGACCAGTCGACCGTGCCCTGGCCCAGTTCGCCCAGCAGGACCTCGGCGATCGGGGTCAGCTTGGACTCGGTGTAGCGCATCGCCGCGAACGACTTGGGGTCGTCGGTCGAGCCGAAGTTGCCCTGGCCCTCGATCAGCGGATAGCGGTAGGAGAAGGGCTGGGCCATCAGCACCAGCGCTTCATAGCAGGCCGAGTCGCCGTGGGGGTGGAACTTGCCGATCACGTCACCGACCGTGCGCGCCGACTTCTTCGGCTTGGCCGTGGCGTTGAGGCCGAGCTCGCTCATCGCGTAGATGATCCGCCGCTGCACGGGTTTGAGGCCGTCGCCTAGGAAGGGCAGGGCGCGGTCCAGCACCACGTACATCGAGTAGTCGAGGTAGGCGCGCTCGGCGTATTCGTGCAGGGGGATCTGCTCGAAACCGTGGAAGCTCTGGCGGGTCAGGTCGGACATCGGGTTTGCACATCGTGGGCAGCGTCAGCAGGGCGCGAATGCTAGCAGCTTGGCTGGGTGCGACCGCGTGTGGTGGTTCGCGGCCCGGCCAGGCCACAAACGACAGCGGCCGCGCCTTGCCGGGCGCGGCCGCTGAGGAGGTGTGTTGGTGAGAGCGCTTACCAGGCGTAGCGCGCGCCCACCACGATCTGGCGCGGATTGCCGAACAGGATGCCGCGGGTGCGGTCGACGATGTATTCCTCGTCGGTCAGGTTCTTCACCGCCAGGAAGCCGCTCCAGCCATAGATCTCGGGCTCGTAGTTGAGGGTTGCGCTCCACACCGCATGGCTGTCGAGCTGGCCGAACTGGCCGTCACCGTTCACCGCGGGCAGGCGGCGGTTGGCGAAGTCGGCCCACTGGCGGCCGACGTGCTGCAGTTCGAGGTTCAGATCCCAAGGCCCGCGCGCGTAGCCGACCCGGCCGGTGAAGGTGAACTCGGGCGCATAGGGCAGGCGATTGCCGGCGGCGCTGCCATTGGCCGCCTGGCCGTTGTCGACCCGGCGCAGCACGCTCGACTGCTCGGCGGTCGCGAGCCAGGTGACCGCCGCATTGGCATAGAACTCTCCGCCCCGGCTCTGCAGGGCCTGGCGGTTCAGGCCGACCGCCAGTTCCAGACCGGCGTATTCGGTCTCGCCCTGTGCCAGCGGCGTGCTGCCGCCGGCGATCGAGCCCACCGCGATCTGGTTGTCGAAGTCGCTGTGGAAGGCCGTGGCCTCGAGGTCGATACGGCCGACGCGGCTGCGCAGACCGAGTTCGAGGTTGGTGCTGCTCTCGGCGTCGACATCGGTGCTGGTGCCATTGCCGGCGATCAGGTCCTCGACGCGCGGCGGCGCGAAGCCCTCGTGCGCCGACGCATACAGGGTGGTGCCACTGGCCAGCTCGTAATTGAGGCCAAGGCCCCACAGAGTCTCGCGCACGCTGTCTTCACCGAAGGCCCCGCCCGGCAGGCGGTTGCGCCGGCTGAAGTCGATGTCCTCGCGACGCAGGCTGGGCGTGAGCTGCAGCGCGCCGAAGTCGAAAGTGCTGGTGAGGAAGCCCGACAGCGCCTCGGTGGTGCGGAAGTTGCTCTCGGCCAGCGTGCCGCTGCGCGCGGCCGGCGCCGTGCCGTTGATCTGCAGGCGGTCCTGCTCTTCCTCGTGCCAGCGCAGTCCGAATTCGGTGCTGCCCTGGGTGCCGAACAGCGAGCGCGGCAGGCTCAAACGGGTGTCGAAGCCCCAGGTGTCATAGCTGCGCACGCGGCCCTGGGCGGAGTTGCAGGTGCGAGGGTCGACCCGCTCACCGCGATAGCGCGCGTCGCGGAAGGCGGTGCCGCACTGGGTGTCCGAGGTGGTGCTGGACTGCCGCCACCAGCCGCGGTCGAAGCTGCTGTAGTACAGCGAGCTGAGCAGCTGGATGCCCTCGGCGGGCGAGAACGCATGGCTCAGCGACAGCGCGCTGTGCTCGATGTCGAACAGGTCGTCGAGGAAGGGGTAGTACTCGGCGCCAAAGCTCGCGTACTCGGCGTCGGTGATGCCGGAATAGCCCACCTGCGACTCCTCGCGCAGGTGGTTGGCGCGCAGCGTCAGCGCGTGGCTGTCGCCGATTTCGCGGCTGTACTTGGCGAACAGGTCGCTCTGCTCCAGCGCGGTGTTGTCGCGGGCGCCGTCGCCCTGCTTGTGGCCGAGGTCGAACAGCAAGCCCTTGCCGCCGACGCTGGCATGGGCGGCCGTGTAGCCGCGGGTTCCCGTGGCGATCTGCACGTGACCGGCCGGGTCCTGCGGCGGATCGGGGGTGATGTAGTTGATGGCGCCCGTAATGGTCTGCGGCCCGAAGCGCAGCAGGCCGGCGCCCTTCAGCACCTCGATGCGGTCGTAGCGCTGGATCGGCGCGTGATAGTAGCTGGCGTTGTCGCCGTAGGGGGCGTACATCGCCGGCAGGCCGTCCTCCAGCAGCAGCACCTTGGTCGAGCGGGTCGGGTTGCTGCCGCGGATGCCGATGTTGGGTCGCAGGCCGAAGCCCTCTTCATCGCGCACGGTGACGCCAGGCACCTTGCGCAGAGCCTCATTGACCGTGAGCGCGCGACCTGAGACCAGCACGCTCTGGTCGAGGATGGTCGAGCTGCCCTCCGCAGGCTCGCCGCTCAAGTTCTTCTCGACCACCTGGATGGTGGCGAGCGTGCGCTTGGCTTCGGCTGCGTCGGCATTGGCCTTTGCACTGGCGTCCGCCAGGCTGCAGGCGGACGCGCTGGAGAGGATCAGGCCGAGTGCGAGGCTCAGCGGGTGGGGGCGGGAGACGAGGGGCATTCGGTTCGACTTGGGTGGTGAAGTTGCGCGCCGCAGAGTATGAAGAGAAACGCGAACGATTTGCAATTGATGTCGCAACTGGTTCGCGATCGATGGCCAAGCCCCCGCCGCGGAACGGAGGCGGACCCGCTGGCAGGCGCCCAGCCAGCACGGCCTGGACTCGCAACCAACTGGCCAGACGGGCATGGCGTTTCGACGCTTGCCGAGCTCGCCAGGCTCTGCAAGCCTGCGGCTCTCTTCAACGCCCGATGGGAGTTCAATGTGATCCAGCGTTTCGACACCGGTCCGCGCATGTCCGAGATGACCGTCCATAACGGCGTGGCCTATCTCGCCGGCCAGGTGGCGGAGGACGACAGCCTCGACATCAGCGGTCAGACCCGCGAAGTGCTCGCGCAGATCGACGCCTTGCTGGCGCGTGCGGGCAGCGATCGCTCGAAGATCCTGCGCGCGCAGATCTTCCTGGCGGACCTCGCCGACTTCGCGGCGATGAATGCGGCATGGGAACAGTGGGTGCTGCCCGGCCATACGCCCGCCCGCGCCACCGTGCAGGCCGCGCTGGCCAATCCGAAGTGGAAGGTCGAGATCGTGGTGACTGCTGCGGTCTGAGCCCGCGCGACAGCGCAAGGCCACCACAACCAGCGCGGAGCATGGGTGGGCCCAGCGCAAGCTCCACACTCTCCACACGCGACGAGGCCGCAGGGTCCAAGGATCGCGGGCTCACCGCGGCTGCGGCCCGATCAGCAAGGTTGGGCCGCTGCGCTTGGCTCAACCTGCCGGGCTGCCGGCGCATCGAAACCCTCTCGCATAGGGTGGGCCCTGGCCCACCACGAGCCCAAAGCTTGCCCCGCACCTGCGCGGTTGCGGCGGCAAGCGGCTCTCGCGCCGAACGACCCCGCTCACAAGGTGGCCCCGACCCACCGTGAGCCAAAGGCTTGCCCCGGTCTTCCTGGCCATGAAGGCGCCGCCCCCGCAAACGCGTTGACACCCCCGCCAGCCCTGCCGAACATGCGGGGGTCCTTTCCATCGCTGCGGAGATTCCCCATGCGCCTGCCCGCCGGCCTTCTGGCCGCTTCGATCGCGTTCGCCCTCACCGCCTGCGGCGGCGGACAACCCTCTGCAGACACCGCGTCCTCGTCCTCGTCTGCCCCGGCGGCTGCGCCGGCCGCATCCAAGGTGCTGCACATCTACAACTGGTCGGACTACGTCGCCGAAGACACCATCGCCAACTTCGAGCAGCGCACCGGCATCAAGGTCGTCTACGACGTCTACAGCGAGAACGAGGTGCTGGAGGCCAAGCTGATGGCTGGCGGTTCGGGCTATGACCTGGTCTTCCCCTCTCTGCGGCCCTTCGCCGAGCGTCATGTCAGCGCCGGCCTGTACCAGCCCATCGATCGCGCGCGCCTGTCGAACTACGGCAACCTCGATCCGCAGCTGCTGGCCGGCATGACCGATGCCGATCCCGACAACAAGCACCTGGTGCCCTACATGTGGGGCACCACGGGCCTCGGCATCAATGTCGCCAAGGTGCGCGAAGTGCTGGGCGAGGACGCCGCACTCGACTCCTGGAGCCTGCTGTTCGACCCGGCCAATGCCGAGAAGCTCGCCGGCTGCGGCATCAGCGTGCTCGACGACGAGCAGGAGGCCTTTGCCGCCGCCCTGATCTGGAAGGGCCGTGACCCCAACCGCACCGATGGCGACGAGATCGAGGCGGTGCAGCAGATCTATGCCGGCATCCGCCCGCACATCCGCAGTTTCAACAATTCGCAGTACATCAACGACCTCGCCACCGGCGAAACCTGCATCGCCATGGGCTATTCGGGCGATGTCGCCCAGGCCGCGGCGCGCGCCGAAGAGGCCGGTACCGGCGTCGAACTGCAGTACATCATCCCCAAGGAAGGCGCGGTGCGCTGGGTCGATGTGATGGCGATTCCTGCCGATGCGCCGCATGCCGACAGTGCGTACGCCTTCATCAACTACGTGCTGGAACCGCAGGTGATCGGCGACATCACCAACTACGTGGTCTATGCCAATCCGAACCCGCCGTCGAAGGACTTCATCGATCCGGAAATCCTGGCCGACGGCGGCGTGTATCCCTCCGATGAGGTGATGGCCAAGCTGGTCGATCCCAAGCGCTTGCCCGACGATGCCCAGCAGGCGCGCGTGCGCGCCTGGACGCAGATCAAGTCGGGGCGCTGAGTCCGCTCTTGGCGCCTTGAAGCAGCGGCCCGCCGGCGCCGGCGGGCCGCCTTTCTTTCCGACCTCAGGACCGAGCCCGCAATGGCCCAACCCGGACGCAAGCAGGCACCGATCGAACCCTGGCAGCAGCCCGATGCCCAGCCCTTCCTGCGTATCGAAGGCGTTACCAAGACCTTCGGCAAGACCTATGCGGTCGACGATGTCAGCCTGAATGTCTACCAGGGCGAGTTCTTCTCCCTGCTGGGCGGCTCGGGCTGCGGCAAGTCGACCCTGCTGCGCATCCTCGCCGGGCTGGAGACCGCCGACAAAGGGCGCATCCTGCTCGGTGAGCGCGACATCACCGACCTGCCTCCTTACGAGCGGCCGGTGAACATGATGTTCCAGAGCTATGCGCTGTTCCCGCACATGAGCGTGGAGCAGAACATCGCCTTCGGCCTGCAGCAGGACCGCCTCTCCAAGGGCGAAATCCGCGACCGGGTGGCGAGCATGCTCGAGCTGGTCAAGCTGCAGGACTTCGGACGCCGCAAGCCGGACCAGCTCTCCGGCGGCCAGCGTCAGCGCGTGGCCTTGGCGCGCGCCTTGGCCAAGCAGCCCAAGCTGCTGCTGCTGGATGAACCCTTGGGCGCGCTCGACCGCAAACTGCGCGAGCACACCCAGTTCGAGCTGGTCGGCATCCAGGAGCGCGTGGGCGTCACCTTCATCACCGTCACCCACGACCAGGAAGAGGCCATGACCATGTCCTCGCGCGTCGCGGTGATGGACGCCGGGCGCATCGTGCAGGTGGCGACGCCAGCCCAGCTCTACGAGTTCCCGGCCAACCGGCTGGTGGCCGAGTTCATTGGTGCGGTGAACATTTTCGAGGGCCGCGTCTCGGCACAGCGCGACGAGGAGCTGGAGTTCGCCTGCGAGAAGCTGGGCGGCGAATTCCTGATGTGGCATTCCGATCCGCTGCCGATCGGCACGCCGGTGGCGGTGGCGGTGCGGCCCGAGAAGATCAGCGTGCACGATGCGCCGCCGGCGGACCGCCGCAACTGGGCGCGCGGGCGGGTGGTGGAGATCGCCTACCTGGGCGACGTATCGATCTACCACGTCGCCACCGAGCACGGCCAGATCGTTCGCGTGCAGATCACCCACGAGGCCCGCTACGAGCGCCCGCACTACAGCTGGGATGACGAGCTGTATTTGAGCTGGGATCCCGATGACGGCGTGGTGCTGACGAGTTGAGGACGGTCGTCGCCATGGACGGATGTATCAGCGTGCTGCGCGGCGGCGACGGCGCTCGCCATGACTGGGGCGGTGAGCAGCCCAGGGTGGGCCAGGGCCCACCCTGTGGGGGTTTGCGGGTGGGGCAGGGCGGCGTGGAGGGCCTGGCATGAGCAATGGCGGTGGCTTCAACTGGCTGAGCCTGTGGTACCAGGTCTTTCTCGGTGTCTACCAGCGCATCGGTCTGCTGGGCCGCGAGCTGCGGCAGCGGCGCGGGCGGATTTTCGTCGCCGGCGTGCCGATGCTGTGGCTGGGCGTGTTCTTCCTCGTCCCTTTCCTGATCCTCGCCAAGATCAGCCTGACCGATCCCATGCCGGGCGCGCGTCCGCCCTATGGCGATCTGCTCAGCTGGGGCGAGCACTGGCGCCTGCAGCTGACGCTGAATCTCGGCAACTATCTGCAGCTGTTCGAGGACTCGCTGTATCTGGCGGCGTACCTGAACTCGCTGAAGATCGCGGCGATCTCGACCCTGATTGCCCTGGTCGTCGGCTACCCCATGGCCTACGGCATCGCGCGGGCCACGCCGCGCGCTCGCATGATCCTGTTGATGCTGGTGATCCTGCCGTTCTGGACCAGCTTCCTGATCCGCATCTATGCCTGGATTGGTCTCTTGCGCAACAACGGGCTGATCAACCAGACCCTGCAGTGGCTCGGTCTGATCGACGAGCCCCTGCGCCTGCTCAATACCGACTTCGCGGTCTACGTCGGCATCGTCTATTCCTACCTGCCCTTCATGGTGCTGCCGCTGGCAGCCAACCTGATGAAGCTCGACCGCCGCCTGCTGGAAGCCGCCTCCGACCTCGGCTGTCGACCGATGCAGGCGTTCTGGCGCATCACCTTCCCGCTGTCGATGCCGGGCGTGATCGCCGGCTGCCTGCTGGTGTTCATTCCCGCCGTGGGCGAGTTCGTGATCCCCGATCTGCTGGGCGGCTCGGACGCGCTGATGATCGGCAAGGTGCTGTGGACCGAGTTCTTCCACAACCGCAACTGGCCGGTGGCCTCCTCGGTGGCGATGGCGATGCTGATGCTGATCGTGATTCCCGTGCTGCTCTTCGAGCACGTGCAGAACCGTCGCGCCGAGAAGGAGGCGAAGGGATGAGAGCGGGGATTGGGGATCGGGGATTCGGGATTCGCGAAGCCTCGGCTTGCGTCGGAGTTTCCTCTTGCGGGCATAGGGTGGGCCCTGGCCCACCGGAGCTGGACGCTGGCCTCGTTTCGGCCTGTCTGCGGTTCGCAGGGACGCGCGCGGGGCGAGTGTGCCGTCATCGCTCCAGCGCCCGAACCTTGATGTGGATCGGCCGCCACGGTGGGCCAGGGCCCACCCCATGTGTGCACGGTGAGCTGTCGGCTTTCGGCAATCCCGAATCCCGAATCCCCAATCCCGTCTTGCCGCCCAAGCGGCAAGACCCGCGCAGCGCACGCACGCCATGAACCGCAAACCCTTCCTGCTGTTCACCGCGATGGCCTTCGGCTACGCCTTCCTGTACCTGCCGATCGTTTCGGTGATCGCCTACAGCTTCAACAGCTCACGGCTGGTGACGGTCTGGGGTGGGTTCTCCACCGAGTGGTACGGCCGCCTGCTGCAGAACGAGCAGATCCTGCAAGCCGCCTGGCGCAGCCTGCTGATCGCCGCCACCGCGGCGACGCTGGCGGTGGTCATCGGCACCTTCGCCGGCACCGCGCTCACCCGCTTGGGCCGCTTCCGCAGCCGGCCGCTGCTGTCGATCATGACCTCGGCGCCGCTGGTCATGCCCGAGGTGATGCTCGGCCTGTCGGCGCTGCTGCTGTTCGTGTTCCTGCAACAGCTCACCGGCTGGCCGGCGCAGCGTGGCTTCACCACGATCGCCATCGCCCACATCACCTTCTGCACCGCCTACGTCACCGTGGTGGTGCAGTCGCGCTTGGCGCAGATGGATGAAAGCCTTGAAGAAGCCGCGATGGATCTTGGTGCGCGGCCGTGGAAGGTGTTCTTCCTGATCACCCTGCCGCAGATCTTCCCGGCGCTGATCGCCGGCTGGCTGCTGGCCTTCACGTTGTCGGTGGATGACCTGGTCGTGGCAAGCTTCGTTTCCGGCCCTGGCAGCAGCACGCTTCCGATGGTGGTGTATTCCAAGGTCAAGTTCGGCATCACCCCCGAGATCAACGCGCTCGCCACGCTGATCATCCTGTTCGTCACCACCGCGATCCTGATTGCCGGCTGGCTGATGCATCGAGCCGACCGACGGGTCTGAGATCAAGTCGTTGGCGACGCGACCAAGCCATCGATTGGGGTTTGCATGAGTCTCGCGACCGCGCTCGCGTACGGCGGGTTCACCCTGCTGACGGTCTCGACTTTGGCGTTCTGGGCCCTCGTCCATCTCATCGTTCAGGCGCGACTGGCCGAGGCTTCCGTGAAAGTCGAGGATTCGATCTGGGAGGTCGTCGCCCGGTATCCGCGTCGCCGTCTCCGGGCGGACCGGGCGCTTCTCTCACCGGCTGAGCGAGGCAGATACGTCAACCGGTTCCTGCTGGACTTTGCTTCGTGGCTTCAATGGCTGGGGCTCGTGCTCATCGCGGCAGGGCTGTTGTTTGCCGAGCGATCTGTCTGATCGGGGACGCCCAAGAGCGAAGCCAGAGGCGTGCGCGCTCCCCGGCGCCGGGGTGGAGGGTGAGGTGCGGATGTCCCCGGGGCCTGAACCCCGGCAACAGCTGCTGCCTTTGTCGCCATATCAATTCGACGATTCGTCCATGAAGAAGCTCGCTCTCGTACTGATTCTCAGCGTGGTGTTGGGCATCGGCGCCTACGCGTTGAAGACAGGTCAGTCTGAAAAGGAGGCTGTGGTTTCATCGTCGCAGCACGCCGCCATGGAGCCGACTCCCCGGCCGGGCAGCGCGGGGAGTAGGGCAAAGGAGGCAGTGGACTCATTCAAGGCGGGCGATCCGGAAGCCGCGGCGCCGAGTGCTGCTCTCCTGTCGGCGGACGCAGCCCCGCGCGAGTTGACGAAGTCGCTTGCCGAGATGAGCGATCGCGAATCCCTGGCCTCGGCGCTGAGCGTGGAAGAGCAAGCCTGGCTGCGTGCGCGCGGCTATCCCGCGGCCTGGGAGCTGGAGAATCTCGATCTGCTGGACTGGGACGCCATCCGCCGCGCCGCCTCGCAGGGCGACGCGATCGCCCAGACCCTGCTGGCCGAGCAGTTGCTGCGGTCCGGCGACACCGAGCGTGCGCGGGCAATGTTCGCCGTGGCCAGCAGCCATGGGTCGCTCTACGCCCATATGCGTGCCTCTCTGCTGCACGCGCTTTCGGTGGACCCGGCCCACGTGATGCATCCTCAGGATGCCTATGTGGTGTTCCGCCTGGCCACCGCTCTCGCCGCCCAACTGGGGGATCAGCGCGCTGCCGACTTCGCCTACGCCCACACGCGGCATCTCACTGCACGCGAGCGCCAGTCGCTGGACGCTACCGTGCTTCGCAGCCTGCCCGAGTACCACGAAAGCTGGCAGCGCTCCATGCACCAGCTGGGCCGGCCCGATCTGGCCAACCTGCAGATGCGGCCCAATCGCGAGCGGTGGCGCCCTGAGCGTCGTGGCGAGCCACCAACGCTCACGGTGCTGCAGACGCCCTCACGCTTCCGCCGCCCCGGAGGCGGATGACACGCGCGGCCGGATACAGGCCGCGGTGCCAAGGACGGGTGGGTAGCTGCGGGCGCCTGCGCCGGCAGACGCAGGGCTCCCGCTAGGCCTTCAGTCCGCCCGCCCGGCGAACTCGCCGGTCACGGTGCTGACGAGGATGCGCTCGCCGTTGGTGATGTATTCCGGCACCTGGATCTCGATGCCGGTGGAGAGCTTGGCCGGCTTCGGCCGCTTGGTGGCGGTGGCGCCCTTCATTTCGGGGGCGGTGTCGACCACTTCCAGCACCACGCTGGCCGGCAGCTGCAGGGCCACGGGCTGGTCGTCGATGACCGCGACGTAGCAGTTCTCGAGGCCGTCGGTGATGTAGCCGGCGGCGTCGCCGACCACGTCGGCGTCGAGCTGGTAGCTGGTGTAGTCCTCGCTGTCGAGGAACACGAAGGCCTCACCGTCCTTGTACGAGAAGGTGGCCTGGCGGCGCACCAGGTCGAGCTCCTTCAGGTCATCGTCGGCGCGCAGGCTGAGGTCGTACTTGGCGCCGCCGGGAATGCTGTAGAGGGTGAAGCGGAAGGTGACATTGCCGCCGCGCGCGGTCGGCGCGCTGCGCTCGATGTCGCGCACCTGGTAGACCGTGCCGTTGTGTTCGACGACATTGCCCTTCTTGACTTCATTGGCCTTCATGACGCGCATTCCGAGAGGAGAGAGGGCGCGCATTCTCGCCGAAACCGCTGGGCTTGCCCAAGCCGCCAGAGGCGCGCGCTCAGATTCCCGCAGGGCCAGCCGCCAGCCGGGACTGCAGCCAGTCGTCGAAACCCTCGGGGCCCAGCACGACAAAGCGGCCCTGTTTCCGCAGGCGCCGATCCAACTCCAGCAGGGCTTGGTCACGGCTGAGCAGGGCGTGGGCTTCGCCCGACTCGGCCAGCTGCAGGAACTTCTGGTCGTCGCCGTCGCGGCAGCGGGGCAGGGGCACTGCGGGCTGCGGGCCGCTGTCCGCGCTCTCGATCCAAACGGCGTGCGCACGCTGCGCCGCGGCGAGCTGCGCCTGCCTCGCCTCATCCAGTCGTAGCGTGGGATAGGCCAGCACGCGCTGCCATTCGGCGTGGCAGTGGGCGTCGAGCAGGGCGCAGACGCGGCGATCCGCCAGCGCCGCGCGCAGCGGAGCACAGCGCGGATCGCTGAACACCAGCAGATCCAGCCAGACATTGGTGTCCAGCACCAGACGCAGGGCTGCGGGCGGAGCGAGGGGCATGCGGTCCAGGGCGAGGCCGTCGCCGTGGCCAAGACGCTCCTCCGCGCTGCGCGGGCTACTCATCGCCGGCCGCCAGTGGCAGCTGGATCAGCGGCGCCGGCAGCCGCTCGCTGGTGATCCACAGGCTGCGCCCGTCGCGATCGAAGGCCAGCGCTTCGGCCTGCGCCAGCCAGCCGAAGGCCCGCGGCTCTGGCGAACGCGCCACGGCCGCAGCCCAGTCCTCGCTGGCGCCGCGCGTGTAGACGTAGGCACTACGGTAGTTGAGCACCGCCAGCTGGCGGCCGTCCGCCGACAGGTCGGCGGCGGTGATCTGCGCGCGATAGCGGCCGAAGCGCGGATTGCCGCTGAGCTCCTGCGTGCTCGGCGGCTCGATGCCCTGCAGCGTACCGACGCGCTGCGCGGTCTGCGCCGTCTGCGCGGTCGCGGCCTCGCCCAGCGGCAGCACGAACAGCTCGGGCGGCGTGCGCTTCTTCGAGACCAGCAGCACCTGGCGCGAATGCGCGTCGACGGCCACGGCTTCGACATCGCGCGGGCCGTCGGGCCAGCGCAGGCGCTGCACCCAGGCCGGGCTCACCTGCGCGTCCTCAAGACGCTCGGGCTCGGCGAGCACCACCAGCTCGACTTCGCTGCGCAGGCCGCCGTTGTCGCCGGTGTCGGCGACCAGGAGGTAGGCCACGCCGTCCAGCTCGAAGGTCGCCATGTCTTCGAAGTCGCGGCCCGCGACGCCATCGATGCGCAGCGTCGCCCTGTGGCGGCCACGGACGTCGATGGCGTGCACCTCGGCGGGGTAGCCGCTGTCGTTGTGCACCCAGAACACATCGGCGTGCCTGCGCGAGGCGGCGATGCCGCTGATCTCGGGCAGTCGTGGCTCGCGGATGAGGCCGGCGATGCGCGGCATGGAAGGGTCCCCGGTCATCCCGGTGGCTCCGTCCTGCGCCGATGCGGCCGCGCTCACCGCCGCCAGCAGCGCCAGCGCCAGCAGGCTGGCGCAGAAGGCGCGAGCCCGCGCTGGGGGCGGGACAGGGCGCGACGAGGGACCGTCCGTAGTCATGGCGCGGAAGTGTGCCAGAGGGGCGGCGGCTACACTGTGCGCCGCCCTGAACCTCACCGGAGTCGCTCCATGTCCACCGCCATCCGTCTCGGAACGCCGCTGTCGCCTGGCGCCACTCGCGTGCTGCTGCTGGGTTCGGGAGAACTGGGCAAGGAAGTGGTGATCGAACTGCAGCGCCTCGGCGTGGAAGTGATCGCCGCCGACCGCTATGCCGATGCCCCGGCCATGCAGGTGGCTCACCGCAGCCACGTGCTCGACATGCTTGATCCGGTCGCCCTGCGCGCTTTGATCGCGAAAGAGCAGCCGCATCTGGTGGTGCCCGAAATCGAGGCCATCCACACCCAGACCCTGGTCGAGCTGGAAGCAGAAGGCCTTCGGGTGATTCCGACCGCCCGCGCCGCGCGGCTGACCATGGACCGCGAGGGCATCCGTCGCCTCGCCGCCGAAGAGCTCGGCCTGCCGACCTCGCCCTATCGCTTCGTCGATACCGAAGCCGAATTCCGCGCGGCCGTCGCCGCGATCGGCCTGCCCTGCGTGGTCAAGCCGCTGATGTCCTCCTCGGGCAAGGGCCAGAGCACGCTACGCAGCGAATCCGACCTGGGCCGCGCCTGGGCCTATGCACAGGAGGGCGGCCGTGCCGGCGCGGGCCGCTGCATCGTCGAGGGTTTCATCGACTTCGAGTACGAGATCACTCTGCTGACGGTGCGCCACCGGGACGGCACGAGCTTCTGCGCTCCGATCGGTCACCTGCAGATCGACGGCGACTACCGCGAGAGCTGGCAGCCGCAGCCGATGAGCGACGCCGCGCTGGTGCGCTCGCAGCAGATCGCCCGCGCGATCACCGAGGCCCTGGGCGGCTGGGGCCTGTTCGGCGTCGAGCTGTTCGTGCGCGGCGACGAGGTCTGGTTCTCCGAGGTCTCGCCGCGCCCACACGATACCGGCCTGGTCACCCTGATCTCGCAGGAGCAGAGCGAATTCGCCCTGCACGCGCGCGCCATTCTCGGTTTGCCCATTCCCGCCATCGATGCACTTGGCCCCTCGGCCTCGCTCGCCCTGCTCGCGGAAGGAAACGGCGTGCCCGAATTCAGCGGCCTCGAAGCGGCTCTTGCCGAGCCACAGACCGGCCTACGCCTGTTCGGCAAGCCGCGCGTGGCCGGCAAGCGTCGCGTGGGCGTCGCGCTGGCGCGCGGCAGCGATGTGGAGAATGCACGGGCGCGTGCACGAGCGGTGGCGGCCGCGCTCAACCTGGACCTTCAGCCCGAGTGAGTGCGCCCCGGCAGGGCCAACACACGATCCCCCGCGCACAGCCAAACCTGCTCATCGGCCTTGGGCTGCAGCGTGAAGCCGCCGGTGAAGGCGCTGAAGGCCGGCAGCGTCAGCCGCTGCTGGCGCAGCCAGAAGGCCGGCAGGCGCGGTGGCAGGCCCGGCTGGCGCAGGCGCAGCACCGGATGCAGATGCCCGCACAGCACCCGTGCCTGCGCTGTCGAGGCGTGTGCTGAAAGCCCGCATTCGGGCGGTTCGTGATGCAGGCTGAGCGGGCCGCAGGCGCTGCCCTCCGGCAGCAGCTCCACGCCTTCGAATTCGTCGGCGCCGCGCAGCGCGCGATCGTGGTTGCCCAACACAGCAGCGAAGCGCCGGCCCGCATGGCGATCGAGGAAGTCGCGCCACTGCTGACGCCAGTGGGCGTCGGAGGGAAGCGGGCCGTGGATCAGATCGCCCAGCACGATCACCTGTTCCGGCTGATGGCGTTCGATGAGCGCGGACAGCCGTGCGAGATCCTGCGCGGTGCCGCCGGCGGGCAGGGCGATGCCCGCGCGGCGGAAGGCATCGCCCTTGCCGAGGTGCAGGTCGGCGAGCAGCAGGGTGCTGAGCTCGGGCACATGGACGGCCCGCTCGGGCAGCAGTTCGAGCCGAAGCTCGCCGAACGCCAGTCCTGCGGATGGGCCTTCCATCGCGCCGGTTTCTCCTGCGTCAGGGCGCATGGGCTCCGCCCTCCGCGGAGAGATCCGCCGTGACCGCTTCGGCCGCAGTCTGCACGCCGCGCTTCGGACGGCGTCCGCGCGCAGGCCGGTTGGCGCGCGCCTCCAGCGCATCCGCCGCGCGCTCGATGCGGGTGCGCCAGTCCTCGCTGCTGAGCGCGCCTTTCTGGGTCTCGGCCCACAGCGGAAACGACAGCGGCGTTAGCGTATCGGGGCGGCACAGCTGCAGTCGTTCACCGGCGATACGTTCGAGCAGGGCGTCGAGCTGGGGCAGGGCGAGTTCGCCCTCCAGCACTTCGCGCTCGGCGAGCGTGAGCAGCAGATGCCCAGGGTCGAACTGGCGCAGCACCTCGTAGATCAGGCTGCTCGAGGCCTGCAGCTGGCGCATCGAGCGGGCGGCGCGGCCGGGCTGATTGGGCGGCAGCAGGCCGGCGATGCGGGCGATGTCGCGGAACTGGCGCTTGGCCAGCTCGGCCAGATTGAGCGAGGCGCGCACGTCGCGTTCGAGGTGCTCGGGCGACAGCAGGCCGCGCAGCAGCGCCTCGTCGACGTCGGCGCGCGGGGCGATACCCAACAGCAGACCGTAGTCGTTGGCGGCGAAGCGCACGCTGGCGGCGCGCTGCCGGGCATAGCGCGCGGCCAGAAGCGCGGCCAGGCCTTCGTGCACCAGCCGGCCGGCAAAGGGATACAGGGCCAGCAGCAGGCCGCCGCGCTCGGGGATTACTTCGACCAGCAGTGCGTCCGGCTTGGGCAGCGCAGACAGTCGCGACTGCAGGGCCAGCATCGGTCGCGCGGCCTGCATCTCCGCACTGGCGTGCCCACTGTCGGCCAGCAGCCCGCGCACCTCGGCACCGAGCAGGGTCGACAGCGGCATGCGCCCGCCCATCCAGCGCGGCACGCTGCCGCGCGCGCCGCTGGCGGCGCGCACGTAGGCGGTCATGTCCTTCAGGCGCACCAGCTCCAGCAGCTTGCCGGCGAACAGGAAGACCTCTCCGGGGTTCAGACGACCGATGAAGCTCTCCTCGACCGCGCCGAGATCGCCGCCGCTGACAAACTTCACCCGCAGCGCGCCGTCGCTGGTGATGGTGCCGATCGACAGCCGATGGCGCAGGGTCTGGCGCGGCTCGCGCAGCACGCGCAGATCGTCTTCATCGCGCTCGACGCGGCGGAACTCCGGGTACTGCTGCAGGGCGCTGCCGCCGCGCTCGATGAAGTCGAGCACGGCCTCGAAGTCGCTGCGTTCGAGCTCAGCGAAGGCGGCGGTCGAGCGCACTTCGGCGAAGGCCGTGTCGGGCGCAAAGCCGCCGCCCGCAGCCAGCGTGACCAGATGCTGGGCCAGCACGTCGAGGCAGTGCTGCAGCGGCCGCCGCGCTTCGAGTTCGCCGCGCGCAAGCGCGCGCCGCGCGGCGGCGAACTCGACCAGCTCCAGCCCGTGCGTGGGCACGCAGAGCAGGCGCGACTGCAGGCCCGGCGCGTGACCGGCGCGCCCGGCACGCTGCAGCAGGCGGGCAAGGCCCTTGGGGCTGCCGACCTGGATCACCTGGTCGACCGCAGGGAAGTCGACGCCGAGGTCGAGGCTGGAGGTGGCGACCACGCAGCGCAGGCGCTGCGCGCGCAAGCCCTCCTCGACCTGTTCGCGAATTGAACGGTCGAGCGAGCCGTGGTGCAGGGCCAGCGTGGCCTCGTCTTCGAGCCACACCGCCGACAGCGCGCGGTGCCACAGCTCGGCCTGGGCGCGGGTGTTGGTGAACAGCAGGCTGGAGCGTGCGGCGAAGATCCGCGGCAGCACCTCATCCAGCTGGGACAGGCCGAGATGGCCGGCGAAGGGAAAGCGCCGGCCCTCGCGCGGCAGCACGGTGTCGATCTGCGGCGGTGCTTGCTGGATCGACTGCGCCGACACCTGCAGAAGCCGCGCCTCGGGCGACTGCGGGCAGAGCGTGCGCAGGGCTTCCTCGGCGTTGCCCAGCGTGGCCGACAGGCCCCAGCGGCGCAGCTTCGGATTGAGCGCCTGCAGGCGCGCAAGGCAGAGCTCCAGCAGCACGCCGCGCTTGCTGCCCAGGAGCTCATGCCATTCGTCGACAACGACAGCAGACAGGCTCGCCAGCACCTCGGCGGTGTCGGCATAGCTCAACAGCAGGGCCAGGCTTTCGGGCGTGGTGATGAGCACATCGCAGTCGCCGCGGCGGGCCCGAGCGCGCGCGCCGCTGCCGGAGTCGCCGGTGCGCAGCTCGATGCGCAGGTCGAGGCCGACCCCTTTCGATGCGTTGCCCAGCGCCTCGCGGGTGTCGGCGGCCAGCGCGCGCAGCGGGGTGATCCACAGCCAGCGCAGACGCGGTTTGGGCAAGGGATTGCGCAGCGCTTCAATCAAGGCGCCGCCGAACACGGCCAGCGTCTTGCCGCTGCCGGTGGGGGCGAGCAGCAGGCCGGAGTCGCCGGCCTGCCAGGCGCGCCAGAGCTCGCGCTGGAAACCTTGCACCTGCCAGCCGCGGGCGGCGAAGAAGGCTTCCAGGCGTGTCTCGGCGGCGCGGATTGAGAGTGCCTCGCGTTCACGCCCCGGAGCGGATGCGGCCTTCGCGCGCGGCATCAACCGGAGCCCCATAGGGTGGGCCCTGGCCCACCGTGGCCTTGAACTCGTGGCGCCGGGAAACCGCGGCCGATCGGACGATCACACACGCGGCCTTGCCCCCCAGGACAGGGGCGAGGGTGGGGCTCATGGTGGGCCAGGGACAACCTTGGGGACGTCTTGGTCATTCGATCGCCTCGCTCGGCGATCGCGCCAATCGTTCTGCCAGTCGACGAAGCTCGGACAGCTGATCCGCCTCGCGCGCCAGCTTGTCCTCGCGCCAGCGCAGGATGCGCGGGAAACGCAGGGCCACGCCCGACTTGTGTCGGGACGACAGGTTCACGCCCTCGAAGCCGAGTTCGAACACCAGCTCGGCCCTGACCGATCGCACGGGTCCGAAACGCTCGAGCGTATTGGCGCGGATCCAGCGGTCGAGGCGCAGGATCTCGGCCTCGTCGAGTCCGGAATAGGCCTTGGCGACGGGCAGCAGCTGCGCGCCGTCCCACAGCGCGAAGGTGTAGTCGGTGTAGAGCGTGGCGCGGCGGCCGTGGCCGGCCTGGGCGTAGATCAGCACGGCGTCGATGCTCAGCGGGTCGAGCTTCCACTTCCACCAGGCACCGCGCTTGCGGCCCGGCTGCCAGGGGCTGTCGGCACGTTTCAGCATCAGGCCCTCGACGCCGCGCTCGCGGGCGCTGGCGCGCAAGGCTTCGGCGTCTCGCCACGTGGCGGCCTGCACCTGCGGCGAAATGCCGAGCGTGCCGCGTTCGGCTGGGTCGGTCGCTGGGGGGCGTGCCGTGGCAGTGGCCGTTCCAGGCGCCGCTGCCGCTGCCGCTGCGGAGGCAGGCGCCGATGCGTCGAGCGGTCGCGGCGAGGACGCCTCCGTCAGCAGGGCATCGAGCGCTGCGCGCCGCTGCGAGAGCGGTGCCGCACGCAGGTCTTCGCCGTGCACGAACAGCGCGTCATAGGCCAGAAAGCGCAGCGGGCATTCGGCCAGCAGCTTGGGACCGGGCTTCAGCCGGTTGATGCGCTTCTGCAGCTGCACGAAGGGCAGGGGAGCGCCGTCTTTCCAGGCGAGGATCTCGCCGTCGAGCAGGCAGCCCTCGGGCAGGCGCAGGGCGGCGGCTTCGAGTTCCGGGAAGCGGCCGTCGAGACGCTCCTCGCCGCGCGACCAGAACACCACGCCGTCCGCGCTTCGCAGCAGCTGGGCGCGGATGCCGTCCCATTTCCATTCGAGCTGCCAGTGCTCGATCGGGCCCAGCGTCTCCGGCGGGTCTTCCAGCGGCGAGGCGAGCTGGAAGGGCTGGATCGCGACGGCACCTGCGCCGGCGTCGGCGGGTGCGAGCACGCGCGCCATGAACTCTGCCGCGGGCGTCCAGTCGCCGAGCAGACGCTGGGCGATCAGCGCGGCATCGACGCCGGCGATCTGCGCCAGCGCCTGCTGGACCAGGCCGGCGGACACGCCGATCCGCAGCGCGCCGGTCAGCAGCTTGTTGAATACCAGTCGTTCGAGTTCGGGCAGCTCGGCCCAGGCGGCGGTGAGCGCGCGCTGGCGCGTCTCGACCGCTGCACCGCGCAGCGGCAGCAGCACGTCCTCGACCCAGCTTGAGAGTGCGCGCTTCGGCGGTGGCGTCGAAGGCTCGGGCAGCAGCAGGCTGAGCGTTTCAGCGAGATCGCCGACGTGGGCGTAGCTGTCTTCGACCAGCCAGGGCGCGAGCCCGCTGGCGTCGCACACCCAGGCGCGCAGCTCGCCGCTTGTGGCGATGCGCGCGAGTTTGCGACCCAGCAGAACGTGCAGGGCCCAGGCGGCATCGGCGTGCTCCGCGCGCTGGAAGTAGGCGACCAGCGCCTCGCGCTTGCGCTTCAGCGAGGTGCTGCCCTCGATCTCGCGATAGAGCTCGGCGAAGGCGCGCATCAGTTTTCGCCGCCCAGCTCGGTGGCCAGCGCTGCGGCTTCAATCCCGCGTTCGTTCAAGTAGCGCACGAACACGTCGGTGCTGCCGTGGGTGGCCAGCACACGGCGGGCGCCGGTGGCGAGCGCCGTGTCGATCAGGCCCGGCCAGTCGGCATGGTCGCTCAGCACGAAGCCGCGATCGAAGCCGCGCCGGCGGCGGTTGCCGCGCAGGCGCATCCAGCCCGACGCGAAGCCGGTGGACACCTGGCGGAAGCGGCGCATCCACGGCGTGCCAAGTGCCGACGGTGGCGCCAGCACCAATTCGCCGGCGAGGTCCTTGCCCCGCGCCTGCTCGCTGACGGGCTCGGTCGGCGGCAGGGCAATGCCGGCCTCGCGATAGATCTCCACCGCCGGCGCCATCGCCCCGTGCAGCAGAATGCGGCGGCCGCGCGCGCCGGCGAGTGCGCCGATCTCGGCCAGCAGGCGCTGCGCCTTGCCCAGCGCGTAGCAGCCCAGCACGGCGGTTTCGCCGCGTGCGGCGCAGTCGTTCCACCAGGCCAGCACTTCCGCGGCGACTTCGCTGGCGGGGCGCCAGCGATAGACCGGCAGGGCGAACGTCGCCTCGGTGATAAAGGTGTCGCAGGGCACCACCTCGAAGCCGGCGCAGGTCGGGTCGGCATCGCGCTTGTAGTCGCCCGAGATCACCCAGACCTCGCCGCCGTGCTCGATCCGCACCTGCGCCGAGCCCAGCACGTGGCCGGCGGGATGCAGGCTGAGCGTGGCATCGCCCAGGCGGAAGCGCTCGCCATAGGCCACCGGCTGCAGGTTGGCGTCCTCGCCCAGTCGCCAGCGCAGCAGGGGCAGGCTGTCGACATGGGCGAAATACCGCGCGCTGCCGGCGCGGGCGTGGTCGCTGTGGGCGTGCGTGATCACCGCCCGCGGCACCGGACGCCAGGGATCGATGTGGAAGTCGCCGGCCGGGCAGTACAGGCCGGAGGGGCTGAGCTGGATCAGGGGCGGGCTCTTGCGCGAGTGCGACCCGCATAAGCCTCGCGCGCGGCGCGTGTAGCGGAGGAAAAGCGAAACGCGGTTGCGCCCGGGGCGCGTGTCCTGGGGTGTGTGAGTGGAATGCGCTCAGCATCACACTTTTTCGAGGGCGACCGCTAGAATCGCGACCTCGACCCTGCTCCCTCAAGTCCCTGCATGCCCGCACTGCTGGAAACGCTCTTGGCCGTGCTGCTGTGCATCGGTGTGGCGTTTCTTCCACCTTGGCTGGTGGTGCTGGTCTGGCTGGGTGCCCTGGGGGCCTTCGCGCTCAGTTTCGCCATTGAACGCCGCGGCCGGGGCCGTGCTCCACACTTCCCGCGGGCCCTTTCCGGCTTGATGCCGCTGTCTCTGGCCGTCAGCCTCGCGTTCTGGGCCTGGCCGGTGGTCGGCCCTTGGCTGGCGTTGCCGCTCGCGCTGGGCATGCTGCTGCTCGGCGTGCTGCTGCACGCCCGGGTGTTCCGCTGGATGCTGGGGCCCAGGGCCGAGCTCGCGGCCCGCTATCCCTTCACCAGCGAGCACGCGCTGAATGGTCCCGGCGGCCACGTGTGGTCGCGCCTGCCGGGCAGCGGCCTGCGCTTCCGCATGGTGCCGGGCGCCAAGCCCAGATCCTCACAGCCGCAGGGCTGCACCTGGGTGTTCGAGGACGGCCATGTGCTGGAAGGGCGCGACCAGAGTCTGCATGTCTCGCGTGACGGTCGCTGGCTGGTGGTGCGCAGCCTGCGCAACGGCGGCGTGGTCGCGCTCGATCGACAGGCTGCGCGGCGGCTGTACTGGTCGGATGGCGCGTCGCTCTGGGCCCAGATCGAGGCCTCCGAGCGCTGGCCCAAATCGATCGAGCAGTGGCGCCCGCTCGCCGATCAGGACGAGCCGCTGCAGCTCCGCTTCGGCCTGTGGCTGAGCGCAGCGGAGCTGCTGCGCGCGGCGCCGGAGCGTATCGAGATTCCCGACCCGCAGGGCCGCCCGCGTCTCGCTTTCGTTGCCCAGCGCGCCTCCACGCGCGTGGCCGAGGCCCTGCAGCCGCTGGCCTACGCGCTGCAGCCGCGCTACGAGGTGCAGTTCGACCGCACGGTGCTGCCCTTCTCCGTCGCCGGTCCTGACAGCGCAGTGTGGCGGGCCGATGGCCAGGCCCTGCTGCTCGTGCCGGACGACGGCAGCGGCGCCTGGCTGTACGAGGACGGCCGACCGCCGCGCCGTCTGGCCCTGCGCTGGGACGTGAAGCACGGACACCCCGCACTCAGCCTGGGCCGCGTGCGCGCGCTGGATGCACGGCGCGTGGGCATCGAGCTGAAGCAGGCGCTGCCGGCATCGAGCTATCCGCAGCCCTGGGATGCCAGCACCCTCGAAGCGGGGCAGCGCGTCGGCGGCAGCCTGGTCTGGGTCTCCCCGCAGCCGGATGGGGCCGCGAGCGTGCGCGAGTTCGAGCCGCCCGGCGAATGGTTGCTTTGGCTGCCCCTCGATGACCTCGCCGACAGCGAGGGGCGTGCCGAGGTGGAGAGTCTCGGCCCGGGCGGACATGTCGCCCTGTTCCAGCGCCAGGCCGAGGGCTGCTGGCGCTGTCGTCTCGACGGCGAGGTGCTGCCCTTCAGCCCGCTGTCGCTGCTGCACGTCTGGAGTGACGATGGACGCCACCTGGTGCTGCAGCCGGCCGTGCCCGAAGGCGGCGTGGCCGAGACCTGCATCGTGGTCGATTGCGCCAGCCGCGCCCTGCTGTCGGGGCGCGTGCAGGGCTTCGAGCTGCGGCCGATCGCCATGGTGGGCGGCGTGCTGCAGGTGCGTCTGGTGCTCGGCCGCGTGCAGGCGCCGGGCGGGGCGCTGATCGGTGGCCAGCCCGAGGCGGCGCGCGGTGCGGCCTTTCTGCGGGCGCGCCGTGGCCAGTGGCTGCGCCTGGGCTGCGAGCGTTATGCGGTTTCTGTCGGCGGTGATGCGATCCAAGGCCCGTTGCCGCGCTCCGTGCAGGTGCGGATTCCCCCCTCGCCGCTGGCGGCTTTCGATCTCGTCTATCCCGGGCCGATGGGGCAGTGGGTCTACCTGGAGGGAGCGCGCGGGCGCTATGACGATGCCGGGCCGCGGCCGCAGGACGCCCGCTTCGGCGCGCTCGCCTGCACCCGCGGCGGTCTGGCCTGCGCCGGGCTGAGCCCGGCGATGGTCTGGTCGGCCGACGGCCGCTGGCTGCTGCTGGTGCATGCGCCCGATCCGCAGCTGCGGACCTGGACGCCCTGGCTGCTCGACACCGAGAACGAAGTGCTGCACCGGCCGCGCGCTGACGAAGCCGGCCACGCCGCGCTGCCGGGCATGCCTTTCTTCCTTGGCTTCCACGGCGGCAGCGCGCGCTACGAATGGTGCGAGCACCCGTGGTGGACGACGGGCACGCCGCGACGCAGCGGGGTGCTGGTGCTGGAGTCGCTGCTGGCGCGTTACGCGCGGGTTGAGCTGGTCGAGGCGGGCGGGCTGCGCGTGCCTCCCGAGCAGATCGAAGCCTGCGACTGGCGAGCGCTGGCGCGGCGGGCGGCGCGCGCTTCGGCATGAACCTGAGGATGAGGCCACCGCCCTGGCCCGAGGCGCGCTGCCCGCTGTGCCACCACGCCTCTGCTGTCGCCTTGCCGGCAGTGCGTGGCCGGGCCTACGCCGAGTGCGGCGCCTGCGGCCTGTCCTTCATGCGCCCTGCCGATTGGCCCAGCCCCGAACGCGCGCAGGCCGAATACGCCCTGCACCACAACGCGATCGACGATCCCGGCTACCGCGGCTTTCTCGACTGCCTCGCCGCTCCGCTTTGCGCGCGGCTGGCGCCCGGCGCGCGCGGGCTCGACTACGGCTGCGGGCCGGGTCCTGCGCTGGTGGCGATGCTGCGCGAGCGCGGATTCGACTGCGTCGGCTACGACCCGCTGTTCGCCGACCATCCCGAGCGCCTGCAAGCGCGCTACGACTTCGTCTGTTGCACCGAGGTGGCCGAGCACTTCAGCGATCCGCACGCCGAACTGCTTCGCCTGCGCGGGCTGCTGGCGCCGGGCGGCTGGCTCGCGCTGATGACCCAATGGCGCCGCGAGGGCTACGCCTTCGAACAGTGGCGCTACGTGCACGATCCGACCCACGTGGCCTTCTACCGCGAGCGCACGCTGCACTGGATCGCCGACTGGCTGGCGCTCGACTTCGAGAGCCCGGCGCCGAACGTGGCGCTGATGCGCGCTCCGCCGCACTGAAGGCGGGCGTCGGCACACAAGTTGCTTCGCCGGTCCAGAGCGTGCCCCCGTATCGCGCTGGAGTCCGCCATGGACGCGTATTACCACCTGCAGTCGCTGTCGCTGGCCCCGGTCGTCCTCGGCCTGTTCAGCCTGGCCTGCCTGACGCCGGCCCTGCTGCGCCCTGCCAGTGAATTCGGCGGCAGCCAGCGCGCCTGGCTGCTGGGCACGGCGCTGGTGGTCGCCAGCGACCTGCTGTTCTTCATCGGCTGGGAGACACAGGCGCTCACCGCGGTGTTCACCGTGCTTGCGGGCCTCGGCATCGCCGAGTGGCTGCACGCGCTGCGCCTGTACCGCGGCGAGACCCGCCGGCTGCGCTGGCCCTATGTGCTGATCGGCGCGGCCGGTCTGGGCCTGCTGCAGGTCGAGGCCCATCCGCTCGGCGTGCTGATGACGTCCAGCCTGTTCGCTGCGCTGTATCTGGGCGGTGCCTGGCAAGCGCTCAAGATCCCTGAGCTGCCGCACCCGGTCGGGCGCTGGCTGCTGGTCGCGGTGCTGTCGCTGCTCGCCGTCGTCGCGCTGTTGCGCCTCGGTCTGCTGTTCTCGAGCCTGCGCTCGGGCGCGCCCGCGGGCTTCACCAGCACGCCGCGGGCCTGGCTGTTCGTCTTGAGTTCGATCGGGCCGGTGCTGGGCTCCTTCGCCTTCGTGCTGGCCTGCGGCGAGCGTCTTGGCCATCGTCTGCTGACCAGCAGCCTCAGCGATGGCCTGACCGGCGTGCCGAATCGCCGCGCTTTTGTCGACGCCGTGCATCGGGCGCTGGCGGGTGCGCGTCGCCACCACACGCCGCTGGCCCTGCTGATGCTGGATATCGACCATTTCAAGCGCATCAACGACGCGGCGGGTCACGCCGCCGGCGATCGCGTGCTGGTCGAGGTCTGTCGCCGCCTCCATGCCGCCTTGCGTCCCGAGGACAGCCTTGCCCGGCTGGGCGGCGAGGAGTTCGGTGTGCTGCTGCCGGGCTGCGAGGGCGAGGCCGCGCGCGAGGTCGCCGAGCGTATCCGCCGCCGTATCGCCGAGGCGCCCGTGCTGATCGAGGGCGAGCACTACCCGATCAGCGTGTCGATCGGTGTGGTCTCCTCGCTGGCGGGCGAGGGCACGCCGGAGCTGCTGATGGAGGCCGCCGATCGGTTTCTGTCTGCGGCCAAGGCGCAGGGCCGCGATCGGGTGGTCGATACGCTGGCCGACGACACCGTGGCTTCGCCCTTCCCTGCGGCTGCCGATCTCGCGACAGGCTGAACACGCGTGCACACCGCTGGCGCCACCCAGCGCCAGCGATGTCCGGGCAGAGGGGGATTACAGCCGCGCGCGCTGGGCGGTGAGGCCCTTCAGTTGGGTGCTGAAATCGGCGATGCGCTGGCGCTCCTGCGCCACCACCTCGGCCGGCGCATTGGCGACGAAGTTGGCGTTGCCGAGCTTGCCCTCGCACTTCGCGATCTCGCCCTGCAGACGCTTGATCTCCTTGTCGAGACGCGCGCGCTCGGCGTCGAGATCGACCAGACCTTCGAGCGGGATCAGCAGGGTCAGCTCGCCGAGTACGGCCGGTGCGGCGGCCGGTGCGTCCGCTTCGCTGGCCAGCCAGCTCTGGGACTCCAGCTTGCAGAGAAAGCCGATCTGCCGGCCGAAGCGTTCAAAGCGCGAACGGTCCGCGGCATCGCCACCGGCCAGCAGCAGGGGTACGGGTTTGCCGGGCGAGAGCTGCAGTTCGCTGCGGATCTGGCGCAGGGCACTGACCACGCGCTTCAGCCACTCGATGTCGGCCTCGGACTGCGCGTAGTCGCTGCCGGTGCCCGCTTCGGGGTAGCTGACGCGGCTGATGCTGTCGGCGCCGCGGCCCAGCCTGGGCGCCACGTGCTGCCAGATTTCCTCCGTCACGAACGGGATCAACGGGTGCAGGGCGCGCAGCAGGGTTTCCAGCACGTGCAGCAGGGTGTGGCGGGTGCTGCGGGCGGCGTCAGCGTCCTCGCCATTGAGCGCCGGCTTGGCCAGCTCGACGAACCAGTCGCAGAACTCGTTCCAGGCGAACTCGTACATGGCCTGCGAGGCCAGATCGAAGCGGTAGCCGGCGAACTGCGCGTGCACCTCGGCGACCATGCGATCGAGCCGCGCCAGGATCCAGCGCTCGGCGTCGGTGCGCGGCGTGGGCTCGCCGCTGAAGCTCGCCTCGCCCACGTTCATCAGCGTAAAGCGCGCGGCGTTCCACAGCTTGTTGCAGAAATTCTTGTAGCCCTCGCAGCGGTTCAGATCGAACTTGATGTCGCGGCCGTGGGTGGCGAGGCTGGCGAAGGTGAAGCGCAATGCATCCGCACCGAAGGCGGGAATGCCCTCCGGGAACTCCTTGCGCGTCGCCTTCTCGATCTTCGGCGCGTCCTGCGGCTTCATCAGCCCCGAGGTGCGCTTGGCGACGAGAGCGTCGGCGCTGATGCCGTCAATGAGATCGATGGGGTCGAGCACATTGCCCTTCGACTTCGACATCTTCTGGCCCTGCGCATCGCGCACCAGGCCAGTGATGTAGACGTGCTTGAACGGAATCTGGCCGGTGAAGTGGTCGGTCATCATCACCATCCGGGCGACCCAGAAGAAAATGATGTCGAAGCCCGTCACCAGCACCGAGGACGGCAGGTAGCGCTCGAAGCCGCGCTCGGCCATGGCGGATTCATCCGGCCAGCCCTGGGTGGAGAAGGGCCAGAGTGCCGAGCTGAACCAGGTTTCCAGCACGTCGCTGTCCTGGCGCAGCGGACCGCTGTAGCCCGCTTTGGCGGCTGCGGCACGGGCTTCGTCCTCATCGCGGCCGACATGGATCGAACCGTCCTCGCCATACCAGGCCGGAATGCGGTGCCCCCACCAGAGCTGACGGCTGATGCACCAGTCCTGGATGTTCTCCATCCAGTGACGGTAGGTGTTGATCCAGTTCGGCGGCACGAACTCGATGGTTCCGTTCTCGACCAACTGCAGCCCGCGCTTGCCCATGACGTCCATGCGCACGAACCACTGGTCGGTGAGGTAGGGCTCGATCACCTGGCCGGTGCGGTCGCCTCGGGGCACCATCAACTTGTGCTTCTTCTCCTCCAGCAGCCAGCCCTCGGCTTCGAGGTCGGCCAGCACCGCCTTGCGCGCAGCGAAGCGATCGAGGCCGCGGTACTTCTCAGGCCCGTTGTCGTTGATCGCGGCCTCATCAGTGAGGATGTTGATCATCGGCAGGCCGTGGCGCTGGCCCACCGCATAGTCATTGAAGTCATGCGCCGGCGTGACCTTGACGCAGCCGGTGCCAAACGCCTTGTCGACATAGGCATCCGCGATGATCGGGATCTCGCGGTTCGACAGCGGCAGGCGCACCGACTTGCCGATCAGGCTCGCGTAGCGCGCGTCTTCCGGATGCACCATCACCGCGGTGTCGCCGAGCATGGTCTCGGGGCGGGTGGTGGCGACGACCAGGTAGTCGCGGGTCTCGCGCAGGGTTTCGACGCCCTCGGCATCCACTTCGACGTGCTCGTAGCGCACGCCGTCCGCCAGCGGGTAGCGGATCGACCACAGCCGGCCTTCCTCTTCCTCGCTGACCACCTCCAGATCGGAGATCGCGGTCTTCAACACCGGATCCCAGTTGACCAGCTTCTTGCCGCGGTAGATCAGGCCCTGCTCGTAGAGCTTCACGAAGCACTCGATCACCGCCTTCGACGGCATCGGGTCCATGGTGAACACGCTGCGCGACCAGTCGCCGGAGGTGCCCATGCGCCGCATCTGCCGCTCGATGGTGTCGCCCGACTCCTGCTTCCAAGCCCACACGCGCTCGATGAAACCGTCGCGGCCCAGGCTGTCGCGGGTTTCGCCACGGCCCTCAAGCGCAAGATTGCGGCTGACCACCATCTCGGTGGCGATGCCGGCGTGGTCGGTGCCCATCTGCCACAGGGTGTCGTAGCCGCGCATGCGGTGGTAGCGCACCAGCGTGTCCATCAGGGTGTGCTGGAACGCGTGGCCCATGTGCAGGGTGCCGGTGACGTTCGGCGGCGGCAGCAGGATGCTGTAGGCGGGGCCGGTGCCGCTCGGCTTGAAGCAGCCGCTCTGTTCCCAGCGTGCGTACCAGCTCGATTCGAAATCCTGCGGGTTGAAGCTCTTGTCCATGCGCGCGTTCGATGGGGCCGGCAGCGCAAACCTGCGCGCGGCGCCCGCTCCGGAGAAGGGAAATGGGCGCCAATTGTAGGGGAGGGGGGCGGGAGCCGGAAGCGCTGTGGGGCCGGGATTCGGGATTCGTCCGAAGCCAGCACGATCGCCGGCTGTCCTGGGACGGGGCTCGACTCACCGCCCGCGAGCAGATGAAGCCGCGAGTCAAACGCAGTTTTCCGCTGGGCTCCACGGACACTTCAGTCGGGCCGCCTGAGCCGGTGCGGGTTCGGATCCAGGTTCCAAAAAGAACTGCAGGCCCAGGTCACCGCCAGCGGGCTGAAGCGGTGCCAGCCTGTTGGCGCGATCCGGGCCCGGGAAGCCGGTCGTCAGCCCGCGTCCATGGACATCCTTCGCTCCGGAGCGCCTGATCGGACGGCCTGGTGAGCATTGCGGCGAGGCAATCGAGTCGTCAGTCCACTGCAGGTGGCGGTGACTGGCTTTCAAAGCCGCTGTTGAAAATCTGGTCGGGGTCGAATCCGCCCCGCTCCAGCGCGCCGAGATCGCAGCGATCGTCGTCCGGTCGCACAAACCCGCGCTGATCCCGTGGAAGGCAGAAGTCGCGATCGCCCGCGCCCAGGGCCGGGCTGGTCGCCGACAGGCCGTGGGTCCGGGTGACGCCGCCGTTTCCGGCCAGTGGCTGAAGCTCAGGGGCCGATGTCAGCTGGGCCGTGCAACTGCGCGTGTCCTGCGCCAGCGTCGCGACCGTGTCGACGACGCCGCCGCTGATGAAGCAGTCCGGCCCGCGGTTGCCGGCGAGGATGCTGTTGATGATGGTGGTGTCGGCATTGAAGGCGAACAGGCCGCCCGCGGTCGGCGTGCTGTCGATGCGGCCGTTGTCGGTCACGGTGATGTGGTTGGCCACCAGAATCCCGCGATTCTGGATGGCGCCCTCATTGGTGATGCCGCGATTGCCGCTGAAGCTGCTGTTGAGCAGCTCTGCCTCGCCGACGTTGAAGACCGCTGCGCCCCGGGTGGCGCTGTTGCCGTCGAAGGTGCTGCCTTCGATCCTCAGGGTGGAACCGACGTCGCTGAAGATTGCGCCGCCGCCGAGGTTGCCGCTGGCCGCGGAGTTGTTGTCCATGCGGCATTCAAAGACCCTGAGCTCGCCGGAATTGCTGGCCGCGCCGCCGGTACCGGGGACATTGCCATTGCTGAGCCGCAGCCTGACCAGGCTGAGGTTTCCAGTCTGGGTGATGCGGAAGATCCGGTGATCCGCGCCACCGCGAAGCTGCACCAGCGCGTTGCCTGTGCCTGCCGATGCGCTGGCGACACGGCTGCCGTCAATCGTGAGCGCCTGGTCGATTACGATCTCGCTCGCCAGCTGGATCACGAAACGCTGGGCGAACTCGATGGTGCCCTTCGCGCAGACGCTGGACACGGCATTGCGCAGCGAACCTGCGCCGCTGTCGTTGGCCGTGCTGACAATCGCGGTGTTGACGCAGCCCAGCGGCGTCGGCGTTGCGGCGGCGTCCGCGGCAAGGGCGATGGCAGCGGCAAGCAGGCAGGGTCGCAGCGCGTGATCAGTGAGGCGAGGGTTCAACATGTCGGAGTCCGTGCGTTTGGAAGGCGATGCACGGTAGTCGTGGTGCAGGCCCTGCCAGAACTGAGCGCAGTGGGTTGTCGACACTGACCAAAGTGGGTGGTGCGAGCGTGAGCTACGGGGGCTCCATGTCGTGCATGACTCAAGCTCCCACCCGCGCACGGCGCACGCAGTCGGTGCAGTCGGCCGGGCAGGCTAGACTGCAGGCCCATCCAGTCCTGCGGGCGCGTATGGCCAGCCAGGTGACATCCGAACCTCGGGTCTTCGCGACCGCGTCGTCCCGGGCTGCGCTGCGAAGCCGGCGTCGTCGGCCGCGCGCGGCCTGAACACGATGAAGCTGTCCGAATCCCCGCAGGCCCAGCTCAACCGCTTCATCGAGGAGATGAGCGGTGAGCTGCAGCTGGAGCCGCTGCTCTCGCGTCTCGTCGAACTGGCCTGCCGGCTGATCGGGGCCGACGACGGCACCATCGGTCTGCACGACTTGCGAAAAGGCGTGATCCGCACGGCGGCGGTATATCGCATGCCGCATCGCGAGCTGGGCTCGGAGATGGCGCGCGGGGTAGGGCTGTCCGGGCAGGTCCTGCTGACCGGGCAGCCGGTGGTCTCGCGCTATGGCGACTTGCCCGGCATCACCCTGCCGGAGCTGGCGGACAACCAGGTCATCGGCATGCCGATTCTGTGGAACGGGCAGCTGGTCGGCGTGTTCGGCATCGGCGCCGAAGCGGAGCGGCGGCTCCCAGACGACGCGCTGGAGATGCTGGGCACCTTCGCCCGACATGCCGGCATCGCTATCACCAACGCGCGCCGCTACGAACAGGCGCGGCGACGCACTGCACGCTTCGCCCTGATCGCGCGGGTCGCGCGCTGCATCAATGCCGGCTCGGAGCTCGGGTCGATGCTGCAACAGACTGCCGACGCCATTCACGAGGTGCTCGAGTACCCGAATGTCGACATTCCCATGCTCGACACCGAAGACCCCAACGTCCTGGTGGTCGAAGTGCGCGGCGGTGGCTACAAGCGCGCGATTTCGGGCATTGACCGGCTGTCGATCCACCAGGGCGTGATGGGCTCGGCGGTGCGGGAGCGCCGCGCGCTGCGGATCGACAACGTCTACGACGATCCCCGCTACGTGCGCCCACCGAACACCAGGGGCGCGCTGGCCGAACTGGCAGTGCCGATCATGGCCGCCGGCGAGGTGCTGGGAGTGGTCAATGTCGAGGGCGAGCACCCCTTCGACGATCTGGATCAGCTCACGCTCGAAATCATCGCCGACCACCTGGGCGTGGCGATCCAGAACGCGCGGCTGCACCAGCAGAACCGCGAGGCCGCGGTGTGGCAGGAGCGCCTGCGCCTGCGTCGAGAGCTGCATGACTCGGTGACCCAGATCCTGTCCAGCGTCAGCCTGCTTTCGCAGGCGCTGCCCTCGGCTTGGCGCCGCAGCCCATCGGAAGGCGAGGCCGCGGCAGCACGGCTGGCCGAGCTGGCGCAGACCGCGTTCGGCGAGATGCGTGCGCTGCTGCGTGAACTCGAGCCCGAGGCATCGGCACGCGGTGATTCGAGTTCGGTGTGTCTGCGCACGGGCATCGAGAGCATGCGTCACGCCGGTCTGGTACCGGGGCTGGCGCGCCTGCTGGAGGCGATGATTCCGCCCGGCCTTGCGCGCCGCTATCACTTCGATCAGTACCTCACCCAGGACCTCGCGCATGAGGAGACGCTGTACCGGGTGTGCCAGGAGGCGGTCTCCAACGCGATCCGGCACTCCGGTGCGGACGAGATCGTGGTTGAAGCGCGGGTTGATGCCGAGCACGCCTGGCTGCGCGTCTGCGACGATGGCGGCGGTCTGCCGATCAACATGCGCGCGGGCATCGGGCTGAAGAGCATGAAGGAACGGCTCGCGCGCCTGGGGGGGCAGCTTGAGCTGCGCTCGGACCAGTCCCGCGGGCTGGAGGTGTGGGCGCGGCTGCCGCGCAAGGATCGAATACTGGGGTAGCAATGAGCGAGAGCGCGGTTCGGCTGATGCTGGTGGATGACCACGCCGTGGTCCGCGAGGGCCTGCGTGCGGTGTTTCTGGGCGCCAGTGGCTGCGAAGTGGTGGCGGAAGCCGGCTCCGGAGACGAGGCCCTGCGCCTGCTCGAATCGGTGCGGCCCGATGTGGTGATGATGGATCTGATGATGCCCGGTCTCTCGGCCGCCGAAACCATTGCGCGGCTCAAGCAGCAGCTGCCGCAGTGCAATGTCATCGTGTTCACCAGCTTCGGTGAGGATGAAGCGCTTCGCGCAACTCTGCAGGCGGGTGCGATGGGCTATCTGCTCAAGGATGCCGCGCGCCATGACCTGCTGAGCGCCGTGCATTCGGTGGCGCAAGGCCGGCCCTGGCTCAACGAGAGCATGCAGCGTCAGCTGCTGGAGTTGATGCGTAGACCAGCGCCCGAGGATCCGTTGGCCGGCCTGACCCCGCGCGAGCGCAGCGTGCTCGAGCTGATCGGACAGGGCATGAACAACCGCCGCATCGCCACCCATCTGGGCCTGACCGAGGGTACGGTCAAGGGCTACGTCAGCACGGTGCTGGAGAAGCTGGGGGTCGACGATCGCACGCAGGCGGCGCTGGCCTACAGCAAGCTGAAGCCGCAGGCCTGAAGCGAGCCCGATCCGCCGCGCCTGCGCAACCCGACACGGGTAGTCGGGGGGGTATCGATCCTCACTTTCGACAGGAGCGATGCCTCACCCCATGCAGTTCCCGCTGCGGCGCGGGAGACGAAGACTGGTGATGCACCCGCAGGGCAAGCCTGCGGATCCAGCCATCATCACCGGGAGTCGACCCATGCAGCTGCGAGTGATTGTCCTGACCAGCCTCGGCGCCTGCACGGCGTTCTTTCCGGCCCTTGAGGCGATGGACCTCGGCCGGCCGATGTCCGACGGCGAGCGCCCTCTGGTGTGTCTCTTACAGCTGGTGGCCGAGGGTTCGACCTATCCGTGCGAGGCCGTCCAGATCTCGCCCGAGCGGCTGCAAGCACTGCTGCCAACCGTCGACTGGAACCTGCTGACCAGCGAGGCGGTGCGAAGCGGCTTGCAGCGAGCGCTGCGCGAGCATGCCTCGGTCGTCGCGCCGCCGCGCTTGAGCACCCACTGCGCGATTGAAAGCCAGTACGCCTGCGCCTGCGGCGCACGCTGGCAGCACACGCGCGCCTGTGCCGGCGAAGATCGCTGTCCAATCTGTTTCGAGCCCTGTCATCCGCTGAAGTCGCGGCGCGTGGACGCTGCCCGCGAGTACGTCATCACCGGTTAGGGCGCGGCATCGTGGGGCCTGACTTGGATGCTGCGCCGCCGACAGCACGAGGCAGGCGGCGCATCGGGATGCACCCTTCGCGGGGTGGAGCCGCGGCATCCTTCGCCGATCCGGATCCAGACGGCAGAGGGCTTTGACGAATCCGCAGTCCCGGCTCTCAAGCTACATGTCGTGCTTGTTGAGCGCGTAGCCCAGCGCCTTGTACTGGCTCCAGCGCGCGCGCAGCGGCTCGCGCGCGGTCGGGTCGGCGGGCACGACTTCGAGCACGCGCTCGAAGGGCGGCGGGGCCACTTCATCGCGCAGGTTCAGCACCAGCGGCCGCGAGGGCGTATCGACGCCCGGTGGCACGATCAGCACCGGGGTGATGTCGTCGTCCTCGTCCATGCCCGCCACCTGGTGCGGGATGTAGGCCTCGTCGTCGAATTCCCACAGCAGCTGGTCGATCTCTTCGGCCTGCTCCTCGCTGCGCGCAAGGATCAGCATCGGCTGGCCGGCGCCATAGCCGCGCTTGGTGAGCTCGCAGACGAGCTTCAGCGGCTCCTCAAGGAAGCGCGGTTTGGCGATCAGGTAGAAGTCGGCGCGCATCTTTTAAGAGCCGGGATTGGGGATTCGGGATTCGTTGAGAGGCCGGGATTCGGGAGTTGGGATTCGGGATTCGCTGGATTGCGCCGGGCGCAGAGCGCCCGGCACTCGCTTGTCAGCAGCAAACACGCTGACCGCAACGGCCAGTCCTTGTCTGCGCGCTTAACCCGCAGCCATGCCTCGAATCCAGCGATCCGCGTCCCAACGAATCCCGAATCCCCAATCCCGAATCCCCGCTCGAAGGCGTCAAGACGCCTTCGAGCTCAGCCACTCCACCAGCAGCGGCACGGGCCGCCCCGTGGCGAGGCCCTTGCGTCCTTCATCCCAGGCGGTGCCGGCGATGTCGAGGTGGGCCCAGCGCTGGCCTTCGGTGAAGCGGGCGAGGAAGCAGCCGGCGGTGATCGCGCCGGCCCACTTGCCGCCGATATTGGCCATGTCTGCAAAGCCCGAGTCGAGCAGGGGCTGGTAGTCGTCCCACAGCGGCAGGCGCCAGGCGCGGTCGTGGACCTGCTCGCCGGCGGCCAGCAGCTCGTTCGCCAGATCGTCGTGTTTGGTCATCAGGCCGTGCGGGAACTTGCCGAGCGCGATCACGCAGGCGCCGGTCAGCGTGGCCACGTCGATCAGGGCCTGCGGCTCGTACTTCTGCGCGTAGGTCAGCGCATCGCAGAGGATCAGTCGGCCCTCGGCATCGGTGTTCAGCACTTCGATGGTCTTGCCCGACATCGAGGTCAGCACGTCGGAGGGCCGGTAGGCGTGGGCGTCGGGCATGTTCTCGACGGCAGGCACCACCGCGACCAGGTTGATGTTCAGCCCGAGCTTGGCAACGGCGAGGAAAGTGCCGATGACGGACGCGCCGCCGCACATGTCGAACTTCATCTCCTCCATGCCGGGGCCGGGCTTCAGGCTGATGCCGCCGGTGTCGAAGGTGATGGCCTTGCCGACCAGCGCGTAGGGGCGTTGATCGTTGGGGCCGCCGGCGTACTTCAGCACGATCAGCCGCGGCGGATTGCCGGAACCGGCGGCCACGCCCAGCAGACTGCCCATGCCCAGCGCCTGCATCTGCTCGCGCTCGAGCACTTCGACGCTGACCTTGTCGTGGCTGGAGGCGATGCCGCGCGCGGTATCGGCGAGGTAGGCCGGCGTGCAGATGTTGGGGGGCAGGTTGCCCAGCTCGCGGCACAGACGCACGCCTTCGGCGATGGCCTGCGCGCGGTCCAGCTCGGCCGCGTGCGCGCTGTCGCCCAGCAGGCTCAGGGTGTCCACACCGGCATCGCTGGCCGGCTTCTTGGTGGCGGTGTAGCGATAGCAGGCATGGTCGCCGATGACGGCCGCCTGGCGCAGGTTCCAGGCCGTATCGCGGCCGACCACGGCCAGCGCGGAAAGCGTTAACAGGACATGCCGGGCCGGACTGCCGGACAGCGACTTGACGGCATCGCCAACCACCTTCTGGTAGCGACCGGCGTCGAACTTTCCGGTCTCACCGAGGCCCACGCAGAGCACGCGACTGGCGCGGCTGCCGGCGACCCCGCGCAGCAGCGTACTGCGGCCCAGCTTGCCGCTGATGTCGCCCGCCGACAGCCAGGCGGACAGTTGGCCGCCGCTGCGCTCGTCCACGGCCTTGGCCGGGGCGCTCAGGCCGGCATCCTCGAAGACGCCGAGGACGAGCGTGTCGACATCCGCCTCGGCGGGATGGGTCTGGACGAGGTTCAGCTTGAGTGCCATGGCTTTCCTGTAAATCGCGATCGGTGGATACTGCCGCGCCCCGGTCCTTGGCCCGCCTGCTGGACAGCGGCGGCGGGTCGGCGGGAAGCGGAAAGCCCGCGATTCTACCAGTCCGCCTCGAGCCCACTGTTGCCCCGCCTTCACGAACCGCCGTCGCGGCCACCGCGCGGCGACCTCCGAACGACGCCCTTGGAATCCATGCACGCTCCCATCGCTGGCCTTGCCTCGCACCGCTGGAGCCGGAGCAGGTGATACGGCGCATCGACCGCTATGTCTGGCGCGAGCTGACGGGCGCCTTCGTGGCTGCCACCCTGGTGCTGCTGATGGTGAGTTTCAGCGGCCTGTTCGCCGACCTGCTCGGCAAGATCGCGCGCGGCAAGGTGCCTGCCGCCCTGCTGCTCTCGCAGGTCGGCCTGCGCTCGGTCGACATCCTGCCCCTGCTGCTGCCGCTGGCTCTGTTCCTCGGCGTGATGCTGGGCCTGGGGCGCCTGTACCGCGACAGCGAGATGGCGGTGCTGGCCTCGCTCGGCCTTGGCATCGCCGAGCTGAAGCGCGCGATCCTCGCGCTGGCCCTGCCGGTGGCGCTGATGGTTGGCCTCGCTTCGCTGTGGCTGTCGCCGCTGGCGCAGCGAGCGGCCGCGCGGATGATCGAGGAGGCCAACAAGAGCCTGCTGGTGATCGGGCTCGAACCCGGCCGCTTTGTCGAGCTGCCGGGGCGCAGCGCGGTGATCTACCTTTCCGACATGAGCGAGGACGGCAGCGAGTTCCGGCGCCTGTTCGTGGCCAGCGAGCGCGAGGGGCGGCTGGACGTGGTCACCGCGCGTTCGGGTGAACTGTTCCTCGAAGCGCAGGGCGACGAGCGCTACCTGTCGCTCACCGACGGCTTCCGCGTGGAGGGCGATCCGAATGCGCTCGATTTCCGGATGATGCGCTTTGCCCGCAACGACATCCGCGTGCCCGACAGCGAGCGCGCCGAGGTCGGCCGCCCCGAGTCTCAGCGCAGCCTGCCGGTGCTGCTGGCGGCCGAGGACCCGGCCAGCCAGGCCGAGCTGCACTGGCGCCTGGCCGCGCCCATCGCTTCCCTTCTGCTGGTGCTGCTGGCCCTGCCGCTGGCGCGCACGCCGCCGCGGGCGGCGCGCTACGGTGGCCTGCTGATTGCCCTGCTTGGCTACGTGGTCTACCTGAACATGCTCGCGGTGGGTCGCTCGTTGATCGCGGACGGCACCCTGCCTGGCTGGCTCGGCCTGTGGTGGGTGCATGCCGCTGTGGCGGTGATCGCCATCGGGCTGTTGCGGCGGCAGTCGCGCGCCAATCGTCCGCGCCTGCGCGCCCGGGGGGCGGCATGAGGGGCTGGATCAACCGCGCGGACTGGCTGGTGATGAGCCAAGTGCTGGGCGCGCTGCTGCTGACCTGGGGCCTGCTGGTCGGTTTCGATGCGCTGTCGGCGTTGATCAATGAGCTCGACGAGATCGGCGAGGGCGACTACGCCCTTGATACGGCCTTCCTGTACGTCACCCTGACCCTGCCGCGTCGCGCTTACGAGCTCTTCCCCACCGCCGCCCTGATCGGCAGCGTGCTTGGCCTGGGCAGTTTGGCCGCGACTTCGGAACTCACTGCGCTACGCGCTGCCGGCATGCCGCGCTGGCGCATCTCGGCCGCTGCGGGCGCCCTGGTGCTGATGCTGACCGGGCTGATGGTGATCTCCGGCGAAACCCTCGGCCCTTGGGGCGACCGCGCGGCCCAAGCCCTGGTGGTGCGGGCCAAGTCCACGGACGTCTCGCTGGCCGGCGGCTCCGGCCTGTGGGCGCGCGAGGGCGATCTCTTTCTCAACGCGCGGCGCGGCTCGGTGCAGGGTGAGGGCAGCCTATCCAAGGTCGTGCTGGAGGAGGTGCGCCTGTTCGAGTTCGATGCCGAGGGACGTCTGTCGGCGATCGCGCTGGCCGCGCGCGCCGAGCACCTCGGCAGCAGCTGGGACCTGATCGACGTGCGCCGCACGCGCTTCTTCGAGCGCCATGCCGAAGTCGAGGAAAAGCCGCGCGAGCGCTGGAACTCGGCGTTGAGCCCCGAGATCCTCGACTTCAGCATCACCCGGCCGCGCTATCTGGCGCTCAGCGACCTCGGCCACAGCATCGACTACCTCACGCGCAACGAACTCGATGCGGGCGCTTTCATCACCGCCTGGTGGGCGCGGGTGTTCTATCCGCTGAACGCGCTGGTGCTGTGCCTGGCGGTGATGCCCTTTGCTTTCGGCAGCCTGCGTACCGGCGGCTTCGGCAAGCGCCTGTTCCTCGGCATCGCTTTTGGCCTCGGTTACTTCGTGCTGCAGCGGCTGAGCGTGAACCTCGCCGAGGTCTACCGGCAGCCGATCTGGTTGGCAAACCTGGCGCCGCCGCTGCTCTTGGGCGGCCTTTCGTGGTGGCGCTTCCGCCGGCGGTTCTGAATACGCCGGCTTGAAAAATCGCGACCTTCCTGCTGTTGAAGTGCCGGCAGCTTGCGTGGTGGGGGTCAGCGTTGGCCCACTCCACGGCCCGTCCTTTGCGCGGCTCCGCGCGGGTCCGAACGCCGTTCGGACCCGCGCAAAGCGCCGGTTTCAACGCGGACGGGTCAGGCGATTGAGCAGCGGCGACAGCAGCAGCATGAACACGCCCGCGGCCACGCCAATCCACATCATCTGGCCGAAAAACTCGCCGTAGGTGGTCAGCGCTTTGGCCACATCGAAGCTGCCGTCCGCCTCGGGCGCAATCGAGGCCCAGGTACCGAAGCGGCCGGCGATCATCTCGCCGAAGGCCGAGAACAGGAACCACGCGCCCATCATCATGCCGACCACGCGCGGCACCGACAGGGTGGTCACCGCCGACAGGCCGATCGGCGAGAGCAGCATCTCGCCGGCCACCATCACCGCATAGGCGGCGATCAGCCAGCCCATGCCGACCAGGGCGCCACCTTCGGCCGCCGCCGTCGACCACTGCAATACGCCCATGGCTGCGCCCACCAGCACCAGAGCCCAGCCGAACTTGGCCGGCAGGCTGGGATTGAGGCCCGCCTTGTCGAGCCGCGGCCACAGCCAGGCGAAGACCGGGCTGAAGGCGATTACGCAGATCGCGCCGATGGCGGTGGTCTGGCCGGCGGTCCACTCCATGCCGAGGAAGCTGCGGTCCATGACGCGCTCGGCGAAGGCCACCCACGGGCCATAGCTCTGTTCGTACAGACCCCAGAACAGCGCACTGATGACGATCAGCACCATCAGCACGATCATCCGCCCGCGCTCGACGGCGGTGACGCCGGAGAACAGAAAAAAGCCGAACCATACGAACAGACCAGCGCCCATCACCACGGCGACCACTTCGGTCAGAGTGACTTCGTGGCCCTCGAACACAGCCCCCAGCCAGCTGAAGTCGAGGCGGGTCTGCAGTACCTGCCAGACCACCACCACGGTCACCAGCCCGGCCAGGTAGATCAGCCACTCGCGTGAGAGTCCGGCCAAGGCCGGTGCGCGCAGGAAGGCAGGGTCGGCCGGTTCGGCGCGGCCCAGCAGATGCTTCTGGCCGAGCACGAACTGCACCAGTCCGACGCCCATCATCACGCCGGCCAGAGCGAAACCGTAGCCCCAGCCAATGGTCTCGCCGATCCAGGCGACCACGATCGAGGACAGTGCGGCGCCGACATTGATGCCCATGTAGAAGATCGTGAAGCCGGACTCGCGGCGCGGGTCGGTGTCGGCGTACAGACGCCCGACGATGGTCGAGATGTTGGGTTTCAGGAATCCCACGCCGACCGCGATCAGGGCCAGCGAGGCATACATCACCTGGATCGCCAGCAGGTCCTGCTGGGCGGCCCCGACGCTGCCGCCGGCCTGGCTGCCGGTATAGGCCATGCCGAGCTGCCCGAGCACCAGCAGCACGCCGCCGAACACCACGGCCTTGCGCATGCCGAGATAGCGGTCAGCGAGGATGCCGCCCAGCAGGGGCAGGGCATAGGCCAAGCCGGCGTAGGTGCCGAGCAGCAGGTAGCCGTTGCTGTCAGTGAACAGGTGGTGCTTGGTGAGGTAGAGGAACAGCAGGGCCTTCATGCCATAGAAGGCGAAGCGCTCCCACATTTCGGTGAGGAAGCAGACGTACAGGCCTTTGGGATGGCCGAACAGCTCCCCGCTGTTCGCGGGCTGGATGGCTTGGGACACGCGTTTGAACTCCCCCGATTGGATTCAACTGCGCGCGTTCGACCAAGGTCGATGCCGTGCGCAGGCCGCCGGGAGTATAGCGACAGCCCGGCGGCCCGCCGCCTTGGCCGAACGAGCGGGTTGGCAGCTTCAGGGGGGCGCCCTAACATGCCCAAGTCCTTTCGGAGTGACCACGATGATCCAGCCGCTCGCGCGCTTCGCCTTTCTGCTCCTTGCCGTTCCGCCCTTGCTCGCTTCGCTGCCCGCCAACGCCAAGGAGCGCGGCCTTGACGCCCGCGACCTGAATGCACTGGATCGCGTCGGTGCGCCAACGCTGTCGCCCGATGGCCGGCTGCTGGCCTACACCCTGCGGGAAGCGGACCTCGAGGCCAACCGTGCCGTCACGGGCGTGTTCCTGCGGGGGCTTGAAGACGGTGCGGAGCCGCGCCGGGTCAATACCGAGGGCAAGAGCGGCAACAGCCCGAGCTTCTCGCCCGATGGCCGCACCCTCTACTACCTGAGCGCCGAGAGCGGCTCGATGCAGCTGTGGGCCGCACCTGTGCGCGGCGGCCGCGCGCGCCAGGTCAGCGACTACCCGCTGGACGTCGGCACCTACCGCATCTCGCCCGATGGCCGGCGCGTGGCGCTGAGCTTCCGTGTGCATCCGGACTGTGCGGATCTCGCCTGCAGCAAGCAGCGCAATGAGGCCAAGGCCAGCGCCAAGACCACCGGCCAAAGCTACGACCAGCTGTTCGTGCGCCACTGGGACAGCTGGAATGATGGCCAGCGCAACCAGCTCTTCGTCGCCGAGCTGAAGGATGGCCAGGCCCGCGGCGAGCCGGTGCGGGTCAGTCGCGGCATCGACGGCGACGTGCCCTCGATGCCCTTCGGCGGCGCGGACGACTACACCTGGGCGCCGGACTCGCAGAGCCTGGTCTTCAGCGTGCGGGTTGCCGGCCGCATCGAGCCGATCTCGACCAACTTCGACCTGTTCCATGCCGAGGTCACCGGTGACGCGGCGCCGCGCAACCTGACGCCCGACAATCCGGCCTGGGATGCCAATCCGCTGTTCGCCGATGACGGCAAGACCCTGTACTACACGGCCATGAAGCGCCCCGGCTTCGAGGCCGACCGCATGGCGGTGATGGCGCTCGACATCGAGAGTGGCGCGCGCCGTGAGATCGCCCCCGAGTGGGATTTTTCCGCCGGCGCGCTCAGCCTGCATCAGGGTGAGCTCTACACCACCACCAATCGCCTCGGCGAACACCCGCTGTTCGCGCTCAAACCCGACAGTGGCGAGGCCCGTATCGTCGTCGGCGGTGGCAACGTCACCGGCTTCGCCCTGCACGGCGACACGCTCGTGTTCCAGCGCGACAGCCTGACCCAGCCGGCCCAGCTGTTCGTCTCCACGCCCAAGGGCGGGGTCGAGCGTGCGCTCACCGACTTCAACCGCGAGCGTCTGGCCGGCATCGGCATGGGCGCCTTCGAGCAGTTCAGCTTCGAGGGCCATGGCGGCGCGACGGTCTACGGCTACGTGGTCAAGCCGGTCGGCTACGAGGCCGGGCAGAAGTACCCCGTGGCCTTCATCATCCACGGCGGCCCGCAGGGCTCGATGGGCAACAGCTTCCACTACCGCTGGAACCCGCAGACCTACGCGGCACGCGGCTACGGCGTGGTCTTCATCGACTTCCATGGTTCCACCGGCTACGGCCAGGCCTTCACCGATTCGATCTCGCAGGACTGGGGCGGCAAGCCGCTCGAAGACCTGCAGAAGGGCTGGGCGGCCGCGCTGTCGCGCTACGAATTTCTCGACGGTGAACGCGCCTGCGCGCTGGGCGCGAGCTACGGCGGCTACATGGTCAACTGGATCGCCGGCCAGTGGGGCGAAGCCTGGGACTGCCTGGTCAGCCACGCCGGCGTGTTCGACACCCGCATGATGGGCTACAGCACCGAGGAACTGTGGTTCACCGAGTGGGAGAACGGCGGCACGGTCTACGAAAACCCCAAGGCCTACGAGCAGTTCAACCCGCTGCTGCACGTCGACAAGTGGAACACGCCGATGCTGGTCATCCACGGTCAGCTCGATTACCGCATTCCGGTGGAGCAGGGCATCGCCGCCTTCACCGCCCTGCAGCGTCGCGGCGTGCCCAGCCAGTTCCTGTACTTCCCCGACGAGAACCATTGGATCCTGAAGCCCGCCAACAGCGTGCAGTGGCACGACGCTGTGCTCGACTGGCTGGATCGCTGGACCAAGGAGTAAGCCGTGTCTGCCGATTCCACCGTGCTGGATCTCGCCCGCCTGCGCAAAAGCTGCGGCCAGTGCTCGCTGCAGCAGCTCTGCCTGCCGGCCGGCATCAGCGGCGAGGAGCTGGAGCGCCTCGACGAGCTGGTCAAGAAGCGTCGCCCGCTGGAGCGCGGCGACCGCCTGTTCCGCACCGGCAGCGCGCTGTCTGCGCTGTACGTGGCGCGCACCGGCAGCTTCAAGACCGTGGCCATGAATGAGGACGGTGACGAGCAGATCATCGGCTTCCACCTGCCGGGCGAGTTGATCGGCCTCGATGCGCTGGGCAGCGGCAGCCACCGCTGCGAGGCAGAAGCCTTGGAAGGCGCCGAAGTCTGCGAGATCCCGATGAACGAGCTCGAGCGCGTGGCCCAGCAGGTGCCGGGCCTGCAGCACCAGCTGCTGCGCATCATCGGCAAGAGCATGGAGCTCGATCAGGACCACCTGGGCATGCTCGGCCGCCGCCACGCGGCCGAGCGCGTGCTGCTGTTCGTGCACGGCCTGAGCGAGCGCCTGCGTTCGCTGGGCCGGCCGCACGACCAGTTCAGTCTGCCGATGAGCCGCGAGGAGATCGCGAGCTACCTGGGCCTGGTCATCGAAACGGTCAGCCGCAGCTTCACCAAGCTGCAGGAAGACGGAATCATCAGCATCCGCGGCCGCCAGCTGAAGATCCTCGACAGCAAGCGCCTGTCCGATGCGGCACACGCGCCGGAGCAGATGCGCGCGGCGGGGCGGTAAGCGCTTGGTACGCCGCAGGTTGGGACACGCCGAAGGCGCGTCCCAACCCTGTCGTTCTCCAAGCGGCCTATCCCGCCCAGCTCACTCCACCCCACCCACCCGCACCCGCGCGGGCTTGGCCTCACCGATGGCGCGGCGGTCCGGGCGATACATGTCTTCGGCAAAGGGTGGCGGCAGCACGTAGTCGCCGGGGCTGACCGCGCGCACCAGGTAGAACAGGCGCGCCTGCTGGCCCGGCCACAGGCTGACCGCGGCGACAAAGCGGTCGTCGCGGTATTCCTGATGCTTGATGTCGGCTTGCCACTGGCGCTCGCTCATCGCCAGCCCGTCGATGACCATGCTGCCGATCTGGTTGGGGTCGCCGAGGCCGAGATTTTCGGCTTCCAACCCGCCGGGCAGCAGATCAACCACCAGACCCTCGCGCAGCACGGTCTCGGCCTCCAGCGTTAGCCGCACCACCAGGGTGTCGCCTTCCTTCAGCGCGCTGCCGTCCCATTCGCGGCCGTCGGTGTGGAAGTAGTGGCGCTGCACGCGCAAGCCTTCGCTGATCGGTGACGGCGCCTGCCGGCGGAAGCCGACCACGTCCTCCACCACATGGATCGGTGCGGCGCCCTCGGGTTCCACGCGCACGCCGCGGCGCAGCGCGTCGGCATCGAGCTGCAGGCTGTGCAGCAGGGCGGGCGGGCGCGGCTCTTCCCCGGAAACGCGCAGGCCGAGGCGCTCGTCGCCCTCCTTCAGCAGCAGGCTGCCGAGACGGAACAGGGCGGCCTGCTCCTGGGTGCTGAACCAGCGTTGCGGCCCGCGTGCGTCGATGGCGCGGACCAGCTTGAGCAGGGCCTCGTCGGTGCCGGCGTCGTTCAATCCGTGGCTGCGCAGCAGGACCTGGATGAGCGCGGCGTCGCGCACCTCCGAACCGTAGTCGCCGAGATACTCCGGCCGCGCATCGGTCTTTTTCTCCGCCGCCGCCAGCGCCTTGCGCGCGCGCTCGGGATCGCCCTGCAGCTGCAGGGCCACCGCCAGATGCACCAAGGGCAGGGCGGTCAGCGACTGGCCCTGCTCATTGTCGAACAGGGTGCGCAGGGTGCCGAGTGGCGCACGGTTGACGCGTGCGAGCACGTAGCCGGCGTAGGCGCGTGCGGCGAAGCGCAGGTGCGCGGGGTTCTCGTAGTTCCAATAGCCCTCGCCGCCGCTCAACAGGTCTTCGGACAGGCGCTTCAGGGCGGCTTCGAGCACGGCTTCGGGGATGGCTTCGCCCTGCTCGCGCGCGCTCAGCAGCAGGTCGGCGACATAGGGCGTCAGCATCGGCTGCTCCCAGCTGTCGCCGGGCCAGAAGCTGAAGTGGCCGCTGGCCTGCTGCATCGCCGACAGCCGCGCGAACCCGGCGGCGATGGCGTCACGGCGCATGTGGGCGTTCATCGGCGCGACCGGCAGGCGCTGACCGCCTTCGCTGCCCAGCCAGACCAGCGGCCACAGCCGGCTGCTGGTCTGCTCCAGGCAGCCGTAGGGGTAGTCGATCAACCCTTTGAGCGCATCGGTGAACGGAATCGGCGGGCGTCGGCTCAGGCTGACCTGCAGCAGGGCGCTGTCGACCTCGAGGGGGGCGAGGTCGCCGGTGTCGTAGCTCAAGCTCTCCCCATCGTTGAGCACGCGCATGCGGCTCAAGCGTTCGGCCGGCCAGGCCGGGCGCACCACCAGCTCGAACTCGCGCGTGAGTTCGCGGCTGCCGTCGCTGGCGCTCACGCTGAACTTCGCGGCGGTGTTGCCGGCACCGGCCTCCAGATCGAACGCCAGGGTGCGGCGCGCGCCGTCGCGCAGTTCGACCTGCTGGCTGCCGCCGGCGATGCGCAGCGGTGCGTCGGCCTTCGCGCTGAGCGTGTAGCGCGCATCGGCGCCGCTCAGGTTCTGCAGGTCGACGCTGAGCTGGGCGCGGTCGCCGGGCGCCATCACGCGTGGCGTGCTGACCTCCATCACCAGCGGCGCGCGCACGATGACCTCGTCCTCGGCCTGGCCGTAGCGATCGGCGCTGAAGGCGAGCGCCGCCACCCGCAGGGCGCCGTTGAAGTCGGGGGCTTCGAAGCGCACGGTCGCGCGACCCTCGGCATCGAAGACGACCGGCCCGGAATGCAGGGCGATGGTCTTGACCTTGGCGGTGGGGCGACGCGCCTGCGGCAGGTTGGGCAGGGCCGCATCGCCGCCGAAGCGCAGACGCGCACGCTGGCCCTCGAAGCGTTCGATGACCCGGCCGTAGAGGTCCCAGGCTTCGATCGACAGCCCGCGCCGCGCCAGGAAGTGCGCGATCGGGTCGGGCAGCGGGTAGCGGGTGAGGCTGAGGATGCCCTGGTCAACGGCATCGATCGTCACCCGCGCGGTCTCGCCGGCCAGGTCGCTGGCCTGCACGGTGATCTCCAGCGGCTGGCCCGGACGCACCGGCGTGTCCGGCGCGTCGACGCTGAGCGCGATGCGGCGCTCCTCGCGGGCCATCGGCAGATGCACCATGCCCAGGGCGCGGTTCGGTCCCGGCTGGCGGGCGTTCTGCCCGGGCCGCAGCAGGATCAGGCTGGCGTAGACGTCGTGGCGGTTCATCGCCTCGCTGATCGGCACGCGCAGCACCGTGCCCGGGCCGACCTCGACCGATTCGCTGTGCAGCAGCTGGTCGCTCTCGACCACCAGCACGCCCGGGCCTTCATAGGGCGCGGTCACGGTGATCTCGGCGATGTCGCCGACGCGGTAGGCGGGCTTGTCCAGCGCCAGCTTGACCTTGTCGGGGCGGGCATCGAGCCCGCGGTTCTCGTCATCCCAGCCCCATCCGGCGGTAAACGGCAGGCGGGTGGTGAGGCCGGTGGCGGGGTCGGTGATTTCGAGGCGGTACTCGCCCCACTGAACCGGCAAGCGGATCGTCGTCGGCGTGCGGCCATCGACGTCGACCGTGCGCGATTCGACGGTGAGGAAGCGCTCGCTGTAGTCGGTTTTCCAGCCGCTGCCGTCGACCCAGCTCCAGTGCAGGTCGCGCAGCGCCTGCACCAGTTTGACCTGCAGGCCCTGACCCGACTGCAGCTGGCCCTGCGCGTCGCTGCGCACGATCTCGAAGCCGGCTTCGGTGTCGGTGCCGGGGCCATCGGCCAGTTCGAACAGGGGGCGCACGCCGACCAGCTGCGGCGCCGGCCACAGGCTGCGCACCAGACTGCGGCGGATCGCGCGGCCGCCGCTCTCGAAAAGGCTGCCGTTGACGATCAGCTGCAGCGGGCTGGCACTGGCGGCGCCGTCCTTCAGCAGCTCGATGGTCTGCGCGCTGCGGCCGTCTTCGCCCAGTTCGATGTCCAGCACCTGCTGCGGCGCCGGCAGCTGCAGGGTGGCGTCGCCGAAGCGGTAGCCGCGCAGCGCCGGCACGGCCTCGCTGTCGATGCGATAGGCCAGCTCAGCACTGAACCGGTTGCCGCCCGCAGGTGCGCCATACAGGTAGGCACCTTCAACCGCGATCGCGAGATCGGCACCGCGCGCCAGCGGGCCGGCTTCGGCGTCAAGGTTCAGCTTCATGCGCTCGGGCAGGAACTCCTCGACGCGGAAGTTGAAGCTGCCGACCGGGGTCTTGTCGTCTGGCGCGGTGCGCAGCTCCAGCCGCCAGCGGCCGGTGGGGGCATCCTCGGCGACCTTCTGCTCGAAGCTGTAGTAGCCCAGCTCCGCGGCGGCGAGCTCGCGCTCCACCACGGCGCGGCCGTCGGGCTGCAGCAGGCGCGCGAACAGCGGCTGTGCCGCGCTCAGCGAGCGGCCATCGAAATCGCGCAGCAGCGCCGAGGCCTGCACCGTCTCGCCCGGGCGGAACAGGTCACGGCCGGACCACACATAGGCATCGAGCGCCGTGTGGCGGCGGCCGGCGACCTCGAAGTCGGCCAGGTCCAGCGCCGGCTGGCGGAAGGGAATCAGGGCCAGCTCGGCGTCGCGGCGGGCGACCAGCACGTCCTCGGGCGTCGGTGCATGCGAAAGGGTGGCCTGGCCGTCGCCGTCGGTGGCGGCTTCGGCCACCACGCGGCCGCTGCCGTCGATCACTTCCACGCGCACGCCACCGCGCGGCTGGCCGCTGTCCAGCGAGGCCGCGCGCACCCACAGCTGGCTGCCGTGCAGGCGGGCGTGCAGGCCGATGTCGGTGACGCTGAAGAAGGTGGTCTGGTACTGGCCGCTGAAGTCGCCGACCTGGCGCAGCACCGCGAAGTACAGGCCGGGCTCGCGCAGCTCGGGCACGGTCTGCACGGGCAGGAAGCTCACCGTCCGCTCATTGGGCCGCTGGTTCAGCACGAAGCGGTTGGCATAGACCGAATCGGCCAGCCCGGACAGATTGCCCAGGTCCCACCACTGGCGCTGGCCGGAGCGCTGGAAGTTGGCGAAGAAATTCGAGTACTCGCTGGGCCGCACGCGCAGGAATTCGACATCGACCTCGGCGACGTTGACCGACACCACCGGCAGGCCGTCGGTATTGCGCGCCGGCAGCACGCTGCCCTGACTGGCGAAGCCGACCTGCGGCGGCAGCGCGCCGGAGTGGATTTCCTTGACCACCTCGCTGCCGAGGCTGGCGCCTTCGGCCGCGGTCAGGCCCGCGTCGATGCGCACCGTGTAGCTCTTGTCGGCCTCGATGTAGGGGTAGCGCAGGCGCGTGCGGTCGGGGTCGAGCGTCCAGCCGCTCTGGCCTTCGGCGCCGTCCGGGCCGGTCACCTTGAGCAGCTCGTCGAAGGGCTGGGTGACCGCCAGCGGCTGCGAGAACTCCAGCACCAGGGCCGGGCGGCCGTTGTGGCGCTCGGCGCCCCAGCGGGCCAGGCCAAAGCCCTGCACCTGGGCGGTTTCCAGCGCCGGGGCTTCGATTGGCGCGGGCGGTGGCGCCTCGCGCGAACATCCGGCCCCCAACAGGGCCAGAGCCGCCGCCAACGCACATGCCATCCACGTCCCGCTGCGCACACTGCCCATGTTTTGCTCCCAGCCCCGAATGGGGCGGCCAGTATAGGTCAGCCATGCAACCGCTCCCCGCTCGCCTTCGTCGCCTGCACCTTGTGCTGGGCGATCAGCTCGACCGCGACAGCGCAGTGTTCGACGACTTCGATCCGGCCTGCGACGCCGTGTGGATGGCCGAGGTCGCCGACGAGAGCACCCACGTGTGGTCGCACAAGGCGCGCATCGCCGTGTTCCTCGCCGGCATGCGCCACTTCGCGCAAGACCAGCGCGCGCAGGGCAGGGCGCTGGTCTATCACCGGCTCGGTGAGCACGCGCACGCCGATCTCGGCTCGGTCCTGGCGGCGGACATCGCGCGCTTGAAGCCCGCGGAGCTGTGCTGGGTGCGGCCCGGCGACTGGCGGGTCTGGCAGCGCCTGCTGGCGGTGGCGGCCGAAGCCGGGCTCGCCGTCAGCGAGCGCGAGGACCGCCACTTCCTGTGCACGATCGACGACTACGCCGGCTGGGCCCGCGGCAAGAAGGAGCTGCGCCTGGAGTTCTTCTATCGCTGGCTGCGTCAGCGCCACGATGTGCTGATGAACGGCCGCGAGCCGGCCGGCGGGCAGTGGAATTTCGACGCCGACAACCGCGAGAGCTTCGACGCGCGCGGGCCGGGTCTGCTGCCGGCGCCCGTCGCGTTCGAGCCCGATGGGATCACGGCCGAAGTGCTGGGGCGTGTCGCCGAGCGCTTCGCCGATCACCCCGGCGAGCTCGAGCACTTCGACTGGCCGCTGACGCCCGCGCAGGCCGAAGAGGCGCTGGAGGATTTCATCCGCCATCGCCTGCCGCTGTTCGGCCGCTACCAGGACGCGATGTGGACCGACGAGCCCTGGCTCTACCACTCGCGCCTGTCGGTGGCGCTGAATCTCAAGCTGATCCACCCGCGCCGGGTCATCGATGCGGCGGTGCAGGCCTGGCACGATGGCCACGCACCGCTGGCCGCAGTCGAGGGCTTCGTGCGCCAGATCCTCGGCTGGCGCGAGTACGTGCGGGGGCTGTACTGGCTGCGCATGCCCGGCTATCTGGACGACAACGCGCTGGGCGCCGATGCGCCGCTGCCGGCCTTCTACTGGACCGGCGACACCGACATGCAGTGCCTGAAGCAGGCGATCGGGCAAACGCTGCGCTACGGCTATGCCCACCACATCCAGCGCCTGATGGTGACCGGCCTGTTCGCCCTGCTGCTCGGCGTGCGCCCGCGCGAAGTGCACGCCTGGTACCTCGCGGTCTATGTCGACGCGGTCGAGTGGGTCGAGCTGCCGAACGTGCTGGGCATGAGCCAGTTCGCCGACGGCGGGGTGATGGCCAGCAAGCCCTACTGCGCCTCGGGCAAGTACATCCAGCGCATGGGCAACTACTGCAGCGGCTGCCGCTTCAAGCCGGACGAGGCGGTCGGCCCCAAGGCCTGCCCGTTCACGACGCTGTACTGGGATTTCCTTGAGCGCCACAAGGATCGCTTCGCCAGGCACCCGCGCGCTGCGCTGCAGTGGCGCAGCCTGGAGCGTCTGCCCGAGGCCAAGCGTGAGGCGATACGCGCGCAGGCGAACGCGCTGCGCGAGGCGCTGGCAGTCCGCTGAGCGCGGGCGACCGGGGCCGGGCCTAGGCGATTGGTCGAGTGTCGATGCGCATGCGTGCTTCGGCAGGGCCATGGCCCGTATAGTCGGGCGACCATCGATTGCCAGCGCCCGGAGAGGCCGTGATCGTCAGCCAGGCCCTTGGGCCACGCGAGTCTTCGAGCGCTTTGCGGCGTCGCTGCATGCGGCTCTTGCGCGGGCCACTTCGCCGTCGCGCGTGGCTGTGGCTGCTGGCGGCCCTGTCGATGCTGGTCGTTCTTGTCGCCGCTGCCGCCGACGGCGCGCAGGCCCAGCAGGATCTCGCCCCGCGCCTGCTGTTCCAAGGGATCGGCGATGACCAGCAGCTGCGCGACGGGGTGATCACCGGGCTGGCGCAGGATGCCCACGGCTTTCTGTGGGTCGGCACGACCGAGGGCCTGATCCGCCACGACGGCTATCGCTTCAAGCCCTATCGCCACGTCCATGACGACCCGCAGAGTCTGCCGGGCAATCGCATCGAGCACCTGTTCACCGATCGCGACGGTCGTCTGTGGATCGGCACCTACGCGCACGGCGTCGCCCGCCACGACGCCGAGCGCGATGTCTTCGTGGCGCTGCAGCCGCCGCGCGATCCGGCCAGCCTGCCGCGTGTACCGGGGCCCGCGCCCGCCCGTGCCTTTGCGCAGACTCCGGACGGCGCCGTCTGGGTCGGCACCTCCGGCCTCGGGCTGTGGCGGATCGCGCCGGACGATCGGATCACCGTGTTCGAGGCCGCCGACACCTGGGCCGGTCTGCCGGATGACCGCATCAGCGCGCTGGCGGTCGACCGCCAGGGCAATCTGTGGGTAGGCAGCTGGGCCGGTCTGGCCGTGCTGCCGGCGGGCAGCGAGCGCTTCCAGCGGGTCTTGTCCGATCCGGGCGACCCGCAGGGTTTCCACAACGTCACGGTGCGCGGGCTGCACGCCTCCGCCGATGGCGCGCTCTGGGTCGGCGCGCAGGACGGTCGCCTGCTGCGCCTGCCCTCGGCGGAGGCGCTCGCTGCTGCGGCGCCGGTAGCGACGCACGCGCTGCCCCAGCCTTGGCTGCGGATGGGCCTCAACAGCGCCGTCGAAACCGCGGATGGACGGCTTTGGATCGCGCACGGGCGCGGCCTGGAGCTGTTCGCCGCCGACGGCCGCCATGTGTCGAGCTACCGGCATCGGCGCGGCGAGCCCTATGGCTTGACCGACATGGGTATCCGCGACCTGCTGATCGATCGCAGCGGCTGGCTGTGGCTGGGCAGTTTCGGCGGTGGCCTGCTGCGCAGCTTTCCGGGCGATGCTCCGGTGCAGTCGCGGCGCCTCAATCCGGAGCGTGACGCGCCGCTGGAGCGGCTCAGCGTGTCCAGCATCGCCGCCGAGCCGGACGGCGGATTCTGGGCCGTCGTCGACGGCTTCGGCCTGGTGCGGATGGACGCCCGCCTGGCCATCCGCGAAACCCTGCCGCTGGTGCCAGCGGGCCAGCCCGGTCTGGCTGGGCTGCTCCAATACGGTGTGAGCCGCGGCGATGACGGCAGTCTATGGGTGGCCACGGAGCTTGGGCTGTACCGGCGCGCCCCCGGCGAGGCCCTGCCGCAGCGCGTCACTGATCCGGATTTCATCGAGGGCAAGCTGGTGCGACGGGTGTGGCCCGGCCGCCAAGGCGCGGTCTGGATCGGCACTGGCGATGGGCTGTTCCTGCGCCGTGCGGACGGCGAGGTGCTGCGCCTGGCGACCGCCGACGGCTCGCGGGTAGGCGGGGCGATCAACAGTCTGCAGTTCGACGCGTCGGGCGCTTGGCTGGGGGGCTCGGCCGGGTTGTTCCGGGTCGATGCCGAGCGCCTTGCGATCGAGCCCATCAGCGTCGAAGTCGACGGCCGGCCGAGGTCGCTCGATGTGCTCGGCCTGCTGCTGGATGCGCGCGGCCAGCTCTGGCTGGACGCGGGCGGGCTGCTGAAGCTCGAGAACTTCGATGGTCGCCATGCGCGTCTGCAGTCGATCAGTGGCCGCCATGGCCAGGACGGGGTCGCCTTCGGCGCCAACCTGCTGGATGACGCGCGCGGTCGCATCTGGTCGCAGCGTTTCATGTACGACCCCGGCGCCGATCGGTTGTTTCCGCTGGGCCCGCGCGAGGGCGCGCTGGCGGGCTCGGGCTGGTTCCGCTCCTATGCCCGCCTCGCCGATGGCCGCTTCGCCTTCGGCATGAACCAGGGCGTGCTGGTGGTGGACAGCGAGCGCTTCGACGATGCCGGAGGCGAGGTGCCGCTGGTCTTCACCGGCCTGCGCGTGGACGGCGTCGAGCAGCCGATCGGGCCACGCGGAGGCGAACTGGTGCTGGCCCCGGAGGCACGCGGCTTCGCCCTCGAATTCGCGGCCCTCGATTACACCGCGCCCGAGCTGCTGCGCTACCGCTACCGCCTGTTGGGTGGCGACGAATCCTGGATCGAGGTCGGCGCGGATGCGCGAGTCGCCGCCTTCGGTGGTCTCTGGCCCGGGCGTTATCGGGTGCAGGTACAGGCCAGCAATCGGGCCGGGCAGTTCGTCGAAGCGCCGATCGAGCTGCCCGTGCAGGTGCTGCCCGCCTGGTGGCAGCGTCCGCACCTGCTGGCTCTGCTGGCGGTGCTCGCCGCCGTGCTGATCGAAGCCATGGTGCGCCTGCGCCGGCGCCGCCTGCAGCAGCGCCAGCGTGCCCTGCAGGCGGAGGTGGCTGCGCGCACGGCCGAGCTGGAGCGGCTCGGCGCCGAACTGGAGCAGCGTTCGCGCGTGGCCGAGGAGGCCAGCCTCACCGATGCGCTGACCGGCCTGCGAAATCGCCGGTTCGCCGAGTTGGAGTTGCCCAAGGAGGCCGGGCTCTACCAGCGTCGACCGCTGTCGATCGCGGCCCAGGGCGCGCAGGCGGGCGGGCTGGTGCTGTTTCTGCTTGATCTCGACCATTTCAAGCGGGTCAACGATGCCTTCGGTCACGCCGCCGGCGACGCCGTGCTGCGGCAGGTGGCGGCGCGGCTGCGCGAAGCCTGCCGTGCCTCCGATCACCTCATCCGCTGGGGCGGGGAGGAATTCCTCGTCGCCGCCCGCGACACCGATCGCGCTGCCGCCCTGGGCCTCGCCGAGCGCCTGCGCCAGCGGATTGGCGGCCAGCCCTTCCGACTCGATGATGGGCGCAGCCTGCAGCTCACGGTGAGCCTCGGCTTCGTGCCGTTTCCGCTCAGCGCGCGTGCGCCCTTCGCAGCGCGCTGGGACGAGGCCGTCGATCTCGCCGACCGCCTGCTGTTCGCGGGCAAGCGCGCCGGCCGCGACGCTTGGGTGGGCCTGTTCGTCGAGCGCGATGCCGGTGCCCCGGCCCGCTGCGTGGAGTGGGCCGATCCGGCCCGCATCGAGGCTGGCGACGTTCGGATCGAGAGCAACCTGCCGCTGGCCGAGCTGGTGCGCGCCCTCGGCCCGGGCAGCGAGGCCACCCGCGGAGCAGGCGCGGCCGACGCAGTGATCGGAAGTGCAGGCGCTTGATCGGTGGCGAGCGCGCATGGTGGGCGGCCGCGGCCCTGAGGCCGGATCCACCCGTGCCGGCGTCGGGCCATCGAGGCCGCAGGGGGCCCGCATGGGCGCCGCCCCTACCGGACTTGGCCTCAGGATAGGCTTGGCACGGGATTCGCTTGTAAAGTTCGGGAATTCCCAGCGCTCACGCCCTGTCCTCGTGACCCCAGCTCGTCCTTCCCGCTCGAACTTGACCGGCGTCCGCTCCCGCCCTGGACACCTTGTCGCGAGCCGATGGCTGATCGGGCTCTGCGCCTGTGCTGCGCTCATGGTCGCGGGCCTGGCTGGGGCCATCCCGCGCGCCTTCGAGTCGGTTGGCACGATCGAACAGATTCCCGACGGGGTAATCACTTCCCTGGCCCAGGACGGGCAAGGCCTGCTGTGGATCGGCACTACCGATGGCCTGGTCCGCTATGACGGCTATCGCTTCCGCCTCTACCAGACTTCTCCAGAAGACTCGCACAGCCTGCCGGGCAACCGAATCCAGCAGCTCCTGACCGGCGCCGATGGCCGCCTCTGGCTGGGCACCCACGGTGATGGCGTTGCGGTCTACGACCCGGTGGCCGACCGCTTCCATCGTTTCCGCGCCGAACCGGGGCGCGAGGACGGCCTGCCGGCGGGCACGGTCCGGGCGCTGGCGCAGACGCCCGACGGCGTGGTCTGGGTCGGCACCACCGGCAACGGGCTGGGGCGCATCGAGCCCGACGGTCGCGTTGGCCGTTTCCTCGCCGCCGATGCCGGCGGCCTGCAGATGGACGCACGCATCTCGGCGCTGGCGGTGGACCGCGCCGGCACCCTCTGGATCGGCAGCTGGCAGGGCCTTGGGCGCCTGCGGCCGGGCAGCGATACGGTCGAGCGCGTGCTGTCCGACCCGGACGACGCCGAGGGCTTCGCCAACACCACCATCCGCGGCATCCACGTCAGCCGCAGCGGTGACGTGTGGGTCGGCGCCCAGCAGGGCCAGATGGCGCGCATTCCCGCTGCCGTGGCCGAGCGCGCGACGCCGCCGCGGGCCGAGGAGGTGCAGCGCTGGCGCGGCACCGGCATGAATGCGGCGGTCGAGCCGGGCGACGGCAGCCTGTGGCTGGCTCACGCCCGCGGCATCGATATCTTCGACAGCGCCAGCGGCGAGTTGCGCGAGCGCATCCGCCCGCGCGCCGTCGATGCGCGGGCACTGGCCAATGCCGAGATCCGCGACCTGCTGCTCGACCACTCGGGCTGGATCTGGAGCGGCAGTTTCGGCGGTGGCCTGCAGCGCATCGATCCGCGCCCCGGCGCCCTGCTGTCGCGGCGCTTCGATCCGCTGGTCGATGCGCCCTTGAGCCAGCTCAGCGCGCTCACCCTGGCCCCTGACCGCGAGGGCGGGCTGTGGGTGGGCGTCGCCCAGAACGGGCTGGTGCGTCTTGATGCCGAACTTGGCATCCGCGAGTTCCTGCGCGAGGGCGATCCGGCCCTGGGAGCGTTTGCCGGACAGCAGCCCTCGGGGCTGGTCGAGGCTGCAGACGGCCGGCTGTGGGTGGCGACGGAGCGCGGTCTGTTCATGCGCGAACCCGGCGCCAGCGTCTTCGCACTTGCCAGCGGGCCCGAGTTTCTCGAGCGGGCCGCGATCCGCGGCCTCTGGGCACGGCCCGACGGGCGGCTGTGGATCGCCACCGGCGATGGCCTGTTCCGGCGCGACGCGGATGGCCAGCTGGCGCGCCTCACCAGCGCCGACGGCAGTCGCGTCGGCGGCTCGATCAATGCCCTGGTGTTCGATGAGCAGGGCGGCTGGGTCGGCGGCAGCAGCGGCCTCTATCGGCTGGATGCCACTGGCGCCCATCTGCAGCGCAGGCCGATGACGGTCGATGGCGCCGAGCTGGGCGTCGACGTGCTCGGACTTTTGATCGACGCCGGCGGCCAGCTGTGGATCGACGCTTCGGGCCTGCATCGCGCGCGGGACGCGGACGCCGATGCGGACGGCACCGGCATTGCGCTGGAAGCGATCAGTGCGCGCCACGGCTTCGCCGGAGTGGCGTTCGGCGCCAATTTGTTGGACGACGCCGAGGGCCGCATCTGGTCGCATCGCTTCATGTACGACCCCGCGCATGGCGAGTTCCACCGCCTGGGTCGCGCCGACGGCGCCCATGTCGGCACCGGCTGGTTCCGCGCCTACGCGCGCCTGCCCGGTGGACGCATGGTGTTCGGCGCCACCGAGGGCCTGCTGGTGATCCGCCCCGAGCGTTTCCGGGCCTGGGATTTCGTGCCGCCGCTGGTGCCCACTGAGCTGCGCATCGACGGCGAGCCCCGCGCACTGGGGCCCTTGGCCGAGCGCATCGAGCTCAAGCCCGGCGAGCGTGGCTTCACCCTTGAGTTCGCTGCGCTGGATTTCAGTGCACCCGAGCTGCTGAGCTATCGCTACCGCCTGCTGGACGCCGCGCCCGAGTGGGTCAACGTCGGCGCCGGCGTGCGCCAGGCCAGCTTCGGCGGTCTCTGGCCGGGCCGCTACCGGCTTGAACTGCAGGGCAGCACGCGCGACGGCCGCTTCGCCGCGCCGGTGCGGGTGATCGATGTGCAGGTGCTGCCGCACTGGTGGCAGACCCTTCCTGCAGCGGTGGCCGCCCTGCTGCTGTTGGCGCTGGCGGTATTCGCCGTGGTGCGCTGGCGCGAAGGCCGGCTGCGGCGCGCGCGAGACCGTCTGGAGGCCGAGGTGCAGGCCCGCACCGCCGACCTGCAGAGCCTGTCGGCGGAGCTGCGGCTGCGCAACCACGAATACGAGCGCGCCAGCCTCACCGATGCCTTGACCGGGCTCAGCAACCGCCGCTTCGCCATGCAGGAGCTGCCCAAGGAAGTCGCGCTCTGCCTGCGCCGCATCGAGGCCGCGGCGCTGGAGCCGGAGCCCGACAGCTCGGGCATGGTGCTGTTCCTGATCGACATCGACCACTTCAAGGCCATCAACGACCAGCACGGCCACGCCGCCGGCGATGCCGTGCTGGTCGAGTTTGCCCAGCGCCTGCGCGAAGTGTTCCGCGGTTCTGACCACCTGGTGCGCTGGGGCGGCGAAGAGTTCCTGGTGGTGGCCCGCGAGACCGGCCGCGAGTATGCGGCCGAACTGGCGGAGCGCGTTCGTCGTCTGGTTGCTGAGCGTGCCTTCCTGCTGGAGGGCGGCGACCGTGTCGGCTGCACCGCCAGCATCGGATTCGCGCCCTTTCCGCTTCTGCCCGAGCTGCCCACGGCGGCCGGCTGGGAGGAGGTGGTCGATCTCGCCGATCGGATGCTCTATGCGGCCAAGCGTGGTGGCCGCAACGCTTGGTTGGGCGTGTTCCCGTGCAATGCCGAAGCCCTGCCGCGTAAAGCCCAGCAGTGGGCGGATCCTCAGCGCCTGCGGGCCGAGGATGCCGTGCTGGTGAGCAGCCTGCCCGTCGAGGACGCGCTGGCCGCCCTGGCCGAGGATGCGGAGCAACTGGAGCGGGCCTGAGCCGCAGTCGAAGACGTCGGGCGAGGTGTCCGTCGTGGCCTTCGCATGTCCCCGTGGCCATCGCATCGGCGCAGGCCTGGCCTGAAGTCTGGGCCTTGCCTTAACCGTGTGCCCTCAGAGCGTGTGAATGAGCCCGGACGCCGTAGCGGGGGCGTCGCTGGGCGTTCGTGGCTAAGCGCGGTGCGTGAATTCAAGGGAGTTTGGTGGACCCAATGACCGCGGAATTCGCGTAGCGCCCTGCCGCTGCCGGCGTCCAGAGGCGGCCGCAGTAGGCGGAGGGTTCTCACATGCTCTCAGTCCGCGCAGGCTCGGGCCGGTTTCGCCCGGGTCAGCACATAGACGGCCGCCAGCACCACCGCCGTGCCGAGCACCTGCAGCACCGTCACCGGCTCGTCCAGCAGCCAGGCGCCGAGGAACACCAGCGAGACCGGGCCGATCACCGACAGCTGGGCCGCGGTGCCGGGCCCGACCCGGCGCACCGCCGCCATGGTGAAGGTGACCGGCAGGAAGGTGCAGAAGAAGGCGTTGGCCAGCGCCCAGCCGTAGGCCGCCGGCGCAAAGCCGAGCAGGTCGGTGGGCGAGCGCAGCAGCAGATAGTGCGCGACCACGGCAGCGGTCGAGACTGTCATCGCCGCCACCACCAGGCGCGCCGTGCCCAGGGTCTTGACCAGCTCGCCCGAGACCGCGAGATACAGCGCGTACGAGATCGCCGCGCCCAACACCAGGGTGGCGCCAAACAGTACGTGGCTGCCCTCGACGCGCAGGCTCTCGATCAGCACCAGCACGATGCCCGCGTAGCTCACGGCCATCGCCAGCCACTGTCGGCCGCTGACGCGCTGCCCGAGGAACAGCAGGCCGATCAGCAGCACGAAGGTAGGGTTCAGGAACAGGATCAGCCGCTCCAGCGAAACCGGCACGTACTCAAGGCCCCAGAAGTCCAGCAGCGAGGACAGGTAGTAGCCGAGCAGACCGAGCACCAGCAGGGCCCAACGCTGGCGCCGGCTCAGCCGCGGGCCGGGACCGCGCAGGCGTTCGCGCAGGCCGAGCAGGGCGAACAGCGGCAGCGCGAACAGCATGCGCAGGGCCAGCACGTCGAGGGCATCGAGGCCATAGCGGTACTGGAACTTGGCGAGGATGGCCTTGGCCGAGAACAGGATGGCGCCAGCTGCGGCGAGCAGCAGGCCGCTGCGGTGGTTCAGCGTGGCGGAGGAGGGCGTGTTCAAGACGATCCGGGCCGGGGGCAGGGCGCGCAGCATAGCGAGTGCGCGAGGCCAACACGTGCGACGCGGCTGCGAGGGCTGAGGGCGTCATGAGCCGCGTCCTGCGGCCGTTGGCCGGCGCGGGTTCCGTGTGCCGCAGGCGTGGACCTTGCTGCCCTGCTCACGCCACCTGCACGACACTTTGCGACCCGAAGCTGTGAGTGTTCCCATGCCCCGCGCCCTGATCTGGCTGCGCCGCGATCTGCGCCTGTCCGACCACCTGCCGCTGGCCGCTGCGCTGGAGCGCGGCGAGGCGCCGGTCTTCGTCTACGTGCATGCGCCGGAAGAAGAAGGCGAGTGGGCGCCGGGCGCGGCCTCGCTGGCCTGGCTGCACCGATCGCTGCAGGCGCTGGATGGCGACCTGCGGGCGCGCGGCTCGCGCCTGATCGTTCGCCGCGGCGCCAGCCTGGACAGCCTGCTGCAGCTGGCCCGCGACTGCGACGCCGAGTCGATCTACTGGCAGCGCCGCTACGAGCCCGCCGTGATCGCCCGCGATACCGCGGTCAAGGCGGGCCTGAAGGCCGCCGGACTACGCGCCGAGAGCTTCCGCGGCGCCACCCTGTTCGAGCGCGACGAGGTCATGACTGGCGGCGGCGGGCCCTACCGCGTGTTCACCCCCTTCTGGCGCAACGCGCGGCCGCGCGTCGAGGTCGGCGCGGCGGTTCAGGCGCCAGCGCGCCTGCCCGAGCCGCCCGCCGTCGAGTCGCTGCCGATCGCGACGCTGAAGCTCGCCCCGAGACTCGGTTGGGATGCCGGCTTCTGGGAACGCTTCACGCCCGGTGAGACGGGTGCGCATGAGGCGCTGGAGGCCTTCATCGAAGGCGCGGCCGCGAGCTATGTCAGCCAGCGCGATCTGCCCGACCGTGCCGGCACCTCGCGGCTGTCAGCACATCTGCATTTCGGCGAGATCAGCCCGGCGCAAGTCATCCGCCGCCTGCAGCGCGAGGCCTGGCCGGCCGCCGCCGGCGAGCAGGTCGAGGGCTATATCCGCGAGCTCGGCTGGCGCGAGTTCAACGCCCACCTGCTGTATCACTTTCCGCAGACCGCCAACGAAAACCTGAGTCCGCAGTTCGAGCACTTCGCCTGGAACGCGCCAGACGGGAAGCTCGAAGCCTGGCAGCGCGGCCGGACCGGCATCCCGATCATCGATGCCGGCATGCGCGAGCTCTGGCACACCGGCTGGATGCACAACCGGGTGCGCATGATCGTGGCGAGCTTCCTCACCAAGAACCTGCGCCTGCACTGGCTGCACGGCGCGCGCTGGTTCTGGGACACCCTGGTCGACGCCGACCTCGCCAACAACACCGGCGGCTGGCAGTGGAGCGCCGGCACCGGCGCCGACGCCGCGCCCTACTTCCGCATCTTCAATCCGGTGAGCCAGGCCGAGAAGTTCGACGCCCGCGGCAGCTACATCCGCCAGTGGGTACCCGAGCTCGCGCGCCTGCCGGACAAGGCCCTGTACGCGCCCTTCGAGCACGCCGATCTGCAGCGTCGGCTGGCGCCGGACTATCCGCGCCCGGTGGTCGACATGAAGGCGTCGCGCGAGGCCGCGCTGGCGACCTACAAGGCGATGCGCGGCTGAGTCGGGCGGACGACGCGCGCGCCGGCGGCGACCCGCGCCAGTGCGCGACCTCGGCTTCGTGGTCGCGGACCCCGCTCGTTCAGCTGCCTGCGGTTGCTTGAGATCAGAGCTCGCAGCGCGCGGACGTCGGCACGGTGATGCGGGTCAGGCTGTATTCGCCATTGCCATAGCTCGACTCGAAGCGGAACAGACCGCGATCGCAGGCGGTGAAGCGTACGGTCAGCCGCCCCCATTCGCGATCAGCCTCGATCTCGCTGGGAGCGAAGGCGGCACCGAACTGGCCACCGCGCGTGATCTGCAGCGGGAGCGTGACCTCACTCGCGCCCCAGTTGAAGGTGGCGGCGCCGTTCATCCAGATCTGCCGACCCTCGAAGTAGTCGTACCAGTAGACGACCATCACCGGTTGGTCGCCGCTGGCGCTGCCCGGCGCACTCTGCGCGATCTCCACCACAATGCCGCGCCCCGACTTGTCCGGGTCGAACCAGGAGCCCGCGTGCAGGGGCAGGATCGGGAAACCGCTGGTGCGAACGGCGCGTTTGATCAGGGGGAAGCGCACCGGCTCTTCGCTGGCAAAGGTCGGCTCCGCGTTGAGCTGGTCGACCAGACCCATGCCGTAGACGACCCGTCCGAACACGGTGAAGTCCGGATCAAGATTCGGATTGTTGCGCGTATTGATGAAGAAGCTTGCAGTGGCCGAATTGCGGTTGACGGCGCCGTTGAGACTGGTCAGCGCCATCGCCACGGTGCCGCGCAGATTGCTGGGGGCAGGACGGACTTCCGAGCCGATGGCGCCGCGGGTGGCGATAGGCGCGTAGCTGGCCTTGCGAATGCCGGCCTGCACCACGAAGTCCCTCACGATGCGGTGCACCAGGGTGTTGTTGTAGCTGCCGTCTTCGACGTAGGCGAGGAAGTTCGCCGTGGTCCGCGGGGTATTCTCCGCGTCCAGTTCAAGCAGGATCGGCCCGCGGTCGGTGTCCAGCAGCACGCGCGGCGCGGTCTGCGCGAGGGCGGCGAGCGGCAGCAGGCAGAGCAGGGCGAATCCGAAGCGTCGAAGCATGGGGTGGTCCTTTCCTTGGGCGCCGCGGTCTGCGGCCGGGGCGCAGAGAATAGGCGGGTGCGGCGGCGGCTGGCGACCTGCAGAGCGGTCCTCCCTCGGCCGCAGGTGAAATTCTGTGTCTGCTTCGGGGTTTGAATCGTTGTCTCGCGGCCGCGTTGACCGTTTCGCGACGGCTTTCTAGGTTCAGGCCATCGCCGCAGCCGGGGGACGGCCGCGCGCGATCCACGACAGACACGACACCATCGGTCGCACACTCAAGGGGACACCTCTCGCATGAAGCTGAAAGCGCTCGCCGTCGCCATGGCGCTGGCCACCACCGCCTATGCCTCCACCGCCCACGCCAATGGCCCGGACCCCGATCGCGTCTGGGTGAAGTTCCGCCCGGGTGCGGCAGGCCAGGTCGAAAATGCCCTGCGTGCCGCCAACGGCCGCATCCACCACCGCTTCGATGATCTCGGGGCGTTCGCGGTCAGCGTGCCGCCGCAGGCGCTGAACGGGCTCATCAACAACCCCAACATCGAGTACATCGAGCCAGACGCCGTGCGCTATCCGATGGCGCAGGTCACCCCCTACGGCGTGCCGCGCGTGCAGGCGCCGCAGGCGGTGTCCGTCGGTGCCGACGGCAGCGGCATCAAGGTTTGCGTGATCGACTCGGGCATCAAGGCCGACCATGAGGATTTCGCCGGCATCGCCATGACCGGCAGCGCCAGCAGCGGGCAGAACTGGAACACCGACAGCTGCGGCCACGGTACCCACGTCGCCGGCACCATCGCCGCCGCCAACAACGACCTGGGCGTCATCGGCGTCAGCCCGGGCAAGGTCAGCCTGCACATCGTCAAAGTGTTCGACGGCGCCACCTGCGCCTGGAGCTACTCGTCCTCGCTGGTCGCTGCGGCCCAGAACTGCCAGGCCGCAGGCGCCAAGGTCATCAACATGAGCCTCGGCGGCTCGACCAGCAGCAACACCGAGAACACCGCCTTCAGCAACCTCTACAGCGCCGGCATCTTGAGCATCGCGGCGGCCGGCAATGACGGCAACAACCGCCACAGCTACCCGGCCTCGTACAGCAGCGTCATGTCAGTGGCCGCGGTCGACAGCAACAACGTCGTAGCGAGCTTCTCGCAGTACACCAACCAGGTCGAGATTGCGGCGCCGGGCGTGGGCGTGCTCAGCACCTACCCGCTGCGCGAGGGCTACGTCAGCGCCACCGCCGGTACGTTCATGGCCACTGCGCTGGAGGGCAGCCCGCAGCTTTTGCGCTCGGCGGCGACGGTGGACGGCGGGCTCTGCAACGGCGTCACCACCGGCTTCGCCGGTCGTGTGGTCCTGTGCGAGCGCGGCGTCACCAGCTTCTCCGACAAGGTGCTGAACGCGCAGTCCGGAGGCGCGACCGCGGTCGTGCTCTACAACAACGTCGACGGCAGCTTCGGCGGCACCCTGAACGGCACTGCCACCAGCATCCCCTCGGTGACCGTGAGCCGTGAGGATGGCCTCGCCCTGCGCGCGGCCGTGGGCGGCAGCGCCACCGTGAGCGCCGTGGTCGAGACCAATGTCAGCGGCTACGCTTACCTGGACGGGACCTCGATGGCCACTCCGCACGTGGCCGGCGTGGCCGCCCTGGTGTGGAGCGCCAGGCCGACCGCCACCAATGCCCAGGTCCGCCAGGCCCTGACCTCGACGGCGATCGATCTGGGCGCCGCGGGCCGCGACAACTACTACGGCTGGGGCCTGGTGCAGGCCTTCGCGGCCACCGAAGCGCTGCTGAACTCGGGCGGTGGCGGCAGCACGCCGGCGGCGCCTGCCAGCCTCACCGCGGTCAATGCGGGCGTGATGAAGGGCAAGACCAACTTCCGCCTCGCCTGGAGCGGCGGTGCCGGCACGGTGGACGTGTTTCGCGGCACCACCCGTGTCGCCAGCGCGCTTGCCAACAGCGGCGCCTACACCTACTCGATCAGGGTGTCGGGCAGCGGCAGCTACACGTTCAAGGTCTGCAACGCCGGTACCAGCACCTGCTCCAACGAGGCCAGCGTCGCCTACTGACCGCAGCCGGGCAGTCGAAGCCGCCGAGGCCCGCGCGGGAAGCCGCGCGGGCTTCGTGCGTTTCTGGGCCGGTGCAGTAAGGCGCCCCGGCGCGCGCCGACGGCGGGGCGCCGCTCAGGCCTGGCAGCGGCTGCACCAGTACAGCCGGCGGCCGCCGAGCTCTTCGCGCTGCACCGTGCCGCCGCAAGCCTCGCAGGGCTCGCCGGCGCGGTCGAACACGCGAAAGCGGAACGCATCGCCATGGTCGACCTGCAGATCGCCACGCAGGCGGCTGCGCGCGCGCCGGGAGACGCCGCGGGTGGCATAGCTGCGGCGTGGAACCGCCAGCAGGGCCGAGGCCAGCGCGCGCCGCTCGGCTCCGTTGAGTTCCCGCGGCCGACGCTGCGGCGCGAGCCCTGCCTCGAACAGCACCTCGGAGCGCAGGTAGTTTCCCATGCCCGCCAGGAAAGCCTGGTCCAGCAGCAGTGCAGTGAGGCTGCGGCCCCGAAAGCGCGGCAGTTCCAGCCGCGCCAGCACGGCATCGGCGTCGAGCCGCGGATCAAGCACGTCGGGTCCGAGCTTGGCCAGAAATGGGTGGTCGGGCAGGCGCTCGGTCGGCCAGAGTTCGATCTCCGAGGCGGAATACAGCAGGATCGACTTCTTCGCCGTGGACAGCGCCACCCGCAGGCTTCGCGAGGTCTGCGGCCAGCGCCCGGGGACGGCCACCTTCCAGACGCCGTAGAGCTGGTTGTGGGTGTAGAGGCTCAGACCGCCCTCGAAGTGGGTGAGCAGGGCCTTGCCGTGCGGCTCGATCGCGACCACGCGTCGCCCGACCAGGCGGTCAGCCTGCGCGGCCAGCGCAGGAAAGGCGAACCAGACGTCTCTCAATACCTGGCCCGCGACGGCGCGGGCCAGGTGGTCGGCAGCGCGGCGGATTTCCGGACCTTCAGGCATGCCACCGAGTCTGCCGCTACAGGTTTGCCTGCAGCGTGAAGTGCGCGCTTCGCGCGCGCGCGGGCCCCACGCCGGACAGGATGCTCGGCTGCGAATCCCGAATCCCGAATCCCGAATCCCGAATCCCTAAGCGCGCCTCAGAACAGCAGCGAAGCCATGCGGCGGCGCGCGCGGCCGACGAGGTCCTCGTCTTCCACGAGGTTGAAGGCCTCGATCAGGCTCTTGCGGGGCTGGCCCTCGCGCCAGGCGCGATCGCGCTTCAGCAGTTCGAGCAGGCTATCGAAGCCGGCCGCAGAGTCGCCGGCGACGATCTGGTGCACGCCGAGCAGGTGCAGGGCTTCAAGATCGTTCGGATCGGCTGCCAGTCGCGCCTGCAGGCCGATCGGGGCAGGCGCGCCGGTCAGCAGGCGGGCGAAGCCGAGGCTGGCGCGGCCGCGCTTGGCGCGTTCGTCGGTGGCGAGATTGGCGGGCAGGGCATCGAGCAGGGCTTCAGCCTCGGCGCTGTCGCCGGTGGACAACAGGGCCAGCGCCAGGTCGAGTTTGAGCTCAGCGCGCTCCGGCTCGGCCGCGATCTGCGCGCGCTGCTGCTCGACTCGCTCCTGCGGCAGCAGCTCCTGCACTTCGGCGACGGGCTCTGCCGCTGCGGCTTCGCGCGGCTGCACGCCGTGCTGCGCCAGGAAGGCGCGCAGCTGGGCTTCGGGCAGGGCGCCGGGAAAGCCGTCGACGATCTGGCCGTCCTTCAGCAGCAGGATGGTCGGCACCGAGCGGATGCCGACCATCGCCGCGAGCTGCTGTTCCTTGTCGACATCGACCTTGGCCAGCAGGAAGCCGCCGTCGTAATCGGTGGCGAGCTTCTCGAGGATCGGCTTGACCTGCTTGCAGGGGCCGCACCAGGTCGCCCAGAAGTCGACTAGCACCGGCACTTCCTTCGAGCGCAGGATGACCTCCTGCTCGAAGGTGGCGGTGGTGGCATCGAAACTGAAGGCGCTCTCGCTCATGGTGGGCTCCGCGTTGGGCATTGGGGGCGCGGCATCGTAACCGCCGCCCGCATGAGTGCGGGCGCATTCTTGACTTCACAAGAGCCCACCCCAGGCCAGGGACGGCATGCGAGCCGCCGGATGCACGCTCGCGTCGGCTGTTTCCCCGCGCGATGCCCGCGTGCTCGCCGCCACTTCGCTCCTTGCTGACCTGCTTCCGCGAGGCCTGGACTCGCACGCCGCGGCCCAGATTGCGCAGGAGATTGGCTTTTGGGCATCGCGGAGGTGCCGCTCTCCGCGGCCCCTGGGCGCGCGTGGCCACGCCAGCGTTGCTCTTCAGTTCGATGTCTAGCCGTCCAGCGAACGGAAATCCCGCGAACGTTTCTGCACCAGCCTCAGTGCCCACCGATCTGGCAGCAGCTGGGTGACGGCCTTGATCAGGCGGTTGGCACGGCCCGTGATGTGCACGACCTTGCCCGAGTCGAGTGCATCGAGGCCCTCGCGTGCCACATCCTCCGCGGTCATCCACATCCATTTCGGCATCTTCGAGACCTGCGGCCGCGTGCCGGTGATGTCGTGGAATTCCGAGTAGGTGAAGCCGGGGCAGAGCGCGCAGACACGCACGCCGCGCTCGGCGTTCTCGAGCGCGAGCGACTCGGAGAACTTGATCATGAAAGCCTTGGCAGCCGCATAGAGCGTGTGGCCTGCCGAGCCTGGCACATGCCCCGCCAACGAAGCCACGTTGAGGATTTCGCCGCGACCGCGCTCCTGCATGGCGGGCAGCAGTCGCCAGCTGAGTTCGCAGACCGAGGTCACCATCACCTGCAGGAAGCGCGCATGCTGATCCCAGCTGGGCACGTGGAAGGCGCCGGGTAACCCGTAGCCGGCATTGTTGACCAGGCCCTCCACCTCGAGCCCACGGTGCTTCAGGGTTTCGACAATCCGCTCGGGCGCCGAGGGGTCGGCAAGGTCGGCCGCCAGAATTTCCACAGGAACGTGGGCACGCAGGCTGTCCGCCAGCTGCTTGAGGCGGTCCTCGCGCCGCGCAAGCAGGATGAGCGGACGCCCACGGCGCGCGTACTCGCGGGCCAAGGCTTCGCCGATGCCCGCGGAGGCGCCGGTGATCAAGGTGTAGTGAACGGTCATGGGCAAGCTGTCCGGTCTCGTGGGCGCTAGAGCGTAGTTCGGCTCGGCCTGCCTGTGTGGGCCCTGGTGGTTGGAGCAAGGCGCTCTTCGGCCCGCCAGGTTGAGCTCGCAAGGACGCGGGGTTCCGCTGTGGGCGGCGGCAGCGCTCGGGGCCTTCCGCTGCGCAGTCTGGGTTCGGGCCTCCGCACGGTCGCGGTGCTCGCCGAGGGTGCGGTCGCCCATCGCAGCGCGTATCCTCCGCCGCCGTCGCGTTCCCATCAGTTACACGGAGCCCTCATGCGCACCCCGATTGTTGCCGGCAACTGGAAGCTCAATGGCAGTCGCAGCAGTGCTCGCGCTCTGCTTGATGCTGTTCTCAGTGGGGGGCTGCCAGCGGGGGTGCGGGTCCCGGTTTTCCCACCGATGGCCTACCTCGCCGAGCTCATCAGGGCCTACGAGGGAAGCCCTTTGGAGTTCGGGGCGCAGGATGTGTCCGAGCATGCCAAGGGCGCCTACACCGGCGAGGTTTCGGCCGTCATGCTGGCGGATATCGGTGCGCGCTGGACCCTGGTCGGACACAGCGAGCGTCGTGCCTACCATGGCGAGAGTTCGGTGCTGGTGGCGCGCAAGGCGCGGGCGGCGGTGGAGGCTGGGCTGACTGCGGTGATCTGCCTGGGCGAAACGCTGGAAGAACGCCAGTCGGAGGCCACGGACGCGGTGCTCCGGGCCCAGCTGCAGCCGGTGCTCGCGCTCGGCGGCGAAGTGCTGTCGCGCTGCGTGTTGGCGTACGAGCCCGTCTGGGCGATCGGTACGGGTCTGACCGCGAGTCCGCAACAGGCGCAGCAGGCCCACGCATTCCTCCGTAGCGAAATCGCCTCGGTCGATGCTAATATGGCGAACTCGCTGGTCATCCTGTACGGCGGCAGCGTCAAGCCGGACAATGCAACGGCGCTGTTCGCACAGCAGGATGTCGATGGCGGCCTGATTGGCGGCGCTTCATTGGTCGCTGCTGATTTCCTCGGGATCGCGGCGGCAGCCGCGGCCCGCGGTTAAACCCGATACGCAACGAACTCAATGTCATCCACTGTCCTGACCCTCGCCAACATCCTTTACGTTCTGGTCTCCGTGGCCATGATCGTGATGATCCTCCTGCAGCGCGGTGCAGGTGCGGCCGCCGGATCCGGCTTTGGAGCGGGTGCCTCGGCCACGGTGTTCGGTGCTCGCGGTTCCGCCAATTTTTTGTCGAAGTCGACGGCGATCCTCGCGACCCTGTTCTTCGTCATCAGCCTCGGTATGGCAATGTACGTCGCTCGGGGCGGCCTGCAGCGTGCGTCAGGCGATGACCTCGGTGTGATGGGTCAGATCGACGCACCTGCGGCACAGATCCCTGAAGCCGCCGCCGCTCCGGCGTCCGTCATTCCGGCGGCTCAACCTGAGGCGGGCTCGCCGGTGTCGCCGGCTGCCGCTGAAGCGGCGCCAGCTGAGGTGGGCGTCGAGTCCGTGGAGAGGGCGGAAGAAGAGCAAAATCCCCCGTCGGAGGGTGGGTCCGGCGAGTGATCGCCTGATACAATCCGACTGCGCTGGAGTGGGCGTGCAAGGCGCCATCCAGTGATCCCTTGCCCAGGTGGTGGAATTGGTAGACACACTATCTTGAGGGGGTAGCGGCGCAAGCTGTGCGGGTTCGAGTCCCGCCCTGGGCACCAACATCCTGAAACGGCAGCGGAGCTGCACTCGCGCTCTCCGCTGCGCTGATGCGCCCCATCGCGGCGCGGAGGTGGCGACGCGTGTTGGCCGATTACCTGCCGATCCTGATGTTCCTCGGCGTAGCTGCCGGCATTGGCGTGGTCCTGCTCTTCTTGGGCTGGCTGCTGGGTCCGAAGTCGCCGGATGGCGAGAAGGGCTCTCCTTACGAGTGTGGCTTCGAGGCCTTCGAAGACGCGCGCATGAAGTTCGATGTGCGCTTTTACCTCGTCGCCATCCTCTTCATCATCTTCGATCTCGAGATCGCCTTCCTGTTTCCGTGGGCGCTGGTGTTCAAGGACATCGGTGTGACCGCGATTGCAGCCATGGCAGTGTTCCTGGGCATCCTCGTGATCGGCTTCGTCTACGAATGGAAGAAGGGAGCGCTGGAATGGGAGTGAGCCAGCTGCTGCACAACCCCGAGCCGATCGGTCGCCTCGACGACATCCTCCGGCCCGAGGGCGAGAACCCGCTGCTGGAGCGCGGATTCGTGACCACTTCTGTCGACGCGCTGCTGAACTGGGCACGCACAGGTTCGATGTGGCCGATGACCTTCGGTCTTGCCTGTTGCGCGGTCGAGATGATGCACGCCGGCATGTCGCGGCTCGACCTGGATCGGTATGGAGTGATTTTCCGCCCGTCACCGCGCCAGTCCGACGTGATGATCGTGGCCGGCACCCTGGTCAACAAGATGGCCCCGGCCCTGCGCAAGGTCTACGACCAGATGCCCAACCCCAAGTGGGTGATTTCCATGGGCAGCTGCGCCAACGGCGGTGGTTATTACCACTACTCCTACTCGGTGGTCCGCGGCTGCGATCGCGTGGTGCCGGTCGACGTCTATGTGCCGGGCTGTCCGCCCACGGCCGAGGCCTTGATCTACGGCATCCTGCAGCTGCAGAAGAAGATCCGCCGCACCAACACGATCGCGCGCTGAGCAGGCCATGGCAGACGAAACTTCCACCCTGGCCGAGCGCCTGCGCGCCCGCTTTGACGGCAAACTCGCGAAGATCTCTGTCGAGCGCGACGAGACCACCATCGAGGTCGCGCCCGACGGCTTGATCGAGGTTTGCCGCAGCCTGCGTGACGACCCCGAGTTCCGCTTCGAGCAGCTGGTCGACGTCTGCGGCGTCGACTACCTCGGCTTCGGCGACGCCGAATGGGACACCTCTGACGTCACCGACGAGGGGTTCTCGCGAGGCGTCGAGGGTTTCGGCCCCGGTCGCTTCAACTGGGAGCAGCGTCCCGCCGTGTCCGCCGGTGCTGGTCGATTCGCCGCAGTGATCCACCTGCTTTCGATCGTCCACAACCGCCGCCTGCGCGTGCGCTGTTTCGGCGCCGACGATGCGCTGCCGGTCGTGCCTAGCGTCACCGAACTGTGGCCGGGCGCCAACTGGTTCGAGCGCGAGGCGTTCGATCTTTACGGCATCGTTTTTGAGGGTCACCCGGACCTGCGCCGCATTCTCACCGATTACGGTTTCGTCGGTCATCCATTCCGAAAGGATTTCCCGCTGATCGGCAACGTCGAAGTGCGCTACGACCCGGAGAAAGGTCGCGTGGTGTACGAGCCGGTCAGCATCGATCCTCGCGTCGGCGTGCCGCGCGTGGTCCGCCACGATTCCCGCTACGAGCAGGCGCAGGCCGAGCGCAGCGCAGGGCAGGGCAAGTAAGCCATGCAGGAAATCCGCAACTACACGATGAACTTCGGCCCGCAGCATCCGGCGGCCCACGGCGTGCTTCGCCTGGTGCTGGAGCTGGACGGCGAGACAGTGGTGCGCGCCGACCCCCACGTGGGCCTGCTGCATCGTGGTACCGAGAAGTTGGCCGAGTCGAAGCCCTTCAACCAGTCGATCGGCTACATGGATCGCCTGGACTACGTCTCGATGATGTGCAACGAGCACGCCTACGTGCGTGCCATCGAGAACCTGCTGGGAATCCAGGCGCCGGAACGTGCGCAGTGGATCCGCACCATGTTCGACGAGATCACCCGCATCCTGAATCACCTCATGTGGGTGGGTTCGAACGGCCTCGATCTCGGCGCGATGGCGGTGATCCTGTACGCCTTCCGCGAGCGCGAAGAGCTGATGGACTGCTACGAGGCGGTCTCGGGCGCGCGGATGCACGCGGCCTACTACCGTCCGGGTGGTGTGTATCGCGACCTGCCGGAGCGCATGCCGCAGTACAAGGAATCGCCCTGGGCCAAGGGCAAGGAGCTGAAGCGCCGCAACGCCTGGCGCGAGGGCTCCATGCTCGATTTCCTCGAGGCGTTCACCGACGACTTCCCCTCGAAGATCGACGAATACGAAATCCTGCTCACCGACAACCGCATCTGGAAGCAGCGCACCGTCGGCATCGGTGTGGTCAGCCCTGACCATGCCCTCGCTTGGGGCATGAGCGGACCAATGCTGCGCGGCTCCGGCATTGCCTGGGACCTGCGCAAGAAGCAGCCCTACGCCAAGTACGCAGAAGTCGATTTCGACATCCCGGTGGGTGTCAACGGTGACTGCTACGACCGCTACCTCGTGCGTATCGAAGAGATGCGCCAGAGCAACCGCATCATCAAGCAGTGCATCCAGTGGCTCCGCGCCAATCCGGGCCCGGTGATGCTGAAGAACTTCAAGGTGTCGCCGCCCTCCCGCGAGGAGATGAAGGACGACATGGAAGCCTTGATCCACCACTTCAAGCTGTTCACCGAGGGCTATTGCGTGCCGGCCGGCGAGACCTACGCCGCGGTCGAGGCGCCCAAGGGTGAGTTCGGCTGCTACCTGATTTCCGACGGTGCCAACAAGCCATTCCGCGTGAAGCTGCGTGCGCCGGGTTTCGCCCATCTGTCTTCGATGGACTCGATCGTGCGCGGACACATGCTGCCTGACGTGGTGGCGATGATCGGCACCTATGACGTCGTGTTTGGAGAGATCGACCGATGAAGGCCAGCGGCAACTTCGAAGCGGTACGCGAGGTCGACCCGCTCGCCGTGCTCAGCGAGCACACCCGCCACCACATCGACCACTGGGTCGCCAAGTTCCCGCCGGATCGCAAGCGCTCGGCGCTGATCCAAGGCTTGATGGCGGCGCAGGAGCAGAACGGCGGCTACCTGACAGACGAATTGGTGACGGCGGTCGCGCGCTACCTCGATCTGCCCTCGGTCTGGGCCTACGAGGTCGCCAGCTTCTACTCGATGTTCGAGCTGAAGCCGGTAGGCCGCAACAACGTGGCGATCTGCACCAACATCAGCTGCTGGCTGAACGGCGCCGAGGATCTGGTCGCCCATGTCGAGAAGCGTCTGGGCATCAAGCTGGGCGAGAGCACCCCGGACGGCCGCATCTACCTCAAGCGCGAGGAAGAGTGCCTGGCCGCCTGCTGCGGGGCGCCGATGATGGTGGTCAATGGCCACTACCACGAGAAACTCACCCCGGCATCGATGGACCAGATCCTGGATTCGCTGAAGTAAGGGCCGCCGGCCGCGACGTTTGGACACCGAACGCCGCGCCGCACCTGCTTTGGCAGGCCTGTCGCCATCCCGCGGCGGGCAGATGAGGAAGAGGCGAGAAGGCAATGGCGTACGGACCGGAACCGCAAGAGCACAGCGTCGTCTACACCACGCTTCACTTCGAGAAGCCGTGGAGCTATGAGAACTACCTGAAAGTGGGTGGTTATCAGGCGCTGCGTCGCGTGCTGACCGAGAAGATCCCGCAGGAGCAGGTGATCGACATGGTCAAGCAGAGCGGCCTGCGCGGCCGCGGCGGGGCAGGCTTTCCGGCCGGTCTCAAGTGGAGCTTCATGCCGCGCAACGCGCCGGGCCAGAAGTACATCCTCTGCAACTCCGACGAGTCCGAGCCCGGCACCTGCAAGGATCGCGACATCCTGCGCTACAACCCGCACGCGGTGATCGAGGGCATGGCGATTGCCTGCTACGCCACCGGCAGCACCGTGGCCTACAACTACCTGCGCGGCGAGTTCCATCACGAGCCCTTCGAGCACTTCGAGGAAGCGCTGAAGGAGGCCTATGCCAACGGCTGGCTGGGCAAGAACGTGCTGGGGTCGGGCGTCGACATCGACATCTATGCCGCCCTCGGCGCCGGCGCCTACATCTGCGGCGAAGAAACCGCGCTGATGGAATCGCTGGAAGGCAAGAAGGGCCAGCCGCGCTTCAAGCCGCCGTTCCCCGCCAACTTCGGTCTGTTCGGCCGTCCGACCACGATCAACAACACCGAGACCTATGCCTCGGTGCCGGCGATCCTCCGCAACGGCCCCGAGTGGTTCCTGAACCTCGGCAAGCCCAACAACGGTGGACCGAAGGTGTTCTCGGTGTCGGGCCACGTCAACAACCCCGGCAACTTCGAGATCCGCCTGGGCACGCCCTTCAAGGACCTGCTGGCCATGGCGGGCGGCGTCCGTGGTGGCCGCAAGCTGAAGGCGGTGATCCCCGGCGGTTCGTCGATGCCGGTGCTGCCGGCCGACACCATCATGGAGCTGACCATGGACTACGATGCCCTGCAGAAGGCGGGCTCGGGTCTGGGTTCGGGTGCCGTGATCGTGATGGACGAGACCACCTGCATGGTCAAGGCCTGCCGCCGCATCTCGCAGTTCTACTACAAGGAAAGCTGCGGCCAGTGCACGCCCTGCCGCGAAGGCACGGGCTGGATGTACCGCGTGCTCTCGCGCATCGTCGAAGGCAAGGGCACGGTCGAAGACATCCACATGCTCAAGGCTGCCGCCGGCCAGATCGAAGGCCACACCATCTGTGCCTTCGGCGAAGCCGCTGCCTGGCCGGTGCAGGGCTTCCTGCGCCACTACTGGCATGAGTTCGAGTACTACGTGACCCACGGCCGATCGATGGTCGAGTCCCAGCTTGGAGCCGCCGCATGAGCGCCGCGCCGTCTGCGCCCAACGTGGCGCCCGACCAGGTCAACATCGAGATCGACGGCACCGCGATGGCGGTGCCCAAGGGCTCGATGATCATCGAGGCCGCCGACAAGGCCGGCATTCCGATCCCGCGCTTCTGCTACCACAAGAAGCTGCCGATCGCGGCCAACTGTCGCATGTGCCTGGTCGATGTCGAGAAGATGCCCAAGCCCGCGCCGGCCTGCGCCACGCCGGTGATGGAGGGCATGAAGATCTACACGCAGTCCAAGCGTGCGCTCGACTCGCAGCGCAACGTCATGGAATTCCTGCTGATCAACCATCCGCTCGACTGTCCGATCTGCGACCAGGGCGGCGAGTGCGAGCTGCAGGACGTCGCGATGGGCTACGGCCGCTCGGTCAGCCGTTTCGTCGAGCGCAAGCGCGTGGTGCCTGACGAGAACGTCGGCCCGCTGGTCGCCACCGACATGACCCGCTGCATCCACTGCACCCGCTGCGTGCGCTTTGTCGGCGAGATCGCCGGCACCTATGAGCTGGGCGGCATGGGGCGCGGCGATCGGCTTGAGATCGGCACCTACATCGGCAAGAACATCGACAGCGAGCTGTCCGGCAACATCATCGATGTCTGCCCGGTCGGCGCGCTGACCAACAAGCCTTTCCGCTACCGCGCCCGCGCCTGGGAACTGGCCGCGCGCGAGTCGATCGGCTACCACGATGCGCTGGGCTCCAATCTCTACCTGCACGTGCGCCGCGGCGAAGTGATGCGCGTGGTGCCGCGCGACAACGAGTCGATCAACGAGAGCTGGCTGTCGGATCGCGACCGCTACAGCCACACCGGACTGACCGCCGCCGATCGCGCCACCACCGCCCTGGTCCGCGAGGGCGCGAACTGGAAAGAGGTCAGCCTGGAGCAGGGCGTCGCTCGCGCCGCCGATCTGCTGCGTGCAGCCAGCGGTGAGCAGACCGGCATGCTGGTGCATCCCTCGACCTCGCTGGAAGAGGGCGCCCTGCTGGCGCGGCTCGCCGCGGGTCTCGGTTGCGGCAACATCGACCATCGCCTCGGCACGCTGGACTTCGCCGACGCTCCGGTGGCTGCGGCATTCGAACTGCCGCTGGCCGAAGTCGAGCAGGCGCGCGCCGTTCTGCTGGTCGGCTGCAATCCGCGTCTTGAGGCACCGATCCTCGGCCACCGCATCCGCAAGGCCTCTAAGGGCGGCGCGAAGATCAGCGCGATCAACCCGGTTGACTTCGATTTCAACTTCGACCTGAGCCACAAGGCCATCGTCGCGCCGCAGGCGATGACCGAGTCGCTGGCGGCCGTGCTGGCCGCGGCGGGCGGAGCTGCTGAGGGTTTGCCCGCTGAACTGGCGTCGCTCGTCGCCAATGTGCAGGTCGAGGACGGTCATCGCGCGGTGGCTGAGCAGCTGAAATCGGCGAGTGTGGCTCTGATCCAGCTGGGTGAAAGCGCAGTTGGCCATGCCAATGCTTCGTGGCTGCGCGCGCTGGCGTCCGCGCTGTCGCGCGCCACCGGTGCGCGCCTGAACGTTCTGGAGCGTGGTGCCAATGCGCTGGGCCTGGCGCGCGCCGGCGTACTGCCCAAGGGCCTCGACGCCCGCGCCATGTTTGCGCAGCCGCGCAGCAGCTATATGCTCTACGGCGTCGAGCCCGAGTTCGACTTCGCCGACAACACCTTGGCCCTGCAGGCTTTGTCGCAGGCCAAGCAGGTCGTGGCTTTCAGTGCTTTCGTCACCGAGACGCTCAAGCGTTGCGCCAATGTGATCCTGCCGATCGCCCTGCTGCCCGAGATCGAGGCCAGCCTGATCAACGCACAGGGGCAGACCCAGCTCGTCAGCGCCGGGGCCAAGGCGCCGGGCGAAGCGCGTGCGGGCTGGCGTCTGCTGCGTGCGCTGGGTGAGGCCATGAAGCTGGACGGCTTCGACTTCATCGACATCCACGGTTTGCGCGCCGGGATCACCCTGTCCGAGCCCAAGGGCGGGGCAGGGCTGTCGAAGCGCGAGCCTGTCGAAGGCCTGCAGCGTATCGCCACTACGCCGATCTACCGGTCCGATGCTGTGCTGCGTCGCGCCGAGCCGCTCAACGCCCACAGTCTGACTCGCGGTCCGCGTGTGCTGCTGAACGCAGCGGATGCGCTGGCGGCGGGCCTGTCCAATGGCGCGATGGCCAAGGTCGGCGACGGTCGCGGCCAGGCCACCCTGCAGGTCGAGGTCAGTGGCCGCGTGCCGCGCGGCGCGGTCTGGATCGAAACCGGCTACGGCGCGACCGCGCCGCTCGCGCCCGCGGGCGCGCTCACCGTGGCAAAGGTCTAAGGCCCCATGCTGTCGCTCATCGAACCCATCCGCGAGTTCTTCCTCGGCTTCGGCGACATCGGGCTGCTGGTCTGGACCCTGATCAAGATCCTCTGCATCACCGTGCCGCTGATTCTCGGCGTCGCCTACTTCACCCTGTTCGAGCGCAAGGTGATCGGCTGGATGCACGTGCGTCAGGGGCCGGTCTACGTTGGGCGCGTGTTCGGCATCGGCTTCATCCAGCCCTTCGCCGACGTGTTCAAGCTGCTGTTCAAGGAAGTGGTGCTGCCAAGCAACGCCAACCTGTTCCTGTTTCGCCTGGCCCCCGTGCTGGCGCTGGCTCCTGCCTTCGCGGCCTGGGCGGTGGTGCCTTTCGAGGACGGCATGGTGCTGGCCGATATCAATGCCGGCCTGCTGATGCTGCTGGCGATGACGTCGATGGGCGTGTACGGCGTGATCATCGCCGGCTGGGCCTCGAACTCGAAGTACGCCTTCCTGGGCGCGATGCGTTCGGCGGCGCAGGTGGTCAGCTACGAAATCGCCATGGGCTTCGCGCTCGTCGGCGTGCTGGTCGCATCGGGCAGCCTCAACCTGAGCGCGATCGTCAACGCGCAGGGCGGTGACGCTGGCTTCTTCGAATGGTTCTGGCTGCCGCTGCTGCCGCTGTTCGTCATCTATTTCATCTCGGGCGTGGCCGAGACCAACCGCGCGCCCTTCGACGTCGCCGAAGGCGAGTCGGAGATCGTCGCCGGTTTCCATGTCGAGTACGCGGGTTCGGCCTTCTCGGTGTTCTTCCTCGCCGAGTACGCCAACATGATCCTAATCAGCTTCCTGGCGGCCCTGCTGTTCCTGGGCGGCTGGCTGTCGCCCTTCCAGGGCTGGACCGATTCCTGGTTGGGCCAGCCCAGCGTGATCTGGCTGCTCGCCAAGGCCGTGCTGTTCGCCTTCTTCTACGTGTGGTTCCGCGCCAGCTTCCCGCGCTACCGCTACGACCAGATCATGCGTCTGGGCTGGAAGGTGTTCATCCCCATCACCATCGTCTGGATCCTCGTCGCCGCCTGGGCGGTGCACGCGGGCTGGTTCACGGCCAACGCCTGAGGATGACCGAATGAACCGCGTTGTTTCCTACTTCAAGAGCCTGCTGCTGATCGAGCTGCTGCAGGGCATGTGGCTGACGCTGAAGTACTTCTTCAAGCCGAAGTACACGCTGGCCTATCCCTTCGAGAAGATCCCGCAGTCGCCGCGCTTCCGCGGCCTGCACGCGCTGCGCCGCTACCCCAACGGCGAAGAGCGCTGCATCGCCTGCAAGCTGTGCGAGGCGGTGTGCCCGGCGCTGGCGATTACGATCGACTCGGAACCGCGCGAGGATGGCAGCCGCCGCACCACGCGCTACGACATCGACCTGTTCAAGTGCATCTTCTGCGGCTTCTGCGAGGAGAGCTGTCCGGTTGACTCGATCGTGGAAACCCACATCCACGAGTACCACTTCGAGAAGCGCGGCGAGAACATCGTCACCAAGCCGCAGCTGCTGGCCATCGGCGACCGCCTGGAGGCGGAGATCGCCGAGCGCCGCTCGCTCGACTCGGCCTACCGCTGATCCAGGCCTGCGCCTGAACGACCTGGAGCCCCCGGCATGAGCTATCCCCTGATCGCCTTCTACCTGTTTGCCAGCGTCGCCGTACTGTCGGCGCTGTCGGTCGTGTCCGTGCGCAACCCCGTGCACGCGGTGCTGTTCCTGATCCTCACCTTCTTCTCCAGCGCCTGCCTGTGGATCCTGGCCGACGCCGAGTTCCTCGGCATCGCCCTGGTGCTGGTCTATGTGGGCGCGGTGATGGTGCTGTTCCTGTTCGTGGTGATGATGCTGGACATCAAGTTCGCGCCGCTGCGCGAGGGCTTCGCCCGCTACCTGCCCGTCGGCATCGTGGTCGGCATCGTGATGGCGCTCGAGATGATCGCGCTGATCGGCCTGGCGCGCTTCGGCGAGACCCTGCCGGCGACCGATCCGGCGACCGCCGCTGGCATGTCCAACACCGAGTGGCTGGGTCGAGCGCTGTTCACTGAGTATCTGTATCCGTTCGAGTTGGCGGCGGTGATCCTCACCGTGGCCATCGTCGCTGCCATCGCGATCACCCTGCGTCGGCGGATCAACGTCAAGGCCCAGGACCCGGGCCGCCAGGTGATGGTGCGCCGCGAGGACCGTATCCGCCTCGTCAAGATGAAGGCCGAAACCCCGGAGGCCCGCCAGTGATCACCCTAGGCCATTACCTCGCTGTGGGCGCCGTGCTGTTCTGTATCGGCGTCGGAGGCATCTTCATCAACCGCAAGAACATGATCGTGCTGCTGATGAGCATCGAGCTCATCCTGCTGGCAGTGAACATGAACTTCATCGGCTTCTCGCGCCACCTGGGCAGCGTCGATGGCCAGCTGTTCGTGTTTTTCATCCTCACCGTGGCGGCGGCGGAGGCTGCGATCGGTCTGGCGATCCTGGTGGCGCTGTTCCGCGCGCGGTCGACGATCAATGTCGGCGAACTTGACTCGATGAAAGGGTGAGGCCCGCGCGAGCCACGGGCTCGCGCAGGCCGAACGCCCGCGCAAGGATGCGCGGGCCGGGGGTCGGAAACCCTCGGGTGAGCGCCACGGATGGCAGCGAGAAGCTGGATTCAAGGCGAGTGCGAGCCACGGGCTCGCGCAGGCCGAACGCCCGCGCAAGGATGCGCGGGCCGGGGGTCGGAAACCCTCGGGTGAGCGCCACGGATGGCAGCGAGAAGCTGGATTCAAGGCGAGTGCGAGCCACTGGCTCGCGCAGGCCGAACGCCCGCGCAAGGATGCGCGGGCCGGGGGTCGGAAGCTCTCGGGTGAGCGCCACGGATGGCAGCGACACGCACGATTCAAGGCGCGCTCGGCTCTGCCGCGCGCGAAGCAAGAGGGGCGCTTCCGGGCACTCGCTTGCGATGGTTTCGGTAGTAAACAAGCCGCGCCGCGCAATCGATCCACCGCGCTGGCTGCAGCCCAAGGCCGCAGGGCAACCCGCAGTGCCGCACGCATAAGCAATGGAAACGAGCCATGATATCTGAAAACGTACTCCTGCTGATCGCGCTCGCGCCCCTCCTCGGCGCCATCGTCGCTGGCCTGTTCGGCAAGCAGATCGGTCGCGCCGGTGCGCACTGGGTGACCATCCTCGGCGTGGCGGTGTCCTGCGCGCTGTCGGTGCAGGTGCTTTACCAGCTGGTCTGGGGTGGGGCGCCGGTGTTCAACCAGAACATCTACACCTGGTTCGAGATCGGCGAGTACTCGGCCCACGTCGGCTTCCTGGTCGACCGCCTCACCGCGATGATGATGGTGGTGGTGACCTTCGTGTCCCTGCTGGTGCACATCTACACCATCGGCTACATGGAGGAAGACCCGGGCTACCAGCGCTTCTTCGCCTACATCAGCCTGTTCACCTTCTCGATGCTCATGCTGGTCATGAGCAACAACTTCCTGCAGCTGTTCTTCGGCTGGGAAGCCGTGGGCCTCGTGTCCTACCTGCTGATCGGCTTCTGGTTCAAGAAGCCGAGCGCCGTGTTTGCCAACATGAAGGCCTTCCTGGTCAACCGCGTCGGCGACTTCGGCTTCCTGCTGGGCATCGCCGGCGTGCTGTATTGGCTGGGCACGCTGGACTACCAGACTGCCTTCGACAACGCGCCGCAGCTGGCCGGCCTCACCGTCGAGATCTGGCCGGGCGCACAGTGGGCGGTGCCGACCTTCATCTGCATCTGCCTGTTCATCGGCGCCATGGGCAAGTCGGCGCAGGTGCCGCTGCACGTCTGGCTGCCGGATTCGATGGAAGGTCCGACCCCGATCTCAGCGCTGATCCACGCTGCAACCATGGTCACCGCCGGTATCTTCATGGTGGCGCGCATGTCGCCGCTGTTCGAGATGAGCGAGACCGCACTCGCCTTCGTGCTGTTCATCGGCGCCACCACGGCGCTCTTCACCGGCCTGATCGGTGTGGTGCAGAACGACATCAAGCGCGTGGTCGCCTACTCGACCCTGTCGCAGCTCGGCTACATGACCGTGGCCCTGGGCGTATCGGCCTATGCCGGTGCGGTGTTCCACCTGATGACCCACGCCTTCTTCAAGGCCCTGCTGTTCCTAGCCGCGGGCTCGGTGATCATTGGCATGCACCACGAGCAGGACATGCGCCGCATGGGTGGCCTGCGCAAGTACATGCCGATCACCTGGATCACCAGCCTGATCGGCACCCTGGCACTTGTTGGCACGCCCTTCCTGTCCGGCTACTACTCGAAGGACACCATCATCGAGGCGGCCGGCGTTGCCGCAGGGCAGGGCGGTTGGGTCCAGAACTACGCCTACTTGGCAGTGCTGCTGGGCGTGTTCATCACCAGCTTCTACAGCTTCCGCCTGCTGTACCTGACCTTCCACGGCCCAGAGCGCTTCCGCGACGCGCATGCGCACGACGACCATCACCACGATGCGCATCACGATGACCATGGTCATGGCCACGGACCGCACGAGCCACATGAGTCGCCTTGGGTGGTGACCCTGCCGCTGATCCTGCTGGCGATCCCCTCGATCGCGATCGGTTTCCTCACCGTCGGCCCGATGGTGTTCGGCGACTACTTCGCTGGCGCGATCACCGTGCTGCCGGAGCACGACAGCCTGGCAGGCGTTGCCGCCAAGCTGTGGCACGACGCCCACGGCTGGGTCTCGGCGGCGGTCGGCTTCGGCCTGCACTTCTACGCCTCGCCGGCGTTCTGGCTGGCTTTCGGCGGTTTCGCCGCGGCCACCTACCTCTACCTGTTCAATCCGGACCTCGCCGCGCGGATGCGCAAGAGCTTCGCCTTGCCGGTGCGGGTGCTGGAGAACAAGTACGGCTTCGACGACTTCAACCAGGCGGTGTTCGCCGGCGGCAGCCTGAAGCTGGGGCGCCTGTTCTGGAAGGCCGGCGACACGGCGGTCATCGACGGCGTGGCGGTGAACGGTTCGGCGGCGCTGGTCGATCGCATCTCTGCGGTGGTCCGTAACGTCCAGTCCGGCCTGATGTACCACTACGCCTTCGCCATGATTCTGGGCCTGATCGCGCTGCTCGGCGCGCTGATCTGGTCACTGCGCGTGTAACGCGCGGCATACGGATTACAAGGAAAAATGCCGATGCCCTCGACCCTTCCCCTGCTCAGCCTGCTGATCTGGTTGCCCATCCTGGGCGGCTTCGCAGCGCTCGCCTTTGGCTCCGAACGCGCCAACCAGGTGCGCTGGTTCGCCCTGCTGGTGACGCTCGCCACCTTCGTGCTCAGCATCCCGCTGTACACCGGCTTCGACCCCAGCTCGGCGGCCATGCAGTTCGTCGAGAAGCACGTCTGGATCGAGGCCTTCAAGATCCACTACCACCTGGGCGTCGATGGCATCGCCCTGGCCCTGGTGCTGCTGACCACCTTCACCAGCGTGCTGGTGCTGATCGGCGCCTGGACGTCCGTGGACGAGCGCGTGCACCAGTACATGGCCGCCTTCATGATCCTCGAAGGCCTGATGATCGGCGTGTTCTGCGCGCTCGACGCCGTGCTGTTCTACGTGTTCTTCGAGGGCATGCTGATCCCGATGTTCATCATCATCGGCGTCTGGGGCGGCTACCGCCGCATCTATGCCTCGATGAAGTTCTTCCTGTACACCTTCCTCGGCTCGATCTTCATGCTGGTCGGCCTGGTCTACCTGTACCTGAAGGGCGGCAGCTTTGCCTTGGCCGACCTGTACGCGCTGCCGCTGACCGCCACCGAGCAGATGTGGCTGTTCTTCGCCTTCTTCGCCGCCTTCGCGGTGAAGATCCCGATGTTCCCGGTGCACACCTGGCTGCCTGACGCCCACGTTGAGGCGCCGACCGCGGGCTCGGTGGTACTGGCCGCGATCATGCTGAAGATCGGTGGCTATGGCTTCCTGCGCTTCACCCTGCCGATCGTGCCGGACGCCGGCCACGAATACGCCTGGCTGATGATCACCCTGAGCCTGATCGCCGTGGTCTACGTCGGTCTCGTGGCGCTGGTGCAGGAAGACATGAAGAAGCTGATCGCCTATTCCTCGATCAGCCACATGGGCTTCGTCACCTTGGGCATCTTCATCGCCTTCGCGCTGGTGCGCGGCGGCCGCAGCGACGGCGCCGAACTCGGCCTGCAGGGCGCGATGGTGCAGATGATCAGCCACGGCTTCATCTCGGGTGCCATGTTCAGCTGCGTGGGCGTGGTCTACGACCGCATGCACACCCGCATGATCAAGGACTACGGCGGTGTGGCCAATGTCATGCCGATGTTCGCGGCCTTCATGGTGCTGTTCGCCATGGCCAACAGCGGCCTGCCGGGCACCTCGGGCTTCGTCGGCGAGTTCATGGTGATCTTGGCCGCCTTCCAGCAGAGCCCGTGGATCGCGGCAGTCGCCGCGCTCACCCTGATCATCGGCGCGGCCTACACCCTGTGGATGGTCAAGCGCGTGATGTACGGCGAAGTGGCGAATGCCAATGTCGCCGCGCTCAAGGACCTGCGCGGGCATGAGTTCCTGGTGCTGGCGTTGTTCGCTGCCGCTGTCCTGTACTTCGGCATTCATCCCAAGCCCTTGACCGACCTGATGGACGCCTCCATCGCCCAACTCGCGGCCCAGCTTGCCGCCAGCAAGCTGTAAGCGAGGACGACGACCATGATCACTGCCTCCGACTTCATTCCGCTCACTCCCGAGCTGTTCCTGCTCGGCGCCGCCTGCGTGCTGCTGCTGGTGGATCTCTTCATCAGCGATGCGCGCCGCGGCCTGACCCACTTCCTCGGCCTGCTGACCCTGCTCGCCACCGCTGCGCTGGTGCTGCGCGACGGCATCGCGGGTGAGGCGGTCACCGCGTTCGGCGGCATGTTCATCCGCGACGGCGTGGCCGACGTGCTGAAGGTGTTCATGCTGATCGTGACCGGCGCGGCCTTCGTCTATGCCAAGCCCTACCTGCAGGACCGCGGCCTGTTCAAGGGCGAGTTCTATGTGCTCTGCCTGTTCGCCGTGCTCGGCATGATGGTGCTGGTCTCGGCCGGCAATCTGCTCAGCCTTTACATGGGTCTTGAGCTGCTGGCGTTGTCGTCCTACGCGCTCGTCGCCATCGACCGCGACAACAAGCTGGCCACCGAAGCGGCGATGAAGTACTTCGTGCTCGGTTCGCTGGCCTCGGGCATGCTGCTCTACGGCATGTCGATGGTCTACGGTGCCACCGGCAGCCTCGACATCGCCACCATCCAGGCGGCGCTGAGCGGCGTCGGCGACAACCGCGGAATCCTCCTGCTGGGCGTGGTCTTTCTGGTGGTCGGTATCGCCTTCAAGTTCGGTGCGGCGCCCTTCCACATGTGGCTGCCCGATGTCTACCAGGGCGCGCCCACTGCAGTCACCGCCTTCATCGGCTCGGCGCCCAAGCTGGCTGCCTTCGGCATGGCCTACCGGCTGCTCGAAGGTGCGGTCGGTGACGTCAGCGAGTGGCGCCACATGCTGGCTTGGCTGGCGGTGCTGTCGCTCGCCGTGGGTAACGTTGTGGCTATTGCGCAGACGAACCTGAAGCGCATGCTGGCCTACTCGACGATCTCCCACGTCGGCTTCCTGTTCCTCGGCCTTGCGGCCGGTACCGAGCAGGGCTACGCGGCGGCGATGTTCTATGCGATCTGCTACGCGATCATGTCGGTTGGTGCCTTCGCCTCGATCATGCTGCTGGCGCGCAAGGGGTTCGAGGCGGAGGAGATCATCGATTTCCGCGGCCTGAACCAGCGCCACCCCTGGTTCGCGTTCCTGATCCTGCTGCTGATGGGCTCGCTGGCTGGCTTCCCGCCGCTGTTCGGCTTCTGGGCCAAACTGACCGTGCTCGAAGCCGCGGTCGGCGCAGACATGCTGTGGCTGGCTCTGGTCGCGGTCGTGTTCGCGGTGATCGGCGCCTTCTACTACCTGCGCGTCATCCGCACCATGTACTTCGACGCCCCGGAAGACGGCAGCCACCATCCGCTGAACCCTGACCCGCAGCTGCGCTGGCTGCTGACCGTGAACGGGCTGGCGATGCTGGTGCTGGGCATCTTCTGGAGCCCGATCATGCAGTGGTGCCTGCGCGCCACAGGCGCGTGATGGCAGCGTAGCCCGCCGGCGAAGCCTCAGGGGCGTTGAAGCTGCGCATCCGCTGAGGCTTGCTACAAACCAAGAAGGGCGCTCCGATGAGCGCCCTTCTTGGTTTGCGGGGTGTCTCGGCGACCGGCCCGCTGTGCTCAGTAGGCGCTCTCATGCACGGCCTGCACCGCGCGCCCCGAGGGGTCGACGATGTTCTTCAGGCTGGCGTCCCACTCCAGGGCCGCTGCCGTTGAACAGGCCACGGACGGTCCACCGGGCACGCATTCCGCGGCCCAGGCCTGCGGGTAATGACGCTCGAAGATCTCACGGTAGAAGTAGGCCTCCTTGCTGACGGGCGTGTTGTAAGGAAAGCGGAACTTCGCGCTCTCCATCTGGGCGTCGCTGACCTGGGCGGCGGCATGCGCCTTCAGCGAGTCGATCCAGCTGTAGCCCACGCCGTCGGAGAACTGCTCCTTCTGCCGCCACAGGATCTTGTCGGGCAGATAGCCGGCAAAGGCCTCGCGCAGGAACTGCTTCTCGATGCGGCCGCGCGGTTTGCCCGAGAGCTTGACCTCGGGGTTGAGCGACATCGCCACGTCGATGAAGCCGCGGTCGAGGAAGGGCACGCGCGCTTCCACGCCCCAGGCCGACATCGATTTGTTGGCGCGCAGGCAGTCGAACAGGTGCAGGGCGTCCAGCTTGCGGACGGTTTCCTCGTGCAGGGATTTCGCATCCGGCGCCTTGTGGAAGTAGAGGTAGCCGCCGAACAGTTCGTCCGAGCCCTCGCCCGAGAGCACCATCTTGATGCCCATGGCGCGGATCCGGCGCGCCATCAGGTACATCGGCGTCGATGCGCGGATGGTCGTCACGTCGTAGGTTTCGAGGTGGTAGATGACATCCGACAGCGCGTCGATGCCTTCCTGCACGGTGAAGTGGAATTCGTGATGCACCGTGCCGATGTGCGCGGCGACCTCGCGTGCGGCCTTGAGATCCGGCGATTCCTTCAGACCCACCGCGAAGCTGTGCAGCTGCGGCCACCAGGCCTCGGTCTTTTCATCTTCTTCGACGCGGCGGGCGGCGTACTTCTTGGCGATGGCCGCGACCAGCGAGGAATCCAGCCCGCCTGAGAGCAGCACGCCATAGGGCACGTCGCTCATCATGTGCGACTTCACGGCAGCCTCGAAAGCAGCGCGCAGGGCGGCGCGGTCGGTGGGGCCGTCCTTCACCGCGTCGTAGTCGCGCCAGCCGGGCTGGTAGTAGCGGGTCGGCTCGGCATCGCCCTTGGCCCAGTAGTGGCCGGGCGGGAACTCGCGAGCTTCCTTGCAGACCGGGGCCAGCGCCTTCAGCTCGGAGGCGAAGTACAGGTTGCCGTGGGCGTCGTGGCCGTAGTACAGCGGAATGATGCCGATGGGGTCGCGCGCGACCAGCCAGTGCTGCTTGGCGTCGTCCCACAGCACGAAGGCGAACATGCCCTCCAGCTGGTTGAGGAAGTCGTGGCCGAACTTGGCATACAGCGGCAGGATGACCTCGCAGTCGGAGTGGGTCTGGAAGGCGTAATCGGCTTCAAGTGCCGCGCGCAGCTGGCGGTGGTTGTAGATCTCGCCGTTGACCGCCAGCGCCTGGGTGCCCTCGGGCGAGAGCAACGGCTGCGCGCCGGAATCGACGCCGACGATGGCGAGACGCTCGTGCACCAGGATCGCCCGCTCGTTGGCATACACGCCCGACCAGTCCGGGCCGCGATGACGCATGCGGCGGGAAAGGTCCAGCGCCTGCGTGCGCAGGGCGGCCGGATCGGAGCGGAGATCGAGGATGCCGAGAATCGAACACATGGACTGCAGGCCGCCGTCAGCAAGGAGTGAAGGCCCGATTCTATGCCAGCCCTCGACGGTGGTTTCGCAGCGCAACAGGCCTCACGACGCTTCGGACTTCACTCCTCGATGTGCGGGCGACGGCCGCTTGCGTTCGCGCTGGCGGCGCTCGGACTGCGCTGCTCAAGCTGGCGCGTGAAAGCAGGGCCGAAGCTCTCCACGACGCGCCGAAACCGCGCGAAGCTTTCGACGCTGGCCTCCGGCGCCTCAGGGCCCGCATCCGCCCACCAGAAGCCGACCGCTCGGCCCTGCACGGCAATCGTGGCCAACAGCATGCCGCCGGACGGCGGCCAGTCGGCCAACCCCGGGGGCAGCTTGCCGACCACGCCCGCGCGCTGTGCCTGGGCGATCCGGAAGGCCACGCCCGGCTGGGCGAGCAGCAGCCTGACCAGGCCCGGCTCGCCGACCGGCAGGCGCAGGTCGCGGCCCGCCTGACCCTGGGTGAAGCCGAAGCTGAAGAAGCAGGCCAGCGCCGAGCGATCGGTTTCGCGCAGGAACAGCGCACAGCGCTTGAGGCCTAGCCGCGCGAACAGGCGGACGACATCGGCCAGCAGGCTGCGCAGGTCGGGATGCCCCGCCTCGCAGCGCCGGGCGAAGCCCGCAAGCGCATCATCGCCGGCAGGCGATGGCGCGGCAGCGGCGGGTGCGGCCGTGGCCACCGCCGAGGCGTCAGACTTTGCCGCGGGCTGACCCGCGCTTGTGCGCGCCAGCGCGCGCGGCGCCCGCGGTGGCCTCAGCAGGCCGGCCGCCGGCGCCGGCGCATCGGCTCCGAACATGGCCTCGTGGCTGGCGAACAGGGCCTGCCGATGCACGCCGCGCAGGATTTCCTCGGCCGACTTCCCGGACACGGCGGCCGCCGCCTGGATCAGGCTGCGCGTCCGCGGGCTGTACCAGTCGACGCCGGCCTCCAGCGCCAGTACCTGCGCGAGCCCGCAGAGCAGGCCGCGTTCGCGAAGCGCGATCTTGAGCGGCGCCGGCAGGCTGGGGACTTGGGTTGCGCCACGCACCTGTCGTGCCGCCCGAGCGAGAAGCATCGGCGACCAGCGGCAGCGTTGCAGGGACTCGGCGCAGGGCAGGCCGAGGTCTTGGAGGTGCCACACGTTGAGAGCGTCGAGGTCGGCCCCCAGCAGCTCCCGTTCGACTCGGCTGCGACGCTCGCCGGCCTGCACCCGGCGCTCGATCTCGACGGCCAGCGCCGGTGCTGCCAGCGGCAGCTTCCAGCGCGCCACATCCAGCAGGGTCAACATCGACAGGCGCGCATCCTCGTCGGAGGCGAGTGCTGTGCGCAGCCAGTGGGCGAGGAACAGCCAGGCAAGTCGGCTGGTCGCCATGGCCTGCAGGCTCAGCCGATGGCCGGGCTGTGCACGGTCATAGCGCTGGCGGGGCAGGCCGCGCAGCAGACGCTGTACGCCGCCGCTGCCGAGGCGGTGGATGCCCTGCTGCAGTCCGCGCAGTTCGTCCTCTGCCGAGGTCCTGGCATTGGCTGCCAGCAGGATCGAAAGCGCCAGGCCGGGCTCGCGCTCGGCCAGCGACTGCAGGCGGTTCAATTCGATCGCGTCGCCCAGGGCGAGCCGGTGCTCGGTCTCGGCGACGAAGCAGGGCAGGGCTGTCTGCTTGAGCTGCCGCAGCAGCGGCAAGAGATGTGGCGGGCGGTGGAGAGCGTTCGACATCGATCTCGGAGCTAGGAATGGCGGCGGCGCGAGCCTCGCAGCCGAGGTCCGCTCAGGCACGCAGCCTGCAGTTTCCGTGCCCGCTGGTGGGGCTGCCGGGCCTAGCCGATGGTGGCCTGCCCCGAGGCGAAGAAGCGCCGGATCTCTGTCGCCGTGCGCGCGGTTTCGGCCAAGTGCAGATGGTGCCCGCCGGGCAGGCGCACGCACTGCACCTGCGGCACGCAGTCGAGCCGCGCTTGGACGTGCAGTCGCGGCAGCCGTGGGTCCGGTGTATCTGCTGCGAGCACCAGCACCGGCATCGACAGCGCGCGCAGCAGCTGCTGCACCTGGGCCTCGCTCATCGGTATCGCTGACGGCAGCTGCAGGCGCGGGTCGGCCGCCCAGATCCAGCCGTTCTCGACTTCGGTCAGGCCGCGCTCGACCAGCGGCGCAATGGCCGCCGCGCTCACCCCATTCAGCTCGGCGCGCTGCAGGCAGGCGTCCTTGACGCCAGGGAAGAGGCGCCGCCGCGGCCGCGGTTCGCGCCGTGCCGACAGCGCGCGGCGCAGCCGGGCCGCGGCTTCGGCCTCGTCCAGGCTGAGCGGGCCCAAGGCGTCGATGCAGATCAGCCGGTCGACGCGCTCGGGGGCAGCGACGGCGAACAGGCTGGCGATCGCGGCACCCATGGAGTGCCCGAGCAGCGCGCATGAGGACCATTCCAGCGCATCCAGCACTTCCTGCAGCTCGGGCAGATGGTCGACCAGGGCGTAGCTGCCGGCAGGCGGGCGCCAATCGGAGCGTCCGTGTCCCGCCAGATCAAGCGCGAGCACTTCAAACTCTGGCAGGGCATTGGCCAGGGCGGTGAAGCTCGCAGCATTGTCCAGCCAGCCGTGCAGGGCGAGCACGCGCGGCGCGCCCTCGACCGTCGGCGGGAAATGCAGGGCGGCCAGGGTGCCGGTGGCCAGCGGGAATCTGCGTTCCGTGCAGTGGCGCGAAGAGCCCGCGACCATCGCAGGTGCAGGTCCGGGGTCGCCCTCAGCCACGCTGGAACTGCTCGAAGCGCTGCGCCCGCAGTGCAGCCGCGGCCGTCTCCGCTTCGCCATCCCAAGGGGCCGCCGCGAACTCCGGCCAGCCGGAGCCCTGGCGGCGCAGCAGCGGCAGCAGGGCCTGCACGTGGGCGGCGCTATCGTTCAAGGCGGGCACGTAGCGCAGGGCTTCGCCGCCGGCATGCAGGAAGATCTCGGCATTTTCGCCGGCAATTTCCTCGATGGTCTCCAGACAGTCCACCGCGAAGCCGGGACAGACCACGTCCAGCCTGCGCACGCCCTGGGCGGGTAGGGCGGCGACCGTTTCGTCGGTGTAGGGGCGCAGCCATTCCTCCTTGCCGACGCGCGACTGGAAGCTGAGCTGCCAGGCGTCCCGCGGAAGCTGCAGGCGCTCGGCGACCTCGCGCGCGGTGAACTGGCACAGGCAGTGGTAGGGATCGCCTGCCGTGAAGTAGCGCTTGGGAATGCCGTGGAAGGAGAACAGCAGGCGATCGCCGCGGCCGTGGGCCTGCCAGTGCTGGCGGACGCTCTCGGCGACGGCGTCGAGCCAGGCCGGCTCCCGGTGGTAGTCGGTGATGAAGCGCAGTTCCGGCTGCAGCCGCCAGGTCTTGAGTTCGTCGACCACGGCATCGAACACCGAGGCCGTGGTGGTGGCCGAGAACTGCGGGTACAGCGGCAGCACCAGCAGGCGGCGCAGGCCCCGGTCCTTCAGTTCGCGCAGCACGCTGCGGATCGAGGGGTTGCCGTAGCGCATGGCTACATGCACGCCCAGCGGCCGACCGTCCGAGGCCAGGGCGGACTGCAGTCCGGCGGCGAGGCCGCGGGTATAGGTCAGCAGCGGCGAGCCCTGCTCGGTCCAGACCTGCTGGTAGGCCTTGGCTGAGCGCCGCGAGCGCAGCGGCAGGATCACTCCGTGCAGAAGTGGCATCCACAGGACTCTTGGCAGCTCGATGACCCGCGGATCGGCGAGGAATTCGGCAAGATAGCGACGAACCGCGGCGGGTGTCGGGGCGTCGGGCGTGCCGAGGTTGACCAGCAGGACGGCGGTGGTTTCCCGGCTGCCGTGGCGGTAGTCGGGTTGGCCAAGATAGGACATGCGTTCTCCGCGGGAGGGGGGTCGGAAATCCTGGGGCGCCAGAGGCAGCGGATTTGGCGCTCGAAATCAAGCGCTTAGACGGGGCTGTCGCGGCTGTTCAGGCGCGCGAGGCCCTGCTATTCTCGCCTGAGGCGCCGCCAGAGCGCCGTGACGATTACATGACGACCGCAAAGGACGTGGCCTTATGCGCCCGATCGCCCGCAGGCTGACCCTCGCCTTCGGACTGCTGCTGAGTGCAGCGGCCGGCGCGCAGCCGTATGGCTACGCCTCGGGCACCGACCCGGACAGCCCCGGCCTCCGCGACGCGCTGTATCGCGTCGATCTGGCCACGGGAGCCACCACCCGCATTGGCTACGTCGGTTTCCGCGACATTGATGGGCTGGCGCTTCACCCCGACGGCTCTCTGTACGGCGCCGCGGACGGGACTGCAGAGGCAGGCGGAACCAGCGATCTTCTGACCCGGATCAACGCCCAGACGGGCGCCGGCAGTTTCATGAGTCATTTTGCCGGCCTCGCCGGGCAAGGCCCCGGTCAGGGCGGGCAGCTCGACTACGGCCTCGCGATCACCTGTGACGGTGCGGTGTGGCTTTCCTCCGACACGCTGGGCCACCTCTGGAGGGTCGATCCGGCCACGGGGGCGGTCGATCGCGTTGTCACCGCTGGACCGCCGCTGTCCGGTCTGGCGGCGCGCGGCTCGCAGGTGTTCGGCGTGTCGGTGGATCCCGATACGGCCCTGTACCGCTACGACACCGTCAGTAAAGAGCTGGTGCGCGTCGGCCCGATCGCGGTGATCGACCGCGTGTTTGACGTCGGCCTTGACTTCGATGCGGAAGGTCGGCTGTGGGCGCTGCTCGACTACCTCGTCCCGCCCGATGGCTTGCCGCGGCTCGCCCAGAATGATCTGGTCGAGATCGATCCCGACACTGCGCTGCTGCTCAGCAGCAAGCCCATCACCGGCGCGGGCAGCGGTCTGAACCGGGTTCAGCTCGAAGGCCTCGCGGTGGCGCCACCGGCCTGCCCAGCGGGTGGTACCCCGCCGAGCGTGTCACCTGTCTCGGTGTCTGCGTTTTACGGCCCCGGCAAGCTGTTGCTTGCGTTGGTGCTCGCGTTGTCCGCGGCCCAGGCCCTGCGCCGGCGCATCTGAGCTGCGCAACCATCGATAGCGCGCCCAGACCGGGAGAGCACCTCGCCCGCTCGGCTCCTTTTCGGCAGCGATAAGCCCGGATTCATCGGCCGCGCGCCTATAGTCGATGCCCCCGCGGATGTGGCCCCGAGGCCGGATCCGGCGCCACTCCTCTCCCTCTGATCGGAGCCTCCATGCGCATTTTCGCCCGCATTCTTCTGACCGGCTTGTTCGGTCTTGCTCTTGTCGCCGCACCCATCGTGAAGGGCGCGCCGCCGCCCGAGCAGCGTCTGCAGGACGCTGCCCGAGTGCTGGACGAGATCATGCGCAGCCCCGATCGTGCGGTGCCCAGTCGTCTCTTGCGGGACGCCTACGCCATCGCTGTGATTCCCGACGTAGTCAAGGCGGGCCTGCTGATCGGAGGCCGCCGCGGGCGCGGCGTGGTCAGCGTGCGTACGCCGGACGGCACCTGGAGCCACCCCTCCTTCCTCACCCTGACGGGCGGCAGCATCGGCTTCCAAGCGGGCGTCCAGTCAACCGACGTCATCCTCGTGTTCCGCACTTCGCGCGGCGTCGACTCGATCGTCAACGGCAAGTTCACCTTGGGCGCCGATGCCGCAGTCGCCGCCGGTCCGGTCGGCCGCAATGCGCAGGCCTCGACCGACGCCGACCTGCGCGCCGAGATCTACTCCTACTCGCGCTCGCGCGGCCTGTTCGCCGGCGTGGCGCTGGATGGCGCCGTGCTGTCGATCGACCACCGTGCCAACCAGAGCAGCTACGGACGCAACGTGACACCGCGCGCGGTGTTCGAGGGACGCGTCAACGTCAGCCCCGACCAAGCGGTGGATTTCCGCGACCGCCTGGAGGAGTACACCAACCGCTGAGCCGGCTTCGGCGCCGACGCGTGGCGGGCGTCATCGTGTTGACGCTTCCGCTGCGCTATCCTCCCGCGTCTGTCTGACGGAGAACGTCCATGGGTGGTTTCAGCATCTGGCACTGGATCGTCGTGCTGGTCGTGGTGGTCCTGGTGTTTGGTACGAAGAAGCTGCGCAACGTCGGCGGTGACCTGGGCGCGGCGATCAAGAATTTCCGCAAGGGCATGCAGGACGAGTCCGCGCCCGATCAACGCTTGGCCGATGAGTCGCGCGAGAGTGAGAACGCCAGCAGCGAAACGGCCAGCAAGGCCGGCGATCGTCGCGACTGACCGCGGATAGGCGCGCATGTTCGACCTCAGCATCGCCGAAATCGGCGTCATCGGCGTGGTTGCGCTGCTGGTGCTGGGGCCCGAACGCCTGCCGAAGGCCGCGCGAACCCTTGGCTTTTACGTTCGGAAAGCGCGCCAGAGCTGGTTTGCCGTGCGCTCGGAGTTCGAGCGCGAGCTCGCCGCCGAGGAACTCAAGCGCAGCCTCAAGCTGGATGAAATGCAGGCGACTCTGCAGGACACCGCGAAGGAGCTCCGCAGCGACGTCGCTTCGGCGGGCGTCGTCCTGGGCGCCGCCGCCGCCGAGGCGCAGTCCTCGGTGCAGGCGGTCACCGGAGCGGACCCGCTGCCCGCGGCGCTCACGCAGTCCGTCGCGCAGGATGCGTCGGCCGGCGCGCTGAATGACGCGTTTGACGACCAGGGGCTGACGCCGGAAGAGATCGCCCGCCAGAGTGAACCCGAGAGCCCCTTGCCAGCCGACCTGCTCGAGGAGCCTCAACCGACCGAGGAGGCAAGGGCAGGGCAGTTGTCGGATTCGCAGGTTTTGACGCCATCGACGCCAGCGGGCGATGACGGCGCCGCCGACCAGAGGCCAGGTCGCGAATGAAGCAGTTGCCCGGACCTTCCGAGGGGGAAGCCGAACAGACTCTGCTTTCGCACCTCATCGAGCTGCGCGCGCGCCTGCTGCGCGCGGTGCTGGCAGTGCTGGCCGTGTTCCTGCTGCTGATGCCCTTTGCCAATCGCCTGTATGCGGCGATCGCCGAGCCGATGATTGCCAAGCTGCCCGCCGGCGCGAGCATGATCGCGGTCGACGTCGCCAGCCCCTTCTTCGCGCCGATCAAGCTGGCCTTCGTCGCGGCGATCACGATCGCCATGCCGGCCATCCTCTACCAGGCCTGGGCCTTCGTGGCTCCGGGCCTTTACCAGCACGAGCGTCGATTGGCCCTGCCGATCCTGGTGGCGGCCACCTCGCTGTTCTACATCGGTGCGGCCTTCGCCTATTTCCTCGTGCTGCCGGCGGTGTTCACTTTCCTCACCGCTGTCTCGCCGGAGGGCGTGCAGGTCGCGCCGGACATCAGCGCCTACCTCAACTTCGTGCTGGTGGTGTTTCTGGCCTTCGGCTTCAGTTTCGAGGTGCCGGTCGCCGTGGTCATTCTCGGCTTGCTGCGCTGGGTGAGCGTGGAGCAGCTCCGTGAGGCCCGGCCCTATGTCATTGTCGGCGCCTTCGTGGTCGCGGCCATCATCACCCCGCCCGACGTGATCTCCCAGCTGATGCTGGCGATTCCCATGGCCCTGCTGTACGAGCTGGGCATCATCGCCACGCGTATGCTGCTGGCACGCCAACCGGCACAACCCAGCGAATCCTGAGCGCGCCTGCCGTGCGCGCGGGCCAGGGCTGACGGCTCAGCAGTCGCGGACGCGGGCGAGGTAGTCCTCCAGGCGCCGCCCTTGGGGCCACTCGGGCTGCGGTTCGCCACTGTCGAGGCGCTGGATGCGGTCGACCCGGAAATGCCGGAAGTCCGAGCGCAGATGGCACCAGCCGACCAGGGTCCAGCGGTCACCCCAGAAGAACAGGCCCAGCGGATCGACCCGGCGCGAACTGGGCCGTGCCTCTGCGTCGGCGTAGTCGAACTGCAGCGGGCGGCGTTCGCGCAGCGCCCGCCGGAGCGGGCCCAGCCAGCGCCGCGTGGCGGGCTCGATGTGGAAATCCGGCACGTGCAGGGCCAGTGCCTGCGCACCGCTGGCCAGCGGCGGTGGCAGCGCCTCCAGGATGCGATCGCGCGCCGAGCGCGCGGCGCGCGCCAGGTCGCTGTCGCCCCAGGCCGCGGTGATCGAGAGCCCCAGCATCAGGGCCTCGATCTCTTCGATGTCGAATCGCAGCGCGGGCATCTTCCACCCCGGGCTCAGCCGATAGCCTTCGCCGGGCGTGCCGACGATGGGCACGCCCGAGGCGGAGAGGTCATCCAGGTCGCGATAGACCGTGCGCACCGAAACCTCCTCCGTCGCTGCCAGCTCGGCGGCGGTGCGGCGGCCGTGGATCTGCAGCTGGCGAACCAGTCGGAACAGGCGGTCGGCGCGGCGGCTCATGCGGTTTGCAGGTCCTCTTCAGGGCAGTCCATCGGCGCTTCCAGCCGCCAGGGCTCACGGAAGCTGTGCGCATACTCGCCGAAGGGGGTCTGCGGGCGGTAGCAGTAGAGCTTGAGGCCAGCCGGATCGCGGACCGCGAAGCCGCGATCGCCCCAGGCATGGTCCTTCAGCGGCATCCAGCTCGGCACCCCGGCGGCCATGAGGCGCGCGTGCAGGGCCTCGACATCATCGACCTGCAGATTGAGCACGGCACCACCCGCGAAGCAGGGCATCGTGTCCTCAGGTGTCGGATGCATCAGGGCCAGCTGCGGCGCGTAGGGTCCGCCCAACTGCAGCAGCACGTAGCCGGGTGCATCGAACAGCGCACGCGCATTGAAGTGCTGCTCGTAGAACGCTCGCGTGGGCGCGAGGTCCTCCAGCACCACGGTCATCAGGGCCTGCCTCGGCGGCGGCAGCCGGGTCCACAGCGCGGCGGGCGCGGGCGCCCGGTAGTGGCGCAGCTGCGCAGACTGCATGTCGATCAGGCCGAAGAAAGCGGCGATCGTGGGTTCGCGCCCTGCGTGCTGCGCGGCGCGCCGGGCATCCTCCAGCGAACGCCAGCGGATGATGTCGAGCCATTCGCCGTCCTCGCCACGGCCGAACTGCCGGCTGACGAATCCCTGCAGGCGCTCGAACGCTGCGTGCGCTGCCCAGGCGGCCTCGGCCATGCGCCGATCCGCCTCTGGGCTGCGCGCGCGGAAACTGACCTGTTCAATCACATCGCTCTGCATGCTGGCTCTCCGGCTGTGGTGGGGAGACCAGACTGATGCGTTCCTGCTGACAGCGGAATGTCAGCAGGGCGCCGCCCCTTGAACATCCGTTTCACAGCCTCATTAAGGGCACATCGCCGCCCGTCGGCCCCGCTTTCCTTCGGAGACTACCCATGCGCATGGACAAACTGACCTCGCGCTTCCAGCAGGCCCTGGCCGACGCGCAGTCGCTGGCGGTCGGCCGCGACCACAACATGATGGAGCCTGCCCACGTGCTGGCAGCGCTCATCGACCAGCAGGGCGGCAGCACGCGGCCGATGCTGCAGCAGGCCGGCGTCAATGCCACCGCCCTGCGGACGCGGCTCGGCGAGGTGCTCGATCGCCTGCCCAAGGTCAAGGGCCAGGAGGGCAACCTCGCCATCGGCAACGACCTCTCGCGCCTTTTGAACCTCACCGACAAGCTGGCCCAGCAGCGCGGCGATGCCTTCATCGCCAGCGAGCTGTTCGTGCTCGCCTGCGTCGAGGACCGTGGCGAGATCGGGCAGATCCTGAAGTCCGTGGGCGCTGATCGTGCCCGCATCGAGCAAGCCATCGACAAGCTGCGCGGAGGCGAGAAGGTGCAGAGTGAGAACGCGGAAGAACAGCGCCAAGCGCTGGAGAAGTACTGCATCGACCTCACCGCGCGCGCCGAGAACTCCAAGCTCGATCCGGTGATCGGCCGCGACGAGGAGATCCGCCGCACCATCCAGGTGCTGCAGCGGCGCACCAAGAACAACCCGGTGCTGATCGGCGAGCCCGGCGTCGGCAAGACCGCGATCGTCGAGGGCCTGGCCCAGCGCATCGTCAACGGCGAGGTGCCGGAAGGCCTGCGCGGCAAGCGCGTGCTGTCGCTGGACATGGGCGCCCTGATTGCCGGTGCGAAGTTCCGCGGTGAGTTCGAGGAGCGGCTGAAGGCCGTGCTGAACGACCTGTCGAAGAACGAAGGCCAGGTGATCCTGTTCATCGACGAGCTGCACACCATGGTCGGCGCCGGCAAGGCCGAAGGCTCGATGGACGCCGGCAATATGCTGAAGCCCGCGCTCGCCCGCGGCGAGCTGCACTGCATTGGCGCCACCACCCTGGACGAGTACCGCAAGTACGTCGAGAAGGACGCAGCACTCGAGCGCCGCTTCCAGAAGGTGTTCGTGGGCGAGCCGAGCGTGGAAGACACCATCGCCATCCTGCGTGGCCTCAAAGAGCGCTACGCCGTGCACCACGGCGTGGAGATCACCGACCCCGCCATCGTCGCCGCAGCCACGCTGTCCAACCGCTACATCGCCGATCGCCAGCTGCCGGACAAGGCCATCGACCTGATGGACGAGGCGGCCTCGCGCATCCGCATGGAGATCGACTCGAAGCCGGAGGAGATGGACCGCAAGGAGCGCCGACTGATCCAGCTCAAGATCCAGCGCGAGGCGCTGAAGAAGGAGAAGGACGACGAGTCCAAGCAGCGCCTGGCCGACCTCGAAACCGAGATCGCCAAGCTCGAGCGCGAGTTCTCCGATCTCGAGGAAATCTGGCGCGCCGAGAAGGCCGCGGTGGCCGGCACGGCCAAGATCATGGAGCAGATCGAACAGGCCAAGGCCGAACTCGACACCGCGCATCGCCGCCAGGATCTGGCGCGCGCGTCGGAGATCCAGTACGGCCGCATCCCCGAGCTGGAGCGCCAGCTGCAGGCCGCGGCCGAAACCGAGCAGAAGGGCTTCCAGCTGCTGCAGCAGAAGGTGACCGCGGAAGAAATCGCCCAGGTCGTCAGCCGCTGGACCGGCATTCCCGTGTCCAAGATGCTCGAAGGCGAGCGCGAGAAGCTGCTGCGCATGGAGGAGGTGCTGCAGCAGAAGGTGGTGGGGCAGGGCGAGGCCGTGCGTGCCGTCTCTGACGCCATTCGCCGCTCGCGTGCGGGACTGTCCGACCCGAACCGCCCCAACGGCAGCTTCCTGTTCCTGGGCCCCACCGGCGTGGGCAAGACCGAGCTGTGCAAGGCGCTGGCCGAGTTCCTGTTCGACTCGACCGACGCCATGGTCCGCATCGACATGAGCGAGTTCATGGAGAAGCATTCGGTCGCACGCCTGATCGGCGCACCTCCGGGCTATGTCGGCTATGAAGAGGGCGGCTATTTGACCGAGGCCGTGCGCCGCCGGCCCTACAGCGTGATCCTGCTGGACGAGGTCGAAAAGGCCCACCCGGACGTGTTCAATGTGCTGCTGCAGGTGCTGGACGACGGCCGCCTCACCGACGGCCAGGGCCGCACGGTTGACTTCCGCAACACCGTCATCGTCATGACCTCGAACTTGGGCTCGCAGATGATCCAGGAGCTGGCAGGCGACACGGAAGAGGACTACATGAAGATGAAGGCGGCGGTGATGGGCGTGGTGCAGGCGCACTTCCGTCCGGAGTTCATCAACCGGCTCGACGAGCTGGTGGTGTTCCACCCGCTGGGCCGTGCGCAGATCCGCGAGATCGCGCGCATCCAGACCTCCTACCTCGCCAAGCGCCTGGCCGATCGCCAGCTCAAGATCGAGATCAGCGACGCCGCACTGGACCTGCTGGGCAGCGTCGGCTTCGACCCGGTCTACGGCGCGCGGCCGCTGAAGCGCGCGATCCAGCAACAGCTGGAGAACCCCTTGGCCACGCGCATCCTGCGCGGCGAGTTCGCGCCGGGTGAGCAGATCCGAGTCGAAGCCAAGGGCAGTGAGCTGGTGTTCGAGCGTGTCTGACGCGCGCTCCGGAACCTCAACTGCGCCGGGCTTGTCCCGGCGCAGCTTTCTGGCCGCTGCGATTTCCGCCTTGACGCTTTCGGCCTGTGGACTGCCGACGCGCGAGCGGCCCGAGCGCGTGTTGTTCGTCGGCAACAGCCTGATCTATCGCAATGACCTGCCGAACCAGTTCGCGCAGCTGGCGAGCGCAGCCCTCGGGCGGCCGGTCGAGGCCGAAATGCTGGCGCGTGGCGGCGCGCACCTCAGCCATCACGTCGCCGCGGGCGTGGTGCAGCGTGAGCTTGCCAGCGGAGGCTATACGGCCCTGGTGATGCAGGAGTTCGGCGGCGGCCTGCGCTGCCACGCCGAGCTCGCGAAGTTCGGCTTCACCTGCCAGGCCTCGCATGCAGCGCATGCGGAGCTGGCGGCGCTGGCGCAGCGACACGGCGCACGTCCGGTGCTGCTTGGCAGCTACCGCATGGATGCTCGCGGTGCGGGCGTTCTCAGCCAGGCCGAGGCCGAGCTGGCTACGCGCATCGGCGCGCTGCACGCGGGTCTGGGCGACTTCCCATCGCTGCGCGCGGCGCATCCCGACTGGCTGTGGCTGGATCCGGACGACGGCCAGCACCCCGGCCTCGATCTCACCCTGCTGATGGCGTTGCGCACGCTCAGGGTTCTGTTCCAAGCGACGCTGCCCGCCGCCCCTCTTGACCTGCGCTATCGCGACTACCGCGGTTCCCAGCTGCCCGAACTGGATCGGCTGGCTTCGGCGCAGGCGATCGACGCGCCCCTGTCGCAGCGAGCACTGCGCGCCGGGGCGCTCGCCCAGCGGGTGCGCGCCGCTGGCTGGAGCCTGCCGCCGCAGGTGGGGTAGCGCGACGAGGGGGCCGCGCTTGCTCGCGCTGAGCCTCCGGCCTGCCCACGGGCTGCAAGGATGATGATCCGTCCCCGCTTTTGCCGCTTACTGGGCTGGAGACCCGGATGTCCCGGGTGACATCAGCCCCGAAGAGCGGGGTGCGCCATGAAAGCCCTCATCGTCTTCCTGCTGTTCGGGGCCGTGCTCGGCTCCGCCACCGCCACCGCCGACGTTGCCCCAGGCGGGGCTGGCGACACGGCACCGCTTGCCTCCATCGACCCGCAGTGGCTGCCCCGTTTCGCGACCGCGAAGGGCAGTGCCCCGGTTGCCTGTGCCGACTCCCCATTCGGCCGCTACGCCACGATGGGCGAGGATGCCGAGTACGTCAGCATGATCGCCAGCACCAATCTGCGCAGCCTGCAGGTGTACGCACCGGGGCCGGCCAACGGGGACGTGCTCGTGCAGGAGTTCAGTGGCGAACTTCTGCAGTCCGGCAATGTCGCGGGCTCTGACTTCCTCACCGCAACCGAGGCCGATCTCAACGGCGATGGCCGCGATGAGCTGATCACTGCGCATCGTGCGCACGGCTCCGGTTGGCTTCGGCTGGGCGTGTTCCGGCGCGGCAGCAACGGGTCGGTGAGCTTGCTGCAGACCTGGAACTTCCCGCGCACCTTCAGCCACGTCGAGATCAAGGGCGGCGACCTCGATGGCTCGGCGGACGGCGCGCAGGAGCTCGCCATCCTGATCCAGGGCACGAACCCGGCAGCGCTCGAGGTCTATGTGTTGACCGGCAACGCGCAGGGCCTGATCGCCGAGAACACCAGCGGTGGCTGGTCCGGTCGCTGGACCTTGAGCGGCACTTTCCCGGCGAGCTCGCTGGCGATCGGCGACATGATCCTGTCCGGCCGCGAGCAGATGGTGGTGGTGAACGAATCAGGCTCCGGCGGCACCCGGGCGCTCAATTACCACCTGCTGGAGTTCCAGCCCACCACCACTGCGCTGCCGCGGGCCACCAACAGCGTGGCGATCGGCAGCCGCAGCTTCGTCACTTCGATCGGCACCGGCTTCGAGACGGACAACGGCACCAGCATGTCGATCCAGTCCATCCGCAGCCTGCGTGCGCTCGCTGGCGACATCACCGACAGCGCCGCGGCCGAGCTGATGGTGCTGGTGCTGGTCGAGGGCTCGAGCAATTTCAACCGTCTGTTCGCGCGCATGCATCACTTCACCACGGTGCGCGATGCGAACAACACCATCACCGCCATCGACTTCTTCAGCCGCGATGCACAGCGGCCCTGGGACTCGAGCTACGCGGTGTCTGGCGAAAACCAAGGCGCGCTGATCAAGTTCGATGCCGCCTTCGCCAACATCGACCAGATATCGCCCAGCGAGTTCGTGCTGGCGATTGCGGAATCGCAGGACAATCGTTTGCGGGTGGACGCCTACAAGGCGCGCGTGGAATTGACGGCCGGCTTCCAGTGGCAGCGCAATGGCCGCACGGTCAGCTTCACGGATCGGTCCACCGGAAGGGTCAATACGCGGCGCTGGAACTTTGGCGACAACAGCGGCCCGCTGACCGATCTCAACCCCACTTACACCTTCGCGGCCGCCGGCACCTACAACGTCACCCTGACGGTCACGGGCTTCGACGGCCAGACCATGACTCGGACCCATCAGGTGGTGGTGGCTGACACCGGCAGCGGCAGCGGCGGCGCCGGGCCGGAGACCCGCTATGCAATGGATTCGACACCCTCGTACGCGGCGCATCTGGCAGTCGAGTCCGCGGCCAGCCTGGGCGCGCTGCGGCTGGCGGTGGGTGACATGGACAAGCAGGGCATCGCCGAAGTCATGACTCTGGTGAACGATCGCAGCCAGCAGTTGATCCGTTCGCTCTGGCGGCTCGGCAATCCGGCGTTGCCCGGCAGTTTCGCGGGACGCCATCTGGCCACACCCACTGCGGGCCTGGAGAACAGCGGTCGGTTGGTCCTGCTGGCCGCTGATACCGACGGCGATTCGGTGCGCGCACGGCTCGGTGCCGACTGTCGCCAGGTCGAGGAGCCGCAGGTGCGGCAGCTGGTCTGGCATCCGCCGTACTTCGAGCGCCTGCAGGGCGATGCTGAGAAACAGGCGGCCTTCGGCCAGACCATTTCGGGTCAGACCAGCCGCGAGAAGCGCGCCGGCAGCTTCACTTCGCATGACGTCTCGGCCTACGTCGGCGTGTCGGCCGGTTTCGACATCCTCGGAGTCGGCGTGGAGACATCGGTCAAGGCGACCGCGGGCTACAACTACCAGGCCAGCAAGGGCGCGATCCACGGCAGCGAGAACGGCTTCGCCCTGAATCAGGGCTTCTCTTCATCGTTCGGCGAAGCGCTGATGATCGTGGAGGAGAACAGCTTCCGCTGTTACAGCTACGACATCCGCGCCGAAGCCTCGGGCGTCGTGCCGAACAGCGGCATGCGGATGTGCGAGGTCGTGGAGGACTCGCGCGGGGTGTCCGCGACCACCGCGCAGTTCTGGGACACCACGGTGGCAGCGGCGGGCGGCGCCGCGCCGCCGGCGCAGTGGACGCCGCTGCATCGGGACTGGGCCAGCCTGAGCCTGTTCCAGCCGGTGACCACCAATGTCACGCCGGCCAGCGGCAGCAGCGCTGCCAGCGTCACCGACGGACGCTTCAGCACCTGGCTTGCCAGCAGCGCCAGCCGCAGCCTGCCCTATGTGCAGATCGACCTCGGCGAGGTCCAGGAGATCTCCAACATTCGCGTGTTTCCACGCGCCGGTCGGGCAATCGACCTCAGGGGCTTCCGGGTGTTTGCGTCGGAGACACCGATGAGCGGCGATGCGTTGCCCACGGGAGCGGGGGTGCGCAGCTTCGCGCCGGAAACCGGCGATGACATGGCCTTCGATCGCTGGAACATCTGGACCCGCAATCCGGCCGCGCCCTCGCAGATGCTGCGCGCGCGCTACATCCGCCTGCAGCATCCGGGCACCGCCGTGCTGAACGTGGCGCAGATCCAGGTGTTCGGTGACGTCCATGTCGAACCCCATCGCTACCCGCAGGACATCTGCGACCCCAATCGCAGCGACAACACCTTCCTCGCGCGCATGTGGAACCCGCGCAGCTCCGGCTGGGCCAACATCGAGGTGCGCGGCGAAATCCTCTGGAACGGCAGCGGCGACATGGACGGTTGCAGCAACTTCTCCGGCATGCAGCGCTGGAACATCTGGGCCGACCTGTTCGTCGGGAACCCGGGCACCTCGTCGTGGAACCTCAGCCAGGAGGGCGGCAACTACAGCGGCGACTACACTGGCTTCGAAAGCTCGAACCGGGTCGGCGCCGAGTTCGACATCGAGGCCGGGTTCATCGCCAATGTGCAAGCCGGCGCGGCTTACGAGTACAGCTTCGGCGTGACCGAAGAGGTGCAGACCCTGCAGTACTGGGGCAGCGGGCTGGAGATGGGGGGCACGATCGCGGGCTTTGCCCCCGAGTTCGGCGCTCTCGTCGGCACATGCCGTTACACCCCGCGCCCCTATGCCTACCGCCTGATGGACTACTCCAACACCGGCTACGAACACACCGTGTTCGTGGTCGACTATGTGGTGCGCCAAGGCAGCGCCAACTGGCAGCGCAGCAACGTGCCGGAGGTCTGCCTCAACATCCAGCGACCGCCGGAGGTGTTCGCCAACGGCTTCGAGTGAGCGGGCTCGAACACGGGTTACGCACGTGCCCGGCGCGCAAGCGCCGGGCACGTGCCGTATCTGCACCCGCGGGCTTCACGTCCGGCGGGCTTTCATTGGCGTGAAGGTTGCTGCGCACAGGAGCGCCCGGTGCGGTCTGCCGGGCGTCCGAGCAGTTCCTGTGACGCGAACGCCGCCGCCGACCCTCGCGTGGTGGCCCAACTTCGACTCCCGAATCCTGACTCTCAACCCATGCGCCTGACCTCAACACTCGCCCTGTTCCTCCCCCTGCTTCTCGCCGGCTGTTTCAACTTGGGTGATCGCCGCCAGCCGATCCCCTATGAAGCCGTCCCCGGCCGCGGCGAGGCCGACCGCAAGACCCTGGTGATCGTGCTGCCGGGGCGTGCCGACAACGTCGAGGTGATGCGCGAGTTCGGCGTGGCGCAGGCCATCCACGCGGGCTGGCCGGAGGTCGACGTCTGGCTGACTTCGGCGACGCTGGCCTACTACACCGATGGCGGCCTGCCCCAGCGTGTGCGCGAGCGTTTCATAGAGCCCGCCCGTGCGCAGGGCTACGAGCGCCTGATCCTGATGGGCGCCTCGATGGGCGGCATGGGCAGCCTGGTGGTCGACGAGGCGCATCCCGGTGTGTTCGAGCACGTCGTGCTGATGGCGCCCTACCTCGGGCGCAGGCGGGTGATGCGCGAGGTCGATGCCGCCGGCGGCATCAGGCAGTGGCAGCCCGGCCCCAAGCCCGAGGCGGTCGACCGCAGCAACTTCGATCGCGAACTGCTGTGGCGGCAGATCGCCAACTATGCGGCGGATCCTTCGCTGCGCAGCCGCGTCTGGCTGGCCTACGGCGAGGACGATCGACTCGCCGCCACCGTGCCGACAATCGCGCCAGCACTCGAGCCCGCGCAGATCCTGCCGCGTCCGGGTGGGCACAAGTGGGTGGTCTGGAATGCTGCAGCCACCGAGATCTTCGCGCGGCTCCGGCGGCAGGCGATGGCGCCGGGGAGCTGAGCTTGCACGTGCGGGCGCCGACGATCCCGGTCAGCCCGTGGCGAACCCGCGCCGCAGCTTGGGTGTCACCACCGGAATCGTCAGCATGGTGCTGGCCACCGCCATCAGCAGGAGCGCTGTGAAGGTCTCCGAGGTGATCACGCCTTTGTCCAGCAGGATATTGGCGAAGATGATCATGATCAGGGCCTTGGTCTGCAGCAGCCAGCCGATCAGCGAGGCCTCGCCGGGCTTCCACTTCAGGATCCGGCCGGCCAGGTGCACGCCGGCCAGCTTGCCGCTGACCGAGGCCACCAGCAGCAGCGCGGCGGCGATGAAGACCGTGGCACCGCCCATGTCCCAGTTGGTGCGCAGGCCGGTGGACAGGAAGAACACCGGCATGATCACCAGCAGCACGTGGTGGCGCAGCAGGTCCATCCGCTCCTGGTTGAACCAGCGGCTGTCCATCACCGCTCCGGACAGGAAGGCACCGACCATGTAGTGCAGGCCGGCCCAGTCGGCGACCAGGCCGTTCAGCGCCAGCCAGATCAGGCCGACGTACCAGCGGTCGCGCTCGGCGAGCCAGCGCATCAGTTTGCGGAACAGCCAGGCGGCCGCGAAGAAGCCGACGAGATACGCCGCCTGGCGGCCGATCCGCGTCCAGTCCAGCAGGATCAGGGCGAGCACGCCCCAGATCGCGATGTCGTCGAGGCTGGCGTAGCGCAGCACCCGCTGGCCCAGGGGCTCGCGCAGGATTTCAAGCTTTTCCATGAACAGGATCAGGATCGGCAAGGCGGTGACCGCGCAGGCCATGCCGACGCCGGCGATGAATTGCCAGGGTCGCGCGCCTTCGGCCATCCAGCCCTCCTGCCACATCAGCAGCACGGCCGCGGCGGCACAGCCGAACAGCAGGGGCATGCCCAGCGCGAGGCCTGCCGTGATGCTGGTTTCGCCGCGCTTGGCCCAGGCCTCTTCAAGGTCCAGCTCAATGCCGGCGATCCAGACGAAGATCATCACCGCCCACCAGGCCACGCCATTCAGGGCGGCAACCACTTCGGGCTTGAACACGAAGCCGTAGTACTCGGGGAAGGCCGCGCCCAGCACGCCGGGTCCCAGCAGGATGCCGGTGATGATCTGCACCACCACCAGCGGCGCGTAGTACTCGGTGCGGCCCACCCGCCAGATCAGGAACGGCACGGCGAAGATCAGCACCATGGCGATCAGGTAAAGCTCGGTGGTCGTGATGTGCATGTGTCGCTTGGTGGGAGGTTGATCGGGGACGGGCTGCGCTGAGGTGCCACAACGCCGCGAAAGGTAGGTCGAACGCGCCCCAAAAAGCGAGAGAGCCGGCGGACGCTGGGCGTCCGCCGGCTCCCGATTCACGCTTCCAACATCGGGCTCAGTTGCGGCGTGCGTAGGCGAACGCTGCAAAGCCGAGGGTCAGCAGGGCGAGCACGACCAAGCTGAAGGACCCGCTCGCCGGAACCACCGCGGGGCGCGGTGCGGCGCCAGAAACACCCGTGCCCGAGAGGGTGAAGGTGGGGCTGCCGCCGTTGCTGGTCACCGTCAGGGGCTGCGAGAAGCTGCCGAGTGCCGTCGGGCTGAACGCGTAGATCAGGGTGCAGCTGGCGCCGGCGGCAAGGCTGATCGGAGTCGCACTGCAGGTGCCGCCCGAGTGCGTGAACGGCGCGGTGGGAGCGGTGATCGCCGTAATCGACAGCGCCGAGCCGCCCGTGTTGCTGAGCGTGACGGTGGCGTTGCCCGAGGCGGACACCGCGATGTTGCCGAAGTTGAGCGCGCTGGCGCTCAGCGATGCCACCGGCGCGCCGACGCCTGCGCCCTGCAGGGTGAAGCTGGGGTTTCCGCCGTTGCTGGTGATCGCAATCGACTGGCTGGAGCTGGTGGCCGAGGTCGGCGTGAAGCTGTAGGTGAGGGTGCAACTGGCCGCCGGTGCCAGTGCGATCGGCATGGCGCCGCAGGTGCCGCCCGTCGCCGTGAACGGGGCGGTGGCCGCACCGATCGCGGTGATGCTGAGGCCTGCCGTGCCGGTGTTGCTCAGTGTGAGCGTGCCGTTGGCCGTCTGTCCGGCGACCACGCTGCCGAAGTCGACCGTGGTGGAGCTGAGGCTCAGGGTTGGCGTGCCGACCGGGCCCAGCAGCAGGAAGGGGAAGCCTTGGGCGGGCATGCCAGTGCCACCGTCGACTGCGGGCGCCCATGCCCCGCTGGAGCTTGTGAACTGTTGGCCGTTTCCAGTGATTCCCTGGCCAAGGATGCTGATGGGAGGTGCCCAAGGGCCGGATCCCAAGGCCCCAACAGACTGCCAGTCCAGCCAGTACGTCCCGGCAGGCAGGGTGACTCCGCCGAGGTTGACGGTCTGCGCCATGATGGGGCGGGTGGTGTCGGCGGCCGTCGTTTCAGTGACGCGATACGCGTTGGTCCACGCGCTGGCCGTCAGCCGGTTCGTGGTGGTGTCGCCGAACACGATGTTGCTGCCCATGGCGCCGGGTGGACCGTCCCAGATCCGCACATTCACCGCGGTGATCGTCGAGGTCGTCGTCGAGCCGGTCTGATAGGCGTACAGCACGGCACAGTTGAGCGTCCAGCCGCCCGCAGGCACGACGAACTCATCCGCTACTCGGTTATCGCCGCCGGCGCTCAGCTGGTGCCCGAAGCCGAGCGTGCCCAATCCCAGCGAGTCGGTCTGTAGCGTGCTCAAGTCGGCCCCCCCCCGTGCCGTTGCCGGTGCTCGTGACGAACTCGCCATTGCTGTAGATCTGGCTACCGCAGGCGGGCACGCCGGCTGCACTGCTGCCCGCGTTGGAGTTCAGGGGCGAGACCACGCTGACCAGTGGCTCGGACGGGTTGAACACTTCGGCAACCTGGGCACCCGCGACGTTCGCGAGAACCAGGGCGATGGAGCTGAGGGCGATTCGATTCATGGAGGATCCGTCGGCTTCTGCTGCGCTGGACATCGGACGAGCGCACAGCGCCGCAGGACGCAGTCCCGGCGGACTTCGCCCCAAAACTCTTGCTGTGTGTCCCCCGAGACTGATTGGCGGGCCTGGAGTGGGAGCCCGCGCGCCCGGATCATGACAAATCCGTCGCAGGGTGGGGCGCACCGATCAGTAGCAAATTGTGAAGTCGATTCCTGCCGACGGGCGCCTGTCCTGGGGGGCAACCCGCGGATGCGTCTCGTCGTGGCGGCTCAAGCCACGAACTGCAGTCGCGCCAGCTCCGAATACAGACCGCCCTGTGCCATCAACTCCTCGTGCGTGCCGGTGGCCACGATGCGTCCGGCTTCAAGCACGACGATGCGGTCAGCGCGACGCACGGTGGCGAGTCGATGCGCGATGACCAAGGTGGTGCGGCCGCGCATCAGGCGTTCCAGCGCATGCTGGATGGCGCGCTCGCTTTGCGCATCCAGCGCGCTGGTTGCCTCGTCGAGCAGCAGAATGGGCGCGTCCTTGAGCAGGGCGCGGGCGATCACCAGGCGCTGCTGCTGACCGCCCGACAGGCGGACGCCGCGCTCGCCGAGGAAGGTCCGATAGCCCTCGGGCAGGGCGCTCAGGAACTCATGCGCCTCGGCGCTGCGCGCGGCTTCGATGACCTCGGCTTCCGTGGCCTCCAGTCGTCCATAGCGCAGGTTCTCCAGCGCATCGGCGCCGAACAGCAGCGGGTCCTGCGGCACCAGCGCGATGTGCTCGCGCAGCTGCTGCGGGTCGAGCTGGCGCAGGTCGATGCCGTCAACTTCGATGCCGCCCGTTTCGGGATCGTGGAAGCGCAGCAGCAGCTGCAGCACGGTGCTCTTGCCGGCGCCGGAAGGGCCCACCAGGGCCACGGTCTCGCCGGGCTGGATCTCCAGCGAGAACTCGCTGAGGGCAGGCGCATCGGGCCGGCTCGGGTAATGGAAGCCGACGTTCCTGAAGGCGATGTGGCCGCGCAGCGGTGAGGGCAGTCCCTGCGGCGAGGACGGCCCCGTGATCTTCGCCTGTTCCGCCAACAGCTCGTTGATCCGCGCCATGCCGCCGGCGGCGCGCTGGACTTCGGCCCAGACTTCGGTGAGCGCGCCGACCGAGCCGGCGCCGATCACCGCGTACAGCACGAACTGGCTCAGCAGGCCGGCGCTCATGGTGCCGGCGATGACGTCCTTGGCGCCGATCCACAGCACCGCGGTGATCGCGCCGAAGATCAGCACGATCACGGCGGCCGTGAGCCCCGCCTGGGTGCCGATGCGCCGGCGTGCTGCCGACAGTGCGGTGCCCACGGCGCCGGCGAAGCGCTCGGACTCATGCGATTCGCGGGCGTGGCTCTGCACGGTGTGGATGGCATTCAGGGTCTCGCTGGCGCGGGCATTCGCGTCGGCGACACGATCCTGCGCTTCGCGCGAAAGCCTCGACACCCGGCGGCCGAAGAACACGATCGGCAGGATGATCAGCGGGATGCCAATGGCTGCGAAGCCAGCCAGGCGCGGGCTGGTGAGCGCCAGCGCCACGCTGCTGCCGATGAAGGTGACGAAGCTGCGCAGGGCCACCGAGGCGCTGGAGCCGACCACGGTGCGCAGCAACTCGGTGTCGGCGGACAGGCGCGAGACCAGTTCGCCCGAGCGTGTGCGTTCGAAGAACTCGATGTCCAGCCGCAGCAGGCGCGCGTAGAGACTGCGCCGCAGGTCGGCGATGACCTTCTCGCCGAGCAGGCTGACGAAGAAGAAGCGCAGCGCCGTGGCCACCGCCAGCAGGACCGCCACGGCCAGCAGGCCGAGGAACCAGCGATCCACGGCAGCCGCATCCTCGCCTGCGAAGCCGCGGTCGATCATGAAACGCACCGCCACCGGCAGGCTCAGCGTGGCCAGGCTGGACAGGGCCAGCGCGCCCAGCCACAGAGCCACGAGGCCGCGATAGGGGCGCACATAGGGCCAGAGCTGACGCAGCGGGGCGGCGGCGCTGAAGCCGGCGCGCTTGGGTTTGTCGGTGCTCATCCGTGATCGGCGCTGCTGACGAAAGGCGCGAGTGTAGGCCAACACCGCTCCCCGGCGTTCCGGGCGAGTTCGATGCGTGCCGCGGTCTGGCCAGTGACGCGACTCCGTGCGAGAGGCGCCGGCTCAGACGGGGCGGGGCGCGGCCGAGCCTGCGATAATCCGCGCCCTTTCCCACACGGCCGCGGGCCCAAGACCTGCGGCGCCATCAGCGAACCCCATGAGCCGACGCCAGCGCAACCGCGAAATCGAAGCCGAGATCATCGACCTGAGTCACGACGGCCGCGGGGTCGCCAAGCTCGGCGGCAAGACCGCCTTCATCAGTGGCGCGCTCGTGGGCGAGCGCGTGCGCGCCCGCATCCACACCAGCAAGAAGCACTTCGATGAAGGCCACGTGCTGGAAGTGCTGGAGGCCTCGCCGCTGCGTGTCGAGCCGCCATGCCCGCACTTCGAGATCTGCGGCGGCTGTTCGCTGCAGCACCTGAAGGCCGAGGCGCAGATCGAGGCCAAGCAGCACATCCTGCTCGAGAACTTCGAGCGCATCGGCCACGTCCGGCCGCAGAGCGTGCTGCCGCCGCTCACCGACCAGCCCTGGGGCTACCGCCGCAAAGCCCGGCTGGGCGTCAAGTGGGTGCCCGCCAAGGAGCGCGCGATTGTTGGCTTCCGCGAGGCACTGAAGCCCATGTACGTCGCTGACATCCACAGCTGCCGCGTGCTGGTGCCGCAGGTGGGCGAGCGCATCCACGAGCTGTCGGCGCTGATCACGTCGATGGACGCGCGTGAGCGCATTCCCCAGATCGAAGTGGCCGCGGGAGATGACGCGACCGCGCTGGTGGTCCGCCACCTGGATGCGTTGTCCGCCGCCGATACCCAGCGGCTGATCGCGTTCGGCGAGCGCACGGGCCTGATGATCTATCTGCAGCCCGGCGGCAATGACAGCGTGCATGCGCTGTGGCCGGCCGATGCCGCGCTGAGCTTCCGCATCCCAGCGGCTGACGTCGAGCTGGCCTTCCGACCGCTGGACTTCGTGCAAGTGAATGCCGGGATGAACCAGCGGATGATCGCGCGCACCCTGGAGATGCTGGATCCGCAGCCGGGCGAGCGCGTGCTGGATCTGTTCTGCGGGCTGGGCAATTTCACCCTGCCGATCGCGCGGCGCGCGGCGTCCGTGGTGGGCGTGGAAGGCGAGGCCGGGCTGGTCGCACGGGCCCGCGACAACGCCCGCGCCAACGGCATCGGCAACGCCGAGTTCTTTGCCGCCGATCTCAGCCAGGACCTGCGCGGCGAGGCCTGGGTCAAGCAGGGCTTCGACAAGCTGCTGCTGGATCCGCCGCGCACCGGCGCCGACGCCTGCATCCCGCAGCTGCCTCTGGAGGGCGTGCGGCGCATCGTCTACGTCTCCTGCCACCCGGGCTCGCTGGCGCGGGATGCCGGCATCCTGGTGCGCGAGCATGGCTACCGGCTGGTCTCGGCCGGCGTGATGGACATGTTCCCGCATACGGCGCATGTCGAATCCATCGCCCTGTTCGAGCGCTGAGCGATGCTGTTCATCGGTATCGAGGGCCATCAGCTGCGAGCGGACGAAGCGCGTTGGATCGCGCATCCGGCCGTGGCCGGCGTGGTGCTGTTCCGGCGCAACTACGCGGAGCCGGCCCAGCTGCGCGCGCTGAACGCGCAGATCCGCGCGGCCGGTGAAGCGCCGCGGCTTGTTGCGGTGGATCAGGAAGGCGGCCGCGTGCAGCGCTTCATCGAGGGCTTCACCCGCTTGCCGGCGCTGGCGCGCATTGGCGATTGCTTCGCCGATGAGCCTGCGCGCTGCTTGGAACTCGCCAAGCAGCACGCCCGGCTGATGGTGGCCGAGCTGCGCGCCCACGACATCGACCTCAGCTTCGCGCCCGTGGTGGACCTGGGCCGCGGCAACCGCGCCATCGGCGACCGGGCCTTCGCCGCCGACGTCGATGCGGTCTGCGCACTGACCCGCGCCTACGTGCAGGCCATGCAGGCCGCCGGCATGCCGTCCACGCTCAAGCATTTTCCCGGTCATGGCTCGGTGCTCGAGGACACGCATGTCGATGCCGCACTGGATCCGCGCCCCCTCGATCAGCTGATGCGCGAGGACCTGCGACCTTTCGCGGCGGGCATCGAAGCCGGCGCGGCCGCCGTGATGGCGGCGCATGTGCGCTATCCCGCGGTCTGCGAACAGCCGGCTGGCTACTCGCGGCACTGGCTGGGCGAGATCCTGCGCGATGCGCTGGGCTTTCGCGGCGTGGTGTTCAGCGACGACATCGGCATGGCCGCAGCGCATGCTGCGGGCGGCGTGGCGGCGCGCGTGAACGCCCATCTCGATGCCGGCTGTGACGTGGTGCTGGCCTGTCATCCCGAACTGGTCGAGGACGCGATCGCCGCCGTCGAAGCGCGCAGCGGAAGTCTGCGCAATCCGCGCCTCGCCCTGCTGTCGCCGGTCCCGGGGCGCGACTCCGCACCGGAAGCCCTCGCGCAGGCCCGTGCTAACCTCGCCGCCCTCGTTTGAACCGGAGCCGGGCATGAAAACCCCGCCAGCCTTGGCCGAAGCGTTGCCACAGTCCGATCTGCTGTTCGACCGGGCCGCGCTCGAAGCGGCGATCCGCCGCATGGCCGAAGAGATCCGCCGCGACTACGCGCAGGACGCGCGACCGCCGCTGTTCCTCACCGTGATGAACGGCGGCATGCTGTTCGGCGCCCTGTTGGCGCTGGAGCTGGGCTTCGACGTCGAGTTCGATTACCTGCACGCCACCCGCTATCGCGGGGATACCACGGGGCGCGGCGTCGAATGGTTGCGCAAGCCGGCGGTGCCGCTGCTGAAGCGCCGCGTGCTGCTGATCGACGACATCCTCGATGAAGGCCACACGCTGAATGCGGTGATCCGAGCCTGCGAAGCGGAGGGTGCCGCCGACGTGCGCGTGGCCGTGCTGGCGCGCAAAGTCCACGACCGCTGCGTGCCTGGGCTGGTCGGCGACTACGTTGGCGTCGAAGTGCCCGATCGCTATGTGTTCGGTTTCGGCATGGATTACTACGAGCAGGGCCGCAACCTGCCGGGCATCTACGCGTTGCGCGCCTGAGCGTCATCGGGTGGGCCCTGGCCCACCGTGAGCTGCATCCGCGCCCCGGTCAATGAGGCTCGATGGCAGGGCGGCAGCGAATTACCGTTTGCTTGCAACAGGACAATCAAGGGCTGGCTGTGGCGATGGACAACTCCGACATCGTATTGGGCGTGATCGGCGGCACCGGCGTGTATCGCCTGGCCAATCTGGAAGGTGCTGAAGGCGTCGAGCTCGACACGCCCTATGGCAGGCCCTCGGGCCCGGTGCGAGTGGGGCGTCTGGCCGGCTTCCGTGTGGCCTTTCTGGCGCGGCACGGCGAGTCGCACAGCGTGGCTCCGCATCGCATCAACTACCGCGCCAACGTGCACGCCCTGCATCAGCTCGGCGTGCGCCGTCTGCTGGGTATCAATGCGGTGGGCGGTATCGGCGAACGCATGGGCCCGCGGGTGCTCGCGGTGCCGGACCAGATCATCGACTACACCCATGGCCGCCTGGCGAGCTTCTGCGACGTGGAAGGCGCCAAGGTCGAGCATGTCGACTTCACCCATCCCTACACGCCGGCGCTGCGCACGGCCCTGCTGCGCGCTGGGGCGGCGGTGGGCACGCGCCTCGTCGATGGCGGCACCTATGGCTGCACCCAGGGCCCGCGTCTGGAGACCATCGCCGAGATCGCGCGCCTGCGTCGCGACGGCTGCGATCTGGTCGGCATGACCGGCATGCCCGAGGCCGTGCTCGCCCGCGAACTGGGCATCGAGTACGCCAGCCTGTGCCTGGTCGCGAACTGGGCCGCCGGCTGCGGTGACGAGGCCGAGATCACCATGGACGAGGTGATGGCGAATATGGCCGCGGCCACGGAAGCCGTGCCGGGGCTTCTGGCCGCGCTGCTGGCCGAGATGGCCAAGGCCTGAGGGCTTTCCAGGCCGGCGCCGCGGGTCCGCTGTCCCCGAAAGAACCCGAGCTGACCCACGCGCGCTTCTTTCAGGGGCCTGCTTGCAGGCGATCGCAGCCTGCGCCCTGCAGCGACACCCGGGTCGCGAGCACGCTCACTCGTACAAACAGCCGCTCACGCGTGGACTGCGGGCAATGGCGTCGCGCGAGTTCTCATCCTTGACAGCCACAGCGTGCGCGCTTGGCTGGCCTCTCGACCGGAGCGCACTCAGCGCGCCGCGAGGGGCGTGACAGCGCGCTTCGGGCGCACGCGGCCAGAGGGCGTTCGTCCAAGCCAAAGGACTAGATGGGGTGAGCGGCTGAGCGGGCAGGGGGCCGGTGACGTCCGCCGAAGGCAAACCAGCCTTCGTGTGTGGCTTGCGCCGGGCGACGGATGACCAGAGGCTCCGCTCCGAATCCCGAATCCTCAGCCGCCGCGGCGCTGGCGTTCCTTGTCCTTCTCGCGCTCCTCGCGCGGCAGGTTGCCGTAGCGGCTCAGACGGTCACGCAGCTCGACGTCCTGCTTCGGGAAATAGTCGCCTTCGATGCTGGCCAGGCTGTCGCCATTGAAGGTCAGCACGAGATTCTTCACTTCGGGCTCGGAGCCGCGCTGCGACTGCGTGCCGATGTAGTCCCAGCGGTTCGCATGGAAGGGATCGCGAACGGCCGGGCTGCCGAGCAGGGACAACACCTGGCGCTTGCTCATGCCTTCGCGCAACTGGGTGACGTTGCGCTCGTCCAACAGGTTGCCCTGGTAGACGTCGACCTTGTAGAGCACGCCGCAGCCGCTGGCACCGAGGGCAATCAGGAGGGACAGGGCGATCGAGCGCATCGGACAGGCAATCCAGGGGCAAACGGAGGCCCGATGATACACTCCGACGCCCTTCAGGTCGCCCGCTGCCAGGACGGTGCGCGGCCGTATTCAGGCCCCGTTCGCGACCGCGGCGGAGGCCGCAGCCCGCTTCAGGAGACCCCGATGGAATCGCAGGATCTGCGCCGCGCCGGCCTCAAGGTCACCCATCCCCGCATGTGCATCCTCGAGGTGCTGGAAAGCGCCAGCCCGCGCCACATGACGGCCGAGGACATCTACAAGAAGCTGCTCGAGCGTGAGGAAGACATCGGTCTGGCCACGGTCTACCGCGTGCTCACCCAGTTCGAAGCGGCCGGCCTCGTCATGAAGCACAACTTCGAGGGCGGACAGTCGGTGTTCGAGCTCGACCGCGGCCACCACCACGACCACATGGTGGACGTCGATACCGGCAAGGTGATCGAGTTCGTCAGCGAGGAGATCGAGCGACTGCAGCACGAGATCGCCGCCAAGCACGGCTACGAGATCGAGGACCACAGCCTCGTGCTGTATGTGCGGAAGAAGCGCTGAAGAGCTGGGATTGGGGATTCGGGATTCGGGATTAGGCCGAGGGTTGAGCTGATTTGGCGGGGGCGTGCTCCCGCGCTGTCGGGCCGCCCTTTTCCTGCCTTCGGAGGACTCGATCGCGTCTGTGTTCGCGGGTGCTAAGTTGCTGTCGGCTGACCGTCTGCGCTTGGATCTTCCTACCAATTGCTTGTACAGGCCTTCGGGGGCGAGCACTGCTTGAGCCGCCTCCGAGGCGCGTCAACGCGCGCAAAGCCTCGCTGTGGTCCTCTCTCTGCTGCGCCGGCCCGATGAAGCCGATCCTCGGTGGCTCGACGCCAGCGCTACCGTCGGTCCAATCCCGAATCCCGAATCCCCAATCCCGGCCTTTCAACCATCTGCCGCGCATGCGCCAGCGTGGTCTCGGTGATCTCGACGCCGCCCAGCATGCGCGCGATTTCCTCCACGCGCTGTTCGCTTGAAAGGCGGGTCGGTGCGCTGACGGTGACGCCGTCCCGCTCGCCCTTGCGCACCGAATAGTGGTGATGGCCCTGGGCGGCGACCTGGGGCAGGTGGGTGACGCACAGCACCTGGCGTTCCGCGCCCAGCGCGCGCAGCTTCTGGCCGACGATCTCGGCGACCGCGCCGCCAATGCCGGTGTCGACCTCGTCGAACACCATCGTCGGCGTGGGGTCGACGCCCAGGGTGGCGACTTCGATGGCGAGACTGATGCGCGAGAGTTCGCCGCCCGAAGCCGTGCGCCGGAGCGGCTTGGCCGGCTGGCCGGCGTTGGCGGCCACGAGGAACTCGACGCGTTCGGCGCCCAGTGGCGAGGGCTCGCCTCCGGGCGGGGTTTCGATCTGGATTTCCAGCCGCCCGCCTGCCATGCCCAACTCGGACATCAGCGCGGATACGTCATTCGACAGCGTTTGGGCTGCCTTCGCGCGCAGCGCGCTGAGCGTGGCTGCGGCCTTCGACCAGTCTGCTGCGATCGCCTGCAGCTTCGCCTCGATCTTCGCCAGCGCACCGCCGGCCTCTTCCAGCTCCTCGATCTCGCGGGCGATGCCTTCTGCACAGGTCTTGAGCTCGGCCGGGTCGACGCGATGGCGGCGCCCCAGCTCGTGCAGCCGGGTGAGCTTGCTTTCGATTTCCTGAAGGCGTGCGGGATCGAGCTCCAGGCTGTCCTGCACCTGGGTCACCAGGGCGCCGGCCTCGCTCGCCTGGATGGCCGCGGACTCCAGCAGTTCGGCGGCCTCGCGCAGCCGCGGCTCGTCCTCGCCGAAGCGGGCGAGGTCGGCGCCGGTCTGGCGCAGGCTGCGGGTCAGGTCGAAGCCGTCCTCACCCTCGATGCGGGCCACCGCGCGCGCGCAGGCTTCGATCAGGCTGCTGGCATTCGACAGACGGCGATGGCTCTGGATCAGCTCGGCGTAGGCCTGCGGGCTCAGGGCCTCGGCCTCGAGTTCGCCGAGCTGGTGGCGCAGCAGTTCGAGGCGCGGGCCGGGGTCGGTCGCAGCGCCGGCGATCTGCTCGCGGCGGCGCTTCAGCTGCGCGTATTCCTGAGCCAGCGCGCGCACCGGCTGCAGGGCCTCCTGGGCGCGCGCGAAACCATCGAGCAGCCCCAGCTGCTGGGTGCGATCGAGCAGGGCCTGGTGCTCATGCTGGCCGTGGATCTCGACCAGATGCGCGGTCAGCTCGCTGATCTGTCCGACGGTGGCCGGGCGGCCATTGATCCAGGCCTTGGAGCCGCCGTCCGCGCGGACGATGCGGCGCACCTCGCAGGCCTCGTCCTCGTCGAGTTCCTGCTCGCGCAGCCACGCAATCGCAGGGCTGTCGGGCGGCAACCGGAAAGTGGCCGACAGCTCGGCGCGTTCGGCGCCATGGCGCACCATCCCGGCATCGGCACGGGCGCCGGTCAGCAGCAGCAGAGCGTCCACCAGCAGAGACTTGCCGGCGCCGGTCTCGCCCGAGATCACGGTCAGGCCGCCTTCGAGCTGCAGCTCGACCGCGCTGACGATGGCGAAATCCTTGACGAACAGCGTGCTGAGCATGCGGGCATCCGATTCTGGTTCGCGTGGCGGCTGCGCGGGCGCGATGCCGGGCGGCAGGAGCGCCGAACCGCGCGAGGGCGCGAACGCTAGCATGCAGGCTGCAGGCAGCCAACTCGATGAAGACGTCCGTCAAGACCGCGCGGGGCTTGCCTGTGCCGTCGCGAGGCCTTATCTATTCCAGCGATGAGCCGACCCGCCCACCCGCTTGACCCCCGCCACCTGGACGCCCGCGCCCGCGGCCTGCTGCGCGCCCTGATCGCGCAGTACATCCGCGAAGGCGAGCCGGTCGGTTCGCGCACCCTCGCCAAGCATGCCGGCCTCGACATCAGCCCGGCGACCATTCGCAACGTGATGGCCGATCTCGAGGACATCGGACTGGTGGCGACTCCGCACACGTCCGCTGGCCGTGTGCCCACCGCACAGGGTTACCGGCTGTTCGTCGACAGTCTGCTGCAGGTGAAGCCGCTCGACCCCGGCGAGATGGATCGCCTGCGACGCGGTCTGCAGCCGCAGCTTGGCACGCAGGGCCTGTTGAACAACGTGTCCGAGCTGCTGTCGGCGGCCACGCATTTCGTTGGCATGGTGACGGTGCCCAAGCGCGAGCAGTTCGCCTTCCGCCACATCGACTTCGTGCCGCTGGATGGCAACCGGATCCTGGTGATCCTGGTGTTCACCGACAACGAAGTGCAGAACCGCATCCTGCACACGCGCCGGCCCTACAGCGCGTCGGAGCTGGAGCAGACCGCCAATTACCTGAACGCCCATTTCGCCGGGCGTGCGCTTGCCGAGGTGCGCGCCCAGCTGGTCCGCGAGTTGAAGGACACCCGCCATGCGATGGACAGCATCCTGTCCGCGGCAGTGGAGGTCGCCGAGGGTGCCTTCGGCGGCTCGGGCGCGGTTGAGGACGTTCTCGTTGCCGGTCAGACCCGGCTGATGGGCGTGCAGGACCTGTCCGATCTCGACCGCCTGCGTGAGCTGTTCGAGGCCTTTTCGCGCAAGCGCGAGCTGCTGCAGCTGCTGGAAGGCTGCGCCACCGCGCAGGGCGTGCGCCTGTTCATCGGCGAGGAGTCGGGCGTGGCCCCGTTCGGCGGCTGCAGCCTGGTGACGGCGCCCTATGGCGCTGACGGCAAGGTGCTGGGCGTGCTCGGCGTGATCGGCCCGACCCGCATGGCCTACGAGCGGGTGATCCCGATGGTGCAGGCCACCGCCGAAGTGCTGGGCGCGGCCTTGAATCGGGCGCAGCAGGCCCAATAAACGCCCCGCCACGGGGTGAAGCATGCACGCCCTTCACGCTGCGCCCGGCGGCGCGGTCGGCTTTGCCCCTCCCGTTTTCCCGTTTGCAAGGAGTCGCCATGAGTCAGGAACCCCAGCCCGTCGCGGGTCAGGAACACGCGGAACCGCAGAGCGAAGTCGAGCTGCTGTCGGCCCGCATCGATGAGCTGCAGATGGCCCTGATGATGGTGCGCGAGGAGCAGCTGCGCGAACGCGCGGACCTCGAGAATCAGCGCAAGCGCATGCTGCGCGACGTCGAGCATGCGCGGAAGTTTGCCAACGAGCGCCTGCTGGGCGACCTGCTGCCGGTGCTGGACGCGCTGGAGCGCGGCATCGAGACCGCGGGCAACGATTCGGCGGTGGCGGAAGGCCTGAAGCTGACCCAGCGTGAGCTGCTGAAGGTGGCCGAGAGCAACGGGCTCAAGCAGCTCGACCCGGCCGGAGAGCCTTTCAACCCGGAGCACCACCAGGCGGTCAGCGCCCAGCCCAGCGCCGAGCATGGCTCGGGCACGGTGCTGCAGGTCTTCCAGAAGGGCTATCTGCTGAACGAGCGCCTGCTGCGGCCCGCCATGGTCGTGGTGTCGCAGTAAGCAGCGTATTCGAACGCGGCACCTGCAGCACGGCGGAACCCGCCGCTTGAAACCTGCAGCGCACCGCCCCATGTAGCGAGCCAGTGAAGGCCTGGCGCCCAGGCCACGCAAAGAACCTTAGAGGAGCACACCCCATGGGCAAGATCATCGGTATCGACCTCGGCACCACCAACTCCTGCGTGGCGGTCATGGAAGGCGGCCAGGCCAAGGTCATCGAAAACTCGGAGGGCGATCGCACCACGCCCTCCATCGTCGCCTTCACCAAGGACGGCGAAACCTTGGTTGGCGCCTCGGCCAAGCGCCAGGGCGTGACCAACCCGAAGAACACCTTTTATGCGGTGAAGCGCCTGATCGGCCGCAAGTTCACTGACGCCGAAGTGAAGAAGGACATCGATCTGGTGCCCTACGGCATCGTCGCCCACGAGAACGGCGACGCCTGGGTGGCGACGGCCGACGGCAAGAAGATGGCGCCGCCGCAGATCAGCGCGGAAGTGCTGGCCAAGATGAAGAAGACCGCCGAGGACTACCTGGGCGAGAAGGTCACCGAGGCCGTGATCACGGTGCCGGCCTACTTCAACGACAGCCAGCGCCAGGCCACCAAGGACGCCGGCAAGATCGCCGGCCTCGAGGTCAAGCGCATCATCAACGAACCGACCGCGGCCGCCTTGGCCTATGGCCTCGACAAGAAGGGCGGCGACCGCAAGATCGCCGTGTACGACTTGGGCGGCGGCACCTTCGACGTGTCGATCATCGAGATCGCCGAAGTCGACGGCGAGAAGCAGTTCGAAGTGCTGGCTACCAACGGCGACACCTTCCTCGGTGGCGAAGACTTCGACATGCGCGTCATCGACTACCTGGTCGAGGAGTTCCAGAAGGACCAGGGCATCGACCTGCGCAAGGATCCGCTGGCCCTGCAGCGCCTGAAGGACGCTGCCGAGCGCGCCAAGATCGAGCTGTCGTCGAGCCAGCAGACCGAAGTGAACCTGCCCTACATCACGGCGGACGCCTCTGGCCCGAAGCACCTCAGCATCAAGCTGACGCGCGCAAAACTTGAGGCGCTGGTCGATGATCTGGTCAAGCGCACCATCGAGCCCTGCAAGATCGCACTGAAGGATGCCGGCCTGCGCATGAGCGACATCAGCGAGGTCATCCTGGTCGGCGGCCAGACCCGCATGCCCAAGGTGCAGGCGGCGGTGACCGAGTTCTTCGGCAAGGAGCCGCGCAAGGACGTCAACCCCGACGAGGCGGTGGCCATCGGTGCGGCGGTGCAGGGCGGCGTGCTGTCGGGTTCGGTCAAGGACGTGCTGCTGCTCGACGTGACCCCGCTGAGCCTGGGCATCGAAACCCTGGGCGGCGTGTTCACCAAGCTGATCGAGAAGAACACCACGGTGCCGACCAAGGCCTCGCAGGTGTTCAGCACCGCCGAGGACAACCAGACCGCGGTGACCGTGCACGTGCTGCAGGGTGAGCGCGAACAGGCCCGCTACAACAAGTCGCTGGCCAAGTTCGATCTGACTGGTATCGAGGCAGCACCGCGCGGCATGCCGCAGGTCGAAGTCAGCTTTGACATCGACGCCAACGGCATCCTGCACGTCAGCGCCAAGGACAAGAAGACCGGCAAGGAGCAGCGCGTCGAGATCAAGGCGGGCTCGGGCCTGTCCGAGGACGAGATCGCGCGCATGGTCGCCGACGCCGAAGCCAATCGCGAAGAGGACAAGAAGTTCCACGAGCTGGTCGGCGCCCGCAACCAGGCCGACGCCCTGATCCACTCGACCCGCGCGGCCATCAAGGAGCACGGCGACAAGGTCGGCGGTGAGGCCATCGGTCGCATCGAGTCCGCGCTGTCGGATCTCGAGAAGGCCATGAAGAGCGACGACAAGGGCCAGATCGAGGCCAAGACCAAGGCGCTGGAGGAAGCCGCGCAGCCGCTGGCGGCCGCCGCAGCCGGTCAGGCCGGCCCGGGCCCGCAGGCACAGGCCGGCGGTTCGGCACCCAACGACGATGTGGTCGACGCCGAGTTCACCGAGGTCAAGGACGACAAGAAGTGAGTCCGGGATTGGGGATTGGGGATTCGGGATTCGCAAGAGACCGTGATTCCCAACCCTAGAGGCTGGATCGAGGCCGCGGCGTTAGCTGCGGCCTCTCCGTTCAACGCAGCACGAATCCCGAATCCCGAATCCCATGTCAAAGCGTGACTACTACCAGGTGCTCGGCGTCGAACGCAGCGCCTCCGACGAAGACCTGAAGAAGGCTTACCGTCGCTTGGCGATGAAGTTCCATCCGGATCGCAATCCGGACGACAAGGAGGCCGAGGCCAAGTTCAAGGAGGCCAAGGAGGCCTACGAGGTGCTGGCCGATGCGCAGAAGCGCCGGCTCTACGACCAGCATGGCCACGCCGCCTTCGAAGGTGGCATGGGGGGCGGGCGCGGCGGTCCCGGCGGTGTCGACATGGGCGACATCTTCGGCGACATCTTTGGCGACATCTTCGGTGGCGGCCGCGGGCGCGGTCCGCGTCGCGGTGCCGACCTGCGCTATGTGGTCGATCTGGATCTCGAAGAGGCGGTGGGCGGCGTCGAGAAGGAAATCGAGATTCCCACCGTCGTGGCTTGCCGTGTCTGCGACGGCAGCGGCTCGGCCGACAGTGAGGTCGAAACCTGCCGCACCTGCGGCGGCCACGGCCGCGTGCGCATGCAGCAGGGCATCTTCAGCATCCAGCAGACCTGCCCGCACTGCGCGGGCAGCGGCAAGACCATCAAGAACCCCTGCAAGACCTGCCATGGCGCGGGTCGCATCGAATCCGAGAAGACCCTGGCGGTGAAGATTCCCGCCGGCGTCGACACCGGCGATCGCATCCGTCTGGCGGGCGAGGGTGAGGCCGGCCCCGCCGGCGCGCCGGCCGGTGACCTCTACGTGGAAGTGCGTGTGCGCGAGCACGAGATCTTCCAGCGCGACGGCGACGATCTGTACTGCGAGGTGCCGATCCGCTTCAGTCAGGCGGCACTGGGGGCCGAGCTGGCCGTGCCGACGCTCGATGGTGAGGCAGTGGTCAAGATCCCCGCCGAAACCCAGACCGGCAAGGTCTTCCGACTGCGCGGCAAGGGCGTCAAATCGGTGCGCAGCCATTCCAAGGGCGATCTGCTGTGCAGGGTGGTGGTCGAGACCCCGGTCAAGCTCACCAAGCGGCAGAAGGAGCTGCTGGAGGAGTTCGAGCAGACCTTCGAAGGCGCCGATGCCCAGGCGCATTCGCCTCGTGCCAGCTCCTGGCTGGACGGGGTCAAGAGCTTCTTCGAGCGGATGACCGGCTGATGCCTGACGAGGCCTACCGGGGCAGCTGCCTGTGTGGGGCGGTGGCGGTGGAAGTGCTTGGTGGCATCAGCGACATCATCCACTGTCACTGTTCGCGCTGTCGCAAGGCGAGCGGCACGGCCTTCGCCACCAACGGTTTCATCCGCGCTGACGGATTCCGGATCGTGAAAGGCGAGACCGAGCTGCGCCGCTTCGAGTCCGCTCCCGGCAAGCATCGGCATTTCTGTGGTCGCTGCGGATCGCCCGTGTTCAGCGCCAACGCCGCCGATCCGGAGCGCTTGAGGATCCGGCTCGGGATTCTCGACAGCGCCATCAGCGAACGCCCGATCTCGCACAACTTTGTCAGCTCGCGCGCCTGCTGGGACGATCTGGATGCCCGGCTCCCGCGCTACGAGGCCTACGAGCCCTCGCGCACGGCGAGCTGAGCGTGCGCGCGATCGGCGGGTACGCATCGAGTCCGTAGACGGGCCGACCCTGCCGTGCGTCCATCGCCGCCCGTGTGACAGGGCCTTTGCCTCGGCAGGGGCCGTCGCTCCGCATCGGATCGAGAGATCCGAGGCGAATGGCGCGGAGATCTTCCGGAGAGCGCTGCGCGCGTCCCGCGTGGTGCCTCAGAAAACGCAGACCTTCCTCTCGCGAGGTTGCGCGCTCTTCTAGCCGCCGTCGATCGGGTCCGATCCGTCGAGGCGGAGGAAGCGCATGCGCCAGTTGGTTTCCCAGCTTTGCCCGCCGTCCGCGGAGAACGCCTGTTCCCAGAGCGGGCCGCCGGGATCCCGTGGCAGCCAGCGGAAGCGCACCCGTATGGCGCGCCCGTCCAGTCGATCCTCCGCGAAGAACAGGCCCTCGTCGCCCGCGAAGCCGCCGCGCACCGGAACGTCGAGCTGGCTGGGCTGGCGGCCATCCAGCCACCAGATCGACCACTGCCGAGTGTGGGGATCGAAGCTGCGCAAGGACACCGCGCGGTAGGGGCCGGCCGGCAGCTCCAGATGGTTGTCGTCGACGTTGCCGAATCCGCCCAGCAGCGGCCGCGCTTCGCAGTGCCCTGCGAACACCTGCCAGTCGCTGGCGCCGGCGAGGCGCGTCTGCAGGCGGTGGTGCTCGACCCGCCAGCGGCCGATCAGGAAGTCGAAGTCGGAAGGCGTGCCGACGGGCGCAGCGGGGGCTGAATGGAGGGTCATGGCGAGAGTCCGGTGAGTGGGGGCGAGGGCTGGATGGCACCGGGGGCTCCGATCTGCGATGCGCCCTGGCGCGAGCGCTCAAGGACCCCGGTGAACGACAGTCTCCGCGCCATACCTGCCAGGATGTGTCATGTTTTAAGCCGGCTCCTGTCCGGGAAGTTGGCCATGCGTGCCAGTCGCCTGCTGTCAATCCAGATGCTGCTGCAGGCGCGCGGGCGCATCAGCGCGGTCGAGCTGGCTGCGCGGCTCGAAGTGTCCGTGCGCACCCTGTACCGCGACGTCGACGAGCTGAGTGCCGCCGGTGTGCCGATCTACGCCCAGCGCGGCCGCCACGGAGGCTTCGAGCTTGCTCCCGGCTGGCAGACCCGCCTGACCGGGCTCACCGAGGCGGAGTCGCAGACGGTGCTGCTGGCGGGTCTGGCGGCGCCGGCCGCCGAACTCGGGCTTGCGGGTGCGGTGGCGGCGGCGCGAGGGAAATTGCTCGGCGCCCTGCCGGGCGCGGCCCGCGCGGAAGCGCTCAGAGTGAGTGACCGCCTGCATCTGGACCCACTCGACTGGTATCGCGCGCCAACGCCGGCGCCGCTGCTGCGCGTGGTCGCCGCGGCGCTGTGGAAGGACCGGGCGCTGCGGATCGACTACGTCAGCTGGCGGAAGCGATCCGAACGCCTGGTGCATCCCTTGGGGCTGGTGACCAAGGCCGGCCACTGGTACTTGGTTGCCCTGCTGAACGGTCGTGCCAGCACCTTCAAAGTGGCAGGCATCGTCAGCGCCACCGAGCTTGCGATCGAGTCGAAGCGGCCGCGAGGATTCGTGCTGTCCGACTATTGGCGAGAATCGGTGCAGCGTTTCGAGCGCGAGCTGTATGCCGGGCACGCAAGCGTAAGGGCGAGCCCCAAGGGCCTGCAGGCGCTGGCAGAGCTGAACAGTGCCTGCGCCGCTGCGGTGGGGCGTGCGAGCCCGCGCGAACGCCGCGGCGGAATGTGGAGACTGCAGATCCCGATCGAGGGCGTCGAACGGGCCAGTATTCAACTGTTGGCGCTCGCACCGGAGGTCGAAGTGCTGGGTCCGCCCGATCTTCGGACGCGCATACACGAGCGCTTGGCGGCAGCGGACAGGCTTTATCGTGGCGACGTCGCGCGATCCACACGACGCCGCAGGGCGGATCCGGGAGTCACGTCGCAAGCCTGAGCTGACTGATTCCGGACAGTCGACTGTCCACGGCTGAACAGTGCGCGCGCTCCGACGCGGGAGAAGCGCTCGCTGCGCGGCGTTCTCCTGGTTGGCACGTTGCGTGCTGTGGCTGCTCCTGTCGGCCTACAGGGTCGTGAACGCCTTCTGGACCGGTGCAACTCATCATGAAACCGCTGATTGCCGATCTGCGCCATGCCGCGCGGGCCCTTGCCCGCACGCCGGGCTTCACCCTCACTGCGGTGCTGATGCTGGCCTTGGCCATGGGCGCCCTGGCGGCACTGTTCAGTGCCGTCAACGCGGTGCTTCTGCGCCCTTTGCCGTTTCCGGAGGCGGAGCGCCTGTTCTACGTGTCGGGCGATGCGCCGGGCTCCCAGTTCAGCGGCGAACTGGGCGTGGCCAACGAATTCCTCGTGCACTATCGAGAGCGCTCCAAGCTCATCGAACATGCCGCCCAGTACAACGGATTCACCAACACCGTACGCGTCGACGAGCGCGCCGAGCGGCTGGAAATGTCCTCGCCCAGCAGCGAGTTCTTCAACGCGCTCGGCGTGGCGCCCGCGCTGGGCCGCCTGCCGGTCGCCGATGAGCCGGTGCCGGTGGCGGTGATCAGCGATCGCTTCTGGGCCGACTGGTTCGGGCGCGACCCGGCGGTCTTGGGTCGCACCGTGACCCTGTTCGGTGAGCCCCGCGAGATCGTGGCGGTCATGCCTCCCCACTTCCGCTTTCCCGAAGAAGACACTTGGCTGTGGATGGCGCGCCCCGTCGACGAATCCAGCATCGGCCAGACCGGCCGCTTCAACTCGGCGATGATCGTGCGCGCCCGCCCCGGAGTCACGGCCGAAGCCCTGCAGGCCGAGCTTTCGCTGCTGGCGGCTGAAATGCCGGAGCGCTTTGGCGGTACGGCGGCCTACAGCCGCCTCATGCAGCAGTACCGGGTGATCGTGCAGCCGCTGGATGCGCAGCTGCTGGGGCCGATCGCGGGTCCGCTCTGGCTGCTGCTGGCTGCCGCCGCGGTGCTGCTGGTGGTGGCCTGCGCGAATCTGGCCAATCTGTTCCTGGTGCGCGCGGAGTCACGCCAGCGCGAACTCGCGGTCAGGCGTGCGCTCGGGGCTGGCCGCGTGCAGCTGGTACGTCTGCAGCTCGCCGAGTCGATCCTGGTCGCCGCGATGGCGGGCATGCTGGCCGTGCTGATCGCGGCCCTGCTGCTGCCCTTGCTGGTGAGCTTCGCGCCGGCCGGGGTGCCGCGCCTCTCCGATGCAGGTCTGGATGCCGCGACACTTGCCTTCACTGCCGCGACGGCGCTGCTCTCCGGCGTGCTGTGTGGCCTGCTGCCGGCCTGGCGCGGCGCCGCTCCGGAGCTGTCGGGTCTGCGCGAGGGGGGGCGTGGCCACATCGCAGGCGAGAACCGCACTCGCCAAGGCCTTGTCGTGGCTCAGACCGCGATGGCGCTCACCCTGCTGATCGGTGCCGGGCTGCTGCTGCGCAGCGCCAACGCGCTCTACAACGTGGATCCGGGCTACGAGGTCCGCGACGTCTTCACCTTCCAGTTCGCACCCGAACAGGCTCGCCTGGACAGCCCGGCGGCGTGGTCGCGCTTCCACCTCGAAGTGCTGGAACGCTTGCGGGCCGTGCCGGGCGTGCAGTCGGTCGGTCTGGTCGAGAACGTTCCGCTCAACGAAGGCACCGCGGCCTCGCGCGCTCGCACCCAGGACATGGGCGTTTCCGCGGCGGAGGGGCAGGTGATCAACATCACCTACAGCGCCGGCGACTACTTCCGCAGCATGGGCATTTCCTTGGTTTCCGGTCGCGAGTTCACCGCACAGGACCATGCGGGCAGCGGCGTGCTCATCGTCAGCCGTGCCGCGGCCGAGCGGCTCTGGCCGGGCCGCGATCCGTTGGGCCAGCGGCTGCAGCGCGAGGGCCGCGAGGACTGGGAAACCGTTGTCGGTGTCGTCGAGAACGTCCTGCAGGACAACTTCTGGTCGCCGCCGGAACCGCTGGTCTACCTGCCCTTGATGGCGCCCTCGACGGGTCCGTCGTGGACGGTGACCACGCCGGCCTACGTGATCAAGAGCGCGCGCGCCGACAGCATCGGTGGTGAGGTGCGGGCCTTGCTCCGCGAACTCGCGCCTGAGGCTCCGATGTATCGCGTCTTCACCCTGCAGGGCCTGGTCGATGCCTCGCTCACGCGCCTGTCGTTCACGCTGTTGACGCTCGGTCTCGCGGCGACGCTGGCGGTCTGCCTCGGGGCGGTGGGCCTGTACGGAGTGCTTTCCTACGTGGTCGCCTCGCGCACCCGCGAGATCGGCGTGCGCATGGCCCTGGGCGCCCCAGCGGCCCGCGTGCAGCGGATGATCGTCAGTCAAGGCCTGGGGGTGGTCGCCGCGGGGGTCTGCCTCGGCCTGATGGCCGCGGCCGTTGCCAGCCAGGCGATTGGCAGCCTCCTGTTTGGCGTGCAGGCGCTGGACCTAGCGACCTTTCTCGGGATGGCCCTGCTGATGCTGGCGATAGGCGCACTCGCCAGCTACCTGCCGGCGCGTCGTGCGTCCCGGCTGGCGCCCATGGAGTCGCTGCGCAGGGAGTAGAGGCGCGGCGCGTGCTGCGGGGGACGAACGCCGCGGAGTGCGCAGGCGATGTGTCGCTCAATGCACCCGCAGCGTTGAACCGCGCCTGCCTGGCGGGTTCGGCGCGACCTCATCCGGCGCGACCTCATGCTGCGCGGATCCCGGCCCGAGTTTGGACGCTCAAAAACAGCGACCCACCGGCGTCAGACGCTGCGGTGGGTCGCGGGGTTCTGCTTACAGCTTGCCGCGGGTACGCAGATCACGGCGGAGGCGATTGCGACGGCGACGCAGACGGGCCAGCTTCATGGCGGAGTCCTTGGTTGGGGTGGAAAGGGGCGCGGATTGTCGCACGGTGGGCAGCATCGCGCTTGCGTCGAACCTATGGGGGCGGTGGACCCGGGCAGGTTTCCAGTGATGGTGGACCAGAGCGAAGCCGGTCGCTCACCAGCCAAGCAAGCTCAGTCTTGCCGGCATGGGCTGCGCCAGTTCCGTGGGCGCGACAGAAAGGCCCACTCCGACGCGTGCGCCGCGCTCGGCTCTGAAGCAACTGCCCTAGCCGCCGTGAGCTTCGCCGTGCCAATCACTGTTCTCGGGCCGCCGCGAATGGGATGACCAGCGCCGGAACATCAGCCCACTGGCCAGTGCGGCGGCGCACAGCCCGATGATGAAGCCCGATGACTCGCTGCCGCTGATGCCGACCTCGCTTCGAGGTTGGCCAGTCGCGGCCGTCCGGGCCCTGGGGTAGGAAGCGGCCTGTCTGGCCTTCGCCTGCCATAGACTGTTGTGCAGCATGCCGACCCGATCCGACCTCGCCCTCTTTGATTTCGACGGCACCCTGACGACGTGTGAGACCTTCCCGGTCTTTCTCAAGCGCGTGCTGCCCAGGTCGCGCCTGCGTGCCGGTTGGCTGCGGCTATGGCCGCTGGTGTTGGGCTATCGCCTGCGGCTGGTGTCGGGTACGCGCCTGCGCTCGGCGATCGTGAGGCTTGGCTTCACGGGCGCGGATCGCGAGGCGCTGGAGCGGGAAGGCGTGCGCTTCGCTGCGGATTACCTGCCCGGCGTGCTGCGGCCGGAGGCCATGGCGCGTCTCCTCTGGCATCGCCAGCGCGGTGATCGCGTGGTGATCGTGTCCGGTGGGCTCGGCACGTATCTCCGGCCGTGGGCGGCGGCTCAGGGGCTGGAGCTGCTGTGTTCGGAGCTGGAGACGGTCGATGGCCGCTGCACCGGTGTGTTCGCGGGTGCTCAATGCGTGGGGGCTGAAAAGGCGCGCCGCGTCCGTGGGCACATCGATCTCGCGGCCTATGCCGAGGTCCACGCCTATGGCGACACGCCTGAGGACGCCGAGCTGCTCGCGCTGGCGGACCACCGCCATTACCGGGGCCGCAGGATGAGCCGCGCCGACCGCGCTTGATGCGGCCCTTGCGGCAGCGGCTGTACCGCGGGCGCGTACACTCGGCGCTGCTTTCCACGGCCCCATCGATGTCCGAGCCCATCCGACTGTCCAAACGCGTCATCGAGCTGACCGGCTGCTCGCGTGCCCAGGCCGAGCGCTACATCGAGGGCGGCTGCGTCAGCGTCGATGGCGAGGTGATCGACCGTCCCGAGCATCCGGTGCGCGAGCAGCGCGTCGAGGTGGATCTGGAGGCCATCGCCGCGCCGCTGGAGCCCATGACCGTGCTGTTGCACAAGCCCGCCGGCGTGGAGGTGGCGCCGGCCCTGGTTGCCGCGGACCGGCATTGGGCGGACGACCCCAGCGGCATCCGCCCGCTGCGCCGACATCTGCGCAGGCTGTCCCCGCTGCTGCCGCTGGAGCACGGCGCCTGCGGCCTGCAGCCTTTCACCCAGGACGGGCGTCTGCTCCATCGCATGCGCGAGGAAGGAGCCCGCATCGAGCAGGAGTTCATCGTCGAGGTCGAGGGCAGCGTCGCCGCCTACGGCCTGCATCGCCTGAGCCATGGGCTGCGCTTCGAGGGCCGCACGCTGCCGCCGTGCAAGGTGAGCTGGCAGAGCGAAACCCGCCTGCGCTTCGCCATCAAGGATGTGCGCCCGGGCCAGTTGGCGTGGATGTGTGGGCAGGTGGATCTGCGTCTGCTCTCGGCGCGGCGCATCCGTCTCGGGCGCGTGCCCTTGGCCAAGCTGCCTGAGTCGAGTTGGCGCTACCTGCCTCGCGGCGAGCGCTTCTGACGATGCGCGGTGGGGCGAACTAACGCGCCTCCCGCGAGCCAAGAGGCATCTTCCGCCGGGGCGAGACTGCCCCTTGGGGGCGAGTGCCGCCGCCGAGCGCTTCCCATGACATTCCGTTTCCGTGAGCCCGTGCCGGTACCGCTTGCGTCGATGCAGGACCGAGCCGCCGCCGGGCTGCGGATCGTCGGCGGGCCGCGGCTGCGCTAGCCTTGCATCCCTCTTCAGATCGCCGGGAGCCCGCCATGCACCGTCCCCTTCGTTGCGCTGCCGTACTCGCATTCGCCGCCGCGCTGCTGCCTCTCGAAGCGGCGCGTGCCGGCAATGTCGACTGCGAGATGCGCTTCAATCTTTCCGGCTGGTCGGCCTTCTACAAGCGTTCGAGCGGCGAAGGCACGATCACCTGCAACAACGGCCAGTCGATGCGCGTACGGCTGGAGGCGCGTGGCGGCGGAATTTCGTTCGGCAAGTCGCGCATCGAGAACGGCGTGGGCGAGTTCTCCGGCGTCGACGACATCCGCGAATTGATCGGCGGCTATGCCAGCGCCGAAGCGCATGCCGGGGCCGGACGTTCGGCCAAAGGGCAGGTGGTCACCAAGGGCGAGATTTCGCTTGCACTTTCGGGCACGGGCAAGGGTTGGGATGTGGGCGTCGCCTTCGGCAGCTTCGTCATCAGCGAGCGCTGAGCCCGCGGGCGGCAGCGGCACGCGTGGCCGCCTGTTGAGCTCGCAGGTCCAGCGGCGCGCTGATGTGGCCTCCGCCTAGAACTGGAAGCCCACCGACAGATAGCTTTCGCCCTTGTTCGGTTGGCGCGTGCGGGCGTTCGAGAGGTGCCCCAGGCCGATCACCAGGCGACCGAAGCGGATGCCGAGGTGGCTGTGGAACTGGTAGCCGCTGCTCAGGTAGTTGGTGACGTGGCTGACGGCCGCGAGGCCCGAGGCCAGGGTCACCCGGCCGAAGTCGTAGCCGAGCTGCAGCGAGGCGAAATGCACGCGCTGGTCGCTGCCCGCGGGGGCGGTGTCATGGCGGCCGATGCTGCCGGCGTTCAGCGCGTAGAAGTCGAGTCCAAACGGCAGGCGCGGCTGTGGCCTTGCGTGGGTCAGCAGCACGAAGTCGGTGTTCGGCGTGTCCGGGGCGTCGCTGATGCCGGCCTGCAGGGTGGTCCAAGGCGCGCGGGCCGGCTCCGCGGCCAACGCCGGCGTGAGCAGGGCCAGCGCCAGGCACAGGCCAAGTGCAGCGGCCGTTGCCTTGGCGGGCGAAAGAGAATGGGGGGGCATGGGCGTCCCTGTGCGGGCAGGCCGGCATCCGATGCCGGCGGAGGGGGGGCGGCGCGGTGGTCCCGAAGGCCCAGGCCAGATGGAGCACCTTGCACGGCCCGCGCAGAATAGGAAGGACAGGGCGGGGCTGCCAGCCCCAGACGTGCACCGCAGCGTTGCCGAGAACGGTCCAATTGCGCAGGCAGCGCTTCGCGTTGGCATCCCGCAGCGCGGGCTCGCCTACACTCGCGGCCCCTGACTCTCACCGGTGAATGACCATGGACGATCGCCGCGCCAGGCTGCTGATCCACGGAGCTTCGGGCCGCATGGGCCGCAGCCTGCTGTCGCTGGTGGCCGAACACCCCGGCCTGCATCTGGTCGCGGCCGTGGCCAACGCACCGCGCGCCGATCTCGGTGCGCTCGCGGTGCTGCGCCCCGCGCAGATCGCCCAGGCACCAGCCTTCGATGTCGTCATCGACTTCAGCGCGCCCAGCGCCCTGCCTGCGCTGGCGGCGGCCTGTGCCGAGCGCGGTGCGGCGCTGGTGTCCGGCACCACCGGCCTCGATGCCGCGGCGCTGGCTGCCCTCGATCAGGCGGCACAGCGGGTGCCGGTGTTGTGGGCGGCGAACTTCTCGCTGGGCGTGGCCCTGCTGGCGGCGCTGGCCCGGCGCGCTGCGGCGGCCGTGCCCGACTGGGACTGCGAGATCATCGAAACCCACCATCGCCGCAAGCAGGACGCTCCCTCGGGCACGGCCCTGCGTCTGGGCGAGGCCATCGCGGCCGGGCGCGGGCAGTCGCTCGCTGCGCTGGCGCGGCATGGGCGCGAGGGCGCGCAGGCGCCGCGCATTGCCGGCGAGATCGGCTTCCACGCCGTGCGCGGCGGCGATGTCGTTGGCGATCACCAGATCCTGCTGGCGGGCGAGGCGGAAGTCATCGAGCTCACCCACCGCGCGGCCAGTCGCGAGGTGTTCGCGCGCGGCGCGCTGAAATCCGCGGCCTGGCTCAGCGGTCGCGGGCCGGGGCGGTATCGCGTCGAGGACGTGCTGGGGCTCGCCGACTGAGCTCGGGTGGCGGGGCCCGCTGCGAGCGACGACATCGCGTCATGCATGCCCTGAACCGTGATCGCCGCACGCGTTTGCTGCGTTCGCACAGGTGGACAGGTTGTGAGCGGAAAACGTAAACTTCCGCCTCGCCTGCTTCACCTTTCGCCCCCTCCCTCGACGGCCTCCGGACCTGCTAGACGCAAGCCCGGCGGTTTCGCGCAAGCTGCGTCCAGCGCCGCTCGCAGGGGTGCCTCCCCGATCCTCACAAGGCGAATCGCTCGTGACCCAACCCGCTCTTCTGGCTCTTGCCGACGGCACCGTGTATCGCGGTGTGTCGGTGGGCGTTTCCGGCTGCACGGTCGGCGAGGTGGTGTTCAACACCGCCATGACCGGCTACCAGGAAATCCTCACGGATCCCTCCTACGCGCAGCAGATCGTCACCCTGACCTATCCGCACATCGGCAACACGGGCTGCACCGACGTCGATGACGAAGCGGGCAAGGTCTTCGCCTCCGGCCTCATCATCCGCGAGCAGCCGACCCCGGCCAGCAGCTGGCGCAGCCAGTCCGACCTGCCGGAATGGCTGCAGGCCCGCGGCGTTGTGGCGATCGCCGAGATCGACACCCGCGCGCTGACCCGTCGTCTGCGTGACTCCGGCGCCCAGAACGGCTGCATTCTGGCCGGCGAGGGCGCCACCGCCGAAGAGGCGCTGCGCCGCGCGCGTGAGTTCCCGGGCCTCAAGGGCATGGACCTCGCCAAGGTCGTCAGCGTCACGGCACCCTACGCCTGGGCCGAGGGCCGGTATGCGCTGGATCGCCAGGTCTTCGAGACGCCGGCCCCGCGCTTCCACGTGGTGGCCTACGACTTCGGTGTAAAGCGCAACATCCTGCGCATGCTCGCCGAGCGCGGCTGCCGGCTCACCGTGGTGCCGGCGCAGACCCGCGCCGACGAGGTGCTGGCGCTCAAGCCGGACGGCGTGTTCCTGTCCAACGGCCCCGGCGACCCCGAGCCCTGCGACTACGCCATCGCCGCGATCCGCCGCTTCATCGAAGCCAAGCTGCCGACCTTTGGCATCTGCCTTGGGCATCAGCTGCTGGGTCTCGCGGCCGGCGCGCGCACCCTGAAGATGAAGTTCGGCCACCACGGTGCCAACCACCCGGTGCAGGACCTCGACAGCGGCCGGGTCATGATCTCCAGCCAGAACCATGGCTTCGCGGTGGACGAGTCCAGCCTGCCGGCCAACGTGCGAGCCACCCACCGTTCGCTGTTCGACGGCAGTTTGCAGGGCATCGCGCTCACCGACGCGCCTGCCTTCAGTTTCCAGGGGCACCCGGAGGCAGCGCCTGGACCGCACGACGTTGCCGGTCTGTTCGATCGCTTCATCGAGCTGATGTCACCCTCGCGCTGATCCCGCAAGGAGTCCCCCATGGCACGCAAAGCTTCCGCCCGAACGAGCCGCAGCAGTCCCGGTCGCTGGATCTTCTGGGGCCTGACGCGGGTGGGGCTGCCGATCGCTCTGCTGTACGGTCTGGTGTGGTGGCGCGTCGACGCGGCGATCTCCCGCCAGGTCGAGTCGCTGCAGGCTTTCGCGGATGTTCAGCGCGGCGGCAGCTTCTTCACTTTCGATGGGCAGATGGGCGTCGACAGCCTGGAGGTCGCCCCGCGCCTGCCGGGAGCGCAGGGCCTGCGCTTGCGCACCGGGCGAGTCGCGCTGGAAACCCCCGGCCTCGGATGGATGCTGAAGGCGGGCGTTTTCGGCATGCCGCAGCAGCTGCCGCGGCGCATGGGCATCAGCGTTGCCAATCTGGAATTCGAGGGCGTTCCCTCCGGCCCCGAGGCCGGCTTCATCGGCGCCTACAGTGCCATGCCCTTCGAGGCCGCCGGCTGCGGGGTCAATGCCTTCAGTCGCAGCAATCTGGTCGACATGGGCCTGCCCGCCAGCGACACCGTCATCAGCGCGCGCTTCGAGCATTCCGACGCCGGCATCGTCAATATCAGCTGGGATCTGGGTACCCCGGGCGTGGGGCGGCTGGAATGGCGTCTGGGCGTTGCCTTGCCCGGCGGAGCGGGCGTTTCCACTGATCAGCTCGCCCAAGGGCGGCTGGCGAACCTGAGCCTCGCCTTCATCGACGAAGGCTTCATGCAGGCCCGCAACGGCTGGTGCACCGATCGGGTGACCACGAGCCTCGCCGATTTCAACGCCCTGCACATGGAGTCGGTGCGTGGCCTGCTGCGCACCGTCGGCCTGCAGCCCGACGCCGACCTGTTGAAGGCCTTCGGCAAGTTCGCCGCCGATGGCGGCGAGTTCCGCATCGAGACCCGTCCGTCATCGGCGCTCGGCTTGATGCAGCTCGCGTCAATGCAGGGCGAGGCCCTGCGTCAGGCACTGGCGCCCTATGTGCGGGTCAGTGGCATCGATCCGGTGCGCTTCGCTTTCGCCGAAGTGCGGCCGATGACCCTGCGCGAGCAGCAGGTGGCCGCGGAAGTCGCCCGCACCCGGCTTGAGGACGGTGTGCCTCTCGATCCCGAGATCGAAGAGGTTGTCTCCGACCCGCCGCGGATTCCTGCGCCACAGCCGCCCAAGCAGGAGATTCCGCTGCCCGCGCGCGACGGTCGCATCGCCTATGAGGACCTTGCGCCCTACATCGGGCGCGAGCTTGAGGTGCTCTCGATTTATGGCAGCCGTCGCCGCGGCGAGCTCGTCAGCCACGCGCAGGCGCAGCTGGTGCTGCGCCTGCCGCCTGCGCAGGGCGGCTTCGACCTGACCATTCCCGCCGAGACCGTGCAGACCGTGCGCGTGCTCGATGCCGCCGCCATCCAACCCGATTCCTCGACCGACCTGACCGATGCCCAAGCGAACTGATCTCAAGACCATCCTCATCATCGGCGCCGGCCCGATCGTCATCGGCCAGGCCTGCGAGTTCGACTACTCGGGCGCGCAGGCCTGCAAGGCGCTGAAGGCGGAGGGCTACCGCGTCGTGCTGGTCAACTCCAACCCGGCGACGATCATGACCGACCCCGATACGGCGGACGCGGTCTACATCGAGCCGATCAACCCGGCCACGGTCGAGAAGATCATCGCCAAGGAGAAGCCCTGCGCCCTGCTGCCGACCATGGGCGGCCAGACTGCGCTCAACTGCGCGCTGGACATGGCGGACGCCGGCACGCTCGAGAAGTACGGCGTCGAGCTGATCGGCGCCTCGCGCGAAGCGATCCGCATGGCCGAAGACCGCGAGCTGTTCCGCGTCGCCATGGGCGAGATCGGCCTCGAATGCCCCAAGGCCGAGGTGGCGCGCAGCTTCGAGCAGGCGGTCGAGATCCAGGCCAAGGTCGGCTATCCGACCATCATCCGGCCGAGCTTCACCCTGGGTGGCAGCGGTGGCGGCATCGCCTACAACCGCGAAGAGTTCGAAGAGATCGTCAAGCGCGGACTGGAGCTCAGTCCGGTGCACGAGGTGCTGGTCGAGGAATCGGTTCTCGGCTGGAAGGAGTACGAGATGGAGGTGGTCCGCGATCGTGCGGACAACTGCATCATCGTCTGCTCGATCGAGAACATCGACGCCATGGGCGTGCACACCGGTGACAGCATCACCGTGGCGCCGGCGCAGACGCTCACCGACAAGGAGTACCAGCGCCTGCGCGACGCCTCGATCGCGGTGCTGCGCAAGATCGGCGTCGATACCGGCGGCTCGAACGTGCAGTTCGGCGTCAACCCGAAGAACGGCCGCGTCGTTGTCATCGAGATGAACCCGCGCGTGTCGCGCTCGTCGGCTCTGGCGTCCAAGGCCACCGGCTTCCCGATCGCCAAGGTCGCGGCCAAGCTCGCCGTGGGCTACACGCTGGACGAGCTGCGCAACGAGATCACCGGCGGTGCCACGCCGGCGAGCTTCGAGCCGACCATCGACTACGTGGTCACCAAGATTCCGCGCTTCGCGTTCGAGAAATTCCCCGCCGCGGATTCGCGTCTCACCACCCAGATGAAGTCGGTGGGCGAGGTGATGGCGATGGGCCGCTCGCAGTCGGAATCACTGCAGAAGGCCTTGCGCGGCTTGGAGACTGGCCGCACCGGCTTCGATCCCATGCTGCCGGCGCATCTCGATGCGGATGGCATGCTGGAACTGCGCCGCCAGCTGCGCGAGCCGGGTCCGGACCGCCTGTTCTACGTGGGCGATGCTTTCCGCCACGGCTTGGGCGTGGACGAAGTGCACGCGCTCTCCGGTATCGACCCCTGGTTCCTGCGCCAGATCGAGCACCTGATCCGCACCGAGGGCGAAGTGGCGGCCGGTGGCCTGGCTGCGCTGGATGCGACCCGCCTGCGCGCGCTGAAGCGTCTGGGCTTTTCCGACATGCGTCTGGCCAAGCTGCTGGGCACCGACGAGAAGGCGGTACGTGCGCTGCGCCATGCCTTTGGCGTGCGCCCGGTGTTCAAGCGTGTCGACAGCTGCGCGGCCGAGTTCTCGACCAGCACGGCCTATCTGTATTCGACCTATGAGGACGAGTGCGAGGCCGAGCCGACCGACCGCAACAAGATCATGGTGCTGGGCGGCGGCCCCAACCGCATCGGCCAAGGCATCGAGTTCGACTACTGCTGCGTACACGCCGCCCTCGCCCTGCGCGAGGACGGCTTCGAGACCATCATGGTCAACTGCAATCCGGAGACGGTCTCGACCGACTACGACACCTCCGACCGCCTGTACTTCGAGCCTTTGACGCTCGAAGACGTGCTGGAGATCGTCGACAAGGAAAAGCCCAAGGGCGTGATCGTCCAGTACGGCGGCCAGACGCCCCTCAAGCTCGCGCGCGCGCTGGAAGAGGCCGGCGTGCCGATCATCGGCACCAGTCCGGACTCGATCGACCTCGCTGAAGACCGCGAGCGCTTCCAGCAGATGATCCAGAAGCTGGGCCTGAACCAGCCGCCGAACCGTACGGCGCGCACGCCCGAGCAGGCCCTGCTGATCGCGCACGAGATCGGCTATCCGCTGGTCGTTCGCCCAAGCTACGTGCTGGGCGGTCGCGCGATGGAGGTCGTGTATTCGGATGCCGACCTGTCGCGCTATATCCGCGATGCGGTCAGCGTGTCCAACGAGTCGCCGGTGCTGCTCGACCGCTTCCTCGACAACGCCGTCGAAATCGACGTCGACGTGGTCGCCGACGCCGAGGGCAATGTGCTGATCGGCGGGATCATGGAGCACATCGAAGAGGCGGGCGTGCACTCGGGCGATTCGTCCTGCTCGCTGCCGCCGTACTCGCTGTCGAAGGCCCTGCAGGACGAGCTGCGGGTGCAGGTCGCGGCGATGGCGCGCGAGCTCAAGGTGGTGGGTCTCATGAACACCCAGTTCGCCGTGCTGCCGGACGGCGAGGGTGGGGGCACCGTCTACATCCTCGAAGTGAACCCGCGCGCCTCGCGCACCGTGCCCTTCGTGTCCAAAGCCACCGGCCGACCTCTGGCGAAGATCGCCGCCCGCTGCATGGTCGGGCAGAGCCTCGTGCAGCAGGGCGCAACCGCCGAGATCGTGCCGGATTACTGGTCGGTGAAGGAGGCGATCTTCCCCTTCGCCAAGTTCCAGAATGTCGATCCGATCCTGGGCCCGGAAATGCGCTCCACCGGCGAAGTGATGGGCGTGGGCCGCAGCTTCGGTGCGGCCTTTGCACGCGCTCAGGAGGCGGCGTCCATCAAGGTGCCGCCGCCGGGCAAGGCCTTCGTGTCGGTGCGTGATCCCGACAAGCAGCGCCTGCTGCCGGTGGCCGAGCTGCTGGTCAAGCAGGGTTTCAGCCTGATCGCCACCTCGGGCACCGCGGCTTTCCTGCGCGAGAAGGGTTTCGACTGCGCCGTGGTCAACAAGGTGGCCGAGGGCCGCCCGCACGTGGTGGACCTCATCAAGAACGGCGAAATCGTGTATATCGTCAACACCACCGAGGGCCGCCAGGCGATCGCCGATTCCTTCTCGATCCGCCGTGAGGCGCTGCAGCATCGGGTGACCTATTCCACCACCATCTCCGGCGCGCGTGCTCTGCTGCACTCGCTGGAGTTCCGCGGCTCGGGCGACGTGCTGTCGCTGCAGGAGCTGCACGAGGAGTTGAACGCATGAGAGCCCCCCTCACGCTGAAAGGATCCCAGCGTCTGCGCGAGGAACTTGAACACCTGAAGTCGGTGAAGCGCCCCGAAGTGATCGCCGCGATCGCCGAGGCGCGCGCGCATGGCGACTTGAAGGAGAACGCCGAGTACCACGCCGCCCGCGAGCAGCAGGGTTTCATCGAGGGCCGCATCAAGGAGCTGGAGTCCGTGCTCTCGCATGCCCAGGTGATCGACGTCTCCAAGCTGGCCGCCGGCAGCAAGATCGTGTTCGGTGCAACCGTCGAACTGGCCGATAGCGAGACTGACGAGGAGGTCACCTACCAGATCGTTGGCGACCTCGAAGCCGACATCAAACAGGGCCTGATCTCGGTTTCAGCCCCGATTGCCCGCGCACTGATCGGCAAGAACGAGGGTGACTCGGTCACCATCGCCGCGCCCAGCGGTGAGCGCAGCTACGACATCATCAGCGTGCGCTACGCCGGATGAGCGGCAGCGGCTGCATCCTTCTGCTTCCGGCCCGCGCCAAGTTGCGCGGTGAGCTCGCGCAGGCCCCCTCGCTGCAGAAACTCATCGGCCGCGGCGACGCGCTGGAGGACGGCGAGGCGGGCGAACTGGGCCAGCTCGCCCGCCTGTTCGACATCACGCCGCTCGGCCTGCCGGCGGCGGCCCTGTCCCGCCACTTCGACTGCGGCGATGCCGCAGGCAGCCAGTGGCTGCGCGCCGATCCCGCCTTTCTGCAGCCTGAGATGAGCGGCGTGCGCCTGATGGCCGTGGGTGAGCTGGGCTTGCGGCCGGAGGAATCCGAGGCGCTGGCCTTGGCGGTGCAGCCCCTGTTGGGTGATTTCGGCATGCCCTTGACGGCGCCGACGACGACGCGCTGGTACCTGCGTGTCGAACCGGGCCAGCGGCTGCCTGCGTTTTCCACGCCTGAAGACGCCCTCGGTGACGACTATGGCGTGCATCTGCCCTACGGCGACGAAGGACGGCGCTGGCGTGCTCTGCTCAACGAGGCCCAAGTCCTCCTGCACAACCATCCGGTCAACCAGGCGCGAGTCGCAGCCGGGCGCACGCCTGCCAATGCACTCTGGATCTGGGGCGGCGGTGTATTGCCGCAGCAGGTGGTCTCCGGCGTCGGAACGCTCTATGCCGCCGAGCCGCTGGCCTGCGCGCTGGCTCAGCTTTCGGGCATCAGCATCGAGCGCATCGAGAGTGACGAGCTGCCCGAGCAACTCGACGATGCCGCCATCGATCTGCGCGGTGCGCGCAGTCTCGAGGCATTGGAGTCGGCGGTGTTCGCGCCGCTGCTCGATCGCGTCGGCCGCGGCAAGCTGTCCAGCCTGACCGTGGATTTCGGCGATGGTCACGGCTGGAACTACCGCCGCAGCCACGGTCTGCGCCTCTGGAAGCGGCCGGCCACCAGCTTCGAGTAGCGCGCATGCGCATCGAACGTCGCAGCGTGCCGCCGGTGCCGCTGCTGGAGGCACCTGGCCTGCACCCCGTACTGCGTCGCGTCTATGCCGCCCGCGGGGTGCAGTCCGCCGATGAACTCGACCTGCGCCTTTCCGGGCTGCTGGCACCGCGGCTGGCCGGCCTCGAGGCCGCGGTCGACCTGCTGGTGTCAGCACGCGAGGCCGACCAGTCGGTGCTGGTGGTCGGCGACTTCGACGCCGATGGCGCCACCGGCAGCGCGGTCGCGGTGCGCGGCCTGCGCCTCTTGGGCTTCCGCCGCGTTGGCTACCGCGTTCCCAATCGCTTCCTCCATGGTTACGGGCTGTCGCCCGCGCTGGTGGCCGAGCTCGAACCGGCGCCGGATCTCATCCTGACCGTCGACAACGGCGTGGCCGCGCATGCGGGCATCGCAGCGGCGCAGGCCTGTGGCGTGCGGGTCATCGTCACCGACCACCACCTGCCCGGCGACAGCCTGCCGCCTGCGGATGCGCTGGTGAACCCGAACGTCCCCGGCTGCGAGTTTCCCAGCAAAGCGTTGGCCGGCGTCGGTGTGGTGTTCTATCTCCTGCTCGCGCTCCGCGCGCGGCTGCGCGAGCGCGCCGCCTTCGCCGGTGCGGAGCCGGACCTCGGTCAACTGCTCGATCTCGTGGCGCTGGGTACGGTGGCTGATCTGGTGCCGCTGGACCGCAACAACCGGCTGCTGGTGCAGGCCGGGCTGAAGCGCATCCGCGCGGGCCGGGCCTGCGCCGGCGTGCGCGCGCTCTACCGCGTGGCGGGCCGCGATCCCAGCCGCGCCTCGGCCACCGACTTCGGCTTCGTGCTGGGGCCGCGCATCAATGCCGCCGGCCGCCTCGAGGACATGGCGGTGGGCATCGAATGCCTGCTCAGCGACGACGAGGCGAGCGCCTTCGCCCTGGCGCAGCGCCTGCACGCGCTCAACGCCGAGCGCCGCGAACTGCAGCAGCAGATGGTCGAACAGGCCGAAGCCGCCGTGCTGCGCGCGGATTTCAGCGCGCAGGCACACGTCAGCGCCGGCCTGGCGCTCGCCGATGCGGGTTGGCATGCCGGCGTGGTCGGTCTCGTCGCCTCGAAGCTCAAGGAGCGCCTGCATCGCCCCGTGTTCGCGCTGGCGCCGGGCGATGAGGACGGCCGCGAGTGGAAGGGCTCCGGGCGCTCGATTCCCGGCTTCCATCTGCGCGACTGCCTCGCCGAGATCGACGCCCAGCATCCGGGCCTGATGCTGCGTTTTGGCGGGCACGCCATGGCCGCCGGGCTCTCGCTCGCGGACACCGAGGTCGAGCGTTTCTGCCGCGTCTTTGCCGCCACGGTCGAGCGCCGCATCGACCCCGCGCTGTTGGCGCCGGTGCTGCTGACCGATGGCGAACTCGCGGCCGGCGACTTCGAGCTGGGCCTCGCCGAGACCCTGCGCGAGGCCGGCCCCTTCGGCCAGGCTTTTCCCGAGCCGGTCTTCGACGGGGTCTTCGAGGTGCTGGACTGGCGCCTGATGGGTGAGCGCCACCTGCGCTTCTCTCTGCGTCATCCCGACAGCCGCGTGCCGCTCTCGGCCGTCTATTTCGGCGGCTGGACGGGCAGCCCGCCGCCGCGCCAGGTGCATCTGGCCTACCAGCTCGGCAGCGACGACTACCGCGGTGCGCCGGAGCTGCGCCTGTACGTGCGCCACCTGCTGCCGGCCTGAGCATTGCCGCGGTCGCGCGTGATACGTCCGCGCGCGGAATCACGTCATCCGCTGCAAGGCCGGAAGCGCCGGCCAGGATGACATCGCATGACTACGCAGGTTCAGGGGTTCCGCATTGCGTTCGCCGCCGCGCTCGTCCTCGCGGGGCTGGCTCAGCCGGCCGCCGCACAGAGCAGCCTGTGGCGCTCTGGCGCAACCGTCTACACGCCGCTGATCGACCAGCTGGGCAACTTCCAGTCCAACGGCACCGGCTACTTCGTCTCGCAGGCCTACATCAGCAACCCGCCGCAGCCGACCGTGGGCCAGCGCTTCTACCTGAGCGTCTACCTCTCGGCGATCGCTTCGCCGCCGGTGGGACGCCTGATGTTCCCGCATCTGCAGCTGCCCGCGGGCGTCAGCGTGGTGGCCGATCCGGCGGTGCCGCTGCGCTGCTTCTACCGTCCGATGAGCGGGATCGGCAACGCCATCGAGTTCACCAATCAGGTGCTCAACGACACCAGCTTCGGCGCCAACCTGCGCATCGCCGGTTGCCCGCAGCCGTCCAGCGCCGCGCTTCCTTTGCGCAGCCTGACCAACGGTGCGACGGGTTCCGGGCTGCTGATCCCGCGTCGCGATCCGCAGAGCAGCGGCGAGGCCTGGCCGATGGGCAGCTATGCCGCCTACGAGTTCCTGGTGCCGGTGGTGAGTTCGGTGACCCTGGACCGCTTCAGCTCGGCCAGCCTGTTCCGCGCGCCGACCTACTCGATGCAGGGCGATGGCCTGAGCAGCTGGGCGTATCCGCAGCTCAACCTCGAAGTGCATCCCGCCGCCGGCGGCAGTGGCTCGGCCGACATGCGCATCGCCTCGATCAACACCACCACGCCGACCAGCCCGCTCAACCGGCGGGTGCTGGCGCGCTGCCAGAACGACGGCCCGAACCCGGCGCAGAACGCCAGCTGCAGCTTCACCCGTCTGCCGGCCGGCGCCAGCCAGGGCTGCACGCCTGCCGGCGTACAGGCCAGCCTGGGCGTGGGCGCCTTCATCGACTGCTGGACCGAATTCCCCGGCACCGTCAATGGCGACACCGTGGAAGTGACGGCGAGTTCCGCGACACCCGACCCGAACCCGCAGAACAACGGCATGGGCGTCAGCATCCAGCCGATGCCGGGCGGCGTGCTGTTCCGCTCCGGCTTTGAGCCCTGAGAGCATGTGAGAACCCTCCGCCTACTGCGGCCGCCTCTGGCCGCCCGTGGCGGCAGCGCGCTACGCGAATTCCGCGGTCACTGGCTCGCCAAATTCCCTTGAATTCACGCACCGCGCTTTGCCACGAACACCCAGAGGCGCCCTCGCAACGGCGTCTGGTTTCTTTCACACGCTCTGAGTCCTCCGCGCCAGCGTTGACCGCGCCCTGAGGCCTGCGAGGGCGTCAGGGCCGCGGCCACGCGACGGCAGTGACTCCCGGGATCTGGCTTCGGCGCGGCTTCGGAGGCAACGAGGAGCTCTGCTACACTTCGCGGTCTTTTTCCGCGCTGCCGCCGCAGGTGCCCGCATGTTCGAAGTCAATCCCGTCCGCAACCAGATCGCCGACCTTTCGCAGCGGCTGTCCCTGCTCCGGGGGTTTCTTTGACTACGACCGCAAGGTCGAACGTCTTGAGGAAGTGACCCGCGAGCTGGAAAGCCCGGACGTCTGGAACAAGCCCGAGAACGCGCAGCAGCTGGGCCGCGAGCGCGCCCAGCTGGAAAAGGTCGTGGTCGGCATCCGCGACCTGCAGAACGCGCTGAAAGACGCCGGCGAGTTCCTGGATCTCGCCGAGATGGAAAGCGACGAGGACACCTTCAACTCGGTGGTGGCCGACGTCGAGAAGCACACCGCCGCCGTCGAGAAGCTGGAGTTCCAGCGCATGTTCTCCGGCAAGATGGATTCGGCCAACGCCTTCGTCGACATCCAGGCCGGCGCCGGCGGCACCGAGGCCCAGGACTGGGCCGAGATGCTGCTGCGCATGTACCTGCGCTGGGCCGAGTCGCGCGGCTGGAAGACCGAGCTGCTGGAAGTGAGCGGCGGCGAAGTCGCCGGCATCAAGTCGGCCACCTTCCGCGTCGAGGGCGATTTTGCCTACGGCTGGCTGAAGACCGAGACCGGCGTGCACCGCCTGGTGCGCAAGTCGCCCTTCGACTCCGACAACCGTCGCCATACGAGCTTCACGTCGGTCTTCGTCAGCCCCGAGGTCGACGACAACATCGACATCGAGATCAATCCGGCCGACCTCAAAACCGACGTGTACCGTTCGTCCGGCGCCGGCGGCCAGCACGTCAACAAGACTGAATCGGCCGTGCGCATCACCCACGTGCCCAGCGGCATCGTGGTGGCCTGCCAGACCGAGCGCAGCCAGCACGCCAACCGCGACCGCGCCATGAAAATGCTGGCGGCCAAGCTCTACGAACTTGAAATCCAGAAGCGCAACGCGGAAAAGGATGCCGTTGAGGCCTCCAAGTCCGACATCGGCTGGGGCAGCCAGATCCGCAACTACGTGCTTGACCAGAGCCGCATCAAGGACCTGCGCACCGGCATCGAACGCAGCGACACGCAGAAGGTGCTCGACGGCGACCTCGACGAGTTCGTCGAGGCCAGCCTGAAGTCGGGCCTTGAAGCAGGGTCGAAGCGTTTGGATGCGGTTTGAGAGCTGGGATTGGGGATTTGGGATTTGGGATTCGCAGCGAAGCTCGCGGGTCCCGCCTCACTCCAATGACCTGCTGCTCCGCTGAACGCGCGAGGCCACTCCGACCACCTGCACACCGCCGGGGATGTTCTACGAATCCCCGATCCAGAATCCCGACTGCCGGTTCCAATCAATGAACGACAACGCCCAGCCCGCCGCGCCCGCCACCGACGAGAACTTCCTGATCGCCGAGCGCCGCAGCAAACTGAAATCGCTGCGTGAGGCGGGGCCGGCGTTTCCGAACGACTTCCGCCGCGAGCATTTCGCGGGCGACCTGCAGGCCGAGTACGCCGACGCTGAGCGCTTCAGCGCGGACGCTCTGGCCGCGACTGGCCGCACGGTGCAGCTGGGCGGTCGTCTGCTGGCCAAGCGGGTGATGGGCAAGGCCAGCTTCGCGCAGATCCAGGACGAGTCCGGCCGCATCCAGCTTTACCTGACCCGCGACGGCATCGGCGAAGAGAGCTATGCCGCCTTCAAGGGCATGGACATCGGCGACATCGTCGGCGTCAGCGGCGGCTTGACCCGCACCCGCACCGGCGAGCTCTCGGTCGAGGTGAAGTCGCTGCGTCTGCTGACCAAGGCGCTGCGCCCGCTGCCCGACAAGTTCCACGGCATGACCGATGTCGAACAGCGCTACCGTCAGCGCTATGTCGATCTGATCGTGAACCCGGAGGCGCGCGAGGTCTTCGTGCAGCGCTCGAAGATCATCCGCGCCATGCGCAGCTGGCTGGACGCGCGGCGCTTTCTGGAAGTGGAGACGCCGATGATGCATTACATCCCCGGCGGCGCCACGGCCAAGCCTTTCACCACCCACCACAACGCGCTCGACCTGCAGCTCTACCTGCGCGTCGCGCCCGAGCTGTACCTGAAGCGCCTCGTGGTCGGCGGGCTGGAGCGGGTCTACGAGATCAACCGCAACTTCCGCAACGAAGGTGTCAGCACTCGCCACAACCCCGAGTTCACGATGCTCGAGCTGTACGAGGCCTACGCCACGTACCACGAGATCATGGACCTGACCGAGCAGGTGATCCGCCACTGCGCGGTCGAGGTGTTCGGCACGCCGGTGCGCGAATGGGAAGGCGCCACCATCGATCTGGGCCCGGACTTCCGCCGCTGGCGCATGGACGAAGCGGTGCGTCACTTCAATCCCGAGATCAGCGAGGCGGACTGCCGCGACCGCGAGGCGCTGGCCGCGCACTGCGCGCGCCTCAAGATCCCGGTCAAGAAGGGCTATGGCTGGGGCAAGCTGCTGCTGGAGATCTTTGAGAAGACCGTCGAAGGCCAGCTGATCCAGCCGACCTTCATCACCCACCATCCGGTCGAGGTCAGCCCGCTGGCGCGCGAAAGCGACAGCGAGCCCGGCATCACCGAGCGCTTCGAGCTGTTCATCAACGGTCGCGAGATCGCCAACGGTTTCAGCGAGCTCAACGACGCCGAGGACCAGGCCGCGCGTTTCCGCGCCCAGGTCGAGCAGAAGGAGGGCGGCGATGACGAGGCCATGCACTTCGACGCCGACTACATCCGCGCGCTGGAGTACGGCATGGCGCCTACGGGTGGCTTGGGCATCGGCATCGATCGCCTGGTGATGCTGCTGACCAACTGCGCCTCGATCCGCGATGTGCTGCTGTTCCCCTACATGCGGCCGGAGGCTGAGTAGCGCAGGGTCGAGGGATTCAGCCTCGTCGCGAGCCGTGCGCGGCGCGTTGGCGAATCAGGCCGTCAAGAGCGCGAGCCGCGTGCTCCGCAGCGTCGGCTCGGCTGAACGCGCAGCAACGGGAGGCCTTGAGCACGTCCACGCGCGAGCTGCCGAGGCGTTGTGGGGAGTGTCGCCGCAAGCGACACCCCACCTGTCCCTCGGAGCTCACCATGCACGTTTCAAAAGTTTCGACGATCAGCGCGCGCGGTCTTGGCCTCATGGCTCTACTGAGTCTCACTGCGCCCGATCTCGCTCACGCGCGCGGCATCGAAGCGCGGCAGGACCTTCAGCAGCAGCGCATCGAACGCGGCGCGGTGCGCGGCGATCTCACCCACTGCGAGGCGCGCCGCCTCGACGCGCGCGGCGATCGCATCGAACATCGCGAGCAGCGCTTCCGCGCCAGCGGTGGGCTGCAGCCCGCGGAGCGCGTGCGCCTGCATCGCGACCTGGATCGGCTTTCCTGGGACATCGCCGAGCAGCGGCGCGATGGCCGCGGCTGCTGGTGAGGGTCACGTGGAGGCATCGAGGCCTTCTTCCGGGACCTTCGGCGCTGGCCGCCCGACGGCCTGCGCGGCAGAATTCGCGGATGAACCCATTGCCTGAAGAGCATCGTTCTTCGCTTCGCGCACGGCTGCCCGAATCCCGTCTTCGCGCCCTGCCTGCCCGAGGTTTTGCGCTGCTGTGGTGGCTGGCCAGCGGCATGTCGTTCGCGCCGTTCGCCGTCGCTGCCGAGAGCGCCGAGCTTGCGCCGCGCCTCGCCGCCTGCGCCAGCTGCCACGGCGCGCAGGGCGAAGGCGCGAGCGCCAGCGAGTACGCCCCGCACCTCGCCGGCAAGCCGGCGCAGTACCTCTACGAACAGCTCCGCGGCTTCCGCGACGGCGGCCGCCAGCACCTGCAGATGGGCTGGCTGGTGCGCCATCTCGACGATGCCTACCTGCGCGAGATCGGCGCGTTCTATGCGGCGCTGCCGCCCAAGACCGCGCCCGCTGAGGTGCTCGCTGCACGCGTCGAGCGGCCAGGCGATGCGATCGCCAGGCGACTGGTGGAGCAAGGCGATGCCGACCGCGGCCTGCCGGCCTGCAGCGCCTGCCACGGCGCCGACCTCGTGGGCGTGGAGCCCGGCGTGCCGGCCCTGGTCGGTCTGCCGGCGGAGTATGTGGTGGCCCAGTTCGGCGCCTGGCGTACCGGCGTGCGCACCGCGGTCGCGCCCGACTGCATGGCCGATATCGCGCATGCGTTGACGCCGGCCGAGATCCGCGCGGTTGCCGAGTGGCTGGCCGTGCAAGGCCATAGCGAGCCGCGACGGCCGGCGCAGGCTGGCAGCCTGGCGCTGCCCAAGGCCTGCGGCGCCAATTCCCCGCTCGCGCCCGCGGAGGCGTCGGCGTCTTCGGAGGTGTCGCCATGAGCCGCCGCATTCCGCGCTGGCTGCCGGCCGCCGCCGTGCTCGCACCGCTGCTGATGCTGCTGTTGAGCCTCGCGCTCTACGGCCTCGTGCAGCAGGGCGGGCTGGCCCCCTTCCGCGTGCCGACCGGAGAGGCGCGCGTCGTGCCGACCGACCCCGCCCTGGTCGAGCGCGGTGCCTATCTCGCGCGCATCGGCAACTGCGCGGGCTGCCATACCGCTTCGGGCGGTGAGGCCTACGCCGGCGGGCGCGCCTTCAGCAGCGACTACGGCACGGTCTATTCGAGCAACCTCACGCCGGATCCCGAGTTCGGCATTGGCGACTGGTCGCTGGCCGAGTTCGCGCATGCGATGCGCCACGGGGTCAGCCGCAACGGCATCGCGTCGCCGGTGTTTCCGTATGCCAACTTCGCCCAGCTGCCCCAGCAGGACATCGAGGCCCTGTTCGCCTACCTCGGCCAGCTTGCCCCGGTGGCGCGTGCCCAGCCCGAGGCCGTGATGAGCTTCCCCGCCAATCTGCCCGGGGCGCTGCTGACCTGGCGGCTGCTTTACCACCGACCCGTCGAGCTGAAACCCGTGGACGGCATGGGCGAAGACTGGCAGCGCGGCCGCGCGCTGGTGAACGGCATCGGCCACTGCGCGATGTGCCACGGCAAACGCGGGCGCTTCGCCTCGCTGGCGGCCGATGCCGAACTCGGGGGCAGCCGCATCTCGGGCTGGTATGCGCCACCCCTGCACGCGGGCTCGCTCAATGGGCGCTTCGAGCCCGGCAGCCTCGCCACCTACCTGCGCGGCGGCTTGGCGCATGATCGTGGCGGCTATGGCGCGATGGCCGATGTGATCGCCACCAGCACGCGCTACCTGAGCGAGCAGGACGCGCAGGGCATCGAGGCCTATCTGCGCAGCCTGCCGGCGCTGCCGGTCGCCGACGCGCCCGCCAACCGGCTGCGCGCGACCAGCGAACACCTGCGCGAAGGCCGCGCGCTGTACGCGCAGCACTGTGCCGACTGCCACGGCGAGGATGGCCGCGGCGAGCCCGGTCGCTATCCGGCGCTGGTGGATTCGGCCGCGGTGATCGGCAGCGATCCGGTCAACCTGGTCAAGCTGGTTTCGCTCGGCGCCATCGCTCCGAGCACGCCGCTCAACCCGCGGCCGCACAGCATGCCGCCGTCGGCGCATCGCCTGAATGCGCGCGAGATCGCGGCCCTGATCAACGATGTGCGCGAGCGCTGGGGCTCAAGTCCGCGTCCGGTCACGCCGGACGAGGTGCGCGAGCTGGGCGGCATGGTCCGGCACTGAGAGAACACACCGAATGGCCCCGAGCGTTGCCGAAAACCTGGCCCTGATCCTGTTCCTGCCCTGGTACCTGGTGATCCTGGTCGTGTACTGGCGCATGCGCCGCAAGCCCGCGCGCTGGACGGGGCGCGTGTTCGATCTTGTCGCGATCGCGGTCTCGATCGCTGCGGCCGCCGTGGCCGGGCCCTGGGCGTTGGCCCATGCCGACGACAGCATCGGCAGCATGTGGCCGCAGATCCTCGCCACCGTGGTCGGCTACGGCGCCTTCCTGGCGGTGATCACGCTGGCGGCGCTGCTGCGGCGGATGCTGACCCGGCCGCCGGCGACGTCCGGCTGAAGCGAGCACCGCCGCCCTGACGGCGCTCAAGCCTGGGCCTTGCTCCAGGCCAGCACCGTATCGGCGAAGCGGCGGATCTCGGCGAAGCGGTTGTACAGCGGCGCCGGGCTGATGCGGATGACGTCGGGCTCGCGCCAGTCGCCGAGCACGCCGTGGGCCGCCAGGTATTCGAATAGCGCGCGGCCCTGGGCGCGGCCACCGCGCACGCGCAGCGAGAGTTGCGCCCCTCGGCGTTCGGGCTGCTTCGGCGTCAGCACTTCGAGCACGCTCGACAGCTCGCGCTCGATCAGCGATTCGAGATAGCCGGTCAGGCGCAGCGAACGTTCGCGCAACGCGGCCATGCCGCCGGCCTCGCGGAACAGCCCCAGCGAGGCGCGCACCGGAGCAAGAGCGAGGATCGGCGGGTTGCTCATCACCCAACCTTCGGCGCCGGGCGTGGGGTCAAAGCTCGACGCCATCTGGAAGCGCGTCGACAGCTTGTGCCCGTACCAGCCGGTCAGGCGGGGCAGGGTGCTGTCGTGCGCATGTCGCTCGTGCACGAAGATGCCGCTGACGGCGCCGGGTCCTGCGTTGACGTACTTGTAGTGGCACCAGGTGGCGAAGTCGGCGCCCGAGTCGTGCAGGGCCAGCGGCAGGTTGCCGGCCGCGTGCGCGCAGTCGAAGCCCACCGTCGAGCCCTGCGCCTTGGCCAGCCGCGCGATCTCCTTGAGATCGAAGGCCTGGCCGGTGCGGTACTGGATGCCCGGCCACAACACCAAGGCGAGCCGCGGGCCGTGCTGCTCGATGGCGCGCGCGATCGCCGCCATCGAAATCGTCCCGCCCGGCTCATCCGGCTGAACCTCGATCAGGCACTCGGCCGGATCGAAGCCGTGGAAGCGGATCTGCGACTCCACCGCCTGCCAGTCGGACGGAAACGCCCCGGCCTCGATCAAGATCGCCGGCCGCTCCGGCGTGGGCCGGTAGAAGCTCACCATCAGCAGATGCAGGTTTACGGTCAGCGTGTTCATCGCCGCGACCTCGATGGGCTGGGCGCCCACCAGCTCAGCCAGCGGCGCGTTCATCGATTCGAGGTAGCGCAGCCAAGGGCGCTCGCCCTTGAAGTGGCCTTCCACCGCCAGTTCGCGCCAGACCGCGAGCTCGGCGAGCACCGCTCGCTCGGCGTCCTTCGACTGCAGGCCCAGCGAATTGCCGACGAAGTAGGCCAGCTCGCCCTCGCCGTGGCGTGGGATGTGGAAGCGCTCGCGGAAGCGGGAGAGCGGGTCGACCTGGTCAAGCGCGGTGGGATGCATCGGCAGGGTCTCGATGGCGGGGCCTGCATGGTACGGAAGTGACGCCAAGGGCGTGGCGATTCGTCGTGCATCTGAGCTGACGCCTCGCGTCGGGCCACGCACGGACGCAAGGGGTCGGCCCCGGTCCACCATGGCCTCGACGCTCGCTGCGGTACAGCTTCCTTCTTCTGGCTCTGGCGACCGCAACCGGAACATCAACACCCACGGCGAGGCTCGAGTCCGGTGCTCGTGGTCGGGTTCGGTGGGCCAGGGCCCACCCCATGGACGTTCCTGCCTGAGGCGAGGCGGCGCGCATGGTAGCCATGACTCTCACGGCGGTGATGCAGCGGCTGCCGGCGGCCCTCAAGACCCGCGATCGGATATCCACACCGCCTGTGGATAAGTGTGTGCATGGGTTTGGGGAGCGGCTGCGCAAAGCCCCGCGCATCAAGGGCTTGCTGGACTCTGGTGAAAATCTGACCAAAGCGGGATTCGATAGTTGAATCAATTGCTTACGTGGTTATCTTGAAGTCGGCTGAGATCCCCGATTCCGGAAACTGTCGCTTGACAGAGCGGCGATTTGCGCTGTGCACAACCTGCGGCCCGGTCCATCGCCCGCGGCCCTTTGAGGAGCGGCGACGCCTGGGTCTGTCAAGCACTTCCTAGGCGAGTTTCCTGGTGCGGCGTGCGCGACGGTCTAGCGGGGCCGCGTCGCGAACTGCCGCCGGTGGAACACCAGCCATAGATAGGCGATGGCCAGAAGCGGCGAGGCCACGAAGGAGAAGAGCGAGAGCAGGACCACCACGCCATACGCGGCGTCATTGGCGCTCTGGTCCTCCGCACGGATGCCGCTCATCAGGTTGAACACCACGTGTTCGAGATTGAGCAGGGCGAGTGAGACGACGATGAGGGCCAGCGGCAGCAGGCAGGCGACGATCGCTTCCCACGCCTGCAGCCCGGCATCGCGCTTCAGGAACACCAGCAGCAGGGCCACCCGCCAGCTGGCGACGATGCCGAGGAACCAGGCATTGGTGGCCAGTGCGGCTTCGCCGCTCATGAAGCGTTCGACCGGAATCGCGTAAAGCAGCGCGGGCGGCGAGGTCAGGCAGACGAACAGCAGCACGTTGCGATAGCTCCAGCGCCGCGCGCGCAGCGGCAGGATCAGCAGCCACAGCAGCAGGGCCAGCGAGAACACATAAGCCACCGAGCCCAGCCCGGCGAGCTGCCACAGCTCGGCGCGCGGGTTGTCCCTGTAGCGGCCGATGCCGGCCAGCCAGCTCATGGCCAGCCCGAAGCCCAGATAGGCTCCGGCATGCGAGCGCACGCCCGGGCCCATGCGCCGGAACGTCAGCAGGCGGCCGACGTCGCGCGGCAGCTCCGTCCACAGGTTCAGCTGTGGAACCACACGCAGCGGATCAGGCCGCCGCTGATGCGATACACCGCAACGACCTCGAAGGGCTGCTCGCGCAGGCCGCTGACGCGCTCATGGTCGACCACGGTGTCGCCGACGGCGATGCGGTTGACCAGCTCGGCGTGCAGGGCCGGCAGGTGGAAGCGCTCGTTGGCGTAGAACTCACCGAGCGCCGCCCGACCACGCAGGCTGGGCTCCGCGGCCGGCATGCGCCAAACCTCGACATCCTCGGCGTAGACCTCCAGAAAGCGCTGCAGGTCGTGGGCGTTGTAGGCATCGAGCTGGTGCTGGGCGACTTCGATCGGGCTCACGTGCGGTTCTCGTTCGGGCTGGCGCCCGCAATCTGCCACAGAGCAGGGCGTGCGGGCAGGGGCCGGGTTCGCCTCAGCAGGTGCAGATCGAAGGCGTCGAGCCCACTGACCGCAGGATCGCGTTGAACACCTCGACCGTGAAACGCCCGCGGTTGAAGGCCACGTCGAACAGGGGCACGGACACGACGCCGATCCAGACCACATAGCCGAAGCCGACGTAGTCACTGAACAGGATGGTGCGCAGCCAGTCCTGACCGAAGAGATAGAAGCCGGCGACGATCACGGTGGCGGTCAGGATCAGCAGCGCGCTCGGCAACAGGAGTGGGCCGGCCCGTCTGCGCAGTGCGGCGGTCAGTCCTACCGCAAGCAGCACCAGCGCGTTGGCGCCGGTGAAGATGCGGAACTCGCGATGCAGCGTGTCGGCGAGATCCCGGTATTGCGACTGCAGAAAGCCCTTCAGCCGTTCACTCGCGTGCTCGAGGTTGGCGATCTCCAGTCGTGCGCCTCGGGTCGAGCTGATGCGCAGTCTCTGGCGGCAATCGCAGTCGGGCCGCAGCATGTCGTTGATGACGGCATCGATGCGCTGTGGCAGGCCCGAGGCGATATCGGCCTTCAGTTGGGCGATGCGTTCGGACTGACTCGCAAGCATGCGTTCGGCCACACGGCCGAGGCCTGTGTCCCGCATCCGCTCGATGCCCGCATCTGCGCGCGCACGCAGTTCACTGGCCACAACCTGTCTGAGCGCGGATTCGAGTTGGATCGGCGCCAGCCACGAGACGAGGAAGGCGAGGCCGAACAGCAGCGCCGCGCCAAAGCCCAGGACCTTCAGAAAGCCGCTGTAGCGATGCGGATCCAGAATCGACTCGGTCGACGACATGGCGGCCTTGATGCGTTGAGGAACTGCAAAAGCTACGGAGCGCGGCGGGCTGTTCGGACGCACGCATTCGCAGCGCGAGACCGGTCCCAGGGGCCGACTTATGCCTTTGCCAGTCGCTGCCGGGCTTCCGCCGCCGCGAAGCCCGCCAGCGGGAGGCAGATCGCGGTCAGCGCCATGAACCAGGAGGGGTGCGGAATCATCGCGAAGTTGGCGATGGCACCCAGCAGAACGACTGCCGCGATCACGCCGGCGTAGAGGCGCGGGCGGCGGCCGGCGAGGGTTGCCGCGAGCAGACCGCCCGCAAAGACGCCCAGCAGCCAGGCCAACAGGACGAACAGGAGCGCACCGACCGGCATCGACGACACATGCGCCGCGAGCGCCTGCAGATCGTCCGCCTTCAATCCCGCCGGCGGAGGGTACAGTCGATGGCCCACCCATTCGACGCCGGCGATGATCAGGCCGGCGGCGATGACTCCCGCCACGGTGGCGCCGCCGCCCCGCAAAAAGCTCCGAACAATCTCTCCCCGAGTGCGAGCCATCCGGCTTCTCCTGGCCGACGCGCGAAATGCGGCCTTGGAATGCTACGCCGCCGCCTCGCTGTCGTCAGCCCGCCGCAGCACTGCCACCGGCTGCGCCCAGGGGCTGCCGGGCCGGCGCTTGCTGGTGACGAGCGTGAGCTCGGAAGGCTGGAAGACGTTGATGTTGTGAGTCACCGGCGTGGTCAGCACGTACTGCGCGCGGGTGGCCTTCAAGAACGCGCTGACCTTGTCGATGTTGAAGATGTCGAGGTGGGCGAAGGGCTCGTCGATGAAGACGAAGCCGCCGGGGCGGTGCTCGTCGCGCATCAGGGCCACCAGCAGCAGCAGGGATTTCATGACCTGCTGGCCGCCCGAGGCTTCGCCGTCGTCCATGCCGATCCAGCCCTTCTTGTCGAACTCGAAGCGCACGATCAGGCCGGACTGCGCCAGAGCGAGGTCATCGCGGCCGAACTCGGGCAGGTCGACTTCGACGCCAATGCCCGCCAGCTCCGCCAGGTGCCGCAGGTTGCGGGCGTACTGGCGCAGGGTCGCGCGCAGCACGCTCAAGTACGCGCCGCGCGCTTCCTCGGTGCTCTTGCGTGCGCGCTCGGCGTGCGCGCCGCGGCGTTCGAGGTCGGTTTTCAGCGCCAGATGGTCGTCGGCCAGCTTGTCGCGCAGGCCGAGCACGTTGTCGTCGGTTTCCCAGTGGCCCTCGCGCAGGCGTGCCTCCAGGCGATCGACCTCGCGGCGCACCGCCTGCGGCGTTTCGTAGGCTTCGCGCAGCTCTGCGAGTGCAGCGACCGTGCGCTTCTCGAACGGAATGCCGGCGCGCTTCTTGCGGAAGGCCAAGAGCCGCTGCAGCTGCTCCTGACGCGCGCCCAGCAGGCTGCGCTCGGCCTCGCTGCGCTGGCGTTCTTCCTGCTTGAGCTCGCCATCGAGGCGGTCGCGCTCGCGCGAGTTCTGCTGGCGGCGCTGCTGCGCTTCGGTGAAGGCCGATTCGGCGGCGGCGAAGGTCTCCGCAGCGCGCAGCACCGCGGCTTCCAGCAGCTCGCGCTGGCTTTCGGCCTCGGCGAACTCTTCGGCGCGCGCGGTAAGCTGGGCGCCCGCCTGGCTGCCTTTCAACTGGGCTTCGATCTCGTTGATGCGCTGGCTGAGCATGCGCCGCTCGTCGACCAGCGCCAGCAGGCGCGATTCGAGTTCCGCCAGACGCGATTCGCCCTCGCGCAGCTGGCGCTCGCGCGCGGCGGTGCCGAAGTAGCTGTCGTCGACACCGAGGTGGCGTCCGCCGCGGCGTTCCTTGTAGTAGCCGGCCGGCGTGATCCACTCCTGCTCGCGCGGCAGATGCGCGCCGTGTTTGACCTCATCCACGCGCTGGATGCGCTCCAGCTGGCGCGGCAGCCATTCGGGGGGCGGGGCGGTGAACTCGACCACGTCCAGCAGGCTGCCGGGCGAGGCCTTGCCGACCGGCGCGCGGTCGGCGACCACGAAATGCTTGTAGCGCAGGCGCTCACCGATGGCCCAGGCGGCTTCGCGGTCCTTGGCGTCTTCCAGCAGCACCACGTGGCGATAGCCGGCCAGCACGCCCTCGACCGCGGCCTGCCAGGTGGAATCCGTGATCTCGACGATCTCGCTGAGCATGCGGTGGGCGATGCCGGCGCGATCGAGTTCGGCGCGGAACTGGCTCTCGAATTCCGGCACGTAGCGACGGCCGCTGCGCCAGGCCTGCAGGCGGCTCTTCAGCGATTCGAGTTCGCGATGGGTCGACTGCTCCTCGCTGCCCAGCGCTCCAGCCTTGGCGCGCAGGCTTTGCGCTTCTTCGCTGAGCGCGCGCACATCGACCTGGTCCTGCGTTTCCAGCTGCGCATTGAGGCGATCGCGCTGCTGCAGCACCACCGAGTTGGCGGTATGCGCGGCACGCGCGCGCTCCAGCGCCTTCATCGCCGCCTGGCGGGCTTCCTCGGCCGCGCCCTGTTCGGCGCGCAGGCGCAGCTCGCCCTCGTCGCATTCGGCGATCAGGTGCACCAATTCGCTGCGCTCGGCCAGCAGTTCGCGCGCCTTGCGACGCTGCACCGCCAGTTGCGGCCGCGCGTTGCGGATCGCCGCCAGCTGCTCGGCCAGCTCGACCCGCGGCAGCACGTCGATCATCAGGTCCTGGCGCTCGCGCTTCAGCGCCTGCCACTCGCCGTAGGCGCGTGCGCGGCCCTCCGCCGCCTGCAGGCTGACGCCGAGCAGGTTGAGCTGGTGATTGAGCGAGGCCAATTCGCGCTCGGCTTCTTCCTGCTCGTTGCGGGCGCGCTGGTAGTCGTCCAGCGTGGCCTTGTCGCCGAACACGTCGAACACGAGATCGAGGAGGGCGCGCGGCGAGAGCTGGCAGAGCTTGTCGGTCGCGCCCTGTTCCAGCGTCAGCACGCGGCGGATCGCGCCCGAGAGGCCGGCCGCTTCGAGGCGGATGCGGTAGTCGCGCAGTCCGATCCACTCGCCGCGCTGATCGGCCTCCTCGATGCTGGCCGAGCCCGCGAGGATGGCGAACTGCCGGGTCCACTCGCCGCCCTTCTTCTGTATGCGGCAGAACAGGGTGGCCTGTCCGTCCATGATCGGGAAGAACGGCCGCGCGCCGGTCGGCCCCGGCGTGTTGCCGACCACCGCGCGCAGCCAGGCGAAGGGCTTGCCGTTGTGGCGCAGATAGCTCTTGAAGTCGCGGTTGCCGGCGCAGTCGATGGTCAGCAGGGTGCGCAGGGCATCGAGCAGGGTGGTCTTGCCCGAGCCGTTGGGGCCGACGACGGTGATGATGTGGGCGTCCATCGGCAGGCTGAAGCGCTCCCAGTAGTCCCAGTGGACGACTTCGAGCTCGCGGAATTCGAACATGGCCTCAGGCTCCCTGCGGGCTGCTGTCGGTGCCGGCGTCCATCGCCAGCGGCGCGTCCCACGCGGTCTCGTCGGTGTCCGACTCGGGCAGCGTGCTGTCCTCCTCTTCGGCGGAGGGCAGCGGCGCCTCCGCGAGGCGGATCGCGCGCTCGGCGCGCGCGGCCGGACTCAGGATGTCGGACAGTGCACCATCGAGGATGCGCCGGCTGGTGCGCTCGTAGTCGAAGGCCAGATCGAGCAGCGGGCCTTCGCTGAGCTCACCGGCGCGGCGCTGGATGAAGCCGTGGCGCGCCAGCACGCCCAGGTTGACGTTGACCGCCATCTTGCCGCCCAGCTTGTCGGCGAAGTCGGCGATCAGGGTGCGTTCGCTCAAGGTCGGCGACACGCCGGCGTGCACCGGGATGGGCTTTTCTTCGGCGAACATCTGCGCCTGCTGGGCGCTGGCGGAGTCCGCGTCCTGCCGCTCCACCTGACGTTGGCGCTTGGGCAGGATGATCAGCGCCCACAGCACCACCAGCAGGGCCATCGCGTTGCGATCCAGCTGCAGCTGGTTGGACAGCCAGCCCTGATCCTGGGCGAAGATCGCTTTCTCCTGCGCACGTGCCAGCGCCACGCCGATGTGGGCGGCATAGGGATGCTCGCGCAGCACCAGGCCAGCGGCTTCGAGGCGCTTGTCGAGATCGGCCCGGAAGGGCTCGTCCAAGAGGGCGCGGCGCGCCAGTTCGTCTTCGCGTGGCAGCCAGCGCTGGGCCAACAGACGCGCGATCAGGGTGGCGACAGGGTCCTGCATCATTCCTCCGCGGGGGCCGCGAGCGGCCGCACGTCGCCCGCGCTCATCAGCGCGATGCCGCCGCGCCCGCGCAGGTCGATCTTGTCGTTGCTGAAAGTGACGCGCAGCGAAAGCCGCGCGATGTCCGCCGCCGGGCCGTCGAGCGCGGCCGACTCCGGATCGCCGAGCAGGCCGAGCAGGGACAGGCGATAGGCGCTGGCGGCGTAGTCCTCGCTGGGCACCAGCTTCGACAGCGCGGTCTCGCGCCGCACTTCGCCGAGCTCATCGCGCCAGCGCTGCAGGCGGCTGGTGTCTTCGGTTTCGATGGGCAGCGCATCCGTGCGCGGCGCCTTGGCGCCATCGGGCAGGGCCGAAACCTGCTGTGCCGCGCGCTCGCGGTCGACCAGCTCGAACTCGGCCACGTCCAGCGCGATCTGGTCCTGGATGAACGCCGGCCGCGGTGGCGCGATCCACAGTTCTTCGGCGAACTCGGCCAGACGCTCGGCGCTCTGCTCGCGAAGCCAGCCCACCAGGTCGGACGAGGACAGGCCCGACTGGCCCAGATGGATGCGGTCGCGGTCGATCTGGTTCAGCGCCCGGGCGAACACGCTGGCCTGGCGCAGCAGGGCCGACTGCGCGCGGCCCACCGCTTGCGCCAGGCGATGGGTGCTGGGGTCGAGATCAAGGTCGGGATCCGCGGTGATCTTGCGCACCACGTCCGTGCCGCGCTCGACCCACTGCCAGACCTGGTCGAGTCGGGCAGAAGCCGCGCGGATGCGGTACTCCGAGCCCGAGAGTACGGCGCGGTCGAAGTCGTCGCGCAGCTCGGTGAGGCGCGAGAGCAGATGCGAGAGTTCGTCCGAAGGCACCACGCCGACCGCCTGGCTGGCGGCGATCTGCGCGGTGAGGTAGCCCACGCCGTCATGGTCGAAGGCCTCGAACTCCAGCAGGGTCGACAGCGCGGCCAGCGTCTTGCGGCCGAGCGGGCTGACCCGGTAGCGCTGGATCTCGGCCTCCCAGACCACCAGCTCGTGGTCCTTGAGTCTGCCAAGAATGGTGTCGAGCTTGACCGGATCGAGGTAGCACAGCCGTTCGCGCACTTCGGCCGGGCTGATGTCGGGCGGGTCGATGCGCGCGCCGAGCGTGCGCAGCACCAGCAGCCGGGCCAACACACCGCCCTCGCCGCCGTGGAACAGTGCCGAAAAGGCGCGCAACAGCTCGCGGCCGCGCAGCAACAGGGCCAGCCCCGGCAACTCGTCGGCGCTGAAGCCGGGAGCCAGGAAGTCGTTGAGGCGATCGTCGGGGGAGTCGGTCACGGGAAGCAGGAGGCCGCCGGCGGGCGCGGCGGCGTAGGGTGGTGCAAAGTCCGGTGGGCTGCAAGCCGCCTTGCCGCGGTCGAACGTGGCAGGGGAGTTGCTATGCTGTCGGTCGTTTACCCACGTGCCCCGGCCTGCCCTTTGTGATCGAGATCCCCGGCTACCGCATCGACCGCCCCATCGGGCGCGGCGGCATGTCGACGGTCTATCTGGCCCTTCAGGAATCGGTGCAGCGCGAAGTCGCGCTGAAGATCATGTCGGGCGCGCTGCTGGGCGACGAGGAGTTCGGCGAGCGCTTCCTGCGCGAGGCGCGCATCGCCGCCAGCCTGCGACATCCGAACGTGGTCCATGTCTACGATGTGGCCCAGCACGGCGACCAGCACTACATGGCGATGGAACACCTGCCTGGCGGGCCGGTGATCGCTCGCCGTGGCCCGCGGCGTGACTTCATCTTTGCCCTGCGGGCAGTGCGCGAGATCGCCAGCGCGCTCGACTACGCGCACAAGCGCGGCGTGGTGCATCGGGACATCAAGCCCGACAACATTCTGCTGCGCGAAGACGGCAGTGCGGTGCTGACGGATTTCGGCATCGCCCGTGCAGGTGACTCGATGCGCATGACGCGCACGGGCGCGATCATCGGCACGCCCCACTACATGAGCCCCGAACAGGCTCGCGGCCAGCCGCTGGACGGGCGCGCCGATCTCTACAGCCTCGGCGTGGTGTTCTACCAGCTGCTGATGGGCGAGGTGCCCTACCAGGCCGAGGATTCGGTGGCGGTCGGCATCATGCACATCACTGCGCCGCTGCCCCGCCTGCCGGCGTCGCTGGCGGAGCTGCAGGCGCTGTTCGATCGCCTGCTGGCCAAGGACCCCGCCCAGCGCTTCCAGACCGGCGCGGAGCTGATCGAAGCCCTGGATGGCATCGCCCATCTTCGACCTGAACTGCCCGACGCCCCGGCACCGCGCGGCCGGCGTCCGCCAGCGGCGGTCGTGGACAGTCCGCCGACCGTGGTCACTCCGCCCGAAGCGCGTGCCGCAAGGGCACCGAAGCCTTCGGATGGTCCTTCGCTGGGGCAGATGGAAGGCATCGTCACCGGCGAGCAGCCACGACGGCGTGAGCTCGCAGCGTCGAAGCCGCGTGCGCGGAGGCCCTGGCCATGGCTGCTGCTCCCGCTCGCGCTGCTGGTGCTGGCATTGGTGTTCGAGACACAGCTGCGTGAGCTCTGGAGCGGCTCGGATCGGGCTGAGCAGCTGACCCGGGCCGAGGCGGCGCTGGCCGCCGGCCGGCTGCAGGACGATGCCGAAGGACCGGGCGCACGCAGCCTCTACAACGCGATTCTCGCCGCCGAGCCTGATCACGAAGCCGCGCGCGAAGGCCTGCGTCGCGTCGGTCGGGCCCATCTGGAGGCCGCGCGCGGGCTGCTTGAGCGCAGCGACCTCTTGGCCGCGCAGCGCGAGCTGGAGCTGGCGCGCGCCCTCGGCGCGGGCAGTGCGGACATCGCCGCGCTCAGTCGACAGATCGAGGAAAGCCAGGGGCGGAGCGCAGGCGAGCAGGAACTTTCGCGACGCATCGAAGCCGCCGCCGCCGCGCTCGCCGCAGGCTTGATCGAAGAGCCTGGCGTCGGCGCGATCGCGCTCTACCAGCAGGCGCTGGCCCTGGCCCCGGACAATCCGGTGGCGCGCGCGGGCCTGCGCGCAGCGCTTGCGCCGCTGATCGCTTCGGCGCGCAGCGACATCGAGACTGCGGCTTTTGATGCGGCTGAACAGCGCCTTGCGATCGTTTCGCAAGCCGATCCCGGCCATCTCGATCTGCCCGAGCTGCGGGCGGCACTCGCCGAGTCTCGCAAGGGGCGAGCCGAACGCATCGCGGCGCTGCTGCAGCAGGCGCGTGAGCGGACCGCGCGTGGGCAGTTGACCACGCCGGTGGGGCGCAGCGCGCAGGACGCCTATCGCGAAGCGCTGGCCCTCGATCCGGCTCTGGCCGAGGCCAGCGAGGGGCTGCGTCGTCTGGGGCGCGAGCTGCTGCGGCGGGCCGAGGCGGCGAGCGCGGATTTCGATTTCGAGGCGGCCGAGTCGGCGCTGGATGCCGCTGCTCTGTTGGATCCGCCCCCAGCAGGACTTCCGCGCGCGCGCGAGCGCATGGAGGCGGCCCGACAGAGCTATGCGAGGGTGGCCGAGGGGCGCGGAGCGGATCCCTCGCGCGTGGACGCGCTGATCGCCGAGGCGGAGGTCGCCATTGCGCAAGGCCGCCTCCTGCAGCCGCCTGGCGAGAGCGCCTACGACAGCCTGCGCGCGGCCCTGGCCCTGGCCCCGTCGGATGCGCGCGCGCGCGCACTGCTGCAGGGCTTGCCCGCGCAGGCGCGGCAGCGTTTCGATGCGGCGCTGGCTGCCAGTAGACCCAATGACGCCCTGCGCTATCTCGAAGGTCTGCAGGTGGTGGCGCCGACTTCTGCCGAGCTGCCCCTGATGCGGCAGCGTCTGGCGGTCGCCTACCTGGGGCTTGCGAACGAGCGCCTCGGCCGCGGCGAGCTGGCTTCGGCGCGACAGGCCTTGGAACGCGCGGCGGAGCTGGAGCCGAACCACATCGAGATTCCCGCGCTGCGCGCGCGGCTGGAGCAGGCCGGCGGCTGATCCGCGCTCACGCCTTCGGAAGCAGGAACAGACCGGCGACGCGGCGGCCTTCCAGCGCCAGCAGATTGTAGGTGCGCGCGGCCGCGGCGTTGTCCATGGCCTCGATGCCGACCCCGCGACTGAGGAAGGCCGCCATCAGGCGCTGCGGCGGAAACACCTGGCGCTCACCGGTGCCGAGGATCAGCACCTGCGGTGCGAGGTCCAGGATGCGCTGGACGAGGGCGTCATCGATGGCGTCCGGCGAGTGCACGTCGAGGTCGCGGTGCACCTGCTCAGGCATCAGCAGCAGGCTGGCCCGGAACTCAGCGTCATCGATGCGGATGGCGTCCGCAGAAACCCAGCGGATGGTGTAGAGGCCTTCCTGGCGGTCTTCGGCGAGGGGCATGTGGCGCTCGCGGGGCGTCGATGGCTACGGGGCTGCGCATCCCAACACGGTGCGCGTGCAGGCGCGGTCGGGGCAAGCAGACCGGCGTCAGCGCGGCAGGCTGATCTGCGGGCGCTCCTTGGAGCGGCGGAACAGCGTCGCGATATTGCCGATGCGCTGCACGAGGTTGGCCTTCGAGCGCAGCACCAGCTCGGCGACGATCTCGTCGCGGGCGTCCCGGTCCTCGGCGGCGATCTTGACCTTGACCAGCTCGTGGTGCTCCAGCGCAAGATCCAGCTCCGCCAGCACGGCCTCCGTCAGGCCCTTGCCGCCGATCATGATGACCGGCTTCAATCCGTGGGAGAGTCCGCGCAAGTAGCGCTGCTGGGCGTTGCTGAGCTGCTGGAACATGGTCGGGCATCGGGTAAAGGCCGCTCAGGGTATCATGCAGCCTTTACAGCGAACCGCCCGTCGATTGGGCCCGGCCTCGATGAATCGCAGCAAGAGCAGCCGGCGCTGGCTGGCCGAACACTTCGCCGACCCCTACGTCAAGCGCGCCCAGAGCGAGGGCATGCGCTCGCGCGCGGTCTACAAGCTCGAGGAGCTGCTCGAGCGTGACCAGCTGCTCAGGCCCGGCATGGTGGTGGTGGATCTGGGCGCCGCGCCCGGCGGCTGGTCGCAGCTGGTCCGCCGCGAGCTGGGTGATACCGGCCGGGTGATTGCGCTGGACATCCTCGACATGCCCTCGCTGGCCGGCGTCGAGTTCATTCACGGCGATTTCAGAGAGCCGGAGCCACTGTCCCGGCTCGAAGCCGCGCTGGGCGGGCAGTTGGCGGACCTTGTGCTCTCCGACATGGCGCCCAATATGAGCGGTGTCGCCGCGGTCGACCAGCCGCGCAGCCTGCACCTCTGCGAACTCGCTCTGGAGTTCGCCGACCAGCACCTGCGCAGCGGTGGTACCTTGCTGATCAAAGTGTTCCAGGGGCAGGGCTCCGACGCGTTCTTGAAGGAGCTGCGCCAGCGCTACGCGAAGGTGCAGATCCGCAAACCCAAGGCGTCCCGCAACCGCTCCCCCGAGGTGTATGCGCTCGCCACCGGCAAACGGAGCGGCGCCAAAGAGGCCAAAGAATGAACGACCTTGCCAAGAATCTGCTGCTCTGGGTGGTGATCGCCGTCGTGCTGATGGCGGTGTTCCAGAGCTTCACTCCGCGCACCGGCGGCAACGAGGCGGTCAGCTACGACCGTTTCATCCAGCAGGTCGAGAACGGCGAGATCGCGAAAGCCATCCGTGGCGAGGATCGGGTGACCATCCACGTCGAGCGCAAGGACGGTTCGCGCTTTACGACCTTCGACCCGGGCGATGCCTATTTCGTCTCCGACATGATCAAGTACGGCGTCGAGACCCGCGGCACGCCGCCGTCCGGCCCGGGCCTGGGAACGGTGCTGCTGTCGATCCTGCCCTACATCATTTTCATCGGCATCTTCATCTTCTTCATGCGCCAGCTTCAGGCTGGCTCCGGCGGCCGTGGCGCCATGAGCTTCGGCCGCTCGCGCGCCAAGCTGCAGGGCGAGGACCAGGTCAAGATCACCTTCGCCGACGTCGCCGGCTGCGATGAGGCCAAGGAGGAAGTGTCCGAGCTGGTCGAGTTCCTGCGCGACCCCGGCAAGTTCCAGAAGCTGGGCGGCCACATTCCGCGCGGCGTGCTGATGGTCGGCTCGCCCGGCACCGGCAAGACCCTGCTCGCGAAGGCGATCGCCGGCGAGGCCAAGGTGCCTTTCTTCTCGATCTCGGGCTCGGACTTCGTCGAGATGTTCGTCGGCGTGGGCGCGTCCCGCGTGCGCGACATGTTCGATCAGGCCAAGAAACACGCGCCCTGCATCATCTTCATCGATGAGATCGACGCCGTTGGCCGCCACCGCGGTGCTGGCTTGGGCGGTGGACACGACGAGCGCGAGCAGACCCTCAACCAGCTGCTGGTGGAGATGGACGGCTTCGAGGGCAGCGAGGGCATCATCGTCATCGCCGCCACCAACCGCCCCGACGTGCTTGACCCCGCCCTGCTGCGCCCGGGCCGCTTCGACCGGCAGGTGGTGGTGCCGCTGCCCGATGTGCGCGGCCGCGAGCAGATCTTGAAAGTGCATATGCGCAAGGTGCCGGCTGCGGCTGACGTCGATCCTTCGGTGGTCGCGCGCGGCACGCCCGGCTTCTCCGGTGCCGATCTCGCCAATCTGGTCAACGAGGCGGCCCTGTTCGCTGCCCGCGAGAACGCCCGCGAAGTGCGCATGACCCACTTCGACAAGGCACGCGACAAGATCCTTATGGGTGCCGAGCGCCGCTCGATGGCGATGAGCGAGGCCGAGAAGAAGCTCACCGCCTACCACGAGGCCGGACACGCAATCGTGGGCCGCGTCGTGCCCGAGCACGACCCGGTCTACAAGGTCACGATCATTCCCCGCGGTCGCGCGCTGGGCGTGACCATGTATCTGCCCGAGCAGGACCGCTACAGCTACAACCGCGTGGCGATCGAGAGCCAGCTCTGTTCGCTCTACGGTGGGCGCGTGGCCGAGGAGCTGATCTTCGGCGCCGACAAGGTCACCACCGGTGCGTCCAACGACATCGAGCGCGCCACCAAGATGGCCCGCAACATGGTCACCAAGTGGGGCCTGTCGGACGAGCTGGGTCCCGTGGCCTATGGCGAGCAGGAGGACGAGGTCTTCCTGGGGCGCTCCGTGACCCAGCACAAGAACGTGTCCGACGACACCGCGCGCAAGATCGACGAAGTGGTGCGCGGCATCCTGGATCGCGCCTACGACCGCACGCGACAGATCCTCACCGAGAACATCGACAAGCTGCATGTGATGGCGGATGCCCTGCTGACCTACGAGACCATCGACGCCAAGCAGATCGACGCCATCATGGAAGGCCGCCAGCCCCCGCCGCCCAGCGACTGGTCGAAGTCGGACGCCTCCAGCACGCCGCCCCGCGACAGTTCGGGTCCCGCCGCCGGCACGCTTGGCGGGCCTGCTGCGCAGACCTGAGTTGCCGCCGCACACCTGACGAACGCCCGCGTCCGCGCGGGCGTTCGCGTTTCCGGTCCACGAGGATCCGTGCATGTTCGAAAGCGTTGACTTGATTCCCCGGCTCGATTGCGGTGGCCGAGCGCTGCTGCTGGATCGCCCGCGCATCATGGGCGTGCTGAACCTCACACCGGACTCCTTCTCCGACGGCGGTCGCCTGGGCGATATGGACAGCGCCCTGCGTGCCGCGCTGCGCATGGTGGAGGAGGGCGCTGACATCATCGACGTCGGCGGCGAGTCCACCCGTCCCGGTGCCGCCCCGGTTGGCGTGCAGGAGGAAATCGACCGCGTCCTGCCCCTCATCGAACGCTTGACCGCCGAGAGCTCCGTGCCGATTTCGATCGATACCTCTAAGCCGGAGGTCATGCGTGCCGCGGTGGCTGCGGGCGCGGGCCTGATCAACGACGTCTGGGCCTTGCGCCGCGAGGGCGCGCTCGTCGCGGCGGCGGAGCTGGGCGTGCCGGTCTGCCTGATGCACATGCAGGGCGAGCCCGGCAGCATGCAGACCGATCCCCAGTACACCGACGTGGTGTCCGAGGTGCAACGCTTTCTCGCCGATCGCGTGTTCGCCTGCGAGCTCGCAGGCATCCCGCGTGCCCGCCTGCTGGTCGATCCCGGGTTCGGCTTCGGCAAGACGCTGCCGCACAACGTCGAACTCCTGTCGGCGCTGTCGACGCTGGGCTCGGGTCTGCCGCCCTTGCTGGTCGGTGTGTCGCGCAAGTCGATGATCGGTGCGATCACCGGTCGGCGGCTGGAGGAACGCACGGTCGGCTCGGTGGTGGCAGCGGTGCTGGCGGCACAGCGCGGGGCTGCAATCCTCAGGGTCCACGACGTCGCCGCCACCCGCGATGGACTGGCGGTGCTGGCCGCGCTGCCGGAGCGAACTTCGCCGGCCCGAGCGCAGTCGAAGGCGCCGCGCTGGGGCGATGAGGATTGAACAGGCAACTCCCCGCCGCACCCCGAATGGCAGACCCCGTCACACCCGGGTATGCTTGTGCGCTTTCCGCCGCAGCCAAGGGGCTGGCGGTTCACCCAGGAGGTTCTGCATGAAGTTGCGCTGGTTGGTCGTGTCCGTGGCTGTGTTTGGCATGGGTGCCGTGCAGGCACAGGACACCTCCTCGGAGAAGGGCAAGCTGAGCTACGCGATCGGTTACCAGCTGGGTCGCGAGATGGCCGAACGTGGTGTCGACCTTGATGTGGCGACTGTCGTCCGCGGCGTGCAGGAAGGTTTCGCCAAGCGTGATCCGAGCGTGCCGCCCGAGGAAATGCGTGCAGCCGTCGAGAAGATGCAGGCACAAATGCTTGAGCAGGCCCGCGCCGAGTTCGAGCGCGTGGCGGCCGAGAACAAGGCCAAGAGCGAGCAGTTCCTGAGCCAGAACCGCGCCAAGCAGGGCATCCAGAATCTCGCCTCGGGCATCCAGTACCGGGTCATCGAGCAGGGCACCGGCGCGCAGCCGACCGCGGCCAGCGAAGTGCAGATCCACTTCCGCGGCTCGCTGTCCACCGGCCAGGAGTTCGCCAGCACCTACACCGGCAACGAGCCGGTGACGATGAAGGTCTCCGAGGCCCCACTCCCCGGCCTGCGTGAAGTGCTGCCGATGATGAAGGTCGGCTCACGCTGGGAAGTGTTCCTGCCGCCGGACCAGGGCTATGGCGACAACCCGCGTTCGCCGGTCGGCCCGGGCCAGGCGGTCGTGTTCGACGTCAAGCTGGTCAGCATCAAGTAAGCGGCTGCGCCGCGGCCTGCCTTCGGGCAGCAGCCGCGGCGGTTTCCGCCATCGACGGGGGAGCGCCGGGGACACCCGCGCTCCCTCGCGCTTTTGCGGCACCGGCGGGTGCCGCTCACGCCTGCATCGAGCCTCCCGTGAGTTCCAGTTTTCCACCCGTCCTGAGCCCCTGCATCGGTGTCTGCGAGCTAGGCCCCGATGGCCTGTGCGCGGGCTGCCATCGCACCACGGCCGAGATTGCCGGCTGGCTGTCCTTCAGCCCAGCCCAGCGGCAGTACCTGATGGATGTCGCCCTGCCGGAGCGCGCGGAACGCGGCGGCCGTGTCTGAGTGGGGCGCGCCCGCGGACCGTCTGGATGCGCGGATCGTGCGCGCTCTGTATGGGCTCTCGACTCCGCCCACCGCGGTGCCGCGCATCCCCGAGGATCTGCGTGACCTGATTCCGCCGCTGGAGCGCCTGCGGCCCGCGGCCGTATTGCTGGGGCTGGTTGATCGTGGCGACGGCAGCCGGGTGATCCTGACCCGTCGCACCGAGGCGCTGGCCCATCATCCGGGGCAGGTTGCATTCCCCGGTGGACGCCAGGATCCGCGTGACCCGGGGCTACTGGAGACAGCGATCCGCGAAGCGCACGAGGAGATCGCCCTCGATCCGGCGCACGTGCAGCCACTCGGCTACATCGATCCCTTGCCGACCTTCACCGGCTTCATGGTCCTGCCGGTGGTGGCGCGCGTGTCGCCGCTGCACGAGTCCCGCCCCGAGCCGGGAGAGGTTGCCGAGGTCTTCGAAGTGCCGCTGGCCTTCCTGATGGACCCCGCCAACCTGCGCATCGAGCGTGCCGAGTTGGCCGGGCGTACGCGCCAGACCTGGCGCTTCGACTACGCCGGGCAGCGCATCTGGGGAGCGACGGCGGCGATGCTGCTCAATCTGCGCGAGCGACTTGCCGGGCTCTGAATCCCTGCGTCCCGTCCCTCTCCAATGCCCTCGCCATGGATCGCCGCGCAGGTCTCGGGCTTTCCCGGAATCGCCCCACATAACCGGAGTTTTCCGCTAGCCCATCCGGGGTTCGGGGCGGTATGGTTCGCGGTCCTGCAACGATGCGGCCGCGCCGGGTCGGCCATGCCATGGATTGGAAAAGTCTCGTCAGCGCCGAGCAACTGCGGGCCGACTTCGACTCCCCGCTGCTGGCGATTGTCGACTGCCGCTTCGACCTGCGCGAGCCCGCTGCCGGCGAGCGCGCCTTCGCGCTCGGGCATATCGCAGGTGCCGTGTACGCGCATTTGGAGCGCGATCTCTCGGACATGTCGAAGACGGGGCGCGGCCGCCATCCCCTGCCCGAAGCCGATCGCTTCTGCGCTGCGCTGGCGCGCTGGGGCATCACGCCGCAGCACCAGGTGGTTGCCTATGACAGCCGCGATGGCGCCATGGCCGCCCGGCTGTGGTGGCTGCTGCGGCTGCTGGGCCATCGCCGCGTCGCCGTGCTGGACGGCGGGCTCGATGCCTGGATGCGGATCGGCGGGCGCATGGAATCAGGCAGTCCGCGCACGCGGACAGGCCAGTACCGTGCGCGATTCGACGTGCGTCAGGTGGTCAGCACCGCCGTGCTGGCGGCCCGTTTGGCGAATGCCGGCACGGTGCTGATCGATGCGCGCGCGCGCGAGCGCTTCCGCGGCGACGTCGAGCCGCTGGATCCGGTCGCGGGGCACATCCCCGGCGCGCGCAATCGCCCCTACATCGAGAATCTCAACAGCGATGGCCTGTTCAAACCCGCGGTCGAACTGCACGCCGAGTTCGAGCGCATGCTCGGCGGTCGCGCGCCGGCCGACGCCGTGCTGATGTGTGGTTCTGGCGTGACCGCTTGCCACAACCTGCTGGCGATGGAGCATGCGGGCCTTGCAGGTGCCAGCGTCTACGCGGGCTCCTGGAGCGAATGGTGCAGCGACCGGCAGCGGCCAGTCGCCAAGGGCGACGACTGAGAGCCTAGAAGTCCATCGGTCCGCCGTCCCTGCCGCTGGATAACTATGGCTGCAGCGCGCCATGCGGAATCTGCGGTCGTTTGGCCTGCGAAACTCGCTCGAATTCACGTGCCGCGCCTTGCCGCAAACGCGCACCGACGCCCCTGCCGAGGCGTCCCGGTTCCTTCAGGCGCTCTGCGCCCTGCTGCGCTGAGGCAAGACTCTGGCAGGCCGCTTCGCCGCGGGGTTTGGCCCGGCTCCGAGGGCCTCCGTGCCCGCATTGCGAAGTCTTGTGGCAGCCTGAACCGCGGCTGGCCGCGCCGGCCTCGTTCGGGCTATTCTTGGCGGCCTTGCATCCGTGTGGAGGGAGTCCGGCACGCCGGCGCCACGATGCAGGTCCATTCCCGGAGACCCTGAATGACCCGTCTGATCGAATTCGTGATCGCGCTGCTGCTGGTCGCAGTGCTGTTCGTGCTGGTTGGTGTGTTCCTGCCCAGCCATCGCTACGTCCGCCACAGCGTCGAGACCAACCGTCCGGTGCGCCTGGTCTATGACCTGCTCAATGGCTTCCAGCGTTTCGACGAGTGGCACCCGAAGCGCATGCACGATCCGACGATCCGCTACACGATGGAAGGCGAGCCTCGCGGCGTTGGCGCCGTGCTGCGCTACGAGAGCGACAATCCCAAGATCGGCAAGGGCTCGCTGACGGTCACCGAATCGGTGCAGGACGAGCGCATCGAGTGGGCGGCCGAGAGCCCGGCCTACGGTACCAACAAGACCTACGTGTTCACCCTGGACGACCGCGGCAAGACCGTCGACATCAACTGGGAATACGACGTCGACTATGGCTGGGATCTGTTCGGCCGCTACGCGGGCCTCTACATCGACCGCACCGTCGGCGACGACATGCGTCTGGGTCTGACCAACCTCACCGGCCTCTTGGCGACGATTCCGAACTTCAACTACGACAACCCGATGGTCGACGTCCAGGAGACCGAGGTCGCTTCGCAGACCGCCCTCGTGCTCGCGACCAGCGCGGATCGCAATATCACCGCCGTCGAAGAAGAGCTCGACGCCTCCATCCGCAAGATCCGCGCGGCCATCGCCAGCAACGGGCTTGAAGAGGCCGGCCCGGCGCGTCTGATCACGGTCGAATTCGCCGACAAGAAGTACACCTTCGAGGTGGCCATCCCGGTGCGCAAGCCTGACCCGGCGGCGCTGGCCTCCGAAGCCACCGCTGAGGCCGAAGCGCCGACGACGGATGCGCCCGCTGCCGAGGCGACCGCCGCCGTCGCGCCTGCCGCCCCGGCCGTCGCCGTCACGCCGCTGGAAGGTTTGAACCTGCCCGAGGGCATCGTTTCCGGCGTGACCTACGGCGGCCGCGTGGTGATGACCGACTACGCCGGCCACCCGGCCTCGTTGCCGCTCATCCGCGACATGCTTCGTGCCTACGCCGCCACCCATGGGCTGGTCGTGCACGATCGTGGCTACGAGGAGTATCTGACCGAGATCTCCGAGACCGCGGCCGAGGACTCGACCTTCAAGGTCTACTGGCCGATCCGCTGAGATCGCAGGGCCGGCCGCAGCCGGCCACGGTAACGGGACGGGCGCGGAGCTGACTCCGCGCCCGTCTTCGTTTGTGTTCGTTGGCGCCGGCCGCCGGGAACTTTTTGCGGCCCTCGCGGTATTCGCGGGGCCGCGCGGAGGTGGGATGGATGACCCACCCCGCGCCGCAGGCGGATTCGCCCCACACGACAAGAACAGGACGACATCCAATGATCGAAACGCGAGAGTTGTGCAAACGCTACGGTGACTTCACCGCGGTCGACGGCGTGGGGTTCCGCGTCGAGCCCGGGCAGGTGCTGGGCTTCCTCGGCCCGAACGGCGCCGGCAAGTCGACCACCATGAAGATGATCGCGGGCTTCCTGGCTCCGACCTCAGGCAGCGCCAGCGTCTGCGGCCACGACGTGGCCAATGAGCCGGTCGCCGCCAAGCGCGCCCTGGGCTATCTGCCCGAAGGCGCGCCGAGCTATGGCGAGATGAGCCCGCTGGGCTTCCTGAAGTTCGTCGCCGAGGTGCGCGGCATGTCGGCTGCCGACACCCGCCGGCGCATCGACGAGGTCGTCGGACGGCTTCAACTCGGCAAGGTGCTGAACCAGCCGATCGACACCCTCTCCAAGGGCTTCAAGCGTCGCGTCGGCCTGGCCCAGGCCATCCTGCACGACCCCAAGGCGCTCATCCTCGACGAGCCCACCGACGGTCTCGACCCGAACCAGAAGCACGAGGTGCGCAGCCTGATCCAGTCGATGGCGCGCGACCGCACCATCATCATCTCGACCCATATCCTCGAAGAGGTGCATGCGGTCTGCTCGCGTGCCATCGTCATCGCCCGCGGCCGCGTGCTGGCCGATGCCACGCCCGACGAGCTCGAAGCCCGTTCGCGCTATCACCAGGCGGTGTCGCTGACCGCAGCCAACCCGGTCGCGCTGAAGGAGGGCCTCGCCCGCATCGAAGGCGTGGCATCCGTTGAGATCGATCCGCAGGATGGCCGCATCACCGCCTTCCCGCGCCGCGGCGAGCGCATCTTGGACCGCATCAACGACTTCCTGCGCGCGCAAAACGTCAGCGTCAGCGAGATGGCGCTGGAGCGCGGACGGCTCGACGAAGTCTTCCGCCAGATCACCACGCAGTCCTCAAAGACGCAGGAGGCCCGCGCATGAGCAACCCGACCTTCGCCATCGCCCGCCGCGAGCTCGCGGGCTATTTCGCCACCCCGGTGGCCTATGTCTTCATCGTGATCTTTCTGGCCTTGGCCGGGGCGCTGACGTTCTACCTGGGCGGCCTGTATGAGCGCGGCCAGGCGGATCTGCAGCCCTTCTTCGCCTTCCACCCCTGGCTCTACCTGTTCCTGGTGCCGGCGGTGTCGATGCGGCTGTGGAGCGAGGAGCGCAAGTCCGGCAGCATCGAGCTGCTGCTGACCCTGCCGGTGACCATGTGGCAAGCGGTGCTGGGCAAGTTCCTGGCGGCCTGGGCGTTTGTCGGCATCGCTCTGCTGCTGACCTTCCCGATGTGGATCACCGTGAACTATCTCGGTGAGCCCGACAACGGCGTGATCCTCGCGAGCTACATCGGCAGCCTGCTGATGGCCGGTGGCTTCCTCGCCATCGGCGCCTGCCTGTCGGCAGCCACGCGCAACCAGGTGATCGCCTTCATCCTCACCGTGGTGGTCTGCTTCCTGCTGCTGCTTGCCGGCTTCCCGCTGGTGCTCGACTTCTTCCGCGCCCTGCTGCCGGCGGTGCTGGTGGATGCGGTCGCCGGCCTGAGCTTCCTGACCCACTTCAACGCAATCTCGCGCGGCGTCATCGACCTGCGCGACCTGCTGTTCTTCGTGTTGACGATTGTGTTCTGGCTGCTGGCCAGCGCCGTGGTCATCGATCTCAAGAAAGCCGACTAAGCCCACCGAAGGAGTCCACCCCATGTCTGTGCTCAATCGACGCGCACTGACCGGCTCCACGCTCGTGGTGCTGGCCGTGCTCTTCATCGCTCTGGTGATGCTCACCGGCGTGCTGTTCCGCGGCGCCCGCGTGGATCTCACCCAGGATCGCCTCTACACCCTGTCGGACGGTACCCGCGCCCTGATCGGCAAGATTGAGGAGCCGGTCAACCTGCAGTTCTATTTCTCCGACCGCGCGGCGGCGAACTATCCGGCCCTGCGCACCTATGCCGAGCGCGTGCGCGAGCTGCTGGAGGAGATGGTCGCCGTCGCCCCCGGCAAGCTGCGTCTGGAAGTGATCGACCCCCAGCCCTTCAGCGAGGACGAGGACCGCGCGACCGCCGCGGGCCTCCAGGCCGTTCCGCTGGGCGGCGGTGCCGACACCCTGTTCTTCGGCCTTGTTGGCAGCAATGCCCTGGACGGCCAGATGGCCATCCCGTTCTTCCAGCCCGACAAGGAAACCTTTCTGGAGTACGACGTCGCCAAGCTGATCAGCGGCCTGTCGGGTCCGGCCAAGCCCAAGGTCGGCGTGCTCAGCAGCCTCAACCTCGCCGGCGGCTTCGATCCCGCGCGCGGCGGCATGACGCCGGGCTGGGTGATCAATGACGAGCTGGGCGAGCTGTTCGAGCTGCGCACGCTGGACTCCACGGTCACGAGCATCCCCGAGGACATCGAGCTGCTGATGCTGGTGCATCCGAAGAACCTGTCGGACGATACGCTCTACGCCGTCGACCAGTTCGTGCTGCGCGGCGGTCGCCTGCTCGCCTTTGTGGATCCGCACGCCGAGGCCGAAGTGGCGGGCGACGCCGCGGATCCCATGTCGAACATGATGGCGGAGAAGACCTCCGACCTGCCCAAACTGTTCGAGGCCTGGGGCATCAGCTACGACCCGCAGAAGGTCGTGCTCGACGCTGAGACCGCGCTGGAGCTGCAGACCCGCCCCGACCAGCCGCCGCAGCGACATCTGGCCGTGCTGGGCGTGGGACGTGAACAGATGAACCAGCAAGACATCGTCACCGCCCAGCTCGACGCGGTGAACCTTTCGACCGCCGGCCACTTCGTGCTGCGCGACGACAGCACGCTGAAGCTGGAGCCGCTCATCCAGAGTTCGCTCTCGTCCTCGACCACCGGCGTTGAGCGGGTGCGCTTCCTGCCGGAGCCGCGCGAGCTGTTCAACGGCTTCACGCCGAATGCGACCGAAGCCTTCGTCATCGCCGGGCGACTCACCGGGCCGCTCAAGACCGCCTTCCCCGAGCGCAGTGGCGAGGGCCATCGCGCCGAGACCGAGCAGGCCAGCATCCTGCTGTTCGCCGACACCGATCTGCTGACTGATCGCCTGTGGGTTCAGACGCAGCAGTTCTTCGGGCAGCGGGTGATGAACGCCTTCGCGAAGAACGGCGACCTCGTGATCAATGCGGTCGACAACCTGGTCGGCAGCAGCGATCTGATCGGCGTGCGCGCACGCACCACCTCGGCGCGTCCATTCACCCGCGTCGAAGCCTTGAAGCGCCAGGCCGACGATCGCTTCCGCGCCAAGGAGCAGGAGCTGCAGACGCAGCTGACCGAGACCGAGCGCCAGCTCACCGAACTGCAGTCGCAGCGCAGCGCCAATGATGGCGGGCAACTGCTGTCGGCCGAGCAGCAGGCGGCGATCAAGCGCTTCCAGGACGAGAAGCTGCGCATCCGCAAGGAGCTGCGCCAGGTGCGACGCGACCTCGACCAGGACATCTCGCGCCTCGGCACCCAGCTCAAGGTCATCAACATCGCCGGCGTGCCCCTGCTGCTGACCGTGGTGGCGGTGGCGTTTGCGTTCAGCCGCGCGCGTCGTCGCCGTGAGGAGGGCAAGGTATGAAGCAGAAGCAGATTCTCGGCCTCGCCGCAGCCGCTGCTGTTCTGATGGGCCTCGCTGTTTATCTGTCCGAGTCGCGCAAACCGGCCGAGGAAGCGCCGGTGGCGGGGCCGCTGGCGCCGGGCCTGGAAGCCGGCTTGAACGAGGTCAAGCAGGTGGTCGTGCAGGCTGCGGGTGGGGAGACCATCACCCTGAAGCGCGGCGAGGCCGGCTGGGGCGTGGAAGAAAAGCAGGGCTATGCCGCCGATGTCGGCAAGCTGCGCGAGCTGCTGCTGAATCTCGCCCAGGCCCAGCGCATCGAGCCGAAGACCGCCGTCGAGAGCTCGTATCCCGTGCTGGGCGTGCAGGACGTCGACGCCGAGGGCGCCAGCAATGTGCTGCTGCGCGTGGCAGGCGCCGGCTCTGAGGAGTGGGCGGTGATCCTGGGACAGAACAACAGCCGCGGTGCCGGCACCTTCGTGCGCCTCAAGGACGAGGCGCAGAGCTGGCTGGTCGACCGCAACCTCGCGGCCGAGAAGACCGCCAGCGGCTGGCTGCAGCGCGATCTCATGGACATCGCCGCCAACCGCATCACCGGCGTCGAGGTGCAGCCGCCCGAGGGCGGTTCCGTGCAGATCGAGGCCAACAGTGGAGGCGAGGGCGACTTCCGCATCGCCAACCTGCCGAAGGGCCGCGAGCCCGCCAGCGCTTTCGTCGGCGATGCCACGGCCGGCTTCCTGTCGGGGCTGCGCATCGACGATGTGCGTCGTGCCGAAGGCTACGTGCCGGCAGAAGACGCGCAGGCGACCACGGCAAGCTTTCGCACCCGCGAGGGCGTCCTTGTCGCGGTCAAGGCCCACACGCAGGGCGGCGAGACCTGGGCGAGCTTTGAGGTGAGTCTGGACGAGCAGGCCGCCGCCGAACGCATCCAGGGCGAGCAGGCGCGCGAGGCGATGGCGCATGAGCAGGCGCTCAAGGCCGCGCAGGAGGCCGCGCGGCCCGCCGCCGCGAAGGACGCGGACACCCAGGCAGCAGGCGAGGGCGACAGCGCCCCTGCCGAAGCCAGTGCAACTGCCAGCACGGGCGAACTGCCCGAGCCGCCGAAAGCGGTCAGCGACCCCGAGGCGGATCGTGCCGAGCGCCTGAAGGCCCTGCAGGACGAAGTGGCAAAACTGCAGCGCGCCACCGAGGGCTGGGTGTTCAAGATCCCGAGCTTCAAGGCCGACAACCTGCGTCGCGGCATGGACGCTTATCTGAAGCCCAAGGCCTGAGATGGAGAGGGCGCCCGCAGGACTCCTGAACCGCCTGCTGGGCGCCCTCGGCGGCGTCGCCTGTGCAGTGGCCGTCGGCTTGGGCGCCTATGCAAGCCACGGCGCCAGCGGCCAGGCCCAGACCTGGCTGCAGACGGCCTCGCTGTATCTGTTCCTGCACGGGCTGGCCCTGCTTGTGATGAGCCCGCGCGCCAAGCGCCGCCTTGAGCAGGCGGCGCTTGGCGCACTGGCCGCGGGCATGCTGCTGTTCTGCGGCAGCCTGATCGGCGCGGCGCTGTTCGGCTGGCCGACGCGACTGGCACCTGTTGGCGGCAGCACCTTGATCCTCGCCTGGCTGACGCTGGGCCTCTCGCGCCTGCGGCGCTAGGGCGCGCGCAGCGCGCGGGTCCGGGCGGCTCATGGCGACACCCAAGGCCTGTCATCCCCCGCCTTTCCCCAGCGGCATCCGGCGTTTGAGCACCATCCCGAGTCCCCAGTGACGCTCCTGCTGGCCCAGCGAGCCTGCGGACCATGGCCCAGAGGGCTGCCAATGCGAGGGGTTGGGCCGTGCTGGAGCTGCGCGACCGCGTGCTGAGGCCCCGGAAGTCTGCCTTCGCCTCCTTCGCCCCGGTGCAGTAGGCTTCATTCACCGCGTGACGCATCGACGCCACCGTCAAGGAGAGCTGCATGGCCAATCCTGCCGGCACCGGCGACGCCCGTGATTTCGACTTCATCCTCGGCGACTGGAAGGTCTCGCACCGGCGCTTGAACGAGCGGCTGTGTGGCTGCACCGACTGGACCGAGTTCGAAGGCACCGCCAGCACCCGCGCCATCCTTGGCGGCTTGGGCAATGTCGAGGACAACCTGCTCGGCTTTCCCGAGGGCGAGGTTCGCGCTGCGGCCTTCCGCTCCTTCGATCCGCAGGCGCGGCAATGGGCCATCTGGTGGCTCGATGGACGCGCCCCGCATCGCTTGGATGTGCCGGTGATCGGCGGCTTCCGCGACGGTGTGGGCGAGTTCCATGCCGATGATGTGCTGGGTGACCGGCCGATTCGCGTGCGCTTCCGCTGGCGGGTGAACGCAGGCGGTCACCCACACTGGGAGCAAGCCTTCTCGGCGGACGGCGGGGTGAGCTGGGAGACCAACTGGACCATGCAGTTCGTACGGCGCTGAGGCGTCGCCGTCACAGGCACGCGCCTTGTACGCAGCGCGTCCTTGGCGCCCGGTCGGCGCCTGCGACAAGGGTGAGCCCAGGCTGGAGCGTGACAGTCGGCCCTGCGCCGCATTCAGCCGCTGGCGAGTTCGCAGGCGGGCGTTCTGAGATACCGGAGGAGAACATGCAGCTCCAGCACAAAGTCGCCCTGGTCACTGGCGCAGGGCGTGGGATCGGTGAGGCCATCGCCCGTGCTTTCGCAGCCGAAGGCGCTTTCGTGGTCGTCACCGATATCGACATGCAGGCGGGCGAAGGCGTGGCACGTTCGCTGGGTGACCGCGCCTGCTTCCTGCCGCTCGACGTGCGCGTCGAGCATCAGTGGCAGGAAGTCCTATCCGAAGTGCTTCGCACCCGCGGCCGGCTCGATGTGCTGGTCAACAACGCGGGAATCACAGGCTTCGAGACTGGCGTGGTCGCCCATGATCCGGAGCACGCCACCCTGGAGGACTGGCGCCACGTCCATGCCACCAATCTCGACGGCGTCTTTCTCGGCTGCAAGCAAGCGATCCGCGCCATGCGGGCATGTGGGCAGGGTTCGATCATCAACGTCTCCTCGCGCTCCGGCCTGGTCGGCATTCCCGCCGCGGCGGCGTATGCGTCGAGCAAGGCCGCGGTGCGCAACCACAGCAAGAGCGTGGCGCTCTACTGCGCCCAGCAGGGCCTCAAGATCCGCTGCAACTCGCTGCATCCTGCGGCCATCCTGACGCCGATGTGGGAGCCGATGCTGGGCCAGGGTCCGGAGCGCGAGGCCAATATGGCGATGTTCGTGCAGGACACGCCCCTGCGCCGCTTCGGCACGCCGGAAGAGGTCGCCGCGGTGGCCGTGCTGCTGGCGTCCGACGCCTCGGGCTACATCACCGGCGCCGAGTTCAACATCGACGGCGGCCTGCTCGCGGGTTCGGCGGGTGTGCCGGTGCAACTCGATGACCCGGAGTGAGTCGACGCGACACGCGGGTCGAACAGCCGATGTCTCGGCGGCCGGATGTGGCGAGCCCCGCTCGCCCAGCGCCCGCTGCAGCGTCTGATCGAGTGATGGACGACCGAAGAAGCCTCCGCTGCAGGGCAATCGCATGTTCAAGAACCTGATCCCCAAGATCTTCTACAGCCGACTCGACGAGGGGCTTGAATTCTTCGTCGATGTGCTCGGCTTCGAACTGGCTTGGCGTGACCACACCCTGGCCGTGGTCGAGCGCGACGGCGCCAAGGCCTATCTGATGCAGAGCCCCGAACTCGCGGCCTTGGATCGGCCCGAACTGGCGATCGAGACGGACGACATCCACGCCGTACACGCCGAGCTGTCCGCGCGCGCGCCGGAGCGTCTGCATCCGAACCTGGCGCAGGTGCAGATGCGGCCCTGGGGGGCGCTGGAGTTCGCGATGCTCGACCGGACAACCGTCTGCGTCGTCTTCCGGCAGTGGCCCGATCAGGATTGATCGGCGCTGCAGAAAAGACACCGGCTGCCCCGTGCGAACGCCATCGCTTCGCAGTCACGCCTGCAGCGTTTAGCCTGCGCGGCACGCGTTCGCCGTCCTGATCCCGGAGTTGTTGTGCTGAAGAGTTTCCGTCTGCTGAGCCTGGTCGAAGGCCTGTCCCTGATCACCCTGCTGTTCATCGCCATGCCGGCGCGCTATCAACTCGGCGTCGACTTCGTCTGGCCCGTGGGCATGACGCATGGCCTGCTGTGGCTGGTCTACGTGGCGTTCTCGCTGGTGGTCAGTCATCTGCAGCGCTGGTCGCTGTGGCTCTGGCTGCTGGCCCTGCTGTGCTCGGTCCTGCCCTTCGGCTTCCTGCTGCTGGATCGGCGCCTCAAGCGTGAGGCGGTCGCGGCTTCAGGCTGAGGGGCTCGCAACACCGCTGCGCTGCCGGGGCTGCGCCATGCCGGCAAGCTCCCAGGCAGCGCAGCGGTTCTCCAGCGCCGAGTTCAGCGCGGTCCATGTCAGCCCCTCCGCGCGCTGTCCAGTCTTCTGGAAATGCTCCAGCGCCGCGCGACCCAACGCCTCGGGCAGGGTCAGGCCGTAGGGCAGCTGCAGAAGGCGCTGCCGCGCATCCACGAAGGGATGGGTGGGCTGGCGCGAGGATGGCCGCGCACCGAGGCTGCATTCGGCGGGCTGGCCGTCGCCCGGATCCCAGACCAGCAGCGCCCGGCCGGCATGGAACAGCGCGCCCAGCTGGGCACCGTTCGCGTGCTGCAGCCAGAACTCTCCGCGCAGGGCGGGCAGCGCTTGGATCGAGGTGTCGCGGGGCGTGGGCTGCGGCCATCCCGCCCGCGACAGCCTGAAAGCCAGCACCGTCCCGGCGAGCAGCAGGAACGGCGCCCCCAGGAGGGCCTCCAGCATCACCACACCGATCAGGGCGCCCGCCGGCGAGCCATCGGTTTGGGGGATGCCATGGTTCAGCAGGGACAGGCCAAGCAGACCCATCCCGCAGCCGCCCAGCAGGAGTGCGGCCGCCACCGCCCAGCGCAGCAGATGCAGCAGTTGTCCGAGCGTCATGGTGGTCTCCGCGCAGGTGCGCAAGGCCTGCCCTCGATGGCGCGCACTCTACGCCGGCCGCGGCCCGCAGGCTCGGGAAGCCAAGGCCACCGGGTGGCTACGGCAGCGGATCAGGGAGTGCGGCAAGCCGCGGGCTCGAAGCCGTCACAGAACAGGCCGGCGCCCGTGGTGACGCGTTCGATGGCGCCCAAGTCCGGCGCGCTGCCGCTGTAGTCATCGTTGATGTTGGGCAACACCTCGCCGACATCGACGGCGCGCGAATCGTCGGCGAGGCGCAGATCGGCCTCGGCGTACTGGGTCAGCGGGTTCTGTGGAAAGGCCGGTGCGGCGGTGAACACGCCCATGTCGACGCGCTGGGCCTGGGTCTCGCTGCTCAGGCTGCGGAGTTCGGCCAGGCTGCCGAAGCTGATCGCACCCAGACGCCCGCGGAAGTCGCTGCGGGTGGTGCCATAGCCGTTGTAGTTGAAGCTGCTGCTGGCGGTCTGCAGGTCGACGATGTCGAGCACCCGTCCGCTGCCGCTGGAGTAGCCGTTCCAGTTGCCCGGCTCGCCGCCCACGAACAGGTTGTTGCGCGCATAGGCGTGGGCGATCGGTGCGCCTGGGGAGGCGTTGAAGCCGTCGCCGGTCTTGACGATGGTGTTGTGCAGCAGCACGTCGCCGCGGCTGCTGCGGTACAGCTTGAAGGGCGCGTGGGCGACATTCCAGGCGATGTTGCGGATGAAGTAGTTGGGCCCGCCCAGCGCCGGCTGCGAGGAGAAGGCGATGAAGCTGTTGGTCAGCACGTTGCCGATCTGCCGACAGTTGTGCAGACAGAAGTCGGCTTCGATGCCGTCGTCGCCCGATTCGCTGATGCGGTTGTCGATCACGTCGATGCTGTACTGGTCCACGGCGGCGCTGTCCTCCATGAAGGAGATGCCGTCGCGAAAGCCGCGCACGCGGTTGTTCTGGATCACGTGCCCCGGCCCGGTGACCACGATGCCTTCGCCCCGGTTGTCGCCGTCGACACCGAAGGCCGTCTCCTGCCAGACCGTGGTGCCGTTGACGGTGTTGCCGGCGATGTAGGCGCGCGCGCAGCGGCTGAAGCAGGCGATGCCGTCGCCATTGAACTGCGTGGCCGAGGCGTTGATGGTGCTGTCGATGATGCTGATGTCGTCGGAGCCGTTGAAGCGGATGCGCCCGTTCACGGTCAGCGCCTGAAGGATAACGTGCCGGCGCGAGAACAGACCCAGCTCGCCGTTGATCTGCGCGCCGGGCAGGCCGCGCAGGGTCAGCGGCTGGCCAGCAGCGCCATCGCGCTGCAGGTTGAAGCCGGCATAGCTGCCGGCGCCGAGTTCGACGATGTCGCCCGGCTGCGCCTGCGACAACACGCCGGCCAGGGTCGCGGGCGTGGCGCTGCGCACGCTGCCGCCGCCTGGCTGCGGCCGGCTGCGGGTGCGCGCGCTCACCTGACGCGTCAAGCTGCCGCCGTCCGGGTCGACCAGACTCAGTTCGATTTCGTAGTCGGTGCCGGGCTGCAGGCCGAACACGCTGCCGGCGTGGCGCTGGGTCCAGGTGAAGCCGACATTGCTGCCGGCCGGCACGCGCCGCAGCGGCAGGGCCTGTCGCCAGCTGGCGCTGCCCTGCGCGCGGAAGCGCACGTTCACCACGCCATTGCCGTTGGCGTCGCCCGACACCTCCCAGACCAGGCTCAGGTTCTGCAGGGTCGGCTCCGGCGCGCTTGCAGCACCCGCCGTGCTGGCGTTCTGGGCCTGGGCCAGCGGGCCGACGAGGCCGAGTGAGAGCAGGAGGGCGCAGCGCAGCACGGCGGTGGCATGGGTAGGCATGAGAATCGAGGCAGGGTCTGAATTGCGCGGCAGCCTAGCAGCCGCGTGATGGCGCGGACCGAGCGCGTCGGCACAGCTCGATGCACGCGGACGGGACGCCGCCGGATGCGATCACGCCGTGAGGCGCAGGCGCAGGCGTTTGGCGAACGGCGACCCCTGCCGAGAGCATGACCTCGCCGCTGCCGGGCATCGGCGCTGCATGGACGTATCCGGGCCGACGCGTGGTCCGGACGCTGGCGTCGCGGCCATGGATGCACGAGGATGCGCGCTGCCTGTCCCGCATGTCGCTTCGGAGCCCGTATGCCGTTCTGCCTGTCCCGCGCCTTGCCCCGCACGCTGTCCGTGGCCCTGCTGCTGGTGCTTGCTGGCTGTTCGACCCGGGCCACGCGCGAGGCGCCTGAGCCGGCACCGCTGCCCGCCGGCAACCTGGCCATTCCCGGCGAGGCGACCGGCACCTTGGGCGGCGCGGCCTATCGCTTCGAGGTGCCGGCCGACTGGAACGGCGAGCTGGTGCTTTATCTGCACGGCTATGAGCCCAGCGGCAGCCCTCGCAGTTTCCCCCTGCTGCAGGACGATTTCGATCGCTCGATGTTGGCGCAGGGCTTCGCGGTGGCGCGCAGCGCCTATCGCACGCAGGGCTGGGCGGTGGCCGAGGCCATGGAAGATAACGAGCGTTTGCGACAGCACGTCCTGCGGCAGCTGCCCGGCGTGAAGCACACCTGGCTGATCGGCCATTCGATGGGCGGGCATCTCGCGCTGGCGACGCTCGAACGCCACGGTGAGGCGTATGCGGGAGGGCTGTCGCTGTGTGGGGTCAACGCCCCGGCTGAAGAGACGATGCGCGACGGCGTGCTGGCGCCGCTGGTGGTCGCCGAAGCCCTGTTGCCCGGGCTGTTCGGTGAGTTCGCCGGTGGCCTCGCCGATCCCGAGGCGCCGCCGATGGTGGAGGAAGCTCTCATCGAGCGCGAGCTGCAGCGCAATCGCGCGCTGGCCGAGAAGATCGGCCAGGCCTTCGGGATTCGGCGCGAGGACCTCGCAGGCGCCCTGATGCTGCGCTACGTCGTGCTGCGCGAGCTGATCCCGCGCAGCGGCGGCTTCCCTCTCGACAACCGCGAGGTGCGCTACGCCGAGCTTATCGACATGGCGGACATCGACAGCCGCGTGCGCCGCTACCGCGCCGACCCTGTCGCCGCCGCCTATGTGCGCCAGCACTTCGACCTGCAGGGCAAACCCGACGCGCCGGTGGTGATCCTCTCCAACGCGTACGACCCGACCGTGCCCGAGCCCTTCGCTTCGCGCTATGCGGCGCTGGCCGAGCGCGCCGGCCGCAGCCGTCGCGTGCACACCCAGCCACCGCAGGGCGAGGGCCACTGCGCCTTCGACAGCGTGGCTGTGGACCAGGCCTTCAAGACGCTGCGTGACTGGGCGCGGCCGTGAACCGACCCCTTTCGGACCAGGACCCCACATGAGCAGTGCATCGCCGGCGTTCGTCGTGCATCTCTTTTCCCTGCCGGCCGCGGCGGCGCAGGCGCTGCGCTCGGCGCTGGGCGCGCTCGGCTGGCGCTGCCAGAGCTTCGAATCCGCCGAGGCCTGGCTGTCAGCGCTGCCGCAGGATGTGCCCGACCTGGTGCTGACGCGCGCGCAGGCCGTGCCGGCGACCGCCGAGGTGCTGGATCGGCTGAGCGTGCAGGACCCGCGCCTGTCGGCCGTGCAGCTGGTGGCCTTGGGTGGGCGTGACCAGCGCCTGCCGGCGGAGCTCGCCGGCGCCGATCTGTTCTTGGAGGAGCCCAATGCGCGTGCGGTGGCGCTGCGTCTGCAGGCGTGGACGCGGGGCCTCGATCGCTCCCCCTTCCGCGTGCTGGTGATCGACGATGATCCGGAGGCACGGCTGTACGCGGGAAGCGTGCTGCGGCGGGTGGGCATGCAGGTCGAGGAGTTCGCCGACGCCGATGCCGCTCTGCAGCGCGCGCGCGAATGGCGCCCCGATCTGGTCCTGGTCGATCTGTACATGCCCGGCGTCGATGGCCTCGCTATCACCCGCCGGCTGCGCGCCGAAGCCGCGCCACAGCTGCAGATCGTGGTGCTGTCTGGCGAGGAGCGGCCGCAGGCGCGGTACAACGCCCTGCGCCTCGGCGTCGACGACTTCCTGACCAAGCCGGTGCGTCCGCGCGTGCTGATCGCCGACGTGCGCAGCCGCATCAAGCGCTCGCGGGCCTTTGGCGAACGCAACGGCGACGACCCGGCACCGAGCGGGCCGAAGCTGCGCCGCGGCGATTTCCTGCAGCGGCTGCGCCAGCGGCAATCGGCGACTACGCCCGAGTGGCGCGTGCTGGCTGCGCTGCGTGTCGACGGCGCCGCCGCCCTGCGCGAGAAGCTTGGCCTCGGCGGCACCGATGCCCTGGAGCGCGCGTTGGCCGCACGTATCGAGACCGTGCTGGGCGCTGGCGACTGCTACGCGCTGTGGGAGGAGCTGGGCTTCGGCGTGCTGATCGAGCGCGCCGAGGTCGAGGCGGTGGGTTCGGCGCTGGACGCTCTGCTCGACGGCGTGAGCAGCCAGGCCTTCGACGTCGGCGCACAGCCGCTGCAGCTCGGGCTGTCGATCGGCTACGCCTTGCCCCCGCGCAGCCCGGCGGACCCCGAGGGCGAACGCTGGATCGCCAGTGCCTTTGCTGCCTTGAGCGTGGCCGCGCAGCTGGGTGGAAACCGCGCCGAGGGCGTGCTCTCGCGCGACCCCGACGCGCTGCCGCCCGAGCGCGTGCTGGTGATCCGTCACGCGCTGGCCGAGCTGGCGCGCGGCGGCAGCCTGCGGCTGGAGTTCCAGCCCCTGCTGCGCCTGCGCGGCGAGCGCAGCGCCTACGCCCTGATCACCAAGCTGCGCGATCTGCGCGCGCCGCTGCAGGGCTATACGCGTGCCGAGTTCCTGGGCTTGGCGCGCGAGCAGGGGCAGCTGTCGACGATCGACCGCATGGCCCTGTTCAACGCGTTCGAGGCGGTGTCGGAGCAGCGCCAGCGGGGCCGTCGCAGCAGCCTGATGGTGCCCTTGGATCTGGCCTCCGTGGATGCTCGCCAGCTCGCCTGGATCGAAGCCGAACTGAAACGACGCCCGGCGCTGCTGGAAGACCTGTGGCTGGAGGTCGATGCCGACGCGCTGTTGGACCCGGCGCATGCCGATCTGGTGGCGCGCCTCGCCACCGCGGGGCTGGCTCTGGCCGCGTCCAGCCGCAGCCCGAGCCTGGACCTGCTGGAGCAGCTGAGTGCGACGCCTGTGCGGCTGCTGCGACTGCCGCAATCGTGCTTGCAAGGTGCGGAGCCCGCGGCACGCATCGCCGCCTGGCATGCGCTGGTGCGCGAAATCCTGATCGACCGCGTCGAGTCGATGGCGGCAGTCAGCGGCCTGTGGAACCTGGGCGTTGATTACCTGCAGGGCGATGCGCTGGCGGCGGCGTCGCCCCGTCTCGACTTCGAGGGTGAGGCCTCCGAGGTGGGGTGAGGTTTTCGGTGCATCGCCCAGCGCCGGCAGCGATCCAGCGTGAGCGCCTTGCAGAGGCGCGAAAGGGGTGGGGCAGGGGCGCCATGAGTTGGGCGTGGGCGGAGCCCCGCTCGCCTGCCGAGGCAGGGCAATGGGCACGGGGCAGGTGCGCGACGCACGAGGCGAGTGTGCAGCTCATGGTGGGCCAGGGCCCACCCTATTCCGGTTCCGGTTCCGGTTCCGTCTCAGTCTTCGGGTTTCGGTTCGGGTTTCGGTTTTGGTCTCGGTTTGGGTGGGTCGGCGCCGAGCCCAGCGAGGCCCAACCTTGCCGCTGCCGTGGCCGCTGCATGCAGCGTTCGCCATGCCCAACACTTCAGGAAATCCCTCGCCAGGCCACGGCCCACCCGATGCCGGCGTGGGCCGTGGCCTACGATTGGCTCAGGCCGCGCAGGCGAGCTGGCGCAGCACGTAGTGCAGCAGGCCGCCGTGGCGGTAGTACTCGACTTCCTTCGGCGTCAGCAGCAGCACCTGCGCCTTGAAGGTGATGCGCGTGCCGTCGGCGCGGGTCGCGCTGACATCGGCGACGCGGGCACGGCCGTCGTCCAGGCCCTGCACGTCGAACACCTCATCGCCGCGCAGGCCCAGGCTGGCGGCGTTCTCGCCGGGCATGAACTGCAGCGGCAGCACGCCCATGCCGACCAGATTGCTGCGGTGGATGCGCTCGAAGCTCTCGGCGATCACCACGCGCACGCCCAAGAGGTACGTGCCTTTGGCGGCCCAGTCGCGCGAAGAGCCGGTGCCGTATTCCTTGCCGGCGATCACCACCAGCGGCACGCCCTCGGCCTTGTACTTCATCGCCGCATCGAAGATCGAAAGTTTCTCTGCGGACGGTTGATGCAGGGTGTTGCCGCCTTCCTCGCCGCCGAGCATCAGGTTCTTGATGCGGATGTTGGCGAAGGTGCCGCGCAGCATCACCTCGTCGTTGCCGCGGCGGCTGCCGTAGCTGTTGAAGTCGGCCGGCTGCACGCCGCGCGACTGCAGGTAGCGGCCGGCCGGCGAGCTGGCCTTGATGTTGCCGGCCGGGCTGATGTGGTCGGTGGTGATGCTGTCGCCGAACAGTCCGAGCACACGCGCGCCCTGCAGGTCTTCGATGCGGCCGACCTCCATGGTCATGCCCTCGAAGTAGGGCGGATTCTTGATGTAGGTGCTGGCGGCGTCCCAGGCGTAGATCTGTCCGGTCGGCGCGTCGATCCGATTCCAACGGCTGTCGCCGCGGAACACGTCGGCGTAGTTGTGGCGGAACAGCTCGGGGCCGACGGTGGCCGCGATCAGATCGCCGATTTCCTTGTTGCTGGGCCAGATGTCGCGCAGGTACACCGGCGAACCGTCACTGCCGATGCCCAGCGGTTCGCTGGCGAGATCGATGTCGGCGCTGCCGGCCAGCGCATAGGCCACCACCAGCGGCGGTGAGGCCAGATAGTTCATGCGCACTTCGGCGTGCACGCGCCCTTCGAAATTGCGGTTGCCCGAGAGCACCGAGACCACATTCAGGTCGCCACGGGCGATGCCCGCGCTCACTTCCGCCGGCAGCGGACCGGAGTTCCCGATGCAGGTGGTGCAGCCGTAGCCGACGACGTGGAAGCCCAAGGCTTCGAGGTCGTCCATCAGTCCCGCTTTCTTCAGGTAGTCGGTGACCACCAGTGAGCCAGGCCCCAGCGAGGTCTTGACCCAGGGCTGCGTCTTCAGTCCGCGCCTGACCGCATTGCGCGCCAGCAGCCCCGCGCCGAGCATGACCGCCGGGTTGCTGGTGTTGGTGCAGGACGTGATGGCGGCGATCACGACCGCACCGTCCTTTAGCTGCACCTTCTGGCCCTTGAGTTCGATCTCGACGCTGCCGTCCTGCAGCACGTCGCGGTTGCCGATCGCCGCACCGCCGCCCTCGGCGACCATCGCGCTGGATTCGGCGGAGCGCTTGCTGCGGGCGGCGGCGAAGGCGGCCAGGTTGTCGCGGTAGTTCTGCTTGACCTGCTCCAGCAGCACGCGATCCTGCGGACGCTTCGGTCCGGCCAGCGAGGGCTTGACCTCGCCGAGGTCGAGCTCGAGCACACTGCTGTACTCGGCCTCGACGGCCGCGTCGCGCCACAGGCCCTGGTGCCGGGCATAGGCCTCGACCAGGGCGATCTGCGCTTCGCTGCGGCCTGACAGGCGCAGGTAGCTCAGGGATTCCGCATCGATCGGGAAGATGCCGCAGGTGGCGCCGTACTCGGGCGCCATGTTGGCGATCGTCGCGCGGTCGGCCAGCGGCAGCTGGTCGAGGCCCGGGCCGAAGAACTCGACGAACTTGCCGACCACGCCGTGCTTGCGCAGCATCTGGGTGACGGTCAGGACCAGGTCGGTCGCGGTGGCGCCCTCGGGCAGCCTGCCGCTCAAGCGGAAGCCGACCACCTGCGGGATCAGCATCGAACTCGGCTGGCCCAGCATCGCGGCTTCCGCCTCGATGCCGCCCACGCCCCAGCCCAGCACGCCGATGCCGTTGATCATCGTGGTGTGGCTGTCGGTGCCGAATACGGTGTCCGGGTAGGCCTCGGTGACGCCATCCACCTCGCGGGTCATCACCACCCGTGCGAGATATTCCAGATTCACCTGGTGGACGATGCCGGTGTTGGGCGGCACCACCTTGAAGTTGTCGAAGGCGCTCTGGCCCCAGCGCAGGAAGGCGTAGCGCTCGCGGTTGCGCTCGACTTCGATCTTGCCGTTCAAGTCCAGCGCTTCGGGCGTGCCGAACACGTCGACCTGCACGCTGTGGTCGATCACCAGTTCCGAGGGGATCAGCGGATTGATCTGCTCGGGCCGGCCGCCGAGCTTGACCACGGCCTCGCGCATTGCCGCCAGATCGACCACGCAGGGCACGCCGGTGAAATCCTGCAGCACTACGCGCGCCGGCATGAAGGCGATCTCGGTGTCGGGCTCGGCCGTTGGCTGCCAGGCGAGGAGGGCCTCGATGTGCGCGGGCGTGACGCTGACTCCGTCCTCGCAGCGCAGCAGGTTCTCCAGCAGGATCTTCAGCGAAAATGGCAGGCGCTTCAGATCATGGTTCGCCCCGAGTCGCTGCAGGCTGTGGATGCGGTAGCTGAGTCCGTCCAGGCGGAGGGTGTCGAGGGTATCGAAGCTGTTGCTCATCGCCGGCTCCTCGCGGGTGTCAGACCCCGCACCATAGCGGACAGGACATTCACGCTGGGTGTTCGCGACGCGCCCGTGCCAGCCATTCGGCTTTCTCCCGTCTCCCTCAGAGGGAGACGGGCTTGCGGATCCCGTCAAGCGCGGGGTGCTGGAGAGTGACGAACACTCCGTCGTGTTTTGCGCGGGCGGAGACACGCTTGCCGCGTTGGGGCTGCGGATCTTTCTCCCCTTTCCCCTTGAGGGAGAGGGGCTGGGGGAGAGGGGGGAACGCTCGCGCAGGGTGTCGTCCCCCTCCCTCCAGCCTGCATTCGCTTCGCTCAGGCTTCACAGCGCATCGGCTGCCGCCGGCAGCCGACAAGCCCTCTCTTCCGCTTGCCTCAAGGGGAGGGGGGCTCTGCGGGATCCGTCGAGCAGTTGATGCCGGCGAGCCCAGCCAACTCAGGCAGCGAGCTACGATCCCCAACCCCCAATCAGCCGCTCTCAGCGCTTCAACAGCACCACCACCGCGCCCGTTCCCCCCTCCGAGGGTTTGGCCGAGGCGTAGGCCAGTACGTCGCTGCGGAAGCGCAGCACTTTGTCGGTCAGCAGCTTCAGCACCGGCGTCGAATCCTTGGAGCGCAGGCCCTTGCCGTGGATGATGCGCACGCAGCGGTAGCCGTGGTCGCGGGCCTCGGCAAGGAAGATCCGGATGGCTTCATCGGCCAGTTCAGCGTGCATGCGGTGCAAGTCCAGTTCGTCCTGCACGGCGTAGCGGCCGCGCTTCAAGTCGCGCATCAGCTTGGGGGAATGACCTTCGGCGAGGTATTCCAGCGTATCGCCCAGGGTGTCCGCCGCGAACTCGAAGGGCCGCAGGCGGAAATCCTTGCCGGCTTGGACTTCATCGGCCTCGCGCGAGCGCGGTCGTGGCGCGGGCTTGGGTGCGCTGGCCGCTGGGGGCTCGACCTCGATGCGCCGGACCGGGCCGATGGCCTCGTGGAACAGGGCGAGGTCGTCCGCGCTGGCGCGTGCGGGCGGGGCGGCGGGCTTGGCGGGGCGGCGCGACATGATTCGCAACATAGCGGTGAGCGTGTGAAGGGGGAAGCCGGGCGGCTTCGGCCTGTATGATTGCGGGCTTTGCAGCGAGGCCCCTCATGCGCTTTCTGGTCAGCAACGACGACGGTGTGGACGCTCCCGGCATCAAGGTGCTGGCCGATGGCTTGCGCGCCCTCGGCCCGGTCACCGTGGTCGCGCCCGACCGCGACCGCAGCGGCGCGTCCAACTCGCTGACCTTGGACCAGCCGATCCGGGTGACCAAGGTCGACGAACACACCTACCGCGTCGCCGGCACGCCGACCGACTGCGTGCACCTGGCCCTGTGCGGCATGCTCGATTTCGACCCCGACATCGTCGTCTCCGGCATCAACAACGCGGCCAATCTCGGCGACGACGTCATCTACTCGGGCACGGTCGCCGCGGCGATGGAAGGCCGCTTCCTCGGCCACCCGGCGGTGGCGATGTCGCTGGTGACCCGTGAGGGCAGCGGGCGTCACTTCGAGTCCGCGGCGCGTGCGGCGCAGCTGATCGTGCAGCGCCTGCAGACCGATCCGCTGCCCGCCGACACCATCCTGAACGTCAACGTGCCCGACCTGCCTTGGGACGAGATCCGCGGTTTCGAGGTCACGCGACTCGGCCACCGCCATCGCGCCGAGGCCTGCATCCCGCAGCAGGATCCGCGCGGTCGCCCGATCTGGTGGATCGGCCCCGCGGGTCCCGAGCAGGATGCCGGCCCCGGCACCGACTTCCACGCCGTGCGCACGGGCTTCATTTCGATCACGCCGATCCATGTCGATCTCACCCGCTACCAGGCGCTGGAAAAGGTCTCCGGCTGGGTGAGCGCGCTCAGCGACGGCCTGCCGGGCCGCGCATGAGGGCAGGGCTGTGCATGGAGCCATGGCGATGAGCCCCGGCCTGCGCCTGCCGCGCGAGGCCCTGGGCCTGGGCATGACCTCGCAGCGCGCGCGCGATCGCATGGTCGAGCGCCTGCGCGAGCAGGGCATCCGCGACCCGCGCGTGCTCGAAGTGATGCGCACCCTGCCGCGGCATCTGTTCTGCGACGAGGCCCTGGCCTCGCGCGCCTACGAGGACACCGCCCTGCCCATCGGCCGCGCGCAGACCTTGTCCCAGCCCTGGGTGGTCGCGCGCATGACCGAGGCCCTGATCGAATTCGGCCTGCCGGGTTCGGTGCTGGAGCTCGGCACAGGCTCGGGCTACCAGGCTGCGGTGCTGGCCATGCTGGTCGATCAGGTCAGCAGCGTGGAGCGCATCGAAGAGCTCTCGCGCAGTGCCCGCAAACGCCTGCGCAAGCTCGGTTTCAGCAATGTCCGCGCGCGTTTCGACGATGGCCGTCTCGGATGGCCCGAGCACGCGCCCTTTGACGCCATCATCGTCACCGCCGCCGCCGACTCGGTCGACCCGCAGCTGATCGCCCAGCTCAAGCCGGGCGGCGTGTTCGTCGCGCCGGTCGGTGGTCCCGAGGGCCAGCGCCTGATCCGCCTGCGCTGGGTCGAGGACCGCTGGCAGCAGGACGATCTCGGCCCGGTGATGTTCGTGCCCCTGCTGGGAGGCATGGCATGAGCGCCCTGCCGGGACGCAGCGTCGGGCTGCGGCTGGCTGTGATCGCGCTGACGCTCGCGCTGACGGCCTGCGGCGTCGCCCCGCGCGCGGTGGTGGTCGATCGCGGTGGGCAGGAGCGCGGCGCCGGTCGCGGCACCCCTGCCCAGCACGACAGCGGGCGGGTGCATATCGTGCAGCGCGGCGACACGCTCTACAGCATCGCTTTCCGCCATCGCCTGGAATACCGCGAGGTCGCCGCTTGGAACGGCATCGGCGAGCCCTACACGATCTATCCTGGCCAGCGGATCCGGCTCTCGCCGCCCGGCCAGGCGGTGGCGCAGGCGGGTTCCAGGCCTGCCTCGAATGCGGGTGCGGCCAGCGAGGCGCGCGGCCAGGCGCGATCGCCCTCGACGGCTACACCTTCGACCGCCGGCAGCGCGCCCCGACCCGCCACGCCCGCGACCGGCGGCGTGGTCGCCGCCACGCCCCCAGCGTCTCCGCCCGCCAGCGCCGGTACGCCCGCGCCGTCCACCACGACCACGACCTCCGGTACGTCCGCGCCGGTCACGGCATCGGCGCCGCCGAAGCCGCCGGCCTCCGCCCCCAGTGGTCCCGTGCGTTGGCAGTGGCCCACCGCAGGCCAGGTCGTCGGCCGATTCGTCGCCGGAGACCCGACCCGCCAGGGCCTCAGCATCGCCGGCAACCCCGGCCAGCCGGTGCATGCGGCCGGTGACGGTGTGGTCGTGTATTCCGGCTCGGGCCTGATCGGCTACGGCGAGCTGGTGATCATCAAGCACAACGACGAGTTCCTCTCCGCCTACGGCCACAACCGCAAGCGCCTGGTGGCCGAGGGCGAGCAGGTGCGCGCCGGCCAACAGATCGCCGAGATGGGCCGCTCGGGCGCCGCGCGCGACATGCTGCACTTCGAGATTCGCCGCAGCGGCCGCCCGGTGGATCCGCTCGCCCATCTGCCCGCGCGCTGAGTGCGAACTCCCAGCCCGGAAAGCAAAAGGCCCGCTTGCGCGGGCCTTTTGGTATCGCTCGACATGCGGCGTGCCTTCAGCCTTGCTCGGGCGTGATCCCCGCCAGCAGGTCGCGAACCAGGCTGATGAGCGCGGCTTCGTTGACTGGCTTGGTCAGATAGGCCTTGGCGCCCTGGCGCAGGCCCCAGACCTTGTCGGTCACCTGATCCTTGGTGGTGACCAGCACGATCGGGATGTGCGCCGTGGCCGGCTCTTTCGAGATCGAGCGCGTGGCCTGGAAGCCGTTCAAATTCGGCATCACCACGTCCATCAGGATGAGATCGGGAAGCTCGCGCTTGGCGACCTCGACGCCCTGCGCGCCGTCCTCGGCGCTGATCACCTCATGGCCCAGCTTCTCCATGATCTTCTTCATGCCCATCAGCTGGGAGGGGGAGTCGTCGACGATCAGCACGCGTGCCATGGAGGGCCTCTTTCAGGTGTGGAGCCGGGCGCGATGTGGATGCCCGGTTGACGGACCGATTCTAGCCGCTTCGGCGCGGCGCACAAACCAGCCCTTGGTTCAATCCGTGACGTGGACCAGGCTGCGGCCGAAGGAGCCGCCATCCAGCATGGTGTCGAACACCGGCGCCAGTTCATCCAGGCCCACCGCGCGCGTGCAGATCGCGTCCAGATGCGCCGGCTTCCAGTCGCCTGCCAGCCGCTCCCAGATCGCCTCGCGGATCGGTCGCGCCGTGCCTGCCGAGGCGATGCCCAGCAGCGACACGCCGCGGATGATGAAGGGCATCACCGTGGTGGCCAGCGCATGCCCGCCCGCCAGGCCGCAGCTCGCGATGTTGCCGTAAGGCTGTATCACCCGCGTCAGCCCGGCCAGCATCTCGTCGCCCACGTTGTCGATGGCACCCGCCCAGATCGCGTTTTCCAACGGTTTCTGGCCCCAGTGCAGGTTCTCGCGCGACACCACCTGGCGCGCGCCCAGCCGGCTCAGAAAGTCCAAATGCCGCAGCTTGCCGGTGATCGCATGCGCCTCGTAGCCGGCGCGGGTGAGGATGTCGATGGCCAGCATGCCCACGCCGCCGGTGGCACCCGTGACCACGATCGGCCCCATCGCCGGCGTCTGCCCGTTCTGCTCCATCCGGTACAGCGACAGTGCCGCCGTGAAGCCGGCGGTGCCCAGGATCATCGCCTCGCGCAGGTCGAGCCCCGCCGGCAACGGGATCGCCCACTGCGCCTCCAGCTTCAGGTATTCGGTATAGCCGCCGTCGCGCGTCTCCGACAGGCCGCTGCCCGTGCACAGCACGGCATCGCCTTCCTTGAAGCGCGGATCGGTCGAGGCCACCACATGCCCCGCCGCATCGATGCCGCCCACCAGCGGAAACCGCCGCAGGATGCGCCCCTTGCCGGTGCCGGCCAGCGCGTCCTTGTAGTTGATGGAGGAGAACGCGACCTTCACCACCACCTCGCCGGGGCTGAGGTCGTCAAGCCCGATCAACTCGATACCGGCGCGATGCTTGCCGCCGTCGGCATGGATACGGAAGGCGCGGAACTGGGCGGGAACGCTCATGGCGATGTCCTGTGCAGTCGGATGGCCGGGGAGGATAGCAGGGGCGGCAGCTGGGGCAGGGTGCGGCAATCGCCCATCATCCGCTTCGCGCCGGGCGCTGATCGAGCCGGCCTGGCGCCGATTGCTCCGGGAGGCGGGCATCGGGCAGCGAATCGTCCGACGCGAGCCGATGCGAGGGATGCGCACTGCAATTGAATCCGCGGAGGGCCTGGGGTAACTTGCCGAAGCGCACTGACGCATTGGGGCTGAGAGCCAATGGATTAGGCGACGGGATTGGGGGCGTTGCAGGGTATTGATTGGACAGGAAAATTTCTGACTCGGGCGCCGAGGTGCCCGAGTTATACGACAGATTAGACGTCACTTTGACGTCTACATTGAGTAAGGCGTCGCCAAAGACCCCATGAAGCCAACGCTCAACACTCGCAAACCGATCGATCAGCTCCGCCCGATTGACCTGGAAACCTACCCAGTCTGGGAGTTTGCCTCCGATGAAGAAGGCGATGAAGATCGAGACGAAACCTGGGTGCGTCCAGTTCGAGTAAAGCAAGTACCTGGCAATGCTTACTCGCTCTCTGTCTCCGCATACTTGAGAACACCATCAGGAGCTGAGTACAAAGGCATCGTTGGAGTGAGTACGGCCGAAGGGTTTGAGGCGGTTCATGCCGCCGTCATCACAGAAGGAAGCTACGTCTTCATCCCTTGGCCTGGTATGTCGGGGGCTTCAAAGCTAGCGAAAGAGGCAGCCAAGGAACTGGGACAGAAGGCAAATGACCTCTTCCCTCTCACCTATTGTCTTGCCGTGCTGGTCACTGGGGAAACTAAGCTACGAGAAGGCGTCTATAGCTATGCAAAAAGCGCCGCCTAACCCTTCAATCGAGAGGACGTCGCCCGGCAAGCCGGGCGCCGCCTCTCATCTCAAACGTTAGCCGTCTCAAAGGAAGCAACGATGACCGCCGCCTCTGTAAAAAGCGTCAGACTCGTCAGCAAGCGACTGCTCGTTTGCCTGGTGAGTGTCGTTACCCTCTTGCTGATCCTCTTCATCGTATTTATGAGCACCGACAGGATCGTGACGCTACCGGTCATCCTCCTATTTGGCTCACTCGGTGCCTTCATTTCTCTACAGAGGCGCCTCAAGGATCTCTCGGAAGAAGACTTGACGCTCTTTCGAGAGTCCATCGCCTACACATTGCTCGCTCCCGTGGCTGGCGCAGTTATGGCTGGCATTCTTTATCTCTTGCTGATTTCAGGTCTGCTTGGCGGCCAGCTATTCCCGGAAATCAACGCGGATACCCCAGGAGCGAAGTCTGCCAATGGCATTGCGAAGCTATTCCAAGCAGAAGCCAAAGGAGCAGTTGACTACGCCAAACTTCTCTTCTGGTGCTTTGTTGCGGGATTCTCCGAACGCTTCGTCACAGACATCATTGGAAGATTCTCCGATCAAGCGTCGAACTCGCTTCAAAGTGGTCAAGATAGGGGCAGCTCGCGGAAGTAGGCGCCGGTAAACTCCGGTCACGTTTCACCAAGTCCACGACCACCGGCTGAACAGAGACGGCTAACCCCTCGGTCAACGCGAGGCCCAGCGGCGGGGCACTTGGCCCGCGAAGCCGTGTGGTTCATCATCGGCCTCGCGGGCCAAGCACCCCACCGCCGGTCCCGCGTTACCTCGAACGTTAGGCTCTATCAAACATGCTCGCAACTGCCATCGCACACTTTAATGCTGACATTGATCGCGCCAAGTCTCTTCGGTTGCATGCAATCACGCTTCCAGCCGGAGTCTTGCAATCCGACATACTTAGAGCAGCTTGGATGATGGCTGTAGGTGCATGCGATGCCTACTTCTCCGATGCATATGCAGATCTTGTTTCACGAGCAATCCGCGCAAAAGAGCTGCAGCCTGGCGTGTGCATTCCTGACAGACTCAACAATTTGAAGTTGCCCGTCACCGCTCTTCTGAGGCCAGCCAATGGCGGATGGAGGTGGAGAATGGCCGCACGCGAACTTATCGAGTCAGAGAATGTTCTTTCTCTAGAGAAAATACGCAGCCTGTTCAACCACTTTTGCCGCCCCACTCACAAGCTGATTATTAAGTCGACGCTCGGCCACTGGATCACTCATCCAACAGCCAAGAAGCGCATGTTTGGCGTTTCATCGGCTGAGTACTCTGCCGCGACATCGAGCCAACAGAACAAGCTCCGCGAAGATGCTATGGAGCACTTTGAGGGACATTATGGCGAGATATTTCAGAGACGCCATGACTGCATTCATAACTGCGACAGGCCAAAGCAGGCGCTCCAGCCTATCGGAGGACCGGAGGTGCTCAAGCGAATAGAAGACGTGGAGTATCTTGTCCGCTTGTGCCACTCAGAGCTCCTCGTCGAGTTCCCCGAGTACCTGAAGGGACTAGGTTTCAGTGGGGCGATACGAGCACAGGTGTGCCAGTAGCGCCTAACAATTCATGTATGGACTCCCCCGTCAACCGCTGACGAGTCGGCTGTACTTTGCTTCCTGCTGACCCGCTCTTCTTGCGCCTGAGCAAGCGGCTGCATTCGTGTATTCGGCCTTGTCGAGCGCGGTGGCTCTAGCCATGATGGAATCCGCGAAGCAGGGCCATTCGTTCAAGCCGCATTCGCTGTGCCAGCACTATCGGCGTATCTGCTTCAGGGGCCGTCGCACAGGCATCAGGTTGAAGCGGTGCAGCGTCTTAAGCGTGGAGGCGTGGGATCCAAGGCGTGCATGACTGGCTGCTCCCAGGTGCACGATGTCCGAGGGCTGTTTGCCTCAGTCTGATTCGATGATGCCGGATGGAGATGCGGAGTGGAGCCCGTTCGATCATCCAAGCCGCCGCCTTTCTGCGGCAAGACCTCACTCAACCCTCAGGCCTGCAGGAAAAAATGGACACATCTCAGACGTATCTGGAACCTACCCAGGAGTCGGGTCGGGCTTTCTTCACGCGCGGCATTGCCGGCGCCGTGGTCATGCTGAACCTGCTGCGCTTTCGGGCTGTGGCGGATTACTCGGCAACGCCGGAGCTTGCGCCGGCTTCGCCCATCAGCGGAGAGGCCGCCTATCGCCTTTACATGGAGCACACCCTTCCGTTCCTCAAAGCATCCGGGGGCGAGATTCTTTTCCATGGTCGCGGCGGCGGGTTCCTGATCGGTCCGAGCGATGAGCGCTGGGATGCGGCTCTGCTCGTGCGTCAATCCAGCGTGGCCTCGTTTCTTGAGTTCGCCTCCAACCAGGACTATCTCGCGGGCATCGGGCACCGTCTCGCGGCTCTGGAGGACTCGCGTCTGCTCCCGCTGGTTGAGACGCTGGCCTAGCGATCCCGGCGGCGGTGGCTTCCATGGGTCCGGGCCTGCGGCACGTCCTGCATCGCCGCGGCCGGCCTGAAGCGGGTGCGGTGGTGCGCGGGGCCTACAGGCGGCCGGCGCGCTTCATCGCCAGGTAGTGGTCGACCAGCGCACCTGGCAGCTGGGTGGCGGTGACGTCGAGCACGGTGGCGCCCTGGGCGCGCAGTGCGGTGTGGACGCGCTGGCGCTGCTCCAGGTACTGGGCGGCCGCGCTGGCTTCGAGGGCGGTGTCGACGCGTTCGGGCGGCTGCTCCAGCAGTTCATCCAGCATGGCCTCGCGCAGGCTGGCTACGCAGACGAGGTGGCGGCGTTGAAGCTGGCGCACGCCGGCCAGCAGATCCTCGATGTCTTCGTCGCGGGCATTGGTGACGATCAGCACCAGGGCGCGGCGCGGCTGGCGCGCGCCCAGTTGCATGGCGGCTTCGATGTAGTCGGTGGCGACCGGCTGCGGCTGCAGGTCGTAGACGGTGTCGAGCAGGCGGTCGATGGCGCCGAGGCCGCGGGCTGGCGGCATCCAGCGCGATTCGCCGCCGCTGGCCATCAGTCCCACCGAGTCGCCCTGACGCAGGGCGATGAAGGCGACCAGCAGGCTGGCGTTCAAGGCGTGGTCGAAGTGGCTCAGGCTGCCGTCGTGCGCCAGCATGCGGCGGCCGGTGTCGACCAGCAGCACCACCTGCTGGTTGCGTTCGTCCTGGTAGTCCCGCGAGATCAGCTTCTGCGCGCGGCGGGTGGCCTTCCAGTCGATCTGGCGCAGGCTGTCGCCGGTGCGGTACTCGCGCAGCTGGTGGAACTCGGTGCCTTCGCCGCGGCGGCGGTGCTGATGCGCGCCGATGACGCGGCTGGCGCGATCGGTGCCGACCAAGGCGAGGTGGCTGACGCGGGCGAAATCCGGGTAAACGCGAACGGCGCTGCGCAGCGGATGCATGAAGAGGCGTGTCCACAGCCGCCAGGGCGAATGCAGGCGCAGGGCGCAGCCCTCGAAGTGGGCGGCGCCGCGCTGCTGCGGATGCAGGGTGTAGGCGAGCACGCTGCGCCCCTGAGCGGGCAGGCTGAGGCGTTGCGGAAGATTCTCCACAGTCCACTGCGCGGGGTGCAGGTCGAAGACCTCGAGGCGCTGCGCTTCAAGACCGCCGCTCAGCGCGAGCTCGACCGTCAGCGGATGGCCGACCGCGACCACGCGCGGCAGGCGGCGCTCCACCGCCGGGATCGGCAGCAGGCGCAGGCGCGCGAAGTCGATGGCCGCCAGCGCGAGCACGAAGACGCTGGCGCCCAGCAGGGGGCCGGGGCCGGACAGCCCGAATGCGAGCGCCGCGCCCGGCAGGGCGAGCAGGCCCAGCGCCAGCACCAGCAGGCGGGTGGGCCTCACTGGCGTGGCGCCTCCACCTTGAGCAGCAGGGCGTCGAGTACATCGTCGATGCGGCGGCCTTCGATCTGCAGTTCGGGCGACAGGCTCAGGCGATGGCGCAGGGCCGGCTTGGCGATGCTGCGCAGGTCGTCGGGCGTGACGAAGTCGCGCGCCGCCAGCAGCGCCTGGGCACGCGCCGCACGCACGAGCGCCAGGCTGCCGCGCGGGCCGGCGCCCATCGCGAGGCCTGACCACTCGCGGGTGGCGCGACAAATGCGCACTGCGTAGTCGAGCACCACCGGGTCGACGCGCACCTGCGCCGCCGCCTGCTGCAGGCCGAGCAGGGTCTCGGGCTTGGCCACCCGGCGCACCCGCGAGAGGTCGAAGTCGTGCGCGATGCGACCGGTGCTGACGGCTTCGACCATGCGCACCTCGTCGGCATGGCTCGGGTAGTTCATCAGGATCTTGAGCAGGAAGCGGTCGAGCTGGGCTTCCGGCAGCGGGTAGGTGCCTTCCTGCTCGACCGGGTTCTGGGTGGCGATGGTCATGAAGGGCGGCGTCAGCGGGAAGCTGCGCGACTCGATGGTGACCTGGCCTTCCTGCATCACTTCGAGCAGGGCGGCCTGGGTCTTGGCCGGCGCGCGGTTGATCTCATCCGCCAGCAGCAGATTCGTGAATACCGGCCCGCGGCGGATGCGGAAACCCTCGGTCTTGGGGTCGTAGAAGGCGTGGCCGCTGACGTCGCTGGGCATCAGGTCGGGGGTGAACTGGATGCGCGCGAAGCTGCATGAGACCGCGGCCGAGAGCGAGCGCACCAGCAGGGTCTTGCCGAGGCCGGGCACGCCCTCCAGCAGCACATGGCCGCCGGCCATCAGCGCCACCAGCAGTTCGTCCAGCACCTGCTCCTGGCCGTAGAAGGCGCCGCCGATCTGCTCGCGGATGGCAGCGACAATGGTCGAGGCCTCGGCGGTGCCAAGCGGGGGCGCGGGGACGACGGCGGGTGGGGTTTCGGTGCTCATGGGCGGGTGCTCAGTCGATGGAGGGTGCGCACGGCCTCGGCCAGGGCGGCCGGGCGGTCGATGCCGAGGCCGAACAGGGCCAGTTCGACGGCGGGGGTAGAGAGCCCGTGGCGCGAGGCCAGGGCCTGGGCCAGATCGCGCGCGGGCAGGGCGGCGATCTCGGGGGAGGACAGCGCCAGCCGCTGCAGCACGCGCTGGCGCAGGGGTTTCAGCAGGGCTGTGCCCTGATGGCGGCGCAGGGCGAGTTCCGCGGCCGCACGCAGGTGCTCGCGCAGGGCGCGACGCGGCTGCGCCACTTCCGGCTGCAGCGGCCCGAAGCGCTGGCTGTGCAGCCACAGCCAGGCGAGCAGGGCGAGCAGCAGCGGCAGCAGGATCGGCCAGCCATGGCGCACGATCAGCACGTGCAGCGGCGGCAGGTCGGCCGAGTAAATCAGCAGCACCTCGGGCCCGGCTTCCAGCGCCGGCGCCAGCACCTGCCAGGCGAGCGCGGCATGGCTGTGCGAGCGCAGCGCGTGGGTTTCCAGAAAGCCAAGCTCACTGGCGAACATGATCCGCCCGGCGCCGTGCGGCAGTCGCGCCAGCAGCCAGCCATCCTTGGCATTGCCCCAGCTCCAGTCGAAGCGCGTGTCGTCGAAGTTTTCGCCGGCCAGCAGGCGCAGCGAGGCGCACCATCGCGTGTCGCCGCCGCGCAGGGCATCGAGGTCGAACAGGTCCTCCAACGTGGGCAGCTCGGGCGCGCCGCCGCGGGCCCGCTTCGCCGCCTTGAGTGCGGCTGGCGGCGCCCGATAGTTCCAATCGATGCAGGTGTAGCCCGGCACCGTGAACAGATCGAAAAAGTTCAGCAGCGGGGCCGAGTCGTCTTCGCCGGGCGGCAGCGCCACCACCAGCTCGCCGCCGGCATGGACCCAGTCGAGCAGCGTGTCGCTGGCGCTCTGCGACAGTCCGCGCAGGTCGCCGCTCATCACGACGAGGCCCGGCGGCCTGGGCAAGGCATCCGCGCGGAATACCGCCTGGGTGTTGACGGTGAGCCCGCGCGCGCGCAGCACCTGCTGCAGCCCGTACAGCGGATTGATGCGCGCCTCGCCGCTCAGGGGCAGTGCGCGGGTGACTTCCTTGAGCTCGAAAGTGCGCCACCACCACAGGCCGAGTGCGGTGAGCACCAGCAGCAATAGGCCGACGATCAGGTGGCTGCGGCTCATGCGGACGCGCTCCCGACAGCCGCGTTCTCGCTGCGACGCCAGGCGTCCACCAGCGCATCGAACTCCGCTTCACTGGGCAGGCGATCGGCATAGGCGGCCGACTGCCAGCGCTGCACGATGCGCGGGAACACGCCACCGAAGCCCTGCGCGCCCAGCCGTCGGGCGCGCCGCAGGCAATCTGCTTCGGTGCTGCCTGGCGGCAGCGGCTCGCCGGTGGCTTCGGCGACGCGCTCGACGCCGCCGGCATACAGCAGCGCGAGAGCGGCGCGACGCTGGCCCTGCGCCCACAGCGCCTGGGCGGCCTCGAGCAGGTTCTCGGGCAGAGGCTCGGGCGCCTGGGCGGCGTCTTCGTGGCGCTGGCGCGGGCCATGGCGACGCTCGATCTGCACGCCCAGCACCGGCAGCCAGCGGCGGTGCGTGGCGATCAGCAGCACCAGCAGGGCGGCGGCGAGCAGCCAGAGGATGTTCTCCATGACGAAGGCGAGGCCGCGACCGAGACTGTGCAGCCAGCCGATCTCTGTGCGTGGCGGCTGGCGGCGCGCTTCCGGCTTCTCGCGTGGCACCCAGATCGTCTGCGTGCTGACCGGGCTCAGGGCGTCCTGCTCGTAGACCTCGGCCGCCTGCGTCACGAAGTCATCGGTGCCCTCGCGATACTCGTGGGCGAACACCTGGCGCAGTCGATCACCGCCCTCGGGCTTCACATCGCTCGATCCGCCCGGGCCGACGTGGTCGTAGCGGGTGGGCGCTTCGGGCCGGGTGCGCAGGCTGGGCTCGGTGTCATCGAAGGCCTCTTCGACTTGGGGCGCGTCCGCCGCAGCCTCGTCCCGTGCCTGTGCCTGTGCCTGTGCCTGTGCCTGTGCCTGTGCCTGTGCCTGTGCCTGTGGCGGCGCCGCCAGCGAGAGGCTGAGCAGCAACAGCAGTGGCGCCAGCAGCGCGAGCGGTGGCTGTCCGTGGCCGGTGATCCGCGCGACCAGCCGACGGAAGCCGAGTTCGATGTCCCAGGCTTCGATCTGCGTGCGGCGGTTGAGGTAGAGCGCGAAGCCGGCACCGACGTAGAACGGTGCGATCAGGCTGGCGCCGATCCAGAAGATCAGGTTGAGCAGCAGCTGCGCCCACAGCGGTGGTGCCTCGAACAGGGTTTCCCACAGCGCTTGCGCGGCGGGTTCCATGAACTCGATCGGGGTCAGCGTGAGTGCCAGGCCGATCAGGCCGAAGGCGAGCACGGCCTCGACGTTGGCGCAGACCAGCAGCACCAGTGCCGCGGTGCCGCTGGCGTTGCGCGCGAGTGCCTGGCGGCGTGCGCGTCGCAGCGGGCCGCTGACACCCTCCAGCAGATCCACCGGCATCAGCAGCGCGCGCGAGGGCGAAAGCCTCAGCCACAGCAGCCAAGGCCAGATCGAGCGGGCGAAGTGGAATTGACCGCGCAGGGTTTCGCGCATGCCGGGTGCGGCGCCGAACACGCCGCGCGAGAGGACATACAGCGGCGCACGCTCGAAGGCCGGCTTCAGCCACCAGAGCAACAGCGGCGGCAGCCACATCAGATCCAGCCACCAGGCGGCCGCGTTCAGCACCGCAAACACGGGCAGGGTGGTCGCCAGCCAGCTCAGCCAAACCACGCGGGCATGACGGCGGGTGAGCGCGAAGCCCAGTTCGACGGCCTCCCAGCCCGAGCGCGGGCGCAGCAGCACGGAGAGATCGTCAATCCGCATGCAGACTCCCGCGGCCGCGCCCGGCCAGCAGCAGCCAGGCGAGGAACAGCACCCACAGGCTGATGCCGACCGTGTACTTCACCAGTGCGGGAATCGAGCCGATCGACGACCAGAAGGCTTCGATGAAGGCCGCCAACACGAGCATGGCGAACACGCCGAGGATGATCCGTGCGCCGTCGATGCCGGTCTCCTTGAAGGCGCGCAGACGGCTGCGCTGGCCGGGCATGAGCAGGCTGAGACCCAGCTTGATGCCGGCCCCACCCGACAGCACGATCGCCAGCAGTTCGGGCGCGGAGTGGCCGGACACGAAGCGCCAGAACGGGTCGCCAAACCCGATCGCGGTGAGATGGCCGGCGGCGCTGCCGTGGAAGACGCCGTTGAACACGAGGGCGAAGGCCGCGCCGATGCCGGCGATCAGGCCCATGGCGAAGGTGCGGAAGCCGATGCTGACGTTGTTGAGGATGTAGAAGCCGAACATCTGCAGGTCCGAGCCGCTGTCGCGCCCCAGCCGCGTGTGTTTGGCGGCGGGGTCGTACATCGCCTCCATCTGGCCGAGCTGCTCATGGCCCATGATCAGCGGGGCCAGTTCGGGCCGGTACTGCAGTAGCACCAGGCACACCAGGAAGGGCCCGAAATAGAGCAGGCCCGCGGCCAGCATCACCCCGTGCCAGGCGCGCACGCGCTGCGGAAACTCGCGGGCGAAGAAGTCGAGGATGCGGCCCAGCCGCGCGCGCGGCGGACGGTACAGCGCCAGATGCCCGCGCTCGGCGAGATGGCGCAGACGTTCGATCAGGGCCTGGCCGTAACCGCGGCGCTCCGCCAGGGCCAGCTGCTGGCACAGCCGGCGGTAGGCGGCAGGAAACTCGAGATCGGCGAGCGCCTCGACGGGCGCGGCGTCCGGCAGCGGTGGCGGTGCTGCGGGCTTGGGCGCGCTGCGTCGCGGGCCCGCACTCAGCCAGGCCTCCAGACGATGCCACTCGGCCGCATGCAAGGCCTCGAACTGCGCCTGCTTCATCGGCGCCCTCCGCGCTGGCCGGTCAGCGCCGCCGCCATGCCCAGGACCTGCTGCAGGCCGGCTTCACCGGCGCGGCCTGTCAATGGCTGCAGCAGCCCCGACAGCTCCAGTTGGCGCTCAGGGCTCAGCTGTGCGTGCCGCTCGCCGAACTCGATCAGGGCCTCGCGCTCGCCGCGCTGCAGCGGCGGCGGGTCGACTGGCGTTGCCGAGATCGCTGCGTGCGCCCGCGGTGGCGCCGGCACGTGCACCACCAGAGTGCCGGCGGCCATGTCGCCCAGCCGGCGGCTGCGGCCGTCGAGGAGGCTGGTCACGACACCAACGGCATAGCCGAAGGGCAACATGTCGAAGGTGCGCAGCAGGTTGCGGGTGGCCGAGGCGACCCAGCCGACCGGCGTGCCGTCGGCGTGCACGACGCGCAGGCCCAGCAGCTTCTTGCCCGGCGTCTGGCCGCGCCAGAACAGTTCGAACAGCACCGGGTACAGCCACATCAGGGCAAAGACCGCGATCATGTGCAGGCCGCTACCGACGTTTCCCATGAACAGCAGGGCCATGCCCAACAGCCACAGGACCGCCAGCCGCAGCACCAGATCGACCACCCAGGCGATGGCGCGCGGCGCCATGCCGGCGGGCAGCAGGTGCAGGCGAATGCCCTCGGGAGTTTCGATCTCGATGCGGGTGTCGAGCAGCGGGCGCGCATTCATGCGGTCACGCACCTGCGCAGGATGGAAAGGCCGCATGCGGGCCACAGCACGCTCATCGACACCGCAAAACGTCCCCGCGAAAGAAGTATGCCAGCGGCGGAAGGCGCGAAGCCGGCGACACCGCACTGTAGCGGGGGAGCCTGCAAAAGCAAGCCCCGCCGCGCGATGGCGCGGCGGGGCCCGGGTGGCGTTGCAGCGGCGGCTGGCGGACTACTGCAGGCGGGCGCGAGTGCCGGTCACGCGCACATAGCTGCCCTCGCGGATGCCGTTCAATTCCGGCTGGGTGACGATGATGCGGCGACCGTCGTCCATCAGTACATAGATCTCGTAGCGCGGCGCCGAGCGCGAGTCCTTTTCCAACTCGTTACCCACGACGCCGCCGGCGATCGCGCCCGCCACGGTCGCGGCCGTGCGGCCGGAGCCGCCGCCGACCTGGTTGCCGACCACGCCGCCGATGATGCCGCCCAGCACGGCGCCGGCGCCGGTCGATTCGCGCTGGCCGTAGACGCGGTCAATGCGCTCGACCTGGCCGCAGTCGTAGCAGCGCGCATAGCCGTCGCTGGGACCATAGCTGCGTGGCGCGGTGCTGACACAGGCGGAGAGCAGCAGGGCAAGGGCGGCGGTGATCAGCAGTTGGATGCGCATGGGAAACCTCGTCGCGGTGAGCAGTGTCGGAACAGTGGCCGGATCAGATCGGGCCGCGGCTAGACCCTGAACGCCCTCGGCTGAACCGCCCCTAGCTCCGGAGCCATGCGTTCAGGCGCCGTCTGGTGCTATCCAAAGCGCGTGGAGCGACTCAGCCGCGGCCGAAGTCGCGATGGCAGCTGTCGCAGCTGTTGTGCACGGCCGTGAGCGCCTCTTTACGCTGGGCGCAGCTTGCGTCGGCGGGCAGGGCCAGGGCGGCATCGAGTCGATCGCGCATCTGTTGTGCGTGGCGGCCGAACATCTCGGGCTCGAAGCCCTGGTCGCGGAACAGGGGCTCCACGTCGTCGGCCATGCCGCGCATTACCTGCAGCTGCCGCTCGCCGTTACCGGCGCTGCAACCCCCTTCGATGGCGCTGCGCGCCTCGCCCAGCTGGTATTTCAAGGTCACCATGGCGGCGGCGTGCGGGCGCGCGCCCTTCTTGATGCTGCCCAGGTTGAGGAAGGTGGCGGTGAGCATGGCGCCAGCCAGGAGGCCGACGATCAGCGACAGCAGGATCTTCATGCAAGGCGACCGGAGCGGTGCAAACGGGGCCGGAAGCATAGCCCAGCTCTCGTGCCGGTCCGTGCTGTGTGCGTCGGCCCCGCGCGGCCGGCAGCGCTAGAATCCGCGCCCGGCCCGAGACCTGTTGCCATGACCGATTCGAATCTGCGTAGCCGCTTCGCCGGCATTGATCGTCTATACGGTGTCGGCAGCGTCGAACGCCTGTCGCGCGCGCATGTCTGCATCGTCGGGGTGGGCGGGGTTGGCTCCTGGGCGGCGGAGGCGCTGGCGCGCAGCGGGCTGGGGCGGCTCACGCTGATCGATGCCGACGACATCTGCCTCAGCAACGTCAACCGCCAGCTGCATGCGCTGGACGGCGAGTTCGGCCGACTCAAGGTCGAGGTGCTGGGCGAGCGCCTGCGGCGCATCAACCCCGAGATCCAGATCGACGCACTCGCCCAGTTCCTCACGCCCTCGACCCTCGATCCGCTGCTGCTGCGCGGCTACGACGCGGTGCTCGATGCCTGCGATGCGTTCCGGGTCAAGGTCGAAATGATCGCCTTCTGCCGTCGCCGCAAGATCCCGATGGTGGTCAGCGGCTCGGCGGGCGGGCGCGCCGACCCCACCCTGATCGAAGTGCGCGACCTCTCGCGCACCGAGCACGACGCGCTGTTGGCGCTGGTCCGCAAGAAGCTGCGCGGTGAGTTCAACTTCCCCAAGAACCGCGACCGCTACTTCGGTGTGCCGGCGGTGTTCTCGCGCGAAAACGTGCGCTACCCGCAGGCCGACGGCAGCGTCTGTGGCTTGCGCCCGGAAGGCGGCGACAGCCTGGGCCTCGACTGCGGCGGCGGTGGGCTGGGCGCGGCCACGCACGTCACCGCCAGTTTCGCGTTCGCTGCGGTGGCCAAGCTGATCGAGAGGCTGCTGCGCTGAGCGCGCCCCGCGCGATGGACGGGCGTGATCGATTTCCACGCCGGGCTGCGAATGGATGCCTGCAGGCACCCCGCATCGCGTGATCGTGGAGGCGGGTGTTTGCAGTCCGTGAGCCCGTGGCGACTGCCGTCTGCCGCTCTCTTCAGGGGGTGGCGGAAGGCATCGCTTCCGGTGATGTGGACGCGGTGTGTGTCGAGGCGTCGCAGCAAGGACTGCTCGCGTCGACACCTTGGACCTCTAATCCGTTCAGGAGTACTGCAATGATCCGCAACACGCTTTTCTCCGCCGCTTTCGTCGCTCTGGTGGCCTTCGCCGGAGCGGCTCCGACCACTGCCCATGCCTATGTCGGCAACTCCGATACCACCACTGTCTGCATGCCCGTGTATCCGGGCTGGATGCAGTGCACCGAGTACGGCGACAACTTCGAGATCATCCGCCAGTACTTGATTCGCGACGACTCCGGCGTCGGCTACATCTTCTGAGGTGCTGCGGCTGCGGGCGCTGTCTGCGCCCGCAGCCGCGAACTTCTCTACCCAAGCCCGCGTGGCGCGGCGCGCACCGCTACCGGATACGTCGAGCCCGGGTATGGGGGCCATCGCGAGGTGCGGCCCACAGCGCAGGGGATGCCTCGAATCCGCCAGGGCCGAATTCACCCAGGGCCGAGTTCAGGTGTCGCAGCGCTCCAGCTCGATAAGCGCCAGGGTCACCAGCTCGCGTACCGGCAGCCTTGCGTCCAGACGGCTCACATCGATCTCGCCGAGCGGCCATTCGAGCGTCTCGAACTGGCTGTCGACCAGGCTCGCCGGCATGAAGTGGCCGCTGCGTTGCTGCAGCCGCTCGCGTGCGCTCTCGGGGTTGATCTCCAGCAACAGGAAGCGCGTGTTCCAGCCCAGCGCGCGCAGCCATGTGCGATGCGCACGGCGCAATGCGCTGCAGGCCAGCACGCAGTCGTTGCTGCGCGCGCGCAGGGCGCTGCAGATCGAGGCCAACCAGGGCTCGCGCATCGCTTCGGTCAGGGGCTGCCCTGACGCCATGTGCGCCCGGTTCGCCGCGTTGTGGAAATCGTCGGCTTCCAGCATCGACCAGCCCAGTCGCGTGGCCAGGGCCTGCGCCAGCGTGCTTTTGCCACAGCCGCTGACGCCCATGCAGACCACCAGTCGCGGCGCAGTCATGGCATCGGCACCCGAACTTCGATGCGATAGCGCTGACCAGGCTGCAGCCCGCCGAGGCGAGGCTCGGGCAGCGGAACGCCATCGACGCAGAGCAGCAGGGGGCCCGCGTGTCGCAGGTACTCGATGTCGAGGACGCTGCCGCGGAAGCGTCGGCTGGTCCGCGCCTGCTGCCAGGCCTTCGGCAGCTGCGGATCAAAGCGCAGACCGTCGCGCTCACCGTGCAGCCCGAACAGGCCCTGCAGCAGGGCGCGCAGCAGCCAGGCGACGGCGCCGGAGTTCGGAAGCTGGCTGCTGCGGCCCGCGGTGTGCGGATGCAGCCGATGCGCGCCGCGGTAGTAGTTGGGAATGAAGCTCGGCAGCTGGCCGCGGGCCAGCGCGGCTTCGGAGTCCGCACAGGGCAGCAGCTGCCGCAGCAGGGCGTAGGCGCGATCGCCTTCGCCCACCGCGTACAGCCCGTTGATGTGGAAGGCGACGGCATGGCTGTAGACCGAGCCGTTCTCGGCCGAGCCCGGAAATTTCTGGGTGACGCGGCCGATGTCCTCGTGCAGGCGGGTGAAGGGCGGATCACACAGCGCGAGTCCCGAAGGCGTCTGCAGATGGCTGTCGACGGCTTGCAGCAGGCGCTTGCGCTGATCCATCGACGGCAGCCCCGCCAGCAGGGCCCAGGCCTGCGGATTCAGGAAGATCCGCCCCTCCTCGTCCGCTTGCACGCCGAAGCGGCGGCCGTGGTCGGTGATGCCGCGGGCGAACCAGTCGCCGTCCCACAGCCAGGTCTGCACGGCCGTAGCCAGCCCGTCGGCCTCGCTGCGCAGGAGCGCTGCAGGGGAGGCATCGAGCAGATCTGCAGCCTCATCGCAGACCTGCGCCCATACGCGCAAGCCATGCACCAGAGCAATCGACAGCCAACCCGAAACGCCACGCCCCAGATGACCCGCCATGTTCATCGGGTCGCACCAGTCGCCGTTGCCGATCAGGCTCAAGCCGCGACCGTCGCGCCGCCGCAGCAGCCAGAGCAGGGCCTGCTCGACGCGATGGGCAACGTCCCGCTCGCGGCCGTGGCGGTCGCGCACCACGCACCGCAGGAAGGCGTAGTCACCCGATTCCTGCAGCCACACCGCGAGACAGATCGGCAGCCACAGCGCATGGTCGGTATGCGGGATCTGGTTGATGTACTTGAGCTCGGCTTCGGGGTGCAGCAGCACGCCGTCGGGCAGGCCGAAGTCTTCTTCCTGCTGTTCCAGCACCCGCAGGAAGTGGCTACGGGCGAGCGCGGGCTGCAGGAGGCTGAGGCCCATGGCGTCCTGCAGATAGTTGCGGGTCTGCGGATCGGTGCAGAAGCGGTTGGCCTCGCCGAGGTAGAGCGCTTGGCGGCACAGCCAGGGCTGCACGAAGGCATCGAGTGCAGGATCGGGCGTGGACAGCCGCAGGGCTTCGCGGGCGGGCGCCAGTGCGGCCGCGCGTTCGGCGAGCGCACGCTCGAAACCATCGTCGTTGAGGTAGCGCTGACGCAAGGCGCGGATCTCGGCTTCGTCATGGGCCGGGCCGAAGGCGAAGCGCAGGCTCTGCGTGGCGCCGGCCGCCAGCGCGATGCGGTACTGCAGACACGCAGCCGGCACCTCATACTGTGCTTCGCCGCCCGCGAGCCGGTCGGAAAGCAAGGACTCCGGCGCGTGCAGGCCGCCCTCGCCCTCGAACGCGGCTTGCCGGCATTCCCAGCTGTCCGGCGGCCTGTCGTGCAGCAGCACGGTGTGGTCCTTGAGGCGTGCGATCCGCGGCCAGTCCTCGCGCTTCTGGTAGCCGCTGATGCAGCGGGCGACGACGCCGCCCAGTTCGGGCGAATAGCGCGCCGACTGGTTCATCCAGCTCATGTAGCCGAGCGGAAAGTAGAGGCATACGCGCAGGTGCCTGGGCTGCGAGCCGCAGTTGTCGAGCCGCAGCATCCACAGCTCCAGCGCTTCTTCGGGCGGTAGCCCGACCGACCACTGGCAGTTCAGATCGCCGTGCACGACCTCCCAGTCGACGCCATCGGGACGCGCGCGGAACACGAAGCGATCGGCCCCCGCGCGCACCGGCTCATGGGGCAGCGAGAACAGCGCGCCGCTGTCTTCATCGACGACGTAGACGAAGCGGCCGGGGTGGTGCGCGTAAAGCGCTTGTTCGGGCTGCAGGAAGGTGGTGGCCTCCAGCACGGGGGCGCGAGCGTACTTGCCGGGCTCGGGCTGCAGGTGCAGGGCGCTCGCATAGCCGCGGCAGTTCAACTGCAGCAGCAGGCTGCGGTTCCACAGGAAGGTGCTGGCACGCGGCATGCGCTTTGGGCAAAGCAGCTCGACGGCCTCGTCAGTGTGGCGGATCAGGTCGATGGCGGACATGGGCGTGTCGGGACTTACGGGCGCGCAGCCGCGGCGTCGCGCTCCTGCAGTTCCTGCTGGATCTGCTTGAGCCGCGTGCCGCTCAGCGGATAGGCGAAGGCGAGGGCAGCGGCGAGCAGGGCGAAGACGCCGGGTACCAAGGTCTGCAGGAGCTGGATACCGGTGGCCGACGCGCCGCTCTGGGCCTGGTTGGCGGCGTAGCCGATGGCGGCCAGCACCCACAGCAGGGCCGCCGAACCCAGCGAGCCCCCGAGTTTCTGGGAGAAGGTCGCAGCGGCGAAGGTCATGGCGGTGGCGCGGCGGCCGTGTCGCCACTCGCCGAAGTCGGCGCTGTCGGCGTACATCGACCAGGTCAGCGGCGACTTCGGCCCGAGCGCCAGGCTGATCAGAATGTTCAGCGCGAAGACCAGGGCGATGTCCTCGGGGCCGACGCACCAGAATAAGGTCGACAGTGCGGCCACGATCAGCATCAGCACCGCCAGCAGTCGGGACTTGTCGAACAGCTGGATCAGCAGCGGTGCCAGCGCAGCACCCGCGGCATAGGCCAGCATCTGCACCAGCAGATAGTCGGGCAGCAGATCCGGGCGCTGCAGCCAGTAGGTGAAGTAGTAGTAGGCCGAGCCGGCGCGCAGGGTGATCGTCAGCATGATCAGCATGGCGAGGCCAAACAGGATGAGCCATGGGCGATTGCGCAGCAGATCGCGCAGATCGGTGGCCGGCGAACTGGTCTGCGCGGGCGGCGGCGCGATGCGCTGGCGCGTGCTGGCGAAGGTGAAAGCGAACAGTCCGCAGGCGATCAGGCCGTACAGGGCCATCGTCAGCGGCCAGCCGCGCTGCGGATCGCCGTCGCCGAGCAGGTCGACGAGCGGAAGGGTGAACTTGTTAACCAGGGCGCCGCCGCCGAAGGCGAACAGGAAACGCAGACTGTTCAGCGTCGTGCGCTCTTCGCTGCGCGAGCTCATCACCCCGCTGAGCGCGGAGTAGGGCGTGCTGAGCACGGTGTAGGCCAGCATCAGCAGGGTGAAACTCGCGTAGGCCCAGACCAGCTTGCCGCCTTCGTCGAAGTCGGGGGTGCTGAAGGTGAGGACACCCATCACGGCCAGCGGCAGCGCACCGACCAGCAGCCAGGGGCGGAACTGTCCCCAGCGGGTGCGCGTGCGGTCGGCGACGGCACCCATCAGCGGATCGGTGACCGCATCGAACAAGCGGGTCACGAACAGCAGGGTGCCGGCAGCGGCAGCGCCGAGGCCGAATACGTCGGTGTAGAAGGCAGCCAGGAACGAGGCGATCGTGGTCCAGTACAGATTGAAGCCGAGGTCACCGGCGCCGTAGCCGAGGCGCTCGCGCCAGTGCAATCGCGCCTGGCGATCGCTCGGAATCGGTGCGGGCGCGGGCGATGGGGCCATGGGCGCGCGCTCAGGGCAGAAGTGCGATGCGGCCGAACACGCCGGCGTCGAGATACAGCCGGTTGCGGTCGCCATCAACCGCCTCGACCTCAACATCGGCAATCAGTCGCCTGCGCTCGCCGGGCGCATCGCTGTCGCAGTAGGCCAGCGAGAAGCCCATGATCTCGCTGGCCTTCAGCGCCCGCGGCTGCCAGTCCGCTGCCGGCGTCAGTGCGGCAGGGTCAGGGTAGATCCGGATACGCGCCTCCCAGAGCAGGCTGTGTGGTGCCGCAGGGCTACGTCGCCACGTTGATTCGACGTGCTCGATCAGCCTCAGGGGCTGGCCATCCTCGCCCATATCGACGACTTCTCCGTCGAGTGCGATGTGGTACGCGAATGCGCTGTGGTTGGCCTTGTGCCCGCCGCCGCTGGCATCCTCGTCGATCAGGATTTCGAGCGCATCATCCGCCCAGTAGTCCAGCAGCGGATCGGCGCTGCCATCGCTGAGCACGTCATCGCGGATCTCGGCCAGCAGATACAGCGCATCCTCGCGCCAGAGCAGTCGATAGCGCCCGCTGAAATCGGCCTCGTCACTCACAGGAGTGCCGACCAGCACATGGCTCAACGGATGCCAGTCAGCGACAGACCACGACGACTCGTCGGCGCGGCCATCCAGCACAGGAGCCTCCGCTGCGTAGGGGATGCCACGCGGGTCTGCAGCAGGCGGTTTGGCCTCTGCGGCGCACGCCATGAGCAGGCTTGCAACCAGTACGGCCCCGAGCTGGGGAGCACCCAGGGCGGTGGAGGGCCTCATCCCGTTAGCCCCACGCGCGCCGCACCCAGCGTGCCGATATCCGCGGCGACGATACGGAAGGTGGGCGTGCGCGAGAGCAGGGGAGAGAACCTTCCCTTGTCGATGAAGGCGGCGCGGAACAGGGCTTCGCCGCGGGCGTCAAGGACGTGTGGAAGCAAGCCGCCGGCAAGGAAGACCCCGGCCCAGCCGCCATAGAGCAGGACCGCATCGCCGGCGAAGCGACCGAGGATGCTGCAGAACAGATCGATGGCGCTGCGCGCATCCGGGTCGCCTGCACGGGCAGCCGCCACCACGGCTTCAGAGTCGGGCAGACGCTGATCGCGCCCCCTCGCCATGTGCAGGCAGGCGTCATGCAGGTTCACCAGGCCCTCGCCGCAGAGCAGACGCTCGTAGGACACGCGCCCGTAGCGTTTCTGCAGGAAGCGGAGGATGAAGATCTCGCGCTCGTCGTGCGGCGCGAAGCTGGCGTGACCCCCCTCGGTCTCCAGCACCGCGAGCCCGCGGGCATCGCGTCTGATGGCGGCAGCGCCGAGGCCTGTGCCGGGGCCAAGCACGACTTGCACGGCTGCGGTATCGAAGGCCGCACCCGGGGCGCTGCCGATCGGATGCAGATCGGCCTCGCCCAAGCCGGGGACGGCCCAGGCGACGGCCGCGAAGTCGTTGATCACCTGCAGTTCGCGGAAGCCGATGCGCTGCTTGAGCGCGCGGATCGAGAAGCTCCAGCGGCTGTTGGTCAGGATCACCTGGTCGTCCAGCACGGCCCCTGCAACGGCCAGCACGGCACGCTCGGGCACCGGCTCGCCGCTTTCCCGGAAATAGCTCTCCAGGGCGGATTCGACACCCTCGTAATCGGCGACCTTGAGGTTGCGCTGGGCGCCGAGTCGGATGCGGTCGTTGTTGCCCAGCGCCGCGGTCGCAAAGCGCGCGTTGGTTCCACCGATGTCGGCCGCGAGGCAGCGGGCCTGCAGGGAAAGCAGCGGGTCGCGTCGGTTCTCGAGCAGAAGACTCATGGGCAAGGGTTCCTCGACGGCGCGCTGTTGAGGCTGCACGGGTATGCTTGCGGGCACGCGGCGCCGTCCGATGGCCGGTGCGGTCCAGAAGGGGAATGCAAGGTATGACGGGTCGCGTCACCATCGACGACGTTGCCGAGGCTGCGGGCGTATCGCCCAAGACGGTCTCGCGGGTCATCAACAACGAGCCGAATGTGCGTGAGCAGACCCGGCAGCGCGTGCGCACGGCGATCGAGAAGCTCGACTTCCGGCCGGATCCGTCCGCGCGCAGCCTGGCGGCAAGCCGCTCCTATCTGATCGGCGTGGTGTACGACAACCCGTCCGACAGCTACCTGATGGAGATCATCAGCGGCGTGCTGGATACCTGCCAAGCGCAGCATTACCAGACGCTGCTGTGTCCGCTGCGCTTCGATCGTGCCGATCTGCTGCGCGAGGTCGATTCCATGCTCGCGCAGTCGCGACCGGGTGGACTGGTGCTGACCCCTCCGCTGACCGACGACGACGCACTTCTGGCGCATCTGCGCGAGCGGGGTGTACCGTTCGCCTGCATTTCGCCCAAGCGTCCCGAAGGGTGTGGCGTCACTTTCGATGAACGCCAGGCGGCGCGCGACATCACCGCGCATCTGATCGAGCTGGGGCACCGCCGCATCGCACATGTCTGCGGGCATGTGGCACACGGTGCCTCGCGCTGGCGTGTGGATGGCTATCGTGATGCGCTGCTTGGCGCCGGGATCGCTTTCGACCCGGAACTGCTGGTGCAGGGCGAGTTCTCGTTTGATTCGGGCATGCAGGCAGCGCGCATCCTGCTCGACCTCGAAGACGCGCCGACCGCGATCTTCGCCGCCAACGACGACATGGCGGCGGGCGTGGTGCGCGTCGCGCTGGAGCGTGGCCTGTCGGTGCCCGGAGAGCTCTCGGTCTGCGGATTCGACGATATCCCCATCGCGCGCCAGATCTTTCCTGCACTCAGCACCGTTCATCAGCCGGCGCGGGAGATGGGCGCGACCGCCGCCGCCGAGCTGCTCAAGTGCATGCGTGACCCCGGGCAGGCGGAGATGCGCAGGGTTCCCTACAGCCTTTGCCTGCGCGCCAGCTCCGGCCCGGCGCCCAAGTCCCGGCGTGTCGTCAGGCACCTGCGGTGAGTGCGGCTTGTGCTGGATTCGCATCGATGGAATTCAGCCAAGGCCCGCGTAGATCGCGATCAGCACGGCGGTCACCGCGGCGGCCCCCATGTTGAAGGCGCCACTGGTGGCGAAACCTCCCGCGGGCAGCGCTTGCGACTTCACCTGCACCTTCCAGCCCTGCAGGGCTGAAATGCCCAGCGCCAGCGCGCAGCAGGCCAGGAAGACGTAGCCCACCCGGTCCATGAATGGCAGGTCGGGCAGCCAGGTGCGTGCGGCCATCGACAGCACGAAGGAGCCCAGCGCGGCGGCAAGTGCGCCGAGCGCCGTCGTCTGCCGCACGAACACGCCGAGCAGGAAGATCGCGCAGATGCCCGGGGTGAAGAAGCCGGTGAATTCCTGGATGTACTGGAAGGCCTGTTCGAAGCCTCCCAGCAGGGGGCGTGCGCACACTACCGCTACCAGCAGGGATACGGCACCGGCGATGCGGCCGCTCCGCACCAGGCCATGCTCGCTGGTTCGGGGGCGGAACTGCCGCAGCAGATCCATCGTGAACAGGGTCGCCACCGAGTTCATCATCGAGCCCACGGACGACACGATGGCGGCGATCAGGGCAGCGAAGATCAGCCCGCGGATGCCGGAGGGGGCGAGCTTCATCATTTCGGGATAGGCCTGGTCGGGCTTTGCCAGATCGGGACTGAGGAGTACCGCCGCCATCCCCGGAATCACGATGATCAGCGGCATCAGCAGCTTGAGAAAGGCCGCGAACAAGATGCCCTTTTGGGCCTCTTGCAGACTGCCCGCTGCCAGCGCGCGCTGGATGATGTACTGGTTGAAGCCCCAGTAGGACAGATTCATCACCCACATGCCGCCGAGCAGCACGCTGAGGCCCGGCAGGTTCGACCACTGCGGGTTGTCGGGCGAGAGGATCATGTCGAAGCGCTCGGGCATGCGCGCGTACATCGTGGAAAGGCCGGCCCAGGCGCCTGCGCCCCCGGACACCTTGTCGAGCGCGATCCACGCGACCAGCAGGCCACCGAGCACCAGCAAGGCCACCTGGATGATGTCGGTCATCGCGACGGCGCGCAGGCCGCCGTAGAGCGAGTAGGCCAGCGCGAATACGGCCAGGGCGATCAGGCCGAGCGTCATGTCGAGGCCGCTCAACGCATGGATCGCCAGCGCACCCAACCACAGCACGGAAGTGAGGTTCACGAACACGTAGACGCCGAGCCAGAACACCGCCATCACGGTTTTCACGCTGCGGTCGTAGCGCTGCTCCAAGTACTGCGGCATGGTGTAGATGCCCGAGCGCAGCAGCACTGGCAAGATGAATTTGCCGACCAGGATCAGGGTGATCGCAGCCATCCATTCATAGCTCGCGATAGCCAGGCCCATCGCGAAGCCCGAGCCGGACATGCCGATGATCTGTTCAGCCGAGATGTTGGCCGCGATCAGCGAGGCGCCCACTGCCCACCAAGGCAGGGCGCGACCGGCGAGAAAATAATCGTTGGCATTGCGCTCGTGTCCGCGCGGCTCGCGCGAGATCCAGGTGGCGAGCGCAATCAGGCCGACGGCGTAAATCGCGACGACGGCGAGGTCGAGAGTCGAGAGTGCGGACACGGCATCTCCTTGGCGCGTGTGGCGGACCTTGGGTGTGGATCAGAAAAGGACGGCGCGGAGACGGGGAGAACTGCGCGCCGTTTGGCCAGAGTGCTGCGCCGCGAGGGGGCGGCCTGCCACAACCGGCGCGCGGCGGGAGAAGCGCCGCGCGCCGATGAAGCGGTTGAACCGATGCGACTCGATCCCGAAGGTGGCTGTGCGTCGCGGGCCGTGCAGCGTGCGACGCGTCCGCTGGTTTTAGAATTGGTATCGCACGCGCAGTCCGTAGGTGCGCGGATCATTCAGGAAGCGGATGTTCAGCTGCGAACCCACCAGGGCCTTCTGCGAGACATCATCCCCGAGCAGGTTGGAGCCCCAGATCTCGAAGCGCCAATTGCTGTTCGTCGGGCTGTAGCCGGCACCGGCGTTGATGGTGGTGTAGGCGCTCTGGCGATCGGGGAATCCGGCGGCAGCAGCGCTCTCCACGCGGTCGACCGTCCCGGCCGTGTCGGAGACGAAGACCACATCGCGATTGTTGAACTGGGTGAGATAGTAGGCCGAGCGATAGCTGGCCAGGATCTGCCAGTCGAACACGCCGTTGCCGAGGTCGAAAACGTGCTGCAGGCGCGCGTTGAGCGTCAGCTTGGAGGACAGAGGGAGCTCGTTGCCCGCGAGATCGATCTCCGAGGTCACGCCACCGAGGCCGTAGTCAATGCTGCGCACATCGGCCACCACGCCGCTTTTGATCTCAGTGTCGAGCAGAAGGGCGTTCAGGCTGAGCGTCCAGTCTTGCGAAAGGCTCAGCATGCTTTCGGCTTCGAGGCCCATGATCTCGGACTTGCCGACGTTGCGGTTGGCCAACGCGAAGCCGGTCGCTTCACCGGTCTCCGGGTTGAAGGCAATGGCGGTCAGATCCTGGAAGACCTGATCGCGGTAGTCGTAGTAGAAGCCGGCGAGGTTGAAGGTGGAGCGGCGACCCAGGAAGTCGAAACTCTGCTTGGAGCCCAGTTCGAAGGCGGTGATCTTCTCCGGCTTGTAGGTTTCCGGAATCACGTTGATATCGAAGCTGTCGTTGAAGCCGCCGGACTTGTGGCCGGTACTGACAGTTCCGTACAGCAGGTGATCGTCCGAGAGATCTTTCTCGAACCCGATGCGCCAGTCGTTGAAATTGAACTCGCTGCTGCCCTCCTGCTGCGCGGGAATGCCCAGCGAGATCCACGGGTGCGAGCCGGCAGGTGTGCAGCTGAGGTTGTCGCCGCCGGTGTCTTGGCGGTCGACACAGCCGCCGTTGGGATTGGTGCCGTCCGCGATCGGCCCGATCTGCTGGAAGATCGTGTCGTTGCGGCCCGCCGCCAGGATGCCCTGCAGCAGGAAGCGCGCGCGGTCGGCGTTCGTGGTGATGCCGCGGACATCGAAGTTGGGACGCCGTGTCAGCGCCGGCAGGAAGCCCGGTGTGCCGAGACGCACCGAGAAGCAGCAGCCATCCTCGGCGCCGAGGCCGATCGTCCAGTTGCCGCCGATGCCATACCGGTACTTCGATTCATCGGTATAGCGCAGGCCGCCCTTCAGCCGGAAGGTGTCGCTGACATCGAAGGTTCCGTCTCCGAACACCGCCCAGGACTTGCCATTGACGTCCGGCATGGTGAATTCGGTGCCGGAGTAGAACACGCCCTTGTCGGCCAGCGAGAACAGGCCCACTTTCTGGTCTTCGTTGAAGTAGAAGCCGCCCGCCGTCCAGCGGAACCGCGCCGAGTCGGGGGAGAACACCAGCAGCTCGTGGGTCTGGGACTCCGACAGCGTTTCCCAGTAGTTCGTCGAGAACAGGTCGTAGTCCGGACGGGTGGCGTCCCCGCTGCCTGGCGGGCGCGGCTCGAGGTTGCGGCCCGGCCAGGTGACACCCGCGCTGTTGGCATTGGTCTGCGTGTAGTCGACATCGCGGAAGGATGTGTTGTATTCCACCCGCAGGCCGCCGAAGTCATAGCCGACGCTCGCCATGACGCCCTTGTTGGTCGAGTCGAGCTTGCCCTGGATGCCGTAGTAGACGACTTCGCGAAGATCGATGTCATCCGGCGCGAACCCTTCGAGGGCGGCGCCATAGATGTTGGCGCCGGGGTATCCGGTGCCGCCTTCCTGGCCGTAATCGGCCATCAGGAACACGCGCAGGGCCTCGTTCGGCTCCCAGAGAAAGGAGAGGCGTGCCGCGTCCTCGTTCTGGAAGCCCGCCGGCTTCAGGGAAGGGTCGCCAACGTTCTTGTACGAGGTCTCCTTCTCGACGTGGTAGCCGGAGATGCGCATTGCGGCGGTGCGACCGATCGGCAGGTTCAAGCCGAACTCGCCGCCGACGTGGTCGCGGCTGCCGAACTCGCCAAGCACATAGCCGCCCGTCTCGCCGAGTTGAGGCTTGACCGTGACGATGTTCAGGGTGCCGCCCAGCGCATTGCGGCCGCGCACCGTGCCCTGCGGACCCTTGTTGACTTCGACGCGCTCGACGTCGAAGAACATCGCGCCGAGGCCGCGCGGACGCGCGATGTAGGCACCGTTGATGTGGGGAGCAGCGCCAGGATCGCCCAGCTCGGTGTTGTTCGAGGAACCGACGCCGCGGATGAAGATCTCCACGTTGCCTTCCTGGTTGGCGATGCTGAGACCGGGAATCGCGACCTGCACGTTGCGCAGTTCGTTGTTGATGCCCAGCGATTTCAGTTCTTCGCCGGTGTAGGCCTGCGCCGTGCCCCCGTACTTCTGCAGGTCCTGTTCGCGTCGATCCACGGTCACGGTGACCGTGTCCAGCTGCTTGGCCCGCTCTTCAGCGGAGGATTCCTGCGCGACTGCAGGCGCTGACAGGACCACCGCGGTCAGGGCCACGGCGGTGGCGACGGCGAGTCGATGACGGCGCGGCGTCGGCCGGCCCAGGTGGTTGGTGCTGCGCATTGTCGAACCCCTCCCGGCGCCTGCGGCTGTCTACGCCCGTACGCCCGTTGCTGTTTTCCCAAGCTCTCCCGTCGCGTCGCGGCGGGCGTCCTCATCGCATCGATCGGCTGGATCGATGCTGTGCTGCTACTTCAGGCCTCGATACGCTCGCCCGAATTCATCGGGGAGAAGAACATTCCACGACGGCATCCGCATCGGTGCCCAGTTCGACACTGGCGATGCGCAGGTCGGTGCCGCGATCTGCGGACAGCCGCAGCACCGTATCGACCCGCTGTGTGGCGAGTCCTGCGCTGCGCAGGCATTTGAGGGGCAGGGCAAGCCGCTGCCACGCGCCCAGACGCGCGCCCAGCGCGGAGCCGACCTCCAGCGCCGCACCGCAGTCATCGCCGCAACCCATGCCGAGCCGTATGCTTCCCTCTCCGAGTGCATCGACCCGAAGACGCACCACCAGACGCACATCGCCATTGGTTTCGCGCTCGATGTCGATGGCCTCGGCGAGGCTGAGCTTCAGTTCGGCAGGCCCCGACCACTGCAGGCGGCGGGCGTCTTCCTGGGCTTGGTAATCGACGGCGCGGATGCCCAGCTGGCCAGCGGGGCTGTGCGCGGGCCCGTTGCCTTCAATTCTCTGCACGCCGTCGGCATCGACCAGCTCGAAGTGGGCACCCGGTGCCAGGCTGCCACGCGCGAACCACTGTCCCGCTCGCGGAGCTGCAGGAAGGTCGATCTGTTCAGGCAGGGGCGGTACTTCACCGGGTTCGCCGTAGCGCAGGCCGTGGCCGAAGGCGAACAGAGGGGCATAGCCGTCGTCGCCGACGTTGAGCTGGTACTGGTCGGGCCGCGCCGGCCACGAAAAAGGCAGCCGTCCGTGGAAATCGTGCTGGATGGACCCATCAGCGGCACGTAACAGGACATCGGCGACGCCACCGCCCTCGCTGCCCGGCAGCCACGCCGCCACGAAGGCGTTGGCGGCATTGAGCTCGCGGTTGACCCAGAGTGGCCGACCGGACAGAAACACCGCAACCACCGGGATGTTGTCGCCGCGCAGCCGACGCAGCAGCTGCAGGTCGCGCTCGTCGTCGGGTCGATACACCAGGGTGTCGATATCGCCCTGGAACTCGGCGTAGGGGTCCTCGCCGAACACCACGACCGCGATGTCGGGTCGGGTCTCGAAACGTCCATCGACCGCCAGTTCGGCCGAGCCGCCAGCCGCTTCGATCTGAGTGCGAAGGCCCTGCCAGATCGACGTCGCGCCAGGGAAATCCGAGGGCTGGGTGCCCGTGCCCTGCCAGGTCAGCGTCCAGCCACCGCTTTGCTTGGCCACGCTGTCCGCACCGTCGCCCGCGACACCGATGCGTGCGCGCGGATTCAAGGGCAGCAGTTGCCCTTCGTTCTTCAAAAGCACGAGTGAGCGCCGCACGGCTTCGCGGGCGACGAGGCGATGGCCATCGGCACCGATCAGCTCGAAGCGGCCCCCCAATGCACGCTTCGAGGGCGGGGGCGCGTCCATCAGCCCTGCAGCAAGCTTGACGCGCAGGATTCTCGAGACCGCCTCGTCCAGTCGTTCCGGGCTCAGCCGCTTGGTGCGCGCGGCCTTGAGCGTGTTGTCAAACAGCTGGCGCCAGCTGTCCGGGGCCATGAACATGTCGACGCCGGCTTCGATCGAAGCGGGACAGTCGGTCGGCGTGCAGCCGGGAATCTGACCGTGCCCGTTCCAGTCGCCAACGACGAAGCCGTCGAAACCCATGCGTCCCCGCAGCACATCGGTGAGCAGGCCGCGGTGTCCGTGCAGCTTGATGCCGTTCCAGCTCGAGAAGCTGGCCATGACACTCTGTACGCCTGCTGCGATTGCCGGCGGATAGCCCGCCGCATGCACATCGCGGAGCTCGGCCTCGCTGACGCGGGTGTCGCCCTGGTCGCGGCCGTCCGTCGTGCCGCCATCGCCCACGAAGTGCTTGGCGGATGACAGCACTTTGTCCTCGCCGAGGAAGCCCGGCGTGCCGGGTTCTCCCTGCAGGCCATGCACGACCGCGGCAGCGTAGCTGGCGACCACCGCAGGATCTTCCGAGAAGCCCTCGTAGGCGCGGCCCCAACGGTCATCGCGGGGTACGGTCAGGGTCGGGGCGAAGGTCCATTCGGCGCCGGTGACGCGCAGTTCGCGCGCGGTGATCTCGGCGATACGCTGGACCAGCTCCGGGTCGCGCGCGGCGCCAAGGCCGATGTTGTGCGGGAACAGAGTTGCCCCGATCACGTTGTTGTGGCCATGCACGGCGTCAATGCCGAACAACAGGGGGATGACCGTGCCGCGTCGACTGGCGTTGGCCGCATGAAAGGCGTCCGCCAGAGCAAGCCATTCCTGGGCGGTGGCGTAGGCTTTTCCGCCCGGAGCGGAGTTGCCGCCGGCAAGTATGGAGCCGAGTGGGTAGCGCTGCAGGTCCTCGGGCTGGATGCTGGCGATGTCAGCCTGGATGATCTGGCCGACCTTCTCTTCCAGGCTCATCTGCGTGAGCAGCTGGCGGACGCGGGTCTCGATGGCTTCCTCGCGCTTCGCGCCCGACCGCGTCTCAGGCCAGACCGCTGGATTTGTTTCCGCCGACAGGTCTGTGGCGGCCGAGGCAAGGCACGGAGCCGCCAGTGCGAGTCCCGTCGCCAACACGGCGAAGCGCAGCGTTCCCGCTCGTGAAGGCGTTCGCCTGGCCGCAGAAACCCGCGCCGCGGACTGCACAGGGCAGCCGGCTGATTCAAGTGAATTCACGATGTCCCTCCCGCCGCTTGATCCGCGCTCGCATGGGGCGAACGTTCGGGCGTCTTGATGCGCCGTGGACGCTAACTTTGCCCAAACTGACATCGCTGTCAATCACTTTCTGAGGCGCTGATCGAATTGTCCGTTGCCGGCTGCAATCGGCCTCCGGTTGGCTTCTGCGCTGCGTTCGCGATGACGGATCCCGCTGCGGGCCTGTGTCGAAATTCCGCTGCAGGGCAACGCGAAACAACTCAGCGTCGTCGCGCGACGTGGAGGAAGCGCCCGCGGATGGAGCACGCAAGTGCGTGCTCCAGCGCAAACGGGTCCGGACCTGTGCCGGACTCACGACCACGGATCAAGGCCAGGAGCGACTTGATCCGTGTTGTCCTAACGGGGAAGCGCGAACAGACGACGCGCGTTCTCGCTGCACTGTTCGGCGACATCCTCAACTGCATCGCCGCGAAGTTCGGCGATGCAGGCCGCGACTTCGGCTACGCGCGAAGGCAGGTTGCGCTGACCGCGGTAGGCCATCAGCGGCTGGTCGGGCGCGTCGGATTCGAGCAGCAGGAACTCGATCGGCATGGTCGAAACAAGCTCCCGCAGGCGCTGCGCGCGCGGGTAGGTCACCGGGCCGCCGATGCCCAGCAGGAAGCCCAGATCGAACAGCTGGCGCGCCTGCTCGGCGCTGCCGGCATAGCTGTGCACCACGCCACGCAGGCGGCCGCGATGGCGCTTCAGCGCAATCAAGGTCGCTTCGACCGCCCGTCGTGCGTGCAGGATCACCGGCAGGCCGGCGTCGGACGCGATCGCCAGTTGGGCCTCGAAGTAGTGCTGCTGCTCGGCCGGATCCAGTGCTTCGACGTACAAATCGAGGCCGAACTCGCCCACGGCCACCGGCCGCTCGCGCCGAACCCAGTCCTGCAGTGCGTCTAGATGCTCGCGCCGATGTTCGGCCAGGAACATGGGATGCAGGCCGTAGGCGGGGAACAGATCAGGCTCGCGCGCGCAGAGCGCGCGCAGGCCCGGCCAGCTGGCGGCGGTGACCGCCGGCAGCACCTGCGCCACCACGCCGGCCGCGCGCGCCTGCGCCAGCACCGCGTCGCGATCGGCGTCGAATTCGGGCGCATCGAGATGGCAGTGGCTGTCGATCAGCAGCATGGCGGCGGCGCGGCTCAGGGGCGGTCGACGCGGCGCGATTCGCCCTCGATCGGCGGGCGCCCACCGGCGGCATCGTCGGACGGCGGCTCTGGCTGTCGTCGCTGCCGCCAGCTGGCCAGCAGCAGGCCGCCGGCGAACAGCAGCAGCTCATCGACGAAGGGCAGGGGGTCGGGCACGAACAGGGTCACCAGAAACAGCAGGCCGGTCACCAGCGCCAGCTGCGGAAAGCGCAGGCGCTGCAGGTGACGGCGCAGAAAGTTCGGTAGCAGGGCGAGCAGGAAGCGGGGCATTGGGGAGCCGGGATTCGGGATTCGGGATTCGGGATTCGGGATTCGGGATTCGGGATTCGGGATTCGGGATTCGGGATTCGGGATTCGGGATTCGGGATTCGCGGACCGGGCCTCGCGAGCATCAAGCCCACGGCTTTGCGCATTTGCCGAGCGTAGCGTGACTGGCCTGCCCGCATGTTTCCCTGCGCTGAACCGCTCGGCTCGTGGTGCGGGAGATGCGGCAGGCCCACAACGTGACAGGCCCGCGCATGGCGGGCCTGTCGGTGCTTCAGCGAGGCCGGCGCGGGATCCGCGCAGGCTTGGTCGTGCTCAGCGGCTGCGCTCGCCGCCCTGGGCGCGACGCGGCGGGTTGGCGTGCTGCCCCTGGGGCTTCGGGGTGGCGTTGCCGCCGCCCGTGCCTTGACCGCCCGGACGACCGCCACCGCCGCCGCGACGTCCGCCGCCGCCGCGGCGCGCCTGCGGTTTGGGTGCGCCATTCGGACGCGGGGCCGGGCGGTTCACCTGCAGGGGCTGCGTCGGCTCGAAGCCGGGGATGACCTCCTGCGGAATCTCGCGGCCAATCAACTTGTGGATGTCGCGCAGCTGGCCGACTTCCTCGTGGCAGACCAGCGAGATCGCGTGGCCGGTGCTGCCGTTGCGGCCGGTGCGGCCAATGCGGTGCACGTAGTCCTCGGCCACCATCGGCAGGTCGAAGTTGATGACGGCAGGCAGCTGGTCGATATCGATGCCGCGAGCGGCGATGTCGGTGGCCACGAGCGTGCTGATGCGGCCCGACTTGAAGTCGCCCAATGCCTTGGTGCGCGCGCCCTGGCTCTTGTTGCCATGGATGGCAGCGGCGCGCAGGCCGGCGGCTTCGAGCTGGCGGACCAGTCGATCAGCACCGTGCTTGGTGCGGCTGAACACCAGTGTCTGCCGGCGGCTGTCCTGGCTCAACACATGCAGCAGCAGGTCGCGCTTCTTGGCGGTATCGACCGGGTACACCACGTGCTCGATCATCGCCACCGTGCTGTTGCGCGGGGTGACCTGGACTTCGGCCGGGTTCTTCAGGAACTGCTGGGCCAGCTCGCGAATGGGGTCGGCAAAGGTGGCCGAGAACAGCAGGGTCTGACGGGTGTGCGGTACGCGCGCGACGATGCGCTTGATCGCCGGCAGGAAGCCCATGTCGAGCATGCGGTCGGCCTCGTCCAGCACCAGCACCTCGATGTGCGACAGATCGATGGTGCCCTGGCCCATATGGTCGATCAGGCGGCCGGGCGTGGCCACGAGAATGTCGACGCCGCGGCGCAGGGCGTCAATCTGCGGGCTCATGCCGACGCCGCCGAAGACCGTGGTCGAGCGGATGCGCAGCTGCTTGCCGTAGTCGCGGATGCTCTCCTGCACCTGGGCTGCGAGTTCGCGGGTCGGGGTCAGCACGAGCGCGCGCGGGCGCTTGCCCTGCGCCGGCTGGCCGCCGGCGAGGCGCTGCAGCAGCGGCAGCGCGAATGCTGCGGTCTTGCCGGTACCGGTCTGGGCGCCGGCCAGCACGTCGCGGCCTTCCAGCACCAGCGGGATGGCCTGCTGTTGGATTTCGGTGGGCTGCGTGTAGCCGAGGTCGGCCAAAGCGCGCAGCAGCGGGCTCGAAAGCCCGAGGGTTTCAAAAGACATTGGGAGTTCCATCAGGGGTCCCGAGCGCTCCCTGCAACCGCGCTCAAGGGATACATCGACTGGCGAGGATTCGCCTGCGACCGTCGACGCGAACACCGCGTCGAGGACAGCTCCGAGGATGGGAAAGGGCGGCGGCTGGACCCGGCGGTTCGTCCGCATGGCGCAGGGCCAGACGGAGAACTTGAGGCCCTGGGGAGAGCGCACGGCACCTCGGGGCAGGGCGGAGACTACAGCACCGGCCGGCCGCGGTCACTTCAATTCGTGTGAACCGGGCGCGATGCGACCGCTGGCGTTCACAGAATGCGCTTGGCGCCCAGGTAGTGATCGCGCCAGTAGTGGCCGTCCAGCGCGTCCAGCCGCACCGTGCCGCCGCTGCTGGGGGCGTGCACAAAGCGGCCCTCGCCCACATAGATGCCGGCATGGTTGACCCGGCCGCGCGCGCCGAAGAAGACGAGGTCGCCTGAAGCGAGGTCGGTTCGCCGCACCTCGCGGCCGCGCATGTCCTTCAGCTCGCGAGTGGTGCGGGGCAGCGCGAGTGCGGCAGCCTCGCGGAACACGTAGCCGATCAGGCCGCTGCAGTCGAAGCCGCCTTCGGGCGTGTTGCCGCCGAAACGGTAGGGCGTGCCGACCAGGGAGATGGCGAGGAACAGCACGTCCTGGGCGGCATGGCCAATGACGCCTGCGCGACCGTGCTCGGCCCGCGGCGGCGGGTTTGACGGCTCCTGCGGGCGCTTGGGCGCGGAGCCGCAGGCCGCCAGCGCCAGCAGGCCCAGCCCGAGCAGCAGCCGCGGCGCGCCGTGACGCGGGCTCGGGCGGCGGCTATCCTTGCGCGTTTCGTCCAATCCGTTCACCAGCGAAGACCCCAGCATGAAAGTCGAAGAAAACCGCGTCGTCCGTTTCCATTACACCGTGTCTGAAGGCGGCCGCGAAGTCGAGAGCTCGCGCAGCGTCGGCGAGCCGCTGGCCGTGCTGTTCGGCAAGGGTGGCCTGATCCCCGGCGTCGAGAAGGCGCTCGAGGGCCGCGAGGCCGGCGACAAGGTGCAGGCCGAAGTGAGCCCGGAGGAAGGTTACGGCCCCTACCGCCCCGAACTGAGCCAGCGCGTGCCGAAGAAGCACTTCAAGAACATGCCGCTGGCCGTGGGCCAGACGGTGGTGATGCAGACCCAGCAGGGCCCGCGCCCGATCACTATCAAGAAGGTCGGCATGAGCGTGGTCGATATCGACCTCAACCACCCGATGGCCGGCAAGCAGCTCAGCTTCGACATCGAGATCGTCGAAGTGCGCGAAGCCAGCGCGGAGGAGATCGATCACGGTCACGTCCACGGCGAAGGCGGCGTGCAGCACTGAGCCATCGGCTGCCTCCGCCCGCGCGGCGGAGGCAGCGGGATTCGGGATTCGGGATTTGCAGAGCGCCGGAGCCTGAGGTTCTCGCCGCGCAAACTTCTCCGCTGGAGAAGTTTGCGCGAGGCCTCGGATGAGGCGCAGGGCGAGGTCTGGGTTTCCGAGCTGCCAAGCCGGTTCTCGCTGTCGCAATCACTGCGGCGAAACTGAGCGCAGGTCTAAGAGGCTTCCGCCGTGTCGATTCCAATCGTCTGAAAAGCACAAGGCCCGCTCTTGCGAGCGGGCCTTGTGCTTTCGATCTGGTGCCCAGGAGAGGACTCGAACCTCCACGGGTTGCCCCGCTAGTACCTGAAACTAGTGCGTCTACCAATTCCGCCACCTGGGCAGGTGGTCTGCGATCTGCGCCTTGCGTTGCAGCACCGAAGAGCCGCGCACTTTACGGATCGCATTTGCGACTGTCAACGGGGTGGGCGAGGAAAATTTGAGGCGGGGTGTACCATGCGCGGATGAGTAAACGCCCAAGCAAACCCGGTCCGCGTCGCGGCACCGGCACCAAGCCTTCCAGCGGCGCGTCCGCTTCCTCTTCCAAGCCGCGCGGCAAGTCGTCCAAGCCGGCGCCCTGGCTGCCTGATTTTCCCCCGGCGCCGCTGCCGCCGCCGCCTTCGCGCACGGCCTCGCCGGACGATGTCCTGCCGCGCCCGCGCGGTCGCCTGCCCAAGCCGACCGTCGCCGACCCCTATGCCGAGCGGGAGGCGAGCAAGTACGAGAACCCGATCGCCAGCCGCGAGGCCATCCTCCAGCACCTCGAGGCCAAGGGTGAGCCGGTCACCGCCGAGGACCTCGCGGCCGACCTGCAGTTGACCGCACCCGAGCGCTTCGATGCCCTGGGCAATCGTCTGCGCGCGATGCTCCGCGACGGCCAGCTGCTGGTGAACCGTCGCGGTGGCTACGCGCCCGCCAAGAAGCTCGACCTGATCGCCGGCGTGGTGCTGGCCAATGCCGATGGCTTCGGTTTCCTTCGTCGCGATGCCGGTGGTGATGATGTGTTCCTGCCGCCGACGCAGATGCGCCAAGTGCTGCATGGCGATCGCGTGCTGGTCAGCATCACCGGCCTTGATCGCCGCGGTCGCCCGGAAGGCGCCATCGTCGAAGTCCTGGAGCGTCGCACCCAGCGCGTGGTGGGCCGCTTCCAGGAAGCCGACGGCATCGCCAGCGTCGTCCCCGATGATCGACGTATCCATCAGGAAATCCTGATTCCGCCGAATGCCCGCGGTGAAGCCCGCAGCGGTCAGATCGTGGTCTGCGAAATCACCCAGCCGCCGTCCTCCCATCGGCTTCCCATCGGCCGCATCCTCACGACCTTGGGTGAGGCGCTCACGGCCTCGCTGGCGGTGGAGATGGCGATCCACAGCCATGACATTCCCAATGTCTGGCCGCAGGACGTCTTGGAGCAGGCGGCGGGCGTCAGCCTTGAGGTCGGTGCCCATGAGATCGGCGAACGCGTCGATCTGCGTGACCTGCCGCTGGTCACCATCGACGGTGAAACCGCTCGCGACTTCGATGACGCCGTGTACTGCGAGACGACCCGCAGCGGCTACCGCCTGATCGTCGCCATTGCCGACGTCTCGCACTACGTGCGCCCGGGCACGCCACTCGATGACGAGGCCCAGAAGCGCGCGACCTCGGTCTACTTTCCGGGCTACGTGGTGCCGATGTTGCCGGAGACGCTGTCCAACGGCATCTGCTCACTGAACCCGAAAGTGGATCGCATGTGCTTCGTCTGCGACATGCGCATCAACGCCGATGGCGAGGTGACCAAGTCGAGTTTCTACGAGGCCGTGATGCGTTCGCATGCGCGCCTGACCTACACCCAGGTCTGGGCGGCGGTCGGTGAGCAGGACGAAGGCGCGCGCGCCCAGTTGGGCGGCGTGCTACCGCACGTCGAGAACCTGTACGCGCTGTATCACGTGCTGGCCGCGCAGCGGCAGCGCCGCGGTGCGATCGAGTTCGAGAGCACCGAAGTGGACTTCCGACTCGGCCCGGCCGGCGAGGTCATCCAGGCTGCACCGCAGCCTCGCAACGATGCCCACAAGCTGATCGAGGAGTGCATGATCGCGGCCAATGTGCAGGCTGCGCTGTACCTCCTGAAGAAGAAGATCCCGGCGCCGTACCGCGTGCACGACCGCCCGCCGGAATCCAAGTACGGCGAGCTGCTGGAGTTCCTGAAGGGCTTCGGCTTGAAGCTGCCGGAATGGTCGAAGGTGACCCCGGCCGACTACACTGCGCTGCTGCGCAAGATCCGCAAGCGCGACGACTGCGAGCTGCTGGAGACCGTGCTGCTGCGCTCGCAGGCGCTGGCCGTGTACCAGCCCGAGAACATCGGCCATTTCGGCCTGGCGCTGGAGGCCTACGCCCACTTCACCAGCCCGATCCGTCGCTATCCGGACCTGCTGGTGCACCGCGCGATCAAACACGCCCTGATCGGCGGCCGCGCCACCAGCTACCTGTACGCCGCGCACGACATGGCCGCGCTCAGCCTGCAGTGCAGCGAGCGCAGCCGTCGTGCCGAAGAGGCCGAGCGCGAGGTCGATGAGCGCTACCGCTGTGCCTTCATGGAGCGCCACGTCGGCGCCGAGTTCGACGGCACCATCGCCGGCGTCACCAGCTTCGGCCTGTTCGTCGAGCTGGATGAGTCGAAGATCACCGGTCTGGTGCATGTCACCCAGCTGCCCAACGACTACTACCACTTCGATCCGGCGCAGCGCCTGCTGCGCGGCGAGCGCCAGGGCCGCGTGCACCAGCTCGGCGACAAGGTGCGGGTGCTGGTGCTGCGTGCCTCGATCGAGGATCGCAAGATCGACTTCCGTCTGGTCGAGGGCGGCAAGAAGTCGAAGAAGGTGGGAGTCAGCCGATGAGTGACTGGATCGCCGGCATCAACGCCGTCGCCGCCGCGCTGGAGGCAGGGCAGGACCTTGCCGAAGTGCTGATCGACGGCAAGGCCAAGAACCCGCGTCTGGCCGAGATCGGCAGCGCGGCCAAGTCCGCCGGCATCGCCCTGCGCTTCGTGCCGCTCGACCAGATCGAGCGCCAGGCCGCGGGCGTGCGTCATCAGGGCGTGATTGCCCGCGTGCAGTCCACCCGCATCTGTGACGAGCGCGATCTGGAGGGCTTGATCACGGCAGCGGAGAAACCGCTGCTGCTGATCCTCGACGGCGTGCAGGACCCGCACAACCTCGGCGCCTGCCTGCGCTCCGCTGCGGCTGCCGGAGCGACTGCCGTCATCGTGCCCAAGGACCGCGCCGCCACGCTGACACCGACCGCGCGCAAGGTTGCCGCCGGCGGCGCGGAGCGCGTGCCCCTGGTGCGCGTGACCAACCTCGCGCGCTGCATGAAGGACTTGCAGGACGCCGGCATCTGGATCGTCGGCCTGGCAGGTGAGGCCGAGGCGAGCCTCTACAGCATCGATCTCAAGGGTCCGATGGCGATTGCCATGGGCGGCGAGGGCGAGGGCCTGCGGCGCCTGACCCGCGAGCACTGCGATTACCTTGCGAAGATCCCGATGTCCTCCGGTATGGAGAGTCTCAACGTGTCCGTCGCCGCCGGGATCAGCCTGTTCGAGGCCGTGCGACAGCGCACCTGAGCGCTCCAGCTGCGCGCGGAGGGCGAGCAGCCTGTCTGCCCCCGGCGCACCTAAAAGTGCAGGGCGCTCCGGCCGGGGCCGTGATGCGGGTGCGGTCGTCAACGCCTCGCAGTGTCGGCTCGGGACCAAGCTGGCAGACTGGGGCTTTCCTCGGAGGCTGGGCATGCTCGATGTTTCGCCTGCGACCTGTTTGATCGTGGCTGCCGCACTGCCGCTGCTGTTTTCGGTCGCGCTGTTCTGGCGTAGTCGTCGCCCAGCGGGTCTTGGCGGACGCCTGCTTCGCCTCGGGCTCGCCCTGGCGCTGGCGTTTTTTGCCTTGATCCTCGCGTTGTTGGGGCTGGCGATTTTCGGGTACGCGCGCCTGCTGCAAGAGACAGACGTGGCGACGTTGGCGGTCCGGCAGGTCGAACCCCAGCGTTTCGCGGTCGACCTTGGATTGCCGGACGGGACCCAGCATCGCTTCGAACTGACAGGCGACCAATGGCAGCTCGACGCGCGCGTTCTGCGATGGAGGCTGCCGGCCCTGCTTGCCGGTGCGCCCTCGCTGTACCGTCTGGAGCGTCTTTCCTCGCGCTATTCGGAGGCCGAACAGGAGCGCGAGGCGCCGCGCAGCGTGCATGCGCTGGGGGCGCAGGCGTTCCCCGATCTGTGGACGCTGCGCCGGCAGTTCCCGCAGTACCTCGGATTCGTCGATGCGGATTTTGGAAGCGGTGTGTATCTGCCCCTGATCGATGGCGCCCGCTACCGCGTCAGTCTCGGCCCGCGTGGCGGGCTGGTGGCTCGGCCTGCGGACGCGCAGACCGAACGCCTGTTGCAAGACGCCCGCTGGTGACGACACCCGGGCCCGCTGCGGATGGAGGCCAGGGGCTGCTCAAGAGGCGACAGGCTCAGCCGAGGCGTTCCAGAACGGCCAGGGTCGGTTTCGCCAGATTGAGCGAGTAGAAGTGCAGTTCGGGAGCCCCGCCCTCGATCAGGCGTCGGCACAATGCGGCGACGGCGTCCGCTCCGAATTCGCGCAGGGCAGCAGCGTCATCGCCGTAGGCTTGCATGCGCTTGGACATCCAGCGCGGAATCTCGGCGCCGCACATCTCCGAAAAGCGCTTCAGCTGGCTGAAGTTCGAGATCGGCATGATGCCCGGCACGATCGGTATGTCGATGCCTTCGCGTCGCACCGCGTCGACGAAGGCGAAGTAGGCGTCGGCGTTGTAGAAGTACTGGGTGATTGCCGAATTCGCGCCTGACCTGACTTTGGTGCAGAAGTGCTTGAGATCGGCGAGTGCGTCCTCGGCTTGCGGATGCACTTCCGGATAGGCCGCCACCTCGATATGGAAGTGATCGCCGGTTTCCTTGCGGATGAATTCCACGAGTTCGCTCGCGTAGCGGAAGTCGCCGGGTCGGGCCATGCCGGAGGGCAGGTCGCCGCGCAGCGCGACGATGCGCCGGCAGCCGATGGCGCGGTACTGCACCAGCAGCGTGCGGATCTCTTCGCGGGTGCCGCCCATGCAGGACAGGTGCGGGGCGGCGTCCAGTCCGTGCTGCTCGTGCAGACGGCGCACCGTGTCGGCGGTGTAGGACAGGGTCGACCCGCCGGCGCCGAAGGTGACCGAGACAAATCGGGGGGAATACGTCCTCAGCTTCTCTGCCGTTCGGTCGAGCTGCAGGCGCTGCTCGTCGGTCTTGGGCGGAAAGAATTCGAAGGACAGCGAGGGCAGGGCAGGCATGTATCTTTCTATCGCGATGGAAGGTATTGGTGATGGTAGCGGCATGCGCGCGCTGCGGAAAGCGGCCGCGTGCCCGGCATCCGTCAGGCGTCTGTGGCGTGCCAGCTCGTGGGGCGCGGAAGGCGCGGCGCAGGCCCGGTGGGCCGGGACGCCGTACAGGCAGTTTGGCCGCGTTGGCCTGGTCAGAACGCGGTGGTCGCTTGACTCGCAAATGCGAAGCATTATCATCTGTCGCGACGCAACCTTCAGCCCACGCGGAGAGCCGAGATGAGCTTGAACCCAGCCGTTTCCGAGATCGCCACCTGCTTGGATTTCGACCGTGTCGAGTCAGCATCGACGCAGGGAGCCGCCACGCGAGGGGCCGCGCGGGCGACCATCGACAGCCGGACCCTGCTGCGCGAAGGTCGCGAGCTGGTCATCCTGCACGGCGAGCACGAATACCGCCTGCGCCTGACCCAGAACGACAAGTTGATCCTCACCAAGTGATTCTCATCCGGTGATCCTCGCCGGGTGACCAGGCCCTGTCGCCGCCGCATCGGACGGGCCCGGGAAGCCAGCCTTCGGGGTCACGCCCCGCGGCACCTCGAGCGGCAGGCCGCCGCGCTGTGAATCAGCACGGCCCAGCCCTTTTTCGTCCCACCGGCCAGCCAGCGCCCCGGCGCCGCCAGCTCCGATCGACCGCTTCGGAGACGCAATGTCCCGTTCCGCATTCGCGCGTGATGCCTCAAGCGCCTTTCGCACCTTTTGCTGCGAACCGTCAAGCGTCGCCCAATTCGGGTGGGCGCAGAGGTGCGGCAGGCGGCAGGGGTGCGCTGTGGCGCCGGCTGCCCTCACCGGGAACCGTTGACCCGTGTTCGAACTCGATGCCGACACTGCGCTGGCCAACGAAGAGCGCGCGCTCGTAGCCGCCTCCGCAGGGCGTCGCCTGTCGGCGTCGACCCTGATCGCCCTGGGTCCCGTGGTGTGCCTGTTCCGTCGAGAGGACGAGGCGCGCCTGATCCTTGATCCCGCACCCCTGCTGGCACAAGCGCGTGCGAAGCTGATTTGCGAAGTCGATCCGGAGGGTCCGCGCGAGGCCCTACGCCTGGAGGATCGGGAAGGGCAGCCTATCCTGCAGCTCTGCCTGCTGCCCGACAGCGACTTCCTTGTCTGGGAGCGACTGCTCCTTGGCCTGTCGGCGGCTCCGATGCCCGACGAAGCGCTGTGCTGGCCTTCGTGGCGGGTGCGACTGCGCTGGCGCGCGCGGACGGGTCGATTCCTGGATACCCGCGGGAGTCTGCGCTTCCAGCCCTGCAGCGCGCCCATGTCGGCCTCCGGCCAGCGCATCGCCGAAGCCTGGTGCGCGCGTTATCACTGCGGGGCCTGTCTGCGCTGAAGCTTCGCGGATGGGGCATGGGTCGCGCGGTTCGCGGTTGCGGCGAGTGTCGAGTTCACGGTGGGCCAGGGCCCACCCCATGAGCACGTGCGCGCTCGCGGCCTTGGGGTGCTGCCGGCGCAGCTGCTACGCACAGGGTGGACCGTGGGCTGGAACCTTGCCCGGGTGTCTGAATAGGGTGGGCCTCGGCCCACCACGGGCTCGAACCTTTCGGAGCTTCTCGAATAGGGTGGGCCCCGGCCCGCCGCGGGCTCGAAGCCCGCACAGGTTTTCGAATAGGGTGGGCACCGGCCCACCACGGACTCGAATCCGCCTCGGTCCATCGACGGCTCAGCTCAGATCGACTCCACCAGCACCGCCGCATGCTCGACCAGGGTGCGCGCGGTCGCGGCCTCGATGTCGCCGACCAGGCTGGCCGCCACGACGATCCCGCTGAAGGCCAGCAGCGTGACACGTGCCGAGTTCCCACGCCCGCCCTGCAGGTGACGCTCGGTGCTGTCGAGCAGGCTCAGCAAGGCCTGCACGCGCGGCGCGCGGATCGCGCCGCTGTCGCGCGCGGCGGTCACATCGCTGCGCAGCAGGACAAGTTGTTCGACGGCGGAGCGCGCCTCGACAAACACCGCGCTGGTGCGAGCGCCGACCTCGAAGCGCCCGGCGGCAACCGTGCTGGCGCGCGTGCGGGCATCGGCTGAGCGGCGCAGCTGCGGATGCAGCTGCAGCGCGCGCGCCGCATGCTCGGGCAGCTGCAGCGTCGCGGCGTCTGGCCGCACGTTGATCAGCCCGAGGATGCGCTTCCACCGACGCTCCAACGCCCCGGCCTCGTCGGCCAGTTCGAAGGCGATCAGTCCTGGCAGCTGCTGCGGCCCGGTGTTGTGGAAGCGCAGATGCTGCTTGACCTGCTCGGCGGTGCGCAGACGGAACAGGCGCGAACTCATGCGCACCTGGCTCATCTCGGCGACGTGCTGCAGCGAGGCGTCCATCTGCGCGCGCTGTGGACGGCGGGAGACATCGGCCAGCAGCGGACGCAGCAGCGGCCACACACCCGCGTTCTTCTCCGCCGGCGGCAGGCCGCGGCTCCAGCCGTGCCGGTTGCGCGTCCAGTCGATCGCGTTGAACCAATCGCCGCTGTTGTAGCTGTCGCGGTCGCCCGACTTCGAGCGCAGGATCTCCTGCCCGGCGTGGAAGAAGGGAATGCCCTGGCCCAGCAGCATCAGGCTGTGGCCGAGGTTCTGCACGCGCACGCGCTCGTCGAGCGGGGTGGTGCTGGCGAGCTTCAGCTGCAGCACGTCGAACAGGGTTTCGTTGTCGTGGGCTTCGATGTACTTGATGTGCTCGGCCGGGTCGCCGGTGTAGCCCGCGCGCTGGCCGAAGTAGTCCACCTGGTCGGCGCGCACGCGCTGGCCCTGGGCATTGGTGAACTCGAAGTCGGCCAGATCGCCGGCAAGACCGATCCGCGCCAAATCGCTCAGATGCAGCAGCTGGGCCAACTCGCCCGAGCCGGCACCCTGGAATCCGTTCGGCGCCAGCGCCAGACCCGAGATGAGGCCCTGCTCGCGGATGTCGCCGAAGGGATTGCCACCGCGGATCGCGTCGCGCGAGCGGTCGCTGAAGGTGCCGATGCCGGTGCCGGCGAGGTTGGCCTGCGAGGCCTGGATGAAGCGCGCGTTGTTGGCGACCTCGCCGAAGTTCCAGCCCTCGCCATAGAGAATGATGCTGCGGCCATCCACGCCGTCACGCGCCAGGGTCAGCCGGTCGAGTGCAGCGCGCAGCTTCAGCAGGTTGTCGCGGCTGTGATGGGCCATCAGATCGAAGCGGAAGCCGTCGACGCGGTAGGCCCGCGCCCAGGTCAGCACCGAGTCGATCATCAGCCGCTCCATCATCGCGTGCTCGCTGGCGGTGTTGGGGCAGCAGCTGCTCTGCTCGACGTAGCCGGCGTTGTTCAGCCGGTGGTAGTAGCCGGGCACCACGCGGTCCAGCACCGACTTCGCGTTCTGGCCGGCGGCGTTGGTGTGGTTGTAGACCACGTCCATCACCACCCGCAGGCCCGAGAGGTTCAGGGCCTGCACCATCTGCCGGAACTCGCGGATGCGCGCCGGCCCATCGGGATCGGTCGAGTAGCTGCCCTCGGGCACGGTGTAGTGCCAGGGGTCGTAGCCCCAGTTGAAGCCATCGGCGTCGCGGATCGCCTCGGTCAAGGCCTGTTGCTGCTCGGAATCGGGCGGCAGCGCTTCGAGCTCGGCGAAGGGCACGGACTGCTGGTCCTGACGGCGCTCCGGGATGTTGGCCTGATCGAAGGCGGGCAGCAGATGCACATGGCTGAAGCCTGCCTTGGCCAGCCCGCGCAGATGACGCATGCCGGTCGAGGCAGGATGCGCGAAGGCCGCGAAGGTGCCGCGCTGGGCTGCGGGTACGCCTTCATCGGTCCAGCTGAAATCGCGGACGTGGAGCTCGTACAGCAGGCTGTCCTCGTGCGCGCGCAGCTCGGGCTTCGGCGTCAGCCTGAACAGCGGCGGCATCAGTGCCGCCTCGTCGAGGTCGACGATCTGCGAGAGCGTGCTGTCCGCGGCGAGGCTCAAGCTGTAGGGGTCGGTGACGCGGTTCGTCTCGATGCGGCGGGTCGTCGGCGCAAAGACCTCGACTTCGAACAGATAGAACTGGCGGTTCCAGTCGCGCGGGCCGCTGACGCTCCACACGCCGCTGGCGGCGTCGAAGCTCATCGCATGCCGCGTCGGCGCGGCGTTGGGGTTGCTGCCGGCAAAGCGCAGCAGCTCGACCCGACGCGCGGTCGGGGCCCACAGGTGCAGGCTGACGCCGCTGCCGGTGACCACGGGGCCCAGTGGGCGATCGGTGCGGTAGAGCGCATCCAGCACGCCGGGTATCTGCACGCCGGTCGCGTCCAGCGGGACATCTGCCGGGCTGCGCGCAGCCAAGGCGATCTGCCCGCGCAGGATCTGCGCGAGTTCGGCGCGCGGCAGCTCGGGCAGGCGCAGCGCCCGGTAGTTGGCCAGATGTGGCCAGCGCGCGCGCTGCTCGGCGCTCAGACCGCCAGCGATGACCTCCAGCGCAATGCTCTGGCCGTTCTCCACGCCGGCGCCAGTCAAGCGGAGGCTTGCGTCGGCACTGTGGTGGAGAGCGAAGCGGGCGTCATCGCTGCCGGCATTCCAGGCCAAGGTGCGCGCATCGATGAAGTGCGCGCGCGACTGCGCGAGGTTGCCGCGCGGCGCCACCGCGCTGCTGGAGATGCTCAACACCTTGCTGGCGCGATCGAAGCTGAAATAGGTCAGCCCGCAGCCTTCGGGCACATCGAAAGCGATGTTGGCGCCGCCGGGAGCGCCGCCAGCGCCGTAGTTTTCTGCCCAGCTCTCGTTGATTGCCATCTTGGCTTCGTAGCTGCCCGCAGGCAGCCGTGCCTCGAAGGTGGCGAAGCCGTCGTTGTCAGGGTCCTGCAGCCAGGCGGCGAGGCACTCGGGCTGCCAATCGCCCGCGCAGCCGAGTTCGCTCTGGAAGCTGCCGACGGCCACCGCGATCGGCGTGTTGCGGCTGTCGGTCACCCACTTCGTTCGGTTGGAGAAATAGAAGCGGATCGGCTGCCCGTCGGCGCTCAGCGCGATGTTGGCGCCGCCCGATGCGGCACCGGCGCCATAGTTCTCGTCCCAGCTGCCGTTGAGTGCGGCCTTGTACTCGTAGCTGCCGGCCGGCAGCAGGAACTCGCCGCGCCAGACATCGCTGCGGCTCGAATAGGTGAGACGTGAGGCTGTGCAGGCGGGCGACCAGTTGTCGCTGCAGCCCAACGCCTGCTGCAGGCTGCCGGCAATCGTCACGCTCGCAGGCTGCGGCGCCGCTGGCGCTGGCGCAACGGTGAGCTGATTGCTGAGGCCGTCGAAGCGGAATTCCTGCAGCGAACAGGCCTCGCCAACCTCGAAGGCGATATTGGCGCCGCCCTGCACGCCGCCGGCGCCGTAGTTCAGGTCCCAGGACTCGTTCATCGCCACCTTGGCTTCGAAGTTGCCGGCGGGCAGCGCGGCGGTGGCGCGGTACACGCCAACGCGTTCAGGGTCCTCCATCCAGCCGCGCAGGCAGGTCGGATCCCAGTCGTTGGCGCAGCCGATCGCGCGCTGGAAGCTGCCGACGGCCACGGGAATCAGCGAGCTCACCGGCTCGGTGATGAAATTCGTTCCGCTGCGGAAGTAGAACTTGAGTGAAGCTGGGTTCGTCAGGTTGAGCGCGATATTGCCGCCGCCGGGCGCTCCGCCGGCGCCGAAGTTGCTGTCCCAGCCGCCGTTCAGCGCGACCTTGTATTCGTAGCTGCCGGCCGGCAGGTCAAAGCGCGCCTGCCAGACCCCATCTTCCTCATCGAAGGCCAGCTGCGAGGCATCGCAGGGCGGCGACCAGTTCTCGCTGCAGCCGATGGCTTGCTGCAGGTTGCCGACCAGGGTGACGCGCTCGGGTTGGGGACTGTTCGCGTGCAGGCCGGTGGCGGCGACGAGGGCGAGCGCGAGGGCGGCTATGGAGGTGGCTGATCGGTACATTTGGGAGGCTCGAAAGACGGGCAGGAGAGATTCGTGATGTGTGCGCTCAGGCATCCGGGGCCTGTTAGCTCTTGCGAGCTTCGGTTGGAAGGGGCGCGGCATCGAGGGTGTTCGGCGCGATAGCCCCTCTCCCACAGGGAGAGGGGCTCAGAGCCGGGTCCCTCACAACGCGTGCAGGAATCTGGGCTTTGCCTCTTGCGGAGGCGGAGCATCGAGCGACGATTCCCGATTCCCGGCTCCTACCTCAACCACATCCTTGCCCTGCGCGGCGGCAGGCTGAAGGTGTAGCTGCTGCTGCCGATGTTCACCACGCTGTTGGTATCCAGAACATCGCGGTAGTTGGCGTACCACCAGAGCACGCTGTTGTTCATGTTGATGGTGGTGTTGACCGTGCTGCCGCACTTGTTGATGCCGACGATGCCGAGGCTGCCGCGACGGAACAGCAGGTGGCAGTCGCTGTAGGACAGCACCTGCATGTCGCTGCCGTGGGTGGCGTTGTGGAAGCGGATCATTGCCGCCAGATCACTGCGCCGGTACGCGTTGACCCAGCGGTTGTCGCCGCTTTCGTTGTTGTCGGAGTACAGCAGCGGGCTGCCGCCGTCCCGGCCCAGCACGTAGGCGTAGGCCAGCGTCTCGTCGGTGGGGTCCAGGATCAGGTAGCGGAAACCGCCGTTATTCGGGATGTCGTGGGTCACAGTGAAAGTGACCGCGCGGCTGTTGGGCAGGGCCTGGCCGACGGCCAGCGGGTTGACCAGCGCGTTCATGCTGCCGCCGAAACGGAACGCGTTGCGGATACTGCCGAACAGCGGGAAGTCGTAGGCGCCGTGATCGGTCCCGTTCAGATAGGGCACGAGGAAACTGCCGTACTCGCCGTCACCAGCGCCGCCGTTGGTGATGACCTCGCCGAACACATGCACGCCCTGCTTGATCTCCGGCGTCAGCACGGCGTTGAGGTGTGAGAGCGGCATGTGCTTGGCGGCATCGATGCGGAAGCCGGTGACGCCGAGGCCCTTCAGCGCCGACAGGTAGCTGCGCTGCTGGCCGATGACATAGCTACTGCCCAGCAGGTCTGGCAGACCCGGGTCGCCGCCACCGCCGCACAGGCGCCAGTTCTGCACTTGCCAGACATCGCTGTAGTTGCTGATGCAGTTGGCCGAGCCGAAGTCCCACTGCGAGAGGAAGTTGTAGCGCAGGTCGCCGAACAGACGCTGCTGGCTCCAGTAGCCCGGGTTCGAGGCGTATGTGTTGAGGATGCGCTGGCCTGGATAGTCGAGGTCGCTGCGCTGGGCGGCCTCGTTGGCCATGTGGTTGAGGATGATGTCGGCGTAGACGCGGATGCCGCGCGCGCGCAGCGCGTTCGACATGCTCTGGAAGCTCTGCGTGTTGCCGAGCGGATGATCGATGGTGCGGTAGTCCTGCGGCTGGTAGCGCGCCCACCAGGCCGAGCCTTCCGACTTCAGCGGTGGTGCCACCAGTACCGCCTTGTATCCCAGCGACTGGATTTCGGCGGCGCGCGCCTCGACCGTGTCGTAGCGCCAGTTGAAGGCATGCAGGATGACGTCGGCCTTGGCGGGCGTCGTGCTGCCGGCGAAGGCGGCAAGCGCGGCGATGCCGGGCAGGGCGCTCGTGGCTGCGCGGATCGCCGCGCCGATGCGTGCATGGAAACGCTCCGCCAGACGGCGGGCAAAGCGAGGCTGCTGCGGGTGCGCCGAAGCACCCGTCGAGTGACGGTTCATTGCGGACTCCCTCCCCAGGAAGTGTGGGCCTGCTGCATGGGCCGCCGAGCGCCGCACCCCGCGGACGCCGGCCGTGTGACGAAGCGGACGGCGCGTCTACTGCGCGCTCATGAATGTCCGCTCGCTGCGCTGTCGAGCCGCTGCCGGCCTGATCGCCCTCATGGGCGTCGAGGCTTCATGCCGCCGCGTCGAACCACCGCGGCCAGCAGCCTAGGCCTGTGCTGTGCAGCATAACAATCCCATGCATACGTATTCAGGGAGCGGGGATTGGGGATTGGGGATTGGGGATTCGCAAAAGCCGGATGCGAAGCTCGCGGGCTTCACACACGCGATGCAAAGCAAGTCGGCGCTCTTTACGAATCCCCAATCCCCAATCCCCGCCCTCAAGCCCTGAACAATCGCATGTAGACCGCCACGCCCAGTCCCCACAGGCCGTTGAGGATCAATGCGCCGATGATCAGGGGGCTGCTGAGCTCGATGCCCTTGAGCGGAAACACCACGAACCAGGCGACCAGGCTGGGCAGCAGGGCGCCGAGTACGATCGCGAGCATCCAGAATCGGGCGCCGGTGCTGCGGCGGATCAGGGCCCACAGGGCGATGCCCCAGAGGCCGCCCCAGAAGGCCAGGGACAACACGGCGGGCACGCCCAAGGGCGCAACCGGGTTCATGTTCCAGGGCGCGACGGCCGCCTTGCCGGACAGATTCAGCAGCCACAGCCCGCCCTGATGGAAGAACAGGGTGGCGAGGAAGCCGGCGACGAATGCGAGGATCAGCGTTTTCGGCTTGAACATCGAATGGCACTCCCGGGCGCGTGGCGATGCGCGAATATACGCGGCCCGGCCGTCGCGGCCGCGTGCCCATCTTCCCTGCACAAGGCCAGTCCCTCATGAGCCAGCCCGTCCTCTACATCGGCAACAAGAACTACAGCAGCTGGTCGCTGCGGCCCTGGCTGCTGCTGAGCCACTTCGGTGTCGACTTCGGCGAGCGCCTGCTGTGGCTGGACACGCCGGAGTTCGCGCAGGAAGTGGCCAAGGCCTCGCCCAGCCGGCGCGTGCCTGTGCTGCACGACCAGGGCCGGGTGATCTGGGATTCGCTGGCGATCTGCGAGTACGCCAACGAAACCTGGCTGGGTGGCCGTGGCTGGCCCCAGGATCCCGGCCTGCGCGCGCTGGCGCGCTCGGCGGCCTGCGAGATGCACTCGGGCTTCACAGCGCTGCGCAGCCAGCTGCCGATGAACTGCGATCGAAAGCCCAATGCCTACCGCTGGAATGCCGAAGCCCAGGCCGACATCGACCGCGTGCAGGCGCTGTGGGCGCAGTTGCGCGAGGCTTCGGCGGGGCAGGGGGCGTTCCTGTGTGGCGGCTTCGGCATCGTCGATGCCATGTTCGCGCCGGTGGTGATCCGCTTCCGTGCTTATGGCGTCGAGCTCACCGACACCAGCCGCGCCTACATGGACGCGATGCTCGGGCTGCCGGCGCTCAAAGCCTGGATCGAGGCTGGCATCGCCGAGCCGCATCGGCTCGCCAAGTACGAAGCATTGAAGTGAGTTCCGGCCAGTCCACCGCGGCGCTCGCGGCGATGACCCCGCAGCGCGAGCGCAGCCCGGTGCTGGCCATGCTGATGGGGGCGGTGCTGATCAGCAGCACCAGCGCCTTCGTGCGCGTGGCCGACGTCGCGCCCACGGTGTCGGCCTTCTACCGGATGTTCTTCGGGGGCTTGATGCTGCTGTTCCTGCTGCGTGCGGTGAACGCGCCCTGGCGACCGCGCACGATGCTCCTGCTGGCGCTGTCGATCCCGGCCGCTGCGTTCGCTGCCGACCTGATGGCCTGGCACCGCAGCATCCATCTGGTGGGGCCGGGGCTCGCAACCCTGATCGGCAACCTGCAGGTGTTCTTCATGGCGCTGGCCGGCGTGCTGTTCTATCGCGAGCGGCTGGGGCCGCGCTTCCTGCTGGGAGTTGGTCTCGCTTTTGGCGGCCTCTGGCTGCTGGTCGGGCGCAGCTGGGCGGAGGTCGGCGCAGGCTTCCAGTGGGGCGTGTGGCTGGGTGTGTTCACCGCCTTCATGTACGCGATCTACATGCTTAGCTTCCGCCGCATCCAGCAGCGCGAACCCACGGCCAGCCCGATGTACCTGCTGTGCTGGTGCTCACTCGTCTGCGCGCTGATGCTGGGTGGCGCGGGCATGGTCGAAGGCCACAGCTTCGCGATTCCCAACCTCAAGACCTGGGGCGCCCTGATCGGGCTTGCGCTGTTCGGCCAGGTGCTTGGCTGGCTGCTGATTTCGTATGCGCTGCCGCGCCTCGATGCCTCGATGGTCGGCCTGCTCCTGCTGCTGCAGCCGCTGCTGGCCTTCGGCGTCGACGTGGCCCTGTTCGATCGCGCCACCGATGGTCTCGACTGGGCCGGCCTGGTGCTGTCCGCGCTGGGCATCTTCATCGGCAGCCAGCGCGGGCGCGCGGCGGCCCCTACACAGGAGTCCGCATGAACACGACCGACCTGATCGAAACGCTGATCCACCCGGTGCCGGACTTTCCCAGGCCCGGCATCCTGTTTCGTGACATCTCGCCGCTGTTGGCGGATCCCAAAGGCTTTCGTGCGGCCGTCGAGGCGCTGCTGGCGCCCTGGCGCAGGCAGCCGCCGCAGGTGTTCTGCGGGGTCGAGTCGCGCGGTTTCATTTTCGCCGCGGCCATGGCGCATTCGCTGGGCTGTGGCTTCGCGCCGATCCGCAAGCCCGGCAAGCTCCCCGGCCCGCTGCTGCGCGAGGCCTACAGTCTGGAATACGGCGAGGACACGCTTGAACTGCGTGCCGACGCTTGGACACCCGGAACACGCGTGGTGATCGTCGACGACGTACTCGCCACAGGCGGCACCCTGCAGGCGGCTGCCAAGCTGGTCGCGCGCAGTGGCGCCAGCTTGATCGGCGCCGGCGTTCTGATCGAGCTCGAAGGCCTGGGCGGGCGGGCGCGGCTCGAAGTGCTGCCCGCCCTGCAGGCCGTCCTGCGCTACTGAGTCGCGTACGAATGTGCGCAGGCCTGGTATCGCCGCCCTCGCCGGGGGCGATCGTGCCTCGGAGTTGGATCAGGGCTCGAACCCGTTGGCGAAGACGCCGGCTTCGAGGAACACGATCTGGGTCAGCGCCTGCTGATCGCGGCAGCCCGCGGGGTTGTTGCAGTCCTCGATCAGAAAGGCGCGGAGGATCGCGCTGGGGCTGGCCTCGCCGGTCCACTCGAAAACCAGCTCAGCCTGCGTTTTCGCCTGGTTGTCGGTGTGCGAGAGCGCCCAGGTGCCGCAAGTGGCGGGGGCAGGGATGTAGGCCCATCGCCCATTGCCCGGCACCGTGAAGCTGCCGGCGCCCTGGCTTGCATTGGCCTTGGCCCAGAGCAGCACGCCGCGCGCGCGGCGCAGTGGGTCGGGATGCTGCAATCGCAGCTGCAGGGGCAGGCCGGGGTAGAAGCGGGCCGGCGCCACGAGTGTCCAGCCCTGCGGCGGCGGGCTGGCAAGGGTCGGGCTCATCGGGACCAGCGGCAGCGAGTTGACCTCGCAGATCGGCGAGCCCTGCGAGTTGGCGCGCGATTCGCAGGCGCCGAGTCCAAGCAGGGCGATCAGCCCGGTCAACAGGGCCAGATGGCCGTGCGCCCGACTGCATGCCGTGGCCCTGCCGCGGATGCGCTGTTGGGGGGCTGGCGTCGGCTGGGAGGGCATCGAATTGAGGGGGCGTTTGTGCATGTGGGTGGTGTGCGGCGCGCGTGCGGCCTTCCGTGATTCGGCTCACGGCAGACTAGCAGCCTAGTTTGCGATTGTTTGCAAACTTTCGCGCGGTTCTGGAACCGTCCATGAAATCTCCCTCGCTTGTCCCTACGCTGCGCCTTCTCGCCACCTTGGGGTTCTGCTGCGGATTCGCGCTGCAGGCCCAAGCCCAGGCGATTTTCCGCGACGGCTTCGACCCGCCGCCCGAGGGCCCCTTCAACGAGGCCGAGGCCTCGCGCTTCCTGAGCCATGCCACCTTCGGGCCGACGCTCACCGAGATCACCCGCCTGCGCGGCATGGGCTACACGCCCTGGCTCAACGAGCAGTTCAGTCGGGCCGCTTCGCTGCAGTTGCCGCATCTCGACACCCTGATGTCGATCGACCCCAGCGTCGTCTGGCAGGACAAGCGCAACGACATCTGGTTCCGCAACGTGCTGTATCGCGACGACCAGCTGCGCCAGCGCATGGCCTTCGCGCTGTCGCAGATCTTCGTGGTGTCCGATCAGAACGGCTCGGTCGAAGGCAACCCGAATGCCTTGGCGCATTACCACGACATGCTGAGCCAGAACGCCTTCGGCAACTATCGCACCCTGCTGGAGAACGTGACCCTGCATCCGGTGATGGGCCACTACCTGTCGATGTTCAAGAACCGCAAGCCCGATGAGGCTGCGAACATCCGGCCGGATGAGAACTACGCCCGAGAAATCATGCAGTTGTTCAGTGTCGGGCTGGTGCGGCTGAACCTCGACGGCACGGTCATGGATGGCGATGCGGGCACGCCTGGCGTGCAGCCGATTCCCACCTACACCCAGGACACCATCCGCGGCTTCGCGCATGTGTTCACGGGCTGGAACTGGTCGACCTGCAACCCGCCGGTCGCCAGCGATACAGCGGGCAACTTCAACTGGTGGGATTGGGAGTACTGCGGGCCGGGGCCGGGCAACACCGACTGGCGACTGCAGCCCGGCTGGCGCCAGCCGATGCGTCCCTGGGGCGAGGGCACGCAGTTCGGTTCGGTCTTCCATGCCTCCAGCGGCACCAAGCAGCTGCTGAACTACCCGGGCGTGAGCCTGCCGGGGGGCGTGCTGCCGGCCGGCGGGCAGGCCCGCGCGAATCTGGCGGCGGCGCTGGACAACGTGTTCAATCATCCGAACGTCGGCCCCTTCTTCAGCCGCCTTCTGATCCAGCGTTTCACCACCAGCAATCCCTCGCCGGCCTATGTCGCGCGCGTCGCCGGCGTCTTCAACAACAACGGCAGCGGCGTGCGCGGCGACCTGCAGGCGGTGCTGCGGGCGATCCTGCTGGATCCCGAGGCGCGCACGCCGACGCGGCCACATGCCGGCAAGCTGCGCGAGCCCCTGCTGCGCATCACCCAGCTGTGGCGCGGCCTGAACGCCAGCTCCAGCAGCGGTGCGATCAGCGAGTGGCCGGACCAGTACGGCGCGCAGGCGGTGCTGAGCTCGCCGACGGTGTTCAACTTCTTCCTGCCGAACTACCAGCTGCCGGGTGAGCTGGCCTCGCTGGGCCTGTTCGCGCCGGAGTTCCAGATCACCACCGACACCTACATCACCCGCATGACCAACGAGATCGGCGGCAAGGTGTTCTGGGCCTACCAGGGCGCGAACACCGGCAGCTGGGATCCGGTGAAGGTGGACCTCAATCGCGACATGCAGATCGCCCATGACGCAGGTGCCCTGGTCGACCGCTACAACCTGCTGTTCATGGGCGGGCGTATGAGCAGCCAGATGCGCACCGTGCTGGTGAACCATCTGAACGGCATGGGCAGCAGCAACAATGACCAACGGCGCGCACGCGTGCAGGACGCCCTGTGGCTGATCCTGACCTCGCCGGAATACGTGGTGGAGAAGTGAGATGAGCCGGATCGATCGACGCGAGTTCCTCCACCGCGCGCTGCGCGCCACCGCCGCCAGCGCGGCCTTCGGCTCGATGCTGGGCAAGCTGGAGCTGGCGCAGGCGGCCGCGCCCAAGCTGCTCGGCACCGACTACCGCGCGCTGGTCTGCATCTACCTGCACGGCGGCAACGACTGCTTCAACATGGTCGTGCCACGCGATTCCAACTACAGCGCCTATGCCGCGCGCCGCGGCGAGCTCGCCGTGCCGCAGAACCAGCTGCTGGCGCTGAATCCGAGCGTGGCCCCGCTCGGCGGCGGCCAGTTCGGACTGCATCCGCAGATGACCGGCACCCAACAGATGTTCAATGCCGGCCGTGCTGCGATCATCGCCAACGTCGGCCCGCTGGTCCGCCCGATGAGCAAGGCCCTGTACCAGCAGGCCGGCACGCCGCGCCCGGCGCAGTTGTTCTCGCACTCCGACCAGACCGTGCTGTGGCAGACGCCGCGCGCCGATGCCGCCGACCGCACCGGCTGGGGCGGGCGCTTGGCCGACATCTTCGCCGCCAGCAACAGCAACCAGGTGCTGTCGATGAACGTGTCGCTGGACGGCGACAACGTGTTCCAGACCGGCGTGCAGGTGGCGCCCTACTTCATGTCCTCGCAGGGCGTGGAGCAGATCAGTTTCATCCAGACCGGCGCCGCCAACTGTGCCGATGGCGGCCAGGGTTGGAACCGTCGCCGCTGCCTTGCCTTCAATGCCCTGCTCGATCAATCGCAGACGCACGCCTTCGAGCGCGCCTACGCGCTGAAAACCCGGCGCACTCTGCAGACCACCGACCAGGTCGTGGCCGCGCTGGCGAACGTGCCTGCCGACGACGTGCTGTTCCGACCGTTCTGGGACGCCTTTGGCCTGGCCTGGAACCCGAGCAACCTGCCGGCCCTGCCGCGCCTTGCCGCGCAGCTGCTGATGGTGGCGCGCATGATCCGCGCCCGCGACACCCTGCAGATGAGCCGCCAGCTGTTCTATGCAGGCCTCGGTGGCTTCGACACCCACGACCGCCAGCTCGAGGATCATCCCGGACTGTTGCGCCAGCTCTCGCAGGCGGTCATGGCCTTCTATCAGGTGCTCGACAACCCGGCGATGAGCCTGGGCAGCTCGGTCACCACCTTCACCGCCTCGGAATTCGGTCGCACTCTGTCGATCAACGGCGACGGCACCGACCACGGTTGGGGCGGGCACCATCTGGTGTTCGGCGGCGCCGTGCAGGGCGGACGCTTCTATGGGCGCTTCCCCAGCCTCGCGGCCTCGGCCAGCAATCCCGACGATGCCGGTTGGGGGCAGGTCATCCCGACCCTGTCGGCCGACCAGTACGCGGCCACGCTGGCGCGCTGGTACGGGCTGTCGGATGCGGATCGGTCCACGATCTTCCCGAACCTGCAGCACATGAGCGGCAACCTGGTCGCGATCGAAGGGCCCAACCTCGGTTTCATGGTCTGAGCGTCCGCAACCCCCTCCGGATCCCGTCGCCCGGCGCCTTGCGCGCCGGGCTTGTATCCCGCCCGATCCGGGCTCCCCGTTCCCCTGCGGCGCCGACTGACCGCAAGGCCCCACAAGGTCCGACATCCATGACGCGCTGTGTTCCGCTAACCCTCCTGTTCGCTCCGGTGCTCGCGTTCGCGCAGACGGTGCCAAACCCGCCACGTTTCGAAACCTACCTTTCGGGTTTCAGCAGCCCGATCGGGCTCACCCACGCCGGCGACGGCAGCGGGCGCCTGTTCGTCAACCAGCAGGGCGGCGCGTTGCGGGTGGTGCGCAGCGGAGCCTTGTTGAGCACGCCCTACGTCAGCGTGTCCGGTACCAACCCGAGTCTGCAGTGCACCTATCCAGGCGATTCCAGCCCGAGCACCGTGGGTTTCACCAGCGGCGGCGAGCGCGGCCTGCTGGGCGTCGCCTTCCACCCGGAGTTCGTCAGCAACGGCCGGGTATTCGTGAGCCTCACCGATGCCAACGGCGACACCCTGCTGATGCGCTATACGGCCGCGAATCCGGCGGCCGACGTATTGAGCGCGCAGGACCTCGCGACCTGCACCGTGGTGCTGCGCGCGGATCAGGATTTCAGCAACCACAACGGTGGCCACATCGCGTTCGGGCCGGACGGTTATCTCTACTTCGGGCTGGGTGATGGCGGCAGCGGCAACGATCCCTGCAACCGCGGGCAGACCCTGGCGCCAAACAGCCTCAGTAACAGCGGTGATTGCGCGGTCGATGCCAACTTCACCGCGAACGGCGGCAACCCCGACTCCCGCGCCCTTCTGGGCAAGTTCCTGCGCCTGGATGTCGATGCCACCACCGCGGTCGGCAGCGGTGAGCTGTGCGGCCGGCCGCGCACGGCGCATCCGGCCGCGTACGGGATCCCGTCTGGCAACCCCGGTGCGACTGGCACCTTGGCGGCGGCCTGCGACGAAGTCTGGTCCTACGGCGTGCGCAATCCCTGGCGTTTCAGCTTCGATCGCGAAACCGGCGACCTGTGGATGGGCGATGTGGGGCAGGGCGCTCGCGAGGAGATCAACCTCGAACCCTCGGGCGCGGGTGGCCGCAACTATGGCTGGCGCTGCCGCGAGGGGACCATCGCGACCCCGGGCGCGAGCTGCAGCGGCGCTCCCGTGGTGGCCTTCACCGAGCCCGCCTTTGACTACGGTCGCCCCAATGGCGCTTGCTCGGTGACCGGCGGCTTCCGCTACCGCGGCCCGGTCTTCGCAGCGCAGGGCCAGTATTTCTATGGCGACTACTGCAGTGGAGACGTCTGGGCGGCCGCCAGTTCGGGCGGTGGCGGCTTCGCCCATCCGGCGAGCGCGCTGCAGAACGTCGAGTTCGGCATCACCAGCTTCGGTGAAGGCGAGGACGGTGAGCTGTATCTGGTGAAGTCCGGCGGCAGCCTGTTGCGCCTGAACGGCGCCCGCACCAGCCCCGACTTCATCTTCGCCGACGGCTTCGAGACCAGCCAGTGAGCTCGAACTGAGCATCGCCCTCAAGTTTCGGGGGCGATCAGCCGCTAGTCTGGCGAGCACGCATTCGCGCTGAGGTCCTCATGAGCGACATCGCCAGCATCGCCCGCTCCGGCATAGCCGCCGCGCAGACGCGTCTGACTGCTGCGGCCAGCAACATCGCCAATCGCGAGAGCGCCGACTTCCGGCGCTTCGACGTCGACAGTCGCGAACAGGCCGGCGGCGGCGTCAGCGCCCGCCTGGTGCGCGATGCGGAGCCGCAGACCGGCGACGGCCTCACCACCGACCTCGTCTACTCGATCGAAGCGCGCCAGGCCTTCGCGGCCAACGTCAAGGTGCTGAAGACGCAGGACGCACTGCTGGGCAGCCTGCTCGACACCCGGGCCTGAGCGCGAAGCGCGCGCACGGCTCCCCGCTGATGCGCCGATCCGGGGCTCAACGCCTGAGCCGGATCGCCCGCCCCAGATCGTCCCACCAGTAGCGCAGGAAGCTGCGCAGCATGCCGCGCTCGATGTCCACCGGCCGGCCGCGGGCGATGCGGTCCATCTGCTGGTAGTACCAGCCCTGCGCGCCGAGCACATTGATCATCTTCATCAGCAGGATCGGGCTGGCGGGCGAGGCCCAGCCGCGCGGTGACAGATGCAGCTTGTGCTCGAAGGCCGGCAGGCGGTCGATGCGATGGCGCAGCAGCTCGTGGGCGCAGTTGGGGTGCGTGCAGAACGGCCGAGCGATCCCGAGCACGTCCAGCGCGCCCGAGGCGAGTGCGGCCTCCATGCCTTCGCGTGTGCGGAAGCCGCCCGTCACCATCAGCGGCATCGTCGCGACGCGGCGGATGGCCTCGGCGTACTCAAGGAAATAGGCCTCGCGCACCCGCGTGCTGCTGCGCACCTGCACCGCATCTTCGCTGCGGCCCTCCACGCCCAACAGACGCGGCTGCTCATAGGTGCCGCCGGAGATTTCCAGCAGATCGATGCCTTCGGCGTTCAGCAGCTTGACCACCTTGAGGCAGTCCTCATGGCTGAAGCCGCCGCGGCGGAAGTCGTCCGAGTTCAGCTTCACCGACACCGGAAAGCCCGGGCCGACCTGCGCCCGCACCGCGCGCACGCATTCGAGCAGCAGCCGCGCGCGGTTCTCGATGCTGCCGCCCCAGCGGTCCTCGCGGCGGTTGGTCACCGGCGACAGGAAGCTGCTGATCAGATAGCCATGCGCGCCATGCACCTGCACGCCGGTGAAGCCGCAGTCCTGGGCGATCTTCGCCACCGCGCCGAAGCGCTGGATGATGTCGAGGATCTCGTGCTCTTCCAGAGCGCGCGGCGTCTTGTAGCTGCCGAGCAGATCCAGTGTGACCGCCGAGGGGCCGACCGGCTGGCGCGTGGCATAGCGCGGCGACTGCCGCCCGGCATGGCTGATCTGCATCCACAGCTGGGCGCCGTCGCGGATGCCGGCCTCGGCCCAGGCGCGCAGCCGCGCGCGGGCCTCCTCATCGACGCTGGGCGCGTGCGTGATGTCGATCGCCACATTGCCCGGCCGCTCGATCACGAAGCGATCGACCATCACGTTGCCGGTGATGTTGATCGCCACACCGCCCGCGCCCCAGGCGGCATATAGACGTTCATGCTCGGGCGTGGCGCGCAGCTGCGCGTCGCCGAGGCCCTCGGTCATCGCGGTCTTGCACAGGCGGTTCTTCAGCACCACGCCGCAGGGCAGGGTGAAGGGCTGGGCGAGGGGGTCTTGCGAGATCATCGGACAGTCTCCGTACGGGGCTCGCGTTCCAGTCGCATGCTGGGCGGGTATCCATAGGTCAGCGTTCGCCACAGCCATTCCATGGGGCCATAGCGGAAATGCCGCAGCCACAGCGGCGACAGCGCGACCTGCGCGGCGAAGATCGCAAGCGCGATCTGCACCTGGCCCCAGCGATCGACCTCGCCGTACCAGCCGAGCCCATAGGCGTAGAACAGCAGGCTGCAGACCAGGGACTGCAGCAGGTAGTGGCTCAGCGCCATGCGCCCCGCGGGCGCCAGCAGGCCCAGCACGCGCGCGCCCAGCGCGGTCTGGAACAGCAGCACGAAAACGGCGAGATAGGCCATGGACAGCGGCAGGCTGCCGAGGCTCATCAGGCCAGCGGCGAGCAGGGCGTCGCCCATTCCGGTCTTCAAATCGAAACTGGTGCCGACCGCCAGGCTCAGCCGGATGAAAACAGCGCCGACCACGCCGCCCAGCAGCAGGGTCAGCGCCCAGAAGCGCAGATGGACGCCGGCGTTCTGGATGCGGCCGGAACGCAGCAGCCAGGCGCCCAGCAGGAACACGCCCAGCGCCATCGGCACCTGGAACATCAGCACGGTCTGCAGCATGACCGTGAAGTATTCCTGCGCGCGGTGCAGACTGATCTCGAGATAGCCGCCGGTGGCGTAGATGCGATTGGACTCCGCGGCCTGGGCCAGTGGATCGCCCATCTCGGCTGCCATCTCCAGCCTGGCGCTTTCGGGCATCAGGCCCATCGCCCAGCCCAGCAGCACCCACAGCGCAGAGACTCCGAAATACAGGCCCATGCCGGTGACCAGCATCGCCACGCCGCGCACCTGCAGGAAAGCCATCAGCATCAGCGCGGTGATGCCGTAGGCGAACAGGATGTCTCCTGGCCACAGCAGCACGATGTGCAGCAGGCCGAAGGCCATCAGGGCCAGCGTGCGACGGAAGTAGAGCCTGCCAAACGGCCGCCCCGTGCTTTCCAGCCGGTCCTGCATCAGCGCGAAGCCCATGCCGAACAGCAGAGAGAAAAGCACCCAGAACTTGCCCTGCACGAACACGTAGACGATCCACGCGGCCAAGCCGGCGGCCCCGGGCGAGGTGTCGATACCGCCCATGAAGTCGTGCACCGAGCGATTGAAGAACTCGATGTTCATCAGCAGGATCCCGAGCAGTGCAAAGCCGCGCAGGGCGTCCATCAGGTGCGAACGGTCCTCGGGTGGACGGGGGGCGGCGAGTGGTGCTGGCGTGCTCATGCGCGGGGGGTCGGATTCAAGGGGCGAGGCGGCAGAGAGTGTGGCCCAGCGCAGGCCTCCGTGCGCATCCGTCCTGCACCTGCACCTGCACCTGCACCTGCACCTGCAGCGCAAGGGCAGCCATGCCCTGACACCGAGACGCCGCCATCGGTGATGATCCGCCCACGTCTGGGCGATTGAGGGAGTTTGCGATGCAATGGATCGGAACGGCACTGGTGGGGCTCATCGCCCTGCTGCATGTCTACATCCTCGTGCTGGAGATGTTCCTGTGGGACACCCCGCGCGGCCGCCGTGCCTTTGGCATGAGCGCCGAGAAGGCCGCCATGACCAAGGTGCTGGCGGCGAATCAGGGCCTGTACAACGGCTTTCTCGCCGCCGGCCTGTTCTGGGGCCTCTGGCAGGGTGACGCCGGCCTCGACGTGCAGGTGTTCTTTCTCGCCTGCGTGCTGGTGGCCGGCCTGTATGGCGGCGCGACCGCCAGCCGCAGGATCTACGTCATCCAGGCGCTGCCGGCAGCGCTGGCGCTGGCGTTCGTGCTGCCGCGGATGCTGTAAGCCGGCCTGGATCTCGGGCCTGCGTGGGGCGCGATGCCATCGGTCTGCATGCGTCTCAGCCCAGGGCAACGGAGCCAGACGCACACAGGGCAGCCCATACGCCCGCGCAGGGCTTCAGGCCCCGCCGTGCCCAACCCTCGGCAGGGGTGCCTCACAGCCGGCCGCGTACAATGGCGGGCTACGCAAACCCCGCATCGAGGCCCCCCGATGAGCACCCCCGCCAACCGACTGCCCGCCGACGACAGCGCGCCCGCCGCATCGCCGCTGCGCTTCGTCACCGCCGCCAGCCTGTTCGATGGTCACGACGCCGCCATCAACGTGATGCGTCGGCTGATCCAGTCGCAGGGCGCCGAGGTGATCCACCTTGGCCACAACCGCTCGGTCGAGGACGTGGTGCGCGCGGCCCTGCAGGAAGACGCCGACGGCATCGCGCTGTCCAGCTATCAGGGCGGCCACACCGAGTACTTCAAGTACATGGTGGACATGCTGAAAGAACGCGGCGCCAGCCACATCCGCGTGTTCGGCGGCGGCGGCGGCACCATCACGCCCGAGGAGATCGCCGAGCTGCAGGCCTATGGCGTGGAGCGCATCTACCACCCGAACGACGGCATGCAGATGGGCCTGGTCGGGATGATCGAAGACCTGGTCGCCCGCACTCACAAAGCGCGCCTGGGCACGCAGAAGCCCGCGGCCGTGACGCCCGACGACGAGATCGCCGTGGGCCGCATGCTCTCGGCGATTGAAGAGGGCGCCATCCCGGAGGCCGAGCTGGCCGCCCTGCGCAAGAGCTGGCAGCTGGCCGGCGGCAAGACCCCGGTGGTGGGCCTCACCGGCACCGGCGGCGCGGGCAAGAGCTCGGTCACCGACGAAATCATCAACCGCTTCCTGCAGGCCTTCCCCGAGATGCGCATCGCGGTGATCTCGGTCGACCCCACCCGCCGCCGCACCGGCGGTGCCCTGCTGGGCGACCGCATCCGCATGAACTCGCTGCGCTCCAAGCGCGTGTTCATGCGCTCGATGGCCACGCGCCGCCAGCACGTCGCCACCAATGCCGTGCTGAAGGACTGCATCGGCTTCCTGCGCGGCCTGAGCTACGACCTGGTGCTGGTGGAGACCGCCGGCATCGGCCAGAGCGATTCCGAGATCGTCGACCTGGTCGACTTCCCGGTCTACGTGATGACCAGCGACTACGGCGCGGCCAGCCAGCTCGAGAAGATCGACATGCTCGACTTCGCCGAGCTGGTGATCTTGAACAAGTTCGACCGCCGTGGCGCCGAAGACGCCCTGCGTGACGTGCGCAAGCAGTGGAAGCGCAACCGCGTGGCCTTCGACATGGCCGACGAGGACGTGCCCGTCTACCCGACCATCGCCAGCCAGTTCAACGACCCCGGCGTCAGCTGGATGTTTGTCAATCTTTGCCGCCTGCTGGCGGCAAAGATGGGATTGGCAGAGCAGGGCGCGGCGAGCTCGCGCTGCGACTTCCATCCCAAGGTGGATGTCAGCCTCAAGGAACCCCGCGCCACCGTGCTGATCCCCGGCGCGCGCATCCGCTATCTGGCGGAGATTGCCGAGCAGGGCCGCCGCATCAATTCGGACATCCTGCGCCAGAGCGAGGCCGCCGAGCGCGCCCAGGCCTGCTGGCAGGCCTTGAGCGAGCTGGAAGACCCGAAGCTGCCCAAGGCGCTGGACCTGTATCCGTCCGAAGCGCTGAGTGAGGCCGGCGACCGCTCACTCACCACCCTGCGCCAGCGCTACAACGACGCGCTGAACGCGCTCAGCAACGAAAGCCTGGCCCTGCTGCGCGCCTGGCCCGAGCGCCTGAAGTCCGTCACCGACGAGTTCAACGAATACACCGTCCGCGACAAAGTCATCCGCGTCGAGAACTACCGTGAATCGCTGAGCCACCAGAAGATCCCGAAGATCGCCGCGCCCAAGTGGAAGAGCTGGGGCGAGCTGCTGGTGTTCCTGGGCAAGGAGAACCTGCCCGGCCATTACCCCTACACCGGCGGCGTCTACCCCTATCGCCGCAGCGGCGAAGACCCCATCCGCATGTTTGCGGGCGAGGGCACGCCGGAGCGCACCAACCGCCGCTTCCATTACCTCAGTGTGGGCCAGCCGGCCGCGCGCCTGTCCACCGCCTTCGACAGCGTCACCCTGTACGGCGAAGACCCGGCCGAGCGCCCGGACATCTACGGCAAGATCGGCAACAGCGGCGTCAGCATCGCCACGCTGGACGACATGAAGAAGCTGTACTCCGGCTTCGACCTGTGCGCGCCCACCACCAGCGTGAGCATGACCATCAACGGCCCCGCGCCGATCATCCTGGCGATGTTCATGAACACCGCCATCGACCAGCAGGTGGAGAAGTACCTGAAGGCCGACTCGGCGCGCTGGGCGCAGGCCGAAGCCACCATCGCCAAGCTCTACGAAGGCCGCACCCGTCCCGTGTATTCGGGCGAGCTGCCCGAGGGCAACAACGGCCTCGGCCTGGGCCTGCTCGGCGTCACCGGCGACCAGGTGCTGGACGCCGAGACCTACGCCCGCATCAAGGCCGAGACGCTCAGCACCGTGCGCGGCACCGTGCAGGCCGACATCCTGAAAGAGGACCAGGCGCAGAACACCTGCATCTTCAGCACCGAGTTCGCGCTGCGGATGATGGGCGACATCCAGCAGTACTTCGTCGACCAGAAGGTGCGCAACTTCTATTCGGTGAGCATCTCCGGCTACCACATCGCCGAAGCCGGGGCGAACCCGATCTCGCAGCTCGCCTTCACGCTCAGCAACGGCTTCACCATCGTCGAGTACTACCTCGCACGCGGCATGAAGATCGACGACTTCGCGCCCAACCTGAGCTTCTTCTTCAGCAACGGCATGGACCCGGAGTACACCGTCATCGGCCGCGTGGCACGCCGTATCTGGGCCCGCGCCATGCGCGAGCGCTACGGCGCCAACGAGCGCAGCCAGATGCTGAAGTACCACATCCAGACTTCAGGCCGCTCCCTGCACGCGCAGGAGATCCAGTTCAACGACATCCGCACCACCCTGCAGGCCCTGTACGCCCTGTTCGACAACTGCAACAGCCTGCACACCAACGCCTACGACGAGGCCATCACCACGCCGACCGAAGAAAGCGTGCGCCGCGCCGTCGCCATCCAGATGATCATCAACAAAGAACTGGGCCTGAACTTCAACGAGAACCCCTGGCAGGGCAGCTTCGTGGTCGACCAGCTCACCGACCTGGTGGAAGAGGCCGTGTACAAGGAGTTCGAGGCCATCAGCGAGCGCGGCGGCGTGCTCGGCGCCATGGACACCATGTACCAGCGCGGCAAGATCCAGGAAGAATCGCTCTACTACGAGCACAAGAAGCACGACGGCAGCCTGCCCCTGGTGGGCGTGAACACCTACCTCGGCAAGGACCACGGCGGCGAGATCACCACCACCATCGAGCTGATCCGCAGCACCGAAGAAGAAAAGGGCCAGCAGATCGCCAACGTGCGCAGCTACCAGCAGAACCGCAACGCCGCCGTGCTCCCCTCTCCCCTCGCGGGAGAGGGGCAGGGGGAGAGGGGGCAGCACGCCTCAGGCCTGGCCTACCTCCAATCCACCGCCCGCAAGCGCGAGAACCTGTTCGCCGCGCTGATCGAAGCGGTGAAGACCCACAGCCTTGGGCAGATCAGCCATTCGCTGTATGAGGTGGGTGGGGAGTATCGGCGGAATATGTAGTCGTGCCGATCATCTCCAGCTTCTTCGGCATCTATGTGCGCATGTACTTCGCCGATCACGGTCCGCCGCATGTCCACATCGAGTACCAGGGCCACGAGGCCCTGGTTTCGATCGCAGACGGCGCCGTGATCGAAGGTCGCCTGCCTCGGCGCGCTGCCAGTCTGGTCCAGCAGTGGTGTCTCGATCATCGCGCCGAGCTGGAGCAGAATTGGGCGAACGCGCAGGCGCTCAAGCCGCTCAACCGAATCGCTGGAGCCGACAATGATTAAGCTCACCGCCATCGAGCCCCAGACCGACACCAGCCTGTTGCTCCACTTTTCGGACGGCAGCGCCGGGGTGTTCGACTTCAGTGCCATCCTGGCGACCCATACGGAGATGACCTCTCCTCTGCTGGACCCAGCCTACTTCCGGCGTTGCTTCATCGAGCTCGGCGCGCTCGCGTGGCCCAACGGACTCGACTTCAGCGCGGCGTCCCTGCACCAGCGCCTGGAGTCGCTGGGTGCCCTGAAGCGTGACGACGCGGCAGCGTGAGACGTGCCTTGGCCCTCCAGAGGATCATCAACAGAGAGCTGGGCTTGAACTTCAACGAGAACCCCTGGCAGGGAAGCTTCGTGGTCGACCAGCTCACCGACCTGGTGGAAGAGGCCGTGTACAAGGAGTTCGAAGCCATCAGCGAGCGCGGCGGCGTGCTGGGCGCCATGGACACCATGTACCAGCGCGGCAAGATCCAGGAAGAGAGCCTGTACTACGAACACAAGAAGCACGACGGCAGCCTGCCCCTGGTGGGCGTGAACACCTACCTCGGCAAGGACCACGGCGGCGAGATCACCACCACCATCGAACTGATCCGCAGCACCGAGGAAGAAAAAGGTCAGCAGATCGCCAACGTGCGCAGCTACCAGCAAAACCGCAACGATGCTTCGCTCCCCTCTCCCCACGGGAGAGGGGCCGGGGGTGAGGGGCCAACCTCGCCCGGCCTCGCCTACCTCCAATCCACCGCCCGCAAGCGCGAAAACCTGTTCGCCGCGCTGATCGAAGCGGTGAAGACTCACAGCCTCGGGCAGATCAGCCATTCGCTGTATGAGGTGGGTGGGGAGTATCGAAGGAACATGTGACCACCGTGGCTGTCGAGAAAACTGATTCCGAAAAGCGGCGCGCCAGCTTTGGGCCCCTGCCACCACTGAAGTGGGCGGGCGGAAAACGGTGGTTTGTGCAGCGCTTCCAGTCGCTTCTGCCGGATACGTTCAACACATACTATGAGCCATTTTTTGGATCTGGAGCCGTCTACTTTTCGCTCCAGCCCAGAAGTGCTGTTCTTTCCGATATCAACGAAGAGCTTGTGAACTTCTATCAGGTTCTCCAGCGAGGCAGTTCGCTGTTTCGCAGGTACTTGCTGGAGCATGCACGGAATCACTCGCTCGAGTACTACTACTGTGTGCGCTCGAAAGTTGTTCGATCCCCAGAAGCACGTGCGGCGCGTTTTTTGTATCTAAATCGAACTTGCTGGAACGGGTTGTATCGCGTTAATCGCTGCGGCGAATTCAACGTGCCAGTTGGATCGAAGAGCGCAGTTATACTGGAGTCCGACGATTTCGACCGGCTTCGCTCTCTCCTTTCTGCGGCTACCATCAGGGTGCAGGATTTCGAGGTCGCGATTGAACAGGCCGAGTCCGGAGACTTTGTATTCATCGATCCTCCATACACGGTGGCGCACAACAACAACGGGTTTGTAAAATACAACGAGACCATTTTTTCTTGGGCTGATCAGATCAGGCTCCGCGATGCCGTTCTGCGGGCCGCGAGGCGAGGTGTAAAGCTGCTGATCACAAATGCTCACCATTCATCGGTAGTCGACCTCTACCGGGATTTTGAAACGGTAGTGGTTTCGCGGGCTGGAGTCATCGCCGGGGACGCTGCCGCGCGTAAGAGGTTCGAAGAGATCGTGATCAAGTGCTACTGACTAAGCGACAAAGTTCATCAATTCCGCCGAACTAAATGCGTCAAGTGCAACGTCGCGATTCGCACGAATCTGGTTGTTAATTGCCTCGTCCAAATTGAGCGCGCCCACTGGTGGGGCGTCGGTTGCGAGTCCGTGTGCTCGACGAAACTGATTGGCTAGTGCCAACAGTGAGATGGCGACGTTCCTAAAGACCTTTACGTCTCCCGGAAGCGACTGGGCGACATTCGTTGGGTCGTATCGTCGTTGGAATTCATCGACGAGTTTTGAGGCGTCAGCTGAGCCATAGTTTATTCGATTGCGATTATCTATCAACCACGTCGATGATGACTGTACGGGCGACAAAGCGAAGCTGTGTTGAGCGGCTGCGTGTGGGTGAAGGGGGCGGCACGCGAAGTAGAAAACCGACCAAAACGCCTTGTGCGAGCCCTGTTTTGCTTGAATTGCCGGATGGCGAGCGGTTCGCAGCGTGATCTCGATGGAGCCAGGGTTGATATTCGTGGCTTCGAGCCACTGCTTGTCGCCATCCACCCATCCACCGTGCATGCCTAGGATCGAGCGCGCTGCAAAGAAACTCGTGTAATAAAGCCCGACGCAAGACCAGGGGGCTGATGACGCTTGGAGAGAGCGCAATGTCGAAGCGAATGTGGCTGCCGCGTGGTACGCGAGCCGCTCTGAATCGCGCAGCATGCAGTCTCGTAACTCGTTGAATTGTGGCGAGCCTTCCGAGAACGTTCGGCCTGAGCGAGATCCGGCAAGATACTTTTTGACTTCCTTGTGTGAAGTTGCTGAAGCGGAAGTGAAATTCTGGCAGAAGTGCCGAGCCCCTGACGGCGTAAGAATTCGCATGATCAGGTAAACATTTGGCTGGCGACAGTTTCGAATATGGCGGTCATCCCTGCGGACCCTTGTTGGCCTCGGATTTCCTCCGGGTTTAGCGAGTCGAGATTAATGTGGCTCAAATACGCATAGAAAGTTGCGGGAGTGGCCTGTAGAGGGTCCAGTGCTTCCTTCTCAAGAATGCGGCTTATGGTGCGCATTAGTGCCCGAATGATGCGATTGCTGTAGAGATTAGAGTTGCCGTTATCCCATCCTTCTGGGTCGCAATCGCGGAGCGCAGTAAAGAAACTGATGAACGTGCTGACTTGCACGTCGTAGCCGACATTCTTGAATGGAGCCTTCTTGACGGCGCTTTCGATTTCAGGGGCAAGAGAGCCTTGCTTTATCTTTAGTTCCTTGATTTCTCCAGTGAGGTCAATTCGCTGGTACAGCGCGCTTTGCTCGGAAGTGTGAAGCTCATAAACGATGTCCGCCGCGCGCACCTGGGCTTGATCTTGCTCGCGTACGAGCCTTACAAGATCCCAGCGCAGCGATGACGGAACTCGCTTTTGATTATCGTTGATTTCGACAAACAGTTTGGCCATTTCTTGTTCGTCGAGACCGAGGTGGAGCACGCAAATGTAGGGTGCATCAAAATCTGAGTATCTCTGCGCCCAGAGGCGGTGCTGGCCGTCAACCACCAGAAACAGGGACTTCCTGGGCAGTACAATATTGCCTCCGTTGACCGTCAGTTTATTTACATCAGAGGCCAAGACGATCGCGTTGGGAAAACATCGTTCCTGATCGAGCACAGTTTTCGCAATCTGTATCGCTCTTTTTTCGTTGACTATCCGCTGGAACCCTTGAATGGGGTCCTTAATTCTCCAAGATGGTGTGACGTGGTCTAGGAGCCAAGTGCCTGGGATCTTCGCGACATAGATTGGCGGCTCCATCTGGAGTTGAAAGCCCTCTACTTCAAAGCTCACATGTCGCTCCTTGTTGCTCAGACTGGGCAGATTTGAATGCGACGCTATCCGACCACAGGTGCATACGCAAGGTGCGGTCCGAAGAGCCGGGTTAAGGTTGCGCCGAAACCGGGGCCAGAGTGCGCTTTCCAGGTTCTCTGGGCAGGTTGCCCGGTACGTTGCCAAGAACGGGGTCAGGTTCACTTACCCAGTCGCGTCCCTTGATCTGGCCAGCCGATGCGCTGCATGGAAGGCGCAGGCGACAGCCGCTAGTCTCCCGAATGCTCGCCCTCGTAGCTCTCTCCTGCGCATCTGCTAGCGCCATTCGAGCTGGATGGGCATCGAAGCCTAGGGCAGGGCGCCTTCGCCGTCGACTGCTCGGTTCCCCATGTCTCGACTCGCCGACCAAATCCAGCAGGTGCTGCCGGTGTTCTCCCAACTGGAGACGCCGCCGGCTTTGATTGGCGGCCTCGCGCTGGCGGCGCACAAGGTCATCCGCGCTACGCGTGATGTCGACTTCCTCGTCGCAGCGGTGGATGCGGATCGCGTGCATGGGCTGCTGCTGACGCTCGGCTACCGCTGCGTGTATCGCAGCGCGGATGCGGCGAACTATCTGCGCGGTGATGAAGGCTTCGCCCTGCTGTACGCGCGCCGCCTGGTCGCTGCCGACCTGCTGCGTCGTGCGCACCCGCGCGATACGCCTCTGGGGCGCATGCGTGTGATCAGTGCGGAAGGCCTGATCGGCTTCAAGCTGCAGGCACTCCACAACGACCCCAGCCGCCACCGGGACCTCGATGACATCCGTCAGCTGCTGCGCGCCAACCGTGGGCAACTTGACCTGGCCGAGGTGCGGCGCTATTTCCGGCTGTTCGAACGCGAGGCGCTTCTGGATGAACTGCTTGCTAGGAGAACGGGGTCAGGTTCACTTACCTGGTTGCGTTTTTGATCTGGCCGGCCGCAGAAAACGCGGGTCAGAATGCGCTTTCACATGAGGCCTCTGGGCTTTAACGGCCAACGAAGGGCGGCACCTCGACCGCTTCCAAGTAAGTGCACTTTGCCCTCGAGTTCCCATGAGCGTAAAAGCTGAGCGAATGCGGTCACTGGTGGACAAGCGGCGCCGGGAAGTGTGGCCGGGCTACACGCGCATCGCCGACTACCATGACGGCGTCTACGAGGCGGAACACGTCTGCCCGTATTCCAAGTCCGCGTGCAACCTCGACGCGCGCATCATGGTGATGCTGCAGGACTGGATCTCCCACGATGCCATATCTGCTCCGGTGGACGAGGACATGGTCCGCCACGGCCAGCTGCCGAACCTCCCAACGAATCGCAACCTCAAGCGCCTGCTGCTGCAGACGTTCGGTCTTTCACTTGGGGAGACGTTTGCTACCGACCTGTTTCCCTTCATCAAGCCCGGTGGCATGAGCGCCTACATCCCGACGCGGGACCTACGCCGCGCTGCTCGGGAGTATGCGCTTCCGCAGATCGAGATCGTCAGCCCCGAGTTGGTGGTGTGCATCGGCCTTGCCACGTTCAACGCGCTCCGGAGTGCCTGTGGACTGCGTGCAGTGCGCCCGCTTGGCGCGGCCATCGACCATCCATTCCGTTGGAAGGAAACGCATGTGTGGTGCCAGGCCCATACCGGGGGCATGGGCTACAACATGCGGTCCCGTGGTGATCCGACGCGCGTGGCCGCGGACTGGGCGCGCATGCGCGACGCGGTCGGCTGGGGCACGCCGTAACGGGGCCTCGCCAGTTGTGCTTTGCCTGCCGATTACCGTCTCGATCCAACAGCGTCGGGCTGGCGTGTGGTCAAGCCAAGCCAATAGCCGGGCACCGTACGGGTAGCCGCCAGGGGTGTTACCAAGCGCAAAGCGGCGCATGGCCCGAGGACAACCAACGGGCCCGCCCGTTAGTCAGGCGATCCGCGCGAGAAAGGTCACCGCCTCAAGATCGCAGCGTGAGCGGATGCTTCCGGGCAGATCAAAGAGCCGCGGGCGGTCGCGGAAGTCGAACAGACGGTACAGGTGGTAGCTGGGAGCGTCGGCCTCCGAGCGCGCGACCTCGTTCCGGCTCACGTAGAACGGGGTGAGTTCGCCAAAGGCCGTGGTCTTGACCTCGATCAGTCGCTCGAGTCCACCTTCATCGAAGGAGAGCACGTCGTAGCCTAGGCCATCGCCGCGCGTCGCGGCCACGTGCTCGACGCGATCGGCAAGCCGAGGCTGGCCCGCCGCATGCAGGCGACGGGCCTCGAGTTCGGCGACAAACAGCTCGCCTGCGCGCCCCAGGGACCGGTTGCGCGATTCCTGGGCGATGTAGTCGCGCCGCGCCGCAAGGAAGCGTGGCGCATAGGCAGGCGGCACTTCGGCGACGCGCTGCGCGCGCGGCGGTGGAACCCAGACGGATTCGAGCGACTCCAGCATGGCCGGCGCGGCAGGACGCAGCACCGCCGCCTGCGCGGCCTCCTGAAGCGCGGGGGCACTCTGCAGCTGCGCCTCCACGACGTCGATCAGCAGGGCCTGGAAGTTGCCGCGCGGCTTGTAGCCCTCGATGTACGGGTAGTCCAGCGCCACCATCACCGCGCTGATATTGCAGTGCTTGAACTCGACGGAAGCGCGGCTGCGCCCGTCAAGCTGCGCGAGCAGCCGCCGCGCGTGCTCGGCCTTGCTGTAGCGCTGCCCATTGAGCTGCAACGTGAGTATGCGGAGATAGTCGGCGACGCACGCTTCGACTTCTTCCCGCGACCAGTCTTGACCTTCGGGCACGCCCGGGCTCCCTTCGTGAACGCTGCCAGGGTAGCCGATGCTCTGGCGCGGCGGAGCCTGCTGGTCACTCCTCCGCATGGGCCTCAACCCAACGACGCTGAAGTGCGCGCGCGTTCAGCACCGACCAGCGCCGCGAGTTCGACTGCCACCGCGAGCATGCGTTTGTTGAGCCGCGGCTCAACAGGTAGCAGCGCGAACAGCACGAGAGCGATGTGCTTCGCTTCCCAGGTGTCGGTTGAAGCGGGCCATCGTCGGCCTGCATCCTACGGTCGAGCATGCACCCGGTGCTGCAGGACTGAGCTTGACCATGACGACTCTTCTAAATGCCGTGCGTGCCCACCGAGTCATTCTGATCTTCGTCAGTCTGAGCGCGTTCTTTGGCGTGTGGGTTTTCGGTGATCTGCTGAAGGCGTGGGCGGCAGATCAACTGCGTACTCACCTGATCGAGCCTCCGAGCCCAAGGCTTGCGCGCGCGGCAGACACCGTCGCCATCGTGCAGGCCGTGTTGGAGCACGAGCAGTTCGAGCCTGCGCCGCTCTCTCCAGAGGACGACATTGCTCAAGGCGGCATGCGGCGTCGCTGGCCTGTGCTGCTGTCTGATCGCACGGTGGAGATGTGCGCAGGCACCATCTGGGAGGCGGATGCAGCAGGCTGCCCGACCACGCTCTCGGACGAAGCGTTGACTTTGCCGGGCGCCGACTTCCGGATTCCGCGCGCCTTGCGTTTGGCGCTTTCGCAGGCCAACCGTCAGCCAAGCACCCTGCCCGAGGTTACGGGCCCGTACGTGCGCTTCACGCCTCAAGCGGCAATCGATGCCGTGTTCGGGGAGGGGCGTGGGTGGTGGCCGGAGTTCTATCGCGCCTTCCCAGGCACGGCTGGCTATGTGCGGACGTCGCTTCCCGTCCTCTCCGAGGATGGCACCTGGGCGGTCGTCCTCGTAGAGCACACTTGCGGCGGAACCTGCGGGCGAGGGTTGATCTACCTGCTCATGCGCACGCCGGAAGGCGCCTGGCAGGTGGTGGTGCGGGATGCGCTTTGGATCGCGTAATCGCGTGGCCGGATCAGCGCGGAGACGGACGGTCCCGAGAACCGAGTGGCAGATCAATTGCCGGCCCATTCTGCGGAGGTCGTTGCACTCTTTTGAGGTATCTCAACCGGTGTTGGTGGATACCATCGCGCGGATGGGTGAGCACTAGAGTTCACTGAATCTCATCGCTTCCACCCCCTCCGCGTAGCATCGATATTTGGGAAACAGCGTGCCGTACCGATGATTCGCTTCTGGTCCTTTGCTGATTACATGGATTTCCGGTGGGCTTTTTCTCGCAAAAAGGGCGCGAAGTATAAGTGATCTAATTGCCATGTCTTCTGGGGGTAGTGAGTAGCCGATAAAGACCCACCGGTCCGCAAGGCGGAGGCGCTCGATCGCGTTTCTCCATATGCCGGAAAGGTTTGCATCGGGCACTCTCCGGACAAATGTCGGCGGAACAATGTGAACATCGAGGCGAGATTCGCTGCAGTGGCAGGTGTTGTTGTAATCCACTTGTCTTCTAAACGCCTGCCAAGCTATCGTGCCGAGACAGTTGAAATAGACGTGCCCGCAGGTTGGGCATCGCAGGGTGTCGAGCGAGCCATGCAGCTTGAAGATGCTGAACTTTGGTGATTTCGGTCTTGGGTGAATCTGGCCATGGCTGCGGACGTCACGCCATTCGAATCCAAGATCGACTTTCGTGGCGATTCGGTCCGGATTGGGGGTGCCACTTTCGATCGCGCCATAGACGGCGTGATCGATTTCGACGTCATAGTTGGTGGTAATCAGTGTGGCCGAATTGCCCAGGCTGAGAAGCCAATTGGCTATTGATTTCTTGAGATCTGTCTGCTGTGCTGTCAGCAATTTGTCGGCTTCATCGGATGGGCCGGCTGCGACCAAGACTTCGGAGATCGCGAATTTCAATAGTCGACGGAACTCGATGAGTTCAGTCGCAGTAAGGCTCCCGAGGGGTTCGTCCGTGGCAATGCAGTATTCGACCATGGAGAACAGATCGGTAATGAGAACCCGCTGTCTGAGATCGGGCCTTTCGCTGAGGCCCGGCGCTGCCCGCTTCACCATGCTCAGAAACAGATCGCAGTCGGCGTTATTTGATCTCGCTCCTCCGAGTCTCTTTTTCTCCGCGGCGAGCATCGCCCTGTCTAGAAGTTCGCTGGTGATAGGGTAGCCCAGAGCTTTCGAGAGGCCCGCACCCGAGAACACAGCGGTTGGCATTACTCAGCTCTCCAATAGCATCTTCATCAGGTTCGGCAAGCCGTGCCCCTGCGAGTAGCGGTCGCGTCGCAGGTCATTGCAGTGCTTCAGCAAGATCTGCTTGACCTCATCAGGTCGGCTCACATATTCGCGTCGAACCGAGAGGAAGGCCGCCAGCAGTCCGGAAACACTGGGCGCGGCCATGCTGGTCCCGCTTTCCTCGCGGTAGCCCGGGAATTCCTGCGTGTTTGATGTTGGGGCGGCGCAGGAAAGAACTCGCTCGCCGGGCGCAACAACGTCGGGCTTAGACCGGCCATCTGCCGTCGGGCCACGCGAAGAGAATGAGGACACGCCGTACAGGTACGGCTTGTCGCCATTGACTGATCCAACGGCGATGGCGTCTTCGAGGTTTGCGGGGTCACCGATAGAGTGACTGTGATTGATCCGGAGGTCCTCGCCCTGAGATTCAACCTCGATCGTGCCCTCGTTTCCGGCGGCGACGACCACGATCACGCCGCCGCGCCATTGGCGGCGCAGCTCGGCGCAGATAGGGGAGTGGCCGCAGCCGTAAGTGTCGGCGTCGAACGGCCCGCCCAGACTGAGGTTGATGCCGTGGATGCTGAGGCGGCTGTGCCCGGCGTTGGCTTGTTCTATGTGGTCGAGGGCCTTGATGATCCAGGCATCCTCTCCCGACCCATCGTCGTCTAGCACCTTGTAGATCACGAGTTTCGCTTCGGGCGCCGCGGACGATGCAGGCACGGAAGGATCATCCGGCCAACCGGCGATCAGCCCCGCCACATGCGTGCCGTGCCCGTCTACGTCCTTGGCCTTTGCAGCGAGAACGCGTCGTGGGGGACCGAGCTTCGTGCAGTCCCAGATTTCCTTGAGGGTGTCGTGGGCGGCGAAATGGGGGTGGTCGCCTTGCACGCCCGTGTCGAGAACTGCCCAAGTGACGCCGGCGCCCTTGGCAGCGTAGGCGGATCGAGCTGCGTCGATTTGCAGCGCGCGGACGGAGGGCGAGGGCAAGGCCTGAACTGGGCTCGTTAAACGGGTGGGGTGCTTGGCGGCAAGTGCGCGCTTTCGGCTGTTCCTCCAGATCGCGTACACCCGGTACTGGTTCCGCTCCCTCGCCACGTTCATCAGTTCATCGGCGGTGAGCCGTGCGGCGACAAACCTCGTGAGGGGCTCGATGCAGGCCTCGTCCTTGTGCTTCTTGAGCATTGCGGCGAGCTTCGCGGCCACCTGTTCGCTTGGCGTGCCTTGGCCCTCCTCCCAGCCCTCAGGAGGGGCTTCCAGAACTTCGATGAGGACCGGGTGGCGGCCCTCAACTTCGATCTGCTGCGCTACATCCTTGGCCATGACGAACGAGGCGTGCGTGTCCATGCCCGAGGCGCGACCGATTACCCGACGGACATCGCTGTGGGTGAGGTAGAGCGAAATTCCGTGCGTCAGGCTGCCGTTGGCCCTGTCTGGGTTCAGGGCGAAGAGGGTCTTGTCCTCGATCTTCGGATCGATCTGACCCCGCGGCGAGAAATCCGTTGCGAGCCGGCGGTCGAATGCGACGAGATCGAGGACGCCGGCGAAGTTGAACCAGCGGCCTACGGCGGGTGGCCTGCGCAGCTCATCGTGGCCCAGCGTGGCCAGATGGTCTTGCACCTCCTGCAGGCCAAGCGGGGAACCCAGGGTTACGAGGGTGATGCTGCCGAGTTTCTTTGCCTCGGCGTCGGTGAGTGCATTCAATACATCCCAGGCGATCATGCTTCCCTGGCTGTGCGCGACGACCACAGCACCGGGGGCTGCCTTGAGCAGTTCGGTCTTGAATCGTTGCCGGATGTCCTTCCGCTTGGCTTCGTCGAAAAGGTAGATCGCGGTGTCCCGCAGGTACTTCTCGATAAGGCTGCGGCTGAGTCTCACCCGTGCCCAGCGCGGGAACGGAAGGACGCGCGTCCCGTAGCTTCCGCTCCGGCGTGTCGGTGGCGGGGACGATGCGCCTATCTCGTCCAGCAGGTTTTGGGCGAAGGCGAGCGCGTCCTCGTTTGACGCCACGGACGTGCCCTGAAGGGCTTCCAACGCGATACCCCGATCGCTGGACTTCGACGCACCTCTTTTCCCGGTTCCCGCTGCGTCCTTTGGTGAGTCCGCGGGCACGAGGTCGGCCCAGTAAGCCATCGAGGTCCTCGGACCCAGGTCTTTTCCGGCAAGGGCGAGATCCCAAAGCTGCTTCAGGTCTTCGGGACCCTTTTTTTGGAAGATTCCGTGGACGTAAATGATTCTAGCCATACTGATGGTCCTTCCACAAAATTGGAGCGAAGTTCTTGGGTGGGTTTGATGTGGTCAGAACACAGCCTTCATTTCTCGACAACACCTCTGCAGAAATGAGGCATTAATCCTTGCCCGTAGACATGCAGAGGGTCAAATCACATCAAGATGGTTGTCCCTAAAAAAGGGGCATATGCTTGGGGTTTTTCTAGTCTAGAGCCAGGTGAGTTGCGAAACGAATTTCGAAGAATAGTCGATTTGGCGGTCGTTCCCGCTTAGGGGCGGGAAAGTCGATGTGAAGTATTTCGGGGTGTCTTGTTCATTGTTTGAAATGCTCAGGATCGGTGGTCATAAAGCTAGGAGTTGCCATAGGTCAATGGTCGCGCTAGTTGCATTGGATATTTCTTGAGGTCCGCGAGTGCTTATCCCAGCACCAACCTGCTGGCAACGACAGTTTCGTCCTCCGACACCTGCTCCAAACGCAGCTTCGCTCTCAACCCACTCGCAAGCCCCGCTTCCCGATGCAGCAGCACCATCAGTCGCCCAAAGGCGCGCTGGGAATAGTGGTCGTCCCAGGAACGATCGAGCATATCGATGACTTCTTGGCCCTTTTCGAGTCCTGTGCTGACTGACCAATCATCTGCCGATGCTAGCTGGTAGAGGGAGCTTGCCATGCGGGACCAACTGCGCAGGAAGCCCTTGTCGAAACGGAGCTGGTAGTGCAATGCGCCCAGGGTGGTTTCGGCCTGCTCTGCCATTTCCCAATCGATCAGCTCCCGACTTGCGCCGGTATTTCGTAGTCCCCACCGGATGCGCGAGACCACCTTCTCGGGCAGTGCGCTCAGTCCGATGTAGCGCGGCTGCATAAGCACATCCGTGACGCCGGCATACAAGCGCTCGCGTTCGCGCAGCAGCGCGCGTTCCGGCCGGCCGGCTTGCAGCAACGCACCAGCCAGTGCTCGCGCCCAATGTGGGTTGAGGTCACCGCGCAGCAGCGCCTTGAACCGTTCATCAACGATGCTGGCCGAGTCCAGGCTCAGCTCTATACGCGCGCGGATGCGCTTGCCGCTCAGTTCCTGCCACAAGCGTTGCTGCAGGTCGGACAATTGCAGATCGCTGATTGCGGCCCACAGTTCGGCGTGGTCCAGCGCCTCGGCCAGATCGCGCCGCTCCAACTTCGGGTAGGTGTGTGACCAGCGGAGACCAAGCGCAACGGTCCAGTCTCCATCCGCGCCGTTTTCGGCGCGGTACTCAGGCATGCCGAAGAGCACCTCGCCGGCATATTGCTTGAACGTGGAGAAGCCCTTGCCGTCATAGCTTCGCTGGCCGAGCAGACTGTGGCAGACTTGGCGTTGCTCACCTTGGACTTGGCGGAACAGAGTGACCCGCTTTCGCGTCTTCAGCCAGTTCAGTGCGACGCTCCAGCGATCGACGCCGAGGGTGAAGCCGAAGGACCGACGGTGCTCGGATATTGAATGGCCGAGCAATAGGCCGTCCGTCATCAGCTTGGGATGCTCGCTCGCCAATGTCAGAATCGACGCTGCATCCAAGTTCAGGGCGGCGTGATGGATCTGCTCCAGCAGTAGATCTGGCAACTGTCCCGAGGCAAGCTTGATCGATAGCAGCGCGGCATTGTCCTCTGTACGGCTGTACTCGTAGCTGAAGCGCAGCTTCAGCTGCGCTCTGGCGACGCGTTTGATGATCGATTCCAGCCGTTCCAGCTGGTTCAGCGCGTAGCCGAGCCGCTCTTCAACCCGGGTCAGGCCAGTTGCTCGCCATAGTTTCTCTGCTTGTTCTGTGCCGAGTGCTTTCAGTTTCCCTGGAAGCGCCTGGATTCCATCGATCAGCTTGGTTGCTTCGACGATCGTCAAGCCGAGCATTTCTGCAAGGGGCGCGGCGGCCTCGGCGACAACCGGTGTCTGGGCCAGCGCCTCATTCACCTTCTGCTGGATGTGTTGCAGGCGCTGCAGGCGACTTTCCAGCTGAAGCCTCGAAAGGTAGCGTTCGAGTGCATGCCCCGGCTTGATCAACTCGGCCAGTAGCGAATCGTAGGCGACCTTGAGGTCAGCTTGCAGCTCTGTGACTGATGCTTTCCAGTTAGCGAGCGCCTGTGGGTCCCCACCGAGTAGTTCGCCGGCCAGTTCGGGTAGAACGGCTTCAGCGGCGTCCGGGTTGTCAAAGGCGACGTCCAATCCAAGCTCCACGCCCAAATCCATCTGGCGACGTCGATTTGTCAGAAGCTGCAATTCGATCCAACCGTCGGGCAGGCCGTGGAAGGCTACTCGGTAAAGGCCGGACAGGCCCAGCGCGAAACGGACCTTGGCACTGGCATCGATTTTCGGCGCCAGCGCCGCCTGGCCAAGCGCCAAACCAGCGATCGGATCGTTCAGCCCGGTCAGCACATCAGCCCAGTCCAGATCAATGCTCAGGTTGAGGGTCCCGCCGAGCTCGACCGCTACAACCTGATCCTCGGTAAGTGTCCTTAGGTGCAGGGGGGCGAATACATGCGGTAGGTTCGTCAAGTCGGATGCGACCGCGCTGGCCACCGTCGGAAAGCGCCCTCGGGACTTTCGATGCGGCATGTAGGTAGCCACCGTCAGCGCGGCGCCGCTGTCGACCTTGAACTTTGTCAGGCCGGCGCTGGCGGAGGCCCCAATCTTCACGTGGCAGTTGGCCCGATAGCGCAGCCAAACAACGTCCGGAGTCGACTGCAGCAAGGGCCGCCATGCGATGCCGGAGGGTGCGTCTGCAGTTGGTGGTGCTCCGTACATGGCAAGATCGTCTGCGTCGTTCGATGCATTGAAAACTGAGACTGCCACTTCTGAACCGGCTTCGATTTGGAAGCGAACATCTGCGATCGGGGCGAAGTTTTTGCCCTCATCGGCGCCGGCGCGCGCTACATCCAATGAAAGTGCTGCACTGTCGATCGGCTCGCCAAGTTTTTTGGTGATTTCCTTCGCTTTCGCGAAAACTTCACTGTCCATGAGTCCCCCTAAAAAAACTCGAAAACACCTAGATGCTCTGCGCGAACGTTTGGCACGTGAAACCCGTGCGCCCTTGCCGCAAGCATTATGGAGATAGACGTCTCACTCATGACGAGGGTCGGCCCCGGATTGGGTGGCTGCGGTGAGAAGAGCGACTTCGATCCAGATGCCGTTTTCATCAATTGCTGCCGCAGAAAAGTAGCCACCTGGACATCGAGTTTCAGGTTCGAAGCCCGCCACCTTGAAAACTCGAAGGATGATCAATGGAGCGGCTCGCACCGGATTTTACGACTCAGGCATCGCTCTTCGCAGTTCAGGAAAGAGCGATCTCCCCGTATCTCTGCTCATACTCCCGCCTCAGGTGCGATCGAAAGTTCGACATAGACATGGATAGCGAGCCGCCGGGGTCCGGTTTTCGCCAGTAGCCAAGTCCTTGCATTCCGGAGACCTCGTGGTGTCCCAGGACGAGATCAAAGTCGAATAGCTCTGGATTGTTGAATTTCAGCCAGCAGATGAGATCCACAAGCTCCTCTTCCTGGGCGGGGCGGAACTTTCTAAACGTTCCTGATTGGCAGCCGTGGTTCGTTCCACTCACGGTTCGTACCTCTTCCGCGGCGTATTCTGCATTGAACCACGGCTTCCACGTGCCGTTTGCTTTCTTTTCAACGGCGCCTGCGCACGCGACTTCAATTCCAACGAGATGCCGGCTAACGCCTCGTCCGAGGCCTGGTCACTTACTGACACCTGCGTGATGTGCCCATTTGTTGAGTGGCAATGACTGCAGCGTTCTACCTTCAGGTGTTATGACGAAGAAGTTCCACCCCTGGCGGTGTCCCCAATCGAGGCTGTTTCTTGCATCGGCTTCGGTTGCATCTCGTCCAGCCGTGAAGTGAATTGCGCATCCTTTCGGATAGCCATTTGCGTACGTTCCTTCGCTGGGGCCCTCCTGCTTCACGATCTGAGCGAAGGGATAGAAGAGTAGACCCTTGGTGTTGTTTGGCCTCTCGGTCTTGATGGTCATGCATCGTCCTTCGGGCGTCTTTCAGCGCGTCTGTTGGGGCGTATTCGGAGCGAGGAGCTGCATCGACAGCGCGAGCTGTTCAGAGCAGTTTGTTGCTTGCGTGTTGGTGGCCGATGGTCAACAGGGCAGCGACGAGGCCGAATGTCTTAGCGGCGCGTCGACGGTAGAATGCGTGACGCGCGTCACGCAATCGTGACCAGCGGAAAGCTTCCCTATTTGTTCCCGGCTGCGGGTCTAGGTCAGCTGTCGTGAACGGATTGAGGGAACTGCCGCTTCGGTGTGTTCCGCCGCGCCCCTACGCCGACGCGAAGCGTTGCCGCCCATCGCTGGAACACGGATGAGGACCTCGATGTCACCCCACCCATACGCCCACTTCGGCGTCGACGGCGCCAAGTCCGGCTGGTTTGCGGTCTGGCGCCTGGGCGAGGCCTTCGGGTTCGATCTGTACGCCCGAGCCGAACACCTGGTTTCCGCGCACGCGTAGGCCGATGTCATCGCCGTGGATGTTCCGATGGGGCTGTCGGATCGTGAGGCCCGCCCGCCTGATGCCTTGGCGCAATCGGTCGTGGGGGGCAAGCGCCAGCAGCCTGTTCTCAGCGCCGGTGCGCGGTGCGCTGGATACGCAGAGCCACGCCGAGGCCTCGGCGCCGATCCGCTTGTTCGACGAGAATGGAAGGAGGTTAAGCATTCAGGCTTTCGGCATGCTTCCCAAGATCCGTGAGTGGGACACGCTGCTGCGCGGCGATGCCGAGGCCCGCCGCCGTGTGCGTGAGGTCCATCGCGAGGTGTCGTTCGCGGCGATGATTGCCGGCGTGACCCTGGTGCCGAACAAGCGCAGCGATGAAGGGCGGGCACTGCGGATGCGGCTGCTGGGCGAGCACTTTGGGCAGGGCGCCGTGGAGTCGCTGGTGGCGTCAGTGCCGCGACGCTTGGCTGCGGCCGACGATGTCGTGGATGCGCGGGCCGCGCTGTGGAGCGCCGAGCGCATTGCCGCGGGCTGCGCGGGCTCGTTGTCCTCGCTGCCGGCCGTCGACCGCGCTGGGCTGCCGATGGCCATCTGGTACTGAGTCTCCGCGCTGTCTGTGCCGTCGCCGACGCGGGTTGGCATGGGCAGGACCGCGTAGCGCCTGTGCTGTCACACGGGTGGATGCTCTCCGTCGCGGGGTTCGGAGGTGGATCACCATGAGTCGCGCGCAGCGTCGTCGAATCGAAAGGGAGCAGGCCAAGGCCGACTGTCGTGCGGCGAAGCGCGCTGTGGCGCTTGAGCGCCGCATCCTCCAGCACGATCGCTGGTCCTCGCGTTCCTCCACCAGCCTTCTTGGGCTGACGGGCGAGTTTCTTTGGCATCTTGCGTGGGCGCCGCTTGCCATCTGGCTCTGGCCCTTGGCCCAGATCGGTCGCCTGATGGGAATCGACACGAGTGAGACCGGACCACCGCGCCATCGACCCGCATGGATGCCCGCGCCAGATCAGGGCGCTGTGGCTGCGCGTGAGCGGGATGACACGCACAAGCCCTCGAATCGGTAGCTTGCTTCGTCACGGAAGCACATGCCGGATGTGCTGTCTGCGCAAGCACGTCGCGCAAGGGGGCCGCGTGGGGTGCCCAACGGCGGCCGCGGGCCCAGGGGTGTTCTTGCCGGCACGTGGCCGCGCGCTCTCTAAACCCTTCGAGTTGTCCGCGCATCAGAGGCCCATGAGCCCCTCAAGTGAGATCCTCGATGCGCCTGCCTGTTCTGCTTTGTGTGTTGTTTGCCGCTGCGCCGCCTCTCGCTGCCTTAGCCGATGCGCCCCAGCCGCCCGAAGCGGCCGAACCCGCACAGGTCATGCTGTTCGGCATGTTCCACTTCGCCAACCCGGGCCTCGATATGGTCAAGTCCGGCGTGATCGACGTGACCACTGCGCCCAACCAGACGTATCTGCAGGGGCTGGCGCAGCGCCTGGCTGGCTTCGCGCCCACCGACGTGCTGACCGAGTGCAGCCCGTCCGAACAAGCCGAATACGACCAGCAGTTCCGCGGTTTCGTGGAGGGCAGTTTCAACCTGCCCAGCAACGAGACTTATCAGGTCGGTTTCCGCGTGGCCCAGCTGGCGGGCCTTTCCGGCGTGACCTGCTTCGACGAAACCACGGTGGGCTGGAATGCGAAGCCGATGTTCGACTACATGGACGCCCACGACCCGGAGACGCGGCAGGCCGTGCAGTCACGTTTCGAGTCGCTGTCCGCCGAGCAGGGGCGCGAGCAGGCGACGCTTTCCCTGCCCGAGCTGCTGAAGCTGGCCAGCGATCCCTCGCGCGATGCCGAGAACAAGGGCCTGTATCTGCTCACCAATGCGGTCGGCGCGGCCGACGGCTTCGCCGGTGCCGATGCGTCCGCCAGCTGGTGGCATCGCAACTTCCGCATGTACGCCAACATCCAGAAGGCCGCGGCGCCGGGGCGGCGTGTCATCGTGATCGCGGGGCAGGGCCACACCGCCATCCTCAAGGATCTGCTGGCCGTGGATGACCGTCGGCGTGCGGTCGATGTCAGACCTTTCCTCGAGCCCGATCCCTCCTGAATCGATGCCCCGGCGCGGCGGACGCTGCAGGGCGATCGCGCACTCTACGTCGGCGATCGCCACGGGCAAGAGCGGGTGAGGGCAGTCGCCTGTCGCGCGGCTGGGCGGTTCGCCTGCGCGCGTCCGGCGGGCGCCCAGCGGATCGACGGCCCGATCACGCACCTGGATCGACGCGTCGTCGGTGCCCGCCCGAGCGGTTCGACCCTTGAGGCGGGGGCGACGGATCACGCGGGTGTACTGCAAAGACCAACTACGCTCGGCACGCGCGTTGCATGCTCTGGCCACCGGCGGATGCTCGCGTCGGGTCGACCACGAGGGGCCGGATGAACGCAAACGGTGGAGCTCCGGACGAGGCGAACACGCCCGACCCGATGTCGCTCTACGAGACGGTGTTCAACCAGATCCTGCATGAGGTCCACATCTGGCGTCTGGTGCGGGACGCCGACGGCAACATCCAGACCTGGCGCCTGCTCAACGCCAATCCCGCAGCGCTGAAGGCGTGGGGAAAGTCGCTCGCCGACATCAAGGGGCTGACCACGGACGAGATCTTTCCGGGGGTAGAGGCTACGGCCACCTTTCTACCGATCGTCGAAAAGATCTTTCGCGAGCGCCAGCCCTACTCCTGGGAGGTCCACTTCGAGGGCACGGACCAGACCCTGCAGATGACCAGCATTCCCGTCGATGAGGTCTTCATCAGCACGGGGGTGGATGTTTCCGGGATCCGGCGCTCGGAACGCGCGTTCCTGGAGGCTCAGAAACGCCTGGAGACCGCGACCGAGGCCGCCCAGCTCGGCATCTGGTCGTTCGAGCCTGACAGCGGGCGGACCTACTGGAACAGCCTCGCCTTCGAACTGCACGGCGTGGCACCGTTTTCCGCCGAGCCTTCGTATGCCTTCTGGCTGTCCTGCGTGCACGCCGAGGATCGCGAGCACGTCGAGCAGGTCATTGGCGACGCCCTGCGCAAGCGATCGGCCTATCGGGTGGGCTATCGCACGCGCTGGCCGGACGCGTCGAACCATGAGATCGAGCTCGTTGGGCGGGTGTTCGAGGTGGCGGAAGGCGAGCCCTCGCGCATGGTGGGCATCCTCCGCGACGTCACCGCCGAGCGGACCGCCAGAGAAAGTCTTCAGCGCGCACACCGGCGACTCGCCCTGGCGACGGAGAGCGGCGGAATCGGCGTGTGGGAGTGGGAACTCGCGACCGACGCACTGCTCTGGGATGAGCAGATGTACACGCTGTATGGCGTGCGCGATCGCGAGGAGCGCAGCGTCTACGACACCTGGGCGAGCCGGGTGCATCCGCAGGATCTGGAACGAGCGGCCGGGGCGCTGCAGACGGCGCTGCAGGGCGGTGCGGATTACGACACCGAGTTCCGCGTGATCTGGCCCGACGGCTCCATCCACGTCATCCACGCCATGGCCCGGGTCACGCGCGGCGCCGATGGGCGGCCGGTCTCCATGACGGGTCTGAACTGGGAGGTCACCTCGCAACGCCGCATGGAGGCCGAGCTCAAGGCCGCGAATGCGCGGCTCGAGGAGCGTGTCGCGCAGCGCACGCAGGAATTGGAACTGGCCAAGGATGCGGCCGAGGCGGCCAACCGGGCGAAGAGCGAGTTCCTCGCCAACATGTCGCACGAGCTTCGCACGCCGCTGCACGGGATTCTGGGCTTCGCCGATCTTCTGGTTGAACGGTCGCAGGACGACGAAGCTTCGGAGGCGCACCGCTATGCGACGCGCATCGTCAAGCAGGGCACCCAGCTTCTGAATCTGGTCAATGATCTGCTGGATTCCGCGAAGATAGATTACGGCAATTTCAGCGTTGCCCTTGAGCCCTGCGAGCTCACCGACCTGGTCGCCGCTGTGGTGGATGAGTTCGAACTCAGGTCCCGCAGCGACGTGCACATCGCGCTGCGACAGCCCGAGCAGATCCCCATCCGTGCAGACCCGCGGCGCTTGGCCCAGGTGCTTCGCAACCTGCTGGCCAATGCCGTTCGGCTGTCGCCGAAGGACGCCACGGTCGAGGTGGACGTGCGCGTTGACGCGACCATGCACCGGGTCGAGGTGGAGGTGGCGGATCGAGGGCCCGGCATTCCGAGCGGCGAGCTGGAAGCCATCTTCGACCGCTTTTCGCAAAGCTCGAAAACCAAGAGTGGAGCTGGCGGTACCGGGCTTGGCCTGTCGATCGCGCGCAGCATCGTCGACATGCACGGCGGCAGTCTGACTGCTTTCAATCGGGCAGGGGGCGGGGCCCGTTTCGTCTGCGTACTGCCGCTGCCCTGAGGTGCCTCACGCTGCGCCGACGTCTACAGGCCGCCCGCGCTGCGGCGGGCCCTGTGCCGGGCCAACCGACCATCCAGCGGGTTCCGCGCCGGTCTGCCGGCCTGTCTTGAACCATCGGCTCACGCCCAGCGACTTTACAAAGTGCGAGGCCGCGTCTGCCGACGCGGCCTCGTGCGTCACCTCGAATCAGAAGGTCTTGCCTTCATCCCAGGCCAGCACTTCCGACACCGCGAGACGCGGCTTGCGCGGCCAGTTGCCCTCGGCGGCGCGGCCCACCGCCAGGGTCAGCACGGGCACGTAGCGCTCGGGGATGTTGAAGGCGGCCTGCACACCGGCGCTGTCGAAGCCGATCATCGGGCCGCTGGCGAAGCCCATGGCATCGGCCGCGAGCATCAGGTTCATGGCGGCGAAGCTGGCGCTGCGGATCACTTCGTCGCGCACCAGGCGCTCGTTCTGGTAGTCGCCGTAGAATCCGGCGGCGCCGTTGATGAACCAGTCGGCCACGCCCTGGTCGATGTGGCCTGCCTGCACCGCGCGCGCCATCAGGTCGGGCAGCTTCTCCTGGGCCTGGGTGTCGCCGAGGATGATGAAGGTGACGGCGGCGTCGCTCACCTTGGCCTGGTTCCAGCTGAGCGCCTTGAGCTTGGCCTTCTGCGCCGGGTCGATCACGGCGATGAAGCGGGTGTGCTGCAGGTTGAACGAGGAGGGGGCCTCCAGCGCGTAGGCCACGAGCGATTCGATCTCTTCGCGCGAGAGCACGTGGGTGGGATCGAAGGCGTTGGCGGAAACGCGGTGCTTGATGGAGTCGAGGGTGGTCGTGGCCATGCGGGTGTCCTGTGGGGTGGCAAAGGGCCGTGAAGCCTAGCCGCGTGGGCTTGAAGGCCGCGTTCATTCGATGGGGGGCGTGGCATCCAGCGCGATGACGCGCCGTCGGTGTCCGTCGTCCGGGGGGGCGGGCCTGCGACGATCGAGCGGGTCGATGCGTCAACCCGAGGGGTGCCGAGGTCCGCGTGCGCGATGGACTGCGTCTGGCTGTCCTTCGCGAAGGCTGTAGGCTGAAGCTCCAGGAGGTAGCCATGAAAGCGATCGATTCCGCCAAGCTCGATGCCATTGTTGCCGCCGCGCATCGCAGCGCGCGCGAGCGCAACCTGGGTTATCGCGAGCAGGCGCTGAAGATGTACCCGTGGGTCTGCGGCCGCTGTGCGCGCGAGTTCAGCCACAGCAATCTGCGCGAGCTGACCGTGCACCACCGCAACCACAACCACCAGGACAACCCGCCAGACGGCTCGAACTGGGAGCTGCTCTGCCTGTACTGCCACGACAACGAGCACCAGCGGCAGATCGAGCTGGGCAACAGCATGGGGCTTGAGGAGCGGATCGAGCCGGCCACCTCCAACCCCTTTGCAGGGCTGGCGGATCTGCTCAAGGCCAAGTCCCCGCGCTGACTTCTTCTCTGAGGTCGTGCATCTGCTTCAAGTCTCTCTGGCTGCGCGGTGTCTTCGTGCCCGACGGAGAGCCACCGCTTGCCTGGGTCGGCGTTGGTCGCCTGGCTGGCGTCCAATCCTCAACAAGGCTGTGGATGTCTCGCGGGCCGCGTCGCCGACGCAGCGACGGAAACCTGTTGCAGCCGCGTTGAGTCGTCTCCCGGTCGGAGTGTTGGTGGGCTGAGGATGGCCGCGACGCGAACTTGGCCTTGTCCTTGATGGATGTTGAAGCAGGGCGCTGATCGCCGACGACAGTCCTCGGCGCGAAGCCGAATCGATCCTGCTGTGTGTCCGCATTCAAGGGCGGCGGAATGCTGGCCGATGCGTCGTTGGGGGCGCTGCCCTGCGCTCTCTTCAGAGCCTGGGCTCTGCCAGCGACCTGGGGCTTGCGCACTCCCGGTGTCTGCTGCTTGCATCCGCACTCACACGCGCTGGGGCACAGTGCCAGCGGCATCCCTCAATCCAGGAGTTCGTCCCCATGCTGCGTTCTCTCCTTGTGCTGGTGAGTCTTCTCGTCGCGGCCTCACCGGCGCGGGCGGAAGACGGTTTGAGCGGTGACTGGAGCGTCGATCTGGCCAGCGAGCCGGGAAAGGTCTACACCCAGCCCATGCAGCTGGAGTTGAAGGACGATGGCACGGTCGCGGGCAGCTTCTACAACAGCGCCATCGAGGCCGGGCGCTGGAAATTCGATCGCGGTCGCCTGTGTGCAAGCTTTCGCACCAGCGATGGAACGGGCCCCTATCACAGTGCGGTCTGCCTGGTGGACGATCAGGCCGTGGGGCAGACCTGGGCGGAGCATCGCGATTTCCTGTTCAACTGGAACGCCGCGCGGGTGGCGGACGCGCCGTGAACCCTGCGGCGGTCGTCTTGTTGGGCACCTTCACCGATTGCGCTTGAGGAGCTGAGCATGTCTCGATGGGCTTCCGCCGCGGCCGCGGTGCTACTCGCGCCGGGGCTTCTGGCCACCTTGGACGCCCGCGCCGAGGGCTTCCAGGTGCAGCCGCCGCAGGTCGAATCGCGTGTGCTGCGGGCGGAGGCCGAACGCCTGGGCCGCATGGCGCTGCTGGAGAATGCGGTCGCCGCCCTGAATGCCCAACTACGGTTGCCGCGCAACGTCTCGGTTCGCCTTGTCGAGTGTGGTGAGTCGAACGCCTACTACGACCCCGAGGCCTACGAGATCCAGATGTGTCTGGAGCTGATGGAGGACATGGCCGGCGTGCTCGATGGCCAGTTCGAGGACGAGTCGGTCGAGTCCGATGCGCTGACCGGCGCGTGGATGGGCACCTTGCTGCACGAGGTGGGCCACGCTCTGGTGCATGTGCTGGATCTGCCCATCACCGGTCGCGAGGAGGACGTGGTCGACCAGTTGTCCGCCTGGATGCTGATCAGCGCAGGCGACGCCGATGCGGTGCTGGGCTATGCGGCCACCTACTACACCGAGAGCGGCGAGGTGGGTGCGGCCGACTTTGCCGGGGTGCATGCCCTGAACGAACAGCGTTACTTCAATTTGCTGTGCTGGGCCTACGGCAGCGATCCCGAGGCCGCGGAAGAGCTCACGGCGTCCTGGGAGCTGCCCTCCGAACGCGCCGAACTGTGTGCGGATGAGTACGCGCAGATGGATCGCGCCTGGAGTCGGCTGCTGGGGCCGCATCTGCGGCAGCCGATGTCCCAGCTGGCGCTGGCGCGGCCCGGTGCCGTGGGCATCCTGTTCGGCGAGGGTGGTGATGTCGAGGCGTCCGCATCCGCGATCGAGCCGGGCGACTCCAGCGGGACAGCGAGCACCGGCGGCAAGGACTTTGCGGACGAGGTGTCACGTTCGGCACCCACGGGCAAGGGCGAACCGGACAGCCTCGGCAAGCTGCAGAAGATCAACGACGATCTGCCCCCGGCGCGCGGTGAAGGTGCCCGGCGCGGCATCAATTCGCGCGACGAGGAGGGCTGAGCCGCTTCGCGGTGTCTGCCGACTGCACTCGTCTGCCAGCGTGGGACCGCCCGGTTCTGGTGTCCGCGCGGGTCGCGCCAGCGCCGCGCCCGTGTGCGACGTGTCGGCCGTGCCGGTACAGATCGCCTATGTGGTAGAGCCGGTCTATGCCGCGTCGCGCGGGTGCACGCGCTCAGGGTCGACCGCCCGTACCGCCAGACCGAGCCGAAGGTGGTGGAGCTGGCCGATCATGTTGGCAGCCGTGAACGGCGGGTCAGCGCTTCATTTGCTGCAGGCTCGGCGCGCCGCCCTTCGACCAGTGGGGCCGCCGCTGTCGCATCGCCTGCGCGGCGGGTCGCTGGCGGGCGCAGGCTTCCGCTTCGGTCTTCCCCGCTTGATCAGGGCGTCGCGCAGCTGCGGAAATCGGCTGGCCAACTCCGCCGGGGCTGCGCTTTGGACGCTGGGCCGGCCTCGCTTCCGCCGCCGCCTTGAGCCTTGCGTGAGGCGCCTTTTGCATTCGTTTGCAGTTCTGGGGTGGTTGGTGGCTTGTCGCGTTCGCGCGAGACGCCTTGTGCACGCATACTCCGCCAACGCCTGAAAGCGGATGAATGCGCCACACCGCGCGCTCGGGTGGACTCAATGGGAGATCGCATGCAACGGCGCGCGCGCAGGCAGCGGGCCTTCACTCTGGTGGAGTTGTTGATCACGATCGTGGTCGTGGCGGCGCTGGCCATGCTCGCGGTGCCCGCTTACCAGCGGGCGGTCGAGCGCGCCTATGTGGCGCAGGCGGTTCGCGACATCGGCGAGATCGCGATGGCGCTGGAGCGCCGGCGTACCACCTCGGGCTCCTATCCCGCCAGCCTTGGCGAGCTGAGCGACTCGCTCCCGCAGCTTGATCCCTGGAAGCGTCCGTACCGCTACCTTCCCATCGACGTGGTGCCGCGCCCGCCCACAGGTGCGGTACGTCGCGACAAGAACCTCAACCCCTTGAACCGCGATTTCGACCTCTACAGCGTTGGCAAGGATGGCCGAACCCAGACCCAGCTGACCGGCGCGCGCGCGCGCGATGACATCGTCCGGGCTGGCAATGGCAGCTTTATCGGCAAGGCCGAGGATCACTGACCCTTGCTCGAACCCCATCTCAGAAGTCCGGTTGGCCGACGGCTGTTCATCCGCTTCCTGCTGGCGGCGCTACTGCCACTCGCGGGCGTCGCCCTGTATGCCTACATCCAGGTCGGCAATACCCTCACGGCGGCGGCGCACCATCGTCTGATGCTGGACAGCAAGGCCTATGGCATGAGCCTCGTGGAGAGCCTGAACCGGCATGCCTCGGAGTTCCAGCAGGCCGTGCAGGAGGGCGGGCTCGACCCTGTCCCGGAGCTCGCGGGCTTCGCGTCGATCGAATGGGCCGAGAAGTCCGCTGGACCTGAGCTCGGGCAGACGGGCGTTTCCCTCGCGCTGCGCCCAGGCACGGCCCCCGAACTGAGATTCTGGTCAGGCGTGCAGTCGACGCTCTGGATCGGCCGACTCGACGCTGATGGGTTCTGGTCCAAGGACTCGCGGCCCGAGCACGCCTGCGTGTTCTCACTTCAGGGTGAAGCGCTCTACTGCACGCGCCGGCTCGCCGAGGCCGGGGTGCCCGCGATTCCGGTTGCCGCCAGCGACCACAACGCCAGCGTTGGCGAGATCCAGATCGGCGGCGAAGCCTTCCTGCTGGGATTCTGGCGAGCGCGTTTTCTGCCGGCACTCGACAGCCCGGGCTTCGTGGTGATGGTGGCCACGCCCAAGTCGACAGAACTCGCCTCGCTGGCCACCTACAGGCTGGTTTTTGCAGCCGTGGTGCTGCTGGCGATCGCGCTGGCGGTCGGCCTTTCCAACAGCCAGATCCGCCAGCAGATCGCTCCGCTCCTCAAGCTGCAGGCGAGCACCAAGCGCTTGTCCGCCGGGCAGCTTGGCGCACGCTCGGAGGTGCGCGGCGACGATGAGTTCGGCGAACTGGGGCGGGCCTTCGACCTGATGGCGATGCGGCTTGAGCAGAAGTTCGAGGTGCTCGGGCTGTTGTCGGCGCTGGATCGCGCCGTACTCGATTCGGCGAGCAGGGAGACGGTCGCCCACACGGTGCTGTCCGGTCTGTCGCAGGTGTTGCCGGACGCCCACGCAGGGGGGCTCATGCTGCAACCGGATGGATCCGCGGAGCTGTTGTGCCAGCAGAGGGGCGAATCGCGTGAGGCCTCCGGGTCGCGCATCCGCGTGGATCGTCATTGCATTTCGGATCTTCCGAGCGGCAGTGCTTGCCACGAGATTCCTGCCTCGGCGCTGCCCGCGGAGGCGCTGCAAGCCCTGTGCGGGAGTTCGCCTGCCTGTCTGCTCCTGTTTCCGGTGCTTCTGAACCGCAAGCTGGACAGCGCGCTTCTGATGGGGTTCGCCTCTCGGCCCGGGAATTTCGACGAGATCATGCAGCTCGGGCGTTCGCTCGCCGACCGCATGGCGCTCTCGGCGGCGAACATCGAGCGCGAGCGTCGTCTCTACCAGCAGGCCCACCACGACGCTCTGACGGGTTTGCCGAATCGCATGCTGCTGCTGGAGCGTCTGCAGCAGGCCATCGGCCATGCAGCCCGCAACGGCCGCGCGCTCGCCGTGCTGTTCCTGGACATCGACCGCTTCAAGCAGATCAACGACACCCTGGGGCACGCGGAGGGTGACCTGCTGCTGATGGAGTTCGGGGCGCGGTTGAGCCGTCAGGTCCGCGCTGAGGCAACGGTCGCCCGACTCGGCGGAGACGAGTTCGTGATCGTCATCGCCGACCTCGCCGCCGATACCGCCTTCGCGGCGGTCGATCGGATCGCGCGCGATCTGCAATCTGAGCTGGACTCGCCGTTCCAGCTGGGGCTGCAGTCCGTGGTTGTCTCGGCCAGCCTTGGCATCGCCCTCTATCCGGACAATGCGGCCACGCCTGCGGATCTGCTGAGGATGGCCGATGAAGCGATGTACGACTCGAAGCGCCGCGTTCGCGGCGGCTACGGCTTCTATACGAGCAACATCACGGCGGCCACGCGCGACCGCTTCGAACTGACCCAGGAACTGCGCGAGGCCATTCAGCGCAACGAGTTCCTGCTCCATTTCCAGCCCAAGGTGGATGCACGAACAGGCGCTCTGGTTGGCGCCGAGGCCCTGTTGCGCTGGCAGTCACCGCAGCGCGGGATGGTGCTGCCGGGGAGATTCGTGCATCTGCTCGACGAGATGGGCCTTGCCACCTGGCTCGGAGAATGGGTGCTGGGGCAGGCCTGTGCCCAGATGAAGCAGTGGGATGCGCAGGGCTTTCCGCCCTTCCGCGTTTCGATCAACTTCTCGCCGATCCAGTTCGAACGTACGCCGGTGGTGGTTCGCGTGCGTGAGGCCCTTGAGCGCCACGGCTTGTCGCCAGAGCGGATCGAGATCGAGATTCTCGAATCCATGGCGGTCAACCAGTCGCGCGAGGTGCGTGACAACCTCAGTGGACTCAGAGCCTTGGGGGTGCGCATTGCGCTCGATGATTTCGGCACCGGCTTCTCCTCGCTGGTGCACCTGACCGAGGTGCCGGCCGATGTCCTGAAGCTGGATCGCGTTTTCACGCTCGCCCTGTGCGCAGATCTGCGCCAGCGCGAGATCGTGCGCTCCATCCTCGATATCGCCCGAGTGATGCAGTTGGAGGTGGTGGCCGAGGGCGTCGAGACTGAAGTCCAGCGGAACCTGCTGCCGGAACTCGGGTGCCATGTGCTGCAGGGTTACCTGATCGGTCAGCCCGTCGCGCCGGAGAACTTCGCCCAGCGTTGGCTGCGGCGCCTCGCGCGGTAGCGCTGCAGCCCTGCTGCCACCTCCGCCGCATCGAGCTTCAATGGCCGGTGTGCGCAGTCGCGCGCGCAAGGGCTTGGACGCAGCGCGAAATTGCCGCGGACCGCGCTCACCTGTCTCCACCCGAACAGAGACATGGAGGGCAGGGTGCGGTCCCTTCGACCTGGCGGGTGCCCGCGATTCCGATAGCGGGTCCGGTCCGGATGGAACGCCCAGTGGCCTTCTGCTGTCGGCCCGGTAGCATCGCCTCGGATGCGTTCCTTGCGCCGTACGTCCGGAGCATCAAGCAGCGCGGTCGAGCTCGTAGTGGATCAGCACCACGCACTGTGAGGCGAACAGCATCCTCGGGCCCAGTGAGAGCTTCTCTGCGCCCAGGCGCTCCAGACCGCGGATCGCGTTCTTGGGCATCGGGATGTGGTCGGTCAGCAGGAAGCAGGGCTTGCCGCTGAAGGCCTGCTCGCGGATTGGCCTGCCCTTGCGATCCATCATGTACAGGGTGTGGTCTTCGGCCAGTCGCTGCACCAGTCGCTCGAAGCTGGTGGTGGCCACTTCGAGGCCGGGCTCGACGCTGCGGGTCTCGTCCTTGCCCATGCCGATGGACGCATCGAGGGCCTTGGCAATCCGCGCCAGCAGGCGGCGCTCGTCGAAGCCGCCGAGGTCCTGCAGTGCGTTTGATTCGAAGCGCAGCGTGCGCGAGTAGTCGCGCGTGCTTTCCAGCACAAGGTAGACCACGACATCCTCGCGGTGCGACTGCGCGACGAAGATCGCGTTCATCAGTGCATGCGCAAGGATCTCGGTGTGCGCCTCACGGCCGACGTTGGCCAGCAGGGCCTGGCTGTCGGTGGGTGCGGCGCGGGCTCTCAACACAAAGGTACGCATGCGGCGGTTTCCGGAATGACGGGCCGCCTCAGCGCGAGGCGCGCAGCGCGTCGGTCTTGGTGCGCTCGGCGGCGAACTCGCTGTCGGCATCCCACTGCGGCCAGTCGGCGCTGCGGGCGATCGATTCGACCAGCCGGTACACCGTCTGGGTGTCGCGCGTCGGGCCGCGCATGTCCCAGCTGTCGTCATACTCGTCGGCGGGCTGGTGGTAGCGCTCGGCGAAGTACTTGGCGCGCGCGGCCTTGCCCGCTTCGATGCCGCCGTCCAGCAGATCCGTGCCGGGGCCCAGGGTGAGCGCGGGCACGCCGGCCTGGGCGAAGGCGAAGTGGTCGGCGCGGTAGAACAGTCCGGCCTCCAAGTTCTCGTCCAGCGAGCGGGTGCGCCCGTCGATGGCGGCGGCGGCCTCAAGACTCCGCTCCAGCGAGACCTTGCCCAGCCCCCAGGAGGAGATGTCGCGGGTCGGCCCGTCCGGGCTCCACATCTCGATGTTGATGACCGCGGCCGTGGTGGCCAGCGGTCGCAGCGGGTTGGCAACGTAGTACTTGGCGCCAAGCAGGCCGTTCTCCTCGGCCGTGGGCGCGAAGAACAGCAGGCTGCGCTGCGGCCGCTCGCCGGCGGCGAACACGCGTGCGAGTTCGATCATCGAGGCCAGCGCGGTGGCGTTGTCGACGGCGCCGTTGATGATGTTGTCGCCGCTGGCGTCGGCATTCGGCGTGATCCCGAAGTGGTCCCAGTGGCCGGAGACGACCACGGTCTCATCGGCGCGCCCCTCGCCCGGCAGCAGGCCGAGCACGTTGCGGCTGACGATGCGGCTGTGCTGCACATCGAAGGCGATGCTGAGCGAGGCGCCTTCCAGCGCGTGGGCCTTGAAGCCCGGCTGCTGGGCAGCGCGCTTTGCGGCCTCGAAATCAAGGCCCGCGGCGGTAAACAGACGCTCGGCCGCGGCGCGCTGCATCCAGCCGCGCATCTTCAGGTGATGGGTGTCGGCGTCGTCGCGGACGATGTCGAGCTGCGGCCCGTTGCGGCCGTTGCGCACGGTGGCCCAGGGATAGGCCGCGGGGGCGTCCTCGTGGACGATCAGCACGCCGGCGGCGCCGCGCCGCGCGGCTTCTTCGTACTTGTAGGTCCAGCGGCCGTAGTAGGTCATCGCGCGTCCGCCGAAGCGGCCTTCGCCGCTCTCGAAATCCGGGTCGTTGACCAGCACCACCAGCAGCTTGCCGCGCACATCCAGATCGCCGAAATCGTCCCAGTCGAGTTCGGGGGCATGCACGCCGTAGCCCGCGAAGACCAGCGGTACGCGCTGCAGGTCGACGCGCTCGGCCGGGTGCAGGCTCTCGACCGCGATGTCCTCGCTGTTCACCAGTGGCTGGGTGGTCTCGCCAAGCTCGAACTGCGCGTGTACGGGGCCTTTGATCTCGCTGCGCACCAAGGTGACGCGCTGGGTCCAGCCGCCGTCCTCTCCGCCCGGCTCCAGGCCCGCACGCTCGAACTGCTCGGCCAGGTAGGCCACCGTTCTGTCTTCGCCAGGCGTGGCTGGCGCGCGGCCCTCGAACGCATCGGATGCCAGCACGCGGATGTGCTCGGCCAGCGCATCCGGTTTTATGCCGATGCCCGGCAAAGGCTGCGCGTGGAGGGCGCTGGCGCTGAACAGGCAGAGCAGGAGGGCTGGTGTGCAGGCGCGCATGGTGGATCCGGTCGGAGAGCAGGGCGCGAGCATAGCCAGCCCTGCGCGCCGGCGTCACATGGCTTTGGTCGCGCCAGGCGCGAATCTGTGGGACGCGGCGGAATTGTGCTGGCGGCAGGCGGCATGCTTCTTGCCCGTAGCGAGCTGCGCACGCCGGGGCATGGGGCTCCGCGTGGCCGCTTTCCAATGAGGATTCCCATGCGTGCATGGCTGTATGCCTTCGCCCTCCTGCTGGCTTCGCCGGTGGCCTTTGCCGAGTACCAGTTCCAGATCGAGAACAACACCGATCAGGACATCGTTGCCGTGGTCGTCTCCGAGGACGGTGAGGATTGGGGCGCCTTCGATATCGGGTCGGGCATCCCGGCCGGCGTGACTGCCGACATGGTCTGGGATTCCAGCACCGATGAAAGCGGCTGCGTCTGGTACTTCATGGCTGCTTTCGAGGACGGCAGCGACTCCGATGTGGTCGAGTTCAACTTCTGCGAAGACGAGCTGGTGATCCAGTTCGAGTAAGCGCAAAGCGGACCCTGTGCCTCGGGGCATCGCATCGGCGGATGCGATGCCCTCTGCATCGGCGGTGGCGTTCGAGCGCGAGCCGCCTCCCCGCACCGACCGCGCCCGCTGGAAGGTTCTCAGCGGGCTGGCGTGGAGAGAATGCGCTTCAGCTTGCCGCTGTGGCCGCGTTCAAGCGGGCAGCAAGGCTTGAGTTCGATCGCCACGCCGCCGAGGCCGCGCTCGCGCAGCCAGTGGCCGAGTATTTCCGCTGCGCGTGTCAGCGTCGGCAGATCCGCGTGGCTGGACTGCAGTCGCAGACGATCCGGCGACAGCTTCAGCAGCTGGTAGTCGAACAGGCCTGCTTCATCCTCGATCACCGTCGACAGGGCGAGCGGCAGCACGCCCCTGAAAGCGCCCGACGCGTCGCGCAGCCGAAGCAGATCATCCTCACGACCGCGAACCTCGATCAGCGGCAGCCGGCTGCCGCAGCGACAGCGCTCGCCGGTGAAGCGCACGCGGTCGCCGAGGTCGTAGCGAATCAGCGGCTGCACGAGATTGCCCAAATGGGTCAGCAGGGTCGTATGCGGCCACTTGCCGACCGCGACCGGCTGGAAGCGGTCATCGACCGGCTCCAGCAGGGCCCAGTCCGCATTGAGGTGCAGGCCGCCGTGCAGGCATTCGCTGGCCAGGCAGAAGAACTCCGAAGCGCCATAGCTGTTGCGCACCCTGCAGCCGAAGCTCGACTCGATCCGGCTGCGCACGCCGTCGCGCAGGGTTTCGCCACCGCACCAGATTTCGATGGGCTGGATCTGCAGACGGCCCGCGCGCGCTTCCTCGGCCAGCAGGGCGGCGGCAGTGGGATAGGTGGCCAGTACCCTCGGCCGCCAGTCGTTCAGCGCCTCGACCAGGGCGTCCAGCGGGTCGAGGATGGAAAAGGCGCGAAGTTGGGTTCCCAGCCAGGGCTGCTCTCGGCGCAGCCGCTCGAAGGCCGCGATGCTGGCGAAGTGTCCGCCGGTGGCGACCAGCAGCGCCATGCGACCGCCGGCCGCCAGCGTGCTCCAGGCGCTGGACCCGGCGCCGCGCAGGCTTTCGAGCGCGTCGTAGACGGCGAGCGCACCGGCATCCTGCACAAACCAGCCGGGCTCGCCGTGGGTGCCCGAGCTTTCCCATACCTGCCAGCGCCCCTGCAGCAGTTCGCCGACCTGTTCGGGCGAGCGCAGCCAATCGCGGACGCGCCCTGCGTCCGGCGCGGGCGCACACAGGCCCGCCTCGAAGTCACGCATCAGGCTGCGGCGGTCGAGCACCGGCAGCCCGGCAAGATCCGCCAGTTCGAAGCGATCCTCGGGCGTGATGTCGCGCAGGCGTTGGGCGTGCAGGGGCGAGTTGGCGCGCGCCTGTCGCAACAGGCGTCGCAGTCGTTGTGTCTGGAGCTCGGCGAGCGCAGCCGGCTCAAGCAGGGGAGCGAGCAGCACGCTGCATGCCGCCTGCATCCGCTGCATCTGCAGCAGGCCGGCGCTGAAAGCGGAGTTGATGTCGAGCACGCCCATTAGGCGCATGCTACGCCGCATGCCTGTCAGTTTCAGAAGCGACTTCTGCTGAGGCTGGCGGAGTGCGTCAGGAGTCAGAGAGGTCCGATAGGCGCTGCATATCGTTCAGGTTCGGAGAATCTATTTAACAACCGAGTGGCGTGTTCCTAAGCTCGGCGGTGCTGTTGGCTGCATCCCCACGGAAATATGGAGATTCACATGCACACCAAGAAACTTCTGACGCTCGCGCTGGCCGCGGCACTCACCACTGCCGGATGGTCCGGTGCCGCTGTTGCCCAGGCACCCATGGGAGCCCAGGACTGGTGGCCGCAGCGCCTCGACCTCCGGCCGCTGCGCCAGCATGCGCAGGCATCCAACCCGATGGGCGCCGACTTCGATTACGCGGCCGCCTTCAACCGCCTCGATCTGGAAGCGGTCAAGGCCGACCTGAAAACCCTGATGACCACCTCGCAGGACTGGTGGCCGGCCGACTACGGCCACTATGGGCCTTTCTTCATCCGCATGGCCTGGCACAGCGCCGGCACCTACCGCACCTTCGACGGCCGCGGCGGCGCCGACGGCGGGCAGATGCGCTTCGAGCCGCTGAACAGTTGGCCGGACAACGTCAATCTGGACCGTGCCCGCCGCCTGCTGTGGCCGGTCAAGCAGAAGTACGGCAGCGCGATCTCCTGGGCCGACCTGATGGTGCTGGCGGGCAACGTCGCGCTGGAATCGATGGGCTTCAAGACCTTCGGCTTCGCCGGCGGCCGCGTCGATGATTGGGAAGGTGACGTCACCTATTGGGGACCGGAGAACAAGTTCCTGGAGGACGCCCGCCACGCCGGCGACCGCAAGCTGCAGCGCCCGCTGGCGGCTACCCAGATGGGCCTGATCTACGTCAACCCGGAAGGCCCGAACGGCAAGCCCGACCCGCTGGCAGCGGCGCGCGACATCCGCGAGACCTTTGGCCGGATGGCGATGAACGACGAGGAGACCGTGGCCCTGATCGCCGGCGGCCACACCTTCGGCAAGGCCCACGGCGCGCGCAAGCCCGAGGGCTGTCTTGAGGTCGAGCCGGCCGGCGCGCCGATCGAGAACCAGGGCCTCGGCTGGAACAACAAGTGCGGCAGCGGCAAGGGCGCGGACACCATCACCAGCGGCCTCGAGGGTGCGTGGACGGTCAATCCGATCGCCTGGACCACCAACTACCTCGACAACCTGTTCGCCTTCGAGTGGGTGCAGACCCGCAGCCCGGCCGGCGCGATCCAGTGGATTCCCGCCGATGGTCAGGGCGCCAACCTGGTGCCGGACGCTCACGACAAGAGCAAGCGCCACGCGCCGATCATGTTCACCACCGACCTCGCCCTGCGCGAGGACCCGGCCTATCGCGAGATCTCGCTGCGCTTCAAGAACAATCCCGAGCAGTTCGCCGATGCGTTCGCCCGCGCCTGGTTCAAGCTGACCCATCGCGATCTCGGCCCGCGCTCGCGCTACCTGGGCTCGCTGGTGCCGCAGGAAGAGCTGCTCTGGCAGGACCCCATCCCCGCGGTGGAGCATGCGCTGATCGACGCGCAGGACATTGCTGCGCTGAAGGCTGAGATCCTCGACTCCGGGCTGAGCGTGCAGGCGCTGGTGCGCGCGGCCTGGTCGGCGGCGGCCAGCTACCGCGGCAGCGATCTGCGCGGTGGTGCCAACGGTGGCCGCGTGCGGCTGGCGCCGCAGAAGGACTGGGCGGCGAACTCGCCGGCCGAACTGGCCAAAGTGATGCAGGCCCTCGCCGGCATCCAGGCCGAGTTCAATCGCAAGGCCACGGGCGGCAAGCAGGTGTCGATCGCCGACCTGGTCGTGCTCGGCGGCGCAGCGGCGATCGAGCAGGCGGCCCGTGCCGCCGGTCATTCGGTGCAGGTACCGTTCACGCCGGGTCGCGCCGATGCCAGCCAGGCGCAGACCGATGTGGCTTCGTTCGCGGCGATGGAGCCGGCGGCGGACGGCTTCCGCAACTACTTCAGCGAAGGCAGCGCGCTGTCGCCGGCCGAGGCCCTGGTGGATCGCGCCAATCTGTTGACCCTGACGGTGCCGGAAATGGCCGTGCTGGTCGGCGGCCTGCGTGCGCTGGACGCCAACACCGACGGTGCCAAGCATGGTGTGTTCACCGCCCGTCCCGGTGCGCTCAGCAACGACTTCTTCGTCAACCTGACCGACCTGTCGACGCAGTGGTCGAAGTCGGCTGACCAGCCTGGCCTGTACGAGGGCCGTGACCGCGCCAGCGGTGAGCTGAAGTGGACGGCGACGCCGGTCGACCTGATCTTCGGCTCGCACTCCGAGCTGCGTGCGGTGGCCGAGGTCTACGCCGCCAACGACGGCAGCGAGAAGTTCGTGCAGGACTTCGTCAAGGCCTGGACCAAGGTGATGGAGCTGGGTCGCGGCTGAGCCCGCCCCAATCAATCCCCGGCAACCGGCGGAAAGCACAGCGGCGGCGCTTTGGCGTCGCCGCTGTCGTATCGCCCCTCCGCTTCAAGTCCCGCCTCATGCAGTTCCACGCGGCACCGCATCGGTTCACCAGGGCGCGAAGTGGGGGTTGGATCGCCTCTCTTCAGGCGGCTGTTGCCTTGTCTCCCCGTCCCGCCGCGAGTTCGCTGCCTGGAACCGGCGCCGAGCGCCCCAGCACCAGCCGCAGCAGGCAGGGCAGGAAGCTCAGCGTCACCACGGTCGAACACAGCAGGCCCGCCAGCACTACCACGCCCACGCCGCGATAGAGCTCGGTGCCCGCGCCGGGCACCAGCACCAGCGGGGCGAGGCCGAACAGGGTGGTGAGCGTCGACATCAGGATCGGCCGCAGGCGCGCGCGCACCGCGTCGAGGATGGCCTCGTCCAGCGCCATGCCGCGGCCGAGGTTGGCGCGGGTGCGGTCCACCACCAGGATCGGATTGTTCACCACCGTGCCGAGCAGGATCAGGAAGCCGAGCATGGTGATCATGTCGAAGGGCTGGCTGAAGCCGCCGAGGCCCAACGCCGCCGACGCGCTGCCGGCGAGGTTCAGGGCCAGCAGGCCGAGGATGCCGCCGGCGACGCCGGTGGGCACGGTGACGAGGATCAGCAGCGGGTAGCCCCAGTGGGTGAAGATCGCCACCAGCAGCAGGTAGGACAGCAGGATGGCGACCGCGAAGTTGCCGACCAGGGCTTCGCGGGTGGCATCGAGCTGATCGGCCGCGCCGCTGAGGTCCACGCTGACGCCGGGCGCGATCTCGCCGGCGCTGCGCGCGGCGGGCAGCAGTTCGTCCTGCACGCGCGCGACTGCGGTTTCCAGGGCCACCGAACGCGGCGGGATCACGAACAGGGTGACCGTTCTGCGGCCGTCGACACGGCGCAGCGAATCGCTGTCCACGGTCTCGACCAGGTCGGCCAGCGCCGACAGCGGCAGCACCTCGCCGCCCGGCGTCAGCACCGTCTGTTGTGGAAGCCCCTGCAGGGTCTGGCGGTTGCCGGCGCCGCTGAACAGGAACACATCGACCGGACGATCTTCGATCAGCATCTGGTCGACGAAGGCGCCGTCCGACAGCGCGGCCACCGCGAAGCCGAAGCTGTCGGCGTCGAAACCCACTTCAGCGAGGCGTGCCCAGCGCGGACGCACCTCGACCAGCGGCTGGTCCAGCGACAGCGCCGAGGGCTCGCTGCTGAGCTGCGGGTTGTCAAAGAGCTCGCCGGCGCGCCGCAGCAGGGCTTCGCCGGTGCTGTACAGCCCGGCCATGTCGGTGCCCGAGAGCTCGATCGCCACCGCGCGGGTGCCGCCGTCGTTGCTGGAGATGATCGAACCGCGCGCCGAGAACGCACGCATGCCCGGATAGCCGCGGAACAGCGCGCTCAAGCTGTCCATCATGGCCGCCAGCTGATCGCCATCGACCGGCTCGCTCAGCACCATCAGGCTGCCGGCGCTGACGCTCATCGAGTAGTACTTGATTGGCGGGATCGGCAGCTCGCCGCGCTCGAAGGCGGCGGCATCGCCATTCACCGCCGGGTCGATGCTGGCGCGGATTTCGGCGGCGATACGTTCCATCTCGGCGAGGTTCTGCCCCGGCGGCGCGATCATGCGGGTGAATGCCTTGGGCTCCTCGCCCTCGGGCAGGTACTCGGCCGGCGGCGCCAGCCCGAACACCACGCCGAGCGTGATCGCCAGCGTCGCCAGCACGCAGGCCAGGGCCCGCCGAGGCTTGGCGATCAGCCAGGCGCTGGGCGCGGACAGGATCGGGGCATCGCCCGGCAGCGGTCCCTGGATGTGCGCCGCCCGCGAGAAGCGCGCGCTGGCGGCCGGAATGATGCCGATCGCCACCAGCATCGAGGCGAGGATCGCAGTCGAGATCGCGATGCCGATATCGGAGTAGAGCTGGCCGGCTTCCTGCTCGACGAACAGCACCGGCGCGAACACCAGCGCGGTGGTCAGCGTCGAGGCCAGCACCGCCGGCCAGACCTCGCGCGCGCCTTCCACTGCCGCCTGCAGCCGCGCCAGCCCGCGCCGTCGCGCGCTCTCGATGGCCTCCAGCACGACGATACTGTTGTCCACGGTCATGCCGATCGCAAAGGCCACACCCGCCAGCGAGATCACGTTGATGGTGCGGCCGGCGGCCAACAGGCCGAGGAAGGCGGCCAGCGTGCAGATCGGCAGACCGATCATCGCCACCAGGGTGGTGCGCCAGCTGCGCAGGAAGTAGAGCATCACCGCCGAGGCGAGCAGGGCACCGAGCGCCAGATTGCTCCACACGTTGCGGATCGAGTCCTGCACGTAGCGGACGTCGTCGCTGAACAGGCGCAGGCTGAGGCCATTCGGTGCCAGCAGGTCGCGGTTGATGCGCTCGACTTCCAGCAGCATCGCGTCCTTGATGTCGATGACGTTGGAGCCGGGCTCGCGCTGGACGGAGAGATTGAGCCGCGGCTGGCCGTCGGCGAAGGCCAGGCCGCGCAGTTCGAAATGACTGAGTTCGATTTCGGCGACGTCGCGCAGGCGGACGATGGCATCGCCCTCGCGGCGCAGGATCACCTCCTGCAGGCCTTCCGCATCGGCGACCCGGCCGACCGTGCGGATCAGGTAACGGCGCTTGCCGCTGTCGATGTCACCGCCGGAGCTGTCGCGATTGCGTCCGCGCACGGCCCCACGCACATCGTCCAGGCTCAGCCCCCGCTGGGCCAGGCGCGCCGGGTCGACGCGGATCTGCACCTGGCGCTCGGCGCCGCCGCCGACATTGATCTGGGAGACGCCGGGTACCCGCTCCATGCGCGGCCGCACCTCGTCCTCGACGAAGTCGCGCAGCATGTTGACGTCGAGGCCCAGCGGATTGCCCGGCAGCGGCGCCAGCGCGTAGTACATGAAGGCGTTGTTGCTGAAGCTGCTGCTCAACAGCTGCGGCGGATCGACGTTCTCGGGATAGCCCGAAACCTGCGACAGCGCATTGCTGGTGCGGATCAGGGCTTCGTTGATGTCGACGCCGAAAGGGAATTCCAGCTCGATGCTGGCCTCTCCGGTGCGTGCGTAGGACACCATCCGCCGCAGGTTCGGGACGCCGCGCAGGAAGCGCTCCTGCTCGATCAGGATTTCCTTCTCCACGTCCTGCGGCGTGGCGCCGGGCCAGCGCGTGACCACGCTGACCGTACGCACCTCGAGGTCAGGAATCATCTGCACCGGAATGCGCAGGGCGGCGGCGATGCCGAGCACGCAGAGGATCAGCACCGCCACGGTGACCAGGGTGCCGCGTTTGACCAGAGCTTCAAGCATGGCCTTCAGCCCCCGGCCGCGCGCACTTGGATCGCTTGGCCGTCCTGCAGGTTCTCGTTGCCGCGCACCACGACCCGTTCGCCTTCGTCGAGGCCCTCTGCGATTTCGACGCGCAGGCCGGACTCGCGGCCCAGTCGCAGCGGTCGGCGCTGCGCGCGCAGCCCAACCTCAACTTCCTTCGCGACAAACACGCTGTAGCCGCCGTCGGGATGCCGCAGCAGGGCATCCCGCGGAATGCTCAGCGCAGCCCCCCGGCTCAGCCGGAAGTGCGCGCGCGCCGAGGTGCCGGGCAGCAGGGCGGGATCGACAGCGGTGGGCACGATCTGCAGCAGGAAGGTGCGTGCGCCGCTGCCGCCGGACACCGGCACGCGGGCGTCGATGCGGGCGGCGAAGCGCGTGCCGGCCTGGGTGTCGGGTTCGATCTCGACGCGGGTATCGGCGTCGATGTCGGCGAAACGCTCCTGCGGCACCTGGACTTCGAGGCGCAGCGCCCCGGTATCGACCAGCTGCAGTACCGGGCTGGATGGCGTGACCCATTCGCCGACGTCGATCAGCCGTGCGGCCACGACGCCGGTGAACGGCGCGCGCAGCAGATGCCGGTCGAGCCGCTCGCGCTGCGCGGCCAGCCGTGCGCGCACCGCGTTCATCGTCGCCTCGGCTTCGGCCAGCGCGGCGCGGCGCGCGGCCAGCTCGGTTTGCGGCAGGCTGCGCTGGGCGACCAGGGGAACCGCTTCGTCGACACGGCGGCGGGCCTCATCGCGGGCGGCCGCCGTCGCCGCGGACTCGGCCTCCAGCGCTTCGACCTCGAGCCGCGCGAGGCGGTCATCGAGGCGCAGCAGGGGCGCACCGGCCTCGACTCGCGCACCGGCATCGACTTCGAGCGTGGCGATCAGGCCCTCGATGCGCGGCGACAGCTGGGCATCGTTCACCGCCCGCAGGCTGCCACTGAGGCTGAGGGTTTCGCTCAAGGCCCCGCGTTCGACCCGGGCGAGTTCGACCACGGCCGGCGACTGCGCGCCAGCGCCGGCCGCGCACAGCAGCGCGAACAGGGCGCCCAGCCGGCGCGGCCGCTTCGGCGCGAGCGGGCGAGTCGCCGGCGTTGCAGCGTGTTGGGCAGGAACCTGGGCCTTGGGTAGGGGCATGGTCAGCGTCCGGAAAGCGCGGTTTCGAAGACCTGCAGAATGCCGTCACGGAAGTTCAGCGCAGGCGAAGAGCCCCGGAACGCCGTGGTGGAGCCGAGTTGTCGAGCGTGCGTGAAGTGCGGGCCTTCTGGGACATGTCGCATCGCTTGGCCTTGCGCAGGGTGGCGCCGCGCGTCTGCGCCTCCACCCCACCGATCACGGATCTCCCGATGCAGTCTCATCGACTTTTCCTCTCCCGCCTCGTTTTCTTCGGCTTCGCCAGCCTTGCCGCCGTCGCGGCCCAGGCCCAGCGCACGCTTGCGTTCGAGCCGTATGCCGTGCCCCGCGAAGGTGCGGTGGCGGTGACCCTGCCGCGCGATTCGGCGCCTCCGGCGGCCTTCGCCGAGGTGGATGGCGTCGCCGGTGGCGCGCTGTCCCGCGCCGTCGCCAACGCTGGTTTTCTGGGGGATCGAGGCAGCATGCTGAATCTCCACGGCGTCGGGCCTTACACCCAGGTCATCGTGATCGGCACCGGCACCGATGCGCCCAGCCCGCGTCTGCTCGAAGACATCGGCGGCCTGGTCGGCCAGGCCGGCGTGCTGAGCGCGGCGCCGCGCATCGATGTGCTGTGGCCGGAGGCCTCGCTGCCGATGGCAGGCGCGCACCTCGCGCTGGGCCTGGAGCTTGGCCAGTTCACCTTCCGCCAGTACCGCAGCCCCAAGCCCGGTCAGCCCGTGCTGGGGCAGGGCAGTGCGGTCTTGCGCACGGTCGATGCCGAAGCCGCGCGGCGCGGCTGGGAGGACCAGTGGCAGCCGGTCGCCGAGGGCGTGCGCTTCGCGCGCCAGCTGGTCAGCGAGCCGGCCAACGTGATCTATCCCGAGAGCTTCGTCGAGCGTGCTCGCACTGCCTTCGCCGGCATCGACAAGGTGCGCATCGAGGTGCTGGACGAGCAGGCCATGGCCGAGCTCGGCATGGGCGCGATGCTGGCGGTGGGGCAGGGCAGCGCGCGGCCGCCGCGGCTCCTGGTGATCCGCTATGACGGCGGTCCTCGCGGCGAAGCACCGCTGGCTTTCGTCGGCAAGGGCATCACCTTCGACACCGGCGGCATCTCGATCAAGCCGGCCCAGGACATGTGGCGCATGAAGTACGACATGACCGGTGCGGCAAGCGTCAGCGGCGCCGTGCTGGCCCTGGCCAAGCGTGGTGCCGCGGTCAATGCGGTGGCGATCGCGGCGCTCGCCGAAAACATGCCCTCGGGCACGGCGACGCGTCCGGGGGATGTGATCCGCACGATGAGCGGGCAGACCTTCGAGATCATGAGCACGGATGCCGAAGGCCGCATGGTGCTGGTCGATGCGATCACCTGGGCGCAGCGCGAGCTGAAACCCCGCCTGCTGATCGACATCGCCACGCTCACCGGTTCGCAGGTGACGGCGCTGGGCGACGAGTACGCCGGACTGTTCAGTCGCCATGACGAACTCGCCGCCCAGCTGCAGGCCGCGGGTGCAGCCAGCGGCGAAGAGGTCTGGCGCCTGCCCCTGCATCCGAGCTACGCCAAGGATCTCGAATCGCCGATCGCCGACCTGCGCAACGGCGGCAGCAGCAGCCGCGCCGGTGCCGGCGTGGGCGCCTTCTTCATCGGCGCCTGGGTGGCGCCGGAACTGCCCTGGGCGCATCTCGACATCGCCAGCATGGCCTGGCGCGATGACCCTGCGCTGCCGACCGTGCCGCTGGGGGCATCCGCCTACGGTGTGCGTCTGCTCGACCGCTTCGTTCGCGACCACGTCGAGTCCGCACCCAACTGAGCGATCTCGGTGTCCGCCCGACCCGCATGGACCGCGGGGCGGGCGGCGGTTCTTGCACTGAACAAGAGGCGGCGCATACTTGCTGGGTCGTGCGCGGCCGGGGGGCGCGCACGGCTTCCCGTACTGCCGTGAGAGCCGCCCATGTCCGCCCCCCTGCATTCCCGTCGTCTTCGGTCCGCTGCACGTCTGCGGCGCCTGCTACCGTTTTGCTTGCTCGTGCTCATGGGCTGCTGGGCGGGAACGGCCCTGGCGCAGCAGACCTTCCATGTCGCCACCACCGGCAGCGATCAGCCGGGCGGCGGCAGCCAGGCGCAGCCTTGGCGCACCATCACCTACGCACTGGACCGCGTGCCGGATGGCAGCCTCATTCTGGTCGACCCGGGCACCTACACCGGGCGCGTGCGTATCCGCGGCAATTTTGCCCAGGGCGTGACCGTGCGTTCGCGCCTGCCCTACCAGGCGCGCCTGCGCGCCAGTGAGGCGGTGCTGACGATCTACAACGACGCGGCCGACATCGCCGGCATCACCATCGAGGGCTTCGACATCGCCCACAGCGGCGCGGGCGCGTCGGCGCTGGTTGTGCATGTCCAGGACGGCGGCAGCACGGACACCCGTCGGATCACCCTGCGCGACAACATCCTGCGCGACAGCTGGAACAACGACATCCTGAAGATCAACAACGGCGCCAGCGGGATCCGCGTCATCGGCAATCTGTTCTACAACCAGCAGGGCTCGGACGAGCACATCGACATCAACTCGGTGGACGACGTGCTGGTCGAGGGCAATGTCTTCTTCAACGATTTCGCCGCCTCGGGCCGGACCAACGCCAACGACACGGCCGCCTACATCGTCGTCAAGGACAGCAACGGCAACGATGACGAGTATCTGGGCGCCCGCAACGTGATCGTGCGCAGGAACATCTTCCTCAACTGGCAGGGGTCCTCGGGCTCGAACTTCCTGCTGTTCGGCGAGGATGGACATCCCTATCACGAGGCCTTCGACTGCGTGGCCGAGAACAACCTGTTCATCGGCAATGCTGGCAACGCCATCCGCGCGGCCTTCGGCGTCAAGGGTTCGCGCGACATCGTGTTCCGCGCCAATACCGTGGTCGGCGACCTGCCGGGCAATGCCTTCGCGATGCGCTTGAACCGCGAGGGCAGCAATCCGACGGTGCAGAACATCCGCTTCTTCAACAATCTGTGGGCCGACCCCACCGGCAGCATGGCCGACTTCAGCGACGTGCTGTCCGCCGACGTGAGCGGCATCGTGCTGCGTCGCAATGGCTACTTCAACGGCGGCTCGACCATTCCTCAGGACGCGGGCGACGCGGTCAACGTCAGCAATGACGGCGAGGCGCGCATCGGCGATCCGCGCCTGCCAACGCAGGCCGGCATCGTGACGCCGCACTGGCTGCAGGCGCAGTCGCGGTTCAACGGCGGCTTCGAACGCATCGCCGACGTCTTCGGTTACTACGCCCTGACCTATGGCCAGCCGGCGGCGGGTGGGGGGGGCATCGACCAGGCGGATCCCGCACAGATGCCGGGCGATGATCTTCTGGGGCGCACGCGCGGCGCTTCGCCCGATCTGGGCGCCGTCGAGCGTGTCGAGGTGGCACCTGTGCTGTTCGCCAACGGCTTCGAGCCCTGAACCTGGCAGGGCCCGCCCGTTCGGGCTGGGCGGGGTGTGGGGAGGCGTATTCAGCCACGTCATCACGCTTTGTGAAGGCGCGCTTGTGCATGTTCGAAATTGGCCGCAGGTTGCGCGCTGAGTGAACATTTCAGGTTGGTGCGCTGCCGCATGCGGCGCTGCCCGATCGAGCTCGGCCAGTATCCCGAAGAAGCGCGCCAGACTCGGTCGGGAGATGTCGCGTTGCGTCATTCTTCCGGGCTATGCAAGTGATCGGCACAAGCGATTTCACCTATGGATGTGCCTCGGCCAAGCTAGGCCCACGTTCGACCCCACCACCACCGGAGGAGAGACACATGTCCAACGAAGCGAAATGCCCCGTCCACGGCGGCGCCAGCCACATCGGCATGGGCAAGGGCCCGCGCAACCGCGACTGGTGGCCCGATGCGCTGGATCTCAGCCCGCTGACTGCGCACTCCGAGAAGCTCGATCCGCTTGGCAAGGAATTCGACTACCGCAAGGAGTTCAAGAAGCTCGACCTCGATGCGGTGATGGCCGACCTCAAGGCGCTGATGACCGACTCGCAGGAGTGGTGGCCGGCGGACTACGGCAACTACGGCGGCCTGTTCGTGCGCATGACCTGGCATGCAGCCGGTACCTACCGCATCTATGACGGTCGCGGCGGCGGCGGCACCGGCGACCAGCGCTTCGCCCCGCTCAACAGCTGGCCCGACAACGGCAACCTCGACAAGGCCCGCCGCCTGCTCTGGCCGATCAAGAAGAAGTACGGCAAGAAGCTCAGCTGGGCCGACCTGCTGATCCTCGCCGGCAACGCCGCCATGGAGTCTATGGGCTTCAAGACCTTCGGTTTCGGCGGCGGCCGCCCCGACATCTGGGAGCCGCCGGTCGTCGACTGGGGCCCTGAGACCGAGTGGCTGGGCGACAAGCGCTACAGCGGTGATCGCGAACTCGCGAACCCGCTGGGCGCCGTGCAGATGGGTCTGATCTACGTGAACCCCGAAGGCCCGAACGGCAAGCCTGACCCGCTGGCCTCGGCGCGCGACATCCGCGAGACCTTTGCGCGCATGGCGATGAACGACGAGGAGACCGTCGCCCTCACGGCCGGCGGTCACACCTTCGGCAAGGCGCACGGCGCCGGTGACGCCGCCAAGGTGGGCCCGGAGCCCGAAGCCGCCGACATCGCCGAGCAGGGTTTCGGCTGGATCAGCACGCACGGCAGCGGCAAGGGCAACGACACCATCACCAGTGGCATCGAAGGCTCGTGGACGCCCAACCCCATCCAGTGGGACAACGGGTACTTCGACGTGCTGTTCGGCTACGAGTGGGAGCTGGTGAAGAGTCCGGCGGGCGCCTGGCAGTGGCACCCGAAGGATCTGAAGCCCGAGCACCACGCGCCGTCCGCGCATGACCCGTCGAAGAAGGTCACCGTCATGATGACCACGGCGGACATGGCGATGCGCATGGATCCCGCGTACGAAAAGATCTCGCGCCGCTTCCACGCCAACCCCAAGGAGTTCGCCGACGCGTTTGCCCGCGCGTGGTTCAAGCTCACCCACCGCGACATGGGGCCGCGCGCGCGCTACCTCGGCAAGCTGGTGCCGAGCGAAGAGCTGATCTGGCAGGACCCGGTGCCCGCCGTGGACCATCCGCTGGTCGATGCCAATGACGTGGCGGCGCTCAAGGCCAAGGTGCTGGGCTCAGGCCTGTCGACGCGTGAGCTGGTCTACACCGCCTGGTCGGCGGCGTCGAGCTTCCGCGGCACCGACAAGCGCGGTGGCGTCAATGGCGCGCGTATCCGTCTGGCGCCGCAGAAGGACTGGGCGGTCAACGAGCCGGCGCAGCTGGCCAAGGTGCTGGGTGTGCTGGAAGGCATCCAGAAGGATTTCAACGCCTCGGCGTCGGGCGGCAAGAAGGTCTCGCTGGCCGACCTGATCGTCATCGCCGGCAATGCGGCGGTCGAGGATGCCGCGAAGAAAGGCGGCGTGAACGTCACTGTTCCCTTCAATCCGGGCCGCACCGATGCCAGCCAGGACATGACCGACGTTGAAGGTTTCGCGCCGCTGGAGCCGCGCGCCGATGGCTTCCGCAACTACGTCGGCCCGGGCCTCGAAGACAAGCAGGCCACCCTTCTGGTCGACAAGGCTGCGCTGCTGCAGCTCAGCGTGCCGCAGATGACCGTGCTGGTGGGTGGACTGCGTGCCCTGGGCGCCAATCACGGAGATGCCAAGCATGGCGTCTTCACTGATCGCCCCGGCGTGCTGAGCAGCGACTTCTTCGTCAACCTGCTGGACATGTCCACCCGGTGGGCGCGTTCGCAGGCCGATGCCAACGTGCTTGAGGGGCGCTGCCGCAAGAGCGGTGCGCTGAAGTGGACGGGCACTGTGGTCGACCTGGTGTTCGGCTCGAACTCGCAGCTGCGGGCGCAGGCCGAGGTCTATGCCGAGGACGATTCGAAGGACAAGTTCGTGCACGACTTCGTGGCGGCGTGGACCCAGGTGATGGAGGCGGATCGCTTCGATCTGAAGTAAGCCCGAGCGTGCTGGCCCCGCCGGACGGGCGGGCCCGCCATAACCAGCCCCGCATCGCCGAACCGTGGGTGATGCGGGGCTTGTTTTTGCGCGACTGTCAGCCCAGCGGTTAGCAGCTTGTTGAAAACCTCCCTTCCGAGGAGTTTCTCAAGTCGGTGGTCCGGCGCAGTTCCGTACCGCCTGACGACACATCAATCGCTTTCGCGCTTGCTTCGTCGTCCCGGCATCCCTGGCCGGCCCAGCAGCCTGTTTTTCAACAGCCTGCTGGGCCTCGCCGAAAGCGGGGCGCAGGCCCCGGACCTTGGCCTAAGCTAGGCCGCTCGTTTCGCCTCGATGGCCCCTCATGCGCTTGGAATTCGCTTTGTGCTTCGCTCTTCCCGCCAGTCTCGGCCTGCTGTCTGCGCTCGTTCCGGCGAACGCCGCGCTGGCGCAGGAGAACACCGGGGTCGCGCCCGCCACCGTCGAAGCCTGCGCCGCGATCGACTCCGATCCCGTGAGACTGCAGTGCTACGACCGCGCGGTGGGCCGCGACCCGCATAGGGTGGCAAAGGCTGAGCGCCAGAACGCCGAGCTCGCTGCCGCTTATGACGCGCTGGATGCCCGTTTGCATCCCGACGGCGTGCGCAACCAGGCGGAAGAGCGGGTGGCGGCGAGCATCGCTTCGCGCGAGCTGTCCGCACTGGACCGGCGCTGGGAACTCAGCCCCGAGTCCAAGCTCGGCAGCTTCAACCTGCGTGCCTACAAGCCGGTGTATCTGCTGCCCTTCGCCTGGAACAATCGGCCCAACCGTCTGCCGCAGAGCCCGAATCCAGACAATCGCCAGCAGGATCCCTTCGACCTGCAGCCGACTGAAGCGCGCTTCCAGCTGAGCCTGAAAACCAAGGTCGCGCAGGGTCTGGTCTTCGGCGAGGGCGATCTGTGGTTCGGCTACACCCAGAGCTCTCGCTGGCAGCTCTACAACAGCCGCACCTCGCGACCCTTCCGCGAGACCGTCTACGAGCCCGAGGCTCTGCTGGTGTTCGCCCCCAAGGCCAAGCTGCTGGGCTGGGACTTGCGCATGGCCAGCATCGGCATCAACCACCAGTCGAACGGCCGCAGCCTGCCGCTGTCGCGCAGCTGGAACCGGGTGGTGGCCGCCTTCGGCTTCGAGCGTGAGAACTGGCTGCTGACCCTGCGTCCGTGGTGGCGGATCAGCGAAGACGCGGCAACCGACGACAACCCCGACATCAGCGACTTCCTCGGGCGCGGCGACATCAACCTCGTGCATCGCCGTGGCGACCATGAGTTCGCGCTGCTGGCAAGACACACCTTCAAATCCGGCGAAGATTCGCGCGGTGCCCTGCAGTTCGACTGGAGCTTCCCGCTGTCGCGAAGCCTGCGCGGCCACGTGCAGCTGTTCGAGGGCTATGGCGAGAGCCTGATCGACTACAACGTTCGCAGCACCCAGGTCGGGGTGGGTATCTCGCTGTTCGAGTGGTTCTGAGCGCGCTGCCGCCCCGCCCATGGCTCGTGGCACAGAGCCTCGGCTTCGGCGGTTGCTAGCATTCCGGCACCCACACTGCAGCGAGACCCGAAGCATGCGCACGGACGCCTTCTATCCGATCGGAACGCCCGGACAGCCCTGGGGAGCAGCCGAACGCGCCGAATGGCTGGCGCGGCAGCGCCGCCAGCGCAGCTATGCCGAGGACGTGGTCGGCCTCATCGACAGCCTGCGCGAGCGTTTCGAGGTGATCGAGTACGGTGCGCTCGACTACAGCGGCGAGCACTTCCAGCTGTACGCCCTGCGCAGCCGCGACTGGAACCCCGCGCTTCCGGTCGCGCTGGTCACCGGGGGCGTGCACGGCTACGAGACCAGCGGCGTGCATGGCGCCCTGCGCTTCCTTGAGCGCGATGCGCAGCGCTATGGGGGGCGCATCAACCTGCTGGTGGCGCCCTGCGTCAGCCCCTGGGCCTATGAGCGCATCCATCGCTGGAATGCGCAGGCGATCGACCCCAACCGCAGCTTTCGCGCAGACGGTGCCGCCGAAGAGGCGTCCGCGCTGATGCGCCTCGTGCAGGCACTGCCGGGTGAGATCCTCCTGCACATCGACCTGCATGAGACGACCGACACCGACGAGAGCGAGTTCCGCCCGGCGCTGGCGGCGCGCGACGGCAAGCCCTTCGAGCCCGGCGAGATCCCCGATGGGTTCTACCTCGTCGGCGATACGCAGAACCCGCAGCTTGCGTTCCAATCGGCGGTGATCGAGGCCGTGGCGCGGGTGACCCACATCGCGCCGGCCGATGCCGCCGGCCGGATCATCGGCTCGGACGTGGTGGCGCCGGGCGTGATCCTGTATCCGTTCAAGGCGCTCGGCCTGTGCGCGGGCATGACCGATGCGGTCTTCACGACCACCACCGAGGTCTATCCCGACAGCCCGCGGGCGACGCCCGAGCAGTGCAATGCTGCGCAAGCGGCTGCCGTGTGCGCGGCGATCGAGTTCGCGCTGTCTCAGCGCGGATAGCTTGTTCGACTGGCCTCCTGCGGCTCGGCTGGACTGGGCCGAGCCGCAGGAGGCGAATGGTTCTTTCACCTGCTCTCAGCGCGCGGGCACTTCGGCGCAGGTCAAGCTGCGCGCCAGCCCGATCAACTGCAGGAACTCACCGCGCAGACCGTCACGGTCCTCGCCACGCGAGGCCACCGCCAGCTGCTCGACGCGATCCCAGCTCATCGCGCCGGCGTGTTCACCGCCGCGCAGCAGTTCACCATAGCCGGCGACCGCGGCGGCGAAGCCGAGGTTGGCGCTGGGCTGCTCGCGCAAGTTACCGCGGGCGATTGGCTGTTCGATCAGCTGGCTGGCGTCTTCGCCCGGGCGCTTGTAGCGCAGACGCAGCAGGGCGATCTCGTCGCTGCGGGCGTCAGCGAGGGCGTTCGCGGGCGCGTAGCGCAGCGGCGCGCTGGCCTCGCCGCCGGAGCCGACCAGGGCGATCTCGTACAGGGCGGTGACGCTGTGGCCGGCGCCGATCTCGCCTGCATCTACGCGGTCGTTGTCGAAGTCCTCGCGCGCCAGCAGGCGGTTCTCGTAGCCCAGCAGGCGGTACTCGGCGACCACGGCGGGATTGAACTCGACCTGGATCTTCACGTCGCTCGCCAGCGTGTGCAGGGTGCCGCCCATCTGCGCCACCAGCACCTTGCGGGCTTCCAGCAGGCTGTCGATGTAGGCGTAGTTGCCGTTGCCGATATCGGCCAGGCGCTCGGCGGTCTGCTCGTTGTAGTTGCCGGTGCCGAAGCCCAGCACGCTGAGCGCCACGCCGGACTTCCGCTGGTCCGCGACGAGGGTCTCCAGCGCGTTGTGGTCGACCGTGCCGACGTTGAAGTCGCCGTCGCTGGCGAGGATCACCCGGTTGATGCCGCCCTCGACGCGCGCTTGCTTCGCCACGGCATAGGCCAGGGCGATGCCGGCGCCGCCATTGGTCGAGCCACCGGCTTCGAGCCGCTCCAGCGCGGCCAGGATCTCGCCGCGCCGCGCGCCCGACGTCGGCGGCAGCACCAGGCCGGCGCTGCCGGCGTAAGCCACGATGGCGACCGAATCCTCATCGCGCAGCTGGTTCACCAGCAGGGCGAAGCCGCGCTTCAGAAGGGGCAGCTTGGCGTCGTCGTACATCGAGCCCGAGGTGTCAATCAGGAACACCAGGTTCGCCGGCGGCAGCGCGCGGGCATCGACCGCCTGCGCCTGCAGCGCCACCTGCAGCAGCAGGCGTTTGTCGTGGAAGGGCGAGGGCGCGAGCTCGGTGGCGAAGGCGAAGGGCGCCTCGCCAGGGCGTGGCGCCGGGTAGTCGTAGCTGAAGTAGTTGATGAGTTCCTCGATGCGCACGGCATCGGAGGGCGGCCGTTGGCCGGCGTGGAGCATGCGGCGGAGGTTGCTGTAGGCGCCGGTGTCGACGTCGATGGAGAAGGTCGAGACCGGCTGCTCGGCGACGCGCAGAATGCCGTTGCGCTCGATCTCGGCATAGTTTTCCCGATTCGCTGCGGGGGCTGACATCGGCGAGGGGGGCGGCGGTGCTGAAAGGACGACCGGCCTTTGGCTTTCCAACTGGCTGACGCGCGTCCCTGTGACCGTGATCTGGTCAAGGTTGGAGCTTCCGCGGGGAGCCGCCGCAGTGCTGGGATCCGCGGCCTCGGATTTCGTTGGCTCGGGCGACTGCGCCACCTTCTGTGCCGGCCCCTGGCAGGCGGCCAGCAGGATGAGGCCGAGGGCGAGCGCGAATGCCCACGCGGGGCGGCGGTGAAGGGCGTGGGTGGAGCGATTGGAGGGGGTGTGCATGGCAGGTGGCCTCGGCTGGGGTGCGCAAGCGTGTACGCAGCGATGGCGCGAATGGGGTTGGGCGCTCCGATCGGGCCGCGGGAGCGCCCCAGCCTGCGCGGAACGCGCGGCTTCCGCCACAATCCGCAGATGTCCAGCCCAAGCCCTGCTTCACTACCTCCCTGCCGTCTCTGGCTGCCCGCTCCCGCCGGTCCGCAGGTGTCCGCCCTGTCCGTGGTGACGGATGCGCGGGGACGGATCGCCCGTCTGCAGCCGTCCGTCGAGGACTCCAGCCTGCCCTGGGCCGTGCCTGGCGTGGCCAACCTGCATTCGCATGCCTTCCAGCGCGCGATGGCCGGCCTCGCCGAGCGGCGCTTGAACCCGCAGGACAGCTTCTGGACCTGGCGCGAGACCATGTACCAGCTGGCTGCGCGCTTTGACCCGGACAGCCTTCGCGACGTCGCCGCCCAGCTCTATGCCGAGATGCTCGAAGCGGGCTACACGCGGGTCTGCGAGTTCCACTATCTGCACCATGCGCCGGACGGCCGCCCCTACGCGGATCCGGCGGCGATGTCGCGGGCCCTGATCGAGGCTGCGCGTGAGACCGGCATCGGGCTCACCCTCCTGCCGGTGCTGTACATGACGGGCGGCTTCGATGGTCGTGCGCTCAGCGAGCGCCAGCGTCGCTTCGGCCATTCGATCGATGCCTACATGCGCCTGCTGGACACCCTGCGCGCGGAAGAAAACGAGCGCCTGCGGATCGGATGTGCCCTGCACAGCCTGCGCGCCGTTCCGCCGGATGCGATGCGCGAAGTGCTGGCCGCACTGCCGGGCGACAGTCGCATCCACATCCACATCGCCGAGCAGACCGGCGAGGTCGAGGAGTGCGTCGCCCTGCGCGGCGCGCGGCCGGTCGAATGGCTGTACGCGAACGCCGAGGTCGATGCCCGCTGGACGCTTGTGCACGCCACCCACCTCAGCGCCGAGGAGACGCGCGCCATCGCGCACAGCGGCGCGACGGTCGCGATTTGCACCACCACCGAGGCCAACCTCGGTGACGGTTTGTTCCCGCTGCTCGACTTCATGTCTGGGGGCGGTCGTTTCGGCGTCGGCAGTGACTCGCACGCGAGCGTCAGCTTGGTCGAAGAACTGCGCTGGCTGGAGTACGGCCAGCGCCTGCTGCACCGGCATCGCACCCTGGCGGTGGATGCTGGGACCCGCTCGGTTGGTGAAAGCCTGTTGGCTGCGGCGCTGCGCGCGGGGGCGGACTCCGCAGGGCAGGGCAGCGCGGTGCCCGGGGGCGTATTTGCAACCGGCGCCGACGCCGACCTCGTCACCCTGCAGGGCAGCCATCCCGCCCTGCACGCGGCGACGGCGGCGGATGTCATCGATCGCTGGCTGTTCGCCAGCAACCGGCCGGCCATCGACGGCGTCTGGGTGGGGGGGCTGCAGCGCGTGTCCGCCGGGCGCCATCTGCAGGGCGAGGCGATCGAGGCGCGCTTTGCGGCCACGCTCAAGACCTTGCTGCTCTCTTGATCCCGATGGCCTGGGCCCTGGCCGCCGACGCGGTGCTATTCCTGCACCTCTGTGTGGTGGCCTTCGTGGTGCTGGGCCTCGGCCTGATCGTGCTCGGTAACCTGCGCGGCTGGTGCTACGTCAATGCCTGGTGGTTCCGCCTCGTCCATCTCCTCACCATCGGCGTGGTGGTGGTGCAGAGCTGGCTGGGCAAGCTGTGCCCACTCACCACGCTGGAGCTCTGGCTGCGCGAACGGGCCGGCGAGGCGAGCTACAACGGTGGATTCATCGAGTACTGGCTCAGCCGGCTGCTCTACGTCGAAGCCCCACCCTGGGCTTTCGTGCTGGCCTACACCGTCTTCGGGCTCTGCGTGGTGGCGGCCTGGGGGCAGTGGCCGCCGCGACGCCCCGGGGCTTCCGCCGGCCGTTCCGTCTGAGGGCTGCCGCAAGGCTTCGAGTCGCCCGATGGATGCCTCGAAGTGAAACGCCCCGGAAATCCCGAAGACTCGTTGGTGTGAGTCAGGCCGCCATTGCCATCTCACTGGGTTGCCGATAGTCGGCCGCTTCGGCCCCCGCCGGGGGTGGGTTCCCCTCGTCAACGAAGAGCCCGACGGTCAGTAGTCGAAAGGTCCTCGGCCATGGATGGGCCATGAGCTCGTACGAGGGGCGGAAGGCAGCCCCGTGTTTGGTGGCGAGTTGGGCGCGTCGTCGACCGGATGCGCAGCGTTTTGAGTAAGGATTCTCGAAGAAAAGCTCGTCAAATCAGCGATCTGGAACTTCCTTGCGTCTCGCCTGTTGCGCTGCACGCAAACGCTCCTTATACTGGGCGTCTGACTGATGCGGGGTGGAGCAGTCTGGCAGCTCGTCGGGCTCATAACCCGAAGGTCGCAGGTTCAAATCCTGCCCCCGCTACCATCAGTGACGCCGTGAAGGATCGATTCTTTCAGCGGCATTGCAAAGAGCCTCCCCGTGAGGCTCTTTCATTTTCGGGCCCGCAGCGTCGGTGAGGTTGTCCGGCGAGGCTCCGGTGTCTTGGACAGGGCCCTGTGCCCTGGCTGCGCTCCGCCTGGCTGCGAGCGCGCGAGATCCGGAGGTCGGTCCATGTCCCAGAAAATCCAAGAGCTCGAAGCGCTGTGCTCGCCGGTGGTCCTTGACCTCGGCCTGGAGCTGCTGGGTATCGAGTACGCGCCCAGCAGCCACCGCAGCGTCCTGCGCATCTACATCGACGCCGAAGGCCGCCACGTCACTTTGGACGATTGCACCGCGGTCAGTCGCGAGGTGAGCGCCCTGCTCGACGTCAACGATCCGATCCAGGGCAACTATGTCCTGGAAGTCTCGTCCCCCGGATTCGACCGGCCGCTGTTCAAGCCCGCCCACTTCGAGCGATTTCTGGGCCAGCAGGCCAAGATCGCCCTGCATCTTCCCCACGAGGGGCGCCGCCGCTTCAGCGCCTTCATCCGCGGCGTGGAGGGTGATGAGGTGCTGGTCGAGCAGGACGGCAAGACTTATCGGCTTGCCCACGACAACATCGCCAAGGCCCGCCTCGTTCCCGATTTCTCCGCGCTCGGCCAGGGCGAGCCCGTTGAAGTGGATGGCGAGCAGGTCGAGGCCTCCATCTATGAAGATCCTGATGCCAAGCCGGCGCCGCGCCGACCGGGCCGCGGACGCTGAGCCGCTGTACGTTTACCGACCCCAAGCTTTCCTGACCCCCAGGCGCTGATCCGCCTGCCGGAGACACGACGATGAGCAAAGAACTGCTGCTGGTTGCCGAAGCTGTTGCCAACGAGAAGGGCGTCGAACGCGGCGTGATCTTCGAGGCACTCGAAGCTGCGCTGGCCTCCGCCGCCAAGAAGCAGTACCCGGAGGAGGACGTGCAGATGCGCGTTTCCATCAACCGGGCCAACGGCAGCTACGAAACCTTCCGCGTGTGGGAGGTGGTCGCCGATGACGTGGTGATGGAATCCCCGCACCACCAGATCCGCCTTATGGATGCCGTCGACATCAAGCCCGACGCTCAGGTGGGCGAGTTCATCGAGGAGCAGGTCGAGAACGTCGATTTCGGCCGCATCTCCGCGCAGGCGGCGAAGCAGGTGATCGTGCAGCGGGTGCGCGAGGCCGAGCGTGCCCAGGTCGTGGACGCCTTCAAGCATCGCGTGGGCGAACTCATCACCGGCATCGTCAAGCGCGTCGAGCGCGGCAACATTTACATCGACCTGGGCGGCAACGCCGAAGCCTTCATCCCCAAGGACAAGTCGATCCCGCGCGACACCCTGCGCCCGGGCGACCGCGTGCGCGGCTACCTGTACGACGTGCGCTCCGAGGCGCGTGGTCCGCAGCTGTTCGTCAGCCGCGCCGCGCCCGAGTTCATGATGTCGCTGTTCAAGCTGGAAGTGCCCGAAGTCGGCCAGGGCCTGGTCGAGATCAAGGGCGCCGCCCGTGACCCGGGCGATCGCGCCAAGATCGCCGTGATCGCCCATGACACCCGTACTGATCCCATCGGCGCTTGCATCGGCATGCGCGGCTCGCGCGTGCAGGCCGTCAGCAACGAGCTGAACGGTGAGCGCATCGACATCGTCCTGTGGAGCGAGAATCCGGCCCAGTTCGTCATCAATGCGATGGCGCCGGCCGAGGTGCAGTCGATCATCGTCGACGAGGAGCGCCACTCCATGGACATCGCCGTGGCCGAGGACAAGCTGGCCCAGGCCATCGGCAAGGGTGGCCAGAACGTGAGGCTTGCGTCGAAGCTGACCGGCTGGCAGCTCAACGTGATGACCCAGGACCAGGTGGCAGCGAAGAGCGAGGCCGAGCAGGCCAGCGCACGCAAGCTGTTCATGGACCGCATGGAGGTCGACGAGGAAATCGCCGGCATCCTGGTCAGCGAGGGCTTCAGCACGATCGAGGAAATCGCCTACGTTCCCGCCGCCGAGCTGCTGGCGGTGGAAGGCTTCGACGAGGACATCGTCGAGGAGCTGCGCGCCCGCGCCCGCGACGCCCTGCTGACCGAGGCGCTCGCTGCCGAGGAGCAGCTGGAGGAGCACAAGCCGGCGGAGGACCTGCTGTCGCTTGAGGGTATCGACGACGCGATCGCCTACGCGCTGGCCGCGCGCGGCATCTCGACGCGCGATGACCTCGCTGAGATGGCGGTCGATGAGATCAGCGATATCGAGGGCCTGGACGCCGAGCGTGCGGCCAAGCTGATCATGGAAGCACGCAAGCACTGGTTCGAATGAGCGCGCAGGCCGCGCGCGCGCCTCGGGCGCGGGCGCCCTCTCCGCGGTAGAATTGCCGGCTTGACGCCCGTGTGCGGCGCGGCCGGGCCCATGAATCTTTAGGAAGCCACATGTCGGAAGTTACGGTACGCACCCTCGCCAAGTTGACGGGCACCCCGGTCGAGAAGCTCCTTGAGCAGCTCGCCGAGGCCGGCATGAACTTCAGCGGGCCCGACCAGGTGGTGACCAGCGCGGAGAAGATGAAGCTGCTCGGCTTCCTGCGCCGCACGCACGGCAAGACCGATGCGCCTGAAGAGGCTGCGGCCCCGCGCCAGATCACGCTCAAGCGCCGCAAGGTCGAAGAGATCACGGTCGCTGCCGGCAAGCAGAAGACGACCGTGAACGTCGAGGTGCGGCAGAAGCGCACTTACGTGAAGCGCAGTGAGATCTCGGCCACCGACGATCCCGATCGCGAAGAGGCGCAGCGCCTGCTGGCCGAATCGCAGGCCCGCCAGGAAGCCGAAGAGGCGGCTCGTCGCGAGGCCGAGCAGCGCAAGGCGGCCGAAGAGGCCCGCCAGCGCGAGGAAGAAGAGGCTCGACGTCGCCAGCAGGAAGCGCCTGCCCCCGCGGAAGCCAGCGCACCCGAGCCTGCTCCGGCCGCGGCCCCGATGCCGGCTGCTGCGGCGCCGTCGGCGGCGCCTACCGCCCCGCAGCCGCCCGTGCGCGCACCGGCGTCCAGCGCGCCGACCTCGCGTCCGGCGCCGCGCAGCGACAGCCCTTCGTCGCGTCCTCCCATGCGTTCAGGCGCTCCGTCCGGCCCCGGTGCGCCGCGTCCGGCGGGGGCGCCCCCGCGCCCCGGCATGCGGCCGTCCGGCCCAGGCTCTGCTCCGCCGCCGCCGCCGGGTCCGGCCCGCGGCCGCGATGATCGGCGCGCGCGTCCGGCGCGCGGTGCACCTGCGCGTCCGGGCGGTGAAGATGATGCCGGTTCGCGCTTCGGGCGCGGCGAGCTGCATCTTTCCGATGCCGGCATGGCGCGTCGTGGCGCCCGCAAGAAGCCCGGCCAGCGTCGCCAGGAAGCCTCGCGCTCTGGCGGCGGTGCGCACGGCTTCTCGCGCCCGCTGGCGCCGATGACCCGCGAAGTCGCGATCGGTGACAGCATCGTTGTCGCCGATCTGGCGCAGAAGTTGGCGCTGAAGGGTGCAGAGGTGGTCAAGGCGCTGTTCAAGATGGGTGTGATGGCGACCATCAACCAGACCATCGATCACGACACCGCCGTGCTGGTGGTCGAAGAGCTGGGCCACACCGCGGTGCGTGCCAACGAGAACGATGTCGAGGACGCGCTGATCGCCCATGCCGAGCAGACCGGCGAGGGCGAGCCGCGCCCGCCGGTGGTTACCATCATGGGTCACGTCGACCACGGCAAGACCTCGCTGCTGGACCACATCCGTCGCACCCGAGTCGCTTCGGGCGAGGCAGGCGGCATCACCCAGCACATCGGCGCCTACCACGTCGAAACGCCCAAGGGCGTGATCAGCTTCCTCGATACTCCTGGCCATGCGGCCTTCACGCAGATGCGTGCGCGCGGCGCCAAGCTCACCGACATCGTCGTGCTGGTGGTCGCCGCCGACGACGGCGTCATGCCGCAGACCGTCGAGGCAATCAAGCACGCCAAGGCTGCTGGGGTTCCGATCATTGTCGCCATCAACAAGATGGACAAGTCGGACGCCAACCCCGACAACGTCAAGCAAGGCTTGGCCAACCATGAGGTCATCCCGGAAGAGTGGGGTGGCGACACCCAGTTCGTCCCGGTGTCGGCCAAGACCGGCATGGGCATCGATGCATTGCTCGACGCGATCTCGATCCAGGCCGAAGTCATGGAGCTGCGCGCCGTCGTCGACGGGCGCGCCACGGGCTCGGTGATCGAGTCCGCGCTGGACAAGGGGCGTGGTCCCGTCGCGACCGTACTGGTGCAGACCGGCACGCTCAAGAAGGGCGACTTCGTGGTCTGTGGCACCCAGTACGGCCGCGTCCGCGCGCTGTTCGACGAAGCAGGACGCCAGGTCGAGTCGGCCACGCCTTCGATTCCGGTGGTCATGCTGGGCCTGTCCGGCGTACCGGATGCCGGCGACGACTTCGTGGTGGTCGAGGACGAGCGCCTGGCCAAGGACGTGGCCCAGCAGCGCGAGGCCAAGAAGCGCGAGTCGCGTCTGGTCAAGCAGGCCGGCAACCGGATGGAAGACATCATGGCCCAGATGGGTCAGGGCGAAGGCCAGCAGACCTTGAACCTGGTCGTGAAGGCCGATGTGCAGGGGTCGGTCGAGGCCCTGCGCGATTCGCTGACCAGCCTCTCCAACGAACTGATCCGCATCAACGTGATCGCCTCCGGCGTAGGCGGCATCAACGAATCCGACGCCACCCTGGCGGCCGCCTCCAAGGCCGTGGTGATCGGCTTTAACGTGCGTGCGGATGCCGCCGCCCGCCGCGTGATCGAGGCCAACGGCCTCGACCTGCGCTACTTCTCGATCATCTATGACGTGATCGACCAGGTGAAGCAGGTGGCCTCGGGCCTCCTGGGCAAGGAAGTCCGTGAGGAGATCATCGGCGTCGCCGAGGTCCGCGAGGTCTTCCGCAGCTCGAAGTTCGGTGCTGTCGCCGGTTCGATCGTCATCGAGGGTGTGGTCCGCCGCAACAAGCCGATCCGCGTACTGCGCAACCAGACCGTCATCTTCCAGGGCGAGCTGGAGTCGCTGCGCCGCTTCAAGGACATCGTCGACGAAGTCCGCATGGGCACCGAGTGCGGCATCGCGGTCAAGCAGTACAACGACGTCAAGCCGGGCGACCAGATCGAGTGCTACGAGCGCATTGAAGTCCAGCGCACGCTTTGAAGCCGGGATTCGCGATTGGGGAGTCGGGATTCGTTCCCGCCCCAATCGCGAGTGTGCCGTCTCCGCTCCGCATTGACGATTTGCGTCGGTTGGAGTGTCAGTCCTGCTGCGCTCTTTCGAATCCCCAATCCCGAATCCCCAATCCCGGCTCTCAATGAAACGCAGCTTCCACCGCACAGACCGCGTCTCCGCCCAGCTTCGCCGCGATATCGGCCAGCTGGTGCATGAGGCCGTGCGCGAGCACGGCCTGCCCTCGGTCAGCGTGTCCGACGTGGAAGTCACCCGCGACATGGCGCACGCCAAGGTCTTCTTCACCGCCCTCCAGCCCGAGCGGGCCAAGGAAGCGCTGAAGGCCCTGAAAGAGCTCGCCAAGGACATGCGCATGGAGCTGGGTAAGCGCGTGCGCATGCGCTCCGTGCCGGAGCTGCACTTCCATTACGACGATTCGGTCGATCGCGGCGAGCGCATCGACGCCCTGCTGCGCGGGCCGGAGTAGATCTCGATGTCGCGTCAGGCGCGCACCGTCTGGCGTCGGCTGGACGGCATTGTCCTGCTCGACAAGCCGGCAGGGATGTCGTCCAACCAGGCCCTGCAGCGCGCGCGTCACCTGCTGCGCGCTGACAAGGGCGGCCACACCGGTGCGCTCGATCCACTCGCCACCGGCCTCTTGCCGCTCTGCTTTGGCGAGGCGACCAAGATCGCCGGGCAGTTGCTCGGGGCGCGCAAGGCCTACGAGACCGTCGCTGCGCTCGGCCTCACCACCGACACCGACGATGCCGACGGTCAGCCGCTGCGCGAACGCGCAGTGCCGACCTTGGATGCCGAACGCATCGAGTCGGCGCTGCACGCGCTGCGCGGCGCCATCCTGCAGGTGCCACCGATCTACTCGGCGCTGAAGCGCGGCGGCGAGCCGATGTACCTGCGCGCGCGCCGCGGCGAGTCGCTGGAGCTGGAACCCCGGCCCGTGCAGGTCGACCGCTTCGATCTGATCGCCATCGAAGGGCAGCGCCTGCGCCTGCATGTCGAGTGCGGCTCGGGGACCTATGTGCGCTCGCTGGTGCGCGATCTCGGCGAGGCGCTCGGCTGCGGTGCCCACGTCACCGAGTTGCGCCGCCTCTGGGTCGAGCCCTTCCGAAGGCCGCAGATGGTCAGCCTCGAACGCATCGAGGCCGAGGCCATGCAGCCTGCGCCTGCTTGGCTGCTGCCGCTGGAGGCCGGGCTTGCCGACTTCCCGCGGGTGGATCTCGACGCCGAGCAGTCGGCGCAGGTGCGTCGCGGCCAGCGGCCGGCCGGCTTCGCGGCCCTGCCTGCCGGCGCGCATGCCGCCTACGGCCCGGACGGGCAGGCGGTTGCCTTGGTGGAGCGTATCGAGGGCGGCCTGCTGGCCTCGCTGCGGGTGTTCCTGCCGCGCGAGCCCGACTGAGCCAAAGCCCGCGCGCGGGGCAATCCGTCACCGGCCGACCCTGGCGCGGTGCACCTCAGCTCTCGTCCGCCTTGCCTCTCGTGAGCTGCAGGCGGCCACGGCTGGCTTCACGCAATGCGTGGGCGAAATCCTCGACCCGGTCACTGGCGATGCGCAGGCCCAGGACCACGCCGTCCGCATCGAACTGCTCGTCGAGCTTCTCCACGCCATGCAGGCCCAGCAGACCGTGGACATCGCCAAGGTCGGTGAAGCCGCAGCGCAGGCGCAGATCCTGCCTTTCGACGACCGCGACGCGCGGGGCCATGCGCAGGCACTCGGCCGCGCAGCCTCCATAGGCGCGTACCAGACCGCCGGCACCGAGCTTGATGCCGCCGTACCAGCGCGTCACCACGGCGATCACGCCGTCGAGACCCTGGCCGTCGATGGCGGCAAGGATCGGGCGTCCGGCAGTTCCCGCCGGCTCGCCGTCGTCGGAGGATCGATACAGCTCACCGAGGCGGAAGGCCCAGCAGTTGTGGGTTGCGGCAGGGTCCGACACCGCGCGCAGGAATCCGAGGGCGGCCTCGGCGCTGTCAATGGGCGCGGCCTGGCACAGGAAACGACTGCGCTTGATCTCCTGCTCCAGCCTGGCGGGTGCAGCCAGGGTCCAGCGGTTCACGGTGCCTCGTTCATCAGGCTGCGCAGATCGCGCGGCAGCACGCGCTGCGGATTGGCGCGCACGAACTCGATCAGGCTGCGCCGCGCCGAATCGACGTCGCCGCTGTCGCGGCGGGCGCGGATGCGCTCGATCCAGGCGTCCGGCGGAAGCCGGAAATCCTGGACTACCGGCGGGAAGTCCACACCCTCGATCCGCGTGCCGGTGACGCTGATCTGGTCCAGTGATTCCTGCGGCGGGTGCTTCAGGGAGAAATCCGGCGCTGCGGCTTCGGCTGCGGGCGCCTGCGGCGCTGGCGCCGGGGCGGCGCGCACCGCCTCGCTGGGCGGCTCGGCAGGGGCGGCGGCGGGCGGCGCGGTCTCATCCACCGTGACACGCGAGGAGGGCTGAGAGATGGCAGGCCGCAAGCGATCCGCGGCGACCGGCTCGGAGCGCTGCCTGCGCGCTGTCGTTTCCGGGTCGCCTTGCTCGCCAGTGGCGCCACGGCGCGGAATCATCAGCACTTCGAATTCCGACGTTGTGTCCGCCGGTGCCGAGCCCGGCGCACGCCCGGCCGGTTCCGCCGTATTCCCGCGCACGGGAGCGGCGCGATCGGAGAAGCCGCCGAGCTGCCAGCCGATGCCCGCCGCCATCACGGCGCCGGCGGCAGTGCCCAGCCACCACAGCGCGCGCGGACGGCGGCGTGCCCGTGCGGGGATCTGCGGGCTCGGTCGTGGTGCCGCCTCGGCCAGCGCTGCCCGCGCCATCGCCAGCACCCGGGCGTCCAGCGCGGGCGAGGGCGCGTGCGCGGGCAGGGCCCCCAGCGCGGTCGCGGCTGCCGCTTCTTCGGCGTCGAGCGGCGTGTGCACGGGCGCGGCGCTCTGAGGGGTGTCAGTGGACATCCCGTGGGTGGGCGGCCTGGAGGGTGGGAGGGGCGTGCTCATCGGCGCAGCCGGTCCTTCAGTTTGTCCAGCGCATAGCGCAGCCGGGACTTCACGGTTTCGCGGCCGGCGCCGGTGATGGCGCCGATCTCTTCGAGGCTCAACTCCTGCTCCAGACGCAGCTGCAGGGCAATGCGCTGCTCGTCGGGAAGCTCGGCCAAGGCCAACTGCAGCCGGCGCGTCTGCTCGAAGGCACTGAGCTGCTCCTCCGGCGTCAACGCGCCGGAGTCGCCAAAGGGGTTGTCGCGGGCCTCGGACTCTTCGGGCAGCACCTCGACATTCACCTCAGGACGCTGCCGGCGGTACTGGTCGATCAGCAGGTTGTGGGCGATCTGGTAAAGCCAGGTGGCGAAGCGTGCCTCTGGCTGGAATCGATCGCGCGCCGCGATCACCCGGCTCCAGACCTCTTGGAAGCACTCCTCGGCGGTTTCGCGTCGGCCCAGGCCACGCTGCAGAAAGCGCATCAGCCCGCCGCGGTGGCGCGCGTACAGCTGCTCGAAGGCGGCCATGTCACCGCCTGTGAAGCGCTGCATGAGCACGCCATCGTCGGGCTCGCAGGCAGAGCGGGCCTCGAAGCCAGCGGCGGTTTCGGGGTCCAGGAACCGCATCAGGCCGGATCGCAGCGCAGACGCAACTCGCCGTCGGCGAGCCGGGCGATCACGGCCTGGCCGGGCAGGGCATCGGCGCGGCGCGCGATCACCCGGCCGCTGTCGGCGTCCTGCAGGATCGCGTAGCCGCGGCCCAGGGTTGCCAGCGGGCTCACCGCCGACAGGGTGCGCGCAAGCAGGCCGGCCCGCAGATGCTGGGCCTGCAGCCGACGGTCGAGCGCGCCTCGCAGGCGCGACAGCAGCGCGCGCGCGCGCTCGCGCTCGCGACGCAGGCGCAGGGCGGGGTTCTGCCGTTCAAGGCGCTGGCCGAGGCGCTGCAGGCTGAGGCCGAGCCGCGCCCGGGCGCGCGCTTCCGAGTCTGGCAGCCGCGCGGAGGCGGCGAGCAGGCGTTCGCGCAGGCGCTGCAGGCGCAGGGCCGGCGCCTGCGCGCGCAGGCGAAGTTCAAGCTGGTCGAGGCGCTGCCCGAAGCGCCGCGCGTGCTGGGCCTGGCTGAGCTGCACCCGGCGGCGCAGCTGGGCGAGGCGGGCGCGCAGTTCGGCCTGGTCGGGCACCAGCAGTTCGGCGGCGGCCGAGGGCGTGGGTGCCCGCAGGTCGGCCACGAAGTCGCTGATGCTGAAGTCGATCTCATGCCCCACCGCCGACACCAGCGGCGTGCGCAGCGAGGCGATGCAACGGCCCAGCGCCTCGTCGTTGAAGGCGAACAGGTCTTCCAGCGAGCCGCCGCCGCGGGTCAGCAGCAGGGCGTCGTAGCGCTGGCTGGCATCCGCGCGCAGGAGCATGGCGCGGATCTGCGCCGGTGCCTCCTTGCCCTGCACCGGCACTGGCAGCACCTCGACCTCGATCAGTGGAAAGCGCCGCGCCAGCACGCTCAGCACATCGCGTATCGCCGCACCGCTGGGCGAGGTCACCACGCCCAGGCGTCGCGGCGGCAGCGGAAGTGGGCGCTTGCGCGCGTCCGCGAACAGACCCTCGGCCTCGAGCCGCGCGCGCAGGGCCTCGAAGGCCCGGCGCAGGGCGCCCTCGCCAGCGGGCTCGATGTGCTCGGCGATCAGCTGGTAGTCGCCGCGCGGTTCGTACAGCGACAGCCGGCCGCGCACCAGCACCTGCTGGCCATCCTGCGGGGTGAAGGCGAGCCGCAGACTGCGCTGCTTGAACAGCGCGCCTCGCACCTGGGCGCGGGCGTCCTTGAGTGTGAAGTAGACGTGCCCCGAGGCCGGCCGAGAAACGCCGGAAAGCTCGCCTTCGACCCAGACCAACGGGAACGCGCCTTCGAGCAGATCGCGCGCAAGCGCATTCAGACTGCTGGGCGTGAGGCAGGGCGGTGAGGCGGCGAGGGACGGGTTGAGGTTCAAGCGCGGCGAGCCCATTCGCAGGGCCCCGCATGCTAACCGCAGCGCGCGCTCACCGCATGCCCTTGCCCCGTCCGGAGCCGCTTGGTCGAGCGTCGGCGTTTCGACGCCCCGGCCGTTCGGCGGCGGCCCCGACCTTGCATAAAGGACGCGACAAGCGCGCCGCTTCGCTGTCGGGCCGTGCGCGGGGATCGCGGGCGTCGTTGTCGGTCGCGGGCTTGTTCGGCCTTGGTCGGAGGCCGCGGCCTTGGCCTTCGGACGCGCTGCTAGACTGCGCCCCCGTGCTCGACGGCGGCTACGGACCGAGGTCCGGAGACAAGGCCGTGGCGCTTGTGGACACCCAAACGGCACACCAGGATCCGTGCACGCATGTCAGAGCCGTACCAGCAGTTGGGCGAGCAGCTACCCGAGCGTTCGAGCGCCGCGGGCGGCAGCTTCCCGTCGGACCCCAAAGCCGTCGCGCGCTGGGTGGAAGAGCTGCCGCGCGCCAACCCGCAGGTCACCTTGGCACGGCTGGCGGACGCTTTTGCCCAGCTGCGCCAACGTGCCTTGCAGGGCAACCAGCGCGCTTCGATCCTGGATCTCCTGCGGCCGGCGGTGCTGGAAGCCCTCGAGTTCCTCGACCGCCAGCTGCAGACCAGTTCCTTTCCCCTGTCGCCCCAGGCTTCGCAGGTGGCCGAGGCCTGCCTGAATCTGCATCGGGAGTTGGCCAATGGCTACCGCGCCGCGGCACAGGAGGCGCTGGCGCCGGCGGGTGCAGTGTCCTTCCTGCGGCGCGGTGCGGTGTCGCAGATCCTGCTGCGTGCCGCCGTGCACCATGCGCGGCTGCTGTCGCTGTGCTACTTCCTCTACCGCATGCCGCTGCCGGGCGCTTGGTTCGGCCTGCACTCGGTGTATCGATTCGCGCGCGCGGCGGGCCTCGCCGGCAAGGCGGTGGCCGAGGCCTCCGAGGCAGGTGCCTGCAGCGTCGAGCAGGTCTACCTGCAGTCGGTGCTGCTGGCGCTGTCCAATCCCTTCCGCTTCAGCCAGCGCGAGCAGGCCGAACTGTGGCCGATCTGCCGGGAGTTGGTCGGCGAGCTGGAGCTGAAGGAGACCCAGAGCGGCGAGGGCGATTTCGCCCTGCCGATCGCCACTGACCGCGGCCCGGGTTACATCCCCGAGGAGCGCGAGGCCGGTGCGGCGCAGGTGCTGTGGCTTGACCTCACGCCGCTGCGCAGTCTGCTCGAAGCCCCGCTGCAGAGAGGGGGCGTTGAACAGGTGCAGCTCAAGCTGAAGCGCCAGCGCCGCACGCTGGATGCGCCAGCCGAGCTGCTGCGGCGTCTGCGTGCCGGCTGGGGCACGGCGGCCGCACGGCGTGCGCGCCGGCTCGGCGCCACCCACGCGCTGGACACGGTCATTGGCCTGTCCGGCCTGCACTATTTCCTCGCCGGCGAGCAGGACTTCGACGCCTTCATGCACCAGGTCACCGGCCATCGGGTCGGCGCGGCGCCGCACGCGAGCTGGGCGCACGCCACCCAGGAGACGGTCAAGGCCAGTCGGGTACGTGCGCAGGTGCTGGACCAGAGCCTCGGCGGCTATCGCCTCATGTGGGCGCGTGAAGCCGGCATCCGCATCCGCGTCGGCGAGCTGCTGGGCCTGACCATCGCCCACGAGGAGGACGATCCGCTGTGGATGGTCGGCGTGGTGCGCTGGATGCGCTACCACGGCGACGGTTCGGTGGATGCAGGCGTCGAACTGCTGGCCCGGCGCGCCTTTGCGGTCGGGCTGCGAACCCTCGACCTGCTCGGCACGCCCAAGCCGCCGCAGCGCGGCATCGCCGTGCGCTGGCTGCGCGAGCCGGACAGCGAATGCCAGCATCTGCTGGCGCCGGCCCTGATCGATGCCCACGCCGGTCGCATCGAAGTGGCCGGCCTGCCACTGGATCAGGACGGCCTGGAGTCAACCCCGGGCACCGAGGCGGTATCCTTTCACGGGCTTGCGGCGGTGGAAAAGGCGGGTGACTACGTCCTGCTCCGCGCCGAGCGTACTTCCGCCCCTGAAAGCCCGGTGATCTGAATGTCGGAACTGCAAGTGATCGAGCGTCGCCAGACGCTCCGTGCCCGCGTCGGCGGTGTCGATGTGGGCGGCGGCGCGCCGATCGTGGTGCAGTCGATGACCAATACCGATACCGCCGACGTGGCGGCGACGGTGAAGCAGGTCGGTGAACTGTGGCGGGCCGGTTCGGAGCTGGTGCGGATTACTGTCAATACGCCGGAAGCCGCGGCCGCGGTGCCGCGCATCCGGGACAAGCTGGCGATGATGGGCATCGAGGTGCCCCTGATCGGCGACTTCCACTACAACGGCCACAAGCTGCTTGCCGATGAGCCGGCCTGCGCCGAGGCCCTGGCCAAGTACCGGATCAACCCGGGCAACGTCGGCTTCGGCCGCAAGCGCGATACCCAGTTCGCCCAGCTCATCGAGTTCGCGATCCGCTACGGCAAGCCGGTGCGGATCGGTGCCAACTGGGGCTCGCTCGACCAGGACCTCGCCGCCCGGCTGATGGACGAGAACGCCGAGCGCGCCGAGCCCTGGGACGCCGCGCGCGTGCTGCGCGAGGCGCTCATCCGCTCGGCGCTGGATTCGGCCGATCGTGCGGTCGAGATCGGTCTTGCGCCCGAGAAGATCATTCTGTCCTGCAAGGTCTCTGGCGTGCAGGACCTGATCGCGGTGTACCGCGACCTGGCTCGTCGTTCGCGGTTCCCGCTGCATCTCGGCCTGACCGAGGCCGGCATGGGCTCGAAGGGCATCGTCGCCTCCACCGCGGCGCTCGCCATCCTGATGCAGGAAGGCATCGGCGACACCATCCGCGTGTCGCTGACGCCGGAGCCGGGGCAGTCGCGCACCACCGAGGTCGTGGTCGCGCAGGAGATGCTGCAGACGCTCGGCCTGCGTGCCTTCACTCCGTTGGTCACGGCCTGCCCGGGCTGCGGTCGCACCACCAGCGAGTTCTTCCAGGAACTTGCCAGGGACGTGCAGGAGCACGTGCGCGGGCGCATGCCCGAATGGAAGCTCAGGCACCCCGGTGTCGAGAACCTCACGCTGGCGGTGATGGGCTGCGTGGTCAACGGCCCCGGCGAGAGCAGGCACGCCAATATCGGCATCTCCCTGCCCGGCACCGGCGAAGCCCCGGTGGCCCCGGTGTTCATCGACGGCGAGAAGGCGACCACGCTCAGAGGCGACAACATCGTCGCCGAGTTCATCGGGATCATCGAGGACTACGTGGAGCGACGCTACAAGTAGCGTCGCGGGGATTGGGGATTCGAGATTGGGGATTCGAACAAGCGCATTCGGTGCGCTTCAGGCGGCACCTTGCCCCGGTCTTGTCGAGGATGGGTCTTGCGTTGGGCTGAGCCTTGCCGGCTCTGACGAATCCCGAATCCCGAATCCCCGCCCGTCAGGGCTCCACACACACCCGGTTGCGCCCTTCATCCTTCGCTCGATAGAGCGCGGCGTCGGCCGCGCGCATCAGGCGCGAGCGGTCGCCGCGGTCCGGGCGAAGCTCGGCGATGCCGATGCTCACCGTGATGTGTTGGGCTTCGCCGCCGGGATGGAACACGGTGCCGGCGACGGCGCCGCGGAATTCCTCGGCGAACTCCTCGGCACCCGCCACGGCGGTTTCCGGCAGCAGCACGGCGAACTCTTCGCCGCCGATCCGCGCCGCCATGTCTTCGCGCCGCACCTGGTTGCGCAGGATCGAGGCCATCTGCTTCAGCACGCCATCGCCGGCGATGTGGCCGTAGCGGTCGTTGACCGGCTTGAACAGGTCGACGTCGATGATGCACAGGGTCAAGGGTCGGCCGTGGCGCAGAGCGCGGGCGATTTCGATGTCGACCTGTTCGGCGAAGTGCCTGCGGTTGTAGAGATCGGTGAGCGGATCATGCGTGGCCAGCTGGTAGACCTCTTCGTGGTAGCGGGCCTCCAAGCTGGCGTGGCTGATGAACTTGAGCAGGATCTCGCCGACCGTGATGTGGTCGCCATCGGCCAGCAGCGCCTCCGTGCAGGGCTGGTCGTTGACGCGGGTCTGGTTGGTTGCGCCGAGGTCTCGCAGGCGATAGCTGTCGCCCTCGCGCCAGACTTCGCAGTGGCGGCGCGAAACGCTGGGGTGCGGAATATGCAGGCGTGCCTCGGGCGCGCGTCCCACCAGGACCGGATCCAATTCGACGTCGATCCGTTTGCCGAGCCCCTCGCCGTGGATCACCACAAGGCAGGCGGCGCGCGGCTGCGAGGGCGCGGCCGGCCCCGGGCTCAGCACCGTGCGTTGGGTGGTCGGGTTGTCGAAGGACGCTGCCATGGGCGGCTCGTCGCGGACGAAAATCCGCTGCAGCGTAGCACTGGCAGACCGTATCGAGAATGTCGCTCGTGGGCTTCGCAGGTGCTGTTTCGCAGGGCGTCGCTCCAGGGCATTCCGGGCATTGCAGCGCCGCGCCCTGACGAGTTCGCACATCGCCTCGCCACGCTCTTTCTTGCTGCAGGGCAGCATGCTAGCCTCGGGCGAATTCACGGTTTCTTCCCACCTAGCGGAGCCCCCGAGCATGTCGCGTACCTACAACTTCAGCGCCGGCCCCGCCGCGCTGCCCGAACCCGTGCTGCGCCAGGCGCAGCAGGAACTGCTGGAGTGGGGCGGCGAGCGCGCCTCGGTCATGGAGGTCAGCCACCGCGGCGCGGCCTTCGTGGCGGCGGCGGAAGAGGCTGAGCGCGACCTGCGCGAGCTGCTGGCGGTGCCGGCCAGCTACAAAGTGCTGTTCCTGCAGGGCGGCGCCACCCAGCACTTCGCCCAGATCCCGATGAACATCGCCTCGCCCGAGCGCGCGGCCGACTACATCGTCACCGGCGCCTGGGGCCAGAAGGCGGTGTCCGAGGGCAAGCCCTACGTCAAGACGCGCGTGGCGGTGAGCTCCGAAGCCGGCAACTTCACATCGATCCCGGCGCGCAGCGAATGGCAGCTCGGCGACGACGCGGCCTACGTGCACTACACCCCGAACGAGACCATCCATGGCGTCGAGTTCCACGAGACGCCGGACACCGGCGGCGTGCCGCTGGTGGGCGACTTCAGCTCGACCATTCTGTCGCGGCCGATCGACATTGCCCGCCACGGCATCGTCTATGCCGGTGCGCAGAAGAACATCGGACCCTCGGGCCTGGTCGTGCTGATCGTGCGCGAGGACCTGATTCCGTCGCCGCCTTCGAACATCGCCAAGGTACTGAGCTATGCCGCCCAGGCCAAGGACGGCAGCATGCTCAACACCCCGCCGACCTTCTCCTGGTATCTCGCTGGCCTCGTCTTCAAGTGGCTGAAACAGCAGGGCGGCCTCTCCGCCATGGCCGAGCGCAACCGCGCCAAGGCCGAGCTGCTCTATCGCGCCATCGACGGCTCGAATGGCTACTACCGCAATCCGGTCGAAGTGTCTGCGCGCTCGTGGATGAACGTGCCTTTCACCCTGCACGACGAGGCCCTCGACAAGCCCTTCCTGAAGGAGTCCGAGGCGGCTGGCCTGCTGGCGCTGAAGGGCCATCGCGCGGTCGGCGGCATGCGCGCCTCGATCTACAACGCGATGCCGATCGAGGGCGTACAGGCCCTGGTCGACTTCATGGCCGACTTCGCCAAGCGCCACGGCTGAGGTCGTCGAAGCGGCGCGCGGGTATGACCGCGCGGACGCTGGAACCCGAGGCCGCGCGCTGGTCCTTGATGACTGCCGCGCGGCGCCTCGTTCCGAATTCTCCTTTGCCGGCCGCGCGCAGCGTGGACCACGCTGCGCGGGTCGAGACTCCCCGTCTTTCTCCTGCCAGGCCGTCCCCGCCCATGTTCAAGATCCAGACCCTCAACAACATCAGCCGTATCGGCCTCGACCGTCTGCCGGCCGACCGCTACGAAGTCGCCACCGACATGGCCCAGCCCGACGCGGTGCTGGTGCGCTCGGCCGACATGCACAAGCTCGAGATCCCGGCCTCGGTCAAGGCCATTGGCCGTGCCGGCGCCGGCACCAACAACATCCCCGTCGCCGCCATGAGCGAGCGCGGCGTGCCGGTGTTCAACGCCCCGGGCGCCAATGCCAATGCGGTGAAAGAGCTGGTCATCGCCGGCATGCTGCTGGCCGCGCGCAACCTCAGCGAAGCGCTGGGCTTCGTCGCCAAGCTGCGCGAGCACGCCGACCCGCACCATGCCATCGAGGCCGAGAAGAAGCGCTTCGCCGGCTTCGAGCTGGCCGGCAAGACCCTGGGGGTGATCGGCCTCGGCGCGATTGGCGTGAAGGTGGCGAACGCCGCGCGCGCGCTCGGCATGCGCGTGGTCGGTTTCGACCCGCACATGACCATCGATGGCGCCTGGCAGCTGTCCTCCGATGTGGTCAAGGCCGGCAGCCTGAACGAGCTGTTCGCGGCCTCGGATTTCATCAGCTTCCACGTGCCGCTGAATGACGCGACCCGCGGCATCTTCGGCGCTTCGGCGCTGGAATCCGCCCGCCGCGGCGTGGTGCTGCTGAATTTCGCCCGCGAGGGCATCGTCGATCCGCAGGCCCTGCGTCAGGGCCTGGAGAGCGGCGTGATCGGCCGTTACGTCAGCGATTTCCCCAGCGTCGACCTGGTCGGCAACGCGCGGGTGATCGCGCTGCCGCATCTGGGGGCCTCGACCGCCGAGGCGGAGGAGAACTGCGCAGTGATGGTCGCCGACCAGATCCGCGACTATCTCGAAAACGGCAATGTGCAGAACTCCGTCAACTTCCCCAACACGCGCATGGCGCGCGAGGGCAAGGCGCGACTGTGCATCGCCAATCGCAACCGGCCGAACATGATCGGCCAGCTCTCGCACCTGCTGGGCGAGGCGGGCTTCAACATCGCGCAGATGCACAACGCCTCGCGCGGCGAGCTGGCCTACACCCTGCTCGACGTCGATTCGCCGGTGGATGCCTCGGTGGTGGCGAAGATCGCCCAAGTCGACGGCATCCTGTCGGTGCGGGTGGTCTGATGGCCACGCGCAGGCAGGCGGGGCAGGGAGGCAAGCCGCCTGCCGCGCCGAAGAAGCCCAAGGCTGCGCCGAAGCCGGCCACAATGCGTGCGGCCAAGGTCGAACTCCCCGAGTCGACCGCACTGCCGCCCGCGCTGGCGCAGGCACGCGAGCGCATCGACAGCATCGACCAGAGCATCCAGAACCTGATCGCCGAGCGCGCGCAGTGGGCGCAGCAGGTCGGCCGCGCCAAGGGCCCGCTGAAGGCCGCGGTTGACTACTACCGGCCCGAGCGTGAGGCGCAGGTGCTGCGCAAGGTGGTCGACCGCAACGACGGGCCGCTGCATGACGAAACCCTGGTGCGCCTGTTCCGCGAGATCATGTCGGCCTGCCTCGCCCAGCAGGAGCCGCTGCGGATCGGCTTCCTCGGCCCTGAGGGCACCTTCAGCCAGCAGGCCGTGCACAAGCATTTCGGCCACTCGGCCCACGGTATGCCGCTCTCCAGCATCGAAGAGGTGTTTCAGGAGGTCGAGGCCAAGAACGCCGATTTCGGCGTGGTGCCCGTCGAGAACTCCGGCCAGGGCACCATCCAGTCGACGCTGGACATGTTCCTGACCTCCAAGCTCAAGATCTGCGGCGAGGTGGAGCTGCGGGTGCACCAGTACCTGCTGAACCGTTCGGGACGAATCGAGGATATCGAACGCATCTATTCGCATCCGCAGTCGCTGGGCCAGTGCAAGACCTGGCTTCGCCAGTACCTGCCCAAGGTCGAGAAGTTGCCGGTCGTCAGCAATGCCGAAGCCGCACGGCGCGCGCGTACCGCCGATGACGCGGCGGCGATTGCGGGCGAATCGGCGGCGCATGTGTATGGGCTGAAGGTCGTCGCCGGCCCCATCGAGGATCGGCCCGACAACACCACGCGCTTCCTGGTCATCGGCCGCGAGCTGTTCCCGCCCTCGGGTCACGATCGCACCTCGCTGCTGGTGTTCGTGCGCGACCAGCCCGGTGCGCTCTACAACGTGCTGCGGCCGCTGGCCGAGCACGGCGTCAGCATGAACCGCATCGAGTCGCGGCCCTCGCACGAGGGCAAATGGCAGTACGCCTTCTTCATCGACATCGCGGGTCACGTCGACGACGAACCCGTGCGAGCCGCGCTGTCGGAACTGGGCGAGTTCGCCTCGCAGGTGCGCATCCTCGGCAGCTACCCGGTGGCCGTGCTGTGAGTGGGGCAGGGGGTGTGTACCGTGCGTCGCGTGCGCCACGCGGGCTGATTGGACGCATCCGCGTGCCCGGCGACAAGTCGGTCAGCCATCGCGCGGTGATGCTGGCTTCACTGGCGGAAGGCGTCAGCCAGGTCAGCGGCTTTCTGGAAGGAGAGGACACCCGTGCCACCGCCCGCGCTTTCGCGCAGATGGGTGTGCGCATCGAGTCGCCTGAAGCGAGCGTGCGCATTGTGCATGGCGTGGGCTTGCACGGGCTGTCCGCCCCGGCTGCCGCCATCGACTGCGGCAATGCCGGCACCGGCATGCGCCTGCTCGCCGGTCTGCTGGCGGGCCAGGGCTTCGACAGCGAACTGGTCGGCGACGAATCCCTGAGCCGGCGGCCGATGAACCGCGTGGTGCTGCCGCTGCGGCAGATGGGGGCGGTGATCGACACCGCTGCGGAGGGTCGCCCGCCGCTTCGCATCCACGGCGGCAAGCCACTGCAGGGCATCCGCTACGAGCTGCCGGTGGCCAGCGCACAGGTGAAGTCGGCTTTGCTGCTGGCCGGCCTTTATGCGCATGGCGAGACCGAGACCATCGAGCCGCATCCGACCCGCGACTACACCGAGCGCATGCTGAGCGCTTTTGGCATCGACATCGCCTTCGAGCCGGGACGCGCCCGCCTTGGCGGCGGCCAGCGCTTGCGCGCGGCCGAGGTGCAGGTGCCGGCTGACTTCTCCTCTGCGGCGTTCTTTCTGGTTGCGGCCAGCCTGATCCCCGGCTCGGATCTCCTGATCGAGCAGGTCGGCATCAATCCGCGTCGCACAGGCCTGCTGGAGGCGCTGCGCCTGATGGGGGCTGACATCACGCTGGAGACCCGAAGCGAGCACGGCGGCGAGCCGGTGGCCGACTTGCGCGTGCGCCATGCCCGTCTGCAGGGTGCGGTGATTCCCGAACACATCGTGCCTGACATGATCGACGAGTTTCCGGCCCTGTTCATCGCCGCCGCCTGCGCGGAAGGCGTGACCACGGTCAGCGGTGCGGCCGAGTTGCGGGTCAAGGAATCCGACCGCATCCGCAGCATGGCCGAGGGCCTGCTGGCGCTGGGCGCGCGCATCGAGGAGCGTCCGGACGGCGCGATCATCGAAGGCGGCGAACTGCTGGGCGGCACGGTCCACGCCCGCGGCGACCATCGCATCGCCATGAGCTTCGCCATCGCCGGGCAGCTCAGTACGGGCGAAGTGCGCATCGAGGACTGCGCCAACGTCGCGACCTCGTTCCCGGGCTTCGTGGACTTGGCGCGAGGCTGTGGCTTCGAGTTGGTCGAAGCGGCGCGCTGATTGCAGCTAGGCCGGCAACGCCCCACCCGCTAAACTGTGCGGATGACCACGAACCCCATGCTCCTGCCGCCCGTCCTGACCATTGATGGCCCTTCGGGCTCCGGCAAGGGAACAGTCGCCAGGGCGGTGGCAAAGCAGCTGGGTTGGCATTTCCTGGATTCCGGCGCGTTGTACCGAGCTGTCGGTCTTGCGGCCGGTTGGCACGACCTCGATCTCAGCGATGCCGATGCGCTGGAGCGGCTGGCGCGCGAGACCCAGGTGCGCTTCGAGGAGCGCGACGGCGGCGAGCCGCGGGTCTTCGTCGATGGCGTCGATGCCACCGACGAGCTGCGCACCGAGACTGCCGGTGCCGCAGCATCGGCGATCGCGGCACTGCCTCCGGTGCGCGCGGCCCTGTTCGACAAGCAGCGTGCATTCCGCCAGTCGCCGGGCCTGGTGGCCGATGGCCGCGACATGGGCACGGTGATCTTTCCCGATGCCCCCTACAAGGTCTTTCTGACCGCCAGCGCCGCCGAGCGCGCCGGCCGTCGCTATAAGCAGTTGAAGGATAAGGGGCTCGCGGTTACACTCGACGGTCTGCTGGAGGAGATTGTCGCGCGCGACGCGCGTGACGCCGAACGCACCGTGGCGCCCCTGAAGCCCGCAGCCGATGCGGTCCTCATCGATTCCACCGGCGTTCCCGTCGACACCGTGATCGAACGCGTGCTCGCCGTGCTGCGCTGATTGGCGCCGCATCGCGGGCTTGCTTCGCGCCCGAACGCTCGACCTTCCCCACGGCGGAAACCCGAACCCCCGAGCCATGAAGGCACGGGTCAACCCACAGATGTCCGAAGGCCGCCCCGACACGTCGGGCCGACCCCGAGGTCGTCGCACAGCCGGTGGCCGGCGCAAGTTTTGGCGCGTCAGGCCGTGTGTCCAACCTGGAAATTCACCCCCATGACCGAAAGTTTTGCTGAACTGTTCGAGCAGAGCGAGAAGCTCTCCAAGCTCAAGCCGGGCGCCATCGTCGTCGGCACCATCGTCGAGATCCGCTCCGACGTGGTCGTCGTCAACGCAGGCCTGAAGTCCGAAGGCATCGTCCCGATCGAGCAGTTCAAGAACGAGCAGGGCGAGCTCGAAGTTGCCGTCGGCGACGAAGTCAAAGTCGCACTCGATTCGCTCGAGAACGGCTTCGGCGAGACCGTCCTCTCCCGCGAGAAGGCCAAGCGCTCCCTGGTGTGGGACGAGCTCGAGGAAGCCCTCGAAGCCAACGCCACCATCACCGGCCGGATCAGCGGCAAGGTCAAGGGCGGTTTCACCGTCGACATCAAGGACGTCCGCGCGTTCCTGCCGGGCTCGCTGGTCGACGTGCGCCCCGTGCGCGACCCGGTGTACCTGGAAGGCAAGGACATCGAGTTCAAGATCATCAAGCTCGACCGCAAGCGCAACAACGTCGTCGTCTCCCGCCGCGCGGTGGTCGAGAGCGAGTACAGCGCCGAGCGTGAGCAGCTGCTGGAGCGTCTGCAGGAGAACGCGGTGGTCAAGGGTGTGGTCAAGAACCTCACCGACTACGGCGCGTTCGTGGACCTCGGCGGCATCGACGGCCTGCTGCACATCACCGACATGGCGTGGAAGCGCGTGCGTCACCCGTCCGAAGTCGTCAACGTTGGCGACGAGCTGGACGTCCGCGTGCTGAAGTTCGACCGCGAGCGCAACCGCGTCAGCCTTGGCCTGAAGCAGCTGGGCGAAGATCCGTGGGAGAACATCGCCCGCCGTTACCCGAACGGCTCGCGCATCTTCGGCAAGGTCAGCAACGTCACCGACTACGGCTGCTTCGTCGAGATCGAGCCGGGCGTCGAAGGCCTGGTGCACGTCTCCGAGATGGACTGGACCAACAAGAACGTCAATCCGTCCAAGGTGGTGCAGGTCGGTGACGAGACCGAAGTCATGGTGCTGGACGTCGATGAAGAGCGTCGCCGCATCTCGCTCGGCATCAAGCAGTGCACCTCGAACCCGTGGGAAGCCTTCGCGGCGATGCACAAGAAAGGCGACAAGGTCGAGGGTCAGATCAAGTCGATCACCGATTTCGGCATCTTCATCGGGCTTGACGGCGGCATCGACGGCCTGGTGCACCTGTCCGACATCAGCTGGAACGCCACTGGCGAAGACATCGTCCGCAACTTCAAGAAGGGCGAGAACGTCGAGGCCGTGGTGCTGGCGGTCGATCCGGAGCGGGAGCGCATCTCGCTGGGCATCAAGCAGCTGGAGCAGGATCCGTTCGGCCAGTTCATGGCCGCGAACCCGAAGGGCAGCATCCTGACCGGCACGGTCAAGGAAGTGGACGCGCGCGGCGCGACCATCGAGCTGGCCGACGGCATCGAGGGCTACCTGCGCGCCTCGGACATCGCCAAGGAGCGCATCGAGGACGCCACCCAGCACCTGCGCGTCGGCGACAAGGTCGAAGCCAAGTTCATCGGCATGGACCGCAAGGGCCGTACGCTGCAGCTGTCGATCCGCGCCAAGGAAGAGGCTGACCTGCAGGACGTGCTGGACGAGTACCAGAATGCTGCTGGCGGCACCACCAAGCTGGGCGCGCTGCTGCGCGAGCAGCTGGGCAACAAGGGCGACTGACGCCTGATCGCGCGCCCCGGCCATGCGCAAGCGTGGCCGGGGCGCGTTGTCGAAGGGCGCGTCCGTCCCGACGGTCTCCTCCTTCCGATTTCCGCCCGGCGGCCGCGACCTGTGGCCGCTTGGCCTTGTCCTCGTGGCGCTGTCGCCACCTTCGGATAGCCGCTGTCACTGCGGCCTTCCCGACCTGAGCGGTTCCATGACCAAGTCCGAACTCATCGAAGCCCTCGCTCGCAAGCAGTCGCACCTGAAGGCCGACGACGTCGACCTCGCGGTCAAGACGCTGCTGGAACAGATGAGCACCGCGCTGGCGACCGGCGAGCGCATCGAGATCCGCGGGTTCGGCAGCTTCAGCCTGCACTTCCGCCCGCCGCGCGTGGGCCGCAACCCGAAGACCGGCGACTCTGTGTCTCTGCCCGGCAAGTACGTCCCGCACTTCAAGCCTGGCAAGGAGCTGCGCGAGCGGGTGAACGACGGCAACGCCAATCTCTGAGGCGGGCGTCTGCGCGCTTGATGCCGCATTATCCGCCGATGCGCTCGCGGATCTGCCCTGGCACTGCTTGCGCCTCGTCTACAATCTCCGGCCGCGTGGCGACTGCGCCCGCGTGAATCGCATTCTCCGGAGGCCGCATGCGCATCCTGCTCATCCTGCTCGCCCTGGGCCTGCTCGGCCTTGGATTCGCATTCGGTGCCCTCAATCCGGCAGCGGTCGCCATTGACCTCTATGGCATTGAGCTGAACCTGCGTCTCGGGTCGGCTCTGCTGCTGGCCGCGTTCTGCGGCGCCTTTGCCGCCGGTAGCGTGCTGACCGCGCTGGTGATCCTGCCGCTCAAGCGACGTTTGAAACGTGCAGAGGGCGAAGCGCGCGCGGCCGCCGAATCCAGCCCGCGAGCTGCCGGCGCGTGAGCGAGTTCCTGCTGCTGTTCCTGCTGCTTCCGGTGGCCATGGCCTGGGGCTGGTTCGCCGGACGTCGTGCCGCCGAGCGCGCCGGTGGAAACCGCGTCAGCCGGCTGTCGACGCGCTACTTCCGTGGCCTCAACTACCTGCTCAACGAGCAGCCCGACAAGGCGATCGAGGTCTTCCTGCAGATCGCCGAAGTCGACAGCGATACGGTGGAGACGCATTTCGCCCTGGGCAACCTGTTCCGCCGTCGCGGCGAGGTTGACCGCGCCATCCGCATCCACCAGAACCTGATTGAGCGGACCACACTGACCGACGAGCAGCGCGTGCAGGCCGTTCTGGAGCTGGGTGAGGACTACATGCGAGCCGGTCTGCTCGATCGGGCGGAGACGCTGTTCGCCGATCTGGTCCGGCCCGGCGAGCAGGCGCCGCAGGCATTGCGCCACCTGCTGGTGATCTACCAGGCCGAGCGCGACTGGGAGAAGGCGATCGAGCATGCCCAGCGCCTGGAGGCTGCCACCGGCGAGCCCACTGGCCGGCTGGTCGCGCATTTCCACTGCGAGCTGGCCGACCGCGCCCGCCGGCAGGGGCGAATCGCGGAGGCACGCGCCCATCTCGCCGAGGCCCATGCGGCCGAGGCCAACTTCGTCCGTGCAGGTCTTATCGAAGGCCAGATCGAACTGGCCGAAGGCCGCGATGCGCTCGCCCTGCGCGCGTTCGAGCGCGTCGCCCGCCACGATCCCGATGTGCTGCCGGAAGTGCTGAAACCGCTGCTCGGCGTGTACGAACGTCAGGGCGAACGCGCGCGGGCCCGAGCCTTCCTCGCCGAGATGAGCGAGCGCTATGCCGGCGTAGCGCCCGTGCTCGCGCTGGCGCGTCTCATCCGCGAGGACGAAGGCGATTGCGCGGCGGTCGAATACCTCAGCGAGGCCCTGCGCCAGCGGCCTTCGGTGAAGGGGCAGGTGGCCCTGATCGAACTCGGCACCGCGCGCCCGCCGGAAGAAGCGATGCCGATCCTGCGCGTGCTGGAGCAGACCACCGGGCATTTGGCATCAAGTGTTCTCACCTATCGCTGCAACCGCTGCGGCTTCGGTGCGCGCCAGCACCACTGGCAGTGCCCGAGCTGCAAGAACTGGAGCAGCGTGCGTCCGATCCACGGCCCCACCGGCGACTGATGCTGGTCCAGTTCTTCGCCTTCGGATCGCCGGCGATGGCGGCGCTGATGCTGGCGGTGGCTCTGGCCGCGGCCGGGCTCTGCCGCCTGGCCCTGGCCTATGCGCAGCGCCGCGGTCTGTTGGATGCGCCCGGGCGGCGTCGATCGCACCAGCAGGTCACGCCGCGCGGCGGCGGCATCAGCTTCGTGCTGGTGGTGGCGCTGCTGGCGCCCATGCTGCTGCCCGACTTGCGCATGGCGCTGTCTTTCAGCCTGGGCCTGCTGGCGATCGGTGCGATCGGCTGGTGGGATGACCATCGGCCACTGTCAGCGCGGCTTCGGCTGCTCGTGCATGTGCTGGCGTCCGCGCAGTTCCTGTGGCTGCTGCAGGGGCCGCCGACCGACATCGCCACGCTGCTGCAGTTCGGGCTCAGCCTGTTCTGGCTGGTCATGTTGGTGAACTTCTGGAACTTCATCGACGGAATCAACGGCCTCGCCTCGCTGCAGGCGCTGATCGCCGCCGGGCTCTATGCGGGCCTGGGGCAGGCGGCCGGCCTGTCGGGGGCTGCACTGCTCATGCTCACGCTGTCTGCGGCGTTGTTGGGCTTTCTGCCCTACAACCTGCCGCGGGCGCGGATGTTCATGGGCGATGTCGGCAGCGGCGCGCTGGGGTTCGCGCTGGGGGCCTTTGCACTGATGCTGCTGCCCAGCGTGCGCGCGCCTTGGCTGCTGCTGTTGCCGGTGGCACCGGTACTGGTGGATGCCGGGCTCACCCTGGTCAAGCGGATCCTGCTCGGACGCCGCTGGTATGCTGCGCACCGGGAACATCTCTACCAGTGGTGGGTCCGACGCGGCGCCAGTCACGTGCGCGTCAGCCTGGCCTATGCGGCCTTCAGTCTCCTGGTCATCCTGCCCGCCATGATCCTTGCCCTTGAACGACCAGCGCTGCGTTTGCCGATCCTGATCGGCACTTATGCCCTGGCGGCGGCGCTGTGGCTGTGGGGCAGGGCGCGTCTGCGTCGGAGGCGGCGCTGATGGTCAGCCGGGTGGCGGGTTTGATCGGTCGGGTGCATCCGCGGCTCGCGGTTGTGCTGCATGACCTGCTGATGGTCTGGGCGGCCTGGCTGATCTCGAATGCCTTGCGCTTCAGCCTTGCCCCGAACGCTCCCCCGTTCACGCTGTTTCCGCCCGAACTGCCGGTGGTCCTGTTGGCGCAAGGCGCCGTGCTCTGGTGGACCGGCCTCTACCGCGGGCTGTGGCGATTCGCCAGCCTGCCTGATCTGTGGAACATTGCCCGCGCCTGCCTGTTCGGCGCGCTCGCCGTGTTCAGCGCCCTGTTCCTGCTCACCCGCTTGGAGAACGTGCCGCGCACGGTGCTGGCGCTGTATCCACTGACCCTGCTGGTCTGCCTCGGTGCGCCGCGCTGGCTCTACCGCTTCTGGAAGGACAGCCGCTACGGCGGCGCACCGCGTCTGCAGCCGCTGCGCGTGCTCGTGATCGGTGCCGGCAGCGCGGGTGAGGCGCTGGTGCGCGATCTGCGCCGCGAAGGGCGTTTCCGCCCGGTCGGCCTGATCGACGACAACCGCGCCCTGCGCGGAGCCAAGGTGCACGGCGTGCCGGTGCTGGGTGACCTCGACCAGCTCGCCCAGATCGCCCGCGAGGTCGCCGCCGAAATGCTGTTGATCGCCATGCCCTCGGCGAGCAACCAGCAGATGCAGCGGGCCGTCGAGCGCTGTGAGGACAGCGGCCTGCCGTTCCGAACCGTGCCGCGCCTGCAGGATGTCATCGAGGGGCGCTCCAGCTTCAACCAGCTGAAGGAGGTCGCGATCGAGGACCTGCTCGGCCGCGATCCGGTGGCGCTCGACTGGACCGCGATCCGCACCGGGCTCTCGGGACGGCGCGTGCTGGTCAGCGGTGGCGGTGGCTCGATCGGCTCGGAGCTGTGCCGTCAGGTCGCGCGGCTCGGGGTGTCATCGCTGATCGTGCTGGAACAGTCGGAGTACAACCTCTACCGCATCGAGCAGGAGCTGCGCGCCGAATTCCCCGAACTGCTGGTGGTGCCCGTGTTGGGTGACTGCGGCGATCCGGCGGTGGCCGAGTTCGCCCTGTCCGAGAACCGGCCGCAGTTGGTCTTCCACGCCGCCGCCTACAAGCATGTGCCCCTGCTCGAGGGCATGGTGCGCGAGGCTGTGCGCAACAACGTGCTGTCGACCCAGGTGCTCGCCCAGGCCGCGCTGCGCCACGGCGTTGGCAGCTTCGTGCTGATCAGTTCGGACAAGGCAGTGAATCCAGCCAATGTGATGGGCGCGAGCAAGCGGCTGGCCGAACTGCTGTGCCAGACCTTGCAGGGTCAGGGCGGCACCCGCTTCGTCACCGTGCGCTTTGGCAACGTGCTGGATTCCGCCGGCAGCGTGGTGCCGCTGTTCCGCGAGCAGATCCGCCGCGGCGGGCCGGTGACTGTCACCCACCCGGAAATCACCCGCTACTTCATGACCATTCCCGAGGCCTGCCAGTTGATCCTGCAGGCGGCCACGCTGGGCGAGGGCGGCGAAATCTTCGCGCTGGACATGGGCCAGCCGGTGAAGATCCAGTACCTCGCCGAACAGATGATCCGGCTCGCCGGCAAGCGCCCGGGCGAGGACATCCGCATCGAGTTCACCGGCCTGCGCGCAGGTGAGAAGCTCTTCGAAGAGCTGTTCCACCCGCAGGAGGACTACCAGCCCACGCGGCATCCGAAGATCATGTTGGCGCAGCCGCGCGAGCTGGCCGCGCAGTCGATTCAACAGCAGCTGCTGCGCCTGCGCCAGGCCAGCCAGCAGTACGACTCGGCGCAGATGCTGGAGATCCTGCAGCAGCTGGTGCCCGAGTTCCGTCGCAGCGAGGACGCGCCTGCCGTGGTGTCGCTGCACCGCGTGTCCTGACGCTCAACATCCACTCACGGAAGACCATGTCCCAACGCATCCGCAAGGCTGTATTCCCGGTCGCCGGACTCGGCACCCGCTTCCTGCCCGCCACCAAGACAGTGCCCAAGGAAATGCTGCCGATCGTCGACAAACCGCTGATCCAGTACGCGGTCGACGAGGCCATTGAAGCCGGCTGCGACACCTTGGTCTTCATCACCAACCGCTACAAGCACGCGGTCGCCGACTACTTCGACAAGGCCTACGAGCTGGAACAGAAGCTCGAGCGCGCCGGCAAGCAGGAGCTGCTGGATGTCGTGCGTGGCGTGTTGCCGCCGCACGTGCGCGCCATCTTCGTGACTCAAGCGGAGGCGCTGGGCCTTGGCCACGCGGTGCTGTGCGCCGAACCGGTGATTGGCAACGAGCCCTTCGCCGTGCTCCTGCCCGACGACCTGATCTGGAACGCCAGCGGACCCGGTGCGCTGAAGCAGATGGCCGACCTGGCCGAGCGCGAACAGGCCAGCGTGATCGCAGTACAGGACGTGCCGCGCGCGCAGACTTCGAGCTATGGCATCGTCGCGACGGAAGGGTTCGAGGGCCGGTCGGGCCGCATTCACGCCATGATCGAGAAGCCCAAGCCCGAGGCTGCACCCAGTACCTTGGGGGTGGTCGGGCGCTACATCCTGGGGCCCGGTATCTTCGATGCCCTGCGCGCCACCCGCCCCGGCGCCGGTGGAGAGATCCAGCTGACCGATGCCATCGCCGCGCGCGTCGCCCAGCACAAGACATTGGCCTACCACTTCGAGGGTACGCGCTTCGACTGCGGCAGCCATATCGGCCTCATCCAGGCCACGATCCGTTTCGCACTCGACCACGAGAAGCTGAGCTCAGCCGCGCAGAGCTTCATGAGGCAGACCCTCGAAGAGCTTTCGCACAGCGAGGCGCCGCTCGAGTAAGGCGACGCCCGCGGGCAGGCGTTCAGAGCCGGGGCGTATAATCCGCGCCCCTCGCTCGCCAGACCCGCAGCCGCCATGTCCAGCTCCGCCCCCAAAGTCGGTTTCGTCAGCCTCGGCTGCCCCAAGGCGCTGGTCGACTCAGAGCGCATCCTCACCCAGCTCAAGGTCGAGGGCTACGAGATCGTGCCGACCTATGACGAGGCCGATGTGGTGGTGGTCAACACCTGCGGCTTCATCGACTCGGCGGTCGACGAGTCGCTCGACGCGATCGGCGAGGCGATCAGCCAGAACGGACGGGTGATTGTCACCGGCTGCCTGGGCAAGCGCCCCGAGACCATCCGCGAGGCGCACCCTGAAGTGCTGGCGATCAGCGGCCCGCAGGACTACGCCAGCGTGATGAACGCGGTGCACGAAGTTGTCGCTCCGCAGCACAACCCCTACATCGACCTGCTGCCGGACTACGGGCTGAAGCTCACGCCCAAGCACTTCGCGTATCTCAAGATTTCCGAAGGCTGCAACCACCGCTGCAGCTTCTGCATCATCCCCAGCATGCGCGGCGACCTGGTCAGTCGCCCGGTCGATGACGTGCTGCGCGAGGCCGAAAAGCTGGCAAGAGGTGGCGTTCGCGAGCTGCTGGTGATCTCGCAGGACACCTCGGCCTACGGCGTCGATCTGAAATACGCCGAGCGCGAATGGCGCGGCAAGACCTACCAGACCCGGATGAAGGCGCTCTGCGAAGGCCTGTCCGAGCTCGGCATCTGGACGCGCCTGCACTATGTGTATCCCTACCCGCACGTCGACGACGTGATTCCGCTGATGGCCGAGGGCAAGTTGCTGCCGTATCTGGACATCCCCTTCCAGCACGCCAGCCCGAAGATTCTGAAGGCCATGCGCCGTCCGGGTGCGGTCGACAAGACGCTTGAGCGCATCCAGCGCTGGCGCGAGACCTGCCCCGAGCTGGCCATCCGCAGCACCTTCATCGTCGGCTTCCCTGGCGAGACCGAGGACGATTTCGAGGAGCTCCTGGACTTCCTCGAAGAGGCCCAGCTCGATCGCGTCGGCGCCTTCGCCTATTCGCCGGTCGAGGGTGCGGCTGCCAACGACCTGCCGGGCGCGGTGCCGGAGGAAGTGAAGCAGGAGCGCCTGCAGCGCTTCATGGAGCTGCAGGCCGAGATCAGCGAGGCCAAGCTGGCGGCCAAGGTCGGCACGCTGCAGCCGGTGATCATCGACCACCTCGAAGGCGAGCTTGCGATCGGCCGCTCGCGTTTCGATGCGCCGGAAATCGATGGACTGGTGCAGATCCAGGACGGCGAGGCCATGGGGGTCAAGCCCGGCGACATCGTCAACGTGCGCATCCTCGGCAGCGACGAGCACGACCTGTTCGGCCTGATCGGCCCGGGCGAGGACGAGTTCGACGACTGACGCCATGGCCAAGCGTCGCTTCGAGGCGCCCGCGCGCGAAGCCGTCGACCGCTCGGTCTTCGAGCATCCGGCCTTCGCGCCCTATCGCTTCGAGCTGGACCTGCTCACCGTCGAGCACTGGCCCGACATGGGGACGCTCAATGCGCGCGCCTGCGGCTTGAAGCACGCGTCCACGATGCGCGGCCTGCGCTTCGTCGAGCAGACGCCTGAGCTGTTGGCCGAAGGACTTCACTACGAGACCCGCATCTACGAGCGCGGCGAGATCCCCACCCGCGCCGACAACTGGCATGACCTGCTAAATGCGCTGGTCTGGATGCGCTTTCCTCAGCTGAAGTCGGCGCTCAATGCGCGCCAGGCTGCCGATGTCGCCCTGGTCGGTGCCAGCGAGCGCACCCGCGGCCAGTGTGCGCTGACCCACTTCGACGAGGCCGGCGTGCTGGTGCGGGTGTCGGATGCGCACACGCTGACGCTGTGGGATGCCCACGACTGGGGCGCGCTCGGTGCCCGCGTCCAGCTCGACCCCGAGGCACTCGAGGCTCACGTGTTCGGCCATGCGCTGCTGGAGCACGCGCTGTACCCGCAGCCGCTGCTGGTCGGCAAGGCCATCGCCGTGCTGGCGCCGCCCGAAGTCTCGACCAGCACGCTCGTGCGCAGCGTCGCCGAGGGCATTGCGTCAGGCGAACTCCTGACCGATCCGCAGGAGCTGCGTCCCTTGCCCACGGCGCTGCTGCCCGGCTGGCATCCGCGCAGCGGCGAAGCCGAATTCCTGCGCGAGGGCGAGTGCTTCCGGCCGCTGCGCGAGGGCAGGGTGTATCCGCCGGCGCTGGAACTTGATCCTGCAGCTTAGGCGTTTGCCGTCGAAAGATGCGACGTCGCGGCAGCCTCGATACCTTCGACGCATGCGGAGCTGCCCCGGTCCAGACCCATACTGGTTAGACCTGACTGGCGCAGAGCCCTGAGCATGGACCACGAAGCCGCCATTGGCGCACTGATGCAGGCCCTGTATCACCAGGTTTCGGGGCCGGCCGGGCATCGCCGCGACTGGTCGCAGCAGGCCGAGCTGTTCATGCCCTTCGCGCGCATGGTACGCACGGGTGTGGATGAGGCCGGCACGCCCTGGGCCCTGGTGATGGACGTCGCCGACTATCCGGCCAACTTCGAGCAGAAGATCGGCGATGCGCCCTTCTTCGAGGTCGAGATCCACCGCGTGGTGCAACGTTTCGGCAACATCGCCCAGGTGTTCAGCACCTACGAAGCCTGGCGTGATGCCGAGCACACCGACTTCATCAAGCGCGGGATCAACAGCATCCAGCTCTACAACGACGGCCAGCGCTGGCGGGTGGCCAACATGCTCTGGGACGACGAGCGGCCCGGCCTGCGCATCGATCCCGCCTTCCTGCCGCCGCGCAGCGATTCGGTGGCCTGAGAGCATGTGAGAACCATCCGCCTAATGCGGCCGCCTCTGGACGCCCGTGGCGGCAGCGCGCTGCGCGAATTCCGCGGTCATTTGACCCGCCAAACGCCCTTGAAGTCGCGCACCGCGCTTTACCACGAACACCCGGAGGCGCCCTCGCTACGGCGTCTGGGTTTTTGCACACGCTCTGAGACCGCGTTCCACCAATCGCCCCCGCAGTGACGCGAGCCGCGCTTCGACTGAACCGGTTCAGCACGGTTGCAGCATCACCTGCCGGCGGTCACAGGTTGCGGGACGAAGGGCGGCTAGACTTTTCGAAGCTCCGCCGCGCCTGCGGCTCTTCGATCGGACGTGTGCCATGGCTTTCCGCGCTCTCAGCCTGCTGGGTCTTCTGCTCGCATCGAGTGTCCTGAACTGCGCGCAGGCGGCGGAGCCCGGCCAAGCCCAGCTGGGTGCCGCCGAATTCGAGGCCCTCACCGAAGCCAAGCTGGGCGAGGAGCGTCGAGTGCTGCTGCAGTGGCGATCGTCCGCGGCACTGCGCGCGGGCGACGCGCCCAAAGCCTTGGAGCTGCGCCTCCGCCGCATCGAGGTCTATGCGCCCGATGCGCGGGTGCTGGAGGCGACCGCCGATGGCTACCGCGAGCTGCCGCGCGATCCGCGCCTGCACTTCATCGCCGAGCCGAGCGCCGGTCGGCGCATGTCGCTTAGCCTCGACCCCAAGAGCGCACAGGCCGAAGGCCTGCTGCTGCTGGAGGGGCGCATGTATGCGCTGAAGGGCAAGCAGGACGGGGAGGGCCTCGCGCTGGAGGCCAGCGACATGGAGCAACCCCTGCCGGACGGCTCGCTGCGGGAGGCCGCCTGCATGGGCGACCTGAGCGCGCCGGGTGCTGCCGTCGGCAAGAGCCGGGCGCCAGACCCGCAGCCGCTGCACGCCCGCGAAGCCTCCTCGCTGTTCGGCGTCGCGGCGGGGCCCGCCGCGCGCAGCCTCGCGCAGACCTCGTTTGCGCCCAAGGTGGCGACGCGCCAGGTGACCTTGGCCATCGATACCGACAACGAGCTGCTGGAGAGGAAGTTCAGCAACAACACCAGCAACGCCACGGCCTACGTGGCAGCCCTGGTCGCGGCGATGAACGCGATCTACGAGGACGACCCGGCCCAATACGGCCTGCAGCTGCGCCTGCTGCAGGGCACGGTGATCCTGCGCCCCTCCAGCGCGCCGGATCCCTACGCCAACACCGACAGCTCGGCCACCGGAGCGGCGCTCAACGAATTCAGCGCCTGGTGGCGCGACAACCAGGCCAGTGTGCCGCGTGCCTTCGCACTCAAGCTTTCGGGCAAGGCCAGCAGCGGCTTCAGTTCTTCCGGCATTGCCTGGCTGGTGTCCAGCGGCAGTTACTGCGATGCGAAGGGCGTCGCGGGAGGCAATGTGTTCGGGCACTACAGTCTGACGCGGGTGTTCAACAGCCCGATGTTCGATGCGGCGGACGATGCGTATGTGGTGGCCCACGAGCTCGGCCATAACCTGGGCGCCCGCCACACCCACTGTGCCAACGCCACGACCGGCGCCCAGGCCGCGACCGGCACCATCGACCGCTGCTTCAACGGTGAATCCGGCGGCGGCTGCTACGCCGGCCCGCAGTCCTGTCCGACCGGCGCGGAGTCGCCGCTGGCGCCGCAGGGCACGTTGATGTCCTACTGCCATCTCAATGGCTTGAACTGCGGCGTGTCGACCGAGCTGCATCCGACCCACGTCACCCAGCTCAATGGGCGCCTGGCCAGCCAGCCTGCGGCCTGCGTGGTTCCCATCGGCAGCAACCAGGCGCCGACGATCAATGCGCCTGCCAGCATCAACGGCGTCGAGGACACGAGCCTGACCCTGACCGGCATCAGCCTTGCCGACCCCGACAGCGCCAGCCTGGCCGCCACCTTCTCGGTGCCTTCGGGCGCGCTGAATGCGACCGCGGTCGCTGGGGTCAGCGTGAGCGGTACCGCCAGCGCGCGCGTGCTGACGGGCAGCCCTTCCGCGCTGAACACATTCTTGGCCGACGGCCGCCTAAGCTATGCGCCGGTCGCGAATGCCAACGGCAACCTGACGCTGGGCCTTTCTGTGACTGACGCTGTCGCAGCGCCGGCCACGCGTTCGGTGACGCTGGCCATGGCTGCGGTCAACGACGCGCCCACCCTCAACGCCCTAGCCTCGCTGTCCGTACAGGCCGGCGTGTCCTCGGCCATCAGCGGTGTGAGCTATGCCGATGTCGACTCGCCCGGCGGCGGCATCGCCGTGCAGGCGAGCTACAGCGCGGGCTCCGGCAGTTTCACTGCCAGCAGTGGTGGTGGTGTCATTGTCAGCGGCTCGGGCAGCGGCAGTCTCACCCTGTCGGGCACCCTGTCCGCCATCAACAGCTTCGTGGCGGCGACGCCGGTGCGCTTCACCGCCTCGCCCACCGGGCCGGCCTCGGTCAGTCTGAGCCTGGGCATCAATGACCTTGGCAACACCGGCTCGGGCGGCGCGCTCAGCGCAACACGCTCCATCAACGTGTCGGTGAGCGGGCGCGAGGGTGAGCTGTTCGCCAACGGCTTCGAACCCTGAACGCTGACGCAGCTGGGTGACCTTCGGCGGATCGTCACGACCCGCCCTTCACCTATGCTTGCGCGCCCTCTGGCGGCCGGTCGTATGCGCTTCGTTCCTTCTGCTTCTCTCGCTGTTCTGTTGGGCTTGGGTGTTGCGCTGCCGGCGCTGGCCGCCAACGCAGCGGAAGGCATCCAGCTCGACGGGCGTCTGGACGAGCCCGAGTGGGCGCAGGCCCTGCGCATCGATGACTTCCGCACCGTCCAGCCGCTGACCCGCGAGCAGCCGCCGGTGCGCACCGAGGTCCGCGTGCTCTCGCGCGAGGATGGGCTGTACTTCGGCATCCACGCCGAGCAGCCGCCGGAGTTCGCGCGCACCCGCCATCCGACGCGTCGCGACGCGCAGGCGCGCGCCGACCGCGTCAATCTGATGATCGACTTTGAAGGCGAGGGCAGTACCGCCTACGAGTTCACCGTCAGCATCAGCGGCGGCATCCAGGACGCCATCATCACCGGCCAGAATGGCTACAAGTACGACTGGGACGGCGTCTGGGAGCAGGCCGTCGCCGAAGACGCCGACGGCTGGAGCGTGGAGGTGCGCCTGCCCTGGGGCATCGCCCCGCTCGGCCGCGTCGAGGACGGCCGCACCACCATCGGCGTCTACCTCTCGCGGGTCGTCGAGCAGCGCGGCCTGCGCTTCTCGCATCCGCACTACGATTTCGAGAACCCCACCTTCGTCGCCGACATGGCGAAGTTCGAGATCGCAGCGCGCAGCGACCTGCGCCTCGACGTGGTGCCCTACGTCGCGGTGGCGAACGACCGCCTGCTGCGCAGCACCGACACCCGCGCCGGTGCCGACGTCTACCTCGCACGTGGCGCGCATCGCCTGAACGCCACGCTGGCGCCTGACTTCGGCCAGGTCGAGAGCGACGCGCTGGTGGTCGACTTCAGCGCGCTGGAGGTTTTCTTCAGCGAGAAGCGGCCCTTCTTCACCGAGAATCAGGCGCTGTTCGACGTGCCCTTGGGCAACAACGCCCTGCTGGTCAACACCCGCCGCATCGGCGGTCGCCCGGATGCCGGCCCAGACGGCATCAGCGACGTCGACGGCGCGATCAAATACACCGGTGCCTTCGGCGCCTTCGACATCGGCACCCTGCTGGCCACCGAGGCCGATCCGGTCGATGCGCGCGGCCGCGATTTCCGCGTGCTGCGCGGCCGCTGGCGTACCGCCAGCGGCGAATACGGCGCCACCGTCACCGAGACCCTCAGGCCCACGCTGGACCGCGAGGCGCGCGTCGCCGTGGTCGATGCGCTATGGCGCCCGCTTGAAGGCCTGCAGCTGCGCGGCGCCGTCGGCGAGAGCCGGATCGACGACGCAGGGCAGGGCGATCCCGACGGCCGACTGCTGTGGCTGCGCATGGATCATGCGGTGAGTCCGAGCTTCCGCCAGGAATACGAGCTGGCCCGCTATGGTCGCGACCTTCAGGTGAATGATCTCGGCTTCCTGCAGCGCGCGGACATGAGCCTGCTGCGCGCCGAGTACACCTGGTACCGGCGCGCCTGGGCTGCCGACTCCCGCGTGCGCGACTCGTCCTGGGAGACCGAGCTGCTGTGGCAGCGCAACGGCGCCGGCGAGCGCATCTACGGCGGCTGGGAGCTGGGGCACAGCTGGGCCTTCCGCAATGCCGCCGAGCTGACGGCCTACACACTGCTCCGCACGTCCTACACCGATGACCGCGTACTGCGCGGCAATGGCGACGTGCGCTTGCCGGCGCAGCATCTCGCGGGTCTTTATTTTGCGAGCCCGCGGATGTGCGCGTGGCGCTTCGAGACCGATCTCGGCGTCGAGCAGGAGGGGCTCTCGGGCTGGGCGCGCTTCCTTGAGTTCACGCCGACCTGGTTCCTTGGCGAGCGCTTCAGTACGGCCTTGGGCGTGTACCTCGGCGACAGCAGCGACTGGCTGATCTGGGACAGTGGCAATCGTCTGGGGCGCTATGCGCGCCGCCAGGCCGAGTTCGACTGGACGCTGGAGTGGTTTCCTGCGGCGGGCCACGAAGTCCGCCTGCGCGCCCAGTACGTCGGCCTGCGCGCGCAGGCGCTGGCGGGCTATGCGGTGCAGGCGGGCGCGCTGTCCGACGCCGCCGCGCCTTCGGACTTCAGCCTCGGCACGCTGGCGGCACAGATCCGCTACCGCTACGAGTTCGCCCCGCAGCGCGAGTTCTATCTTGTGTTGAGTCGCGGCGGGGAGTACTTCGGTGAGGATGAGGAGGCGTTCGGAATGAGCCGGCTGTTCGATCGCAGCCGCGCCAACGAAACCGCCAACCAGTTACTCGCCAAGCTGCGCTGGGGCTTTTGAGGGGCCGAGCGACGCGGCCCTGCTGCACCTTCGCCGGCTTCTCAGGCTATGCTCCGCCGGGGCGGGTGGAGTCCCATCCGACTGGCCTGCAAGCATGCGGGTTGCGTATTCATTACAGGGGTCCAGCATGGAGCGTCGCCGCTTTCTCAGTTCTGCCGGCTTGCTGGCGGGAGTATCAATGCTTCCGGTGTCGGCCTCCGGCATTGCCAAGACGCCGATGGCAAGCTGGCAGATTCTTTGGGTGCCCGAGGCTGTGCCTGGCCAGAAGTGGCGTCCCGTGGCGCAGGCCTGCACGGAGGCCTGTGATCAGGAAGCCCTGCAGATCACGCTGGATCGGCTGCACCCCGCATCCGGCGGCGGTCTGATCCGTAGTTTCGGATTGCATGCCGTCTTCGAGCTTCGAGATGGACAAAGCGCGCGCTTCACCGCGTGGCGCATGGGCGGAGACGGAGCCTTGCGCAGCGAATCGGCCGGGTCTCGATTTGTCGCGGGTCGTGCCACCCTGCGACGCTTTGAGTTGGACTACCAACTGGGCGACGCGGTGCACGAGGAGACTCTTTCGCTGACCGGTTCGGAAAGCGGCCTGCTGGTGCCGGGGCATTACCTCTTGGTCGGACCGCAGGCGGACGGCGTCCTCGCGCGTACTTCGGGCTGGGTTCACAGTGGCGATACGATGCAGCCCTTGGCATCGCCTGTGCCAGTCGATGTCCTCTCCTTCCGCATTGACCTGACGGCCTGATGTGCTCTGACCGGAGAAACGCGTGGATCTACTGAGCCTGCAGCACTTCGCGGGTGCTGTGAACGAGACCTTCAAGGCCAGCCTTGGCGACGTCTGCCTTGAGTTTGTTCTGGTCGAAGCCTCGCCGCTGCCCCAAAGTCGACCGGGTTCACCAAGAGAACCGTTCTCGCTCCTGTTCCTCAACACGTCCCCGGTGCTGTTCCCGCAGCAGATCTACCAGATGACGCATCCCCGCGTGGGGCAGGTGGGCATTTTCATGACCCCGATCGCTCAGAACCGCGACGGATTTGTCTACCAGGCTGTCTTCAACTGACACGATGCGGCGTGGTGTCGCCCTGCGCCGGCCACCGGGCGCGGCGACAGCGGGTCACTGTCGGGGCTGCTCGTGTCTTCACTTCGACGACTCGGGAGCGTCCGTCGAGCAACGCATTCGCCAGTGGGCGCCCTCGTCGCCAACGATCTTGAAGCCCAGACGCAGATAGAGGCGAAGAGCGCCCGAGTTGTGCTTGAGGACATGCAGGCCGATTTCCGCGCCCTGGCGGTCGGCCAAGTCCAGGCTCTGGCGTATAAGCGCGCTTCCCAAGCCACGACCGCGCCACTGCGGGAACAGTGCAATGTCGACGATCAAGTGCTCTGGCGCCTTCTCGAGAACGATGTAGCGCCCGATCGCCTCGCCTTCGGGGCTCAATACGGCCAGAAAGCGCGCCGCTGCATAGAACGACTCGAAATGGGTTCGCTGCAGCTCGAACTGTTGGTCCAGAAACGCGCGTTTGGCGGCTTCGGGCCAAGCTACGCCCTCGAGTTCCAGGGCCCGTGTGGAGGCGTAGAGTTCGCGCAACCACGGGAGGTCCTCGGCGACTTGAGGGCGTACTTGCGGTCCTGCGGACACGTCATCCTCCGGATGTCCGAGGCGTCAGAGGCCCGGCTTTCAGCATCCACTTAGGGGAAGGACGGATAGAGGCCTTGAAGCGCAATGCAGAAGTTCACGCCCAGATAGGGCTGCTGATTCTGGTGTGCGAGGCCGCCACCCTGGCTGGGACTGACCATGTTGGGGGCCAGTTGGGTGTTCAGCGGCGTTGCGATGTACGTCCTCGAAGTGCTGCTGTTTGCAAGGAAGGACAGGCCACCGTTGGCGACGGGCTGATGCGAACCGCTGCCAGCGGCCGTCTGGGAGAAGGCGACAACGCCGTGGTTGTGCTGTGGGATCTGATTGCTGGTCAGGGTGACGGTATTGGCGCCGAAAGCCTGCCCCAGCGAGCGTGGCGACAGGCCTGGGCCGTTGCCCTGCTGGCAGCCGGCGCGGCCGGCGAAGTTGGGAAGCTGGAAGGTGGTCTGGCCGTTGCCGCCGTAGATGGTGCCGATCAGCGAGAACAGTGCGGTGTTCTGCGAAATCGGCAGGGTGGCGCCGTTGGCGAACGCCCAGCCTCGGGGGTTGAAGTTGAAGCCGAACAGCTGGATTTCACCGATGAAGGGGGTGGTCATGAGCGAGTTCCTCCGATGAGGTGCGGCGCCATGGCGGCGGCCGCGCCTGCGTGGCGCTGTGGAATGTCGATGCGTGCCGGGATGGCGCTCATCCCTGCGACGGGAAGATGCCGAAGAGTGAAATGCAGAACTGCACGGTCAGCGTGGGCATGCAGTTCTCGTGCGGCTGGCTGCTCCCGGCCGCGGTCAGCATCTGCGGAGACATCGCTGCGGCGTTATTGCCCGTGATGGTGTTGACGTAGAAGGTGTCGCCCGCGACCGTGCCTGGCAGCAGGTCCGCTCCGGGCGTGACCGCGGTGGAAGCGCCCGTTGTGGCCACAAGGGTGTGGGTGTGCGCCGGCATTTGGCTCGGCAGCAGGGTCACTGTCTCGGCGCCAGCGCGCTGGCCGATGACGTAAATGCTCTGTCCGCCCCCCTGACCCTGGTGGATCGGCACGCGGCCGCGCAGGTCAGGTACCGCGAAGGTGGTTTGGCCGTCGCCGCCGTAGGTCGTGCCGATCAGGGCGAACAGGGCGTCATACTGGACGATCGGCAGCAGGCTGCCGTCGCAGGCCTGCCAGCCAGTGGGGGCGCCGCGCGTGCCGAAGGCGAGCATTCGGATCTCGCCGATATAGGGCTGTGACATGTGGATGCGCTCCGGAGTTTGTAGGGATCGCGCGACACGACGCGCGGGTCCGTTGTCCTTGACTGGCTGCCGTCAGTTGCGCGACGGGAAAATGCCGTTCAGGGCGATGCAGAAGTTGATGACGCTGTAGGGCTGCAGGTTGGGATGCGGCTGGCTGCCGCCCGAAGATGCAACGCTGGCTGGATTGAGCGCCACCAAAGGACCGTTGGAGGCGGAGTAGATGGGGATTGCCGCCCCGTTGGCGTTGTTGCTGGTAGCGAAAACGCGATTCGACGGGGGGCGGCTGTCGCCATTGGTTGTCGATGCGTTGACCGAATGCGTATGGGCCGGCAGGTTGCTGCCGAGCAAGGTCACGTTCTCGGCGCCGGAACTCTCGCCGATCTGCACGGACGGCGGCTGCCAGCTCGGGTCAACCGACGAGGCGTAGCCGATCGGAGTGCGGCTGCGCAGGTCCGGGAGCGCGAAATTGGTGGTGCCGTTTCCACCGTACTGCGTGCCGAGCAGAGAAAACAGCGCCTGATTCTGATTGATCGGCAGCAGCTGGCCGTTGCACTGAGCCCAGAATTTCGGCGCAAAACCGAATCCGGCCATCATGATCTGACCGATGAAGAATTCGCTCATGTAACCCTCCCCGTGAGTGGTGAGCCCGGCGCCCGGTAGCGTCGCGCCGCTGTACTGTGGACTGCGGCCGACTGGCCCACAAGCCCTTCGGCGGGCAATTCCGGGTTGCAATCCTCGTCGGGGCTTCCGCTCTGCCCGCAAGCCTGTTCAAATGCGCGAGCCGCGCTTTGGGGGCTGTCGTGTGTGTCTCTCGCCCCTCGGTCGCGTTCTAGCAGGGCCAAACGCCACGGCGGCCCGGTTGCCCGTATTCGACGGGCGCTTCTCAGGGGAACTGGATCATGCGTACGTCCTCGAACCGCCACTCGGGTCGCCGCCTCAATGGCGCACTCGCCGTACTTGTGCTTGCGTTCGCGATGGTCTGGTCAACGCTGGCCTCAGCGCAGACATCCACGTTCTGCCCTACGCCGTTGACGGCCACGGTGGCCTGGGGGGCGTCGGTCTCGGTCAACGTCAGTGCCTGCGATGGTCCTTTCGACGCGGGCGTGAGTGGCCCTTTCGCTCCGCTGCCGGTTCACGGCAGCGTGACGGTTGGACCGAACAGTGGCGGTGTCCAGTTCATCACCTATGCGCACAACGGCAGCACGCCCCCGGGCGGAGGCAGCGATACGATCTGGTTCGAGGATGAAAACAACCAGACCGTCCGGGTCAACATCACCATCTCGCCGCCGACGTCTCCGATCACGGTCTCACCGGCCGCCCTGCCAACCCTGACGGCCGGCACGCCCTTCTCGCAGACCCTTACCTCTTCAGGCGGTCTCGCCCCGTATACCTACAGCCTCCAGAGCGGCGCCTTGCCGGTGGGCCTGACGCTGACCAGCGGGGGCGTGATCAGCGGTACGCCCACTCAGCGCGGCGGTTATGCGTTCACGGTGCGCTCCACCGACTCGACCTCGCCGACTGCGCAGTTCGTGGATCGCAGCTACACCGGCACGGTGCAGAACCCGACGCTGGCGATCAGCCCGGCGAGCGGAACCGCCATCCAGAGCGCACCGTTCTCGCAGACGCTCGCGATCACCGGCGGCGTCTCGCCGCACACCTGCCAACTGGAAACCGGCAGCTTCCCGGCCGGCATCAGTGTGTCGAGCGCGTGCGTGATCAGCGGCACCACGGCGGCAGCGCCGGGCAACTATCCCGTCACCCTGCGGGTGACTGACGCCAGTACCGCCAGTCCGCCGAATCCCTATTTTGAAGTCGAGAGCTACACCCTCACCGTCAGCCCGCCGCCAAGCGTGAGCATCTCGGTGTCGCCAGCCTCGGTCAGTGAAGACGGTGTGACCAACCTGACCTTCACCCTGACCCGCAGTTTGAATCTGTCCTCGCCGACGGTGGTAAACATCAGCGGCTCCGGGACTGCGACCTCGGGGGCGGACTACACCGGTGCGCCGGCCACGGTCACTATTCCGGCAGGCGCCACGACGGCCACCTTCACCATCGACCCGACGGTCGATGGCACGGTCGAGCCCGATGAGACGGTCACCTTCTCGGTTGCCGCCGGTTCTGGCTACACGGTGGGCTCACCGTCAAGCGCCACCGCCACGATCCTCAACGACGACGTGCCCAGCGTCACGATTACGGTGTCCCCTGCCGCTGTCGCGGAAGATGGCGCGTCCAACCTCGTCTACAGGTTCGCCCTGGACCAGTCGGCGTTCTCGTCGACCAGCGTCAACTACACCATCGGCGGCACCGCCACCAATGGCACCGACTATGCGACGATCGCCTCGCCGATGGTTATCCCTGCCGGCGTCATCGCCATCACGATGGAGGTCAATCCCACCGCAGATGCCACCATCGAAGCCGACGAGACCGTCACCCTGACCCTCGCCGCCGGCACCGGCTATACCGTCGGCGTGCCCAACGCCGCCACCGGCACCATCCTCAATGACGATCTGCCGAGCCTGACGGTCAACGATGTCACTCTCAGCGAAGGAAACTCCGGGCTCACGGCTTTCACCTTCACGGTAGCCCTGAGTGCACCCGCCGGCCCGGGCGGCGTCATCTTCGACATCGCCACCGCCGACGGCACGGCCACCGCCGGCGTCGACTACGTTGCGCAAAGCCTGACCAGCCAGACCATTCCGGCCGGGAGCAGCACCTACCTCTTCGTCGTGCAGGCCAACGGCGACACGCTCAACGAGCTTGACGAAACCTTCTTCGTCAACGTCACCAATGTGGTCAATGCGGTTGCGGCTGTCAGCCAGGGCCTCGGCACGATCAACAACGACGATCCGCAGCCCAGCTTGTCGATCGACGATGTGACCGTGGTCGAAGGCGACGGCGGCCAGACCAACGCGTTGTTCTCCGTGAGCCTGAGCGCCGCCAGCGGCCAGGCGGTCACCGTCAACTACGCCACCGCCGACGGCACCGCGACCCAACCCGCGGATTACGTCAATACCTTCGGCACACTGACCTTCGCCCCGGGCACGACCACGCAGCCTCTGATCGTCGCGGTGATCGGCGAGACCGTGCCCGAGGCGAACGAAACCTTCTTCGTGAACCTCAGCGGCGCGACGAACGCCACCATCGCGGACAACCAGGGCGTTGGCACGATCACCAACGACGATGTGCCGGTGACGATCAGCCCGGCCACGCTGCCCAACGGCACGGTGGCAGCGGCCTACAGCCAGACCGTCACGGCCAGCGGCGGCGTCGCACCCTACAGCTTCGCGGTCACGGCGGGTTCGCCGCCTGCCGGTCTCACCCTGTCGCCGGGTGGTGTGCTGAGCGGCACCCCGACCGCGGGCGGAACTTTCAGCTTCACCATCACCGCCACCGACACCAGCCCCTTCCCGGGTCCCTTCGCTGGCAGCCAGGCCTACACGCTGACCATCGCGCCGCCGACCATCGTGCTGCCGGCGGCCACACTGGCGGGCGGTACGCTGGGCGCCCCGTACTCGGCCTCGATCACCGCGGCCTCAGGTGGCACCGCGCCCTATACGTATGCGGTCACGGCAGGCGCATTGCCGGGCGGTTTGACGCTGAACCCCGGCACGGGCGCCATCACCGGAACACCGAGCGCACTGGGCACGTTCAACTTCAGCGTCACGGCGACCGACAGCAGCTCCGGCACCGGTCCGTACACTGCGACCCAGGCCTACTCCATCAGCGTGATCGATGTGCCGCCGGTTGCGGGTAACTCCGCCTTGACCGTGGCCTACAACGCGCCTGCGACGAATGTGCCGCTCACCCTGAGCGGCGGGTCGGCAACGTCCCTCGCCCTCGGCACGCTGCCGACGCGCGGTACCGCTGTCGTGAGCGGAACCACGATCACCTACCAGCCCACCGCGGGCTATGCCGGTGCGGACAGCTTCACCTACACCGCCACCAACAGCGGCGGCACGTCCGCGCCAGCGACGGTGAGCATCACGGTCCAGGATCCGGTGGTGACGATCACGCCGAGTGGCGGTTTCGCCGCCGCGGTCGCCGCGGCCTACACCCAGACCTTCACCTTCAATGGCGGTGCCCAGCCGTGGACGGCCTATCAGGTGGCAAACCTGCCAACGGGCCTGTCGATCACCGCCACGACCGCCAACAGCGTGACGATCTCCGGCACGCCGACCCAGGCGGGCAGCTTCAACCTCAATGTGTCCGCGACCGACAGCAGCACCGGCAACGGGCCGTTCTCGGTGGGTCAGGCCTTCACGCTCACCGTCGGCACCCCGACGCTGACGCTGGACCCGGTGGGTGCCAACCTCAGCGGTGCCTACAACACCGCGTTCACGCAGGTGTTCGCGGCCGCGGGCGGTGTCGGCCCCTACACCTATGCGATCACGGCCGGTGCGCTGCCGGCGGGCCTCAGCCTTTCGGGAGCGACGGTTTCCGGAACGCCCACGGCGTCCGGCAGCTTCAACTTCACCGTGACCGCTACCGATACCGGCAGCACAGGGACGGGCAGTCCGTTCACGGTCAATCGCGCCTATACCCTGGACGTGGCGGCACCGACGATCACGCTGAATCCGGCCACCCTGCCGGCAGCCTCTGCGGCCAGCAGCTACAGCCAGAGCCTGAGTGCGAGCGGTGCGATCGCGCCGTACACGTTCTCCGTCTCGGCCGGGGCGCTGCCCGCGGGCCTCAGCCTGACGTCGGCAGGCGTCCTGTCCGGCACGCCGACGGCGGCGGGTACGTTCAACTTCACCGTGACCGCCAGCGACGCCAACGCCCAGACGGGCAGCCAGGCCTACACGCTCGTCGTGGGTGCGCCCACGCTCACCCTGCAGCCCTCGACTCTGCCCAATGGAACCGGCAGCGCGCCCTACAGCGCGCAGCTCACCGCCACCGGCGGCAACGCGCCCTACAGTTTCTCGCTGTCGGCAGGTGCTCTGCCGCCGGGTGTGACGCTGGCGACGGACGGCGCGATCAGCGGCACACCGACGGCGGCGGGCACCTTCAACTTCACCGCTTCGGTGACTGACAGCACGAGTGGCACGCCGGGCACGGTGACCCGTGCCTACACGGTGGAAGTGCTGGTGCCGACGATCGGCATCTCGACCACCGTGCCGACGATCTGGACCCTCAACCGTCCCTTCAGCCTCCAGCTGCAGGGCAGCGGCGGTGCTTTCCCCTACACCTTTGCTGTGGCCTCCGGGGCCTTGCCGGCGGGCGTCACCCTCAGTCCCTCGGGCCTGCTCTCGGGCATTCCGAACATCGCCGGCAACTACACGTTCACGGTGTCGGTGACGGACGCCAATGGCTTCAACGGCACGCAACAGATCCAGGTGGGGGTCTTCCGCCCGGCCGTCACGGTGCCCGCCAACAGCTTCGGTGGCCTGATCGGTCTGATCCTGCTGATGCTCGGCATGGGCGCCCTGGCGCTGCGCAGCGCGGGCCGCAGCGACTGAGGCAATCCCGGGCGCCGGCCTTCGCGGGCCGGCGCCCCTGCCATCGGGGGGCGAGCTGCGCGCGAGTCGAGTGCGTGGACGCGGCTCGGGGTGCGGGTTCAGTCAGGGGCCTGGTAGCGCACGTCCAGCACGACGAAGCGCACGCGTCCGCCGGGCAGCGGGGCCTCGAACTCGTCGTCGATGCGCTTCTTCAACGCGGCCCGCGCCAGCGGTGAGTCGATGCTGATCCAGCCGCGCGCCGCATCGGTTTCATCCGGGCCGACGATTCGGTAGCGCAGGACCTCGCCGTCCTCGACGCGTTCAAGCTCGATCCATGCGCCGAAGAAGATCGCTTCCGGATCGGCCGGCCGACCTTCGGCCACCTTCAGGGCTTCCAGTCGCTTGCTCAGGTAGCGGACACGCCGGTCGATCTCCCCGAGCTGCTTCTTGCGGTAGGTGTATTCGGCGTTCTCGCTGCGATCGCCCTCGGCGGCGGCGGCGGCCAGCGCCTTGACCACCTCGGGGCGCTTCTCGCGCCAGAGATGGTTCAACTCCGCGCGCAGGGCTTCGAAGCCCTCGCGGGTGATGATCGGCGTGGAGCCGGGGGCAGGGGGGCGCCAGCGGGACATGGGCTCGGTCGAGGGTGTCTGGGCCCGCCATTTTCGCGGGGTCTGCCGCTGCTGTCAGCGTTCCGAAGGCCGGCGATCTGCTGCACACTCGGGCGATGTGCCTCGCCGAGTGACTGCCCCATGCCGCGTCCGATTCTCGATGAATCCCAACTGCACCCCGCGATCCGCGAACGCGTCGCCCGCCTGCACGCCGATCTGCTGGACGAAGTCAGGGCGGCAGCGGCGCATTCGCCCGTGCTGGTCATCGGCATGGCCGGCAACCCCTTCGTCGGGCGCGCGCGCCGCGCGCTCGGACGCGCCGGGGTGGAACACCGTTATCTGGGCTATGGCGGCTACCTCTCGCAGTGGCGCCGCCGCAATGCCCTGAAGATGTGGACGGGCTGGCCGACCTTTCCCATGGTGTTCGTGCGCGGCCAGCTCGTCGGCGGCGCTACCGACCTTGAAGCCCTGATCGCCAACGGCGAGCTCGCAAGTCTGCTGGCCGCGCCGGCGGCGGACGCGGGTGCGCCACGGGTGTAACGAGCGCAGCGCCCACACCCCTCGCTGCGACCGCCATCCGCGTGCGGGTGGAGCAGGGGCCGAGTCTTTGCTCCAGCGCGAGGGCGCAGCCTCTGGCGAGTATCCGCGCGGTGATTCGCCGCGGCTTTCGCGCACAGGCAGGAGCATGCATGACCCAACGCGAGCACGAGCCGACCCGCCCCCTCTGGACCGCCGCCGACCTGCGCGCACTGGCTCTGCTGCTGCACCGTGGCAGCGGAGGGGTGATCGACATCACCGAGGGTCTGCACCAGTCGGTGCGGCGAACCCTGGGCCTGTCCGCCGGCGCCAGCCCCGATCGCTGCGGCGGTCTGAGCGGTCGGGTCTATGCGGCCGTGAGGCACGGCCACGGCCTGTTGGGGCGCGGTCTGGAGCTGATCGCGCGCTATCCGGAGCGCGGACCGCATCCGAGTGCGGCGATGCAGGCCGCGGACCCGCGGCGCCTGGCTTGGCTGGCAGCATTGAATGGCGTTTGCGGAGACCAGCTGGAGCTCATGGAGAGCCCGCTGGCGATCCGGCCAAGCCTGCGGATCGGTTCGGCGCCAGCGGAGGTCGCCCAGGCCCCATCGCATCTGCTGGTGCTGGTCCATGGCCTGTGCATGAACGACCTGCAGTGGAGCGGGCGCGGCGATGCCGGTCACGGCGCCGTGCTGGCCGAGGCCCTGGGCGCGCTGCCGGTCTACTTCCGTTACAACAGCGGTCTTGCGATCGAGCGCAATGGCGGCCTGCTGTCGGAGGCGCTGGAGGGTCTGCTGCGCACGCTGCCGCAGCCGCCGGTGCGTATCAGCCTGATCGGTCACAGCATGGGCGGGCTGGTGGCGCGCAGCGCCGAACTGCAGGCCCGCCAATCCGACCTGCCGTGGCGCCGCGCGCTGCGCGATCTCGTGCTGCTGGGAACGCCCAACGAGGGGGCGCCGCTTGAGCGCATGGGGCGCGCCTTCCAGAGCACGCTCGCGCGGATTCCCTACGCGCAGCACTTCCGTCGAGTGGGCGCGATGCGCAGCCGCGGCATCCTCGATCTTGGCGAGGGCAGGGTGCTGGGCGACGGCTCCGCGCCGCTGGCGACCGATCTGAGCTGCCTCGTGGTGGCCGCGCAGCTGGGCAAACCGGGGACGGGCGCCGCGGCGCGCTGGCTGGGGGATGGTCTGGTGCCGGTGGATAGCGCGCTGGGCGGCACGGCGCTGGGGCGTGCCGCGGATCGTGAGCTGCTCCTTCCCCGCACTGGACATCTGCAGCTCCTGCAGTCCGAGACGGTTCGCCGCGCGCTGATCGATTGGCTGCGTTGAAGCCGGCCAAGCGCGAATGGCTGCCGCCGTCGGCAGGGTGGCGGTGCTCCACGGCGACGCGATCAGTGAACAGCGTCAGCCCGCGTCGAGGCCCCGGCGGGTGACAGTGCGATCGTATCGTCGAGCGGCTCGGCAGAGCGCTCGATCAGCGATCCAGCGCGGCAGCTGCGGTGCCGACCACTTCCCGATCCGTCGCGTCCGCCCGCGTCCAGGCCACTTCCAGCCGCCACAGTTGATGCCCGTCCTCCTGGGTGAACGGCTCGACGCGCGTGAATCCGATCGCTTCCAGCAGCTTCAGCGAGGCGGCGTTGTCGGTCTGGCAAATCGCGAGCAGCGAGGGCAGCCGAAGCTGCTCGCGGGCGAAGTCGAGGCTGGCCTGCGCAGCCTCGCGGGCATAGCCGGCACCCCAGAACTCGGGCAGGAAGGCGAAGCCCAGATCCGGCCCCGGCAGGCTGTCGCGGCGGACCAGTCCGCACAGGCCCATGGGCGTCCGGTCATCGATGCGGCTGATGCGCCAGAGGCCGTAGCCGCACTCGCGATAAAGCCGGCGCGGGCCGTCCTCGATGTAGCGGATCGCATCCTCACGGCTGCGCACGCCGCGGTCGCCGATGTAGCGCAGCCAACCCTCGCTGTTGGTCAGGCGCAGGATGAAGTCGGCATCGTCGGGGTCGAGCTCGTCGAAGCGCAGGCGCGGACTGGTGGGGCAGGGCATGGCGGGATCTCCATCTCTGCGTGCAGGACAGCAGTCGATTGCGAGCGGCGCAAGTCCCGGCATTCACGGCGGGCGCGCGACAGGGGACAATGCGCGTCCGCTGCGCCTGACATCTCCGACCCTTGAGCCACACTCACCTCCACGACGCCAGTATCCCGAGCGACGCCGACATCGCATGGATGCGCGAGGCGCTGGCGCTGGCCGAACAGGCGCGCGACCGGCTGGGCGAAGTGCCGGTCGGCGCGGTGCTGGTGGATGCCTCCGGACAGTGCATCGGCCGCGGCCTGAACCGCACCATCAGCGACCATGACCCCAGCGCGCACGCCGAGATCGTCGCCCTGCGCGAGGCCGGCCGCGCGCAGCACAACTACCGCCTGACCGGCAGCACGCTCTACGTCACCCTGGAGCCTTGCGCGATGTGCGCCATGGCCCTCGTGCATGCGCGCGTGGCGCGCGTGGTCTACGCCGCCGACGACCCCAAGACCGGTGCTGTGGTCAGCGTCTTCGACCTGCTCACCTCGCCGCGCCACAACCATCGCGTCGAGGTCTGCCGCGGTCTGCTGGCCGATGAGGCCAGCGCCCTGCTGCGTGATTTCTTCCGCGCCCGTCGGGCGCGGGCCAAGCCCTCCGAACCCAAGGATCCTTCCGCGTGAATACGCCTGCTGCGTCGCCTGTTCTTCCGCCTGACACTCGCCTGATCTGGATCGACCTGGAAATGACCGGTCTCGACACCGATCGCGACAGCATCATCGAAATCGCCACCCTGGTGACCGACAGCGAGCTCAATGTGCTGGCCGAAGGCCCCGAGATCGCGATCCATCACCCCGTCGAGCGCCTGCAGGCGATGGACGACTGGAATCGGGACACCCACACCCGCTCCGGCCTGTGGCAACGCGTGGTGGAGTCGCAGGTGTCGATGGCCGAGGCCGAGGCGCGCACGATCGAGTTTCTGAAGGCCTGGGTGCCGGCCGGCAAATCGCCGATGTGCGGCAACAGCATCTGTCAGGACCGTCGCTTCCTGGCCCGCGAGATGCCTGCGCTGGAGCGCTGGTTCCACTACCGCAACCTCGACGTGTCGACAGTCAAGGAGCTGGCCAAGCGCTGGGCCCCGCAGGTCGCCCAGGGCCTGAAGAAGAACGGCGCGCACACGGCGCTGTCGGACATCCGCGAGTCGGTGGCCGAGCTGGCCTATTACCGCGGCTTCATGGGCGTGCTGGGCGGGGCGGTGGCGACGGGCTGAGGCCCGCCGCTCAGCCGATCAGGCCTTCGAACTCGGCGGCCAGTTCGCGCGGGCTGGGCATGTCTTCGAGCACGGCCTCATCGAGCTGCAGCGCATCCAGCACCTGTGCCGGCACCGTGCCGGCGATCTCGTCCGGCTCAAGCCCATTTTCGTCGCAGCGGGCGCGCCAGGCGGCGACGTGGATGACCGCCGCGAGGCGGTCGAATTCGGCCAGCTCCAGCGGTTCATTCCAGGCCTTCAGCGCAGCCGGATAGGCATTGGGGAAGCGCCACAGTTCGGCGAGGCGCGCACCCACCTGCGGGAAGCTGTAGCCGAAGGAATGACGCTCGACGTCGCTGCGCCGCGGATCGAAGCCGCCCGCCACACGCGCCACGGCCAGCATCTTCTCCGGCATAGCGGCATGCATCACCAACTGACCGATGGCGTGCATCAGACCGACGGTGAAGGCCTGGTTGGGGTCGACGCCGGCCGGCTTGGCCAGCCAGCGGCCGATCACCGCCGCTTTCAGGCTGTAGCGCCAGAACGCGGCGAGGTCGAGGCCCGGAATCGGCCGGAAGCTGCTGGTGAGGCCCGCGCTGATCACCAGGGTGCGCACGGTCGAGAAGCCCAGCATGCGCAGCGCGTCGTCGATGGTGCCGATCGGCCGCGGCGGGTGGTAATAGGCGGAGTTCGCCAGCCGCAGCAGGCGCGCCGACAGCACCGGGTCGGCCGCGATCTTGGGCGCGAGCTCGCCGATCAGCACGTTGTCGTCGTCGAGGCTGCTGATCAACTCCTGGACCACCTTGGGCACCGTCGGCAGGGCGCTGGCGTGGTCGAAGAGGGCGTCGAACTGCATGCAGGACTCCGGCAGGAAGCGTGGCGACAAGCCCGCGAGTCTAATCCGTACGCACCCGATATGCCTCCGCGAGGGTGATTTCCCCGGATCTTGCGAGTTCCAGCGCCGATTGTGTGATCGAGCGCATTCCACCAGCGAGCGCTGCTTCATGGATGCGATCGGCCTCTGCGCCAGGCACGATCAATCGGCGGATCTCCGGCGTGACTTCCAGCAGCTCGTAGACCGCGCGACGGCCCTTGACGCCGTGGCCTCCGCATTGTGGGCAGCCCCGGCCGCGCTGGAATGTCTCCTGCTCGGCCACCGACAGGGCTTCGCGCATGTGCGCCTCGCCGGCCTCGCGCTCGCGGCAGTGCGGACAGTTCACCTTCACCAGGCGCTGGGCCAACACTGCGAGCAGCGAGCTGCGCAGCAGATAGGACTCGACGCCCAGATCGAGCAGGCGGGTGATCGTGGTCGCCGCGGTATTGGTGTGCAGGGTGCTCAGCAGCAGGTGGCCGGTCAGCGCGGCATCGACCGCGATGCCGGCGGTCTCGCGGTCGCGGATCTCGCCGACCATGATCACGTCAGGGTCGTGGCGCAGCATGTTGCGCAGCGCGCTGGCGAAGGTGAAGTCGGCGGCGCGGTTGACCTGCATCTGCTGCAGGCCGGTGATGTGGTACTCGACCGGGTCTTCCACGGTCAGGATGTTGAGCGCGCGTCGGCGCAGCTCCAGCAGCAGGGCGTAGAGCGTGGTCGACTTGCCGCAGCCGGTTGGCCCGGTGGCGAGGAACATGCCGTGGCTGCGCTCCATCACCCGGCGGATCACCGCGCGGTCCTGCGCGCTGAAGCCGATCCCATCAATGTCCTTCAGGCTGTCGGTGGTGTTGAGCAGACGGATCACCGCCCCCTCGCCCCAGACGGTGGGCATGATCGAAATGCGCATGTCCGGTTTGCGGCCGTCGTCGAGCGTGAGGCTGCAGCGGCCGTCCTGCGGGCGCCGGTGCTCGGCCAGGTTCATCAGGCCGATCACCTTGATGCGGCTGATCAGGGCTGGCGCCAGCGCCGGCAGGAAGCGCCGCACCGGCAGCAGCTCGCCGTCGATGCGGTAGAGCAACTCCAGGCCATCCTCGGCCGGGCGCAGGTGCACGTCCGAGGCGCGCCGGGAAAGCGCATCGACCAGCAGGTCGTGGATGATCCGCACCACACTGCGTTCGCGGGCCAGGCGCTCGTTGTCGCGGTCGCTGGTCTCGCTGGCGCGCAGGCCAGGGTCCAGCCCCAGCTCGTGGACCACGTGGATGTCCTCAATGCGGTCGTAGCTCATCGCCAGCAGCGCGCCCAGCACCTCGCTGTCGGCCAGCAGCGGCACCACACGCTGGCGCGAGAGGAAGTCGAGTTGCTCCAGTGCGGCGGCATCAAGCGGGTTCTCCATCGCCACCGCGATGCGTCCGTTGATGCGCAGCAGCGGCACGGCGCGCAGCTGGCGGGCGCGCGCCGGCGGCACCAGCGCAAGGGTCCCCTCCTCGCCGTCGAGCACCGGCGAGAGCAGCACCGGCAGGCCGAGCTGCTCGGCCTCCTTCAGGCGTGAATCGGTGAGCCTGCTCACTGTCCGAAGGTGCTCGATCGGATGCCGCAGCGCCGTCAACGACCAGTCAGTGCTGCCCTGAGCCGTCGCGGCCACATAGGCCTCGATGTCTTCCAATCCGCCCAGCGCGATCACGCCGTTGGCGCCCTGGAGGGGCGCGTCCACGAATCCCATCACCAGCTTCCCCTGTGCGCAGCCGATGCTGCCAGCCGTGCCAGTCTGCCCACAGTGGTGGACACGCGCTTGACTGCGATCAGACGCTGAGGTCGATCTGCTGCACCACGCCGGCGGTGGCCGCCGTGCTCAGGTAGAGCGAGGTACTGCGCACCTGGCCGAGATCGCTGTTGTTCGCGCCGCGCAGCTCGAAGGCGCTGCTGATCGGGCGCAGGCTGATCGCCGCCACCCCGGCCTCCTCAAGCGTCAGCAGTTGGCTGCCGTTGCGCCGCTCCTCTTCCTCGCGCGAGCGCTTGCCGGTTTCCGGTGCGGTGGGGTCGGGCATCCAGACCCGCAGCCGGCCGAAGATCGTGTCGCCCGAGTCGATCCAGCCGTTGCCGTCGGAATCGAAGGCCAGAAGCTCGCCGAAGCCATCGCCGGTCTTGGCGCCGAACAGCTCGCTGCCGTCGTTGACGCGGCCATCGACGTTGCGGTCGAAGGCGAGGAAGCCGCTGCCCGAGCGCAGCATCGGCAGGGCCTCGGTCTGGCCGTCGGCATCGAGGTCGAACGCGAAGCGCTGATCGCTGAGCTGGGCGGCGCGGCCGTCGAAGTTGATCACCAGCGGGTCCTTGCGCTGGGCGGCAGCGCCGGCCTGCAGGCGCAGCTCGACGGTCTCGCTGTAGGCGCGTTCCATCGACAGGTCGAGCGAGAAGCGGATGCGCGCGCCATCGGCGGTCAGCACCTCGCCCTGCGCGCTGACCGAGGTGCGTTCGTACTCACTGCGGGTGGCGCGGTACTGGTAGTCGAGGCTGAAACCGGGGTCGGACTCGGCGGGCGCGGGGGGCGGGCTTGCCGATGCGCTGGCGGCCGGCTGGGTCGAATCGGTGCCACCCGACGCGTTCAACTGGCTGGCGTCGAAGAGTTTGACCGGCCGCCCGGTGAGCGTCTCGATCAGGCGGATCAGCAGGCTCAGGTTGGGATCGTTGCGCGCGCCCGCTTCATCGGTGGCGGCGACTTCTTCCGGCGCCAGCAGCGGCGACTCTCCAGCGCCGACCTGCAGGGCCAGCTCACGCCCGCGCGCCGACAGCTCGACCTCGGGCCGCGCCTGCGCGGGGGACGGGCCGATCCGCAGATCCAGCCGCTCCTCACGGGTTTCCGTTTGCCGGAATTCGCGCGCGGAAGCGAGCTGCAGTTCGGTGGCGACAATGCGCATGGCCGTGCTCCTCATGAGAGGCGGAACAGGAGTTCCGCTGGTCGGAGTAGCGGCCGGGCCTTCGGAAACTTTAGGGCAACACTGATCAAGTCCATCCTGGCCTTGATCAGTGATCGCGAGTCCGGCACAGGTCCGGACTCGCTTTCGCTGGATCAAGCACTTACCTGCTCGATCCGCGGGCGCGCCCTCCTTGGCGCGCGACAACGCCGAATTCTTCAGCCTTGCCTTGGCCGCGGATTTCGCGGATCCGCGCAGCCGCGCTGCTACGCTTCGGTGCTTGCCTATGCGATGGATGCCTGCATGACTCCGAGCCCCCTGGTCGATTTGCGCAACCAGCACTTCATGCTCCACCAGGTGCTCGACCTGCCGGCCCTGCTGCGCCTGCCGGCCTTCGCCGAGCACGGCGAGGACTCGTTGGCGGCCGTGCTGGACGCCGCCCACGCGCTGGCCGCTGAGGTCTTCCTGCCGCAGGCCGCCGAGGCCGACCGCGAGGAGCCGCGCTTCGTCGAGGGCGAGGTGCTGCTGCCGGCATCGACCCGCGAGGTGACCCGCGCCTATGCCGAGGGCGGCTTCAACGCCGCTGCCGCACCTGTCGAGCACGGTGGCCTGGGCCTGCCCTACACGGTGGCGCTGGCCGCCGACGGCCTGTTCATGGGCGCCAACACCGCCGCGGCGGGCTACGGACTGCTGACCCGCGGTGCGGCGCATCTGCTGCTGGCCCACGGCTCGCCCGAACAGATCCGCCGCTACGCCGAGCCCCTGCTGGCCGGGCGCTTCTTCGGCACGATGTGCCTGTCCGAGCCGCAGGCTGGCAGCTCGCTGGGCGACATCCGCACGCGCGCGATCCCGCAGGCCGACGGCAGCTACCGCCTGGAGGGTCAGAAGATGTGGATCTCCAGCGGCGAGCACACGCTGGGCGAAACCATCATCCACCTCGTACTGGCGCGCATCGAGGGCGCGCCGGCCGGCACCCGCGGCATCAGCCTGTTCGCGGTGCCGCGCAACCACATCGGCGCCGATGGGCAAGTCGGCGAGCGCAACGATGTGCAGCTGGCCGGCCTGAACCACAAGCTGGGGCAGCGCGGCATCGTCAACACGGTGCTGAAGTTCGGCGAGCGCGGCGAGTGCGTGGCCGAGCTGGTCGGCCAGCCGCAGCAGGGCCTGGCGGCGATGTTCCACATGATGAACGAGGCGCGGATCGGCGTCGGCATCGGCGCGGTCATGCTGGCCTACCGCGGCTATCTGTATGCGCTGCAGTACGCCCGCGAGCGTCTGCAGGGGCGGCCGGTGGATAACCGCGACCCGGAATCCAAGCCCGTCGCCATCATCGAGCACGCCGACGTGCGCCGCCTGCTGCTGCGCCAACGCGCCCTGGTCGAAGGTGGCTACGCGCTGTGCCTGTACGCGGCCAGCCTGGTCGACCTGAAAGCGCACGCGGTGAACGAAAGCGAGCGCGAGGAAGCCGGCCGCCTGCTCGACCTGCTGACCCCCATCGTCAAGGGCTGGTGCTCGGAGTTCGGCGTGCAGGCCTCCGACCACGCCATCCAGGTGCTGGGTGGCTACGGCTACACCCGCGAATACCCGGTCGAGCAGCTCTGGCGCGACAACCGCCTGAACCCGATCCACGAGGGCACCAACGGCATCCAGGCCATCGACCTGCTGGCGCGCAAGGCGCTGGCCGATCAGGGCGCGGCCCTGCGCCTGCTCGGCCAGCGCATCGAGGCCACGCTGTCGGCAGCGGCCCTGCACCCCGACTGGATCGAAGCCACGGTGATGCTGCGCGTGCTGACCCAGAAGGTCGGCGTCACCGCCGCCAGCGTCGCCAGCCGCATGCAGCGCGGCGAGGCCGGCCTGGCGCTCGCCAACGCGAGCCACTACCTGCACGCCGCCGGCCACGCCGTGGTCGGCTGGCTGTGGCTGAAGCAGGCGCTCGTCGCGCAGCAGCAGCTCGACGCGGGGCAGGGCGACGCTGACTTCCTGCGCGGCAAGCTGCAGACCTGCCGCTACTTCCTCAAGCAGGAGCTGCCGACGGCGATGCACGCGATCGGTCTGGTGGCTGGCTTCGAGGACTCGTTCTTCGCGATGCGCGGGGAGTGGTTCTGAAGCGATGCAGAATCCGGCGGACCCCGTTCGCAGGTGACCGCAGCCTTTCGGCGTGCCTGCTTATAGGCAAGCACGCCCAGCGGCATCTGCAGCGGAAGCGGCCGACTCAGCGCACCCGCGAGCCTGCTATCGGATAGTCGGCAGCCTGGCCGAACGGGATCGACCAGACGCTCGCGGTGTTGCCGCTTGGGCGGACTTGGAACGCGCTGTCGCCGGGCGTCGAACTGCTCCGCCAGATCCCGTGGTCACTCACTCCGTCGCCGTCGTAGTCGCCGCTGATGCTGGCGTCGCCCGTGATGCCGAATACCACCACCGGCGCCTCCACTCCGGTCTGCGAATCGCGGCTGCGCAACTCGCGGTTGCCGCTGACCGTCCGGCGCACGGTGACATCGGCCCAGGATGAGCCGACGTGACTGCCCGGAATCAGAAAGTCCGTCGCCAAGCCGAGCACGAAGCTCGAGAACTGCGCGCCGGACGATGCGTTGAGCATGCGGAAGCGTGCGTTGGCTGGCGTGGTCGTGTCGGGCTCCTGCACCACCACATCGGCAAGGCCATCGCCGCTGTAGTCAAAGCCGCTGATCGCGAATTGATCGCCGCTCACGCCGGTTCCGGTACCGATCACGCCGACGCTGCCATTGCTGGAACGCAGGTAGCGGAGCTGCAGGGGGCCATCAGGGGAGCCGAAAGGCGGACTGCGGTAGACCGCCAGGTCGTCGATGCCGTCACCATCGTAATCGCCGCTCTGCGTGGGGTCGTCGCCGGTCTGCCCGAAGACCACCTCGCGCACGGCACCGTTGCGGGAGGACAGTCTCACCTGAAAACGGCCACTTTCGTTCGGCCCCGGCGTCCACACCGCAGGGTCGGCGATCCGATCGCCATCCAGGTCGAAGCTGTCGATGAAGTCAGATGTCGCGTTGCCGAGATTGAAGGTGAGCTCGGTCGCGGCCGCTGTTCCGTTGCCGAGATTCTCGCGGATGATCCAGCCAACGGTGCCGCCGTTGCTGCGAGCGATCGCGTAGTCGGTCAGCCCGTCGCCGGTGAAGTCGGCCTGCACCTTGTTGACGCAGTGCGCCGGCGCCAGCGCGCCAAGCGCAAGCTTGGCTTCGGGCGCGAGGGCTGCAGCGGCTTCGAAGCCGTTGGCGAATATGGACGGGCCCTGCATGTCCAGCGTCAGGGTGCTGGTGTCGATCGTGCCGACATCGCCGTTGACCGCATCGGTCACCACCAGTGTCCATGTCCCGTTGACCTCGGCCGCCGTCAGGCCACCGAACACCCCGCGCAGCGAGGTCGGGCAGCCGCCCGCGTTGGATCGGCCCGAAGCGCCCCGCGAGGTGGTGCGATAAGTCCCCGAGCCGAGGGTCCCGTTGGTATCGATCGCGGTCAGTGCGGGCACCAAGTCAGGGCGACCGAGGTCGCTGAAGGCATAGGTGCCGCCAAAGTTGGAGCTGTCGCCAAAAGTGGACACGCGCCCAGCACCCGGACGACCGAAGATCACCAAGCGTGCCGTCCCGCCCGGAGATATCAGGGTCGCGGTCAAGTCGCCCGCAAAGGTGTGGCTCAGGTTGGTGGTCAACTCGACGCCCCTCAGCGTGCCCACCAGGCCCGAAACCGCGAAGGTGACGACGCGACCGTTGACGACATCGTTGTCCGGAATGGCGCCGGTGTTGCCCCCGGGGAAACTCACCGGCACCGCGACGACGGTGCTTGCCGCAAGTCCGAAAGCCACTCCCAGCACAATGTTCAACGGGCGCATGGAACGTCTCCCATGAGGGCGCGGTCGCGGATGCCGGGCCGACCCCGGTCGCCCGCGCACGCCCGATCATACGCCGCCGGAAATGGCAGGTAAGGGCCTCGTTGGGGCCGCCGGCTGACCCGCACTCGGCAAGGGCGGTCCGCTGCGGAGCCCCTTCCTTGGAGAGGCCTGACCAAAGACGAGGTGTGCTGGGGTGCTCCCGTGGGGAGTGAACCGCCCCGGGGAATCCCGGAGACTCCTTGGTGTGAGTCAGGCCGCCTTGCCCATCTCACTGGGTTGCTGATAGCAGGCCGCTTTGGCTTCCACCGGCGGGACGTACCCGATGGGTCCGAGCAGGCGCTTGTGGTCGTATCAGTGCTGCCACTTGAGCGTAGCCAGCTCAACGGCTTCCAGGTTCGGCCGGCTCTGTCGTTCGATGACCTCGGTCTTGAACAGGCCGATGATCGATTCGACCATCGCGTTGTCGCAGGAGTCGCCCACGCTGCCCACCGACGACTCGATGTCCGCCTCGGCCCGTCGCTCGCTGTAGCGCATCGAGACGTACCGTACGGCGCGATCGCTGTGGTGGATCAGGCCACCTTGGGTCGGCTTGCCCGCCCACGGCGCCTGTTCAAGGGCGTCGAGCACAAAGTCCGTCCTGGCCGAGCGCGATACCTTCCAACCGACGATGCGGCGGGCGTAGACGTCGATCACGAAGGCGACATGGACGAAGCCCTGCCAGGTCGAAACGTAGGTGAAGTCGGCGATCCACAGCGGGTTCGGCCGCTCGGCGCGGAACTGCCGGTTGCCTTAGTCCTGCGGGCACGGCTGAGCCTTGTCGCTGACCGTGGTCCGCGTGCCCGTGCCGCGGACGATGCCGGCAAGGCCGAGTCGACGCATCAGCCGCTCGACCGTGCAGCGCGCCACGCGATAGCCCTCGCGCACCCGCTGGCGCCAGACCTTGCGCGCGCCGTAGACGCCGAAGTTCTCCTCCCAGATCCGTAGGATCTCCGCGCACGGCGCCTCATCCCGCAGCGACCGGTTCGATCTCAGATCCGGGTCGGTGCGCTTGGCGCGGTGGTCCTAGCAGGTCGACTTAGCGATCTCCAACTGCCGGCAGATCGGCTCGACTCCGTACGCGTCGCGGTGTTCGTTGATGGACGCCGTCATTGTTTGAAACGGCGGTCGAGCTCTGCCTGGGCAAAATTGGCGCAGGCTTTGCGCAGGATCTCGTTCGCCTGCCGCAGCTCGCGCACCTCGCGCTCCAGTTGCTTGATCCGATGGGCCTCGTCGGTCGTGGTGCCGGGCCGCTTGCCAGCATCGTGCTCAGCCTGCCGAACCCAGCGCCGCAGCGTCTCGGCCGTGCATCCGATCTTGGCTGCCACCGAACTGATCGCAGCCTATTGGGAGCCATGCCCGTTCTGGTGTTCAAGAACCGGACGAACCGCCTGCTCGCGTGTCTCGGGGGAGTAGTTTTCCGACTTTCTCATCGCTCGATCCTCGCAAAGGAAGGAGCCTCCGGAAAAGCCGGGGCGGTTCAGGGCCTGCCGCTGGTGTTGGTGAGGCAGCGGCAGGGCAGAGCACGCGCCTCGCAAGACAATGCCCCGGCATCACCGCACCGGTCGAGCGGCCTGCCTCTACTCGAAGCCGTTCTCGAAGATCTGTCCCGGTTGCCAGGCGCCGACATTGGTGACGCTGAAGATCTCGATCACGTCATCGGTGTCCTGGTCGCCGCGGTAGACCACGGTGTTGCTGTCGGGCGCGATCTCGAAGCTGAAGATGTTGCCTCCGCTCACCACCGGCGCGTTCAGCTTCTCCGCCGAACCGCCGAGTAGGGGGATGCGGTAAAGCTCGAGGGTGCCGGGTGTGTCCTGATCGGCGGTGTAGAGCACCCATTGATTGTCCGGACTGATACTGAAGTCGCTCAGGCCGCTGCCTTCGGCGAAGCCTGTGGCCAGCGTCTGCACCGGTCCACCGTCGATCGGCGCGCTGAACAGTCCGTTGGGCGGAGAGCTGTCTCCCTGGGGCGAAGCGCTGGCCTTGCTAGGTCTCGGCGCAATCGCGCCGCGGGGGAAGGTGGTGTAGACCACCAAGCTGCCGTCATGGCTGAGCTGGAAGGACAAGACTTCGTCCGTGCTGGGTAGCGGTGCGTTGAGTCGTGTCACCGGGCCGCCCACCGTTGGCACGCTGAACAACTCGTTGGGCTCTGATTCGCTGAAGGTCTGGTACACGACGGTGCTGCCGTCGGCGCTGATCTCATACAACGAATCAACAATCTGTCCGGGCAGCAGAGGCGGGTTGAGTCGGGTGACGGTGCCCCCTTCGATCGGCACGCTGTACAGCTCGACCTCATCGTTGGTGTCCTGATCCGCGGTGTAGACCACCCGGCTTCCATCCGGCGAGATCATGCGGTAGCGCTCGAAGCCGAGGAAGTTGATCCGGCCCCCGTCGACCAGCGGTGGCGTGAGCCGCGTGGCGGGGCCACCCTGCGCCGGGACGCTGTACAACGCCCGCCTGCCCAGGGTCCCTTCGGTCACGGCGAAGACCACCGTACTGCCGTCCGGACTGAATTCGAAGTTCTCGTCTCCGACATCGGCGTCGCTGGGCAGGGGCGGGTTGAGCTTGGTGACGCTGCCGCCGCCAATCGGCACGCTGAAGAGCTCGAACACGTCGTGCGTGTCCTGATCGGCGCGGTAGATCACCGTGCTGCCGTCGGGGCTGATGCGTCCCGAGCCGACGCTGTTGCCGCCGGGGGTCATGGGCGCATTGAGGCGCGTCACGCTGCCGCCCGCGACGGGCACGCTGTACATCTCGCGAACGTTGTCGGTGTCCTGGTCGGCGTTGTAGACCACCGTGCTGCCATCCGGACTCAGTTGGAAGGAGAACACGATGCCGCCCGCAGGCAGGGGCCGGTTGAGGCGTACCGGGGGTCCGCCCCCGACCGGCACGCTGAACAGGTTTCCGTTGGCACGAAAGACCGCCGCGGCGCTGTCGGCCGTGATCCGGGTGATGACGCTGAAGACGCCGCTGCCTCCGACCGGTGGATTGAGCTTGATCGGTGTGCTGCCGCCACCGATCGGAACGCTGAAGAGCTCGGTCCGGCCATCGATGTCCTGATCTGCCGCATACAGGACGGTGCGTCCGTCCGGGCTGATGATCGGGAAGCTGACGTCTCCGCCCTCGGTCAGCGGAGCGTTGAGCTTGATCGGCGGATCCGCGGCGAGGCCGAGCGCGGGCAGCAAGGCCAGCGCGCCCACGCACAATCCGACCCGCGATGCCCGGGCCAGAACGAGTCGGCGTGGCATCGACGCCGGGCGAAGGTGGATGGCATGCATGGCGACTCCCTCCTGAGGAAAACACGAGGGTGACGCGCGCTGACGCGGATGACACCTGCGCCAGGCGAGTCATCGGCCCTGTCGAAAGTGGGTGTTGCTGGACTGCGGGGCATGCAGGGCCGTTGCCAAGTCAGGGCGCAGAGCACATTCTCGGGCTGGCCTCAGGGGAGCTGACCGTCAACCCAGATTGCGCAGTCAATCGTCTCCCAGAAGTGCACCCTGACTGCTGTTCTTGCTGTTCTTGCTCGGAACCTCCTCAACCCGGAAGAAGTGAACCTGACCCCGTTCTTAGCCTCAACCCGGAAGAAGTGAACCTGACCCCGTTCTTAGGCTATCGCTACATCGAGCTGAACCCGGTACGCGCGGGCAGGGTGCCGGGGGCCCGCGAGTACCCTTGGTCCAGCCACGCCCGCAATGCCTACGGCAGCCACGATCCGGGCGTCACCCCACATGTCGCGTACCTGCGACTCGGCAGCACCGACGACGAACGCCCACGCGCCTACCGGCAACTCATCGCAGAAGCCCTCGACCCCCAGGACACTGCCGACCTGCGCGCCCACACCCAACAGCAACGCGTCTGGGGGAGTGACCGTTTGCGCGCGCAGATCGAAGCCCTCACCCAGCGCGCCACCACAGTCCGTCCCCGCGGCCGCCCCAGATCACCCGAAAATGACCCTGGCCCCATTGATCCGGTGGCGTGGGGCAGGGAGCATGTGGCAAAACAAGACCCCCCGCGCGGATCTTGCTGGGTTCTGAAACGGAAGCTCCATCCGCGCAGCCGCTGAGTTCCCTATTTCCTTGCCTACAGTGCCCATCGAAAACGGAGCCTTTGTGCGATTGATTCTGCCCCCCTTCCTAAGCCTGGCCGCGCTTGGATTCCTTGCGAGCCTCGCCACTCACCTGCTTGCTTTGGCGGGCAGTCTGCCGCCGGGCGGAAACAGCGTGTTCGGGCTTCACATCGGCATCTTCGTGCTCTGGGGTCCTGTGGTCCTGCTGGCCCTTCGAATCAATTGGGGACAGCGATCCCAGGGTGCCTGGAGAAACGTGCTGGCAGGCTGTCCCACGTGGATGCGCTATGTGACGGCGGGTCTGTTTGTCTATGCCATCGTCAACTTCTTCCTTGCTTTCACTGAAGTCGACGCGCGGCCCAGTGGCGACGACGCCCTCTCGTCCGCAGTCCTGCGAGGCTTCTCGGGGCACTGGATGCTCTTCTACGGCGTCGCCTTTGCCGTTCTGTATTCGGTGTACCGCAAACCGGAGCTGGTTCGACGGGCTCGATGCGCAAACGGACACGCGCTCGCGGCCGACGATCGCATTTGCGCCACCTGCGGCGTTGCGATCCCCGGCCCGAGAGCCCGCGGTTGAGCGTACTTGCCGCCTTGCGCTTCTCAGCGCTTCAAGAACGGCGTCCCAAAAAGGGCTCACGGTGGGCCTTAAGAGCCATCCCGCAGGGGATCTGGCAGCCACCAGGGAATGCGCACTTGACTGCCTCCATAGATTGCACTCTCATCCCTGTTCTTGTTTTTGTGGTCGCCCAAGCTCAAGGGAGAAGTGAACCTGACCCCCTTTTCCACCCCCTTTTCGGAGTGATACTAGAGTGGCACTCGCTGTGCCGCAAGCCAGACACCCAACGCCACCGAAGCTGCCGCCTTGGCGGTGGAGCGATGCGGTGAGCCACAGCGTGGCCGCAGCATTCTCGGCACGTCCGACGGAAGCCGAAGGAGGCTCTGGCTCAGAGAACTTGGGGCCCGCTGCAGCCCGCCATCGATGCCGCGGCCGCGAGTACCAGCGCATCCTCTACGCGCCACCTACACGGAAGCCGCAAACCTCGACCACCTGCGCCAGCGCGGGCTAGCACCCAAGCGTGCGGCGGCCATGCGAAAGTTCATGCTGGGGCACAAAGTGAACCTGACCCCGTTCTTGCAGACCCCGTTCTTGCAAACGGACACGCGCTCGCGCCCGACGATCGCTTTTGAGCCACCTGCGGCTTTGCGATCACCGGCCCGAGAGCCCGCGGCTGAGCGTACTTGCCGCCTTGCGCTTCTCAGCGCTTCAAGAACGGCGTCCCCAAAAGGGTTCAGGGTGGACCTTAAGCGCCGTCCCGCAGGGGATCTGGCAGCCACCAAAGAATGCGCACTTGACTGCCTCCATAGATTGCACTCTCATCCCTGTTCTCGCTTTTTGTGGTCGCCCAAGCTTAAGGGAGAAGTGAACCTGACCCCCCTTCTTGCAGCGTCTTGTGGGGGCTGTCGACAACAGCAACGAGGGAACAGCACATGGAACGCCCGGGGTTCGCCCGAGATGGCTCGACCGCGAGAAGGGGTGCAGTCATTGTCTCTGCTCTTGCTATTTCCCTGAGATATGGCAGTGCCTTTGCCATCGCACCCATCGAAGGAGCCATAGAGCGTGTGGAAGTCCGATATTCCGGCGGCGATCGAATTGCGATCGGGTGCGACGAAAGGGGGTGTGTGATTTCGGTTAGGGTAGCCGGACGACGGTATAGATTCGATTTCCCGGAGGGTGCAGCAGGCTCCGCTCTGCTTCCAAAGCAGCTTGTCCTGTTTTCGAGAAGCCATGCTCCGGCTACGTTCTCCTTCCAGGTTGAGAGCGATTGTTCTGCTTTCCCTGAGAGTGCGACGCCCAGTTATTGCATCATCAACTTTCTGGTTGAGGATGGCGTCATAACGCGCACGAGCGAATGGCAATCCTCGCTGGGCAAAACGCTTAACTCCACCAGGGCGGTTGACCTCCAGTGAGTACAGTCTGCAACGCTAGCGTCCAAAACGCAGGTCAAAACGTGGGTCGGAGTACGTTTTCGCAGCAAGCGTGGAGCGGATTTGACAGCCAAAAGTGAACCTGACCCCATTCTTCGCATGTGGCAAAACAAGACCTGACCCCGGATTTTCTTGACCCCGGATTTTCTGACCCCGGATTTTCCGCACCGCCAAGTATCGACCGGGATTCCCCGTGGAGGGCTTTGCCGACCTCGCCGCCGCACGCCGCTGGGCCGCGCAGTTCGTTGCTTGGTACAACGAAGAGCACCGCCACAGCGGCCTGCGCTACGTCACGCCAGCGGAGCGACACGCGGGCAAAGACCCTCACATCCTCGCGCGGCGCCACGCCCTCTATCAGACCGCGCGTCAACGCAATCCACAGCGCTGGCGTCGCAATACCCGCAACTGGAAGCCGATCGGCCCGATCACCCTCAACCCCGAGCGCGACTGCCTCGCGGGCAAGGCTCAACCGGAGGCGGAAAGTAAGCGAAAAGCGGCATGAACTAGGCGGCAACTAGCTTGACATGCACCGCCTCTGTGGCAGCGTCACCGAGGGCGAAGCTCTTATCAAGCAGTTTCTAGTGCAGAGCAGTTAACGCTGTCCCGCCAAATCGGGGAAAGTGCACTCTGACCCCTGTTTTGGATCCGCGATGCCCGGGCCAGAACGCGTCGGCGTGGCATCGACGCCGGGCGAGGGTGGATGGCATGCATGGCGACTCCCTCCTGAGTAAAACACGAGGGTGACGCGCGCTGTCGCAGATGACACCTGCGCCAGGCGAGTCATCGGCCCTGTCGAAAGTGGGTGGAGCTGGACTGCGGGGCATGCAGGGCCGTTGCCAAGTCAGGGCGCAGAGCACATTCCCGGGCTGGCCTCAGGGGAGCTGACCGTCAACCCATATTGCGCAGTCAATCGTCTCCCAGAAGTGCACTCTTACCCTGTTCCTACTGTTCCTACTGATCCTGCTGTTCTTGCTCGGAACCTCCTCTACCCGGAAGAAGTGAACCTGACCCCGTTCCTAGCAGCTCTACGCCATCAACTGAACAATCGGGCAGTCGCCCGGCCGACGGCCGTATGCGGAGCTACGCAAGCAGTGCAAGTCGTCGGCGCGAAGGTGGCGGGCGAAAGGTGCTACAAAGCTAGACCTGACCCCGGACTCTTGGCTGCGTGAAAGAGCGCTGTGCGTAGCCGGATGTCTCCAGTTTCGAGAGCGGCGCCATGATCCAGTAGAACGCGCGCAACGCCTACGTGCCCCTTGCGGCCCGCCCAGATCAAGCCGGTGAGATGATTGGAGTCGCGCTGCTTCGGGTCTACGCCGCTCGCGAGGAAACTCGCGACCGCTTCATGCTTGCCGGTGCTGCAGGCGTTGAAGAACTTGGCAAGGGTCACATCAAGGTCTAACGCCTGAGTTAAGCCGCGTGCCGGAGGCACGTCGGCTTGAATGACCAGTTAGGGCTCATTTGTCGGAGATGGTGACAGGGCCAAAAGCCCCAGTCACGGCCTCGACGAACAAGCCCAGGAAGTGAAAGTAGGCGCCCCCGCGAACTGACGTGAAGCCTTGCGGAATAATGGCCACATCAAACGAGAAATCCGCTTCTCCCGGTAGCGCCGTAAACACGTAGAAATGATCCGCCCGTTTCTCCAAAGTCGCGTTGCCACTAAGTGACTCAAGGAACGCCTGGAGCTGGTCAGGGCTTTCGAATGCGAAGTTGAAATCTTGCTGCACGGCAATGAGCCCTAACGTTTGACATGAGGGGTGGCTTGACGGCGCAGCCGGCAAGACATCCCCTCGATGGAATGGTTAGACGTCATTTCACTCGATCCTTGCCAGCTCTTCGCGGAGATCACCCTCGAACTGCGCGGCTGACACCAGGACTACGGCGCCCGAAGGAGTTGGAAAGACGGCCAGGCTAGCTTTCTGCTCGACAAGCGATCGGAGAACGCCGTCCATGAAGGCGTGAACCTCGATCGGCTCGGGAGAGTAGGTAGACCAATCTCCGCCCACGCATACCCTGGCGTACTCGGAATGAGGCCATATAGCGAATGCAGGACTTCCGCGTTCGTCCGCCGCAGAGGCCCAGCCGCCTTCATCACGCAAACCCCAGACCTGCTGCCAGTCGGCAACTTGCTTTACGGTGTGCGCGTATCGCTTTGGCCCCGCCAGCGCTAAGACTGCCTGAAGCTCTTTCTGCCCGAGTGCTCGCTTGGTCTGCATGACGTCCAACACCTGAGTTAAGCCGCGCCGCGAAGCGGCGTCGGCTTGGACGAATTGTTAGGGCTCACCGGATGAACTCTGCGACCACTGCCGGCGACAGGAGTCGCTTGATGATCCACCCGAACAGCACCGAGAAGCCGACTGCGAAAAGAACGCTAACCACTGCCATGGCAATGAAGAAGGGCCCATATCCGGCCCGCCTTGGCTCGCCGCCGAAAACTGCTCCCGCATGGACGAGAACATGGAGAACTGAAGGGCGAGGCCTCCAGCCTGCCAAAGAATCGCGAGCGAGAGGAGGCCGATGAAGCTCTGGCGGGCCCAATTGCGGCGCCTAAGCAGGCCGATGGAGCTGGCCAGCGTGAAGGCAGAGATCAGCAAGAACGCTAGGAAGAATCATTGAAAGTGGGTGGCCATAAACGCAGCAAAGGGCGGAGCTCCCGGCGGCGGTGCCTGCATGGCTTGGGACACATCGGGGCTGCGAAACACGGTTTGAACCATGATGTTTTGCAGAAGGGTAATCACAGTGCCGAAGCCCGAGAGGGCAATGAAGATCCAGGCGACGACGGTGACGAACGTGGATTGCTTTGGATCTTGAGACACGGCGTTTCCCCTGATAGTTTACAGTTGAGCCCTAACGTAGAGCTAACCGGGCCGCGGAGGGATGGCGCCCTGGCCGTGCGGCCGATGATGAACCAAGGCGGTCGCACGGCCAGGGTGCCATGCCGTAGCGGCTCCGGTTGAGCGACATGTTAGGCAGCGCCTTGCTGTTCACTCGCTTCCCTTGCGACTCGGCGGATCCGACGGAAGCGGGGGCCACGAGTTCGTTTCGGTCATGTACACGTTGGTCTCGACCGTTTCGATCATGGATTCCGCCTGTTGCTCGGCGGTTGTGCCGTCAAGGTGATGCCATGGGATGAGGGTGTGCCAAGTGCGTCTGTACTTCTCAGCCCGATAGGAGACCGCGGCCGTCTTGGAGTTCAGGTTAGCTGCGAGGCCTTCTGCGGTAGCAGTAGCGAGGATTTCGCGCACCAGCTGTGGCTTGTTGCTGGCCAACTCCACGGCAATTTCTAGTGCGTTAACAAGAAGTGCTTCGTACCGCACGGCTAGGGACGCAATTCGGGCAGGGTTGTCCCGCTTTGTGATTCGTCGGAAGGTGGCCATTGCGCTGCCTAACGTTGGACGTAACGGGCGCCGGAGCGCAGCGGAGGGACCCAAAATGCGCAGCATTTTGGCGTCCCGTTGACGGACTTGTTAGAGCGCGGCTGCTTGGCGGATAGCGCTTCCATACGCCCCTCGTTCAAAGAGTAGAGGTCCAAACCCTTCGATGATGCGAGGTTCTTCGTACCCGTTCTCGTATGCGAACGATTCCCACATGTAGCCAAATGGACCTTCTGAAATCCGCGCGGCATAGGCACCGCAGCCGATATCGCCGCACTCAGGACAGATATAGAGAAGAACACGCCCGCTAGCGGTTTTTGGCTGCCCTTCCACGAGCAGTGCAGCGGCAGTTTGGTTGTTTTGCTCGTGGCAACCCTTTACGAAGCAACCCATGAAATCAGCGTGCCCACCGTCGATATTCACGAGGGTTTGTAGCAAGGACTGACCATCAACTAGAAAATCCGCGGAGTATCTATCGGCGACGATGCAACCATTCGTGCTACTGCCTTGGCGATGCAACGTTTGGTGGCTGAGGGTGGAAATTTTCATGCGCTCTAACGTCGTGTTAAGCCGCCGCGCACGCGCGGACTGGCAATCTGAGAAAGCGACGGTTGCGCGGTCGGCTTGAACACGTAGTTAGACATCATCAGGCCACTGCGCGCGTGCGGCATAGAAGAAGTGACAGTTGAGCGACGCCAGCCCTTGAAGCTCCGCGCGCGTGAACTCTTCGTTACATTGACCTGCACACGTGCGAAGCATGTGCAGCACGAAGTTCGATGCACCAGCAGCACGAAAAGCTGGCAGCAACTGGAGCAGGTGATCAAACGCAACTTCGTACTGACTTTGATCTCGCGCCTCCGGAAGATTGTCCGGAACGCGATAGATCGCGCCACCATACTCAACTACATCGCCGCTTCTTCCACCGAAGGTGGCCTTCATTCCGGGCTCGAACGACTTAGCTAGTACCAAGCCAGTTTCGCTGGGTCGGAAGGCAGGGCCCGTGGCTTGAAACAACAATGTTCGCCATTGATCCATATGAGGTCTAACGTTTGACATGAGCGGTGGCCTGACGGCGCAGCCGGCAGGACATCCGCTCGATGGAATGGTTGGGCGTCACCTTAGTACTCGCCAATCACCCCCAGCTTCTCGGCAGCAGCAGAAACCTGCGACTCCAAGGGCTCCAGCCGCAGAAACCATTCTGGCTCAGTGAGACGGCCACCAGTCTTCGTGGGTTCAAGCGGCGGCGTCCACTCCTTGTGAAGCCAAAACAAGCGGGGAACGTTTCGACTCAGAGTGCTCAGGTCTTCTTGATTGAAGCCCTCGGAAACGAGCTGCTTTGCTAGTGCGCAAACTTGCTTGTAGACAGCTTGCTGTTTCAGGTACTGACCACTTCGCTCTAGCTCTGGAAGAAAAGACTCAATGGAACCGATCAGCTCGTTGAGTTGATTCTTGCGCTCTGCCTCGGTGTAGTAGTGCATGCTCAAGTGCCGGTTTGTGACGCCCAACGTTTGACATGAGAGGCGGCGCGCGGCTTGCCGGGCGACGTCCTCTCGATGGAAGGGTTAGGCGTCGCTTTGCTGCCAGAGTACATACATATCTCCGTCGACGAAGCCAAGGCCGACGCCTTTGGCGCAACGAAGGACTCTTGATTGAGCGCCGTTTGCAATGTATGAGTTGATCATCTCTGTGCCTGTTTTCAGCCATTCCTTCCAGTCGGAGCCTGCCACTGCGAATGGAATCTCAAAGACGTCTTCGCCCGTGGTGAAGGTCTCAGCGCCAGGCCAGTAGTCCGTTTCTGGATTTTCTCCAGAAGTGAACGATTCAGTGCCGATGATTTGCACGTGAACCGACTCTTCTCCTTCGTATAGGTTGATATGGAACGCTGCGGTTGCAGGAGGAATTGGCTGAGACAGATGCCGATCCGCCCATGCGAAGAGCTCCTTTGTGACTTCGGATTTGGAGATGCTGCTCATGCGACGCCTAACGTTCGACATGAGCGGCATGACCCGGCTTGCCGGGGCATGTCCGCTCGATGGAGGGGTTAGCCGACAAGGCGCGTGGAATCTGCTTCGCAGTCGTATGCGAACTGAAGGCTACTGCCCTTTGTGAAGGCGATGGTGACCTGGACATCTCCTGCCTCCGTTCCTGAGTAGGTGACTTGCTCGACCGTTTGGCCAACCACAGAGTCCATTCCGGACAGATCGTTGAGGAGTAGCCCATACGAGCGGCCTGAGTTCTCTGCTAGCCCTGGCCTCTCCGACTTGCGCCAGAAGACCGTTCCACATTCAAAGTACAGCCGGTACCACTGGTCACCAAAGCAAAGGTGCGCGACATTGACTTCATTGATGAGCTGCAGATCTTCGTAGAAGTGCTCGACCAAGAAGGCAGTGCAACGTTTCCCCGCGAGCTTCGGTTCCTCTCCGTTGATGCTGTAGCGTGGCTCGGTGGTGTTCATTGGCGGCTAACTCAATGTAGACGTCAAAGTGACGTCTAACTCTGTCGTATAACCTGTCGCCCGCTTCTAGTGAGTGCGACAGAACCTTCTGCAGATCAGTGACTTGGTGATCGCTCCAGTGTCTCGATGTCGCATAATTCGTCGGAATTACGACACGATCCGCGCTCTCGCGGAACCTATTCCATTTTGATGCGCCTTTCAATCTCGCCTCCCGCCCGAAGCCCATCACGACAAAGGGCCTGCGTTGTCGAAGTAGCGGCAGATTTTCCTTCAGGCGGTGTGGCTTGCTTCAGGGAACCTCCCCGCTCGCGTCGCTGGCTTCGAATCCCTACCCATGTCGGGAGCGGGCCCGAGTTCTTGGGCCGGGCGCCAGACGGTTGGATCCAGGAGCCTCAGGTCTCTCTGGACTTTTCCAGGCCGGTCAAGCCCACAGTCAATCCATTCGCTGTGTCCTTCAACGGCTGCTTCCACGACGAATGTCTTCAGTTCGATGCGCATCCGTGTCCTGCTTAAGTCTGCACCGCCGACTGACCCACACCAGCACAAGGAAGAGGGGAAGGTATGCGAGCAGATGCATCGCTCCGAGTGCAAGCAGGACCGAGTTGATGTTTCCCGCCCAGAGGGATGCGTTCGGGTACATCAAGACGATTGCGCAGATCGCCCCACCCGCGAGCAGCTCGATCGGCATCAATGCCGTTCCGCCTCCTCGAACGCCGCGGAGTTCATCGGCTATCGCGCGCACTGGCAGCGCGATGGCCAGCGAGAACCATCGCCGCAGGAGTAGGACCAGAAGCACTAGAACGATGGGCTCGGCCACAACGCACCTCGCGATAATCCAACCCCAAGCGAGAACTGCCGCTCGGGCTCTGGGCCGAGTTGGCGCAGAGGCCCGACCATCGAGCGAACTCGCTCTACTTCCCCGGCAAAGCAAACCCCCGAGCCCGCGCCCCAGCCCGCGGATGCGCCCGCTCTTCATCCTGATGCCGCCCATCCCCATCGTCGCCGCGCAGCTTGTAAGCCGGCGTCCACCGCGGGTCCTGCGGTTTCGGCGCCTTGATCTCGAACCCACTACGGCTCGTCGTTCCAGCGTGTGCAATCTCCAGCGTGTACTTGCCCGGCACCGGGTACAGCCGATGCCCCAGGCGCTGGGATTCCGCATAGGGCTGGTGCTTCCGCTCCTCGCGCTTGTCGGCGTCCAGCGCTTCCAGCGCCTGCTTCTCGGCGGCGAGGGTGAGTTCGGCATCCAGCGCCAGGTTCCAGCGGAAGCTGTTCAGGCCTGCCTCCGCCTCACGCTCGAAGGTGGCGAGCGGGCGGTCTTTCTCGTCCAGCAGGCGGAAGCGCACGGGGCCGGCGGCTTTGGCCCAGTAGGTGCCGGTGAGTTCGGGCAGGTGTTCGGGGCGGTCGAACCAGGGGTCGGGGCGGCGGCGCCAGTCGCGTGAGGCTTTGAGGTCGTCGATGTGGAACAGGTGCACGGCGCTGCTGCGCACCTCGCTGCTGAGCTGCTGCACCGGCAGCACGTCGACGATCCATGCGCTGCGGCCGTGGGTGCCGGCGATCAGTTCGCGGTCGCGCGGGTGTACGAACAGGTCGTGCACGGGCACGTTGGGCAGGCCGCCGTCCAGCGCCTGCCAGCTGCGGCCGCGGTCCAGGCTGGCGTACACGCCGCGGTCGGTGCCGACGTAGAGCAGGTCCGGGTTGACCGTGTCCTCGCGGATCACGTTGACGGGCTCGGCGGGCAGGCCCTCGGCAATCGACTGCCAGCTCGCGCCGAAGTCGTCGCTGCGGTACAGGTAGACGCGGTCGTCGTCCTGCCGGTAGCCGTTCAAGCTGAGGTAAATGCGCTCGCTGCTGTGGCGCGAGAGTTCAATGCGGCTCACCCAGCGGTCGGCGGGCAGGGTGGCATCCACCTGCTGCCAGCGCACGCCGCCGTCCACGCTCACATGCACATGGCCGTCGTCGGTGCCTACGCCCAGGCGGCCGAAAGCTAGCGGCGATTCGGAGACCGTGGTGATCGTAGCGAAGGGCACGTTGCCGCGCTCTTTCGAGCGGGTCAGGTCTGGGCTGATCGCGGCCCAGCTGCGGCCGCGGTCGAAGCTACGGTACAGGCGGTTGCTGGCCATGTAGACGGTGCGCGCGTCGTGCGGCGACAGGATCACCGGCGTGCTCCAGTTGTAGCGCAGCAGGGGCTCGTTGAGCGCTGCGCGCGGCCGCACCTCGTGGCGTTTGCCGGCGCTGTCGATGCGGGTGTAGTAGCCGAACTGGTAGCCGGTGTAGGTGTCGCCGGATTCATCGTCCACGGCCACCCACATGCCGTCGCCGCCGTTGATGTAGTTCCAGTCTTCGCCCAGCTCCCAGCGCGTGCGGCTGCTGCCTTTCCAGGTGCCGTTGTCCTGCAGGCCGCCGTAGACGTTGTAGGGCTCGGCCATGTCGGCATAGATGGTGTAGAACTGGCCCACCGGCTGGGCATCAAGCCGGCGCCAGGTGATGCCGCCGTCGTAGCTCGCATCCAGCCCGCCGTCGTTGCCGACCACGAGGCGCTGCGGGTAGTTGGGGTCGATCCACATGGCCTGGTAGTCGACGTGCACGCTGGGGTGGTTGGTGTAGCCCGACCAGGTCTTGCCGCCGTCAGAGGAGGCGATCAGCGGCACGCCCATGGTGTAGACGCGCTCGGCGTCGCTGGGGTCGACCGCGATCTCGCCGAAGTAGTAGCCATAGGTGTAGGTGACTTCGCGGACGGGTTCGTCGTGCGTGCGGCGCCAGCTCGCGCCGCCGTCGTCGCTGCGCCACACGGTGTGGCCCCAGGTGGGGTTGTCGAACAGGGCGGCATTGCCGTCTTCGAGGCGGCTGAGCAGCTGCTGCAGGGTGATCGAGCCGTCGCGCACCTGCGCGAGCAGGCCCTTGGCGTCGAGCTCGACCGGCAGGTCGGCGCCGCGGATGAAGCGCTCGACTTCTTCTGGGTCCTGCTTAAGGAAATCTTCCTTGCTCATCGTGCGCAGGCGCTGCGGAGAGAGCGGGCGGTCGCCGAGGTCGCGCAGGGCTTCGGGCAGCTCGGCCCAGTGGTCGATGCTGGCGTAGACGGTGTCGGGCTGGCTGGCGGCGATGGCGAGGCCAATGCGGCCGACGCTGTCACCCTGCGGCAGGCCGCCGGCAAGCTCGCGCCAAGTGCGGCCGCCGTCTTCGGATTTGTAGATGCCCGAGCCGTCGCCGCTTTCGGTGAACTGCCAGGGCGTGCGCGTGCGGGTCCACAGCGCGGCGTAGAGCACGTCGGGGCGGGTCGGGTCGATGACGAGGTCGCTGGCGCCGGTCCAGTCGTCGGTCGGTTTCAGCACCTGCGTCCAGGTGTCGCCGCCGTCTTCGCTCAAGAAGACGCCGCGCTGCCCGCCGGGCGTGTAGAGCTTGCCGGCAGCGGCGACGAGCACGCGCCGGCTGTCGCGCGGATCGACCAGGATCTCGGCGATGCGGTCGGTGCCAGTGAGGCCTTTGCGCGCGAAGCTCTTGCCGCCGTCATGGCTGACGAACACGCCGTGGCCGCCGTAGTTGGAGCGCGCGGCATTGGGTTCGCCGGCGCCGATCCACAGGGTTTCGGGCTTGGACGGGTCCACGGCAATCGCGCCGATCACGGTGTTCGGCAGCTGGTCGGTGAGGGGCTCGAAGCTGCCGCCGTTGTTGGTGGTCTTCCACACGCCGCCGGTCGCGTAGGCCACGTAGAAGGTGTAGGGCTGGCCGGGCACTGAGGCCAGATCCACCACGCGCCCGCCTTGCCCGGTCGGGCCGATGCTGCGCCAGCTCAGGCCCTTGAAGATCGATGCGTCCTGCATCTGCTGGTGCTGCTGCCAGGCGGCTTCGCGCTGCTCGGGCGTGCTGGGCGCACCGGGCTTGGGCCGTGCTGCATGCGTGGGGGGTGTCAGGCAGAGCAGCAGCAGGGTTCCGATCCAGGCGGCGATGCGCATCGGTGAGTCTCCGGGCGGCGGTGCTAGGGCAGGGTGGAGTGGTGTTTCGCAGATGGGGGGGCGTGTGGCAAGTGCTGGTCTTCTGACTTCGACGCCTGGCTTCGCTTCGCTCGGACTACTGAGAGCGCTTGTCGGCTGCCACCGGCAGCCGACAAGCGCTCTCTTACGCTTCCCTCCGGGAGAGAGGGGCTTGAGAGCAAGGCCCCCGCGTTGGATGTTGGTATTGATGTGGGCTTTGGTTTGCTCCCCTCTCCCCTTGCGGGAGAGGGGCGGGGGAGAGGGGTGAAAGCTCGCCGCGAGTGTTGTCCCCCTCTCCCCAACCTGCCTTCGCTCCGCTCGGGCTCCAGAGAGCGTCGGCTGCCACCGGCAGCCTACAAACGCCCTCCTCCGCTTCCCTCAAGGGGAGAGGGGCTCAAGAGCGCGGCGCTTGCTCACGTTCGGATTGATGGGTGCGGCGCACTCAATCGCACGGCTTTGGGCCTCGCTGCGCTCGCTACCAAGCTGCGAACGCTCGCGCTACGGAATGCGGAGCCCGCGAACAACAACGCCCGCAATGCGCGGGCGTTGTTGGGTCTACCGCCTTCGTTCAAGCGCCGATCAGTGCACCGGCACCGCCGTGCGCGTGCCGAAGCCGGGCCCGTAGACGACCGCATTGCCGAGCACGCGCTGCATGGCGAGGCTGGCGCCGCGGAAGCTGGGGTTGGTGGCGAACAGGATGATCTGGCCGGCGCCCTTCGCTTCGCGGGTCACCCAGGCGGTGTTGGCGATGCGCTCCTGCGCTTCGGGCCAGAGCAATCCGCCCAGGCGCAGTTCGAGGGTGTGCCCCGGCGGCAGGCCGGCCCAGCCGTAGGCGCTCCAGTGTTCGCCGGCCTTCTTGCCGGGCTCCGCGCGCCACACGCCGTGGCGATACGGCGCCTCGACGCTGCCGGATGCCATCAGCGGAGTGCTGGAATCGACCAGCACCGGCAGATGATCGCGGCAGCCGAAGCTCAGCCAGTGGGTGTCGTCGCAGCGGGTGGCGACGAAGCTGCCGACCGGCATGAACACCTGCTGGAAGCTGTCGCGCTCGCTCAGTGCATCGGCATCGAGCGTCTCCGCGTCAGGATCGAAGCTGAAGGCGCCGCTGCGGCCGCTGGCGGCGCCGCGGGAATAGGGGTCGCCTTCGAGATTGGTGCGAGCAGAGGCCGCCAGCCATTCGCGGGCGAGGCGGTCGCGGTAGGGCTTCAGCTCCTTCAGCGCGTCGGGCAGTCCGCGCGCGGCCGACAGTCCGTCTTCGCGGGCCAGTGCGGTCGAGGCATTGCCCAGCGCGATCAGGGTGCCGCCAGCTTCCACCCACGGCTTGAGAGCGTCGCTGACTTCCTTGGGCAGGCTGCCGCCCCAGCGCTCGGGCAGCACGATCACGCGATAGGCGCGCAGGTCCAGGCGGGCGACGGCGCTTTCGTCGAGCAGGCTGGGATTCATGCCCAGGCCGTGTTCGAGGTAGTGCCAGACCGCGCCGAAGGTGTGCGGGTTGACCGCGCCCTTGCCGAGCACGGCGACTGCGCCCGACTGCAGCAGGGCGAACTCGCCGCCGCCAAGATCGGGCAGATCGCCGGGGCCTTCGCCGCTGCGCAGGGCGGCGAAGCCCTGCGGTGCGTCCTTCGCAGCCGCAGCGAGCGCTTCGCGGAGGCGCTGCGAATCGAGCTGCGGGTGGTCGTAGCGGGTGACGACCAGGCTGCCGCGCGGGAAGTCGCGGCCGTCGAAGCGCAGGTCCTTGCGGGCCACGCGCGGGCGGATGCCAGCGGCCAGCAGCTTCGCCGCGACCGGCAGCGCCGCATCGTCATGGCCGGACAGCGCCCAGCCAACAGCGGAGTCGGCCGGCAGCACCGGCTGTGTGTCCACCGTACTCGCGGCCTCGGTCTGCTGCGGCAGGCCGCCCTTGATGCGCCAGGCCGGCAGGCCATAGAACATCGGCAGGCTCCAGGCGGTGATGTCGTAGATCGTGCCTTCGCCCGTGCGCATCAGGGCCTCGCGCTCCTTTTTCAACGACTCGCGATCGATGCGCGGATCGAACTCCATCAGGGTCGCGGCGAGGCGGCCCAGCGGCTGCCGGGTCGAGACCAGCAGGCTGCCGGCCGGGACTTCGGTGCGCTGCGTGCGGCCGTCGAAACCCTGCGCTTCGACCGTCCATGCGCTGGACAGTCGCTGCGCTTCGACGCCCTGCATCTGCAGCACGCGCAGCAGCTGCGCGCCGCGCGCCGGATGCTGGCTGACGTCAATGGCGTAAACGCCGTTCGCATAGTCACCGCGCGCGCCGGTGAGCGCGGTGCGGTCGTCCCAGAAGGCCTGCAGCAGCTCGCTGCGACGTGCGCGCATCGAATCGATGTTGGCGACCGCGCTTGCGAGCTGGCGGGCCACGCCGTCGGCGTGGAACTGCACTTCGCCATTGGCCTGGCGCACGCCATAGTCGGCCACGCGCGCCTGTTCGTAGAGGATGTTGACCGCGCCGCGCAGGCCGCCCCAGGCATCCGAGTAGCCCGGATACCAGCCCTCGTTCCACTCGCCCGAGTAGTAGACCCAGCCGCGCTGGTCGAAGGCCTGCGCCTGCTCGCGCCCGAACTCGGCGGCGAACTGCAGGAAGCGCGGCGACAGATGAGGGTTCATCGGCGCGCGCGCTGGCGAGAACAGGAAGGTTTCGTCCGGGCCCATCTCGTGGGCATCGATGAAGACGATCGGATGCCAGCGCTTCAGGAATGCGAGGCGACCCTGGGTTTCCGGCTGGGTCGCGAAGATCCAGTCGCGGTTCATGTCGAACACGTAGTGGTTGCCGCGACCAAAGGGCCAGCTGGTGCCGCGCGACATCGACTGGCCGTCGTAGCCGGGGGCGGCACCGCGGAAGCCCTGCAGATCGGCAATCGCGCGCGCGCGGCCGTCGGGGTTCATCAGCGGGTCGATCAGCAGGACGGTGTCGTCGAGACGCGCGGTGTGGGCCGGATCGTTCGAGGCGATCAGGCCGTAGATCAGGCCGAGGGCTGCGTCGCCGCCGCTGTGCTCGTTGCCGTGGATGCTGTGCGCGACGTAGGCCACGGCCGGGGCATCGCGCAGGATCTCGCTGGCGCGCGCCGCCGAGGTGCGGCGTGGGTCGGCGAGTTCGTCCAGCGCGTTCTGGATCTCGTCGAGTCGCGCGAGGTTGGCCGGGCTGGACACGATCGCCACCGACAGGGGACGGCCCTGGTGGCTGCGGGCGTACTCGATGACGCGGATGCGATCGGACACCTGCGCCCACTGCTGCAGGGCGGCGTGGATCTGTTCGGGGCTGGCGGCCTTCTGCCCCAGCGGAAAGCCCAGCAGGGTGTCCGGGTGGGGAATGGCAGGGTTGGCGTCGAACTGCCCGAACACCTGCACCACCGGATGCACTGGCACCGGATCGGCGGCATTGACCGCGATCGGCAGGGCGGCGGCGAGCGCAAAGGACAGCAGGGACAAGCGGAGCAGAGTGGGGCGGGGCAGGCGCATGCGCGGTTCCGTTCGATCAGGAAAAACGCAGTCTGCCTCGCTGGACCGCATCCACGTACGTGCAGGTGGTCAGGTCAGCGGGCGTTGTCGCGCCGATGCTGGTCGCGTCCTTGGGCCGCGCTGCGCTTGGCCCAACCTGCCCGAGCCTCGGTGTCGCATCGGCTCGCGCGCCTCGGGCGCGAGCCGATGCGCAGGTTGTGACTATCCCGCCGCCGTCGCCGGGATGTACTGCAGCGGTGCGCCCGGCCCGATCGGCAGGCCCAGCGCCAGCCAGACTACGAACAGCAGGGACCAGCCGATCGCGAACACCACCGAGTAGGGCAGCATCACCGAGATCACCGTGCCAATGCCGGCCTTGGGCTCGTAGCGCTGCAGGAAGGCGATGATCAGGGCGAAGTAGCTCATCATCGGGCTGATGATGTTGGTCACGCTGTCGCCGATGCGGTAGGCGATCTGGGTCAGCTCCGGCGAGTAGCCGAGGATCATGAACATCGGGATGAAGATCGGCGCCATCAGCGCCCACTTCGCCGAGGCCGAGCCCATGAACAGGTTGGCGAGCGCGGTCAGCAGGATGAAGCCGGCCATGATGATGATCTTGGCCAGCACCCAGCGCCACGGCGCGGGCTCACCCTCGCCCAGCACCAGCTGGCGCATCGAGTCGAGCACGCCGGCGCCCTCCACCGCGAACACCAGGCCCAACTGGGTCCAGTTGAAGTAGGCGACGAACTGCGCGGCAAAGAAGGTCAGCACCAGGTAGACGCCCAGCGTGGACATGCTCTGGCCCATGCCCTTGATGACGTCGTTGTCGCTCTTGATGGTGCCGGCGACCGCGCCGTAGACAACGCCCGCAACCACGCCGTAGACGAAGATGATCGCGACCACGCTCTTCAGGAAGGGCGAGTTGAGCGGATCGCCGGTGACCGGATCACGCATGAAACCCGAGCCCCAGAACCAACCCTGCGGCAGCATCGACCAGACCAGGATCAGAGTGATCACCGCGCAGGCGAGCAGCGACCAGATCAGGCCGCGCTTCTCCTCGGGCTTCAGGCGCTGGGCGTTGGGGTCCTGTTCGGGCGTTCCATCGCCGGCCGCATTCGGGTCGCGGCTGGGCTCATCCGGAAAGCGCGGCGCTACGATCTTCTCGGTGACGAACCAGCCGAGCAGGGTGATCAGCGGCGTCGAGGCGATCATGAAGTACCAGTTGGCGACCGCGTTGACGGTGTAGTCCGGGTCGACGATGCGGGCGGCCTCTTGCGACAGGCCGGCCAGCAGCGGGTCGATGGTGCCGATCAGCAGGTTGGCTGAATAGCCGCCGGACACACCGGCAAAAGCGGCTGCCATGCCGAGGATGGGATGCCGGCCGGCGGCCAGGAAGATCAGACCGGCCAGCGGCACCAGCAGCACGTAGCCGATCTCGCTGGCCATGTTCGACATGACGCCGGCGAACACCATCACCGGGGTCAGCAGGAAGCGCGGCGCCGACAGCACCAGCAGGCGCAGGCTGGCGCCGATGAGACCGGAATGCTCGGCCACGCCGATGCCGAGCAGGGCCACCAGCACCGTGCCCAGCGGGGCGAAGTCGGTGAAGTTCTTCACCATGCTGGTGGACATGCGGTGCAGGCCCTCCAGCGAGAACAGGTTGACGACGTTGATGGTGGCGCCCGTGGCCGGATGCTGGGCGCTGATCTCCAGCCAGGCGGCAATGCCGGACATCACCACCACGGCCAGCGCCAGCAGGGCGAACAGGGTGGCCGGATGCGGCAATGCATTGCCGCCGCGCTCGACCACGTTGAGGAACACATCGATGGCGGATCGCCGCGGCGCGGCGGGGCTCTGACTCATGGGCGTGTCTCGTTCTGGACAGGCGGCGCTGTGAGGCCGCGAGGGCTGGGGACTATACAGGGCCGGCGCTTGGCGCCGGCCCCGCAATCGCGAGCCGGGAAACGGGAATCGGGAAACGGTAATCGTCAATAGCGGGGCGTCGGCCCTCGTGCATAAGCTCGCCGCCAGCATCGGCCAGCTGCCGGAGCTCGAATCAGCGATTCACGCCGCTCTCCCCCGATGGGAAGCGAAGGAGAGCGCGTGTCGGCTGTCGGCGGCAGCCGCCACATGCTCTGGGGCACGAACATAGCGAGGGCAGGTGGGCGGGCGCGGGCGCACGAGCCTTGCCCGATTCCCCGTGTGCCGCGTGGTTCAACGATTCCCAACTATCGATTCCCGATGCCCGGCGCTACCGCCACAACATTCCGAGCACACTGCGGAAGGGAAGGATCGCCAGCCGAAAAGCTTCTCCGCTCCAGCTCAGCAGCCGCTGCTGGTCGATCCCCGAAAGCCCTCGCAGCAGATCAGCCAGGTTGCCGGCGCCGGTGCCCGGGAGCCTGCACAGCGCCTGCGCTCGCTTGGCCACGGTGTAGGTGCTGGCGACCGCCGCGGTGATCTCGGCCAGGATCGTCGCCATCGGCAGCACGCGCGCGGCCACGGTTCCGATCAGGCCCTCGCCGAATTGCTTGAGGATGGCGTCCATGCTGCGCTTTGAGAGCTGCTGTGCGCCGATGTTGGTCGCGGTCGCGAGCAGCACGACTCCGCGCAGCTCGGGCTCGGACAGCGCGACTTCGTAGAGCTCCACGATCTCCATGACCAGCTGCTTCTGCACCTGGGCCAAGGCCATGGTTTCGGCGAGAGGTCCCAGCACGGTGGGCGCCAGGCGACCCAACAGCGGGACGCGGCCGGTGATGCTGGAGATCGCCGCTGCCGTGCCGGCCTTGAGGCAGGCGCCGCGAACCAAGGCATCGAACTGGGCCTCGCGCTGGGCGACCGTGCGCGGGCGTCGGCTCTCGGCGCCACTGCGGCTCGCCCGCGTTCGCGAGCCGGTCGAGGCCTTGGAGGAGGCCTTGCGAGCGGGCTTGGCGCGCGTGCCGGCCGCGGCTGCGGCTCTGGCGGGGCCGTGCGTCTTCGGTGCTTCGCTCGCGACCTCGGCCTCGGTCGTGGCGCTGCGCACGTTCTTGCGGCCCTTGGGTTTTGCGGTCTTGGAGGGCGTGGCTGGGCCAGCGCTGCTGCGGCGTGGAGTTCGGGGCGTTGTCATGCGCGCGAGCATAGCAGTGGCTGCCATGGCTTCTGATGCACCGAGCACCATGCGCGCCGGCATGATCCGCCCGGTGCCATGGGGAAGCCGCCGGTGCGGACGGGGCTTGCAGACCTCGTCCCTCGCCGATGGCCGCGGCACTCGGCGGGCGTCGTCGTACAAACACGCCACAGTTGCGGCGGTGTTGGTTCCGCACCGCGTCAAGTAACCTATGCCCTTTGTTCTGCCGGGTGCGAGCCGATTCGATGGACTACGACCGTTATGACCGGGTGCGCGCTGTGCGTTGGACGGGCGAGGCGCTGGACCTGCTGGACCAGCGCCTGCTTCCGCAGCGCCACGAGCACGTGCTGTGCCGCAGCAGCAGCGAGGTGGCGCAGGCCATTCGCGCGCTGGTGGTGCGCGGGGCCCCCGCCATCGGTATTGCCGCCGCCTGGGGCGTGGTGCTGGCGGCTCGCGGGCTGAGCGCGGACTCCGGTGCGCGCGCCGCGGAGCTGCTGGCTCCGGCCATGGCCGAACTCGACGCCTCGCGACCCACCGCGGTCAACCTCGCCTGGGCGCTGCGCCGCATGCGTGCGGCCCTGGTCGGCAGCGGCAGCGACTGGCTTGAGCGGATCACCGCCGAAGCTGAGTCCATCGAAGCGGAGGACCTTGCTGCCAACCGCCTCATGGGGCGCTTGGGCGCCGAGCTGATCGCGCCCGGTTCCGGCGTGCTGACCCACTGCAATACCGGCTCGTTGGCCACGGCCGGCTTCGGCACCGCGCTGGGTGTGATTCGCGCCGGTGTCGCCGAGGGCCGCGTGCAGCGCGTGTTCGCGGGTGAGACCCGGCCCTGGCTGCAGGGCGCGCGCCTGACGGTGTGGGAGCTGCTGCAGGACGGCATTCCCGCCACGCTGATCGCCGATGCCGCCGCTTCGCACCTGATGCGCACCGGCAAGGTGCAATGGGTGATCGTCGGCGCCGACCGCATCACCGCCAATGGCGATGTCGCCAACAAGATCGGCACCTATCAGCTGGCGATCGCCGCCCGCTACCACGGACTCAAGTTCATGGTGGTGGCGCCTTCGTCGACGGTCGACATGGCCACCGCCACGGGGGGCGCCATCGAGATCGAGGAGCGCAGCCCGGACGAGCTGCTCGGCTATGCCGGCGTGCGCACCGTGGCCGAGGGCGTCCAAGCCTGGAACCCGGTCTTCGACGTCACACCCGCCAGCCTGATCGATGCCATCGTCACCGAGCGCGGCGTGGTGCTGCAGCCGGACGAGGCGCGGATGGCGGCGCTGTTCGCGACTTGAGGCGGAGAGGGCCACTCCGCCCCAGCGTCCCCGAGTGTTTCCGGAGCCCTTCCGCTCCGCTCTTCGCCTGCGATTGAGTCTTTCCTATGAAGCCTGTCTCCCGCATCGCCGTTCTCGTGCCCTGCTACAACGAGGCCGTAACCGTCGCCAAGGTCATCGCCGATTTCCGCGCCGCGTTGCCGGACGCGCAGATCTGCGTGTTCGACAACAACTCCAAGGACGACACCGCGGCCATTGCGCGGGCGCATGGCGCCCATGTCCAGCACGTCGGCCTGCAGGGCAAGGGCCACGTGGTGCGGCGGCTGTTCGCCGATATCGAGGCCGATGTCTACGTGATGGTGGACGGCGACGATACCTACCATGCGGCCAGTGCGCCGGCCCTGATCGAATGCCTGCGCGAAGGCCGCCACGACATGGTGGTGGCGGTGCGTCGCCATGAAGCCGAGGCCGCCTACCGCGCGGGGCACGTCTGGGGCAATCGCATGCTGACCGGATTCCTGAGTCGGCTGTTCGGTCGCCCCTGCCAGGACATCCTTTCCGGCTACCGCGTGTTCTCGCGGCGTTTCGCCAAGAGCTTCCCTGTGCTCACCGCGGGCTTCGACATCGAGACCGAGCTGACCGTGCATGCGCTGGAGCTGAAGATGTCGGTGGGCGAGGTCGAGACGCCCTACAAGGAGCGTCCCGAAGGCTCGTTCAGCAAGCTCAGCACCTACAAGGATGGCTTCCGCATCCTCAAAACCATGCTGCGGCTGTTCAGCGCCGAGCGGCCGCTGGCCTTCTTCGGCGGCCTTGCGATCGTGCTGTTCCTGGCGGGCATCGGCTTCGGCATCCCGGTGGTTCTGGAGTTCTTGCGCACCGGCTTGGTCCCGCGCTTCCCCACCGCCATCCTGTCGACCGGCCTGATGATCCTTGCGGCCCTGTCGGGATTTGCCGGCCTGATCCTCGATACGGTGACGCGGGGCAGGCGTGAGCTGAAGATGCTGGCCTACCTGCGCCACGGCGCCCCCGAGTAAGAGCGGCATGCGCCAGTTCGCGCTGTTCTGCGTCGGCGGTGGTCTTGCGTTCGCGGTGGACGCCGGCCTGACCCAGGCTTGGGTCAGCGCGGTCGGGCTCGATCCGTGGACCGCGCGGGCGCTGTCGTTTCCGGTCGCGGTCACCTGCACCTGGCTGTTCAATCGCCACTTCACGTTCCGCGCGCGCCGCGCGTCGCCGCTGTGGCGCGAGTGGCTCGTATACGTCGGCACCCAGCTGGGTGGCCTGAGCGTGAATCTGGGCAGCTATGCGCTGCTGGTGGGCGTGTCTGCGACCGCGGCGCGCTGGCCAGCCCTGGCGGTAGCCGTGGGCTCGGTCGCCGGCCTGCTGGTCAACTTTTTCGGGGCCAAGCATGTCGCCTTCAAAGCGCGCGCCTGATCCTCGCGGTGCCGCCTGGCGCGCCGAGCTCTGGCGCGCACTGGGTCTGCTGCTGGCGCTCAAGGGCGCGTTCCTGCTGGTCGATCCCAATCTGCGCCTGTTCATGGGCGACTCGGCCAGCTACCTGCACGCGGCACTCAGCGACTGGGATCCGCCCGATCGCAGCTTCGTTTACCCGATGCTGATCGAGTGGTCGGCGGTGGCGACGCAGTCAGCCGTCTCCCTGGTGCTGCTGCAGACGCTGTTCGGCGTCATAGGCGGGCTGTTGGCCTACTGGATGCTGCGCCGCGCCGCGGGTATCGACGCGCGCATCGCGCTGTTCGCCGTGGTCGCCGTTGCGGTCGAGCCCGCGCAGCTGTTCTACGAGCGCATGCTGATGGCCGAGGCAGTGGGCTTGCTGTCGCTGCTCGCGCTGGTGGCAGCGTCGATCGCCTACGTGCAGCGCGGCCGGCTGCGCTGGGCGCTGGTCATGGCCATCAGCAGCGTGCTGGCGGTGGCCTTCCGGATGAGTCTGCTGCCGGTGGTGCTTGGGCTCGCACTGCTGGTGCCGATGCTGCGCGGCTGGCATGCCGCGGCCGATCAGGATGGTGGTCGGCGCGTTCTGGCCGCGCTGCGTGCAGGTGCACATGCCATGGTCATTCTGGCCTGCGTGCTCGGCGCGCATCGCCTGTACCAGGGGCTCTACGGGCTGCGCTTCGAGACCGAACCGACCTACCTGCTCGCTTCCGGCCAGATGCGGCTGGGCCTGGTGGCGCCACTGGTCAAGCCCGAGCATCTGCAGCGCGTGGGCTTGCCGGTGGAGTTGCTGCAAACGGTTGGCCCCGCCCTGCAGGACCACCGCATGCGCGAAGCGCAGATATGGCAGCCGGATGGGCTGTGGAAGAGGCTCGAAACCGAGCTGGAGTATCGGGAGGCCCAGGAAGCGGCACGCAAGATCGCCGTGCGGGCGTTCCAGTCCGAGCCGCAGGCCCTGCTGCGCATGGGCTTTGCCACCCTCATGGACTACTTCGATGACGGGCTGGCCGTGGCGCGTTTACGCGATGACTACGGTGCCACGCCGCCTGACCCCGGCATGGTCGAGGCGTTGGCGCGGCACCTGCGCCATGACGCCCGCGATCTCGCCGAGCATCCCGGCGTGGTCGGAAAGCTGTTTCTCGGCAGCCGATGGTGGCTGACCTTCGTGCTGTTCGCCCTGGCGCCCGCTGCGATCGCGTGTCTGTGGCTGACCCGCAAAGACCCCCGCCGTCGTGCGGCCGCCTGCGTCATCGGCTTCACCGCGCTGGGCCTGGTCGCCAGCCAACTGCTGTTCTCGCACATCGTTTCGTTCCGCTATCTGCATCCGATGCCTGTGTTTCTCTTCCTGTGCGCGGGGCTCTGCCTGCCTCGCACGCTTCCACATGCTGCCCAAGGACTTGCGCCAAGCCATGCCCAACACACTTGAGTCGGCCTCCTGGCTGCGCGCCCTCCTCGTTGTTGCGCTCTTCCTTGCGCTTTCCTGGGTGCTCGCCTGGTACGTCGGCGTTGCCTCGGTGGCAAGTCCGGATTTCGATGGCGCCCTGAACTTCAAGGTCTCTGCCTCTGTGATCGAAGGGCACGGCTATGGCAGCTACTACGAGCGCTTCGCGCTGTTCCCGATCGAAACCCAGACGAACGGCCCCCTGGTGCTGCCGGCTGCGGCTTCGATCTGGCTCTTCGGCCTGACTCCGATCGGGCTTCAGCTGGTCAATCTGCTCTACGTGCTCGCGCTCTGCGCGCTGGTGTTCGCCTGTCATAGAAGGGCAGCCGAATCCCGCGACTGGGTAGTGCCGATGCTGGGGGCGGTCTGTTGCCTGCAGGTGCCAGGCATGGCGCAGTACGCCCTGTTCGGTTACGGCGAAGTCGCGGCTGTGGTTTGGGGGTTGGCCGCGCTGTGGGTGCTGTCATGCAGCCTTTCTACGACGACCCCGCCGCGTCTGCTGGGTGCCGGCGTCTTGCTCGGTCTGTCCTTCCTGACCAAGACGGTCTCCCTGATCTGGTTCCCCTCGATTGCCGGCATCTACTGCCTTCTGATCTGGCGCCGTGCAAGCCTGTGGGCCGCCATTCGATCGGGACTCTGGATCGGTCTCGGCGTTCTGATCGCACTGATGGTCTGGGAGGTCTATCGAGCGATCAGCCTCGGATCTGCGGGCACCTACATCGAGTGGTGGTCAGAGCAGTTTTCCGAGATCCGCAAGCAGGCCGGCGTGCGCGACCACTATGCCGATACGCCGACCTGGCAGGCCAAGCTGGCCTTGCATGGGGCGGCACTTGCGGGCTTTCTCAAGCTTCCGCTGTGGGGACTCGTTCTGGCCGGTGCTGCTTTCGGTGCGCTTCTGTCAGTCGCGCTTTGGCGCAGCAGGGGCGACGATGTCCGCCTGTATCTGCTGGCGGCCTTGGGTTCGGTCGCGCTGCTCTATCTCTACTGGTGGTTGTTGATCACGCCGACAGAGATGATGTGGCTCAGGCGGATCATGCTCGGCTTGCTGTTCGTGCTGCTGTCTTTGCTGGTCGCGGTGTCATGCCTGTGGCGAGCTGGTCCCGCTGGACGGGTCGCTGCCCTCTCGGGTCTTGGCCTGGTGTTCGTGATCGTGCTGCCCGGCCAACTGCTGTGGGGCAGGCCTGATCGCGCGGTCTCCGCGGGCCACGACTTCGACTTCGCTGCAGCGGTACGCGCGCTTCCCGAGGACGCCTTGATCTTCGGTTCGGGCTGGTGGCAAGCCCCCGTGGCAGCACTGCTTTCGCAGCGACAGATCCAGAACGAGGAGGCTTGGTCAGTCGAGCGACTCGCTCAGGCCGGGCGCGATGCCTATCTGGTCCTCGATCGCGATGCGCTGAACCTGGGCAAGCACACGCTGCAGAGGCTCACTTGGCGCTGCGACTGCGAACCCGTGCACCTCTCCCCGGGCGGGCGCATCTACAGGGTCAGAGCCTTGTTCGACTCCCCTGAGACCAGCGAGGCCAGCGCATACCGCCTGGGGCCGGACAGCAGTGTTTTCGGGCAAGGCTTCAGCACGGGTGATGAAGGCGGGTTCCGCTGGGCCGAGCAGGAAGCCCGCATGCAACTGCCCGAGCCCGTTCACTCGGACCGCTGGGTGCTTTCGCTGGCCGTGCCGGACAGCGGCTATCTGCGCACGCCCGCCGGCATGGGCATCACGATCGAAGTCGAGATGGGGACCTGCGGCGTGACCACGATCACTGTGCCACCAGGGGAACAGCATGTGCTGTTGCGTCCGGCGTGCGACCAGGCGATCCAAAGCTTTGTGTTCCGCACGTCGGATCATATCGACCCGGAGCGCATCCGCCCGGATGTCCGCAAGTTGGCGTTCGCTTTCCGCAGCCTGGAGGCATTTCCAACGCGCACTGACCGGCCCGTCGAGCAGGCTGCCCAACCCTGAAGGGCAGGGCTCCGGCTCCCGCGGCGGGGAGGCAGGGCGGGGCTGCGTGCTAGAATCGCGGGTCGCACAGGGCGCCTCAAGGGCTTCCTGAGAGCAAGCCAGGGGGTGCGGCATGACCCCCAGCGCTGACGCCCCCGATATTCACCCGGACCGCGGGGAGGCGCCTGTCTCCCGTTCTCCGAATCCTCCTACTCATCGAGACCCCGCATGGCAGAGCTGGCGAAGGAAATCATCCCCGTCAACATCGAAGACGAGATGCGCAAGAGCTACCTCGATTACGCCATGAGCGTGATCGTGGGCCGCGCACTCCCCGACGCGCGGGATGGCCTGAAGCCGGTACACCGGCGCGTGTTGTACGCGATGAACGAGCTGGGCGCGCACAGCAACAAGCCCTACTACAAGTCGGCGCGTATCGTCGGTGACGTCATCGGTAAGTTCCACCCGCATGGTGACCAGTCGGTATACGACACGCTGGTCCGCATGGCCCAGCCCTTCTCTCTGCGCTACCTGCTGGTCGACGGTCAGGGCAACTTCGGCTCGGTGGACGGCGACAACGCTGCCGCCATGCGATACACCGAAGCGCGCATGTCCAAGCTCGCCCATGAGCTGATGGCGGACATCGACAAGGAAACGGTCGACTTCCAGCCAAACTACGACGAGAAGGAACTGGAGCCTACGGTCCTTCCGACCCGCGTGCCGAACCTGCTGGTCAACGGCAGCTCGGGCATCGCGGTGGGTATGGCCACCAATATTCCGCCGCACAACCTGTCGGAGATCATCGACGCCACCATCGCCCTGATCGACGAGCCCGAGATCGGCATCGACGGCCTGATGCAGCACGTGCCGGGCCCGGATTTCCCCACCGCCGGCATCATCAACGGCTCGGCGGGGATCCATGAGGCCTACCGCACCGGCCGCGGCCGCATCTACGTGCGCGCCAAGGCCGAGATCGAAGTCGACGAGAAGACCAACCGCGAAGCGATCATCGTCACCGAGCTGCCCTACATGGTGAACAAGGCGCGGCTGATCGAGAAGATCGCCGAGCTGGTCAAGGAAAAGAAGCTCGAGGGCATCTCGGAGCTGCGCGACGAGTCCGACAAGGACGGCATGCGCGTGTTCATCGAGGTCAAGCGCGACGCCGCCGCCGACGTGGTGCTGAACAATCTGTACCAGCAGACGCCGATGGAGTCGGTGTTCGGCATCAACATGGTCTGCCTGCTGGACGGCCGCCCGCGTCTGCTGAACCTGAAGGAGATGCTGGAAGCCTTCGTGCGCCACCGCCGCGAGGTGGTGACCCGGCGCACCATCTTCGAGCTGCGCAAGGCGCGCGAACGCGCCCACATCCTGGAAGGCCTGACCGTTGCGCTGGCCAACATCGACGAGATGATCGAGCTGATCAAGACGTCCGCGAACCCGCAGGAAGCGCGCGAGCGCATGCTGGCGCGACGCTGGGAGCCGGGTCTCGTGCGTGCGCTGCTGTCGGCCGCGGGTGCCGATGCCTCGCGTCCGGAAGATCTGCTGCCGGGCCTGGGCCTGAGCGAGGACGGCTACCAGCTGTCCGAGGCGCAGGCCAAGGAAATTCTGGAGATGCGCCTGCACCGCCTGACCGGGCTGGAGCAGGAGAAGCTCACCGACGAATACAAGAAACTGCTCGACACCATCGCCGAACTGATCCGCATCCTCGAAGACCCTGAGCGCCTGCTCGAAGTCATCCGCGACGAGCTGCGCGACCTCAAGACCAGCTTCGGTGACGCACGCCGCACGGTCATCCAGCCGAACATGGAAGACCTCAACATCCTCGACCTGATCGCGCCCGAGGATGTGGTCGTCACCCTGAGCCACGCCGGCTACGTCAAGCGCCAGCCGCTGTCGACCTACCGCGCGCAGAAGCGCGGCGGCCGCGGCCGCTCGGCCACCGCGATGAAGGAAGAGGATTTCGTCGAGCGTCTGTGGGTGGTCAACACCCACGACATCCTGCTGAGTTTCACCAGCTCGGGTCGGGTCTTCTGGCCCAAGGTGTATCAGCTGCCCGAGGCCGGACCGAACGCGCGCGGCCGACCGATGGTGAATTTCGTGGCGCTGGAGCCGGGTGAGCGCATTCAGGCGGTGCTGCCGGTGCGTGATTTCCCGGAGGGGCGGTTCGTGCTGTTCGCCACTGCGCGCGGCACGGTCAAGAAGACTCCGCTGAAGGAGTTCGAGTACCAGCTGCAGCGCGGCAAGATCGCGATCAACCTGGAAGACGGCGACTCCCTGGTCGGCGTGGCGCTCACCGACGGCGAATCCGACGTGATGCTGTTCGCGTCCAACGGCAAGGTCAGCCGTTTCGACGAGGGCACCGTGCGCCCGATGGGCCGCACCGCCACCGGCGTGATCGGCATGCGTCTGGCCGAAGGCGAATCGGTGGTCTCGTTGATCTGCGTGCAGGGCGAGCACGACGTGCTCACCGCCACCGCCAACGGCTTCGGCAAGCGCACCCCACTGGAGGATTTCCCCAAGAAGGGCCGCGGCACCCAGGGCGTCATCGCCATCCAGACCACCGAGCGCAACGGCCAGCTGGTCAGCGCCATCCAGGTCGAAGACACCCAGCAGGTCATGCTGATCTCCGACCAGGGCACCCTGGTGCGCACCCGCGTCGGCGAGATCGCCCGCGTCGGCCGCAACACCCAGGGCGTCACCCTGATCCGACTGGGCAAGGGCGAGCAACTGGTCAGCGTGGAGGCGGTGCCGGCGGAGGAGGAAGAGATCGAGGGTGAGGCGTCGATCGATGCGCCCGCTGACAGCTCCGATCAGGTCGACCCCCAGCCGCCCGAGGCTTGACCCTCATTCAGTCCGCACGCGTGGCCCGGCTTCCCCGGGCCACGCTGGTATCCAGCTCCGGGTTCAGTCATGTCGCTCGTCAATTCTTCCGTTCTTGCTTCGTCGGACGCCCTCGCGCTTCAGTTCTCGAGCGCCGAACCCTTTCGGCACGTCGTTATCGAGGACTTTCTAAAGCCCGCGTTCTGCGAGCAGTTGCTCAAGGATTTTCCGGGCTTCGAGGAGCGCTATGCGCTGAACGAACACGGAGCGGTCGGCGGCAAGGCCGTTCGCATGGATGTGCGCGACATCTCGGAGGCCTACCGCCAGCTTGACGCCTACATCCAGACGCCCGAGTTCCTGGGGCTGGTCAGCCGGATCACCGGGATCCCCGATCTGCTCTATGACGTCGACTATGTCGGCGGTGGAACCCACGAGAATGTGCACGGGCAGAGCCTGGACGCGCACATCGACTTCAACTACCACCCCGGCACTCGCTGGCATCGACGCCTGAACCTGATCATCTACCTGAACCCGGAATGGCAGGACGCATGGGGCGGCTCACTGGAGTTGCAGTCCGACCCTTGGGCGGAGACGGGCAACACCGTCAAAGCCATTGCCCCGCTTTTCAATCGCTGCGCGATCTTCGAGACCAACGAGATCAGCTGGCACGGTTTCAGGCGCATCGAGCTGCCCGAAGCCAGGCGGAATCTCTCGCGCAAATCCTTCGCCATCTATCTCTACACGCGCGAGCGTCCGGCGCAGGAGACCGCACCTTCGCATGCGACCGTCTACGTGCCGGATGCGATGCCGGAAGCTGCGCAGATCGGATCGACCCTTACTGAAGGCCTGCATCGGGAGTTGAGCCAGCGCTTTGCCAATCTCCGCGGCCAGCTGAAGTTTCTGTACGAGCGGGAGCAGGATTTCGCGCGGCAGATCCAGTCTCTTGAACACGCTCTCTCCGAGGCCCGAAATGCTGCCGGCTTCCCCTTGCAGGGTTATGCCGTGCTGATCGGGGGCGCGCAGGGCTACCGGCCAGACGGCTGGTGCTCGGGGCAACTGGAGGTCGGCTTCGAGGCGTGCCGGGCGGCGAGCGGAATCAGCCTCGACGTCTGGGTGCCCGAGGGTGTTGGCCCGAGCCAGACCCTCGTTTTCGAGTGCGGCGACTATCGCGCCAGCCTCGAGCTGGCCTCCGGGCGACGCCATGATCTTCGAGTTCCGCTCAGGATGGGCAAGGCGGATCGCGTTCGCCTGAGCATTCGCGCCTCCTCCTGCTGGCAGCCAGCGCGCGCGGGCGATTCTCAAGACCAGCGGGAACTCGCCTGGAAACTCGTCGCGGCCCAACTGCTGCACTGATGTTCTCGGGTTCTGGGAGCGTCGCCGCGGGCCGCACGGTGCCTACTTCTGAGCGTTCGCGGTGGGCGATCAGCTGTGCAGTGGGTGCTGCTCTCGCGATCGGCTTCGGCCTTTTCGCGATGGCACAGGCCCCGCAGGTGCCCTATGCCGATGCCTGGCGGTTCCTGGTCCGATTCCTGAGCCTGCCGTTTCCGCGCAGCGTTCTCGACAGCGAGAACGGGCATCTCGCTCTGCTGCCGCATCTGGTTCGATGGGCTGAGCTGCATGTGTTCGCAGCGAACCAGCTGGTGCAGACCGCGGTGGGAATGCTGCTGGCGGCTTCGACCCTGGCGCTGGCCATGTGGAGACTGCGCCTGCAAGCCCTGGAGCCCGCGCATTACTGGGCCATGAGCCTGCTGCTTGCGCTCGGGCTGTTCTGGCTGGGCAACTTCCGTGTGCTCACGCATTCCAGCGAGACGGTGCACGCGTACGCCGTGACCCTGTGCCTGTTTGCGGGCCTCGCACTGGCCTCGCGCGGCGGTGTGGGGGCGAGCGCGGGCGCCGGCTTCTGCGCGTTGTGCGCCAGCCTGTGCTTCGGCAGCGGGCTGGCGGCATTTCCGGCCCTGCTGCTGGCGATGGCCCTGCGCCGGGCGCGGTGGATCGACTATCTGCCCATCGTCGTTCTGATGACGGGAACGCTCGCGCTGATGCTGGGCTTGCGCGCCGGGGGCGGAGACTCAGCGATGCAGCCGCTCGATGTCCTCGGCCGCGGCGAAGCGCTACTGCGCTGGTTGGGGGGTCCCGCACTGTTTGCCAGCTGGCCGCTGTGGGACCCGCAGATCGCGGCCCAGGTGCCGAACTCGCAGCTGCGCGCCGTGCTTGAGCCCGTCGCCGCCGCTTATGAGCAGCAGGCTGGGCAAGTGATGGTGGCGCGTTGGCCACACCTGGCTTGGGGCTTGCTGGGCGCGCTGGGCTTCGCGTGCGCGCTGCTGCGCAGCTGGCGCCAGCCTCGGCCTGCCGCGGTGATGGGCACTGCCCTGGCGGCTTTTGCGCTGTGCGTGGGCGCAATGATTGTGTTGGTGCGCGCCGAGTACTTCGCGATGCATCCCGACCAACTGCTGGCGCCGCGCTACGTGGCCTGGTCCTCGCTGTTCTGGGCCGGCCTCGGGCTGGTGCTTCTGGATGCGCTGAGGCCAGTGCGCGCCGCCCAGCTTGCGTGCGCGGTGTTCGCACTCAGCCTGCCGAGCCAGCTGTGGATGTACCAGCTCGCGGGCAAGCAGAAGCAGGTGGCCGAGCGCGCCGCCGTGGCCGCGGCGGTCGGGGTGGTCGAGCCTGCCTTGCCCTTGGGGGAGACGGTGCCCGAGGAGTTGGCCCAAGCCCTGCCGCTGCTGCAGGCGGCAGAGGCCGCGATGTTCGCCTGGCCAGAGACCCAGTGGCTCGATCGCGCGCCCGAGCCTGCCCAGGTGAGCTTTCTGGCGCCGACCTCCTTGCAGGTCCGCGCCGTCGACAATCGTCTCGGCGCCGCCGGGCGGCGCGTGGAGTTCGAACTGGCTGGCGTCCCGGCGGCGCGTCTGCTGTTGATCGATCCCGACGGGCGCGTGCGTGGCCTGGCGCGACGCGAGGCGGGCGAGCGCTGGCTGGGATGGATGCGGGCCGATGGGCCGAACGTAGAGGTTCGAGTGGCGGTTCTGCAGGAAGGCTGAGGGGCGCCCGCAGACTGCGAGCGCAGGAGCGGCGACCGGAGTGGTCCGGACTCAGAGAGAGAACTTCCTGCTTCGAACTGAACGTCGGCCCCTTGCCAGCGCAGAGCGATGGCCGGCGTGCGGTGCCAGCGACTATTCTCACGCCACTGTCGACGGGAGATGCCCATGTTCAAGCCCTGGAAGCTGTTCGCCGCCGCCGCGCTGCTGTCCCTGAGCGCCTGCGTCACCATCAACGTCTATTTCCCGGCGGCCGAAGCGCAGCAGGCGGCGCGCGAGTTCGTCGAGAACGTGATCGGCGAGCCACCGCAGGCCGAAGCCAAACCCGAGGCGGGGCAGGGTGGCGGCATGGCCGCACTGGGCACGGCGGTCCTCGACTTCGTCTTCCCGACTGCCCAGGCACAGTCGGCCGATATCAACATCCGCACGCCGGCCATCCAGGCCATCCAGGCTCGAATGGCCGAGCGCTTCCAATCGGCGCTGGCACCGCACTTCGACTCCGGCGCGCTCGGTCTGGCCCGTGACGGCACCATCAGCCTGCGCGATGCGAGCAAGGTGGGCCTACGCGACCGCGCGGCGGTGAACCAGGCGGTGGCCGATGACAATCGCGACCGCAACGCCGTGTACCGGGAGATCGCCGTCGCCAACGGTCATCCCGAGTGGGAGCCGCAGATCCGCGACACCTTCGCGCGGCAGTGGATCGACAGCGCGCGCGGCGGCTGGTGGTACCAGGACGCGTCGGGGGCGTGGACGCAGAAATAGCCGGGCCGCAGGCAGGCGGCTCGCTTGCGCGGCATCGCCGCGCGGGACGCCGAACGCCCGAGCTCAATGCGCGAGGACCGGGCTGCTGGCAGGCCCGCGCCTTCAGGGAACCGCGACACCGGATTGCCGGCTCGGCGCCGCAGGCGGCCAAAGGCCGGGCTGCGCTCTCGGCGGCTGCTCGCCGACTGCAACCCTCAGGCACAGAAACTGGCCTCGACTGGCTTGGCGAATCCCGAATCCCGAATCTCCAATCCCGAGTCGGCCCACGTCCCAAAGTTGTATTGCCCCCATCGGCGCGGCGGGCGAAAATCGGCGGCCGTGAAGGCCGGCTTGTTCCGCCGGGCGCGGATCCCCATCTTGGCCTTCACTTTGCACCGTGCGCTGCCGACGGCCGATCCGCGGTCGTGGCCGCGATGCGCGCGGCGTCCCACGCCTGAAGGACCTTCCCCATGCTCCAAGCCTATCGCCAACACGTTGCCGAGCGCGCCGCGCTGGGCATCCCGCCGCTGCCGCTGTCCGCCCAGCAGACCGCCGAGGTCATCGAACTGCTGAAGGCGCCACCGGCCGGTGAAGAGGCCTTCTTGCTGGAGCTGCTCACCCATCGCGTGCCGGCCGGTGTCGATGATGCCGCCAAGGTCAAGGCCAGCTACCTTGCCGCCATCGCCCATGGCAGCGAGAAGAATCCGCTGATCAGCCGCGCCCGCGCCACCGAGCTGCTGGGCACCATGCTGGGCGGCTACAACGTGCACCCCTTGATCGAGCTGCTGGACGATGCCGAAGTCGGTACCGTCGCCGCCGAGGCCCTCAAGAACACCCTGCTGATCTTCGATGCCTTCCACGACATCGAGGAGAAGGCCAAGGCTGGCAATGCCAACGCCCAGGCCGTGCTGAAGAGCTGGGCCGAGGCCGAGTGGTTCACCTCGCGCCCGGAAGTGCCGCAGAGCCTCACGCTGACGGTGTTCAAGGTGCCGGGCGAGACCAACACCGATGATCTGTCGCCGGCGCCCGACGCCACCACGCGTCCGGATATTCCGATGCACGCGCTGGCCATGCTCAAGAACAAGCGCCCCGACGCGCCCTTCGTGCCGGAAGAGGATGGCAAGCGTGGTCCGATCCGGAACATCCTGTCGCTGAAGGAGAAGGGCCATCTGGTCGCCTACGTCGGCGACGTGGTGGGTACCGGCTCCTCGCGCAAGTCGGCCACCAACTCGGTGCTGTGGTGGACGGGCGAGGACATTCCCTACATCCCCAACAAGCGTTTCGGCGGTGTCTGCCTCGGCAGCAAGATCGCGCCAATCTTCTACAACACCATGGAAGACGCCGGCGCGCTGCCGATCGAGCTTGATGTCTCGAAGATGGAGCACGGCGACGTCATCGAGCTGCAGCCCTATGCGGGCCGTGCGCTCAAGAACGGTGAAGTCATCGCCGAGTTCGAGGTCAAGTCCGATGTGCTGTTCGACGAAGTGCGCGCCGGCGGCCGCATTCCGCTGATCATCGGCCGCGGCCTCACGGCCAAGGCGCGCGAATCGCTGGGTCTGCCGGCCTCGACCCTGTTTCGTCTGCCGCAGGCGCCGGCCGACAGCGGCAAGGGCTACACCCTGGCGCAGAAGATGGTGGGACGCGCCTGTGGCCTGCCCGAAGGCAAGGGTATCCGCCCGGGCACCTACTGCGAGCCGAAGATGACCACGGTCGGCTCGCAGGACACCACCGGCCCGATGACCCGCGACGAGCTGAAGGATCTGGCCTGCCTCGGCTTCTCGGCGGATCTGGTGATGCAGAGCTTCTGCCACACCGCGGCCTACCCGAAGCCGGTCGACGTCAAGACCCACCACACGCTCCCGGAATTCATCTCGACCCGCGGTGGCGTATCCCTGCGCCCGGGCGACGGCATCATCCACAGCTGGCTGAACCGCATGCTGCTGCCTGACACCGTCGGCACCGGCGGCGACAGCCACACCCGCTTCCCGATCGGCATCAGCTTCCCGGCAGGCTCGGGCCTGGTCGCCTTCGCCGCCGCCACCGGCGTGATGCCGCTGGACATGCCGGAGTCGGTGCTGGTGCGTTTCAAGGGCCAGATGCAGCCGGGCGTCACCCTGCGTGATCTGGTGCACGCGATCCCGCTGTACGCGATCAAGGCCGGCCTGCTGACCGTCGAGAAGAAGGGCAAGAAGAACATCTTCTCCGGCCGCATCCTCGAGATCGAAGGCCTGCCGGATCTCAAGATCGAGCAGGCCTTCGAGCTGGCCGACGCTTCGGCCGAGCGCTCGGCCGCGGGCTGCACCGTACGCCTCGACCAGGCGCCGATCATCGAATACCTGAACTCGAACATCACCCTGCTGAAGTGGATGATCGCCGAGGGCTACCAGGACGCGCGCTCGCTGGCCCGCCGCATCAAGAAGATGGAGGAGTGGCTGGCCAACCCGCAGCTGCTGCAGCCGGACGCCGACGCCGAATACGCGGCCGTCATCGAGATCAATCTGGCCGAGATCGTGGAGCCGATCGTCTGCTGCCCGAACGATCCCGACGATGCCAAGACCCTGTCGGACGTGGCCGGCGCGCAGATCGACGAGGTCTTCATCGGCAGCTGCATGACCAACATTGGCCACTTCCGCGCCGCCGCCAAGCTGCTGGAAGGCAAGCGCGACATCCCGACCCGCCTGTGGGTGGCTCCGCCGACCAAGATGGACGCGGCCGAGCTGACCAAGGAAGGCCACTACGGCACCTTTGGTACGGCTGGCGCGCGCATGGAGATGCCGGGCTGCTCGCTGTGCATGGGCAACCAGGCGCAGATCCGCGAGGGCAGCACCGCGATGTCGACCTCGACCCGCAACTTCCCCAACCGCCTGGGCCGCAACACCAACGTCTACCTCGGCTCGGCGGAGCTGGCGGCGATCTGCTCGCGTCTGGGCCGCATCCCCACCCGCGAGGAGTACATGGCGGACATCGGCGTGATCAACGCCAACGGCGACAAGATCTACCGCTACATGAACTTCGACCAGATCGAGGACTACGCCGAGGTGGCGAAGGCGGTCAACGCCTGAGGCCTCACCGCATCCCGGATGGACGGCGGCAGCGCCGTCCATCCGCGGCGCGAATGCAAACGGCCGACGGAGCGATCCGTCGGCCGTTTGCTTAGGTGGGTCGGGCGCCGCGATGGCGCCGACTGTTGCTCGGCGCCCACCGCGTCGGAGCCATGTCGCGCCGGATCACTCCCGGGTCACTTCCAAGGCCCAGCCCAGGGCTTCGACGTGCGCGGCGCTGGCGGCCTGCGCGCTGACGCCGCAGCGCTGCGACGCGGCTGCCAGGGCCTGCGGGTCGTCCTTCTCGCAGGCCGCGGCGAGGGCGAGCAGTTCCGCCATCTCGCCTTCGCCGCGCGCGACCGCGGCCTCGATCTCGGGCGAGGGCGCGAGCTGGGCGAGCGCCACCGGCATCGGCACCTGCAGCACCGCGTCGACCAGCGACAGCAGACCGACCAGGAACAGAGCATCGCGGGCTTCGGCAGGACGATCCGCGCCGAGCAGTTCAAGCATGCGCGCGCGCACCAGCGCGGCTTCGAGCAGGGCCGAGGCCGCGGCGTTGTGGCTGTTGGCGCCGTACAGCAACAGGCTGAGCCAGCGGTAGAGTTTTTCGCGGCCGAGTTGCAGCACTGCACGCTCGATGCTGGTGACTTCCTCGCGCAGTCCCATCGAGGCCGAGTTGATGTAGCGCAGCAGGCGCAGGGACAGTGCTGGATCCTGCTTCAGCCCTTCGGCGATTTCGCGGGTGTCGACGTCGCGCCGTAGCCGCGACAGCAGATCGGCGAGGCGCGCCGCATTCGGCCCGAGCGCGTTGCTGCTCCAGTCCTCGCGGCGGGTGATGAAGGGCCCCTGGAACAGGCTGGCGCCCAGGTTGTAGCAGAGCTTGAACTCGTCGTGGCTGGGCAACTCGCGCGCCAACCACTGGCGTTTGTGGTCGGCGCGTGCGAGCGCTTCGGTGAAATCGCGCAGGCGCTTCGGGTCGGCCTGGTCGGCGCGCACGATCACAAAATCGGCCTCGGCGAGCAGGTAGGCGCCCGGCGCTTCCTGCGTCATCGCATTGACAGCGAACCGATAGCCGCGCCCACGCAGGGCGCGCACCTGTTCAATCACCGTGCTGGGTGAGGGGCCGCCGGGGTCGGGCAGGGCGACCAGGGTCAGCACCGCGTTCTCCGGGGGCAGTTCGGTCAGGGCCTTGTGATCGAGGAATGAGTCCGGCACTTCGAAGAAGGCGAGGCGATGGCCCAGCAGCCGGCCGACATCGATCTTGATGAGATTGCGCACCAGCACTTCGGCATAGACGTGATGGATGCGCCGGCTGCGGCTGGCCAGCCGGGCGCGCGTCGCCTGATGCAGCAGGAAGTGGTAGCCGGCGACACGCTGGTCGCGACCGAGGATTGTCTCCCGGCAGATGAAACCCTCGCCCGCCGCTCCCTCGACGGCGGCCTGCCCCTGGTCGGGCTTGATCGGAGCCTGCTGGTTGAGCACGGCAAAAGCCTGCTCGCCGGGCTTGGCCGACGGCGCTCCGCCAAAGAGACGTTTCAGGAGATCGAACATGCGGCTGCCGCACTCCATGCGCTTCGGAAGGTCGAGGCTCCGGGCTTGAGCCCTCCGCCGGTGGTGAGGCGCCGCGGGATGAGCGAGCCAATCCTGATTGGACTCACTCGCGGCCCCGGGCGCCGGGGTCGATCTGCAGAGATGCAAGCTTCGGGCCGAGGCTTGTCCCGGGGGACGCCACTCCTGCACTCTCTGGCAATGAACATCCGCCACAGCGAAACCCGCGACATCGAAGCGATCCGCGCCCTGTATGCGCAGCCATCCGTCTATGCGAACACCCTGCAGCTGCCGTTTCCGAGCGCGGAGTTGTGGCAGCAGCGACTCGGCCGCCTGCACACCCAGTTCCACAGCCTTGTGGCCGAGGCGGATGGCCGGCTGCTCGGGCAGATCGGGATCGAGCGCTTCGAAAATCCCCGTCGCGCGCATGTTGCCAACATCGGGCTGGGCGTCGATGAGGGTGCACGCGGTCGCGGCGTCGGCCATGCCCTGATGGGCAGCGCCATCGAGCTCTGCTTCGGCTGGCTGGGCGTGCGCCGCATCGAGCTGGAGGTCTACACCGACAACGTCGCCGCGCAGACCCTGTTCGCCCGCCACGGCTTCGTGCGCGAAGGCACCAGCCGCGCCTATGCGCTGCGCGGCGGGCGCTACGTCGACGTGCACCTGATGGCGCTGCAGGCGCCGGGATTCGCAAGTACCTGAACGCGAGGCCTTGCGGCGATCATCGCCGCCAGGGCGGGATGGAGCAGTCGCGCGATGAACATGGCAGGCTGGGCGCCACGACCCAGGAGGCCCGCCATGCGCCGACGCTTCGCCCTCGTTGCCGTTCTGATCGCGGGCTTCGCCCCGCTGCTGCCGGCCCAGGCCAGCCCCTCGCACTCCGAAGCCTGCGGGCAGTCGGTCATCACGGTTGGCGCAGCAGTCACCAAGCTGCGCGAATGCGGCGAGCCCTGGCGCATCGTCACCCTGGTCAACGCACAGGGCGCGCCCATCGGTGAGCGCTGGGAGTACGAGCGCCAGACCGGGCTGGTGATGTTCACTGTGCAGGGCGGACGGGTGGTGCGGGTCGAACGGACCTGAGCGCGGGCGCCCGCGCACCAGCGATACGCATCCTTCTGGCTGCGGCCAACAAAAAAGCCACCCCGAAGGATGGCTTTCCGTTGATCTGGTGGGCGGTGCAGGGATCGAACCTGCGACCCTTGCCGTGTGAAGGCAATGCTCTACCGCTGAGCTAACCGCCCGGAGCCGCGCATTGTGCACATCCGCGCCGGGGAGATCAAGCCTCCGCGTGCGAAATGCGGCCGCCGAAGCGCTTCATGGCCGGCAGCAGGGCCAGTGCGGCCACCGACGACGCGACGGCGAAGGCGAGGACGCCGTCGCCGGTCTTCCACAGGGCGCCGGCTATCAGCGCACCGAGCACGCCGCCGAGGCCGGAGCCGAGGCTGTACATCAGGCTCTGTGCCCCCAGTCGGTCGGATTCCGGAAACAGCTCGACCACACGCTGCATGCAGGCCACGTGGAAAGCGCCGAAGCCGATCGCGTGCGCGACCTGCACGACCAGCATCAGCGCCAGCGACTGCGGCAGCAGGGCGATGCTGAGCCAGCGCAGGGCGGTGACCACCAGCGCGATCTGCAGGGTGCGTTGGGCGCTGATCCGGCGCAGCAGGCTGCCGGCGTACATGAACAGCACGATCTCGGCTACCACGCCCAGGCCCCAGAGCTGACCGACCACGTCGGTGCTGTGGCCGTGGCGCTCAAGCTGCAGGGTGAAGAAGAGGTAGTAACTGCCGAAACTGATCTGGGTGAGCATCACGATCGCGATGAAGGCGCGCACGCCGGGGCGGCGCAGCAGTTCCCACAGGCCGGCTTGACTGGGCGGTGGATCCGTGTCGAGTCGCTTCTGCGCGGGCAGGGCGTGCGTGATGAGGGCCGTGGCGAGGATGCCGGCACCCATCACCCAGGGCAGGTCGGGCGCATCGCCGTGCTGCAGCAGCCAGCCATAGCCCACCGCCAGCAGGATGAAGCCCAGGGAGCCCCAGAGCCGTACCCGGCCGTAGTCGTGCTTGCGCGGGCCCAGACCGGCCAAGGTGAAGGCTTCGAGCTGGGGCAGGATGGCGTTGTAGCAGAGGCTGAAGGCGGCCATCGACAGCGCCAGCAGCCAGAGATGCTCGGCACCGAAAAAGCCGAGGTAGAAGATCGCCGAGGCCCACAGCCCGCCCAGCAGCCAGGCCTTGGGCCGGGTCGAGCCGCGGGCATAGTGGGCGAACAGGGGCGGGCCGAAGATGCGCGTGCCGTACCAGAGCGCGAACAGGCTGCTGATCGCCAGCGCGCCGTGCCCCAAGCCTTCCATCCAGCGGGCGAAGTAGGGGGTGAACACGCCGATCGCGGCGTGGTAGGCGAAGTAGACGGCGGACAGCCGCCAATAGGGCAGGGTGGGCATGGCGCATTATCGATGCTTGGCTCTCGGAAGTTCTCGGTTTCACCGGAGAAATCCGAGTTGCCCGACGCCGCCACCGAAACACGCGTGCGGTCGATCACGGCCCCACGGGACGATCATGGGTCGGTGGGTCGCTGCGGGCCGCGGAATGGCACAGCCGCATTCGCTTCCCCTCGCGTTCCCATGCTGTTCCTTGGCGGCTTCGGTGAGCGCTCCTAGGGTCGCCATGGCTGCAATCCCGCAGCCACGCCCCGGACCTTGACTGGCCGCGGCCCGGTGAACCCCATGGAGACCTGCCATGCCGCACGCTCGCACGCATCCTCGAACACCCTTCCGCGCCCTATTGGCCGCGGGTCTGCTTGCCTTCCTTGCGCTTCCGCCGGCCTTCGCTGCTGCCGATGTGGACGGTGGCGACAGCGGCGAGCGGATCATCTCGGCGAATCTGATGAACGCCATCGAGAGCTGGTCCGATCCTCTCGATACGCTCGAGGCCGCTGCGCTCGAGCGCTACCCGGAGCTGATCCATCGCTACGCGCAGCTGCTGGGTCGCCACTACCGGCAGGGCCTGCTGGCGCACCTGCAGGTCCAGTATCCCGAGGCGTACGCCGAGATCACGCGCGAGCTCCCGGCCGAGCGGACCGACGACGCCGAAATCCTCGCTTGGCTGATGTCGGCGCGTGAGGCCGACTGGCAGGCCCTGCAGGCCGAGCCGAATCTCGCCGCCGGCGGGCTGGGTTTCGCCGAGGTGGCGGCTCGCGAGTTTCCGCAGGTACTGGCCGAGGTCGAGGCCGGCGGGCTCAGTCCCGCGGGCCGTGGCGAAGCCTTGCTTGACCATGTGGCAGCGTTGGGCGACGAAGATCTCCAGCTCGAAGCCCGGCGACTGATCGGGACACTCACGCCGCTGCCTTGGAAGAACTGCATCTGCACCACCGTGCTGACCTTCCCCCACCAGCCTTCGCCCTGGCAGACCGAAATCAACGAGAACCACAGCAGCTCCTGGGGCTCGCTGCCCAAGAAGGAGCGGCAGCTGAACTACTCGGTGTCGGCCCGCGGCGCAGCCAAGGACATCAACTTCTACCGTCGCAGCCGCCACAACGTGTGGGAGGTTGACCGCATCAAGGGCACCAACTACAGCCATATGCGCGTGCGCATGCTGTGCACCCGCAACGGCGAGCCCGGCGGCGTCGAATGCGGCACCGGCACCTGCCGCGGTGATCTCGCCGTGCGTATCGCCTATGGCAGCCGCGTGGGCCAGCAGGTCGACTACGGCGGCCCCTGGTCGAAGGAGGCGCGCGCGGTGGCGTCGGACTGGGCGCAGCTCAAGTACGACCCACCGGGGGCGGCGCCAATGACCACGCTGTTCTCCAAGGGCGTCGCGGTGTCCGGTTTCACCGCCAGCAATTGGAACTCGCAGGCGATCATCCAGGTGCTGACCACGGCCGCGCAGGTCGGGTTGGTCGTGGCCACCGACGGTTCGGCAGCGGGAGCCCTGCTCGAGGGCAACCTGGTCAACGACACCATCACCGCGCTGTTCGGCCTGGTGAAGCGTGAGGGTGGGCCGAGCAGCCATCACCAGGACATGCATGCGGCCTGGGACACTGCCAACAGCAGTCCGATCGCGCTGCTGCCGAACCAGACCCATCTGTTCGAGCTGGATACGCTGGCCAAGGTCTATGGACGCGGCTATGGCGGCGACAGCAAGACGTGGGCGAACGTCGACAGCTCGGCCTATCTCACCGCCGTCACGCGCAATTACACCTGCGGTTTCGGCACCCAGGCGCCCACGCCCAGGGCTTACTGGTTCTGGTCGACGCCCGGCGCGCCGCACAGCAGCAGCACTCTGCAGAACCTGGTGGGCAGCTATGTGCAGACCGAGCTGGGCGTATGGCCCAGCAACGTGACGCAGCAGGTCGGCCAGTTCCCGTAGTCGAACGGTACCTGCGATGAGAGCGCGGCGGTGGCCTCCGGGCCGCCGCCGCTTTCGCTTTGGGGTGACCGGCCGCTCACGACTTCGGGCTTGGTGGCCTCGTGAAGCTTCTGTTAGCATCCGCGCCGCCTCACGGTGACCGCGCAGCGCTCGACGCAGCGTCCGCGGTTTAAACGGGAAGCCAGTGCGCGGTGTTCGTGCCGCAAGTCTGGAGCTGCCCCCGCAACGGTAGGCGAGCCGGCGTGCGCTCCACGCGCACACCCGGCCCGGGCGAACACCACTGTGCCTTGCGCATGGGAAGGTGCCCGGGTCGAAGGCGCAACCGCACCCACGGTTGCCGCATCGCTCGCGAGCCCGGAGACCGGCCATGGGGATCATTCCCGGCGCGCGGAGGGCGCAGCCTTGGGGTTCGCGCCCGTGCTCCTGCCGTGCGCCTGCCTTCAGGTCTTCTCCTCTTTCCCGTGCCGGGTGCCCAAGCACCCATCGTCCGCGCGGGTCGGCGCGGACAGGAGACATTGATGCGCGCTCTCTCCCAACGCCCCGCCGCTCTGGCGGTGGCTCTCGCTGCTGCTTTTCCCTCGCTTGCCTTCGCTCAGCCCGCCGCCAAGGCGCTGGACCGGATCGTGGTCACCGGCAGCCGCACGCCGCAAACCCAGGATGCCGCGCTGGCGTCCATCACGGTGCTGGACCGCGCCGACATCGAGCGCCTGCAGGCGCAGAGCCTGCTGAGCCTGCTGCGCGGCGTGCCCGGGCTGGCCTTCAGCAACAGCGGTGGCCCTGGCAAGGTCGATGCGCTGTTCATCCGCGGCACCGAAGCGCGCCACGTGCTGCTCTTGATCGACGGCGTGCGCGTGGGTTCCGCGACCAGCGGCACGCCGGCCCTACAGGACCTGCCGCTGGAGCAGATCGAGCGCATCGAAATCGTGCGCGGACCCTTCTCCAGCCTGTATGGCTCCGATGCGGTGGGCGGCGTGATCCAGATCTTCACCCGCGGCGCCGAGGGCGGGTCGCGCGCCAACGGCTACGTGGGCGTGGGCAGCTACAGCACGGCGCGCGGTAGCGCAGGCCTCGATGCTCGCGGCGAGCGCGGCTGGTATCGCGTCAATGCCGCGATCGACGAGACCGACGGCTTCAATGCCTGCCGCCGCAGCAGCAGCGGCGGCTGCTTCACCAACGAGCCCGATGCGGACGGCTACACCAACCGCAGCCTGCAACTCGCCGGCGGCTGGCGTTTCTCGCCGGCGGTGGCGCTGGAACTGCGCGCCCTGCGCGCGGATTTCGAAACGGAGTCCGACGGCAGCTTCAGCAACGAGATGGAAGGCAGCCAGCAGGTCTATGGGGCCACACTCGACCTGAAGCCGAGCGATCGCCTCGCCCTGGCCCTGCGCCTGGGCCACAACGCCGATCTGGCCGACAATTTCCTTGAAGGCCGCTATCGCAACAGCTTCGATACGAAGCGCGACAGCGGCGGGCTGCAGGCCGATGCGAGCCTCGGCAGCGGCCTGCTGAGCGCCGGCTTCGACTGGCACCGTGATGAAGTGGCCAGCACCACCGATTACGTGGTCAAGGCACGGACCCAGAAGGCTGTGTTCGCGCAGTGGCAGCAGAGCCTGGGTGAGGCCTCGCTGCAGCTGGCGGGCCGACGTGACGATGACAGCCAGTTCGGCAACGAGACCACCGGTAGCCTGCTCTGGGGCTGGAACTTCCGTGAGGGGCTGCGGCTGACCGCCAGCGCCGGAACGGCCTTCCGCGCGCCCAGCTTCAACGATCTCTACTTCCCTGGCTTCGGCAATCCCAAGCTCGCGCCCGAGACCTCGGAGAGCCTGGAGCTGGGCCTGCGCGGCAGCCCGGCCTGGGGCAGCTGGGCGGTGGCTCTGTTCCGCACCGACGTCGATCAACTCATCGCCTTCGATCCTGTCAAGTTCGTTCCGGTCAACATCAATCGGGCGCGCATCGATGGCCTGGAGCTCAGCACGGACGGCGAGATCGCGGCCACCCGGCTGCGCGCCAGTGCCACCGTGCTGGATGCGCGAAATGTCAGCGCCGGTGCGGCGGACGGCAACGCGCTGCCGCGGCGTCCGCCGCGCTCGGCGCAGGTCGAGGCGGACCGGAGCTACGGCCGCTTCAGCCTCGGTGCCACCGTCTTCGCCGCCAGCGCGCGCTACGACGATCTCGGCAACTTCACCCGCCTGCCGGGCTACGCCACGTTCGACCTGCGCGTGGGCTGGGCGCTCAGCCCGGACTGGAGCCTGCAGCTGTCGGGCAACAACCTGTTCGACCGCCAGTACGAGACCGCGGCCTTCTACAACCAGCCCGGACGCAGCTGGATGCTCGGCCTGCGCTACAGCCCGCGCTGAGTCGCGGCCTGCCCGCAGCGGCGGCGCTCGCGGACGCCGCCGCTGCATCTCGATCCCTCGTGACCCGGGAGTCCCCCATGCACTTGAACCTGTCCCAACGTTCCCCGCTTCTGACTGTCGCCGCGCTGGGCCTGTGGATGCTGCTCACCCGTCTGCCCGAGGCCAGCCAGTGGCTGCACCTGCGCGACGCCTCGCTGGCGGTGTTCTTCCTCGGCGGCCTGCTGCTGCGCAGCCCGCTGGCCTTTGCCGGTTTCGTCGCGCTCGCCTTCGGCATCGATGCCGTGGTGTTCGCACGCACCGACATGCTGCATCTCTGCCTGAGCCCGGCCTACGGCTTCCTGATTCCGGCCTACGGCGCGCTGTGGTTCACCGGCCGCTGGCTGGCGCCGGGCACGCGCATGGATACGCGAGGACTGGTGCTGACAGGCGCTGCGGGTTGCGCCGCCACCGTGGTTTCGTTCGCGATTTCGAACGGCGCCTTCTATCTGCTGAGCGGCCTGTTCGTCGATGTCAGCGTCTCCGGATTCGCGGAGCAGTTCATGCGCCATGCGCCGGGCTTTGTGCTGACTGGATGGGCGTGGATTGCAGTCGGCCTTTGCCTGATTCGGTTGTCGAGGCGCGAGTCGCAGACCGCGGCGGCGCAGGCCTGAGCACGCGCAGCCGCCTCCCCTCGGTCTTGAGGTCGGTCGTGCCCTCCGGGGCCATGGAATGGACAGGTCGATCAGTCCGGAGCCAGTTCACCCCTGTATGCCGCTTCCGTGCCCGCGATCATGCTCGCCAGCGTCAGCCGCTGGCGAGCCGCCTCGAAGGCCGGCAGGCAGGCAGCACGCCAGCCCGCTGGATCTCTTGACCAGGCCAGCATTCTGGCGGCCATCCCGGACGGCGCTTCCGGCAACCACAGCGGTTCCGGCAGAACATCCGGCACCATGCCCACCGGAGTTGCCAGTACCGGGCATTCGGCCAACAGGGCTTCAGCAAGCGTGTAGGGCCCACCCTCATGGCGCGAGCTGATCACGAGCCCGTCGCAGGCCGAGAGCAGTTCGGCGACATCGGCTCGCGCGCCCAGGAACGACACGCGGCCCTTGCCTGATCCCGCCAGGGCCTGGAGTGGGCCGAGCTCCGGGCCCCCTCCGACCAGAGCTATTTGCACATCGGCCTCGTGGGCGGCCGCGATGAGTCTGTCGAAGCCCTTGGCGGGCACCAGTCTGCCGATCGCAAGCAGGATCGGCTGATCGACGGAAAGCCCGCACTGCCGAGCCAGCCAGCCTCTGTCGCGCACGACGTGCGGCGCGGGTGGGACAATGCCGTTCAACACCACTGAAACCTTGGGGGCCTCGACGCATGCGCGCAGGCGTTGGCTCACAACAATGACTTCGTCATAGCGGCGAAACGCGCGTGTGTCCTTTTTCTCGTTGTGCAGGGTGGCAACCCAGCGCCTCGAATCCACCCGTGCGCGCAGCGCTGCGACCAACTGCGCTGCCTTGTTGGCGTGGGCGTGGACGACATCCCAGTCGCCGGTCAGTGCGCGCGCCAGATCGCCCCGCAGGCCCGGCCACCAGCGCGGACGCTTGAAGTTCACGGCGATGCCGGCTACGGATCCCGGCCTGCGGAGGACCAGGCTTTGCGGGGCGACAAGCGTGACCGCATGGCCGGCGCTCACCAGGCCTGCAGCCAGTTCGAGTACATGCTTCTCGAGGCCGCCTTCTCCATCACTTGCGCATACCAGCGCGATCTTCATTCGATGGTTCCTGCTTCTATCCAGTGGGGCAGTGAGCCGGGGCCGGAAGGTCGATTCGCCGGCGTCGAGCCGGTGGGACCCTTCGGTCGACTTGGCATTATCCGTCTTGCCGACGGGGGGCTCCCCGGCTTGCCCGGACAGCGCTTCGATACTTCTGGGCAGCGACCGCGGGATCTGCCCTGCGGATCCATCGGTGGGCGCCGACGCTGGATGGCGAGCCGGGGAGCATGCTAGCGCTCCACATTCTCTTCACACGGCTCGCGGCCTCGCGTGTTTGATCCACGCGGGGAGAAGCGATCGGCGTGGACCGCATCGACGCGCCCGGATCAGGCCCATCGCCCGCGGCTGCTTGCCCTGCTCCGAATTCGCAGGCGGGCGATGTCTCCGCGAAGCTTGCGCGTTCACGCGCGCGCCGCCATCCTGCGTTGATGACCAACGCACTCGCACTCGCTGAATCCCGCCTGCTGGCCCCTGCCGGCATCGAAGCCCAGCAGCTGGAACACGTCTTCGCCCGCCTCATGAGCCCGGGCATCGATTTCGCTGACCTGTATTTCCAGAACAGCCGCCACGAGAGCTGGGTCCTGGAGGATGGCATCGTCAAGGAAGGTGCCCACAGCATCGAACAGGGCGTGGGCCTGCGCGCCATCAGCGGTGAGAAGACCGGCTTCGCCTACTCCGACGAGATCAGGCTGCCTTCGCTGCTGGAGGCCGCGGGTGCGGCCCGCGCCATCGCCCGCGCGGGGCAGGAGGGCACCGCGCGTCCGCTCACCCAGCATCACGGCCGCAGCCTGTACGCGCCGGTCGACCCGATCGACAGCCTCGACAGCGAGTCGAAGGTGCGCCTGCTGAGAGAGGTCGACGCCTTCGTCCGCAGCGCCGATGCTCGGGTGCGCCAGGTGATCGTGAGCCTGGTCGGCGTGGTCGACACCGTGCTGGTCGCGCGCTCGGACGGCATCCTCGCCGGCGACGTGCGTCCGCTGGTGCGCTGCAATGTGCAGGTGATCGTCGAGCACAACGGTCGCCGTGAGCAGGGCTATGCCGGTGGCGGCGGTCGTGTCAGCTACCCCGAACTGCTGCAGAGCGGCCGCGCGCTGGACTTTGCCCGCGAAGCCCTGCGCCAGGCGCTGGTCAATCTCGAAGCGATCGATGCGCCGGCCGGCAGCATGCCGGTGGTGCTCGGTCCCGGCTGGCCGGGCGTGCTGCTGCACGAGGCCGTGGGCCATGGGCTGGAGGGCGATTTCAACCGCAAGGGCACCAGCACCTACGCCGGCCGCATGGGCGAGCAGGTGGCATCGAGTCTGTGCACGATCGTCGATGACGGCACCCTCGACGGCCGTCGCGGCTCGCTCAACGTTGACGACGAGGGCTGCGCCACCCAGTGCACCACCCTGATCGAGAACGGCCGTCTGGTCGGCTACATGCAGGACAGCCTCAATGCACGTCTGATGGGCGTGGCGCCCACCGGCAACGGCCGCCGCGAGAGCTTCGCCCACCTGCCGATGCCGCGCATGACCAACACCTACATGCGCGCGGGCGAGAGCGACCCGGAAGAGATCATCCGCTCGGTCAAGCGCGGCCTGTATGCGCCGAACTTCGGCGGCGGCCAGGTCGACATCACCTCGGGCAAGTTCGTGTTCTCGGCCAGCGAGGCCTACCTGATCGAGGACGGCCGCATCACCGCGCCGGTCAAGGGTGCCACCCTGATCGGCAATGGTCCGGAGGCGATGAGCCGGGTCAGCATGGTCGGCAACGACCTGAAGCTCGATGCTGGCGTCGGCATCTGCGGCAAGGACGGCCAGAGCGTGCCGGTCGGCGTCGGCCAGCCCACGCTGAAGATCGAGTCGATGACTGTCGGCGGCACGCGCGCCGGCTGAAGCGCCGGAGTGATACGGCCCGGCGGCGCTTTGCGTAAAGTGGCGATCCTCACTCGCCACGCGCGCCGCGCCGACCTCGCATGAGCACCGAGACACGCACCGATGAGCCCTCCAGCGGCACCGAGCGCAATGCATTCGATGCCTTCCAGTCGGTGCCCGAGCGCAACACGGCGGACGTGATCCTGCGCACCGCGCAGCAGCATCATGTGCAGCTCTCGACCATGGCCGACATGAAGGCCAACATCCTGCTGACGGTGTCTTCGATCGTCTTGACGCTCAGCGTCTCGCGGCTCAGCGACCCGGAGCTGCGCCTGGCCATGGCCGTGCTCGCCGGCTTCACCCTGTTCGCGCTGTTCCTGGCCGTGCTGGCGGTGCTGCCCAAGTACCGGCCGATCCGCCTGAAGGACCCCGAAGCGCCGCTGCCGCCGGGCTTCAACCTGCTGTTCTTCGGGCATTTCGCCGAGCTCTCGCGCGAACGCTTCGAGCGCGAGATCGCCAGCCACATGCAGGGGCAGGGCAACATCTACCGGACCATGGCGCGCGACTTGTACGGACTGGGCTTCTACCTCTCGCGCTTCAAGTACCGCTACCTGCGCCTGTCCTACCTGTTCTTCCTGAGTGGATTCGTGCTTTCCAGCCTGATCCAGGGCGTGCAGCTGCTGCGCCATTGAGGGCGCGCCTCAGGACTGCTGCGGCGCCAGAACCTCGCGATAGGCGCAGACCAGGCAGGCGTGCAGCATCGGGCCGCCCAGTGCTGCGGTCAGAAGCCCAGCGAGGGTGCCGATCAAGGACGCCGCCGCGCTGCCGGTCACGATCGCGAGGGTAAGCGGCACGGCCAGCGCGGCCGTCGCGGCGACGCCGTAGATCGTGAGCGGTATCGACAGGAACACCAGCAGCCGCCACCACTGGCCTTCGGCGATCCGGCGACTACGCTGCAGGCCGCGCAGCGGGCCCAGTCCGTCGACAGCCGCGGCATAGGGAAGGAATACCAGCCGCACCGCGATCCAGGCGATGGGCAGCAGCACCAGGGTGCTGCCGGCCACGCTCAGCGCCAGCATCGGCAGCAGGTCCATGCCCTGCAGTCCCAGCCAGGCATTGAAGCCGAGCAGGGGCAACAGCGGCAGGCCGCACAGCAGCAGATAGAGCACGGTCGAGAGCAGCAGCACGGGCAGCCTGAGCGTCGACCGCAGCAGCGCATTCGCGAACCCGAGGGGCTCTTCGCGCAGGCTTCGATCCAGCAGCAGGCACTGCGCGCCCGCCGACCACAGCGTGACGAGCGCGCTGAAGCCCCACCACAGCCAGGTCTCCCTCTGCAGCAGCTTCTCGACCACAGCGAGGCTGATGACCTCCGGATCCGCCAGCAGCTCGGCCAGGCCGGGCAGGGTGATCATCCGATGCAGCGAGGGCAGGGCGGCGAGCAGCGCCAACGGTGCCGTCCACGGCAGGGCGCTCCACCACAGGCGGAAGCTGCGGTCGAGCAGGTGCGAAAGGGTGTCGATGCGGGGCGCGCTCATGCGCGGATGATGCCCCAGCTCTGCGACACTGCACGCATGAGCAGCGATGCATCCAAGGCGCCCGCGGGCGCAGTCGACGTGCGCAGCCTGCTGCGCGAGGCGAGACAGCAACTGTCGGGCGAGGAAGCCGCGCGCGAGGCTGAGCTGCTGCTGATGCACGCGATAGGAGTGTCCCGCGCCTGGTTGTTCGCGCATTCGGAGGATGTCGTCGCCGAGGCCCAGGTGCTGCAATATCGCGCTCTGGTGAGGCAGCGCGCGCAGGGGCAGCCGGTGGCCTACCTGCTGGGTCAGCGCGAGTTCTTCGGCCTGAGCCTGCGGGTCAGCCCTGCCACCCTGATTCCCCGATCGGAGACCGAGCTGCTGGTTGAGCTGGCCCTGCAGCGCCTGCCGCGTCGCGCGGGCCTGCGGGTGCTGGATCTTGGCACCGGCAGTGGCGCGATCGCACTGGCCGTGGCGCAGGCCCGACCCGAGCTTGAGGTCTGCGCCAGCGATGCCAGCAGCGAGGCGCTCGCGGTGGCGCGGACGAATGCCGATGCCCTCGGTCTTGCGCGGGTGCGTTTTGCGCAGGGCAGCTGGTGGGCGCCGTGGGCGGGTCAGCGCTTCGACCTCGTCCTCAGCAACCCGCCCTATATCGAGGACGCCGATCCGCACCTCGACCAGGGCGACCTGCGCTTCGAGCCGCGCAGCGCACTGGCCTCGGGGGAGGATGGTTTCGACGACATCCGCAACATCATCGCCGGCGCCAGCGCCCACCTTAGGGACGGCGGCTGGCTGCTGTTCGAGCATGGCCATGCGCAGGGCGAGGGCGCTCGCGCACTGCTGCAGGCGGCGGGATTCAGCGATGTGGCGACCTGGCAGGATCTTGAAGCGCGCGATCGCGTGTCCGGTGGGCGCTGGCTGCAGGCCTGAGCGCCGCCGCCTTCACTTGAGCGCGACAATTAAGAGATTGCAATTGAATTGTGTGCAATTCAATATGGCGCTCCCACCACCGCAGGAGACTCCGCATGACCCCGATGTACACCGCACGCGCCACCGCTGTGGGCGGCCGCGAAGGCCGCGTCAGCTCGGACGATGGCTTCATCGACCAGCAGCTGCAGCTGCCGCCCGGACTCGGCGGCAAGGGCGGCGCCACCAACCCTGAGCAGCTGTTCGCCGCCGGCTATGCGGCCTGTTTCGAGGGTGCCCTGCGTCTCGTCGCGCGCACCCGCGGCATCGCCATCAGCAGCGCCAAGATCGAGGCCGAGGTGGATATCGGCAAGGACGAAACCAGCTTCGGTCTGGCGGTGCGCCTGCACGCCCAGGTGGGTGGTGTCGATGGCGCGACCGCGCAAGCGCTGGCCGACGGTGCGCACGAGGTCTGCCCGTACTCCAAGGCGACCCGCGGCAACATCCCGGTCACGGTGCGCGGCAGCGCGGCCTGAGTCCCGCAATGCGATCGGGGCTGCGCATCGCGCATGAGCCCAGCCGCAGCGAACCCGGCGACGGGACCGCTGAGGCAGGGTTGCCGGCGGGACTCCCTCCACTGAGCACGTGACGCTCACCCGCAGCTCGGCACCCTGCGCGCCCCGCGCACGACACGTACTTTCCAAGGACATCCATGAGCACGAACACCTCCCCCCTGTTCGCCCCCTTCAAGCTCGGCAGCCTCGAGCTCGCCAACCGCTTCGTCATGGCGCCGCTGACCCGCAATCGCGCCGGTGCCGGCCGCACGCCCACCGACCTCACCGTCGAGTACTACCGGCAGCGCGCCAGCGCCGGCCTCATCATCACCGAGGCCAGCCAGATCTCGCCGATGGGCCAGGGCTACCTGGACACTCCGGGCATCTACTCGCCCGAGCAGATCGCCGGCTGGAAGCGCGTCACCGAGGCCGTGCACGCGGCGGGTGGCCGCATCTTCATCCAGCTCTGGCACGTCGGCCGCATCTCGCACAGCTCGCTGCTGCCGAACGGCGCGGCACCGGTCGCGCCTTCGGCGATCACCGCCAAGAGCAAGACCTTCACCACTGAAGGCTTCGTCGATGTGTCGGCGCCGCGAGCGATGAGCTTGGACGACATCCGGGCCACCGTCGCCGACTACGCCCAGGCCGCACGCAATGCCATCGCAGCGGGCTTCGACGGCGTCGAAGTCCACGCCGCCAACGGCTACCTGATCGACCAGTTCCTGCGCGAGTCCAGCAACCATCGGGATGATGCCTACGGCGGCAGCATCGAGAACCGCACGCGCTTTCTTGCCGAGGTCATGGATGCGGTGGTCGACGCGATCGGCGCCGAGCGCGTCGGCGTGCGCTTCTCGCCGGTCTCGCCCTTCAATGACGTCAGCGACACACAGCCGCAGGCCCTGTTCGAGCGCGCGATCGAGCGCGTCGGCGCACATGCGCTGGCCTATGTGCACATGATCGAGGGCGCCACCGGCGGCGATCGCGAGATCGACCCGGGCTTCGACTTCGCCGCGCTGCGCGCAAAGTTCCGAGGGCCGTGGATGGTCAACAACGGCTATGACCTGGCACTGGCCGAAGCGCGTCTCGCCAGTGGTGCCGCCGATCTGTTCTGCTTCGGTCGGCCCTTCATCAGCAACCCGGATCTCGTGCGCCGCCTGCGCGAGGGCCGCGAGTTGAATGCGCTGGACGCCGCCACCCTGTACGGCGGTGGCGCCCAAGGCTATACCGACTACCCCTTCCTGCCCGACTGAACCGAGCGACATGCCCGCCGCCAAGTCCAAACATCAAGCCCAGGCCTGCGCGGCGGGCGCGTCGAACCCGCTGCATCTCGACCAGCAGCTCTGTTTTGCGCTGTATGCGGCCAGCAACCGCATCCAGCGCCTGTACCGCCCGTTGCTGGAGCCGCTGGGTCTGACCTACCCGCAGTATCTGGTGATGCTGGTGCTGTGGCAGCACGGACGGCGCAGCGTGGGCGAGCTGGGTGAGGCCCTGCATCTCGACTCCGGCACGCTGACGCCTCTGCTGAAGCGGCTGGAGGCGGCGGGGCTCGTTGTTCGAAAACGCTGCAGCGAGGATGAGCGGCGCGTGTTCGTCGATCTCAGCGCCGAGGGCAGGGCCCTGCGCGCGCGGGCCCAAGGGGTGCCTGCGCGCCTGGCATGTTCCACTTCGCTCGATGCAGGTCGCCTCGCATCGCTTCGCGACGAGGTAAGGCAGCTTCTGGACGCGTTGCAATCCGGCTGAACCGGCCCGCGCGCCTGCTCTTCCGCTGGGGCGCGGCCCTCGCTGGCTCTGCGACAATGCGGCGATCGCCCGCAGCCGCGGGCCGTGGGGTTCCGGGGCAGGCCCAATGAGGTTCTCGATCGTGCTGCAGATGCCTTGGGCGACCGCCGGCTGGGGGGCGTTCGTTGTGCTGCATGCGCATGCTGCCTCGATGACGCTGGCGCTGCCCGCCCTGCTGCTCGGACTGTGCCTCGCCGGCCTGCTCGGTCAGGTCGATCTGGCGCGGGCTCCGAGCGCGCTCGAATTTGGTGTGGCCGGTTTCGGCGTCGTCTGGCTGCTCGCCGCGGTGCTGGCGGATGTGCCGGAGCGCGCGCTCGCGCTCTCTGTGCCTACGCTCATCGCCGTGGTCTGCGCGATAGTTCTGCCGCGTGCCGAAGAGTCGAGGCCCGGGGTGGCATTCAAGATCAGCGTCGGCGTGCTGACGGCGCTCGGACTCCACGCCTGTCTTGCCATCGTCCTGCGCTTGCCCGAGCCCCACCCCGAACGCCTGGTCGAGCTGGCAGCCATTCCATGGCTGGTGGTCCCCAACGATCTTGCATGGCTGGGTTGCCTTTGGCCTCTGTGGTGGCGCTGGTCGCGATCGGCGTCGCGCCCGACGGCGGGCCTGCTCGTGGTGCTCGGTCTCAGTGTGCTGCTGGTGCTGGCCTTGCTGGTCCTGCAGTCCCGGCTCGGCATGCTTGTGCTGGCGGTCGCGGTCGCGCTCGAACTCATGGGCCGCCGTCACCGCCTTGCTGCGGGCTTCGCGTTCGCAGCTGTCGTGCTTGCCTTGCTCCTCGCAAGCCTGACGGGCAAGGGGCTGGCCAGCGGTGGGGCGCGCCTACAGCTGTGGCAGGCGGCATGGGCCCTGTTTGAGGCGAATCCGTGGCTGGGCGTTGGCCCGCATGGTTTCGTCATGGCCTATCCGGAGGTGCTGCAGGGTGCGAGCCTGATCGACCCGCGGCTGACGCCGTGGCCGCACAGCCTGCCGCTGGAACTGTTGTGTTCCGGAGGGCTGCTGCTCGGGCTTGTCAGCGTGATTGTCTGCATATTAAGGTTCCGCGCGCCGTCGGAAGGGATGCCGGCTGCCATGGGGGTTTCCTTCCTGCTTGTGTGCCTGTTCGAGGCCAGCACACTGCGTGTCTGGCTTTGGCTTTGGTGTGTCCTGATGCTCCTGCCGCCGCCTGCGCGGTATACGACGGCGCCAATGCGCCGGAATGACTGAATTCTGGGGTTTGGATGTCTGCTCACCTATTGAAAGGCGCGGCACAGCGCCTGTTGTTTGCAGGTTCTCTGGCCAGCCTGGGCTGGATCGCCATGGATGCACCCGCGTGGGCCGAAGCCCTGAAGCTCGAAGGCTACTACTCTGACTTCAGCCTGCAGCTTGAAGTCGAGCCACAGGTGGTCGTGGCGGGACGCGTGGCGAGCACTCGATCAACCGTCGCCAGCCTCGGGCCCTCGGCCGCCTCCGACGTGGTGCTGACCCTGCGCGAAGATGCGGATATCGGCCTGCAGACCGACGGCGCCTGTTCACGGACCGGGTTCCAGACCGTGCGCTGCAGGCTTGGAGCGCTGCAGCCGGGCCAGGAGTTGCAGACGCTTCAGCTGCCGCTGCTGTCGGACCCGGATGCGCGCGGACTGCGCCTGCTCTCGGGTTACGTGGATTCCGAGAATCCGGCCACCGCGGATGGCCCCGCGCTGCATATCGATGCGACGTGGCTGAGCCTCGTGGGCGAATTCGACATCGGTGTCCGCCTGCTCGACGACGTGCCGGTGCTGCTGCCTGACGATCATCTGCAATGGACCGTCGAGCTCGACAACCGCGGCCCCAGCAGTCTCATCGATGGCTACCTGGTGCTCTCGACGTCCAACAGCGCGCGCACGCAGTGCCTCGTCCATGGCAATGCGGCCTGCCCCGACTCCATCGGACGGGTCTACCTCGCACCCGGTTCGAGAGTCGAACTGCAGGTGGAGATCCCGCGCAGCGAGCTGGAGGGCAGCCCCATCAACTTCGCTGTCGGGGCCCTCGCCATGGAGGGCGTACGGATCGGGTCCCGCCCCATGTTCGTGAGCCTGCAGTACGCGTCCTCGCTGTACCGCAACGGGTTCGAGAACTGAGCAGGGCCGCGCGGGTCCTACGGGTATTCGTCTGAGCTGGACAAGCCCTCGTCTGGCGGCGCGAGTCAGTTCGCGCCGCTTTCACAGGTGATTCACTTTCGCGCGATGAGACTCCGCGAGCGACTGCGGGCCCCTCTGGTCATGTGCAATGCATGGCGATGTCGGAGTCGTGAACCGATGCTCAGGCCCGCCGTACGGATCCTCCACGCCTCACCGCGAGGCCGGGCATCGAAACTACGATCGCCTTCGGAGTGACTCATGGAACTGTTGACCGGCCTCTGGCTCGGTATGCCCGTGTGGGTGTGGCTTGCGTTTCTTGGCGCTGTTCTCGCCATCCTCGTGTTCGACCTCGGTGTCCTGCACAAGGAAGCGCATGAGATCGACGTCAAGGAAAGCCTGTGGATGTCGGCGCTGTACATCGGACTCGGCCTGCTGTGGGCCGTGGCCGTGTGGTTCATCTACTACGAATACGGCAGCGCGAAGGCGATCGACCCACAGATCGCCAGCCTGCCGACCAACGAGGCCAAGGCCTGGGAAGCGGTGAAGCTCTACCTGACCGGCTATCTGGTCGAAAAGGCGCTGGCGATGGACAACGTCTTCGTCATCTCGATGATCTTCACCTACTTCGCCGTGCCGCGGATCTACCAGCACCGCGTGCTGTTCTGGGGCATCCTCGGCGTCATCGTGCTGCGCGCGCTCATGATCGGCCTGGGCGCCGCCCTGGTGATGAACTTCTCGTGGATCCTGTACGTGTTCGCGGTGATCCTGATCGCCACCGGCGTCAAGATGCTGCGGTCGCTCGACGACGAGCCGGACATCGCCAACAACCGCATCCTGGGTTTCCTGAAGAAGCGCATGCGCCTCACGCAGGAGCTGCATGGCGAGCGCTTCTTCGTGAAGCAGGCCGGTTCCGGCGGCAAGCTGCTGTGGTTCGCCACGCCGCTGTTCCTGTGTCTGGTGCTGGTTGAGATCGCCGACGTCGTCTTCGCGATCGACTCGGTGCCGGCGATCTTTGCGATCACGCCCGACCCCTTCATCGTCTACACCTCCAACATCTTCGCCATCCTCGGCCTGCGCGCTCTGTACTTCGCGCTGGCGGCGATGGTGCACCGCTTCCACTACCTGAAGTACGCGCTGGCCTTCGTGCTGATCTTCATCGGCTCGAAAATCTTCGTCGGCGATTGGCTGTTCGGAGGCAAGGTGCCGGCGGAAATCAGCCTGGGCGTCACCTTCGGCCTGCTGCTGGGCGGGGTTGTCTATTCGCTCTGGAAGTCGCGTGACCAGGCCAATCCGGCCTGAAGAACGTCCGCGCGATCCCTGTGGCCGCGCCGTCCAGTGGGCGGCGCGGCCACTCAACTCCATCGAGGAAGCTGAAACCATGCGAATTCTTGTTGCCATCGACGGCAGCCACTACGGCGATGCCGCACTCGCGCATGCGCTGGAACTGAATGCGCGCTTGAACCAGCCCGCCGACATCACCCTGATCCACGTGGCGCTGTCGGCGCCGCCGCGTGCGGCCAGCGCCGTGGGCGGCGAGATCCTGCACAGCTACTACCAGCAGGAGCACGACGCGGCTCTGGCCAAAGCACGCGAAACCCTCAAGGCCGCCCAGCTTGGGGTCACCGAGATCACCTCCGTTGGCGCGCCCGGGCGGCAGATCGCCGAGCACGCCAACGCCGGCGCCTTCGACCTGGTGGTCATGGGTTCGCACGGGCACGGTGCTTTGACTGGTCTGCTGCTGGGCAGCACGGTCAGCGCCGTGCTCTCGCTGACCAAGGTGCCGCTGCTGATCGTGCGCTGATCCGCGATGTGCGGTCCGCGAGGCTTGGGCCCATGCGCGCTCGGCAGCGGGTGCCTGGTCCGGGAGCGCGCAAGCCCCTCAACGTAGCAGATCGGCAGGAGGCCCTGTCGTGGATGGCCGGGCGAACCGCTCGGCCATCCGGAGGAGCAGCGCGAATCCTATTGGCGGCTCGTGCCGTTGGTGGGTAGCCGGTGCCCGCACTGTTGCAGTGCATGTGCTTTGGCGGGCAAGGCCAGCTCGACTTGGAAGGCGGTGTTCTCCACGGGGCGAGCGGCCAGGCCGGCACTGCAGGCCGCACACCTGTCAGATTCGCCAGCTATCGGAGCAGGTGGTGCTGCACTAGCCTTTGCGCTTCGTTCTGGACTCTGACGGTCGTGGCGGGCGCAGCCCGATGAGCTTCTCGCAATGAGCAGTCGCAGCGATCGTCCCAGCGCGCTGGCCGCTGCCACCCGATTCCATCTTGCGGATCTCTGCGTGGAACCGCAGCGCCTGCGGGTGTTGCGCGAGGCGCATACGATCACCCTGGAGCCGCGACAGATGGAGGTGCTGGTCGCGCTCTGCGAGCAGGCGGGAGAAGTGGTCAGCGCCGAGCAGCTGCTGATCGACGTCTGGCACGGCAGCTTCTACGGCGACAATCCGGTCCACAAATGCATCGCCCAGCTGCGCCAGCGCCTGGGCGATGACAGTCGTCAGCCGCGCTACATCCAGACCATCCGCAAGCGAGGCTACCGACTGCTCGCCCCGGTGACGCTGCCGGAGGGCGGCCTGCCGCGGCCGGCGCTGCTGCAGGACTGGTCGGGCGATTCGCCTTATGTCGGTCTGCAGGCTTTCGAGAGCAGGCATGCCCCGGTGTTCTTCGGGCGCAGCGCGGCCACCGCCGAGGTGCTGCAGGCGCTGCGCCGACAGGTGGATGTGCAGCGCCGGCTGGTTCTGCTTTCGGGTTCGAGCGGCTGTGGGAAGTCCTCGCTGGTGTCGGCCGGCGTGCTTCCGCTGCTGACTCAAGCGGGTGGCTTCCAGGGGCTCCGGGCCGAATCGGTTGCGCGCTGCGATCTCGGCCGCTGTCGTGGCGGCGACCTGCTGCAGAAGCTCGCCGAGTCGCTTTGCCAGTGGAGCCTGTGCGGTCGCCCGGTGTTCCTCGCCTCCGAGCAGGCTGAAGTGATGGCAGACCTGCGTAGTGGCGGTGGATTCGTCGCGCGCCGCCTGCAGGATGCGTGGGCGCGCCGGGGCGAACGCCGCGGCGAGGGCTCCGAACGGACGATTCTGCTGCTGGTGGTCGATCACGCCGAGGCGGCCGTCGCCACGCCCGGCATGCGCGCCCAGGATCGCGCCGACCTCGGGCGCGCGCTGCAGCAGCTGTGCGGTCTTGAGCGGATGGCCGTGCTCGCGGTCACGCGCAGCGATTTCTTTCCGCGTTTGGTCGAGTGCGTCCCGCAGCTGGTCGATCTGAAGGGCCAGGGGGGGCATGTCGACCTGCTGCCCCCGCGCGCCAGCGAGATCGCGCGGATCATCCGCTGGCCCGCGGCCATGGCGGGACTGCGTTTCGAGGAAGAGGCCGCCAGCGGCAGTCGGCTGGATGACGTGCTGCGCGATGCCGCGATGCTGCAGCCGGACGCTTTGCCGCTGCTGCAGCACTGCCTGAATCGGCTGTACGAGGGCCGCAGCGAGGGCGGGCTGCTCGGCTTCCAGTGCTACCGCGGCTTTGGCGGTCTTGAGGGCGCCTTGGCACATCGCGCCGAGGAGGTCTTCCTCGCACTACCGGAGGCCGCCCGTGCTCAGCTCGATGCCGTCCTGCGAGGCGTGGTGGTGATGCAGGCCGACAGCGATGCGGTGACGGCGCGCGCGCTGCCGCGCGAGGAGCTGACTTCGCCACACGCCGTGGAGCTGGTGGACGCGCTGGTCCGGGCTCGCCTGTTCGTCGCTGAACTGCATCAAGGCGAGGCCGTGCTGCGCGTGGCTCACGAGGCCCTTCTGCGACAGTGGCCGAGGGTCGTGGCCTGGATCGCCGAGAACCGCGGCCTGCTGCAGGGTCGCAACCGGCTTCAGCGAGCAGCGCAGCACTGGGCCCGGGAGCAGCGTCGCGACGACCATCTGCTGAATCCCGGGCGCCCGCTGGAAGAAGCGCGCGATGTCGCGCGGCGCCTGCCGCGCGCTCTGTCGAAGCTGGAGTGGGCCTTTCTCCGTGCGTCCGAAGCTTCAAGCCGACGCGGTCGCCGGGTGCGCTGGGTGGGCATGGCCTCGCTGCTGGTGGTCGCCTGCTTCGCGGTGGCGTCGGCATGGCAGGCGCAGCGTGCCCAGGAACGCGCTGAGCAGCGCAGGGAGCAGGCGAAGGAGCTGGTGGGCTTTCTGCTGGGTGAGGTTGCAGACAGCCTGCGCGCGTCCGGCAGTCTCACCCTCCTGGAGGGCGTGAGCGGGGTGGCGCTCAACTACCTGGAGGGCTTGCCGCAGTCGGAGATGCGCCTGCGCGAATCGATCGTCCATGCGCAGGCGCTGCGCACGGTGGGCGAGGTGCTGTTCGGCCAGGCGCGATTCGAAGAGGCCGGTCTGGCCTTCGTCCGCGCGGAAACTGCCATCGGTCGGGCGCTTGCGATGGACTCCGGCTCGCGCGAGGCACACCGCGAGTCCGGCACGGTGGCTTACTGGCGGGGCTATCTCGCCTATCGGGAGCGTCGCTTCGAGGAGACGCGCCGCCACTGGGAGGCCTATTTCAGTACCGCCGAGCGCCTCGTGGCGCTCGACCCTGGCGACGAAGGCGCCCTGCTTGAGTTGTCCTATGCACTCAACAATCTGGGCAGCCTGGCGCACCGTCAGCGGCGCATCGAGGATGCTCTGGCTCTGTTCGCGCGCGCGGTCGACTTGAAGCGTGACCTGGTGGCGCGCAAGCCCAGGCAGGCTTCGCTGCAGTTCGAACTTGTCGACAGCTTGTCCTGGCTGAGCACTTCGCAGGAATCCGCGGGCCAGTTTGAATCGGCAGCACTGGGCTATGCAGAGCAGATTGCGACCCTGCGCGCGCTGCTGGGGCAGGATCCAGGCGCCGATGCCTGGCGACGGCGACTGGCCACGGCGCTGCTGCGCCAGTCCCAGCTCGCGCTCGACACCGGACATACCGACCTGGCGCGCGCGGCGGTCGACGAAAGCGAGTCCCTGCTGCTGGCGCTCACGCAAGCCCGGCCCGAGAACCAGATATGGAGACGCGATCTTGCCCATGCGCAGACACACGCCGCCTGGGTGATGCAATTGGCGGGACAGGCCGCCGAGGCCTCAGGGCGCTTGAACGGCGCGCGGGCAACCCTCGCACCGCTGATGCAGGTCGACAGCGCTTTGCCGGAGTGGCGCCTGCTGGACGCGGTCATCCAGCTGCGCCTTGCCCAACTGCAAGCCCCCGAGGCCGGGCTGCAGGCAGGCAAGCCCGCCGTGGCGGAGCTTGAAGCCTTCCACGCGCGGTATCCCGAGGATCTGCAGGCCGCCGTCATGCTGGCCGAGGCTCTGCTCTGGCGCGGCGACACTCAGCAGGCGCTGCAGGCGGCCGCTGCAGCAAGCGATTGGCTTCGCGCCCGCGCACTCCTGGCTGATGCCGCACCGAGCTCCCGCGACCGGCGACTGCTCGATGTGTGGGTGCGCCTGCATTCGCGACTCGGTCGCGAGAACGAGGCGACGGCCGCGCTGGCTTGGCTGCACGGCATCGGCTACCGCCAGCCGGATTTCATCAGGTTCCACCCCCAACCACTCCATATGGGAGCTGCGCAATGAGCGAGAAGGTCGTCGAGGTCGAATTCACCATCGCCTACGTTGGATTCGGCGGCAATGCCGGGCAGGGCGAGTATTTCTACAGTGTCCGGCCGGATCTGGTGACCTTCGGCAAGGGCCAGAGTCCGGTCACGGTGGCTTACAAGCTCGCCGACCACATGGACGGCCATTTCAGGATCCTCGATGTGCTCTCGACCGATGCGCAGCAACAGATCAGCGACATCGAGGTCAAGGCGGATGGACGTCGAATCCAGATGCGCAACGCCAATACCGTGAAGTCGCTGATCCTGTTCTCGGTGCTGGTCAAGGACGAGAAGCGCAACCGCTACATCAACTGCGATCCGCAGATGGCCAACGATCCCGAGATCGATCTGATCCAGGGCTGAGCAACATCGGTCCTTGGCGTGGAGCGAAACGCGCCTGGCTCTTGGTCAGGCGCGTCTTGCAGCGGTGGGACTGCCGCCACCGCGGCGAAGGCCTGCTGACCTGCCGGTCGGCAAGACCTGCGTTGCCGCTGTGGGCCAGAGCGCCCGGCGCGGGTTCTTGGCTTCACAAACCCCGCCGGCGCTTCCAACGTGGCTTCGTGGCCGATCGGGCAAACATGCCGGTCTGGGACGGCTTCACCAGAAGCGACGGGCCCGCTCGAATTCGGCCCAGGCTGCAGGCAGTGCGGCGCGCGCGGCTTCAGTGCGGGCTGCAGCGTAGCCCTCGAGCGCGCCGCGGGCGAATGCATCGATGCCTTCAAGGCTGGCGACTCGCTGGTGGGCGACAGCGGCGTCGTTGAAATCGCCGAGCAGCTGCTGGAGTGCGCTGAGGTGGCGGACGTAGCGTCGCAGGGCGCGTTCGCCGAACACACTGCCCAGCACGTCGCAGGCATAGCGCAGTTTCTTCACTTCGATGCGCAGGCCGTGCAGGCTTTCGATGCAGTCCGGGTTGTGCTTGGCGTGGATGCGGCGCACCCGCCGTGCGGCCTTGCGCAGGCGTTCATGCGCGAAGTCGAGCAGGCTGGGCACCGCCTCGCCCGCCGGCAGCGCGAGCTCAGCGATCAGCTGTCCCAGGGCCAGCTTTAGGTCCGTGTAGTCACGCGCGGCCAGACATTCGCGCACGGCGACCTGTGCGGCCAGTCGCTGCACGCGCACGGCCTGGGCCAAAGGCTCCAGCGCTTCCGCCCGCGTCATCGCGCCGCGCAGACGGGGCAGGGTTTGGGTGCAGAGCACGTCCCAGTCGCGGCAGGCCCCGAGGGCTTGGCCAAGCCCACGAAGGCGTGGCTTCAGCGCCTCGATCTCACCCAGCGTCAGCAGCGGGCTGAACAGTCGCAGCAGGGCGCGCAGGCGGCGCAGCGCAACCCGTGCCTGATGCAGGAATTCAGGGTCGTGCGCGGCGATGACGCCTGCCTCGTTGGCTTCGAGCTGCTCAAGCGCGGAGGCCAGCAGGGCGGCGCAGGCGTGCGGGGCCGGCGACGCGCCGTCGAGCTGCACCGCACTTGCCTTGACCGGGGCGGGTTCAACTGGCGCCAGCAGGGCGAAGCCGCGCTGCGCCTTGCTGCGGTTGTCTAGCGTCAAAGGCTCCAGCCGCAGCAGTTCTCGGGCCAGCGCATACAGCTCGCCCGGCGCGCCCGATTTCAGCTCGATCTCGACCTCGCTGATCGGATCGACACGGCCCTGGGCGCGGATCTCGCCGAGGTCGAAGGCCAGTTCCGCGCCGCCGCCTTCCTCCAGGTTCACGTCGAAGCGGGTGCGGCGAAACGCAGTGGTAAACAGCGGTTTCAGCTCGCCATCGCGATAGGGCGCCAGCAGCTCGGCCACGCCCTCCAGCGCGCACAGCGCATCGAGATCGATGCGGCCGCCGGGGGCGGGGGTTTCGAATTCGCCGCGGGCGTGCAGGCCTGCCTGGCTGCTGCCGCGGGTCTTGAGGGTCTGCACCCAGCTGCGGCCGCGCTTGCGCAGGCGCAGGGCGAGCCCGGCTCGCGTCAGATCCAGTGCCGGCGTGTCGAAGTAGGTGCTGTCCAGGGTTTCGCTGCGCGCAGGACTGCGGGCGATGCCCTGCAGGGCGGGAGAGCGCTGCAGGCGCTTGAGACTTGCGGGGTCGAGGGCGAGCTTCAGTTCGATTTCGACACTCACGCGCAGCTCGGAACGGCCAGGGACGTCGGAGCATAGCAGCGGGCTTCCGGGCCCGGGTTACAGCGCTCAAGGCGGAGGCTGCAGCGGCAAGGCACAATCCGGGGCGGTCCATCGACGGCGTCCGCCATGCCCGAATCCCCGCCTGCCGCGCATCTCGATCACAGCAAGCACTCCCGGCACCCTTCTTCGGGCCAGGCGGCGCTGCTCAGCCCCTTCGAGGACGAGCACCACCACGACCACGGTGCGCGCTTCCTGCATGACCCCAGGCGGGTGGGGCGGCTGCGTTTCGCCTTCCTGCTGACCTTGGTCACCATGGTGGCCGAGGCCGTCGGCGGAGTGATCTCCGGATCGCTGGCCCTGATCGCCGATGCCGGCCACATGGCGGTCGATTCGATGGCCCTGCTGTTCGCCTTCCTCGGTGCGCGCTTCGCGCGGCGTCCGGCCGACCATCGCCGCAGCTTCGGCTATGCGCGCCTCGAAGTGCTGGTCGGCTACACCAACGCGCTGCTGCAGCTGGCGCTGGTGGCCTGGATCGCCTCCGAGGCGGTGCAGCGCCTGTTCGCGCCGCAGCCCATCCAGTCCCTGACCATGCTGGTGATCGCCTTTGTCGGCTTGATCGTCAACCTGATCGTGCTGAAGGTACTGGGCGGCCACGACCATGACGACCTCAACGCCGCGGGTGCCTACCTGCACGTGCTGGGCGACCTGCTGGGCTCGGTGGCAGCGATCACCGCGGCGCTGCTGGTCTGGAGTTTCGGCTGGCTGTGGGCGGATGCGGTCGTTTCTCTGCTGGTGGGCGCGCTGCTGCTGCATGCCTCGATCAGCTTGATGCGGCGATCGGCTCACATCCTGCTGGAGGGCGTGCCGGAGGATCTCGATCTCCAGCAGATCCCGCAGGCGGTCGAGTCGCGGGTGCCCGCGGTGCGCGATGTGCACCACGTGCATGTCTGGCAGCTCACCGGCGGCAGCCGCGTGGCAACTCTGCACGCCGTGCTTGCGCCAGGGCAGGATCCGGATGCGGCGATCCGCGCTGTGCGTGCCGCCCTGCATCAGGACTTCGCCATCGACCATGTCACCGTGCAGCTGGACGGCGTGGTTTGCGCGCAGGCGGACTGCAGGCATGCGCATGAACCGATGCAGCGCGGCCCCGTCCATACGCATTCGCACGACCACGACCACGACCACAACCACGACGATGGCCATGGCCATGGCCACGATGGCGGCCACCCTTCAAGCCAGGTCCACGATGCTGGCAGGGCGCACGCTGATCGGCAGCCTGGCTGCGACGGCCGTGGGCACTGAGGTCGCGCGGGCCGCGACAGGCTGTGCCGCGCCCGGCACACGCCCTGCATGGCCCTGCGCATGTCCCCGGTCACCCCACCCGTGAGCGAGCCGCAGGAGGCGCCCATCGCGCCTGGCCACAGCCGCTGGCTCTGGTGGCTGGCGGCGTGGTGTGCCTTCGTGCTCGGTCTCATCGGCGTGGCGCTGCCGGGCCTGCCGACCGTGCCCTTCATGCTGCTCGCGGCCTTTTGTGCCGCGCGTGGTTCACCGCGGCTGAGGGCCTGGCTGCTGGCGCATGCGCAGTTCGGCCCCTTCATCCGCGATTGGGAGCGTGAGGGCGCGGTCAGCCGGCGCGCCAAGCGCATGGCTTCGATCATGATGCTGCTGTGCTCGGCCGTGCTGGCCCTGGTCGCCACGTGGATCGGTTGGCTATTGGCCACGCTCTGCATGGCGACCGTCGCGCTCTGGCTGTGGCGTCGACCCGAGCCCGCTGGGTGAGGCAAGACTGCTCAGATCGATCGTGGCCAAGATCAGTAGTCACAAGTTCGTCCTCGGTCCTGGCGTGGCTTCTCTGTGCGACAACGCTGACCTCTTCAGCGTTCTCCTGGCGCATCCCGGCCGCGGCCTTGTGTTGCGCTGCGTCAAATCGGCGTCATGCCGGGCGCGGCACACTGCCACTCGCGGGCCGCGCCCTGCTGCGCGCGTCTGTTCCCGTCCAGAGCAAACGAGTCAGCCTGTGAAAGGAAGCAAGCCATGAGTCGCGAAGCGTTGGATGCCCTGTTCAAGCCCGCTTCGATCGCCGTGATCGGCGCCAGCACAAAGCCGCAGAGCCTCGGGCGGGTGATCGCCCGCAACCTGCGTGCGGGTGGCTTTACCGGGCCCTTGGACGTGGTCAGCCCCAAGTACCCGCGCATTGACGGCATCCGCACCGCGCGCAGCATCGCTGAGTTGGAACCTGTGCCCGAACTGGTGGTGGTGACCGTGCCGCCCGAGCTCGTGCCCGGCGTGCTCGACGAGGCAGGAAGGGCAGGGGTCAAGGCCGCTGTGGTGATCACCGCCGGCCTCGGCCAGGGGCCGGGCTCGCTGCGCGAGAAGGCGGCGAAGACCGCGCGCCGGCACGGCCTGCGGCTGGTCGGGCCGAACTGCCTTGGCATCCTGAGCCCGCCGGCCTGCGTCAATGCAAGTTTTGCCGCTGCCCCCGCGCTGCCTGGCGATCTGGCGCTGCTGGCGCAGTCGGGTGCGGTGGTGACCACCGTGGTCGAGTGGGCCAACCAGCGTGGCATCGGCTTCTCGGGCATTGTCTCGCTCGGCGACATGGCCGATGTCGATGTGGGCGAACTGCTCGACTACTTCGCCACCGACCCCGGAACGCGGGCCATCCTGATCTACATGGAGTCGGTGCGCGATGTGCGCCGCTTCATGTCGGCCGCGCGCACCGCCGCGCGCGCCAAGCCGGTGATCGTGGTCAAGGCGGGCCGCCACGAGGCGGGCGCGCGCGCGGCAGCCTCCCATACCGGCGCACTCGCTGGCAGCGATGCGGTCTTCGATGCAGCCTTCCGCCGGGCCGGCGTGCTGCGCGTCGCTGACATGGAGGAGCTGTTCGCCGCCGCCAACACGCTGTCGATCCTCAAGCCCACCAGCGGCAAGCGACTGGCCATCCTCACCAACGGCGGCGGCGTCGGCATTCTTGCCATCGATCGTCTGGTCGATCTCGACGGCGTGGCGGCCGAGCTCTCGGAGGACACGCTGAAGCGCCTCGATGCCGTGCTGCCTACGACCTGGTCGCACAGCAATCCGGTCGACATCGTCGGCGACGCCGGCGTGCAGCGCTACACCGATGCCTTGGACATCCTGATGGATGCCCCCGAGGTCGACGCGGTGTTTGTGGTGCACGTGCCGACCGCGCTGGCGGCGCCGGTCGAGGTGGCGGAGGGCGTGGCCCGCCACATGCGCGCACGCCGCGAGCGCGAAGGCAGCTACGCTCCGGGCAAGCCGGTGCTGGCCTGCTGGCTGGCGCAGGAACAGCAGGCGCGCACGCACCTGCAGGCGGCCGGCATTCCCACCTACCGCACCCTGACCGGCGCGGTGCGCGGCTTCGTGCATCTGACCGAATACGCCGAGGCGCAACGCCAGCTGCTGGCGACGCCGCCCTCGCTGCCGGCCGACTTCCAACCCGATGCCCAGCGTGCGCGCAAGGCGCTGGCGCAGGCACCGGGCACGGGGCGGCGCTGGCTGCCGGCCGCCGCCGTGCACGACCTGCTGGCCGCCTATGGCATTGCCAGCCTGCCCATGGTCATCGCCGCGGACGCCAGCACTGCCGCGCAGGCCGCTCGACCTTGGATCGAGGCCGGCCAGCGCGCCGTGCTGAAGATCGTTTCGCCCGACATCCCCCACAAGTCGGATGTCGGTGGCGTCGCCTTGAACATCGAGACGGTCGAGGCGGTGCAGCGCGAGGCGGCTGCCATGCTCGATCGCGTGCGCGCGCTGCGCCCCGAGGCGCGTATCGATGGCCTGCTGGTGCAGCCGATGGTCGAGCGGGCCTATGCGCGTGAGCTGATCGCCGGTATCGCCGACGACGCGCTGTTCGGCCCGGTGATCCTGTTCGGCGCGGGAGGCGTATCGGTCGAGGTGGAGAAGGACACCGCGCTGGGCCTGCCGCCGTTGCACCTCAACCTGGCGCATGACCTCATCAACCGCACGCGCGTCTCGCGGCGGCTAAACGCCTACCGCAATCTGCCGGCAGCCAACCGCGAGGCCGCCGCGCTGACGCTGGTGAAGCTCTCGCAGCTCGCCGCCGACCTGCCGGAGGTGCGCGAACTCGACATCAACCCGCTGCTGGTCGATGAGCACGGCGCCATCGCGCTGGACGCGCGCGTGCTGGTCGATGACTTCGACCCGGACTCCTGCCCGCGCGCACCCTGCGGCAACCCGCGCTTCGCCATCGCCCCCTATCCCAAGGAATGGGAAGGCGACCTGCGCACCCATGGCGGGCGGGTTTTTCATGTGCGGCCGGTGCGCCCGGAGGACGAGGAGCGCCTGCGCCGCTTCTTCGCCGCGGTCAGTGCGGACGACCTGCGCCAGCGCTATTTCTCGCCGGTCAAGCAGATCAGCCAGGCCTTCATTGCCCGTCTCACCCAGATCGACTACGCCCGAGTGATCGTGCTGCTCGCCGTCGATGCGGGTGATGAGGTGCTGGGCGTGGCCCAGGTGCACGCCGACCCGGAACTGGAGGAGGGCGAGTACGCGATCCTGCTGCGCTCGGACCTGAAAGGGCAGGGCCTCGGCTGGGCGCTGATGCAGCGCCTGATCGAGGTGGCCAAGGGAATCGGGCTCAGGCAGATCACCGGCCAGGTGCTGCGCGACAACACCAGCATGCTCGACATGTGCCGGCAGCTGGGTTTCAGCATTGCGCCCGACCCCGAGGATGCCTCCATCGCGCTGGTGCAATTGCCGGTGGCAGAGCCCAGGGCGCCGTAGGGCGGCGGCGAGGGTGGACCCTGGCCCGCCCTAGGTGCTCAAAGCGCTGGGCCTGCGCCCGTCTCAGCGCTGCGGGTAGACCACCGACTGCGTGCTCATCTCCTCGGACTTGGGTCGCGAAAGGTCGCCGCCGCCCTTCGCATAGTCGGCCAGCGCCTGCGCGTAGTGCAGGTAGGTCGGCTCGCGGCGCTCGGCGCCGATCCGGCCGAAGGTTTCAAAGCCGTCGCGTCCTGTAGCGATGTAATCGTTGGTGATGACGCGGTAGGTGCGTTCGGGCTCGATCGGCCGCCACGCGCCGTCGATCTGCACCTCGATACGGCTGACCCGGCCCTGCTCGCGCGTGCGGGTGAGGTCGACGTGCCAGCGCAGTCCGGCAGCGTAGGGCCAGGCGCCGCTGTTGCTGCCGACGTTGGCGAGGAAGTGCGCGTACGCGTCCTCCAGCACCGAATGGATCTCGCTGCCGGTCATCAGCAGGCGATCGAGCATGTTCTTGAAGGGCAGGGCGAGGTAGGCGTCGCCGATGGTCAGCGCGCCTTCCGCAATACCGTTGCGAACGCCGCCGCCGTTCTGCAGGGCGATGTCGGCGCCACCGAAGCGCTGGCCCTGCGACAGGAAGGCCCGCGCGACGACCTGCTGCACATGGCCGCCGTGCAGGTCGGTCGCTTCGGCGCAGCCGGGCGCGCCGTCACGGCTGCGGTCGAAGGGCCCCGGCGCGCGCCGCAGGCACAGGCGCTGCGGCACCTGGCCCACGACCTCGGTGCTGAACTGCTCGATCTGGTCCTGGTAGACCTTGAGCACGGCAGCGGAGGCGGGCTGCGGGCGGGCGATGCGCACCAGCGGATGCGCGCTCAGTGCGGCCAACAGGCGCTCGCGCTCGGCGCCCTCGATCGGCGTGTCGCCGCGGCGCAGATCCTCGCCGACCAGCAGCTGCGGCTTGCCGCCGCAGTCCAGCACGCGGCCTTCGGGATCGAAGCGGACGTCGAGCTGGCCGACCACCCAGGTGTACTGCCAGGCTTGGATGATGCAGACCGGATCGCCCTCGCTGTTGGCGAGACGCGTGGGGTAGTCGCCGCCCGGCGCCAGTCCGAGCGCGCGGTAGCCCTCGCCCAGCAGGGTGTGCGAATCGGCGCCAACAATGACGTCGACGCCGCGCAGTTTGCCGGCGAGGTCGAGGTCGTTGCGGTAGCCGATGTGGGTGAGCAGGACGATATGGCGGATGCCCTGCGCGGCCAGCAGGTCGATCTGCGTCTGCGCGGTGCCGAGTTCGTCGGCGAACTGCGTGCCCTCGTCGGGGCTGGAGGAGCTCTTGGTCTTGCCAGCAATGTCGATGCCGATGATGCCGATGCGCTCGCCGCCGCGCTCCAGCACCACGTGCGGACGGATGTAGTCGTGTTGCGCCTTCGGCGCAAGCGGCGACAGACCCACGGTCGGCTGCACGTTGGCACCGAGCACCGGCGTGTCGCAGCGCGCGCTGTCCTTGCGCAGGTAGTCGATGAAGCGGGCGAGGCCGATGTCGCCGGTGTCGAACTCATGGTTGCCGACCACGAAGGCATCGAAGCAGACGGAGTTCATCAGGTCGGCATCGGCCTCGCCCTGGAACAGGGTGAAGTAGAGATCGCCGGTGATGGCGTCGCCGGCGTGCAGCTTGAGCACGTTCGGGTGATCCTCGGCCAGCGCTTCGATGGCCTCGGCCACCGCCGGGAAGCCGCCGAAGCTGAGCTGCACCGACTCGCCCTCGATCACCAGTGCATTGCCCGGATCGGGCGCCAGCCGCGAATGGTGGTCGTTGATGTGCAGGATGCGCAGCTCCAGCCCTTGCCTCGCGGCCGCTGCCGGCTGCGGGCGGCTGGCGCAGCCGCCGAGCGCGAGCAGCAGGGGCAGGAAGAGCGGGGCGGCTGTGCGTGCGAGGCTGGCCATTCGGAGGGCACCGGTCGACAACAGGAAGCCGCCAAGCCTAAACCTGCTGCCGCGGGCTGGCGAGTCGGACCATGGAGAACTTGACGGCCCGGCCTTGCGACCGATCGGCCGTGCCATGGCCGCCGGCGGCGCGGGTGATGTTCCGCGGATTCAATCACCGCGGCGCCCGATGAAGCGGTAGTAGGGCACCCGCAGGCCAGGCAGCCAGGGCAATCGTGCGCGGCCCTCGTGCAGGCGGTGCCAGGGCAGGCGGTCGCGCAAGGCCTCGAGATGCGCCGGGTCCAGGTGGACACCATCGTGGCGGAACCAGCGCGGCCAGAAGGCGCGGGCGAGCGCACCGTGGCGCGCGCGCCATGGAGGCGGATCGGCCGAGGACACGTGGAAGTCGACCACTGCCAGCTGCCCGCCCGGGCGCAGCATGGCGATTGCGTTGTCGAGCGCCGCGCGCCAGTCGGGGATCATGGTCAGCGCATAGGAGAGCAGGACGATATCCACCGTCTGCGCCGGCTGGTAGCGCGTCGCATCGGCGTGCGTGATGCGCACCTGCGGCCAGGCGAGGGTGCGATGCCGTGCGATGGCCAGCAGCGGTTCGCAGAGATCGACGATTTCGAACTGCAGGTCGGCGCGGCGGCTTCGGGGGAAGAACTCGAGGTTGCGCCCGGTGCCGCCGCCGAGCTCGATGATGCGAGCACGAGGCGGCAGATCCAGCGAGGCGATCAGTTCGGCGCGTCCGGGCAGCAGGCGGTCGCGGAAGGCGTCGTAGTGGGCGGCTTGCGCGCCGTAGAAACCGGCCAGCCGCTGCGCGTGGTCGCCCTCGCGCGGCATGCCGCGCAAGAGGCCACGCAGCACTGTGAGGTCGGAACGCAAGGCGTCAAACCCGCGCATCGCGGGCTCCGGCAGACGCGGAAAGCTCAGCTCTGCGCGCCGACGCCGGCCAGTCGGCGATGACGAAGCCGGCGTAGGTGTGGACGCGATCGCCGGCCTGCAGCCGCTCGGCCAGCGCGTCCTGGAAGCACAGCGCTTCGCGCAGCGGCCGGCGCTTCGGCCCGACCGCGATGCGGTCGAGGTAGTCCGGCCGCGCCTGGGCGCTGCGCAGCAGGAGGCGTGCGTCGGGCGCCGCGCGCTCCAGGATGCAGTTCCACTCTTCGACCAGGGCCTCGGGGTAGTAGCTGCTCATCCAGTCCATGTGGTCGAGCAGCACGAAGCGGTCGATCGGGCGGTCGTGCCGCTTCAAGAAATCGGTGACCGTGCAGGTGTGCAGCGCGATCGCCTCGGCGCGGCCGCCGCGCAGCGCGGCATGACCTTCGGGCTTCAGGTACTCGGGGCAGCTGTCCTGCGTGTAGTGGCCGTGGAAGTAGACCTTCCAGAAGTAGTTGTCGCCCAGCGGCAGTTCGCGGATCACGTACTCAAGACTCGCGCGGATGAAGCCGGCGATGCGGTCCGGGTGCTGGGCTTCGACCAGCTTGCGCTGCGGGTAGGGCACGCCCAGCAGGTTCATCACGAACTGCCGCGAAAGCAGCCAGTTGAAGGGCCGGCTCCACAGGCGCGGCGCGATTTCGCGGTCGTAGAGCGCGCGCTGCTCCGCCACCGTCCTGCAGGCGAACAGCGCCTCGAAGTGCTCGCGCAGACGCGGCTGCAGCTTCAGAAAGGTGTGGAAGCCGCGCGCCGCGAGGCCAGACAGGCCGTGGAAGTAGAAGCTGCCGCGCGGGCTCTCGAACCAGCGCCAGTGGCGGTCCCACCACGCTCGCGCGAACTCGCCGAGCTGCGGGCGCAGCCGCGCCACGTAGAGCTCGCCTGCTCGGGCGTGGAAGCCCTGGCCGAAGAAGGCAAAGTAGTCGGGGTAATCGAGCGCGCGTGCGGCGGCGAGCTTCAACTCCAGCAGGGCGTTCTGGCGCGGGTTGGCGTCGATCGCATGGACGCGGCCGGCGCCGGCGAGGGCGTAGTCCAGCGCATTGCAGCCAGCGCTGGTGATCACCAGCAGCTCGTGCTCAGGCCTGAGCTGCAGCGCCAGGCGGTCCACCGCGGGATCCTCCCAGCAGGCGTTGTAGACCAGGCTGCGCGCGTAGATCGCGTTGAAGATGCGCTGGTCCAGCCGATCCTTGAAGCGTGTCGGCGTGGCGTCCGCGGCGCGGGCGCCGGGGTTCTCGGTCTGCGGTAGGGACAGGGCCATCGTAGGCTCGCGCTCTGGGTCTCGCGGCCGCAGCCTAGGCGCGGCGGATGACCACGGCATGACGCTGCGCCGGACTCATCCCTCAGGGGCGAGGATTCACTCCGCGGCCAATACCTCGATCTGAAGACGTCCATAGCGCGCGCTGTCGTCGATCGCGACGATGTCCTGCACGCCGGGCTTCTCGAAAGCATGCTTGAAGCTCTGCTCGGCCGGCACGGTGGCGAACAGCCGACCGTTCACCAGCCAACGCACCTCGCCGCTGGCGCCCGCGGCTTTGAGGCTCAGCGTGGGCGCGGCGGCGCTGCCGCGCGGTGCGCGGATGCGGCTGCCCTCGCGCGCGCCGGTGATCTGCAGGTCGGCGAGCGCGGCGCGCGCGCCGGCGCAGTCGGCCGCGAGCGCCGGCGGCAGCCCACGCCGACGCTCGTCACCACTGAGCCAGGGCGCCGCGAGGCGCGGCCACAGCGCGCGCGCTTCCTCCACTTCGGTGCCGCGACGGCACGCGCCGACGCGCTGCACGGCCCCGTCCATCAAGAAGCGCTGTACCGATGGCGGCTGCGCCTCGCCCGCAGGCGCCAGTGTCAGCGGCGCCGCGCCCTCCAGCAGCCAGGCGTCGAGGCGCCTGTGGCAGTGCTCGGCTTGGGTTGCATCGGCATGCGCTCCCAGGGGCCAGCAGATCGCAGCCTCGCCCACGCTGTCGGGATGCGCCTGTGCGGGCTGCTGGTATTCACCCGGCAGGCTGGCCTGCACCGCTTGCAGCACGGGCAGGGCGGTGATGGCGCCGAACTGGCCGGGCGAGGGCGTGCCGTCCGGGCGGCCGACCCAGACGCCGATCGTGACCCCGGCGTTGCCGCCCACCGCCCAGCTGTCGCGGAAGCCGTAGCTGGTGCCGGTCTTGTGGGCCAGACGCGCGCCGCTCAACTGGGCGAAGCGGCCGTCGTTGCCGTCGGGGGCGCTGCGCAGCAGTTCGGCGATGATCCAGGCTGCGCCGGGCGAGAGCAGGCGGCGCTCCTCCAGAGGGTCCGCAGGCCGGAAGCGCGGCAGCGGCGCGCGGCCCTCGCGGTGCAGGGCGGCGTAGGCGGCGACCAGATCCTGTAGCCGCACTTCGGTACCGCCCAGGACCAGACTGAGATTGGGGCGGTCACCGCTGGGCAGGCGCAGAGGCAAGCCTGCGTGTTCCAGGCGCGCGGCGAAGCGCGCCGGCCCGAGCTGCTGCAGCACGGCCACCGCGGGCACATTGAGCGATTGCTGCAAAGCCTCGCCGAGGCTCACCGGCCCGCGGAAGCGCTGGTCGAAATTGTCGGGGCGATAGCCGTCGAAGTCCTGCGGGGCATCAATCAGCAGGCTGGCGGAATGGACGCTGCCGGCATCGATCGCGAGGCCGTAGACGAAAGGCTTCAGCGTACTGCCGGGCGAACGCCAGGCCTGCACCATGTCGAGGTGGCCGTAGCGCGCATCGTCGGCGAAGCGCGCGCTGCCGAGATAGGCGCGCACCTCGGCCGTCCGGTTGTCGAGCACCAGCACCGCCGCCGAGGTGCGCGGCGGCAGGCGTTCGATCCAGGCGCCGAGCTGGGCCTCAAGCCGCAGCTGCAGGTCGTGGTCGATGCTGCTGTCGATGCGCTGCTGGCCGGGGTGCTGGCCGCGCAGACGCGCCGCCAGCAGGGCGGCGGACTGCGGCACCGCCAGGCTGCGCGCCACCACGTTCTCGGCGCGGGCATCGGCGACGGTGGCTGCGCTCCACACCGCGAAGTCGGCGAGCCGCTGCAGGACCTTGTCGCGCGCTTCGCGTGCGCGCTGCGGATGACGATCCGGCCGCAGCCGGCTGGGCGACTGCGGCAGCACTGCCAGCAATGCGGCCTCCGCGTGGGAGAGCTGGTTGGCAGGTTTCCCGAGGTAGGCCCAACTGGCTGCCTGCACGCCCTCGATGGGGCCGCCGAAGGGCGCGTAGTTGAGGTAGAGCGCGAGGATCTCGCGCTTGTCGAGACGCCACTCCAGTTGCAGCGCGCGCAGGCTCTGCCTGAGCTTGCCGAGCAGCCCGGGCGACTGCGGTTCGATCAGCCGCGCCACCTGCATGGTCAGCGTGGAAGCGCCCGACACCACCCGGCCGTGGCGAAGGCCCTGCGCCAGCGCCCGCAGCGCCGCCAGCGGGTTGACCCCGGGATGCCGCCAGAACCAGCGATCCTCATAAGTCAGCAGGGCTTCGAGATAGAGCGGCGAGACCGCATCGACCAAGACCGGCAGCCGCCATACGCCCTCGCGGTCCGGAAAGGCGCGCAGGGGACGGCCATCCCGCGCGGTCACAACCGTCGCGAGGTCGTTGCCGAGATCAGGCAGCGGCGGTGGAAACAGGCGGTCGAGCAGCAGGGCCAGAAGCAGCAGCGCGAGCGTCGCCCATGCCAGCCGCCGCAGGCGTGGCCAGCGGGCAGGGCGCGGGGGCGGTTGCTGGGCGCGGGCGGGCGCTGTGCTCATGCCTGACAGGGTGTCGGCCGATGGCGGCTCGCGGAGTATGGCGACTGCGCGCCCTCTCGGGCGACGCGCCCGCCGCTTCAGGGCTCCGTGGAGCGCGAGCGCAGCACGCTGAGCCCGGTCGCCGGCCAGCTTTCGACCGCGGACGCCGCGAGCAAGGCCAGCAGGTTGGGGCGTGAGACATCCGATGAGGTCTGCAAGCCGACCCAGCCGTTCTTGCCGCGGCGTTTGGCTTCGTAAAGCGCCTGGTCGGCGAGGTTCACGCTCTGCTCCCACTCGCCCAAGGCAGGCCAACTGGCGGCCAGTGGCCAGGGCGCGAAGCCGATCGAGCAGCTCAGGGACAGGCTGCGTCCCGAGCGCAAGTGCAGCGGTTCGTGGGCGATGGCGAGGCGGATCCGCTCGGCCAGTGCGGCGGCGTCCTCGCGTGGCAGCTCACGCACCACCAGCAGGAACTCCTCGCCGCCCCAGCGCACCAGCTTGTCCTCGCCTCGGCAATACGCTCGGAGGCGCTGGGCGAACTCCACCAGCACTTCGTCGCCGGCCTGATGGCCGAGGCTGTCGTTGATGCGCTTGAAGTCGTCGATGTCGAGCATGAACAGCATGAGGCCGTGATGACCGCGCGGGTCGCCCGCCACAGCGCGCTGCACGCGCGGCGCGAGTTCGTCGAGCCAGTGCTGCAGGTCGCGGCGATTGGCGACCTGGGTCAGGGGATCGGTGCGGTTGGCCTCTTCGAGCCGCAGATTGCTCGAGGTCAGCAGCTGGTTGGCGCGCTCCAGCTCGACCGTGCGCGCCTCGACCTCGCGGTTCAGGCGGTCGACCAGCGCGCGCTCCTGCCGCACCCGTCGGCGCACCTCCAGCAGCACCAGGGCAACCACGCCCAGGATCAGCAGCGCGTAGGCGAACAGGGCGCTGTGCGAGGCCCAGGGCGGTGGGGCCATTTCGACATCGAGGGTGCGTGTGTGGCCGAAGCGACCGTCGCGCCCTGCCGCCTGCAGTTCCAGGCGGTAGCTGCCGGGCGGCAGGAAGGCGTAGTTGATCTCGGCGCGGCCCTGCGGCAGCGCCGTCCACTCGCTTTCCAGGCCGACCAGGCGATAGCGCAGGCGCGCCGAGGCCGGCGCCGCACTGTCGAGGGCGCTCAGCTCGAAGCCGATCGTGCTGTCGCGGTAGCCCAGCTGCAGCCGCTGCGCGTAGCCGACCTCAAGCCCGCCCATCCGCTCACGCTGCGCTTCGCGGCCCACCACGGTGGGCAGGCGCAAGCCCGAAATCGCCACCCGCGCCAAGGCGGGTTCGGGTTCCTCCACCCAGGGCTCCAGCACATCGAGGCCCTCCGGGCCGCCGAACCACAGCCGACCCCGGGCGTCGATGTAGCTGGCGCCGCTGTTGAACTCGATGTTGCGCAGACCATCCTGGCGGCGCAGCACGCGGATCGCGCCGCTGTCGCCATCGATGACGTTGAGACCGTCGTTGGTGCTGACCCACAGCCGCGATCGCGAATCGCGCACGATCCGGTAGATCACATTGCTCGACAGCCCGTCGCGCTCGGCGTACAGCCGCTGCAGGCGGCCCTGCAGATCGAAGCGATGCAGGCCGCCGGCGAAGGTGCCGACCCAGACGCTGTCGTCCTCCGCCAGCAGCGACCACACCGAAGGATGCGAGAGGCCGTCCTGCGGGGTGAGCGAACGCGGTTCGGACTTCTCGTCCCAAACGTAGACGCCCTCCTCGTTGCTGCCCAACCAGAGCTGTCCGTTGCGGTCACGCGCGAGGCTGGTCAAGAAGCTGGTGCGCAGCGCCGCCGGCACCGGCGCGAATGCCGCCGCGGGCAGGCGCAAGTCGAGCAGACCCGAGCGGGTGGCGATCAGCAGTCGGTCCGCCTCGCGGCGCAGGGCGGTGATCCGCCGCAGCTCGGTGCCGCCGATGGCCAGCATGGAGTCGTCGTCCTGCAGCCGCCACAGGCCTACGTCGGTACCGACCCACCAGCCGCCGTCCGGCTCCGGCTCCAGCGCGCGCACCGATTGCCCGCGGAAGCCCGGATGGCTGCGGCCGCTGCCGTCCGCGGACAGCACCAGCAGCCCGGAGTCGAGTCCGATCAGGGTGCGGTCGCCCGCGCTGCGCACCGCGCGCACGCTGCGGTTGGCGAAGCCGAACGCCAGGGGGTCGGGCGCCAGCTCGCGGCGCAGCAGCGGCGACAGGCTGCGGGCGCGGAACAGCCCGCTGGTATAGCTGCCGATCCAAAGCACGCCGGTGCTGTCCTTGAACAGGGCGGTGATCTCGCTGCTGGGCGCGGGCTCGACCGACAGCCGCAGCAGCGCAGGCGAGGCGCCCGGCTGGTGCAGCCACAGCTGGCCGTCGGACCGTCCCAGCAGCACCTCGCCGTTGGCCCTGACCAGCACTCGGCTGATCTCGGCGACCCGGCCGTCGGCGCCGGCGGGCAGCTGCAGTTGCTGGCGCTGTTTGCCCTGCGCATCCAGCGTGTAGAGCCAACCCGAGCGGCTGCCGATCCAAGTCTGGCCGTCCGCTTGCGCGAGGCTGCTGCAGCGGCGGTCGCTTCCCGCCTGCCAGAGCAGGCGCGAGCGCCCGTCGATTGCGATCTCCAGAAGTCGGCAGTCGCTGCCCAGCCACCAGATCGCGCCGCTGGGCTGGGCCCTCAAGGCGACGCCGCTGCGCGTGTTCGGCAAGGGCGTCCCGACCTTCAGCGTGGCATCCACATGCCGCAGACCGTCCGGCGAACCGGCCCAGACGCCGCCCTGCGAGTGCAGGGCCAGCAGCCCCACTTGCTTCGCGCCCAGCTGCTCGGGTGAGAGCCAGTCCCTGCGGCCATCGCGCTGGTTGAGGCGCTGCAGGCCGGCGTCGTTCAGCCCGAGCCAGAGCCAACCCTCGCGATCGAAGACCATGGCGTCGATGCTGCCGCTGGCGAGTTCCAGCGGTCGTGCCGGGGTGGCCGCGGGCAGATCGGTGCGCGGGGGTTGGAAGCGCAGCACCTCGAAGCGATGGCCATCGAAACGATTCAGGCCGTCCTGTGTGGCCACCCAGAGGAAACCGAGATCGTCTTCGGCGAGGTCGGTGACCGTGGACTGCGACAGACCCGAGCCCGGGCCGTAGCGCTCCAGATCGAGGAAGGGCGAGGCCGCCGACGCCGCCCCATGGGCGCAGGCGGCGAGCAGGCACGCGAGGACGAAGCGGACGGTCGGCAACAAGGCGGAACTCTGGCTTTGTGGAAAGGAAGGGGACTCAAGATTGCGGACGAAGCGGCGGGAGGCTGTTGCTTCATGCCGGCCTTGTGGCGCGGGAGCGTGTGTCGCCGGTCCTGAGTCCAGCCAGCAAGCCGTATGCCATGCCGTCTTGGCGCAGCCCCCCGGGCTCGCCCATGATGGAGCCGGTTCCCAGATCGTCCGAGGCCCCCAATGCGCCGAATCCCACTGCTGACTTTCACCGTGGCCTTGCTGTTCGGTGGGCTGAGCGCGCTGCAGGCAGCGGCGGCTGATGACATCGAGGCGCTCTGCCTCGATTGCCATCGCCCGGGGCAGGCCGGCGGTGCGGTGCCGGCCATCGAGGGACAGCACGCCGACTACCTGCGGGCGCAGCTTGAGCGCTTCCAGCATCGCCATCGCGAGGGCTTTCCGATGAATGCGCTCAGTGCCGGCCTGCACGAGGCGCAGATCGAGGCTCTGGCCCAGGACCTGAGCGCACGCGATTGGCGCGCGGCGGAGGTGCCAGAGGGCATCGACACGCAGGCCGGCAGGGAGAGGCTCGATGCGCTGGACTGCGCGGGCTGCCATGGCGCTGAGTATCGCGGTGGCGGCGCGATTCCGCGCATCGCCGGCCAGCAGGCGGCCTATCTGGAGCGTCAGATCCTGGGCTTCGGTGATGCCCAACGGCACCACCCGCCGGTGGGCGGTGGGGTGCGCATGTACAGCATCGACGCCGATGAGGCGGCAGCCATCGCGCAGGCGCTGGCTGCGCTGCGCTGATGGCGTCGTCCGCGGCGGCTTTTGCATTGAGGCCGAGATATCCGGGCCTCTCGCGCGGTGTTTGGCCAGCCTGATTCGCGGCCGGTCCACAGCGCGGAACATTTTGCTGCACCCGCAGATTTCCCCCATCCGTGTGCGTACGCATACTGCGGAGCGCGATCGCCATCACACCGAGTGGCGACGACACAGGAGGGAACCATGCACACCACACGACGCGCCGGCCGACAGGCCTTGGCGCTGGCCATCGGCTTCGCACTCAGCGGCATCGCCTCGGTCGCTTCGGCCCAGGCCATCCCCGCGCCCGGCCTGAAGGCCAACGGCAGCATTTCCTACGACGCCGAGGGCGTGCCCACGGTCACCGCCGCGACGGATGAAGACGCCGCCTGGCTGATGGGCTATGCCCACGCCCGCGATCGCTTCTTCCAGATGGACCTGCTGCGCCGCACCGCGAGCGGCACGCTGGCCGAACTGGTCGGCCCCAGCGTGCTGGCGCGCGATATCGAGCTGCGCACCCTGGGCCTGCGTCGCGCCGCCTGGGCCAGCTGGGCCAAGAGCTCGCCCGAACTGCGTGGCCAGCTCAAGGCCTACGCCGATGGCGTGAACGCATGGCTGAAGTCGAATCCCGTGCCCACCGAGCACCAGGCGTTGGAGCTCACCTCGGCCGATCCGTGGTCGCCGGTCGACTCGCTGGTGATCGGCAAGCTGCTGGCCTTCCAGCTGAGCTTCGACCTCGACATCGACTACACCGTCAAGCTCGGCGCCTACCAGCAGGCGGGTGCCGCCGCCGGCTTCAACGGCGCGGCTTTGTTCTTCGAGGACACTCATCGCAGCATGCCGGCCGATGACCGCGTCACCGTACCCGGCTTCCTCGCCAGCCTGCGCGGGCAGGGCGGCGAAGAGGGCGATGCGCCTGATGCCAAGTCCGTGGCGCCCGCTTTCGATGCTGAGGCGGTGCCGATGGTCGACGCGCAGGTGCTGCAGGCCGCGCAGAATTACGTCGAGCGCATCCGCGACAACCCGGTGATCGCCCCGCAGCTGTCGCGTCGCGAGAACCGTGCCGGCTCGAACTGGTGGATCGTCGGCGGCCAGCACACCGCATCGGGCAAGCCGATCCTGGCCAATGACCCGCATCTCGCGCTGGACACGCCGATGCTGTTCCACGAAGGCCATGTGATCAGCAACGACCCGCGCTACCCCACGCCGATGAACACCGTCGGCGCAGTCGCCCCCGGCACGCCGGTGCCCATCCTCGGCTGCAACAGCCACTTCTGCTGGGGCCTGACCACCAACCCGCTGGACGTCACCGACGCCTACGCCGAGCGCTTCATCGTCAACAGCTACGGCCTGCCCACGCACACGCTCTACCAGGGCAATGCCGAGCCGGTGCTGTGGGTGTTCCAGAGCTACTTCGTCAACACCATCGGCGATGGCGTGCGCGACAACGTCACCCGCAACAATTCGATCGGCTACACCAACGGCGGCATCACCGTGCTGGTGCCACGTCGCAACAATGGCCCGGTGCTGAGCATCACCGGCGACACCGGCATCTCGGTGGCCTACACCGGATGGGGCGCAACGCAGGAGCTGGAAGCCTTCAGCCGCATGAACCGCGCCACCAACCTGGAGCAGTTCCGCGCCGCGCTGCAGTACTTCGACGTCGGCTCGCAGAATTTCGCCTACGCCGACAAGCAGGGCAACATCGCCTACTTCGCCACCGCCGAGGCGCCGATCCGCGAGGACCTGCAGCGCAACACCGTCACCGGTGTGCCGCCCTACCTGATCCGCAACGGCCAGGGCGGCAACGAATGGCTGCCGCGCACCAACACCTATCCGGCCCAGGCGGTGCCGTACGAGGTGCTGTCGCCGGCCGAGATGCCGCAGTCGGTCAACCCGGCCCGCGGCTACATCGCCAATGCCAACAACGACCCAGTCGGCAACACGCTGGACAACAGCGTGGTCAACGAGCAGCGCCCCGGCGGCGGCGTCTACTATCTCTCGCCCGGCTACTCCAGCTACCGCCAGGGCCGCATCGACCGCGAGCTGCAGCGGCTGATCGCCCGCGGCGGCATCACCGTCGAGGACATGCAGGCCCTGCAGGCCAACACCCAGTTCCTCGACGCCGAACTGGTGCTGCCGCATCTGCTGGGCGCGGCCGACCGCATCGGCGCCTCCGACTGCCGCCTCACCTTCGACATGACCGACCCGCGCATCGGGCAGTCGCTGGACCTGCTGCGCAGCTGGGATTACAGCGCACCCACCGGCATCCGCGAGGGCTATGACCGCGGCGACAACCCGATGAGCCTGCCCGAGCCCAGCGAGGCGCAGATCCGCGCCTCGGTGGCCGCCACCATCTGGTCGGTGTTCCGCGGCCAGTTGGTGCGCAACGTGATCGACCACACGCTGACCCAGGTGGGTCTGGGCGGCCAGCTGCCGGGCAACAACGAGGCCTATGTCGCGGTGAAGCGCCTGCTCGACACGTTCGACACGCGCCAGGGTCGCGGTGCCTCGGGCCTGGACTTCTTCCGCAACGTGCCGGCCGCCTTCGCCGGCAGCTCGGCCTCGCATCGCCGCGACTGCATCCTCGTGGGCAGCCTGAAGAACGCACTGGATACGCTGTCCAGCGAGGCCTTCGCTCCCGCCTTCGCGGGTTCGAGGAATGTGCTCGACTACCGCTGGGGCAAGCTGCACCGCATCGTGCTCGACCACCCGCTGGGCGGTCCCTTCAACATCCCGGGAAGCAATCCATACCCGTTCCAGAACCTGAGCCCGCAGCTGCCCGGCCTGGCACGCCCCGGCGGGTATGAAGTGGTGGACGCCTCCGGCCACGGGGTGCGCTCCAACACGGTGAACGGCTTCATGTTCGGCAGTGGCCCGGTTCGTCGTTTCATCGGCGAAATGACCGATCCGCCGACCCTGCTGCAGATCATGCCCGGCGGCCAGGACGGCAAGATCGGCGGCCCCGGCTACGTCAGCCAATTGCCGCGCTGGCTGGTGAATGCCTACAAGCCGCTGGTGCTGGACCCGGCGGCTTCGCAGGCGGGCGAGGTGGCGCGAATCGAGTTCGCGCCGCGCTGAGGATGGCCGACTGCTGAGTGAGCCTGAAAGCAAAGGGCCCGCAGATGCGGGCCCTTTGCTTTCGGCAGAGCAAGCCTTTCAAAGCCTGCTCGCCCTCTGCCCCTTCTGCCACGGAGGAAGGGGCGGTTGCCTCAAACCGCTTCGAAGATACCGGCTGCCCCCATGCCGGTGCCGATGCACATGGTCACCATGCCGTACTTCTGCTGGCGACGCTTCAGGCCGTGCACCAGCGTGGCCGTACGAATTGCGCCGGTGGCACCCAGCGGATGGCCCAGTGCGATCGCGCCGCCCAGCGGGTTGATCTTGTCGGGGTTGAGTCCAAGGTCCTTGACCACAGCCAGCGCCTGCGCGGCAAACGCCTCGTTGAGTTCGATCCAGTCCAGCTGGTCGGCGGTGAGGCCAGCCTGGCGAAGCACCTTGGGGATCGCTTCCTTGGGGCCGATGCCCATCACGTCCGGCTTGACGCCGGCGACAGCGAAGCCGACGAAGCGAGCCAGCGGGGTCAGGCCGTACTGCTTGATGGCCTTTTCCGACGCCAGCATCACCGCGCCGGCGCCGTCCGACATCTGCGAGCTGTTGCCGGCCGTGACCGAGCCGCCGGCGCGGAACACCGGGCGCAGTTTGCCAAGCACCTCCAGGCTGGTATCGGCGCGCGGGCCTTCATCGTTCTCGACCAGCAGCTTCTTCAGACGCACGGTGTTGCCAGCGAGGTCGGGCAAGCGCGAGGTGACCTCGTAGGGGCTGATCTCGGCCTTGAACTCGCCGGCAGCGATTGCGGCGATGGCCTTCTGGTGCGAGGCGTAGGCGAAGGCGTCCTGCTCCTCGCGCGTCACCTGCCACTGGCTGGCGACGTTCTCGGCGGTGATGCCCATGCCGTAGGCGATGGCGATGTTCTCGTCCTTGAAGATCGCCGGGTTCATGGCGACCTTGTGGCCCATCATCGGCACCATGCTCATGGTCTCGGTGCCGGCACCGATCATCAGGTCGGCCTCGCCGAGGCGGATGCGGTCGGCGGCGAGCGCGATCGCCTGCAAGCCCGAGGAGCAGAAGCGGTTGATGGTCTGGGCGGAGACGCCGACCGGGAATCCGGCCAGCAGGGTGCCGATGCGGGCGACATTCATGCCCTGCTCGGCCTCGGGCATGGCGCAGCCAACGACCACGTCGTCGATCTGGTTCAGATCGATCGAGGGGGTCTGTGCGACGAGATGGCGCAGCGCATGCGCAAGCAGGTCATCGGGACGGGTGTTGCGGAACACGCCCTTCGGGGCCTTGCCGACCGGCGTGCGGGTGGCGGCGACGATGTAGGCGTCCTGGATCTGGCGGTGGGACATGGTCTGGATCCTTGGGTAATGGGTCGCGGTGGAGAGCAGGGATTGGGGATTTGGGATTCGGAGCGGGGGTTAGCGCCTGAGGCGACGTGTTCCCCCTCTCCCCAACCCCTCTCCCTCGAGGGGAGAGGGGCTTTCAGGGGCGGCTCTTTTCGAGCGCTGCTGTATCCCGAGATCGTCGGGATTGGGGTTAGGTGGGGAGGGGATGCGTAGAGAGCTGGCTTGCCGACACCGTCAGGCTCGTCGGCGGTCGCTCTTACGAATCCCCAATCCCAAATCCCCAATCCCGTTTCTCATCAATTCCTCAACGGCTTTCCGGTGGTGAGCGTGTGGCCGATGCGGGCCTGGGTCTTTTCCATCTGCGCCAGTGCGAAGAAGTGCTCGCGCTCCAGCTTCAGCAGCCAGTTCTCGTCGACCACGCTGCCGCGGTCGACTTCTCCGCCGCACAGGACGGTGGCGATGCGGGTGGAGACCTCAAGATCGTGCTCGCTGATGAAGCGGCCGGACAGCATGTTCACCAGGTTGGCCTTGAAGGTGGCGATGCCGATGTCTCCGGCCACCGGCACGCGTGCGGGCAGGGCGGGGCGGTAGCCGCTCTCGGACAGCGCGGTGATCTGGGCTTTCGCCACGTGCAGCAGCTCGAAGGCGTTGAACACGACGATGTCGTCCTGGCGCAGCAGGCCCATGGCCTTGGCTTCCAGGGCCGAGGTCGAGGTCTTGCCCATGGCGGTGATCTCGAAGGCCTTCTTCAGGTTGTCGAAGACGTCGCCACCCGCCTGGCCGGCGCGTACCGCCAACTCCTTCAGGCCGCCGCCTGCGGGCAGCAGGCCGACGCCAGCCTCCACGAGGCCGATGTAGCTCTCAAGCGCAGCCACGGTGCGGGCGGTATGCATCTGGAACTCGCAGCCGCCGCCGAGCGCCATTCCGCGTACGGCGGCCACCACCGGCACCAGCGAATACTTGATGCGCTGGCTGGTGGCCTGGAAGTTGGCGATCATCGACTCCAGCGCGCCGATGTTGCCGGCCTGAACGAAGCCGGCCATACCCTTCAAGTCAGCGCCGTACGAGAACGGCTCGCTGTACTGCCAGATCACCAGACCCTTGTGCCCGCGCTCGGCGCGGGCGATGGCTTCCTGCACGCCGGCCAGCACGGCATCGCTGACGGTGTTGCCCTTGGTCAGGAAGCTGAGCACGGCGACGTCGTCGCCGCCGTCCCACAGGCGCACCGCGCCGTTCTCGAAGATCGTGGCACCCGGCTTGGCGGTCTCGCCCAGCAGCGGGTCCGGGAAGGCCTGGCGCGCGTACACAGGATGCTTCGAGCGCGGGCTGACGCTGTTGGCGGCGGCCGAGTAGGAGCCCGCGTTGCCGTGCACGCCGTCGCGACCGTCGAAAACCCACGCGGGCAGCGGCGCGTTGCTCATGGTCTTGCCGGCGGCGATGTCCTCGCGGATCCACTCGGCGACCTGCTTCCAGCCGGCGGCCTGCCAGGTCTCGAACGGACCCTGCTTCCAGCCGTAGCCCCAACGCATGGCGAAGTCGACTTCGCGGGCGCTGTTGGCGATATCGGCCAGGTGGTAGGCGCTGTAGTGGAAGAGGTCGCACAGGATCGACCAGACGAACTGCGCCTGCGGGTCGTCACTGGCGCGCAGCGCGGCCAGCTTCTCGCCGGGGTGCTTGATCGCGAGGATGGCCTGCACGGCTTCGCTGGGCTTCTCGCCACTGGGGCGGTACTCGCCCTTGGCGATGTCCAGCACCAGGATGTCCTTGCCCTGCTTGCGGTAGAAGCCCGCGCCCGACTTCTGGCCCAGCGCGCCGGCTTCAACCAGCTTGGCCAGCGGTGCCGGCACCACGTAGTGCGGGTGCCACGGATCGTCCTTCAGGTTTTCGGTCAAGGTGCGAACGACGTGGCCGAGGGTATCAAGGCCGACCACGTCGGCCAGGCGATAGGTGCCGCTCTTCGGGCGACCAATGCCGGGGCCGGTCAGTGCATCGACCACGTCGAGGCCCAGGCCGAGGCGCGCGGTGTGATGGAAGGTGGAGATCATCGCCATGGTGCCGACGCGGTTGGCGATGAAGTTCGGGGTGTCCTTGGCGAACACCACGCCCTTGCCGAGCGTGGTGGTGAGGAAGCCCTCGAGGCCGTCGAGCACGGCCTGGTCGGTCTGCGCGGTCGGAATCAGCTCGGCCAGATGCATGTAGCGCGGCGGGTTGAAGAAGTGCACGCCGCAGAACCGATGGCGCAGCTGTTCGGGCAGCACTTCCGACAGCGCGTTCACCGACAGGCCCGAAGTGTTGGTGGCGAAGATGGCGTGCGCCGCCACGTGCGGGGCGACCTTGGCGTAGAGGTCCTTCTTCCAGTCGATGCGTTCGGCGATCGCCTCGATGATCAAATCGCAGTCGGCCAGCAGCGGCAGGTGCTGGTCGTAGTTGGCGGGCACCAGTGCGCTGGCCAGCTGCGGCAGCGCCAGCGGCGCAGGCGAGAGCTTGCCGAGGTTGGCGATGGCCTTGTTGGCGATGGCGCTGGGGTCACCCTCCTTGGAGGGCAGGTCGAACAGCAGGGTCTCGACCTGGGCGTTGACGAGGTGGGCGGCGATCTGCGCGCCCATGACGCCGGCGCCGAGCACGGCCACCTTGCGGATGCGGAGGGGTTGCGACATGGAAGAACCTCGTGGGGCGGGGGTGGTGAAGGGATCAGCCGGCGGCGGGCGGTGCCCGCAGTCCGGCGACGGCGAAACGCAGAAGGTTGTCGGCGGCCAGCGCGCAGTGTTCGTGCTCGCTGACGCCGGGCTGGCGGCGGATCAGGCCGAAGTCGGCCATGGCGTAGGTGAGCGCGCCGGCAATGTAGTCGAGGCGCCAGTAGAGATCCTGCTTTGGCAGGGAAGGCAGGCAGTGTTGGATGGCGCGGGCGAACTCGCGCAGCACATGGCCGTAATGGTCGGAGAGGAACTTGCGAAGTCGCTCGTTTTTCTCGGCATAGGCGCGGGCCACAACACGCACGAAGGCGGCACCTTCGCCCTCCATGCCGATCTGCATGGCCGGCACGATGAACGCCGACAGGATGGCTTCGAGGTCCTGAGGGTCGCGCACGATGGTTTCGCGCAGCAGCTTCAGGCGGCGTGCGCTGAGCTCGTCGAAGCGGCGGCGGAAAACCTCGGTAATGAGGTTCTCCTTGCTGCCGAAGTGGTAGTTGACCGCGGCGATGTTGACGTCGGCGCAGGCCGTCAGCTGGCGCAGCGAAGTGGCGGCGAAGCCGTGCTCGGCGAACAGTTGTTCGGCCGCACTCAGCAGACGTTCCTTGGTGGAGAACTGGCCCAGGCTCACCCGAAGCTCCATCGCTTGATTCAAACAAACGTTTGAGAGACTAGGGTGCCACGGGGTTCCGGTCAATCTGCACCGCGACAAACCCTGCGAGCCAACGTGGAGAGCGTCACGTTTTTGACGCCCAGGTCGGAAACCCTTTCCGAAATGTGCGATTGTCGAAGCCTTCGGCTACACTACTTGACCATTTCGTCCTAAGCCCGCGTTTTCAGGCGAAAAACCTGTCCGGCGCGGGCCTCGCGTGGCCGCTCTGGTCTGCGGACGTCGCCGATACCTCAACCCCCAGGGAGTTTCACCATGGCGCTCGAGCGCACCATCTCCATCATCAAGCCCGACGCGGTCGCCAAGAACGTCATTGGCGAGATCTACGCCCGCTTCGAGAAGGCTGGCCTGAAGATCGTCGCGGCGAAGATGAAGCACCTGTCGCGCAAGGAAGCCGAGGGCTTCTACGCGGTGCACCGCGAACGTCCGTTCTTCAACGCGCTGGTCGAGTTCATGATTTCCGGCCCGGTGATGATCCAGGTGCTGGAAGGCGACAATGCGGTGGCCAAGAACCGTGAGCTGATGGGGGCCACCAACCCGAAGGACGCCGCGCCGGGCACTATCCGCGCTGATTTCGCGCAGAGCATCGACGCCAACGCGGTGCACGGTTCGGACAGTCTCGAGAACGCCGCGATCGAGATCGCCTACTTCTTTGCCGCCACCGAACTCTGCCCGCGCTGATCCGGGCACAAGCCAGCGAGAACAGGCCATGAGCGAGATCCCCGTCCGACTGGAAACCGCGACGCCCGGCGTCACGGCGCCCGCGTCGCCGGCGGAACGCGTCAACCTGTTCGATCTGGACCGCGCCGGCATGGAGCGCTTCTTCGTCGATGTCCTCGGCGAGAAGCGCTTCCGCGCGCACCAGATCATGAAGTGGATGTACCACCTGCACGTCACCGACATCGCGCTGATGACCGATGTCGGCAAGGCGCTGCGGGCCAAGCTTGAGCAGCACTGCGAGATCCGCCCGCCGAACGTGGTGTTCGACAAGGCCTCTGCCGACGGCACCCACAAGTGGCTGCTGGGCATGGACAGCGCCAACTCCATCGAAACCGTATTCATCCCGGACAAGGGCCGCGGCACCCTCTGCGTGTCGAGCCAAGTGGGCTGCGGTCTCAACTGCCAGTTCTGCAGCACCGCCACCCAGGGCTTCAATCGCAACCTGTCCACCGCTGAGATCATCGGGCAGGTGTGGGTCGCCTCGAAGCACCTCGGCAACAAGGCCCATCAGGATCGCAAGCTCACCAACGTGGTGATGATGGGCATGGGCGAGCCGCTGCTCAACTTCGACAACGTCATCCGCGCGATGTCGATCATGCGCGATGACCTCGGGTTCGGCTTGGCCAACAAGCGAGTCACCCTGTCGACCGCGGGGCTCGTGCCCATGATCGATCGTCTCGCCGAAGAATCCGACGTCTCGTTGGCGGTGTCGCTGCATGCGCCCAACGACGACCTGCGCACCGAGTTGGTGCCGCTGAACAAGAAGTATCCGATCGCCGAGTTGATGGACGCCTGCGTCCGCTACGCGCTGCGCAAGAAGCGTGAATCCATCACCTTCGAGTACACGCTGATGCGCGGCGTCAACGACCGGCCTGAGCACGCGCGCGCGCTCGCTCGCCTCATGCGCCGATTCTCGAACCTCGTTCAGTATGCGGACGCGGCCAAGGTCAACCTGATCCCCTTCAACCCGTTCCAGGGCACGCGTTTCGAGCGCAGCACCGAAGAGGACATCCGGGCATTCCAGAAGATCCTGCTCGACCATCAGGTTCTGACCATGGTGCGGCGAACCCGCGGTGACGATATCGATGCCGCCTGCGGCCAGCTCAAGGGGCAGGTTGCTGATCGCACCCGTCGGCAGGCGGAGTTCCGCCGCAAGCTGCAGACTTCGGGGGTGGACGATGCGGCGGCTTGAGATCGTTGTGCTCATGCTCTGCGCGCTGGCGCTTGCCGGCTGCGAGTCCACCGGCAACACCCGTAGCCGGGCGGAAGATTCACCGAACGCGATTGCGGCGGCAAACCATGTGCAGATGGGGCGCGCCTACATGCAGCGCGGCCAACTCCAGATCGCGCTGGAGCGCCTGACCAAGGCGCTTGAGCTCAACCCGCGCTCGACCGATGCGCACACGGTCATCGCCGTTCTCTACGAAGAGATCCGCCGCCCCGAGCGTGCCGAGATCCACTACAGGAGGGCGGTTGAACTGGAGCCCGAGGATGGCTCGGTCAACAACAACTATGGTCAGTTCCTCTGCCGTGCGGGGCGTTTCGACGAAGCGGATGCCCGTTTTGCCAAGGCCATTGACGATCCCTTCTATCCGACGCCGGCGCTGGTCTACACCAACGCTGGCGTCTGCGCGATGAAGGCCGGCCGCTGGCCCGAGGCCGACCGCTACCTGCGCAGCGCGCTCGAGATCGAGCCGGGCAGCCCCGCCGTTCTTTTCGATCTCGCCCGCCTGCAGTTCGCCAAGGGCGAGCTGCTGCGCGCGCGCGCCTTTCTGCAGCGACATGAGGCGGCGACAACGCTGGGGCCGGATGCCCTGGAGTTGGGGGCCGCCATCGAAACCGGGCTGGGCAACGTCGAGGCGGCCAACCGCTATCGCGAGCGCCTGCGCACGGAGTATCCCGACCACGAAGCCGCACCGACGCTCCAGGGGGAGCCTGCGATCCAATGAGCGGACACTTGCATGAGGGCGCCGGGGCGCCCGAGCGCGCGGTCATCGACACCCGGGCGGGGGCCGAGTCCATCGGCACTCGCCTTCGCAAGCGCCGCGAGGCGTTGGGCCTCGACGTCACCGAGCTGGCTTCGCGACTCAAACTTCGCGTGCAGATCATCGAGGCGATCGAAGCGGATCGTCTCGATGCACTGGGGGCCGGGGTGTTCACCCGCGGCTACCTGAGCGCCTACGCGAAAGCGGTCGGAATGCCTGCCGTCGTTGTCGACGCCTTGCCCGCCGCGCGCACCACGGCGCCCAACCTGGTGATCCACGTCAAGCCGCGCTACGGCACCGTGCTGGGGCGCTATACGAGCCGAATCGGCCACGTCTTTCTCACCGCGGCGATCGTGGTGCCCTTCATCTGGATGGCCACCTCCAATCAACTGCCCTCGCAGCGCGCCACCCTGACCTCGCTGGACGTTCCAGCTTCAGGGGCTGTGGACGCGGGCATGGCGCCTGCTGCCGCCGCGCCGCCGGAGCTGCCGGTGATGGCCTCCCTCGCTCCCATGTTCCCGTCGCGACCGGCGGGAGCTGACTTGGCCAGTGCGACCTTGAGTCCTGCCGCAGTCACGCTGGCACCCGAGGCTCCCAGCGTCGCGGGAACGTCGGAACCCGAGATGCTCCAGCTCAGCCTCAGCGCCGACAGTTGGGTGGAAGTCAGCACGGCAGACGGCGACGTTCTGGAATCGTCCCTGCTGCGAGCGGGAGCCACGCGTTCCTTTCCCCTGAACGCCGGGCTGCGGGTCTCGCTCGGCAATGCCGGTGGCGTCGAGCTGCGTCTGAACGGGGAGGCAATCGATGTCTCGGCCTTCCAACGCGCCAACGTTGCGCGCTTTAGACTCGGCGCGGACGGCACGCTCGCGCCCGCAAACCCGGCGGGTTGACACCCGGTCATCGGCCGAGCTTCCTCCGCTGCACGTTGACCTCTTACGGAATACAGAATGTCGATTGAACTGATGGACGAACACGAGCGCGGCGAACGCGTTCGACGCTGGCTCAAGGACAACGGCAATGCGCTGGTCGGCGGCGTCGCCGTTGGCCTGCTGGCCTTCCTTGGCTGGGAGTGGCACCAGGGCTCGCAGCTGCAGGCGCGCTATGACGCCGCCAACCAGTTCGAGTCTCTGCGAAAGGCCATCTCGGCAGATCAGACCGAGACGATCGCCGAGGTCGCCGCGGGCATCGGCGAAAAGTTCAAGGATTCGCCCTACATCGCCCTGGCTGAGCTGCAGGTCGCGCAGACGAAGCTGGAGGCCGGAGATCTCGATGCGGCCTCTGCTGCACTCGACAAGGCGCGCAGTGCCGCGAACGAGCCCTTGCTGGCGCAAATCGCCACTCTGCGCCTCGCGCGGCTCCGCGTAGCCCAGGGCCAGCTGGACCAGGCGCTCGCTCTGGCTGATGCCGCCAAGGCGGACTTCCCGGGGCTCGCTTCGGAGCTGCGCGGCGACATCCTGAAGGCTCAGGGCAAGCACGAGGATGCGATCAGCGCTTACCAGGATGCACTGACCCATCTTGATGCGAACCAGCCGAGCCGCGGTCTGGTCGAGCTCAAGCTTGCTGATCTGGGCGCCGGCGCCCCGCAGGAGTCCTGAGCATGCGTGGTGCTGTGCGCGCGCTCGGCCTCTCACTGCTCGCGCTGGGGCTTGTGGCCTGCAGCGGCTCCCGCGTCAGCAAGCGCGAGAACATCGAACCACCCGCCGAACTGGTCGACTTCGAGTCGAACATCCGTATCGAGCGCGCCTGGTCGAGGTCGATGGGCGAGGGCGAAGGCAGCATGGGCCTGCGCCAACGTCCGGTGGCGGGTGAAGGCAAGCTGTACTTCGGCAACGTCGAGGGTGAGGTCACCGCGCTCGACGTGCAGACCGGGCGTGAGCTCTGGTCGCAGGAGTTCGAAGGGCTGCGCTTCGCTGGCCCGCCGGGCTTTGGCGAAGGCACTTTGCTGATGACGACCCTCGATGGCGTCGTGCTGGCACTGAATCCGGACACGGGCGCCGAGCGTTGGCGCGCCGATGTGACTTCCGAGGTGATTGCCCAGCCGACGATCGGTCGCGGTCTCGCCGTGGTGCGTGCCAACGACGGTCGCCTGTTCGCCTTCTCCATCACCGACGGCACACGCCGCTGGGTATTTGACCGCGCCCTGCCGAGCCTTACCCTGCGCGGTAACAGCCCACCCCTGATCGTCGACACGGCCCTGTTCGTCGGCTACGACGACGGCAGCGTCGTGGCGCTGCGTGTCGAAAACGGTTCTCCGGTGTGGGAGCAGCCGGTGTCCGTCGGCGAAGGCCGCACCGACCTCGACCGCATGAGTGACGTCGATGGCGAGATCGCCTTCCGCGATGGACTCCTTTTCGCAGGCAGCTACCGCGGCCAGGTCGTGGCCTTCGAAGCGCTGAACGCACGTCCGCTGTGGAACCGCGAGATGTCCGTCTACGGCGGCGTCGTGCTGGCCGGCGAAGCCGTGCTGGTGGCGGACGACCGCGGCAACCTGTGGTCGCTTGATCAGCGTACCGGCTCGGCGATCTGGAAGCAGGATGCGCTGGCCCACCGCTGGCTGACCACGCCCGCTTACCATGCCGGCTACGCCGCAGCCGGCGACATCGAGGGCTACGTGCACTGGATGAGCATGGAGGATGGGCGCTTCCTCGGCCGCGCTCGGCACGGCAAGAAGCCGCTGCGCGGCAGCCCCATCGTGGTCGATGACTTGCTGATCGTGACCAGCACGGATGGCGAAATCGCGGCATTCCGCGTTCGCTGATCATCGGCTCCAGGTCGCAGCGGAACGCGCCGTGGCGACACGGCGCGTTCTGCGTTTTCCGGAGTTGCGGCAGACTGTCGGCCGCACTCCAAAGCGCGGATGCCTTATCCGCGACCGTCATCAAAGGATTCACCCGTGCTGCCTCTCGTCGCCCTGGTCGGTCGCCCCAACGTGGGCAAGTCGACACTCTTCAACGTCCTCACCCGCTCGCGTGATGCCCTGGTGGCCGACCAGCCGGGCCTGACCCGTGATCGCCAGTACGGCGTTTGTCGCCTGGGCGAACGCCCCTTCATGGTGGTCGACACTGGCGGCATCGGTTCTGAAGAAGGCAGCTTGGGCGAGCGCGCCGAAGTGCAGAGCTGGGCGGCCGTCGACGAGGCCGACGTGCTGCTGTTCATTGTGGATGCGCGAGCGGGCATCACGCCGGATGACAGCGAGATCCTGCGTCGCCTGCGCCGGCAGTCGAAGCCCGTGATCCTGGCCGTCAACAAGACCGACGGCCTCGACGAGAACACCGCGATGGCCGAGTTCTCCCGGCTGGGCATCGATACGGTCCTGCCCTTGGCGGCTTCCCACGGGCGCGGAGTGCTGACGCTGATCGAGACCCTGTTCGCGCGCCTGCCGGCGCTGGCGGAAGGCGAATTCGATCCCGCGCTGGAAGACCCCACACAGCGCCTGAAGCTGGCGATCGTCGGTCGCCCCAACGTCGGCAAGTCGACCCTGGTCAATCGCATCTGTGGCGAGGAGCGGGTGCTGGCCTCCGAGGTGGCGGGCACCACGCGTGACTCGATCGCGGTCGATCTCGAACGCGAGGGTCGCAAGTACCGTCTGATCGACACCGCCGGCATCCGCCGCAAGGCCCGCGTCGACGAAGCCATCGAGAAGTTCAGCGTGCTGAAGGCGCTGCAAGCCATCGAGCAAAGCGAGGTGGTGGTGTTCATGCTCGACGCCAGTGAAGGCGTGACCGAGCAGGACGCCACCGTGCTGGGCCATGTGCTGCAGGCCCAGCGCGCGCTGGTGATCGCGGTCAACAAGTGGGATGGATTGACCCAGTACCAGAAGGACCAGTGCAAGGCCGACCTCGAGCGCCGGCTCGCCTTCGTCAACTACGCCCAGATCGTGACGATTTCGGCCAAGCACGGCACCGGCCTGCGCGAACTGTTCCGCGCGGTGCACCGCGCCAACGAGTCAGCCACCCGCACGATCGGCACCTCCGAGATCAACCGTGCCCTTGAAGCCGCTTTCGAGGCCTTCCAGCCGCCGATGGTGCGCGGTCATGTCGCCAAGCTGCGCTATGCGCACATGGCCGGACACAACCCGCCGACGATCGTCGTCCACGGCACCCGTCTCAAGACCCTGCCGGACAGCTACAAGCGCTATCTGGAGAACTTCTTCCGCAAGCGCTTCAAACTGGTCGGCACGCCGATCGCCCTGCTGTTCCGCGAAGGCGAGAACCCGTACAAGGACAAGCCCAAGCCGGAACTGAGCGACCGCCAGAAAGCCAAGCGCAAGCGCCTGATGCAGTTCGTCAAGCGCAAGTCCTGAGCGGGGCCGTCCCATGGATCCACTGCTGCAGGCCCTGACCGAGTCCGTCCCGCAGCCGGCGCTACGCACTGAAGCGGTGCCGGTGCCGCGCGCCTTGGGACGTGTTTACGCCGGCATGACAGGCCAAGGCCTGCGCGCCGGCGATGCGCTGACGCCGCGCCAGATCGGTCTGCTCGCCGCGAGCGGTGAGGCTCGGGTCGAGGTCTATCCGCGGCCTACGGTTGCGGTCTTCAGCTTCGGTGACGCCCTGCTGCAGGCGGGTGAGCCGCGGGCCGAGGGCCGCCTGCACGATGCCGCCAGCCCGATGCTGCAGGCCCTGCTGGCCGAGCAGCGCATCGAATCGCTGGCCTGGCCGGCGCTGCCCCAGCATGCCGATCGCATCGATGCCGCCTTGGGCGATGCACTGGACAGCTTCGATCTTGTCCTGCTCAGCGCCACCGAGGGCGCCGCCCCGGTGCTGCGCGAGCGCCTGCCGCGGCTCGGCGTGCCGATGCCCGCCGTGGCCGGCGCACCGCGCGCCTGGCGCAGTTCGCGTGCGCGCCTGCTGTGGGTCGACTCCGAGCCTGAAGCCCTGCTGCGACAGTTCTCAGGCTGGGTCGCGCCGACCATCGCTGCCCTGCAGTACCGGAGTCAGGCGTGATCCGCGAGCTGGACCCGGCCGAGGCGTTCGCTCGCCAGCAGGCCGGCGCACTGCTTATCGATGTTCGTGAGGACAGCGAGCGCGCCGCCGGACTCCCCGCCGGGGCGGTGGCGCTGCCGCTGGCGCGGGTTGCCACCGACATCGCCGGCTACGCCGCGGCCGAAAGTGAGCTGCTGCTGATCTGCGCCGCCGGCATGCGCTCGCTGCGCGCGGCTTCGCAGCTGCGCGCGCTGGGCTATACGAATCTCGCTTCGGTGCGCGGCGGCTGTGGCGCCTGGCGTGCACAGGGTCTGCCCTGGGCCGGCGCGCAGGAGTCACCGGACTTCCTGGAGCGCTTCGATCGCCACCTGCGCCTGCCGCAGGTCGGCCTGGATGGACAGCGGCGGCTGCAGCGCGCGCGTGTGGCTATCGTCGGCGCCGGCGGCTTGGGTTCGCCGGTGGCCCTGTACCTGGCGGCGGCGGGCGTGGGCCACATCCGCCTGATCGACGATGACCGCGTCGACCGCAGCAACCTGCAGCGCCAAGTGCTGCACACCGACGCCGCGGTCGGCGAGTACAAGGTCGATTCCGCGCGTGAGCGCCTGCTGGCGCTGAACCCGCACCTCGACCTCGACACCCGCGCCCAGCGCCTCGGTGCCGAAAACATCGAGCGCCTGTTCGCCGGGGTCGAACTGGTGATCGACGGCAGCGACAACTTCCCCACCCGCTACCTGGTGTCCGATGCCTGCGTGAAGCTCGGCCTGCCCATGGTCTATGGCGCGGTGGAGCGTTTCACCGGGCAGGTGGGCGTGTTTGCCGCAGGCGTGCGGCGCGGGCGGTCGCCCTGCTACCGCTGCCTTTTTCCCGAGCCTCCCCTGGAAGCGCCGAATTGCGCGGAAGCCGGCGTGCTTGGCGTGCTGCCGGGCTTGATCGGGCTGCTGCAGGCGAATGAGGCGCTGAAGTACCTGCTCGGCATCGGCCGCGTGCTGGACGGCCGCGTGCTCAGCGTGGACGCGCTGCAGATGGGTTTTCGCGAGATCGGCGTGCCGACCGATCCACAGTGCGCGGTCTGCGCGCCGGGGCGTGCATTTCCGGGCTATGCGGACTACGGGCGGTTTTGCAGCGTCGGCGGGTAGGGAGTCAGATTCGCTACCGGCGTTCAGGCCAGGCTGAGCCTGGGCCTACCCCAGGGAGGGCTTTGCGATGAGCCAGCGCTCTCGGCCGAGCATTGAGCCGAGCGGGCGCGGCTCACGCCGTATGCAATAATTCGCGGCTTTAACGCCGGGTCCACGCCATGACCGCACGCCTGCTGGATGGCAAGCGTATTGCCGATGAGCTGCTTGCCGATCTTGCCCGCCGAGTCAGCGACCGCGTCGCCAGCGGACGCAAGCCGCCTGGGCTGGCCGTGGTGCTGGTCGGCGCTGATCCCGCCTCCGCCGTCTACGTGCGCAACAAGCGCCGTGCCTGCGAGCGCGTGGGCTATGCGAGCTTCGCTTTTGACCTGCCCGCCGACACGCCGCAGGCCGATCTCGCCGCCCTGATCGATCGCCTGAATGCGGACCCCGAGGTCGACGGCATCCTGGTGCAGCTGCCGCTGCCGGCGCACATCGACGCGCAGGCGGTGCTGAACCGCGTTGATCCGCGCAAGGACGTGGACGGCTTCCATCCCGAGAACGTCGGCCGCCTGGCCCTGCGTCAGCTTGGGCTGCGGCCGTGCACGCCGAAGGGCATCGTGCATCTGCTCAGCCATACCGATCGGCCGGTGCGCGGGCAGCAGGCGGTCATCGTCGGTGTGTCCAACCACGTGGGTCGGCCGATGGCGCTGGAGCTGCTGATCGCCGGCTGCACGACGGTCTGCTGCCACCGCTTCACCCCGCGCGACACCCTGCGCCAGCACGTGGAGGCGGCAGATCTCGTCGTGGTCGCGGTGGGCAAACCGGGCCTGGTGCCAGGCGAGTGGATCAAGCCGGGCGCGGTGGTGATCGATGTCGGCATCAACCGTCTGCCGGATGGCTCGCTGACGGGTGATGTCGGCTTTGACGCGGCCGTCGAGCGCGCCAGCTGGATCACGCCGGTGCCGGGTGGCGTCGGGCCGATGACCGTCGCCACGCTGATGCAGAACACCTGGGAAGCCAGTCTTTTGCGCGAACTTGGCCGCGCCTGAGACAGGGTGGGCGTGTCACCTCGGCGTCGCCTGCGCCGTAGACACTGGCCGTTGGCAGGGAGCCTCGCCGTGAATCGATTTCCGTTGAAACCCGTGGTCCGTATCGCCGCATTGGGCGCCGGCCTTTTCGCGCTGACAGGCTGCGCCTCGATCGTCAACCGCGCCAGCGAGCGCTTTGCTGACAACCTGGGCCGCGGCATCCTCAACCAGGATGACCCCGCCACCGTCGCCGAGGGCCTGCCGGCGTATCTGTTGCTGCTGGATGGCCTGCTTGAGGGCGATCCGGACAACGCCGGCACGCTGCGCGCGGCCGCGCGACTGTATGGCGCCTATGCCGGCAACTTCGTCGCTGAACCTGAGCGCGCGGCGCGGCTGTCGAAGCGTGCCTTCGACTACGCCCAGCGGGCCGCCTGCATCGATCAGGATGAGATCTGTGGCGCGCTCAAGGCGCCCTACGATGCCTGGGAAGCCGCAGTGGCGGCGCAATCCGTTGAACACGCCGGGCGCCTGTATGCCTTGGGCAGCGCCTGGGCTGGCTACATCCAGACCCATAGCGATGACTACGCGGCCATCGCCGCGATCCCGCGCGTCAGCCTGCTGCTGGAACGTGCCGTGGCGCTCGAGCCTGGCCTCGACCAGGGCATGCCCCATGTCTATCTGGGCGTGTTGAACTCGCTGCGCCCGGCCGCGGTCGGTGGCCAGCCGGAGCAGGGCAGGGCGGCCTTCGAGCGCGCCATCGAACTTTCGCAGGGGCGCAACCTGATGGCGCGCACCCTGCTGGCGCGGCACTACGCGCGGCTGGTATTCGACCAGGAACTGCACGATGGGCAGCTCAAGCAGGTGCTGGAAGCCGACCCCAAGGCGCCGGGCCTGACCCTGATGAACACCCTGGCGCAGGCGCAAGCACGCATCCTTCTGGATGACTCGAAAAACTACTTCTGAGCTGGAGCCCTTGATGCGCCTTCTTTGGATTGTCCTGTTCGCCCTCTGCGCGCCGCTGGCCGAGGCCCAGAGCTTCAAGATCGCCACTCTTGCCCCCGAGGGATCGACCTGGCTGCGCGAAATGCGCGCTGCGGCCGACGAGGTCAAGCAGCGTACCGAGGGCCGGGTGGAGTTCCGCTACTACCCCGGAGGCGTGATGGGCGATGACGCCACGGTGATGCGCAAGATCCGGCTGGGCCAGCTGCAGGGCGGCGCCCTGACCGGCAGCGAGTTGTCCCTCGTCTATCCGGATGCGGTGGTCTACGGCCTGCCCTTCCTGTTCGAGAACCACACGCAGGTCTCGGCCGTGCGTCGTGAGGTCGATCCGCTGCTGAAGGCGGGCATCCGCGACAAGGGCTTCGAGGTGCTCAGCATCTCGGGCGTCGGCTTCGCCTACATGATGAGCAGCAAGCCGCTGCAGAGCATCGAGCACCTGCGCGCGGGAAAGGTCTGGATACCGAGCAACGACCGCATCTCGGAGCGTACCTTCAGCTCTGGCGGTGTCAGCCCGATCCCGCTGCCGCTTTCGGATGTGTTCACCAGCCTGCAGACGGGGATGATCGACATCGTTGGCAACACCCCGGCGGGCGCGATCGCCCTGCAGTGGCATACCCGGATCAAGCATCTGTTCGACGCGCCGCTGGCCTACGTGGTGGGCTTCGTGGTGCTCGACAAGCGCGCATTCGGCCGGCTCAGCACGGCCGATCAGGCGATCGTGCTTGAGGCCTTCGGCACGGCATCGGACCGCATCGACGCCGAGAACCAGCGCGCGGATGAAAGCGCCATGGCAGCCCTGCGTGGCGAAGGCATCGAGTTCTTCACGCCCGACAGCACCGAATTGGCGCGCTGGCGCGAGGTGGGCCTGTCGGTGCGCACCGGCATGGTCGAGCGCGGCGAACTGAGCGCCAGCATGGTCGATGCGGTGGTCAGCCGCGTCGGCGCCGCCACCCCGTGAGGCGCGGCGCGTGAGCCGACTGCTGCGCGGCCTGCACCGTCTGGAAGATGGCCTGCTCGCGGGCCTCCTCCTGCTTCTGCTGGGGCTCGCCGTGGCGCAGATCGGCCTGCGCTGGATCGCGGATACCGGCTGGAGCTCGGGCGAGGCAGCCCAGCGCACCCTGGTGCTCTGGATCGCCCTGCTGGGTGCCTTGGGTGCCGCACGCGAGCGACGGCATCTTGCGCTCGACCTGCTGCCGCGCCTGCTGCCGCCGCTTGGGCAGAGAGTGCTGTGGTCGCTGGCGCAACTGGTGGCAGCGGCGCTGTGTGCGCTGATGGCCTGGTACGGCTGGAGCCTGGTCGAGCTTGAGCGCGAAGCGCCGACGCTGCTGTTCGCCGGCCTGCCGAGCTGGGCGGGCATGCTGATCATCCCCTTCGGTTTCGCGGTCCTCGCGCTGCGCTTTGCCATCTCCAGCGCTCTGGGGCCGCCGCTTGATCCGCCGGTGGGCGAGGGCGGTTCGCCGTGAGCGGGCTCTGGCTGCTACTGCTCGTCGCCGCCCTGCTGGGCGCACCGCTGTTCGTGCTGATCCTCGGCGCGGCCTTCATCGGCTTCCATCAGGCCGGCTACGACCTCACCGTGGTCGCGGTCGAGTTCCATCGCCTGGCCGGCATGCCCGGCCTCACCGCGATCCCGCTCTTTACCGTGGCCGGTTACCTGCTGGCCGAAAGCCGCGCACCGCAGCGCCTGCTCAAGCTGTCCGACGCGCTGCTGGGCTGGCTGCCGGGCGGCATCGCCATCGTGGGGCTGGTGGCCTGTGCGCTGTTCACCGCATTCACCGGTGCCTCGGGCGTGACCATCGTGGCCATGGGCGCTCTGCTGTATCCCGCGCTCAAGGCGGCCGGGTTCGATGAGCGTTTCAATCTCGGTCTGGTCACCAGCGCCGGCAGCTTGGGCCTGCTGTTCGCACCCTCGCTGCCGCTGATCCTCTACGGCTTCGTCGCCGGCCAGCTGGGCACCACGCCCGCGTTGACGATCGAGGACCTGTTCCTCGCGGGCATCTTGCCCGGGCTGCTGATGATCGTCCTGCTTGGCGCCTACGCCGGCTGGCACGGTCGCGCCCTGCACGCGCGCTCACAGCCCTTCACCTGGCCGCGCCTGCGTGAGGCCGCGCGCGAGGCCGTATGGGAGATCCCACTGCCGATCCTCGTGCTGGGCGCAATCTATTCCGGTGCGCTGGCGGCCTCGGAAGCCGCAGCGATCACTGCGCTCTACGTGCTGGTGGTGACCGTGCTGGTGCGGCGCGAGATCGCATTCAAACGCCTGCCCGGGCTTCTGGCCGAGTCGATGCGCATGGTCGGCGCCATCCTGATCATCCTGGGTGCGGCGCTGGCGCTGTCCAACTGGCTGGTCGACGCCGAGGTGCCAACGCGGCTGTTCGAATGGATCCAGGGGGCGATCAACAGCCCGATCACGTTCCTGCTGGCGCTCAACCTGTTCCTGCTGGCGGTGGGCATGCTGCTGGATGTGTTCGCCGCCATCGTCATCCTGGTGCCCCTGCTGGTGCCGATCGCGATCGGCTACGGCATCCATCCGGTGCACCTCGGCGTGCTGATGCTGGCCAACCTGCAGCTCGGCTATTTCACCCCGCCGGTGGGGATGAACCTGTTCATCGCGAGCTATCGGTTCAAGGTGCCGATCGGGCAGCTGGTCCGTGCGTGCATCCCCTTCTTCCTGATCCTGCTGCTGGCGCTGGGGCTGATCACCTATGTGCCGTGGCTGTCGCTGGCTCTGCTTTGAGGGCCGGGATTCGGGATTTGGGATTCGCAGCTGGCGGAGTCAAGATTGAGGGGGGAGCCCAGGCTCGGTCGAACCACGAGCACGCAAATCTGTGCTAACGCCGGCCCGGCACCCCGGCCTATAATGTCGCGCTTCTTCCCTCCGGAGCCCGCCGCATGCGCATCCAGGTTGAAGCACTGACCTTCGACGACGTCTCGCTGATTCCCGCCCACTCGGTGGTGCTGCCCAAGGACGTCAGCCTGGCCACGCGGCTCACGCGCGGACTCAAACTCAACCTGCCGATCGTGTCCGCCGCCATGGACACCGTCACCGAAGCGCGCCTGGCCATCGCCATGGCCCAGCTCGGCGGCATCGGCATCCTGCACAAGAACATGAGCGTCGCCGAGCAGGTCGCGCACGTGCAGCAGGTCAAGAACTTCGAAGCCGGCGTGATCCGCGAGCCCTTCACCGTGGGCCCCAACACCACGATTGGCGAAGTCATCAAGCTGACCCGCAAGCGCAACATCTCGGGCGTGCCGGTCGTCGACGGCAACCAGCTGGTCGGCATCGTCACCAGCCGCGACATGCGCTTCGAGAAGCGGCTGGACGACCCGGTCAGCCACATCATGACCAAGAAGGACCGTCTGGTGACGGTGGGCGAGGGCGCGTCGGATGACGAAGTGCTCGACCTGATGCACAAGCACCGCATCGAGAAGGTGCTGGTGGTCGACGACCAGTTCGCCCTGCGCGGACTGATCACCGTCAAGGACATCCAGAAGGCCCGCGACAACCCCAATGCCGCCAAGGACAGCGACGAGCAGCTGCTGGTCGGTGCGGCGGTCGGCGTCGGCGGCGACACCGAGGCGCGGGTCAATGCGCTGGTGCAGGCCGGGGTCGACGTGATCGTGGTCGACACCGCGCACGGCCACTCGCAGGGCGTGCTCGATCGCGTGCGCTGGGTCAAGAAGACCTTCCCGAACGTGCAGGTCATCGGCGGCAACATCGTCACCGGTGATGCCGCGCTGGCCCTGCTCGATCACGGCGCCGATGCGGTGAAAGTCGGCGTGGGCCCGGGTTCGATCTGCACCACCCGCATCGTGGCCGGTGTCGGCGTGCCGCAGATCACCGCAATCGATCTCGTCGCCACCGCGCTCAAGGACCAGATCCCGCTGATCGCCGACGGCGGCATCCGTTACTCCGGCGACATCGCCAAGGCCATCGCCGCCGGTGCCTCCACCGTGATGATCGGCGGCCTGTTCGCCGGTACTGAAGAGAGCCCCGGCGAGACCGAGCTGTTCCAGGGCCGCAGCTACAAGAGCTACCGCGGCATGGGCAGCCTGGGTGCGATGGAGCAGGGCAGCAAGGACCGCTACTTCCAGGACGCGTCCGACGCCGACAAGCTGGTGCCCGAGGGCATCGAGGGGCGCGTGCCCTATCGCGGCTCGGTGCGCAATATCGTCCACCAGCTGGCCGGCGGCCTGCGCGCCTCGATGGGTTATGTGGGCTGCGCCAGCGTTGAAGACATGCGCACCAAGCCGAGCTTCGTGCGCGTCACCAACGCCGGCGTGCGCGAAAGCCACGTGCATGACGTGCAGATCACCAAGGAGCCGCCGAACTACCGCGCGGGCTGAGGCCCGCGCGGCGGGATTCGGGAGTTGGGATTCGGGATTCGCTACGACAACCCTCCCGCTCTGAGCTGCATCCGCTGCGTCACCGCTTCGTACTGATCGTCCGCCATGGGCCATGCGCTACCGGAGAGCTCAACGCTCACGATGCTCTTGGCTGTTACGAATCCCCAATCCCGAATCGCGAATCCCATGCTCCCAGACATCCACAGCGACAAGATCCTGATCCTCGACTTCGGCGCGCAGTACACGCAGCTGATCGCCCGTCGCATCCGCGAGATCGGGGTGTACTGCGAGATCTGGGCCTGGGATCACGATCCCGCCGAGATTGCTGCCTGGGGTGCCAAGGGCATCATCCTCTCGGGCGGGCCGGAGTCCACGGTTGAAGCGGGCTCGCCGCGCGCGCCGCAGGAAGTGTTCGCCGCCGGCGTGCCGATCCTCGGCATCTGCTACGGCATGCAGACCATGGCCATGCAGCTGGGCGGCAAGGTCGAGGCCGGGCACGAGCGCGAGTTCGGCTATGCCGAAGTCGAGGTCAGCGCGCCCTGTGGCCTGCTGGATGGCCTGAAGGACCACGCCGGCTCGCCGCCACGGCTGGACGTGTGGATGAGCCACGGTGACCGCGTCACCGCAGTGCCGCCGCAGTTCCGCATCACCGCGCGCACCGAGAGCGTCGCCATCGTCGCCATGGCCGACGAGCAGCGCCGCTGGTACGGCGTGCAGTTCCACCCGGAGGTGACCCACACCAAGTCCGGCACCGACATGCTGCGGCGCTTCGTGGTCGACCTCTGTGGCTGCCAGACCCTGTGGACGGCCGCCAACATCATCGAGGACCAGATCGAGCGCGTGCGCGCCCAGGTGGGCGAGGGCGACGTGCTGCTGGGCCTGTCGGGCGGCGTCGATTCCAGCGTGGTGGCGGCCCTGCTGCACCGTGCCCTGGGCGATCGTCTGACCTGTGTGTTCGTCGACACCGGCCTGCTGCGCTGGCAGGAAGGCGATCAGGTCATGCAGATGTTCGCCGCCAACGCCGAGGCCGGCGGCATGGGCGTCAAGGTGATCCGCGTCAATGCCGCTGAGCGCTACTACGCCGCACTGGCTGGCGTCGAAGACCCGGAAGCCAAGCGCAAGATCATCGGCCGCCTGTTCGTCGAGATCTTCGATGAGGAAGCCGCCAAGCTCAGCAACATCCAGTGGCTGGCGCAGGGCACGATCTATCCTGACGTGATCGAGTCGGCCGGCAGCAAGACCGGCAAGGCGCACGTCATCAAGAGCCACCACAACGTCGGCGGCCTGCCCGAGAAGATGAAGCTCGGCCTGGTCGAGCCGCTGCGCGAGCTGTTCAAGGACGAAGTGCGTCGTCTCGGCGTGGCACTTGGCCTGCCGCGCCACATGGTCTACCGCCACCCTTTCCCGGGACCGGGCCTGGGCGTGCGCATCCTCGGCGAGGTCAAGGCGGAATACGCCGAGCTGCTGGCCAAGGCCGACCACATCTTCATCGAAGAGCTGCGCCGCGCCGACCTCTACGACCGCGTCAGCCAGGCCTTCGCCGTGTTCCTGCCGGTCAAGTCGGTCGGCGTGGTCGGCGACGCCCGCGCCTATGAGTGGGTGATCGCGCTGCGTGCGGTCGAGACCATCGACTTCATGACCGCCCACTGGGCGCATCTGCCCTACGACTTCCTCGACCGCGTCGCGAGGCGCATCGTCAACGAGCTGCGCGGCGTCAGCCGCGTGGTCTACGACATCAGCGGCAAGCCGCCGGCGACGATTGAGTGGGAGTGAGGTTGGGCGCAAGACGCTCGTGACACTCCGCTGAGGAGCGCTTGGTCATGGAGTCCGGAATGAGTCGAGAGGATCTGCTGACCGTCGGCCTTCGCCTGTTCGCAATCTGGCTTGGCCTTGCCTCGCTGCAGAGTGCGTTGGGCGCCTACGGTTGGGCGGGGCCAGGCAGCGATTGGGCGGAAGATCGGGTGTGGATGGTGGGAATCGCACTGCTGCCGGGTCTGGTGGCTCTGGCCCTTTGGGTCTTTCCTCTCGCCGTGGTATCCCGCCTTCTGCCGCGCTCGAGTGATTCGCACGTTCCGGTTCAAGGTGGTCGCGAAGCTCTACGGGACACGGGCTTGATCCTGCTCGGTCTTTGGTGGCTGCTCAGCGGCCTGGTGGATACGGTCCATGTGTTCAGCCTGATGCTGCTGGACCTGACCGTCGAGATCCGCGCTCCCCTGATTGCCGACCTTCTTTCAGCTTTGGTCGCTTCGGCAGCAGGCGCGATCCTGCTGCTGCGCGGGCCCAGCCTGGTGGGAGCCCTACGCAGGGTTTCCAAGGCGGCTGCCGATGACGCGAACACCGTCACTGCCGAGACGACCGATCGTAGGCCAGAGTGAACCGATGTGCAGGCAGGCTGCTAGTCTCCGTCCACCGAAAGATCAACCGGGGGCGGTGATGTTCAAGCGTGCGTGCTGTGGTTTCTCCTTGCTGGCTTTGATGACAGGCGCGACTGCGCTCGCACAGGCCCCCGCCATCGAGCCGCTGGCCGATGACGTCGCCGATGAGGTGCTGACCTGGCGCCGCGATATCCATCAGTTCCCCGAGCTCGGCAACCGCGAGTTCGAGACTTCGCGCAAGGTGGCGGAGCACTTGCGCAGCCTCGGCATCGAGACGCGCACCGGCATCGCCCACACCGGCGTGGTCGGTCTGCTGAAGGGCGGCAAGCCCGGGCCACGGATCGCGCTGCGGGCGGACATGGACGCGCTGCCGGTCACCGAGCGCAGCGGTCTGCCTTTCGCCTCCAAGGTCACCACCGAATACAACGGCAGCACGGTCGGCGTGATGCACGCCTGCGGGCACGACACCCATGTCGCGATCCTGATGGGCGTGGCGCAGGCCTTGGCCGGCCTGCGCGATGAGCTGCCGGGCGAAGTGATGTTCATCTTCCAGCCCGCCGAAGAAGGCCCGCCCGAGGGCGAGGAGGGCGGTGCCGAGCTGATGCTGAAGGAAGGTCTGTTTGCCGACTTCAAGCCCGACGCCGTATTCGGCCTGCACGTCATGGCCGGTCTGCCGGTGGGCAAGATCGGCTATCGCGGTGGGCTGACCATGGCCGCGGCCGACAGCTTCCGCATCGTGGTGAAGGGCCGCCAGACCCACGGCTCGCAGCCCTGGGGCGGCATCGACCCGATCGTCGCCGCCGCCGACATCGTCAGCACCGCGCAGACCCTCGTGAGCCGCCGCACCGACATCAGCGCGGTCCCGGCGGTCCTCAGCTTCGGCGCCATCAACGGCGGCGTGCGCAGCAACATCATTCCCGACGAGGTCGAGCTGATCGGCACCATCCGCACCTTCGACCCCGCCGTGCGGACGCGCATCCAGGAGCAGCTGCGTGATCTCGCCACGCACGTGGCCGCAGCGCATGGCGCCACGGTCGAGGCGCAGATTCCCAGCGAGGCCGGCTATCCGGTCACCCGCAACGACGAAGCCCTGACCGCGCGCATGCGGCCCAGCCTGGAGCGCGCGGCGGGCGCGGGCAATGTGCTGGCGATGCCCTTGATCCTGGGCTCGGAGGATTTCTCCTTCTTCGCCAACGAAGTGCCCGGCCTGTTCTTCTTCGTTGGCGCAACCTCGGCCGACCAGGACCCGCGTAAGGCGCCGACCAATCACTCGCCGGAATTCGTGGTCGACGAAGCCGCGCTGCCTGTCGGCACGCGGGCGATGCTGGCGGTGGCGCTGGATTTCCTGCACGCAAGCCGAGCCGATTGAGCGAGCTGTGTAATGAAGCCCTGCTTTCGCCTCGGCAGGGTCCCCACTCCCCTTAGCGGTATCGAGTGGCGGATTCGACGGGAAGGGTCCATCGGAGTAGGCGGGTTCCATGCCGGGATTGCTGCTTCGCGAGGATTTGGCCCTGACCAAGGCACCAGCAGGAACGCGATAACGATAGCGGCCTCAAGTTCGATCGCCATAGTCTGGCTGCCGTGAGCTGGCGCACGGTATGGCGGGGCGAAGTTGGCCGCGCGCATGGGGCCAACTTCGCCTTTCGGATTCCCGTTACCCGCTTTGCGGTCGATGGGTGAGGCTCTCAGGGTTCGAACCCGTGACTGAACAGCATGATCCCGTCACTCATTCGGATCACGATATCGGGCGCCAGCGTCGAGCCGTTGATCGGCGAGGGAAGCGGCGTAGCTCCTTGAAGCGAGCACTGCCCGAAATACACAGGTCCCGCCGGACAGCGGATCCCGTTGTAGACCTGGTCTTCCAAGCCAAGCAGGTTGAAGGTCGAAAGCAGGCGCGTCTGTAACGGGTCGTATTCCACGTAAACCATGCCTTCCGGAGAGGACAACAGGCTCTGCAGGCGGACACCGTTGCCATTCCAGACATCGATGCTGACCCCAGCCAAAGGCGCATGGTTCGAAGCACTGACTACGCGCACGGCGCTCGCCGACTGCGGACGCAGACGAAAATCGATATCTTGATTGGCCTGTCCGGGCTGCAGGTTGATGACGGTGGCGTTCGACAGGCTGCATCCACTGAACGAGTCCGGCCAACTGGCCAAGCAGTCGATCCGCGGGAACAATTGATCCCAATAGCCAGGCATGCTGGCGCCGAAACGGAAGCTGCCGCTGGGGAAGGCTTGCGTCCTGTAGCTCCCCTGCGCGTCGGTTTGCACCAAGACGCGCAGAGTGGACTGGCCGTTCGATCCAAAGGCAAACAAGTCGGCCGCAAAGCCGGACTCTGAACGCCCTTCCAGCCCTATACGTCCGGTCACGACAGGGTTGGGCTGCAGACTTATCTCGATCTCCCTGTCGCTGGACTCGCGTGTGAATACGAGAGGTATGGCGCCCGGGCAGTTGATTGTCGCTCTCGGCAAGGGACAGGGGATGTTGTCGTAGACCTCTCGGACGTGGTCGGGCGAGTCCGCGAGAAGCAAATAACTTCCCGGACGGATTCCGGGCAGTTCGAACTGACCCGTACTGGTCCCCGCATTGGCTACAAACCCACCGCTAGTGTCGTAGAGCGTCACTTGAGCATTGGTCAACGGGTCTCCGGTTGCTTCGCTGCGAATACTCCCGCGAAGAACCGGTCGGGCACGCAGGTTGAACGTGATCGAGCTTCCCACACTGGTCGCGGGGAAGTTGATCAAGTTGGCTTGGTTGAGTTCTTCGATGCAGGTGCTGATACATTCGATGCCTTCGTGGGGTTCTACCCCGTTTCCGCGGACGGTTTGAACAAGGCTGAAAACCTACGGTCCCGGCGAGCGACTCTACGTCGCATCCGGGGGTTGTGGAACCGCTCGATGTAGTCGAACAGATCGACCCGTGCCTCGTCACGGGTTCGGTAGTTCTGGTGATGCACGCGCTCCCGCTTGAGCTGTCCGAAGAAGCCTTCGCAGGCGGCGTTGTCGGCACAGTGACCGGCCGCACTCATGCTGCTCACCAAGGCGTTCTGATCCAGGAACCTCTGGTAGTCCCCGCTGATGAATTGCCCGCCCCGGTC